>DASXFU010000008.1:0-2358 GCA_036489435.1 Rhizomicrobium sp. | reverse complement strand
TCGCTGGTGATAACGCTGAAGCCGCTGAAGTAGCCGGTTCCGAAAAAACCGACCAATGGACCAATGATCAGCAGCGCATCGGTGTTCTGAACCAGCGCGAAGACCGGCACCAGGGCAGCGGCCCCAAGAAGATAGCCGATGTAGGTGTACTTGCGGTTGAAGCGGTCGGCGATAAATCCAAAGAGCACATAGCCGGCGAAGGTTCCGGTCTGCATGACGATGGTCCACACCGATGTGTGAACAATATCGAGCCCGCGCCCGCCTTGCGCCAGCGGCATGGACAAGTAATTCGGCACCCAGGTAAACAACCCCCACCACGCAAAAAGAGTAGCGGCATTCATGGTTGCGCACACCAGCATGCCTTTGCCCAGAGACCCGCGAAAGAGCAGGCCAATGTTGACCCCATGGCCGCGCTCCTTTTTTCGCGCGGTGCTCCATGCATCCGGCTCAGCAACGCCGCGCTGAAGCCACAGCGTGAGCAGGCCCGGTATGACGCCGGCAAAGAAGACTGCGCGCCAGCCGAAATGCGGCATAATCGCAGCCACTACCGCCGCGCCGAGCGCGTAGCCCACCGCCCAGGAGCTTTGCACCAGCGCCAGAGCCTTGCCGCGGTGCTGGTCAGGCCAGGTCTCGGCAACCAGCGCCGCGCCGGCCGCCCATTCGCCGCCCATGCCCAGGCCCAGCACCACGCGGCACAGCATCAACTGCCACGCTGTGTGAGTGAAGCCGCACATACCGGTCGCGACGGAGTAGATGAGGATGCTCCAGGTCAACGCCCGGACTCGGCCGAAGCGGTCCGCAAACCAGCCAAAGCCGAGGCCGCCCACAGCGGCGGAGACCAGCGTGACAGACATCATTGCCCCGCTCGCGGCCGCAGAGAGATGCATCTCGCGCTGCACCTGGCCCAGCACCAGCGCATACAGCATCACGTCCATGCTGTCGAGCATCCAGCCCAGCGATGCCGCGGCCAGCGTGCGCTTTTGTTGCGCGGAAGCCTGCGTCAGCCAACCGATTGTGCCGCTCACACTCTGCTCCTGGTGCCCAATTGCCGCCTGGTGTTTTAGAGTTCTAAGCATACGAGAGCGGGGCCATTTGCGTATAGCCATCGATACTGGCGGAACCTTTACCGACTGCGTCACCATCGTGGATGGCGATGTTGTGGTGGTGAAGCTGTTTTCAACGCCCGCCGATCCATCGCAAGCCGTGCTTGAGGCTCTCGCCTCTATCGCCGGCAATTGCAGCGACGCTCCCGACGTGCGCCACGGAACCACAGTCGGAACCAACACCATGCTGGAGCGGACCGGCGCGCGCGTTGCCTTTGTAACCACCGTCGGATTTGAGGACACCATTGCCATTGGCCGCCAGACCCGCGGGCGGCTTTACGACTGGTTCGCGCCCGTACCTGTTTGCCTTGCGCCGAAAGAAATGCGCTTCGGAGTGCCGGAACGTGTCAGCGCGGAAGGAACAATTCTGCGCGCGCCATCGGACGAGGAACTCGCCAGCCTTGTTGAACTCGTGCGCGCCAGCGGAGCGCAGGCGGTAGCCATATCGCTGTTGTTCGCCTTCGCCAATGCTGAAACGGAGCGGCGCGTTGAGGCGGCCATGAAGATGCTCGGCGTTCCTGTCTCCGCGGCCCATCGCATTCTGCCGGAATTTCGCGAATATGAACGCGCTTCAACTACGGTTGTGAATGCCTACCTGGCGCCACGCATGGAGAGCTATCTGCGCCGTCTCGAAGAGCGCGTGACAGCGCGGCACAAGGGCGGGCGCGTGCAGGTGATGCAGTCCTCAGGCGGCATAATCGCAGCGCAAATTGCAGCGCGCGAGCCGGTGCGCACCGTGCTGTCCGGACCTGCGGGCGGCGTGGTCGGCGCATGCTGCGTGGCCGCGTGCGCAGGCTTCGAGCGCATCATCGGTTTCGATATGGGCGGTACGTCGACGGATGTTTTTCTGGCCGACGGCAGCTCAGGCGCGAAGCTAACGCGCGAGTCGGTAGTGGCCGGTGTGCCCATCGGCGTGCCCATGCTCGATATTCACACCGCCGGCGCCGGCGGCGGATCCATTGCAAGATTCGATGCTGGCGGAATGCTGCGCGTGGGGCCTGAATCGGCCGGCGCTGAGCCAGGACCAATCTGTTTTGGGCGTGGAAATCTTGCCACGGTTACAGACGCAAATATGCTGCTGGGCCGGCTTGACTCCGCGACATTTCTCGGCGGTGGAGTGGCGCTCGACACCCACCGCGCCGCGCGCCTGATGACCGAACAAAAAGGACCGCTGGAAACCGCCGAGCAGTTTGCCGAGGGCATTCTTCGCGTGGTTGAAGCGGAGATGGAGAAGGCCATCCGCGTCATCTCCATT
>DASXFU010000036.1:0-35455 GCA_036489435.1 Rhizomicrobium sp. | reverse complement strand
AATAATAGTTGCGCGGCGAAGCCGCGCGGGCCCGGCCATGACGGTCTTTGGGTTGGTGCGCGATAATGTGCAGTTAGGGTGGTCGCAGAAATTCACCCAAACCCTCAGTTGACACCGTTCCCCAATTGTTCTATCTCTCCTGAGAAGAACAAAAGGTGAATAACATGTAGCTCCACCACAAGACCAGACAGGCTAAGGGCGCAAGCTTGTGTGCGCCTGTGCAAATGAGACCGGCCATAAGCCACGCGAAGACATTCTCCCCTGTCGTCCGCGCCACGGATCACGACCAGCGGTCGCCGTCGGCCAGAAGCACGACAGGCCCAGCATGTCGGGGCGAGAGCCACTCAGATGCCGTAAGCCGCGGCGGTTGAACCGAGCATGCTCGCAGCATCTGGGATGATGCATGCGGCCGGCTGCACAGAGCGAGGAAACCGGATTTGCAAAGGCCCGAAGCGCAAAGACGCGTGAGGGCCTTTCGTCCATAGATAATGCACCTCCCCCTTGTGGGGAGGTCGAAAAATGCGGCACGCATTTTTCGGGTGGGGGCCCGAAGCAAACGCGCACGTCGGCCCCCCTCCCGAAAAATCTCTCCGCTTCGCTTTGAGATTTTATCGACCTCCCCACAAGGGGGAGGTGCACTTTACACTTCTTAATGCTTTCTAAATTTCAAGGTTAAGGCCGTTAACCGCACCTTAGTTCTTTGGACGCAGCATTTGCCCATCGTGATCTTGAGCCTGATCCATGGGGAAGTGTGATGGCATGCATCGATATCGACTCGCTGACGCAATACGAGACTGACGCCAAACAGGGACGCGCCGACGCGCTCTACAATCTCGGTCTTGCCTATTCGACGGGCCAGGGCGTGGACGTGGATTTCGTCGCCGCCCACAAATGGTTCAACCTCGCCGCCATGAAGGGCAGCGAAATCGCCAAGAGCTGGCGCGCCCAGATCTCCGCCGAGATGAACACCGGCCAGATCGCCGAAGCGCAAAAGCTCGCCCGCGAATGGCTGTCGATCTTCACCGAGCGTTGAGCTTGCGGACGATATCCGCCAGACCGGCGGGGAAGACAGGCGCATCCGCCTGTCCGAGTTCGTCCGCCAGCCACCAGCGCGTCGCCTGAAGCGCGGCGCGTTCCGCTTCGTCGATGCCGCTCGGTTGGAATTCTCCACCGCCGATGCGGCCGATGAAAAAGACATCCGTCTGCTCCACCATCTCGCCGCCGAACTCGAAGATCGCCGTTATTTCGTTGATGGGACCGGCGAGATCGGTCTCAAGTCCCAACTCTTCGCGCAATTCGCGCCTTGCTGCATCCAGATCGCTTTCCCCGGGTTCGACGCCGCCGCCGGGCGTCGCCCAGAAAGCGAACGGCCCATCCGACCGCGGGATCACGAAGCGAATCAACAGCACGCGCCCCGCATCGTCGAGCAGGATCACCCGCGCGGCGCGACGCGGACGCGGCGTCATCCGCCCGGCGCCGCAAGCACCTTGGTCGGCGCCGTCTGCGGACGGTAGAGGTCTTGCAGAACATGCAGCGTCTGGCTGGGGCCATTCAGCCGCGCGCGGTAGATCTCCATGTTCTCGATCACGCGCTGAACATAGTTGCGCGTCTCCTCGAACGGGATGTGCTCCACCCAGTCGATGGGATCGGTGGTGGTGCGCGGATCGCCGAACGCATCGATCCAGCGCCGCGCATTGGTCGGGCCGGCGTTGTAAGCGGCCGCCGCCACGATGTAGGAGCCACCCCAGTCGGACAGATCGCCCGCCAGCTCCGTCATGCCGAGCTGCATGTTGTAGGTGGGATCGGTGATGAGGTCGCCCATCCGGTAGCTCATGCCGTTCTGCGCCGCGGCCTTGCGGGCGGACTCGGGCATCATCTGCATGATGCCGCGCGCGCCCGGTCCGCTCACCGCATCGGGATCGAACTCCGTCTCTTGGCGGATGATACCCAGTACATAAGCGGGATCTGGCGCGGTGTTCGGCCCGGCATAAGCGGGGATCGCGATGGTGGGATAGGAATAGGCCAGCAGCAGCGGCCCGCCATAGCTCATCGCCTTGGCCACGCGCACCGCGATCTCGCGGAAGCCCATCTTGGTCAGGTCTTCGCACAGCAGCTTGACGTGTTTCGGTTCGGGATAGACCTCCACGTCATGCACCGCGAAGGCGCGCAGCAGGCTCTCCATGCCGAGATCGCCCAGCACGCGCATGGCGCGGGTGAGGTCTTCGTCTTCGTAAGCCGCGCGCAACTCCGGTCCCGCCTCGCCGACATTCTCCGAGAAATGCAGATGCGGCGTGGCGTCGATGCGGGCGAGCGCGAGCTGGCCGTAGAACGTTTCGGGGATCAGCGAGGCCTTGTGATAGGCCTCCCAGGCCTTGCCGTCCTCGCCCATCGCCTCATAGGCGCGGCCCTGCCAGTAGCGGGCGCGCGCTTTGCTGATCGGGCGCTGCACGGCCGCGTCGAGATTCTGGAAATGCGGCAACGCCGCCTTGGCATCGCGCAGGTAGCGCAGCGCGATCCAGCCCGCGAGGAATTGCGAGTCCGCATATTCCTGGCCCACCGCAGGCAAGCCGTTCTTCGCCGCCAGCCAATAGGCGGCGCCGTAATTGCCGTCGGCCAGCGCCTGGCGCGTGTCCAGATTCATCTCCGCCCACCAGCGGGTGGGATTGATCGCCGCGATCTCGCGCACTGGCGCGCTGGAGAGCAGGTCTGGGATCGACTCCACCTTGCCGTGCTGGCGCATCGCGCGCACGCGGTCGGCAAGGAGGCCTGGATCGTTCTGCAAGGAGGCCGGAAGCTTCTCCACCATGCGCACGCCGGCGTCCGGCGTGGTGCGCAAGGCGAGGCGCACTTGCCCCACGCGCTGCGCTTCGGAATCCACGCGCGAGATCTCGCGCCGTGCATCCGTGACCTCGTTGGCACCGAGCAGGTGGTTCAGCCGCTTGGCGTCGTCGGACGGCGTGATGAAGCCGCCGTCGCGCTGGATGATCTGGAGTTCGACGTTCGGATCGAACTGGCCCTCGATCCAACCTTGTCGCACCATTTCGCGGCCGCGCGTAACGGAGTCCGTCGCGATCAGCGCCTCGCCGAAGCGGATGCGGCCGATGCTGGAGACAGGTGGGTAGGCGTTGAACCATTGGGTGACGGCGTGTGGATCAAGGCTCGCCTGATCCATCGCGGCTTCGGCGCGGGCCAACAGCGTCTCATGCGCCGGCCAATCCGGATTGGCTTTGACGAAGGACGCGATGTCGGCGAACAGCGCGCCGCTATTGCGGTCGACCAGATAGCGGAACTGGATCAGCTTGCGGGCCGTGGCGTCATGGCCCTGATCGGCCAGCCCGCGCGCGCCGGTCCAGTCGCCGCGGTCGGCGGCGGCGAAAGCCTGCTCGTAGAGCGCGTGATCGGCCGGGCTCAGCACGTGGATAAGACCGACGCGCCGCTCCGACGTCAGGACCGGTCCGTTCTGCTCCGAATCCTGGATGGGGTGCATCATGACGACGCTGCCCTGCTGGACCAGTCCCGGCGGCAAAGCGGGGGACTGACCTTGGGCGCCCACGGCGCAAACGGCCAGCGCGGCCGCGACCAGGAACGCGGCGCGGAGCTTCGTCATAACAGGCGATCCTTTGAAGTCGGATGAAATCACGTGAAATCGGCGGAATTTCGACCAACATACCGGCGCGGGTTAGCCATGACCAGCGTTCGCCTTGCCGCGCCGGGGTTGGAGACCTATTTTGCCACTGTCTTTCGCACCGTCTCATCTCAGGAACATTTCATGCGCGACCTGCGCGATCGCCTCCGGGGCTCCATCCCCGCCCTCATCACACCTTTCTCCGGCGGAAAGGTGGACGAAGCGGCGTTCCGCAAACTCGTGTCCTGGCAGATCGCCGAGGGAAGCCATGGGCTTGTGCCCTGCGGAACCACCGGCGAATCACCCACGCTCAGCCATGAAGAGCACATGCGGGTGGTGGAGATCTGCGTCGAGGAGGCCAACGGCCGGGTTCCGGTCATCGCCGGCGCCGGGTCGAACTCGACGGCCGAGGCGCTGGCGCTCACCCGCCACGCCAAGGATGTGGGGGCGGATGCGGTGCTCTCCGTTACGGGGTATTACAACAAGCCGTCACAGGAAGGGCTCTATCGCCACTACGCGGCCATCGCCGAGGCCGTCGATATTCCGATCGTGATCTACAATATTCCGGCGCGCGCCATCGTCGAAATCTCGGTGGAGACCATGGCGCGGCTGGCGAAGATCGCCAACATCGTGGGCGTCAAGGATGCCACCGCCAACATGGCGCGCCCATCGCGTGAGCGTCTCGCCTGCGGCACGGACTGGCGGATGCTCTCCGGCGAGGACGGCACGGCGCTGGGCTATATGGCGCATGGCGGCCATGGCTGCATCTCGGTGACAGCCAATGTGGCGCCGAAACTCTGCGCGCAGTTCCAGGAGGCCTGCATGCAGGGTGCGTTCGAGGCGGCGCTTCAGATTCAGGATCGGCTGATGCCGCTGCACGATGCGCTTTTCTGCGAGCCGAGCCCCGCGCCGGTGAAATACGCGGCTTCGCTGCTTGGACTGAGTTCCGATGAAGTCCGCCTGCCGATGATGGCGGCGACGGAATTCGCGCGTGGGCGCGTGCGCGATGCCTTGGCGGCGGCGGATATCAAAACCTGATACACTTGCCGCTCCGCGACGGGTTGGCGGGCGGCATCGCGGAGCGGCATAAATAAAGATGGCGAAGAAGAAAGACGACACCCGCAAGGTCGTCGCGGATAACAGGAAGGCCCGCTATTCCTACGCCATCGAGGAGACGCTCGAAGCGGGCATGATGCTGCTCGGCTCGGAAGTGAAAGCGCTCAGGGCGGGCAAGGCGACCATCGCGGAATCCTACGCGCAGGCGAAGGACGGCGAAATTACGCTGATCAACTCCTACATCCCCGAATACAAGATGGCCAACCGCTTCAACCACGAGCCGCGCCGGCCGCGCAAACTGCTCGTCCACAAGCGCGAGGCGGCGAAGCTGTCGGCGGCGGTGCAGCGCGAGGGCATGACGCTCATCCCCTTGCGCGTCTATTTCACGCCCAAGGGCATCGCCAAGATCGAGCTCGGCATCGCCAAGGGCAAGAAGCTCCACGACAAGCGCGAAACCGAGAAACAACGCGACTGGGCCCGCGACAAGGCGCGGTTGATGCGGGACAAGGGTTAGCCGTGTTCGAGGCCTGGAAATTGTGCCGGGCCGTCAAGCGCTACGCCAAGCTGCTGCCGCACCAACTCTTCGCGAATTACGGCACGCACGAATTCTATCACGAGCCCCAGATCCGCAACGCCATCGCCGACGCCGGTCTCGATCCGCATTACGCCGTGCTAGGCTATGCGCGGTATCTGAGCCGTGATCATTTCGGACGGCTGCAGGTCAAGCTTCCCTTTATGCTGACTTATGACGAAGCGCGGGCGCTGTTCGTGGTGGACGAGTTCATCGACTTGCAGTCGCGCACGGGGACGCCCGGACCGATGCGCACCGATTGACTGCGTTAGGGATCAAAGCTGTGGCATCGCCGCGAGCTTGGCTTCCTTTACCGCCGTGTCGAACATCTCCGGTGTCAGCACGCCGGTGTTCGTGTTGTAGCGGGAGCAGTGATAGCTCGAGACCAGCGACACCGCGCCGATGCGGTAGCGCATGGCGTGTTTGAATGGATGGGCCGCGAGTTTTCCGCCGAGCGCGCGCACGGTGCTGTCATGCGCGATCTTGCCGAGCGCGAGGATGGCACGGAGGCGGGGTAGGGCTTCGATCTGGGCCGAGAGAAACTGGCGGCAGGTGTTAATCTCCGCCGGCAGCGGCTTGTTCTCCGGCGGAACGCAGCGCACGGCGTTGCTGATCATGCAGTCGACGAGTTCGAGGCCGTCATCGGCGCGCTTGTCGTAGGTGCCGCGCGCCAACCCGTGCGCGAGGAGCGTGGCGTAGAGCAGATCGCCCGCGTGGTCGCCGGTGAAAGGGCGGCCGGTGCGGTTGGCGCCGTGCAGTCCGGGCGCGAGACCCACGATCAACAGGCGCGCGGTGCTGGGCGCGCCGAAGCTAGGCACGGGCTCGTTGAAATAGTCGGGGAAGCGCGCGCGGTTGGCGGCGCGGAATTTCGCCAGTCTTGGACAGAGCGGACAGTCGTGCGAAGGGCGCGGCGGCATGGCCGCGACCTATAGCACGACTGTCTCGCGATGCGAGGTCAGGCCGTCTGCGCGAGTTGCTGCGCCTGCTGCGCCGCGACGGAGCGCGGGCCGCCTTCACGCATGATCATCGGCTTCAGCTCTTCGAGCTCGATGAAGTTGTCGCATTGGCGGCGAAGCTCATCGGCCACCATCGGCGGCTGGGTGCGGATGGTCGAGACGATGCTGACGCGGCGGCCCTTGCGCTGGGCGGCTTCGACGAGCCGGCGGAAATCGCCATCGCCGGAGAAGATGACGATGTGGTCGACCTGTTCGGCCATTTCCATCACGTCGATGGCGAGTTCGATGTCCATGTTGCCTTTGACGCGGCGGCGGCCTTGGCTGTCGGTGAATTCCTTGGCGGGCTTCGTCACCACGGCAAAACCGTTATAATCGAGCCAGTCGACCAGCGGACGGAGTGGAGAAAATTCTTCGTTCTCGACGACCGCGGTATAGTAGAACGCGCGCACCAGAGTTCCCTTGCGGGCGAAAAGCTCGAGCAGGCGCTTGTAGTCGATGTCGAACATCAAGCCTTTGGCTGCGCCGTAAAGATTGGCGCCATCGATAAAGAGCGCGAGTTTTTCCTGGGGGTAGAACAACATTCGTGATCCTTCCTAGAATGAGGCCATCAACAACAGGGCCTTTCGGCAAAATCCCTCCCCGGAAGCCCGTGGCCTTTTCATAGGATATTCGAGCGGCAATGCAAATGTCCCGTGATAAATTGTCATGAATGTGATCGTGGCGCTCGGCTCCAACGTTGCGTCATGCGCGGGCTCGCCGCGTGAAACGCTGCACGCTGCAATTGTGGAACTTATGCGTAAAGGCTTGCAGGTGCTTGCAACATCCCGCTTTTACGAATCGCCCGCATGGCCCGATTCTTCCGATCCACCGTTCATTAACGCAGTTTCGAAAATCCAAACCGATCTGCCGCCGACTGCACTCCTAGCGTGTCTCCACGAAATCGAGCGAGGGTTTGGGCGCGAACGCGGCGCACGCAATGCGCCACGAACTTTGGATCTCGATATTATCGATTGCGATGGAAAAATTGTGGATGGCTCGCTCACGCTGCCGCATCCGCGCATGTCCACGCGCGGTTTCGTGCTGATTCCCTTGCGCGACGTGGCGCCGGATTGGCGCCATCCGATCACTGGCAAAACCGTCTCCGAAATGATCGCGGAATTGCCGCCGGATGAACGGAACTTGCCTGCTGCCAAAGACTGAAATCAGCGATTGAATGACAGCGACCGCCGCATCCGGTCGAACGCTGCGGTCAGCGCGTCATGGTCAAAGGCCTTAACAGTGCCGGGGTCATAGTTCTGGATCGCGCCGTAGTGGATGAAATATCGGATGCCGAAGCATGTTCCGCCATGGGCGAAGGCATAGACGGTCTCCTCATAGCGGTTGCCCGCGCCGGCATCCTGGGTCGAGGCCATGGAATAGCCGTGCGCCCCGTCCGTTACATCGTGTTCATCCGTTGGAGAGTCGAGGAAACGGCCGGCATGGCAGCGCCCGTCCACATGTTCGACGCTGAGCTTGGTGTCGGAGGCGAGGTTGGTGCCCTGCGTCACCTCCGCGGAGACGGTGAAGGAAACCCCATGGATGACGGGCCCGATATCGCGCCGGAAGGCAGCGTTGACGGCCCAATGCGGCGGATAGGCGATGGTGAATCCGTATCGCGCGTCGCGGTAGAGGATCATGCCGGACATGGGGGCGATGGGCGCGGGATTGCGGGCGCCGAAATCCGCGCCCGCCCAGGCGGCGGTGGCGATCAGAGAGGCACTCAGGAAAAGAACAAACGGCCGCATCTCGCCGGACTCCTGCGCGATCTGCTAGTGATGGCAACCCGGCGAAATCATAGGGACAGAAAATGGATTGGCAAAGCATAGATTGGAAGCACATAGGCCCGTACATCGTGCCCGTGCTGGTGATCATCATTTTCGCGCGGCGGATCATCAACAATCCTCCCCAGAAAGTGAAGGTCAACCGGCTCTTCCTCCTGCCGCTGATCGCCGTCGTGGCGACAGTAGCCACCATCGCAGCCACGCCCGCACCGCCGCTGTTCTGGATTGTGGGTTTCCTCGTCGCGATCGCGCTTGGCGCGGGCGTGGGCTTCCTCACCGCGCATCATCAAGAGTTCAGCCTCGACACCGATACCGGCGAGATCACCAGCCGCGCCACGCCCATCGGCTCGCTCGTGGTCGGCGGGTTGT
Source organism: Rhizomicrobium sp. (assembly GCA_036489435.1). Classification (GTDB taxonomy): domain Bacteria; phylum Pseudomonadota; class Alphaproteobacteria; order Micropepsales; family Micropepsaceae; genus Rhizomicrobium. The sequence continues at coordinate 27,058 of DASXFU010000036.1, read as the reverse complement.
TCTTCGTGCGATTTGGTTTGAAGTTCATCTTCCCACAGATGAACGGACCGATGCCCGGCCAGCACCCCAGCGCGGATCTCTTCGCCTGGACGGATGCCGGATTGATCTTCTCCGTGGCGCTGCTGACCGCGCGCGCCGCTACGACATGGCTGCGCACGCGTCCGCTTATCCAGGCGCACCAGGCGGAGAAATCCCTTCCACCTTCATGATGGTCTCGGCTTCGGCGCCGCTCACCTTCCGCACCGTCCAGCCATCCGGCACGGCTTCGAAATAAGCGTAGTCGTCGTCGCCCATCACGCCCATGTCCACTTCGCCCTGCGGCAGGAAGGCGTAGGAATGGTGGCCGACATGGCCCCAGACCTGTCCGTTGCGCGCCAGCGCGATGCTCGCCCAATGCTTGAGCAGCGAGTAGTAAGGCTCCTTGCGCCAGGCATCGGGATAGAGCGGATCGGCATTGGCGTTGAGGCGCATGCCGTTCAGATCATAGGTGATGATGATGTGGGCGAATTCCGGCTGCCATTCGGGCCCGAGGCCGGCATCGATCAGCCAGCCGCAATGATAGTGGCGGCATTCCTCGGGTCGGGTCTCGTGGATGCCGCAGCCGGTGCCAACGATGCATTTGTCGCAGAGCACGCCCATGGGCTTGTCGAGCGTGGTCGCTTCCAGAACGCGGCAGCACAGGGTGCAGCCGTCGCAGTTGCGCGCGAGCGTGAAAGGGCCGTTGGGGGTTTGTACGGTCGGTCCGGGCATGGCGTTATCTGGTCCCTCTGTCGAGCGCGCGCCATGAGGCGATGAGCGTCCACACGCCCAGGATCACGCAGCTCGCGTTGATGAATATCTCGAATTTCATGGCGTCATTGGCCCTTGCCAGCGCGTACATCCCATTCTCGACGTCGAAGGTGATGTCCATCGCCGCGAGATAGAGGATGCTGGCGCCCGCCATCAAGCCCACGCGCGGGCCATAGGCGCCACTGGTCAGGAACCCGATGCCGGCCACCGCGCCGCACAGCGCCATCCATCCGTCGGCCACAGGGAAGCTGGACTCGAAGGCCGTGTACCAGCGGTCGTGCAGAACCGCCACGTCGCCTCCAGTGAAGTAGCTCCACCAATAGAACGCTGTCACACAAGCGCCGAGCAGCAGGACCACGCCCAGCAGTTTCTCGCCGAATTTCATAAATCCGCCCCTTAAGCGGCTGGATACTAGCCCTTTTCCGGCCTGTCTTATCAAGCGCCTTGGGAATGCTTATTTATGCGCCGCAGCCATTGGCGGAGCAAAGCCATGAGCGCCTTACTTGGTATCCTCGTCGTCCTCCTCGTCATCGCCGTCAGCGGGTTTCGGATCGCCCAGCAGTATGAGCGGATGCTCGTCTTCCGCTTCGGCAGTTACATGGGCATTCGCGGGCCGGGGCTGTTCTGGATCATCCCGCTGGGCATCGACCGCGCCGTGAAGGTCGACATGCGCGTCTTCACAGATGGGGTGGAGCAGCAGGAGGCCATGACGCGCGACAACGTTCCGGTGAAGGCCAACGCCGTCATCTGGTATCGCGTCGTCAAGCCCGATCTCGCCATCATCGAGGTGCAGAACGTGCGCAACGCGGTGATCCAGGTGGCGCTCACCACCTTGCGCAACATCATCGGCCAGCACTCGCTGGACGACGTGCTCAAGGATCGCGAGAAACTCGCCATCATGCTGAAGGAGCGCGTCGACAGCGTGACGGAGTCCTGGGGCGTCGAGGTTCTCAATGTCGAGATGAAGAATGTGGAGATCCCGGGCTCCATGCAGCGCGCCATGGCGCAGGAAGCCGAAGCCCTGCGCGAGAAACGCGCCCGCATCATCAAGGCGGAAGCCGAATTCGAGGCGGCGGTGAAGCTGCGCGAGGCGGCGGATGAAATCATGAAAACGCCGGCCTCGCTCGAATTGCGCCGCATGCAGATGCTGACGGAGATCGGTGCCGAGCAGAACACCATGACCGTGGTGATGATGCCCAGCGAGTTCGTCAGCGCCGCCAAGGCGTTCGCGGAGAGGAAGTGACCTAGTCGCGATAGCGTTGCGCGCGGGTGGCCTTCAATCCGGCCATCCCGTGCGCGGCGATCGCGTGCTGCCAGCCGGTATATTCCTCGATCGACAGGCGGTAGCGCTCGCAGGCTTCTTCCAGCGTGAGAAGCCCGCCTTGCACGGCAGCCACCACCTGCGCCTTGCGCTTTATCACCCAGCGCGAGGTGTTGGGCGCGGGCAGGTCGGCATAGGTCAGGGTGGCGCCGTCGGGACCTTTGACGGCCATGGCTTTGGCGGATTCGATAAAGTGGACCTGGCCCATGTGACACTCCGGCGTTCTGCGCCTGGAGAACAAGCGGGCGGGCAGGGCGTTCCCGCCCGCGTTCGCGGAGCCTTAAAAAGGCCTCACCACACTGTTTAAAATCCCGCGCGGCGGGAACTTGGAGTGTCGAATGAACATTCGCGGACTTCTTTTCACGAGCCTTGTTGTATTGATCGGTTCGACGGCCATCGCCGCTTCGCCGCCGGCGGCTGTGAAATTCACGCTGCAATTCCCCACCGATATCACAATGAACCGGATGCCATCCACCGGTCCCAGCCCAATGACGACGGTGCAGGCCGGTCTTGCCTTGGCAAACACGGGCCAGCAGGACATGACGCTGACATCGCCCAATGCCTGCACCTCTCACACCTGGACCGTGACCGAAGCGGGCAGTGACGCGGTGATAGATAGCCGCTCGATCTGCACGATGATCTTCCTGCCGGTGGACCTGAAGATCGCGGCGGGAAAGAGCGCGGAGGGCAGCCAGAACGTCATGCTGGCGAACGGCCTATACACCGACGGCAGGGTCTACACGCTGCACTACCGCTATTGGGGCTATGAGCAGACCGCGAATTTCACGGTCCACAGCGTTCACTAGCGCTGTAGAAATGGCGGAAAACTAGGATTCCCGGCGGCCTTGCCTCGCCCGTCCGTTTTCTATAGGTTCCGCCGCTTCCCTTCGCGACTAAAGGACTGCCCATGGCTCGCGTGACCGTTGAAGATTGCGTCGACAAAGTGCCGAACCGCTTCGATCTGGTGCTGCTCTCCGCCCATCGCGCGCGGCAGCTCTCCGGCGGCGCCGACACGATGGTCGACCGCGACCGCGACAAGAACCCCGTCGTGGCGCTGCGCGAGATCGCGGCCAAGGAATTGAAGCCGGAAGAGCTGAAGGAGGACTACATCAAGACCCTCCAGAAGCACGCCGAAGTCGACGAGCCCGAGGCCCAGCCCGACGAGGACGTGCGCGAGGACGTGCATCAGCGTCAGGTCACGGAAGAAGAACTGCTGCGCGCGCTCACCTCCGAAGCCCAGCGCCGCGCGGAGCCCCAGCCGGAGCCCGAAGGCGACTACGAATCCGACATGTAACGGACTTTCTTCATCCGATTCGGAAAGAGGCGGCGCCCGAAAGCGCCGCCTCTTTCGTTTCGTCGGCTGCTACGGCTTTTTCGGGAGCACCCCGTTGACCGTGGCGATGCACCAGGTCAAAGGCTGGCCCAGCGGGCCGATCGTGCCGCCGCTGAGGTTGGGCAGCGCGAAGTTCGTCTTGCCGTCGCCGCCATATTTCGTCCCGATCAGCGAAAAGAGGATCTGGTTCTGGTTGATCGGCAGAAACTGGCCGTTCGCCAGGGCGAAGCCTTGCGGGCAGAAATTGGAGGTCATGGTGATGACCTCGCTGATGTAGGCCTGCGCGGATGCGCCGGTGGCCGGGAGGAGAGACGCGGCGGCAATGGCCGCGAAGACAAGCTTTTTCATGGAAATCCCCCTTGGTTGAGCGGTGAAGACTAGGGCGAGTCTTTGCCGAAGTCTTGATACTGGCGCGGGCACGGCGAAAAAGTGGCCTATCGCGCCAAAAGCCGAAAAGGCCCTATATTATCCAAACAATGAGCGCATCAACGCTGCCCGGCGAGACCCAAGCTGGGGCACAGGGTTTGATTACCCCCGTGGTCCCCGAGCCTGTCAGCACGCCTGCTCCGGTTCAGTCGATTCCGGGCCAGCCCGTCAAAGCCCGTCACAAGCTGATGCGCCAGACCGATCTGGTGGACCGGGTGAAGGCCTACGATCCGGAGGCCGATGAGGGGCTGCTGAACAAGGGCTATGTCTACGCCATGAAGGCGCACGGCAAGCAGTTCCGCGCCTCGGGCGATCCTTATTTCACCCATCCCCTCGAGGTCGCCGCGATCCTCACCGAACTCAAGCTTGATGTGCCCACCATCGTCACGGCCCTGCTGCACGACACGGTGGAGGACACCTATGTCACCATCGAGGACGTGAAGAAGAACTTCGGCGAGGAGATCGCCGGGCTGGTCGACGGCGTCACCAAGCTCTCCAAGCTGGAGCTGTTCAGCGAGCGCACCAAGCAGGCGGAGAATTTCCGCAAGCTGATGCTCGCCATGTCCAACGACATCCGCGTGCTGCTGGTGAAGCTGGCCGACCGGCTGCACAACATGCGCACGCTCTACTTCATCGAGAAGCCGGAGAAGCGCCGCCGCATCGCGCAGGAGACGATCGACATCTACGCGCCGCTGGCGGGGCGTATCGGCATGCAGAACATGCGCGAGGAGCTGGAGGACCTGGCCTTCGCGGAGCTCGATCCCGAGGCCCGCAACTCCATCCTTACCCGCGTGACGCGGCTGCAGGACGCGCGCGGCGACCGCATCGGGCGCATCGCGGACGAGATCAAGCGCAAGCTGGCCGAGCACGGCATCGACGCCTGGGTCTATGGCCGCGCCAAGCGGGCCTACTCCATCTGGCGCAAGCTGAAGGACAAGCAGCTCAATTTCGAGCAGTTGTCCGACATCCTGGGCTTCCGCGTCATCGTCAAGACGCCGGAGGATTGCTACCGGGCGCTGGGTGTGTTGCACCAGACTTGGCGCATGATCCCGGACCGCTTCAAGGATTTCATCTCCAACCCGAAGACCAATGGCTATCGCTCCATCCACACCACCGTGATCGGGCCGGAGCTGCAGCGCGTGGAAGTGCAGATCCGCACCGCCGAGATGCACGACGTCGCCGAGCGCGGCGTGGCGGCCCATTGGCGCTATCGCGAGGACGTCGAGCACGATCCCACCGAAGCGGCGCTGCAATGGCTGCGCGACATGGTGGACTTGCTGGAACGCGGGGACTCCGCCGAGGAATTCCTCGAGCATTCCCGCCTCAACATGTATCAGGATCAGGTCTTCTGCTTCACGCCGAAGGGCGACCTGATCAGCCTGCCGCGCGGCGCCACGCCGATCGATTTTGCCTATATGGTCCATACCGATCTCGGCAACCAGACGGTCGGCGCCAAGGTCAATGGCGCGCATGTGCCGCTGCACACGCCGCTGCGCAATGGCGACCAGGTGGAGATCATCCGCCAGAAAGGCTCGGAGCCATCGCCGCTCTGGGAGCAGTTCGCGGTGACGGGGCGCGCGCGTTCGGAAATCCGCCGCTTCATCAAGCATGCCCAGCATGACGAGCACGTGCTCTTCGGCCGCCAGATCCTGGAGAAGGAATTCGCCGACAACGGTCAGGAACTGACCGACAAGGCCATCACCGCCGTGGCGAAGAAGCTGCGCCAGCCGCGCGCCGAGGACGTCTTCGCCGATGTCGGGCGCGGCGCGCTCAGGGCGAACGACGTGCTCGTCTCCGTCTTCCCCGAACTCAAGCCCGATCCGCGCAAGAGGACGCGCAAGAGCGGCGAGGCGATCTCCATCAAGGGCCTGACGGAAGGCATCTCTTACCGCCTCGGCCAATGCTGCCACCCGCTGCCGGGCGACCGCATCGTGGGGGTGCGCAAGCCGGGCGAGGTGGCAGTCATCCACACCATCGACTGCAGCGAGCTCGAAAAAGAGCAGATGGAGGATTGGCTCGACGTCTCCTGGGGCGACCGGGCGGCGGAGATCGGGCCGTCACTGGCGCGCGTCGGCGTGCGGGTGAGGAACTTGCCGGGCGCGCTCGGCGCGGTGATGACGGTGATCGGCGCCAATGGCGGCAATATCTTCAACATGAAGGTGACGGACCGCAATCCGCTGTTCTTCGAATTTCAGGTCGACATCGAGGTGCGCGATGCGGCGCATTTGCAGAACATCCTGGGCGCGCTACGGGTGAACGCCGTGGTCGAATCGGTCGACCGCGTCCGCGGCCCGGAGCTGGGCAAGATCGAGGTGCCATGAACACCGAACAAGTGCTGAAGGAATTCGAAAAGGCCGGCGCCCTGCTGAAGGGCCATTTCCTCCTGTCGAGCGGGCTGCATTCCGATGTGTTCCTGCAGAAGGCGCTGGTGTTTCAGGATGCGAAGCGCACCGCCAAGCTCTGCAAGGCGCTGGCGGAGAAAATCCGCGCCGAGGTGAAGCAGAAATTCACCGCCATTATCTCGCCCGCTGTGGGCGGCATCGTTCCGGGCTACGAGATGGGCCGCCAGCTTGGTTTGCCCGCGATGTATGTCGAGCGGCAGGACGGCAAGTTCCAGCTCCGCCGCGGTTTCGAGCTCACCAGGAACCAGCCGGTGCTGATGGTGGAAGACATCGTGTCCACGGGCCTCTCCTCGCGCGAATGCCTGGAGGCTATCCGCGAGGCGGGCGGCAAGCCGGTGGCGGCGTGCTGTCTGGTCGACCGCTCCGGCGGCAAGGCGAAGCTGGGTGTGAAATTCGTCTCGCTCGCCACCGTCAAATTTCCCGCTTGGGAAGCCGACAAGCTTCCGCCACATCTGCGAGATACCAAGGCTGTGAAACCGGGGAGCCGGGGATTGGCCTGAATGCGCACGGCCGTAGGCATCCTGGTGTCCTTCTTCGGCGCTTTTCTGACCGGGGCAGTGCTGACCTTCTTGTTCCGTTTCATCCGGGAATGGCCGGACGGCTTGGCGTTTTTCGGATCCAACACCGGCGGCATCATCGTCTCTGTGTTGGTCAGCGTTATCTGCTTGTGCTGGGCCGTGCTGCCCCAAGTCTTGGGTCGCAAGTTCGATCTGTTCGCGGCGCTCGGAATCGTGGTCTCGCTGGCGCTCGTGGCGCCGGTCGGGTTTGGAACGCTGCTCCTGATGGCCTGCACCGTAGGCCCCTGCCTGTGACGCGTGATTTCAGCGTCCAGCGTGCCGTCGTCTTCGCGGGCTCCGCCGTGCTGATTTCCTTCTTGAGCGGGTTGGCGCTGTCCGCCGTGGCGCGCGGGCGCGGCGAGGTGCCTTTTCTGCTGCGCGAGACCGTGATCTGGGTGCCGTATGGCGTCGCGGTGGTGCTGAACGCGCTGACGGGCTCGCTGATCGGCGTGTGGTCGAGCCGGTCCATCGCGATGAACGTTCTTGCATCGCTGATATGCTTCGCGGCCCCTTTCGTCGTGATGCTGACGGGCGTTTCCTGCGCCTGGTGGTGGGAGTGTCTGAGATGAGCCGCATACGCCTGGGCGTGAACATCGATCACGTGGCGACGCTACGCAACGCACGCAGCGTGGATTATCCCGATCCGTTGCGCGCCGCCCGCATGGCCAAAGCCGCCGGCGCGGACGGCATCACCGCGCATCTGCGCGAAGACCGCCGCCACATCGTGGACTCCGACATCGACAATCTCGCGCGCTGGAACGAACTGCCTCTCAACATGGAGATGGCAGCGACCGAGGAGATGATGGAGATCGCGTTGCGCGTGAAGCCGCACGCCGTCTGCCTCGTGCCGGAGAAGCGGCAGGAGGTGACCACCGAAGGCGGTATCGACGCGGCCGGTCTGCATAACCAGCTCGCGCCGGTAGCGCGCAGGCTTTCCGCCGCCGGTATTCGCGTTTCGCTGTTCATCGACCCCGAGCCGCGCCAGATCGAGGCAGCGAAATCGCTAGCCGCGCCCGTCATCGAACTCTGCACCGGCGCCTATTGCGAAGCCGTGCTGGCGGGCGACACGGACGCCGTCGCGGCACATCTGGAAAAAGCGCGCGCGGCGGCGGCGAAGGCGAGCGCTTTCGGACTGGAGGTCCATGCCGGGCACGGTCTCACCTATGATAATGTGAAGCCCATCGCGGCTATTCCCGAAATCCGCGAATTGAACATCGGTCACTTCCTGATGGGCGAGGCGATCTTCGTGGGACTGGATGCCAGCATCCGCCGCATGCGCGAACTGATCGAAGAGGCGCGCGCGGCATCCACCTTCGCCAAGGCTACGGTGGATAAATGATCATCGGCCTCGGCAACGACCTCATCGATATCCGCCGGGTGGAGAAATCCATCGAACGGTTCGGGGAGCGGTTCCTCAATCGGGTCTTTACCCCTATCGAGCGGGCGAAATCCGACCGCCGCGCCAACCGGGCGGCCAGCTACGCCAAGCGCTTCGCGGCCAAGGAGGCCTGCGCCAAGGCGCTGGGCACGGGGCTGAACCGGGGGGTCTATTGGCGTGACATGGGGGTGGTGAACCTGCCGGGCGGCAAGCCGACCATGAAGCTCACCGGCGGTGCATTACAGCGGCTTCACGCGATCACCCCGCCGGGCCACGAGGCCTTGATAGAGCTCACGATAACCGACGATTTCCCCCTGGCTCAGGCCATTGTGATCATCCAGGTGGTTCCTTTCGTGTCCGCCGGCCCACGCCCGTAAAGAATAAAGCCAATTCCCGCTTGAACTTGGCAAGCCATGGCCGATTTGTGCTAGCAGGTGCCGGCGAAAAGGGCCTTTCCATGGACGATGTGAACGAATCGGCGGAACACGAAGCGGCAATCCCGGCCGGGGACACGCCCGAGGTTTCGCTCGCGCAGGACCCGCTGGCCGAGACGCTCACGCCCCAGGCCACGGACGCCGAGGCGCATGCCGAAGAGGTGGTCGAGCCCGCGCCTGCTCCTGAACCTGCCAAGCCAGCGAAAGCGCCAGCCAAGGGGGATTCCTGGTTGGAGACGGTGAAGACGGTCGTCTACGCGCTGCTCATCGCGGTCGTCATCCGGACGTTCTTCTTCCAGCCGTTCAACATCCCCTCTGCCTCGATGCAGGCGACGCTGGCCATCGGCGACTATCTCTTCGTGGAGAAGTTCGCCTACGGCTACAGCAAGCATTCCTTCCCGTTCAGCTTCATGCCGTTCTCCGGCCGCATCTTTGGCTCCGCGCCGCAGCGTGGCGATGTGGTCGTCTTCAAGATGCCCAATGAGAGTTCGCCGGACTACATGAAGGACTACATCAAGCGCGTCATCGGCCTGCCTGGCGATCGCATCCAGGTGCTCGACAGCCGGCTCTATCTCAACGGCAAGATCGTGCCGCGCACGCAGGTCGAGGATTACATCGAGACGGTGGATGGCGTGGTCAATCACGTCGCCCAGTTTCGCGAGACCCTGCCGGGCGGGCGCAGCTATCTCACGCTCGACCGCGACCGTTACGGCCCGCTCGACAACACCGGCGTCTATGTCGTGCCCGCTGGGCATTATTTCATGATGGGCGACAACCGTGACAATTCCGACGACAGCCGCGAGAATGTCGGCTACGTGCCGGCGGAGGATCTGGTCGGCAAGGCGGAGTTCCGCTTCTTCTCGATCGATGTGGGCAACGACTGGTGGGCCTTCTGGAAATGGCCGATGGAGATCCGCTATTCGCGCATGTTCACCGGCATCCAATGACGATTTGACCGCGCTGGAACAAAGCCTCGGTCATGCGTTCTCCGACAGGGAATTGCTCACCCGCGCGCTGACCCATGCCAGCGCCGATGCCAAGACCTCCAACGAACGGCTGGAATTCCTGGGCGACCGGGTGCTGGGCCTCGTCATCGCGGAAAAGCTGCATGCCCATTTCCCGAACGACAGCGAAGGCGCGCTGGCGCTGAAGCTGAACGCGCTGGTGCGCAAGGACGCCTGCGCCGCGGCCGCCACGGCGGCGGGACTTTCCGATCATCTCATCCTCGCCAATTCGGAAGTGGCGAGCGGCGGGCGCAAGAAGGCCGTGATCCTGGCCGGCGCTTGCGAGGCCGTGATCGCGGCGCTCTATCTCGATGGTGGGCTGGAAACAGCGGGCACATTCATTGAGCGCTACTGGGCCGACCAATTCGCCGCGCTGAACGATGACATGCGCGACGCGAAGACGGCGCTGCAGGAATGGGCGCAGTCGCGTAAGGGCGGCGGCGGCCCCAGCTACCGGCTCGTCAATCGCGACGGGCCGGATCATGCGCCGCGCTTCGAGATCGAAGTGACGGTGAAGGGCGCCGATCCCGTGGTGGGACGCGGCAGCTCCAAGCGCGAGGCTGAACAGGCCGCCGCGCAAGCACTGCTGGAAAGTCTGGGCATTTGGAAACCATGAGCGGTACGCGCTGCGGCTTCGCTGCTGTGATCGGCGCGCCCAATGCGGGCAAGTCCACCTTGGTCAACGCGCTGGTGGGATCGAAAGTCTCCATCGTCTCACCCAAGGTGCAGACGACGCGCATGGCCGTGCGCGGCGTTGCCATCAAAGGCCAGACGCAGATCGTCTTCGTCGACACGCCCGGCATCTTCAAGCCGCGCCGGCGTTTGGACCGCGCCATGGTGAAAGCCGCCTGGACCGGCGCCGGCGACGCGGACGCGATCCTGCTCATCGTGGACACCGCAGACCTGCTCGCCCAGCCCGACGGACTGGCCGCGCGCGACACCAAGGCGATCATCGAAGGCCTCAAGCAGAACAACTCCCGCGCCGCGTTGCTGCTCAACAAGATCGACGGCGTGAAGCGCGTCGACCTCTTGCCGCTGGCCGACAAGCTGAACAACGAAGGCGTGTTCGACGCGGTGTTCATGATCTCCGCGCTCAAGGGCGATCACATCTCCGACGTCGCCGACTGGGTCGAAGGCCGCATGCCGGAAGGGCCGTGGCTCTATCCGGAAGACCAGGCGGCGGACATCCCCTCACGCCTGCTGGCCTCGGAGATCACGCGCGAGAAGATCTATCTGCGCCTGCATGACGAGTTGCCCTACGCCACCACCGTCGAGACGGAGAAGTGGGAAGAGCGCCGTGATGGATCGGTCAAGATCGACCAGGTGATCTTCGTGCAGCGCGAAAGCCAGAAGGCCATCGTGCTGGGCAAGGGCGGTGCCTCGATCAAGAAGATCGGCGAACTCGCCCGCACCGAGATGGAAGAACTGTTCGGCCACCGCGTGCACCTGTTCCTGTTCGTGAAAGTGAGCGAGAACTGGGCCGAGGAAAGCGAGCATTATCGCGAGATGGGGCTGGAGTTTCCCAATGACTAAGCACCTCCCCCTTGTGGGGAGGTCGAAAAATGCGGAACGCATTTTTCGGGTGGGGGGCCGGGGTTGCCGTTTGCCTCGGCCCCCCACCCGAAAAATCTCTCCGCTTCGCTATGAGATTTTGTCGACCTCCCCACAAGGGGGAGGTGCGTAGAAGAATGGATTGGTCCGACGACGCTATTGTTCTCTCCGTGCGCCAGCATGGCGAGAGCGCGCGCATTCTCGATGTGCTGACGCGCGAGCATGGGCGGCATTCCGGGTTGGTGCGGTCGCGCAAATCGGCGGCGGTGCTTCAGCCGGGTAATACCGTGCAGGCGCATTGGCGGGCGCGGTTGTCGGAGCATCTGGGGAACTTCACTGTCGAGCCGGTGCGGTCGCGCTCCGGCGATCTGATGGAGAAGGGCGAGGCCCTGATCGGGCTCAACGCTTTCGTCGCCATCGCCATCGCCGTGCTGCCGGAGCGCGAAGCGCATGCGCCGGTCTTCGCCGTGGGCGAAATCCTGCTCGACGCGATGATGGAGGACGGCTTCGCCCATTGGGGCCCGCTCTTCGTGCGCTGGGAGGCGGGGCTGCTGGAAGCGCTGGGCTTCGGCCTCGATCTCTCGCGCTGCGCCGCCACCGGATCGACGGACGATCTGCGCTATGTCTCGCCACGTTCCGGCCGCGCGGTCTCGGGCGATGCGGGCGCGCCTTACAAGGAGAGATTGTTCGCGCTGCCGGGTTTCCTGCTGGGTTCCCAGAACTCCGATCCGTCGCCGGGCGAGATCGCGGAAGGGTTGCGGCTCACCGGCCACTTCCTGCTCGAGCGCGTGCTTTCGCCGCATGGCCGCGAGATGCCCGCCGCCCGCCAGCGATTGGACGCCTTGGCGTCGCGCGAATCACAGTAAAAGCGCGCCATGAATTCCTCGCCGGCCAAAGATGACATCCGCCCGGAACCGCTGGCCGACGCGCTGTCGCAGCGCTACCTGGCCTATGCGCTCTCGACCATCACGCAGCGCGCGCTGCCGGATGCGCGCGACGGGCTGAAGCCGGTGCATCGCCGCGTGCTGTGGGCGATGCGGATGCTCGGGCTGAACCCGGCGGCGGGCTTCAAGAAATGCGCCCGCGTGGTGGGCGACGTCATCGGCAAATATCATCCGCACGGCGACCTCGCGATTTACGACGCGCTCGTGCGTCTCGCGCAGGATTTCTCGTTGCGCTATCCGCTGATCGACGGGCAGGGCAATTTCGGCAATGTCGACGGCGATAACGCCGCCGCCATGCGCTACACCGAAAGCCGCCTCACCGAAGTGGCGCAGGCGCTGCTCGATGGGCTGGACGAGAACGCGGTCGATTTCCGCGCCACCTATGACGGCGAGGACGAAGAGCCGGTCGTCATGCCGGCGGCGTTCCCCAACCTGCTCGCCAACGGATCGGCCGGCATCGCGGTCGGCATGGCGACGTCCATCCCGCCGCACAATCTGGGCGAGCTCTGCGCCGCGCTGAAGGCGCTGATCGAGAACCCGAACACCCGCGACGCGACCTTGCTCAACTATGTGAAAGGTCCGGATTTCCCCACCGGCGGCGTGGTGGTGGACGACCAGGCCACCATCGCGGAGGCCTACAAGACCGGCCGCGGGAGCTTCCGCCTGCGCGCGCGGTGGGAGAAGGAAGAGGGCGCGCGGGGCGTCTATCATATCGTCGTCGATGAGATTCCGTATCAGGTCCAGAAGTCCAAGCTGATCGAGCGTATCGCCGAGCTGATCGAGCTGAAAAAACTGCCGCTCTTGGAAGACGTGCGCGACGAGAGCGCGGAAGATATCCGCGTCGTGCTGGTGCCCAAGACCCGCACGGTCGATGCCGAAATCCTGATGGAGCAATTGTTCCGCCAATGCGACCTCGAAGTCCGCATCAGCCTCAACATGAACGTGCTGGATGGCGGCACTATCCCCAAGGTGATGAGCCTGAAGGAGGCGCTTGTCGCTTTCATCGACCATCGCCGCGATGTGCTGGTGCGGCGCTCGACGCATCGGCTGGAGAAGATCGCCGCCCGGCTGGAAGTGCTGGACGGATACCTGATCGTCTATCTCGACCTCGACAAGGTGATCCGCATCATCCGCACCGAGGACGAGCCCAAACCGAAACTGATCAAGGCGTTCAAGCTGAGCGAAGTGCAGGCCGAAGCCATCCTCAACATGCGGCTGCGCAGCCTGCGCAAGCTGGAAGAGATGGAAATCCGCCGCGAGCATGAGTCGCTCACCAAGGAGCAGAAGGAGCTGAAGAAACTCCTCGCCTCCGACAAGCTCAAGGACGAGCGGCTGATCGACGAGATCAAGGCCATCGACGCGAAGTTCGGCCTGAAGACCAAGCTCGGCAAACGCCGCACCGGCTTCGTGGCGGCGAAGGAGCTCGCCAAGATTCAGGAGATCGCCGAAGAAGCCGTGGCGCTGGAAACGGCAGTGGAGAAAGAGCCGATCACCATCGTCTGCTCGAAGAAACTCTGGCTGCGCACCTTCAAGGGCCATCCGGAGAAGAACGACAGCGTCAAATATCGCGAAGGCGACGAGGAGCGGTTCTGGATCAAGGCCGAGACGACCGACAAACTGATGGTCTTCTCCACCGACGGCCGCTTCTTCACCTTGGATTGCGCCAAGCTCCCGGGCGGGCGCGGCAATGGCGAGGCGATCCGCAGCTTCATCGACTTGCCGCCGGAAGCCGATATCGTCGCCATGTTCCCGCACGCGCCGGGCCGCAAATTGCTGCTCGCCTCCGACACCGGCCACGGCTTCGTCACCAGCGAAGACGAGGCTGTGGCGATGACCAAGACCGGCAAGCGCGTGATGAACGTGAAGTCCCCGGGCGAAGCCGCGGTGTGCCGCGCCGTCGAGGGCGACACGGTGGCCGTCATCGGCCGCAACCGCAAAATGGTGATCTTCCCGCTTTCCGAAGTGCCGGAGATGGCGCGCGGTCAGGGCGTCTATCTCCAGCGCTACAACAACAGCCAGCTCGACGACGCGCTGGTGTTCACCCTCAAAGAGGGATTGCCGGATCGCAACAACCGCAATTGGTCCGCGTCCGAACTCAAGGACTGGCGCGGCGCCCGCGCGCAGGCTGGGCGTTTGCCACCGGCCGGTTTCGCCCGCAATCTAAAGCCGTTCCGCCGTCCCGATTGGGAGTAAGTTTTACCCTCCCCTCGAGGGAGGGTCGAAAAAGCGAAGCTTTTTCGGGAAGGGCTCACTCCGAACTGCCTGCCGCTCGGGAAACGCACACACGAATGCATCCGGAGTGAGCCCCTCCCCGAAATTTGCTACGCAAATTGTCGACCCTCCCTCAAGGGGAGGGTTACAAGGAGTGCGATATGAGCTTCCACGACATCACTTACACAACCGACGGCCCGCTCGGGATCATCACGCTCAATTGTCCGCAGTACCGTAATGCGCAGTCTTATCGGATGCTCGATGAGATCGATGCGGCGTTCACGGAAGCCGGGCGGGACAAGAACGTCCGGGTGCTGATCATTCGGGGATCGGGCGGGAATTTCTCGGCGGGGCACGATCTGGGGACGCCGGAGGCGCTGGCGTATCGCAAGGAACTCGGTGCGGCGCCCGGCGCGGAGAGTTACGATCAATTCCGGAAGTACAACCTCGACCTGCTCGTGCGCTGGCGGAATTTCGAGAAGCCGACGATCGCGATGGTCGAGGGTTACTGCATCTATGCCGGCTGGATGCTGGCGGCCTGCTGCGACATCGTCTTCGCGGCGGACAATGCGCAGTTCCTCGCGGGCTTCGTCGAATACATGTCGATCCCGTGGGATATCGGCATCCGCCGCGCGAAAGAACTCTGCTTCGAGAGCCGGTTCATCACGGCGGGCGAGGCCGCGCAGTATGGCTTCGTCAATCGCGTGCTGGCTCCCGCCGATCTGGAGCGCGAGACCATCGCCTTCGCGCGGCGCGTGGCGGAGAACTCGCCTGGCGCGTTGCGTTTCGCCAAGGTGCAGATGAACAAGGCGCAGGACGCCCAGGGCTTCAGCCGCGCGGTGGACGATTCCTTCGGCGACTATGTGGCGATGATGAACGTGCTGGCGGATGAGATGCGCGTGGAAGGCCAGCGCCGCCTCACCACCGTCGACCTCGCCGTCCGTGGCCGCAAGGGCGAGCGGTTTGGGCTCAAGAAGTAGCGCCGGTTGGAGATACCGGAAATTCTGTTACGCTCCGGCGCAGAGGAAACGCCCGAAGAGGCTTTTGTGAACAACGAGCATCCCGCCAGCGAGGCGGGTGAGGCGGGGCAGCCCGATGGAATGGTGCTGCTGGGCCAGGGTAGCGGCGTGCGCGTGCCGGGGCGGGGATACGTCCTTTTCATCCTGACACTGATCTATGTCGTGAATTATCTCGACCGGCAGATCCTGGCCATCCTGATGCCGCAGATCAAAGTGGAGTTCGGGCTCACTTATGCCGAGATCGGTTATCTGGTCGGTCCGGCTTTCGCGGTGGTCTATGCGGTGCTGGGCGTTCCGCTTGCGGTGATCGCGGACCGCGCCAACCGGCGCAATGTGATCGCCGCGTCGCTGGCGGTGTTCAGCGTGATGACGGTGCTGTCGAGTTATGCGCGGGGCTTCTGGACGATGGCGCTGGCGCGCTTCGGCACCGGCGTGGGCGAGGCGGGTACCGGTCCCTCGATCAATTCGGTGATCGCCGATCTCTATGCGCCGAATGAGCGCGCGGCCGCGCTGTCGTTCTATACGGCCGGCTTGAATATCGGACTGCTCATCGCCTTCTTCGGCGGCGGCTGGATCGCGGAGCATTATGGCTGGCGGGTCGCCATCGTCTCGGCCGGTGCGCCGGGATTGTTGCTGGTGTTCCTGCTGCTCTTCACGGTGAAGGAGCCCAAGCGCGGGCTCGTCGAGGCATTGCCGGATTCCAATCCACCCAGCTTCATCTCCGTGGTGAAATATCTTTGGGGCCAGCGCTCGTTCCGCTGGATGTCCATCGGCACGTCGTTCAGTTCCTTCGGCGGCTATGCGGGCATCGCCTTCATCCCGACCTTCCTGAAGGTCTCCCATCACATGAATCCGGCAGAGATCGGCGCGACCTTGGCGCTGCTCACCGGCGCGGGCGGCGCCGTCGGCACTTACATGGCCGGCGTCTTCGCCGACAGATACGGCGCGCGCGACGTGCGCTGGAACATGTATGTGCCGATCCTCGCCACCTTCGTCGCCATTCCGTTCGGGCCGGTGTTCTATCTGTCGCCCAACCTGACAGTCGCGCTGGCCGCCGCGATCATTCCCGCCGCGATGGGCGCTGCCTATGTGGGGCCTGCCTATTCCATGGCGCAGGGCATGGTGCCCTTGCGCATGCGGGCGCGGGCGGTGGCGATTTTGCTGCTCATCCTGAACATCATCGGGCTGGGGCTGGGACCGCCGGTTGTGGGCAAGGTCGCGGACCTCTTGCAGCCCTATGCGGGGCCCGATGCGCTGCGTTACGCCATGCTGACCACCATCCTCACCGGGCTGATCGGCGCTTTCTGCTATTGGCGCGCCACGGCAACACTGAAGGACGATCTGGCCAGGCCGCTGCTCCAGCAGGCTTGAGCTTGGTTGGCGGGCGGTCAATCATCCAGGGATGAAGACTCTCCGCGCCTTCGCTGTCCTCGCCACGGCCGCCATGGCCGCGATGTCAGCCGCATCGCTGGTGCCGCACGCCGCGAACGCGCCCGTTGTGGCGCAGGCCAGGCCGTCATCGGCGTCGAAGCCGACTGAACGAATGGTGCTGAAATTCGCCATCGAGAAAGCACTGGTGAAGCCCGCGCCGCAGCCGGTCATCGCCAAGCAGATGCCGGATGAAGCAGTGCCGGGCGCGGATGAAGATGCCAAGGATCCGGACGCGAAACCCGTCCCGGCGCAGGCATTGATCGCGCAGGACGCGGAACTCGACAAGCAGTCCGGCGACATAGCCGAGCGCGTGCAGGCGCGGGTGCCGCATGATCTGATGCCGTATTTCGACGTGTTCCTTTATGTCAGCAAGGCGGCATCGGGGCCCTGGGCGCAGCATCTGTTCATCTTCCACCGCGGGGATAACGGCGAGCTCGTCTATGAGCGGAATTTCCCCGTCTCAACGGGTCGCGAGCGACACGAAAAGTACTTCACCTCGACGCCCGCCGGCATCTTCGAGCTCGATCCCAACCGCTTCGAGCCCATGCACTACTCCCACACTTGGCATAACGCGCCGATGGCCTGGGCGATGTTCTTCAACGCCAGCTACAAATTCCGCCAGGTCGGCATCGCGCTGCACTCGGCCGGGCCGCATATCGCGGAGCTTGGCCAGCGCGCCTCGGGCGGTTGCGTCCGCCTGCCTCCGCAGGAGGCGGACATCCTGTTCCACCGCTTCCAGGCCAGCGAACGCGGGCAGGTGCCCGTGCTGACCGTCGACCAGGCCACCGGCACGACCAGCCGGACGGGCGAGGTGATGCGCGGTCCCACCGGCCTGCCGCTGATGGCGCCTGGGTACCGGGTCCTGCTCCTCATCGAGGATTACCCCGGCGGACCCGCGCTGGTTGCGGTTTTATCCTGATTTCAGGGTCTTAACCTGCCGCTTTCACCTTGCCAGACGTTAATTTCTCGGCGATCCTGTTAACCTCGTGCTGCTCAGGAATGGGACAGTGAGCGCGCGTGTCTGTAGGCTCGTGCGCGGAACGGGATGGCTCGCCCCATGGTGTTGCTTCGACAGCTAAGCGTCCTGACACTGATGGCCTGCACGGGCTTCAGCATGGCCGTGATCGTGTCGCAGCATCCGACGCTTAGCCACGCCACAAAGGTCACCTGGAATTTCACCACGACCGAGACCGGCGCCGCCGCCGTTGGGTTGAACAATCACGTCATCCAACCCGCCTGGGCCTGGACCAAGGATGAGGCGAGCGACGCGGGTCATCGCCTCGCGCAAGCCTTCAGCGGTCCGCCCGCCACTCCGCAGCAGAAGCCGGTGCGTCTGGCGAAACAAGATGCGCCGAAGCCTGTCGTGAAGCATGTGGCGAAGGCTCAGAAGCCGAAGCCGGAAACCAAACTCGCCTCCGCGCCGCCGCCGCCCGCTTTGCGTCCGCAGATCGTGGAGCAGCCGAAGCCGCAAATTGCAGTGCAGCCACAAATCGTGGCGCCGCCGAAGTCGCAGGATTTGGCGAGCGTGACGCCGCCACCGCCGCGCGCGTCGATTGTTCCACAATCGCAGCCGCCCGCGACGGCGATGCTGCAATCCGTGCCGTCTCCCGGCATCAGCGCGCCACCGCCGAGCCCGGCGGAACTGGTGCGCGTGACGCAGCGGCTGAAGGACAGCCTCACCACCGAGATGCTGCAGCATTTCGAGATGTTCCTCTATGTCAGCAAAGCCGAACATGGGCCGTGGGCGCAGCGGATGTATGTCTTCCGCAAGGAGTCCGGCGGCGATCTCACCTTGCTCTACAACTGGCCGGTCTCGACGGGCCGTGAGCTGGTGGAATTCGCGCCCAACGGTTCGCGCGAACCCAGCAACACGCCCGCCGGTTACTACCAGCTCGATCCGGAGCGGATGTTCACGCACTACACCTCCGGCCAGTGGCACCAGCCGATGCCCTACGCCATGTTCTTCAACTGGGAGAACCACGGCTACCAGACGGGCCTCGCGATCCACGCCGCGAGCGGCGACGACATCGCGCTGCTCGGCAAGCGCTCCAGCGCCGGTTGCGTCCGCCTCGCGCCGGAGAATGCGCGCGTGCTGTTCGGGCTGATCCGCGCCAGCTACAAGGGCCTCGTGCCCAAATTCGCCTATGACAAGCGCACCGCCACCATGGCCAATGACGGCATGCTGCTGAAGGACACCAAGGGCAATCTGCAATATGCCGACGGCTATAAGGTCCTCGTCTTCATCGAGGATTACGGCGGCGAAAGCGTCGTGGCGGCCCTGTTCTAATATCTGAACTCCATTGGCGTCACATCACCAATGACGTGTCATGGCCCGCGACTGCGGGCCACCCAGGTGAGGTCTGCTCCATTCTATCCAGTAAAGCGTCATCACCCGGCTTGTCCGGGTGATCCATTTTCCTTTTCTCCGGCAGAAGAAAATTGGATCGCCCGGACAAGCCGGGCGATGACGCAGTTTTGGTTGGAGAAAAAGGAGCAACCTCACCTGGGTGGCCCGCAGTCGCGGGCCATGACACTTAAGGATGTGCGTTTCTGCCAGCACGGACCACACAAGGCTTGCCTCAAATTTGAAGACAGATTTGTGCAAGTGGGAAAATTCCCATTGAGAACGACTCTCGGCTGAGCGGTTGCACCTCGACGCGCGCCACGACTCGGGGTTACGTTGGGTCCAGATGCTTCGGGGCTTCTTCCATGCGCGCCAATCTATTCCATTCGATGTTGATCGCAGCCGCCGTTCTCGTGTCCGGCTCGGCCTTGGCCGTGAACGTCACGACCTTCCACTATGACAACCTGCGCACCGGCTGGAACAATGCCGAGACCGTGCTGACGCCGCAGACCGTGGCGCATGGATCGGGCGGCGCCACCTTCAAGATGACGAGCTTCGTGCCCTTGGACGATCAGGTGGATACGCAGCCGCTCATCGTCCAGAACCAGACGATCACGGGCAAGGGCGCGCACGATGTCGTTTATGTCGCCACCGAAGCCAACTCGATCTACGCCATCGACGCGAACACCGGCCAGGTGCTGCTGCACCGGAATTACGGCGTGGCGGTTCCGATCGACGCACTGCCGGGCGGCTGCAGCAACAACAGTGGCCTCGTCGGCATCGACGGTACGCCGGTGATCGATCTGGCGCATGGGCTGATGTATTTCATCCAGTACACCTATACGAGCAACGTGCAGAAATACATTCTGCACGCGGTGAGCCTGGAAACCCTGCTGGACGTGCCGGCCAAGATCCGGGTCAGCGCCAAGGGCACGCTGGCCAACGGCCACACCGTCTATCGCTTCAATGACTCGGTGGCGCGCCAGCGCGCGGGCATGCTGCTCGCCAACGGCAATGTCTATGCGGGCTTCGCGAGCTTCTGCGATTTCTCGGCCGACCAGGTGCGCGGCTGGGTGCTGGGCTGGAACACCGGCACGCTCACGCCGCTGCCCGCCAACACGCTGACGGACAATCTCACGACTTCGCCGGACAATTATTTCCTGACTTCGGTCTGGATGTCGGGCTACGGGCTCGCTTCCAGCGCCACGGGCGACATCTATTTCGTCACCGGAAATTCGGATTACAGCGGCACGACACTCGATCCCCTGCACAACATCGCGGAAAGCTCGGCACAGGTTTCGGGCGATCTCTCAACCGTCAAGAGCCTCTTCACACCGGACAACGCCGTGGGCCTCGAACAGGAAGACGGCGATTTCGGTTCGGGTGGCTTGATGCTGCTGCCGCCACAGCCGGGGCAGGCGCAGAACATGGCCGTTGCCGCCGGCAAGGACGGCAACATGTATTTCATGAACGCCGATAGCCTCAGCAACCACACGACCGGCGACAGCCGTATCTTCGGCACCTATGGCATCGGCGGCTGCTGGTGCGGCGAGTCCTACTTCACCGCCAGCGACGGCAAGGGCCGCGTCGTCTCCAGCGGCAACAGCTCCATCGGGCTGTGGCTGGTGCATGGCTCGGGCGCGCATCCCACGCTGACCAATGAATACTTCAGCGACGGCATCAATAGCGGCCAGGCGCCGGGCTTCATGACGTCGGTCTCCTCGAACGGATCGTCCAGCGTGGTGATCTGGGGCGTCGGCCATTCCGACAGCGACAACGACAACGCCATCACGCTCTACGCCTTCAACGGGCCGACCGGCGCGATCATCTATTCCGGCGTCGCGGGCCATTGGCCGAACACCAACGGCACGGCCAACATCGTGCCGGTCGTCGCCAACGGCCATGTCTATGTCGCGACCTATCAGGGGCTTGCGATCTACGGTCTGTCCAGCGGCCCAGCCGCGTTGCCCACGTCGCCCAAGCAGCTTTCGCCGATGGCGCGCGTCACCCTGAAGCCCGGCCAGCATGAAGTGTTCGGCATGGTCACCGCCATCAACGGCACGGTCGCCACGGTGGCGAAGCGCGACGGCACAGTCCTCAAGGTGGAGATGCGCGGCGCGATGGCGAGCCAGCTCTACGCGCAGGCCACGGTG
Organism: Rhizomicrobium sp.; assembly: GCA_036489435.1. Classification (GTDB taxonomy): domain Bacteria; phylum Pseudomonadota; class Alphaproteobacteria; order Micropepsales; family Micropepsaceae; genus Rhizomicrobium. The sequence goes on along the minus strand of DASXFU010000036.1, from coordinate 5,761 downwards.
GGACACGGCATCATCGTCCGCGGCAAGTTCACCGGCCGCGACACGATGACGGCCGACTCCATCCTGCACGGCAAGGACAAGAAGCTGGAGTGGCCTTCCGACCGCTAGAGCGTCACGACGAGCTTGCGGGCGGAAACGCCCTTGCCGAGTTCGGCCAGCGCCCTGGGGATCGCCTCAAGGCCGTGGCCGACGATCAGCGGTTCGGGTGCTGCGATGTAGCGGCCGGTGGCGAGGGCTTGCGGCAGGAACGTCTCGAAGATCATCGGGCCGACCTCATTGTCCTGCAGGCTGCTGCCCCAGATGAACTTCGTCTGCACCTTGTAGCGCCGCGCCTTCCGCGCCAGCCCAGCATTGGCGATGCCCATGCGGAGCAAAGTCGGCAACAGGCGCAGCATGCTGACGCGGCCCGATTCCGGCACCTCGAACGATACCGGCTGCGACGCCGATGAAATGAACTTTCGGCCCGGGCAAGCGCCCATGATGTCGAGGCACGGCGACATCGCGCCGTCGCCGATGGCATACGCGCCAGCCAGCGCCTTGCCGCGAACGGCCGCGATAATGTCGGCCACCACCGTGCGGCTGTTGTAGTCGAACGCCGCGCTGGCGCCGAGCCGCTTCAGATACTCGAAATTGCGCGGCGACGCGGTCGCGACCACGTCGTAGCCGGCCGCAGCCACAAGCTGGATCGCATTGCTGCCGACGCTGGTCGAGCCGCCCCACACGAGAAACGCCTCGCCGGAAGACGTGGGCGTCAACGAAGGATACCGCAGCGCCGAGTAATCCTTCTGGAACAGACCGCTCGCCGCCGTGCAGAGGCCGAGCGGCAGCACCGCGGCAGACTCGAACGGCATCGAGTCCGGAATGGGCGAGGCCATATGGGCCTGCAGCACGACCTGTTCCTGAAACGCGCCTTCCGCCGGGCGGTGGCCTTTGTCCGATCCTGTTGCCATGCCGAGCACCCGGTCGCCGGGTTTGAAGCGCATGACGCCGCTGCCGACCGTAATCACCTCACCTGCGACGTCGGAGCCGAGCACGGTCGGTTATTTCAGCCAGGGCGTGATGAACCCGCCCAGCGACGGCAGGAACCGGTCGACCGGATTGACCGCCACGGCACGGGCGCGGACGACGATCTCGTTTGCCCTCGGCGCCGCATCGGGCGCCGGGCCGATGACGAGATCGCCGTTCTTCTTCGTCAGCCAAAGCGCCTTGCCCATCGTCGTCTCCTGTTTTGTCCAGCTTCGGACTCACGCGGGAGAAGAGGCAACAAAAAAAGACCCCGGCGGTACATCCGCGCCGGGGTCAAGGTAGTTTCCGAGTGTCAATCAGAACTGGGTGGCGGACGATGCCCGCACGAAACTGGTGGGCGAAACTAGCTGCACATCTTCACCTGCATGCCGTCGGGCACGCGGGTGTCGGCGTCGCCGCAGGCGCGGTCGAGCTGGGCCTGCGTGAGACCGTTGGCGTGGCGCAGATCGGTGCCCTTGATCGAGGTGATCGAAAGATCGGCACCGGTGAAATCGGCATCGTCCACATTCGCGTGGGCGAGATTGGCGCCTGCCAGGTCCGTGTTGCGGAACGAGGCGCCTTTGAAGTCGGCGTAGGACATGCACATCAACACGGCGCGGGCATTGTCGAACTTCGCGCCTTCCAGATTGCCGCCCTTGACGCAGGTGTTGGTGAGGTCCGCGCCCGCCAGATCGCAATGTGGGCAATCGTGGTTCCCGGCCTTGATCGAATCCACGGCCGTGCGGTTGGGCGAGGTGTATTCGACCGGGATGAGCTGGACCGCCGGTTGGGCCGCGGCGGCTGTTGATGCGAAGAGGGGCGCGATCAGCATCAGGGGCAGAAGGAACCGGAACATGGGGCACTGTCTCGTTTCGGGGCGTCTGGTCCTCTGGGTCGCAAAGTGCGTGCCGCCGTCTTCCGGCCGCATTTCCCGCGATAAATGCGAAAAATGGGGAGGGTAGAATGGCAATTCGTGCGATTTCGGCGCTTGTGGGCTTGGCGCTGGCCGCGCCGGGCGTCGCCTTCGCCGACCCGCCGGCCTTGGCCCGCCTTTATGTCTTCCACGCTGCGAATGACGTGTTGCGTTACAACACACCACTGACCATCGATGGGAAATTCCTGAAGGGCGGTGTCATGCCGGGCGCCTGTGTTTTTGTGGATTTGCCGCCGGGTGGCTACATGCTGCATTCGATGAGCGAGGACAGCCTTCACCTCGATGTTTCGGGTGGGCAGGACGTGTTCGTCGAGCTGCGGGGTGTGAGCAAGGATTTGGGCTCCTCGGGTGTCATCGACCAGGCGACGCCCGTGCTGTTCACGTCGCCCGCGGATATCTCCCACTGCTTGCCGGTCGAAAAGCCCTAGGGCGATTGCGCAAGAAGCGGGTCGAAGGGCGGTTGTAGCGCGGCCAGATTGCGCGCGTCGCAACGCACGGTGTGCCGCCATGTTCCATTTCAGAGGTCTGCAAGCAAATTCATTTGCCGCCTACTTCGCGATGTCCGGCGCGGAGCTGGCTGCGCAGGGCACGCATATAATGATCGCCGACGAGAAGCCCGGCTTTCCCTGCCGGGTCTCGCTGGCCGATGCGGAACTTGGCGAGCGGGTGCTGCTTCTCAATTTCGAACACCAGCCGGCCAGGTCGCCCTACCGCGCCACCGGCCCCATCTTCGTGCGGGAGGCGGCGCTGGAACCTTATGACGGAGCCGAGGTTCCACCCGCCTTGCGGCCCCGCCTGCTATCGCTGCGTGCCTATGACGAAGCCGGCATGATGGTGGATGCCGATGTCGCGGAGGGCAGCCAGATTGAGGGCCTTCTTGAGCGGCTGTTCGCGCGGATCGACACGGCCTATGTCCATGTCCACTATGCCCGGCGGGGCTGTTATGCCGCCCTGGTGGAGCGCGATTCATGAAATCCGCAAGGACTTGAACTGGCTGCCGCCCGGACGATATCAAACCCCGGCAAGCAGGAGTTCTCGTGCCCATGTTCCGGTCCGGCGTTATGAATTTTATCTTGGCCCTCGCGGCGGTTCTCGCGGTCTCCCCCGCTCTCGCGCAGCCCGTCGTTCCGCAATCGATGGGGCAGGTGCAGCTCACCTTCGCGCCGGTGGTCAAGCGCGTCGCCCCGGCGGTGGTGAATGTCTATGCCCGCTCGATTGTGAAGCAGCAGGTCAATCCGCTGTTCAACGATCCCTTGTTCCAGCAATTCTTCGGCGCCTCGCCGCAGTTCCGCCAGCGGATGCAGCAGTCGCTGGGCTCCGGTGTGATCGTGCGGGCTGATGGCGTCATCCTCACCAACAATCACGTGGTGGAAGGCGGGCAGGACATCGTGGTGGCGCTGGCCGACAAGCGCGAGTTCAAGGCGAAGGTGCTGCTAGCCGATTCCAAGACCGATCTGGCCGTGCTCAAGATCGACACCAAAGGCGAGAAGCTTCCCACCGTGGAATTCGGCGACAGCGACCGGGTGCAAGTGGGCGATCTGGTGCTGGCCATCGGCGATCCCTTCGGCGTGGGGCAGACGGTGACGATGGGTATCGTCTCCGCGCTGGCCCGTACGCAGGTCTCGGCGTCGGACTACCAGTTCTTCATCCAGACGGATGCCGCCATCAACCCCGGCAATTCCGGCGGCGCGCTGGTGACGATGGACGGCAAGCTCGCCGGCATCAACACCGCCATCTATTCCCGCACCGGCCAATATGCCGGCATCGGTTTCGCCATCCCCGCCAATCTCGCGCGTCGCATCGTCGATAGCGCGCTGGGTGGGGGCGGCGTGAAGCTCGCATGGATCGGCGCCGGCGGACAGCCGGTGACGGCGGAGATCGCCCACACCATGGGCCTGCCGCGTCCCAGCGGCGTGCTGCTCAAGGGCGTCTATCCCGGCGGCCCGGTGGCCAATGCCGGGATCCGGCAGGGCGAGGTGATCGAGACTGTCGACGGCACCGAGGTCGACGACATGCAGGGCCTCAACTACCGCATCGCCACGCATAAGCCGGGTGATGTCGTGAAGCTGCATGTGGCCGGCGGCGGTGCGCCCCGCGACGTGGCCGTGACGCTCGCGCTGCCGCCCGAGAATCCACCGCGCCAGCTATCGGCCATCGGCGGCCGCAACCCGCTGACCGGCGCGAAGGTGGAGAACATCTCGCCCGCCGTCGCCACCGACCTGCAGATCGACCTGATGTCCCGCGGCGTGGCCGTGGCCTCGGTGAGCGACAACACCATCGCCGCCAGCCAGGGCTTCCAGCCGGGCGACATCATCCGCGCCGTCAACGGCACGAACATCGCCAATGTCAGCGAGCTCCAGAAAGCGCTCGCCGCCGCCCAGGACTGGGAAATGGTGGTGGAACGCGGCGGCCAGAGGATTACCGTGCACGTGGGCGGATGACGCCGTTTCGCGTTACAATGACGGGATGAGCGATCTCTTCGAAGCAGGCGGCTTGGAAAACGACGCGCCGCGGCCGTTGGCGGACCGGTTGCGTCCGAAGTCTCTGGCCGAGGTGGTGGGGCAGGATCACCTGATCGGTCCCGAAGGCCCCATCGGGCGGATGGTGGCGCAGGGCCGCGCGCATTCCATCATCCTGTGGGGACCGCCCGGCACCGGCAAGACGACCATCGCGCGGCTGCTCTCCACCGCATTCAAGCTGCATTTCGAGCAGTTGTCGGCGGTGTTCTCCGGCGTCGCCGATCTGAAGAAAGCGTTCGAGGCGGCGCGGGCGCGGCGGCGCGTGGGGCAGGGCACGCTGCTCTTCGTCGACGAGATCCACCGCTTCAACCGCAGCCAGCAGGATTCTTTCCTGCCCGTGGTGGAGGACGGCACCGTCGTCCTTGTCGGCGCGACGACCGAGAACCCGTCCTTTGAGCTGAACGGCGCTTTGCTCTCGCGCACGCAGGTTCTGGTGCTGCGGCGTCTCGACGACGCGGCGCTGGAACTGCTGCTGGAGCGCGCAGAGGCGCATTACGGCGAGCCCCTGAAACTCACCGATGACGCGCGCGCCTCGTTGCGCGCGATGGCCGATGGTGACGGACGTTACATGCTGAACCTGGCGGAGGAAGTCGCCGCCTTGCGCGTCGCCAAGCCACTCGATTCCGCGGGCCTGATGACGGCGGTGCAGCGCCGCGCGCCGCTCTACGACAAATCGCGCGAGGAGCACTACAACCTCATCTCCGCGCTGCACAAATCCATTCGCGGCTCCGATCCGGACGCGGCGCTCTACTGGATGGCGCGCATGCTGGTCGGCGGCGAGCAGCCGCTCTACATCCTGCGCCGTCTGGTGCGGGCGAGCGTGGAGGACATCGGCCTGGCCGATCCGCAAGCCGTGGTGCAGGCGCTGGCGGCGAAGGACGTCTACGATTTCCTGGGCTCGCCGGAAGGCGAGATCGCGCTGGTGCAGTGCGTGCTCTATCTCGCCAGCGCTCCCAAATCGAACGCCGTCTACACCGCGCTGGGCGCCGCCAAGCGCGCCGCCGGCGAGCACGGCTCGCTGATGCCGCCGGCGCACATCCTGAACGCGCCGACCAAACTGATGAAAAATCTCGGCTACGGCAAAGGCTACGAATACGACCACGAGACGGAGGAGGGCTTCTCCGGCCAGAACTACTTCCCCGATGCCATGCCGCGCGAACAGTTTTATGTCCCCAAGGAAACCGGCTTCGAACGCGAGGTGGCGAAGCGGCTGGACTATTGGGCCAAGCTCAGGGCGAGGAAGGCTGGCGAGCCCGACTCTTGAATCGCCTCCCCACAAAGGGGGAGGTGATGGGAGAAATCT
>DASXFU010000023.1:0-411334 GCA_036489435.1 Rhizomicrobium sp. | reverse complement strand
CTGCGCGGCGAGGAGAATCTGTGCGTCGGCGGGCCGCGCCAGCTCGGCTGTTCCAACGAATGCCCCGGCGGCTATGCCACCCATGTGCTGGTGCCGCATCCCAAATATCTCATCGACTACGGTACCACGGAGCCGGCATTGGGCGCCGCTTACATGTGTTCCGGTCTCACGGCCTATGCCGCGATGAAGAAGGTCGGCAAGCTCGGTCCCGACGATCAGGTGCTGGTGCTCGGCGTCGGCGGCGTCGGCATGATGGGCGTTCAGTTCGCCAAGGCGATGTTCGGCAAAGGCCCGCTCGCCGCCGATATCGACGACGAGAAGCTCGAAGCCGCGAAGAAAGCCGGCGCGAGCGCGACCTACAACACCAAGAACCCCGACGAAGCCAAACGCCTGATGGCGGAGACCGGCGGCGGCGCGTATGCCGTGGTCGATTTCGTCGGTTCGGAGAAGACGTTCGCCTTCGCATCGCAGACGGTTCGCCGCGGCGGCAAGGTGATCATCGTGGGTCTGTTCGGTGGCGCGATGTCGATGCCGCTGCCCATGTTCCCCTTCCGCACGATCTCCATCGGCGGCTCCATGGTGGGCTCGCTGGACGAGACCAAGGAAATGATGGAGCTGGTGCGCGCGGGCAAGGTCGATCCGATCCCCTACACCAAGCGCCCGCTCTCGGCAGCGAATGCCGCGTTGGAAGATCTGGTGGCGGGCAAAGTCACCGGCCGCGTGATCCTCACACCATAAGGAGCGCGTTATGAGCGAAGCGATCCTCGAGCCGGAACTGCCGATCATCGATCCGCATCATCATCTGTGGGATCGTCCGACCGAAGTTCTAAAAAGCCTGCCGCCGCTGGAACACGGCTTCATGGATATCATCCGTGAAGTGCCGCGCTATCTGCTGGACGAGTTGCTGGCCGACCTGAAGAGTGGCCACAACATCCGCGCCACCGTCTATATGGAATGCGGTGCCATGTATCGCGCCGACGGGCCGGAAGCGCTGCGCTGCGTGGGCGAGACGGAATTCGTCAACGGCATCGCCGCGATGACGGCGAGCGGCATCTATGGGAACGTTCGTGCCTGCGCCGGTATCGTGGGCCATGTCGATCTCAGGCAGGATCCCGGCGTGGTGGAGGATGTGCTGCGCTCTCACATGGGCGCCGGCCACGGCCGCTTCCGCGGCATCCGCCAAAGCGCCAGCCACGATGACGATCCGGGCGTGCTGGGCCCGCTGGCCGGGCGCGTTCCGGCCGGCCTCTATCGCGATGCGAAATTCCGCGATGGCTTCAGGGTGCTGCACACACTCGGCCTCTCCTTCGACGCCTGGCTGCTGGAGCCGCAGCTTCCCGATCTCATCGACCTCGCGCGCGCCTTCCCGGACACCACCATCGTGCTCGACCATGTCGGCACGCCGCTCGGCATCGCCCGCTACGAAGGCAAGCGCGAAGAACGCTTCGCCGAATGGCGCGGCAACATCCAGGCGCTCGCGAAATGCGAGAATGTGGTGGTGAAGCTGGGCGGCTTGCCCATGCCCTTCGCCGGCTGGCGCAAGCGCATGTCCGAGCCGCTGCCGTCGTCCGGCCAACTCGCCGGTGACTGGCGGCCGTATCTCGAAACCTGCATCGAGGCTTTCGGCGTCACCCGCTGCATGTTCGAAAGCAACTTCCCCGTCGACCGTTTCGGCGCGGACTATGCGAGCCTGTGGAACGCCTTCAAACGCGTGGCGATGAACTTCTCGGCCGAGGAAAAGACGGCGCTGTTCAGTGGCACGGCGGCGCGGGTGTACAGGATCGCGGTGAACTAAACGCCGATCCATCCTCACTCCCTAAACGTCATGGCCGGACTTGTTCCGGCCATCCATATGCCAGGGTCTCTCCGGCACGCACTCTGGAATATGGGCGGCCGGAACAAGTCCGGCCGTGACGATCTTGGCTGATAGCCGAGCAGCTATCTCGTCAGCCCCGCCACGAAATCGCCCACGCCGACGAGCCGCGTGCGGCGTGCGCGTTCGGCTTCGAGGATGGCGCGGACCTTGGCTTGCGCGGTGGCGAGATCGGAATTGACGATGACGTAATCATATTCCGGCCAGTGGCTGATTTCGCTCTCGGCCTCCGCCATGCGGGCGGCGACGACGGCGTCGCTGTCCTGCGCGCGTGTCTTCAGGCGGCGTTCCAGTTCGGCGTGGGAGGGCGGCAAAATGAAGACGCTGACGAGATCGTCACGCGCGCGCTCCTTCAGCTGCTGGGTGCCCTGCCAGTCGATGTCGAACAGCACGTCGCGGCCCGAGTCCAGCGCGGCCATCACTGGTGCGCGCGGCGTGCCGTAGCGGTGGCTGAAGACCTTCGCATGCTCCAGGAATTCGTCGCGCCTGACGAATTGCTCGAACATCTCCGCCGTCAGAAAGAAATAATCGCGGCCCTCGACTTCGTTGGGGCGCATGGCGCGCGTCGTCGCCGACACACTCATCACTATGCCGCTGTCGCTCTCCAGGAGCCCGCGCGTGAGCGTCGTCTTGCCCGCGCCGGAGGGCGAGGACAGCACCAGCATCAATCCCCTGCGGCGAATCTCCCCGCTCATTCCACGTTTTGGGCCTGTTCCCGGAATTGATCGATAGCGTGTTTCAGCGCGAGCCCCACCCGCGTGAGGTTCACGTCGGCGGATTTGGAGCAGAGTGTGTTGGCTTCGCGGTTGAATTCCTGCGCCAGGAAATCGAGCTTGCGGCCCACCGCTTCGCCGGATGCAAGCAGCGTTCGTGCCTCAGAGACATGGGCGATCAGCCGGTCCAATTCCTCGCGCACATCCACGCGGGTGGCGAGCAGCGCCACTTCTTGCGCCAGCCGGTCCTCGGAGAGCGAGGAATTGCCGAGCAGCTCCTTCACCTGCGCCGCGAGTTTCTCGCGCAGCGCGGCGGGCTGGCCGGCGGCGCGTTCGGCGGCTTCCTTGGTCAGCGTGTCGATCTCGTCGATCTGGCCGCCCAGCACCTGCGCCAGCTTGGCGCCTTCGTTACGCCGCGCACGCTTCAAGGCGTCGAACGCGATGGCGAGGCTTTCTAATATGCCCGCTTCCCGCGACGCGCGCGCGGCGGGATCGGCGGGCAGCGCATCGTCCTGCACGATGACGCCGCGCAAAGCGAGCAATCCGTCCACCCGCGCGGGCGCGAGGCCAGTCTCCAGCTCGATCTCTTTGGCGATGCGCACGGCGGCGGCGAGGGCGGCGGCGTCCACCTTCAGCGCGCGCGCGCCGTCCTGCGGCTCGATGGTGAGCGTGGCCTGCAGGTTCCCGCGGCGGAACCGTTCGTTGGCCAGCATGCGCGCGGCGGGCTCGATTCCGTCGAAGCCCGGCGGCGTGCGCAGGCGCAATTCCAGCCCGCGGCCGTTGACGCTTTTCACTTCCCAGCGCCAGCGCAGGCTTTCGCGCGCGCCATGCGACTCGGCGAAGCCGGTCATGCTGATGAGCGTCATGGGGCGATTCCCGTCATGGCGACAGGATAGCCCCTAATGCTGCGCCTTTTCCACCTGCCGCAGGCGGGCGACGTTTCGCAAATGATCGGCGTAATTGGCGCTGAAGACGTGGCCGCCCTTGCCGGTGGCGACGAAATAGAGATCGGCCGTGTTCTCCGGATCGAGCACGGCGGCGATGGCGTCCTTGCCCGGATTGCAGATCGGCGTCGGCGGCAGGCCCGCGATGACATAGGTGTTGTAGGGCGTGGCGCGGGTGAGCTCGCTCTGGCGGATGCCGCGGCCGAGCGGATAGCCGCGTGTCAGCCCATAGATGATGGTGGGATCGCTTTCGAGCTTGATGCCCTGGCGCAACCGGTTCTCGAACACCGAGGCGATGTGGCGGCGCTCTTCGGCAATCCCCGTCTCCTTCTCGACGACGGAGGCGAGGATGATCGCCTGCTCCGGCGTGGAGACCGGCAGGCCCGGCACGCGCGTGGCCCAATGTTCGGCCACGAACTTCTTCTGCGCCGTTTCCATCAGCGCCAGCATATGCGTCCGCGTCATGCCGCGCGTGAAGAGATAGGTTTCGGGCAGCAGCGTGCCCTCGGCGGGCTCCGGCCCCGCATCGCCCACCAGCACGGGATCGTTGACGACGATTTTGTAGATCATGTCGCTGGTCAGCCCCTCGGCCGCCGTCAATTTGTGCTGGATGGATTTGCCCGCGATCAATATGCCCGCCACGCTCGCCATCGAAGCGTGCGGCGGAAACCAGTACTCGCCGGCCTTGAGCGCGGACTGCTGATTGCGGATGCGCAGCCCCAGCCGGAACAGATCCGCGTTGGAGACGACGCCCGCCTTCTGTAGCTGCTGCGCGATCCCGCTGACGCCCTCACCCGGCTTGACGAGCACCACCGCGCCCGACGCGAGCGGCCCCGGCGCCGCATAATTCCACTGCTCTCCATACCAGACACCCGCGCCGATCAGCGCAAGCACGACAAGGAAGATGAGGAAGCGGCGCATGGGGAGGGACTGACTGGATGCGGCGCGTTTATATCATCGGTGCGATGATTGGCCTAGCTTTCGCGCCGTTTGGGTAAATTCTGAAGCACAACCACAACCTTCCCCCACAAACGTCATGGCCGGGCTTGTCCCGGCCACCCATTGCCTCAGTTTCGCCGGAGAGGACTCTGGAAAATGGGTGGCCGGGACAAGCCCGGCCATGACGATATTGGGAGTGTAGGAGTGCGGGCCGTGTGCGGAGAGCGAATTACTCAACCGCCGTGAAGATCACGCTCGCGTTCGTTCCGCCGAAGCCGAAGGAGTTGGAGAGGGCGGCTTTCACGGGGCGCTTCTTGGCCACGTGGGGCACGAGGTCGAGGTCGGTGGACACGCTCGGGTTGTCGAGGTTGAGCGTGGGGGGCACGATCTGGTCGCGGATGGCGAGGATGGAGAAGATGCCTTCCACAGCACCCGCCGCGCCCAGCAGATGCCCGGTCGAGGATTTGGTCGAGGACATCGACATCTTGCCGGATGCGTTGCCGAACAACCGCTCGACCGCGCGCAATTCGATCTCATCGCCGAGCGGCGTCGAGGTGCCATGGGCGTTCACATAGTCGATGTCCGATGCCGCGAGGCCGGCGCGCTTCAGCGCCATCAGCATGGCGCGATAGCCACCGTCGCCGTCTTCGGCGGGCGCGGTGATGTGGTGCGCGTCGCCGGACAGGCCGTAGCCGCTCACTTCGGCATAGATCTTCGCGCCGCGCGCCTTGGCGTGTTCGTATTCTTCCAGGATGACGCAGCCCGCGCCCTCGCCCATCACGAAGCCGTCGCGGTCCTTGTCGTAGGGGCGCGAGCCCTTCTCGGGCGTGTCGTTGAAGCCGGTGGAGAGCGCGCGGCAGGCGGCGAAGCCCGCCATGCCGATGCGGCAGATGGCGGCTTCCGCGCCACCGGCCAGCATCACATCGGCATCGTCGAACATGATCATCCGCGCCGCGTCGCCGATGGCATGTGCGCCGGTGGCGCAAGCCGTGACGACGGCGTGGTTCGGACCCTTGAACTGGTGGCGGATGGAGGCGTAGCCGGAAACGAGATTGATCAGCCGTCCGGGAATGAAGAAGGGCGACAGCTTACGCGGACCCTTTTCATGCACCAGGATCGAGGCCTGCTCGATCCCTTCCAGGCCGCCGATGCCGGAGCCGATGAGGACACCGGTGCGGCACTTCTCTTCCTCCGTCGCCGGCACCCAGCCGGAATCGGTCACCGCCTGTTGGGCGGCGGTGAGACCGAAGAGGATGAAATCGTCGACCCGGCGCTGTTCCTTGGGATCAAGCCACTGATCGGGATTGAAGCTCCCGTTCGTGCCGTCACCGCGCGGAACCGCGCAGGCAATGCGGGCGGGCAGGTCGTCCACCTTGAACTTGGTGATCGGACCTGCCCCGCTTTTGCCTTCAAGCAGGCGCTGCCAAGACTCCTCCACGCCGCAAGCCAGCGGCGTGACGAGGCCCAGCCCCGTGACGACGACCCTACGCATGGGAAGTGCTAACGCGGCCCGGCAATATCAGGCCTGCGCCTTCTCGATGAACTTCACCGCGTCGCCAACCGTCACGATGGACTCGGCTGCGTCGTCGGGGATTTCGATGCCGAATTCCTCCTCGAACGCCATGACGAGCTCGACGGTGTCCAGGCTGTCTGCGCCCAGGTCCTCGATGAAGGACGCGGTGTCGGTAACCTTGTCCGCATCCACATTCAGATGTTCGACCACGATTTTCTTTACGCGATCGGAAATGTCGCTCATTGCCTTCTTATACCCTCTTGTTGTTGCCATCGCCGTTGGCTGTGGGGGCACGGCGAACCCCTTCGATTGCCTTGAGGCAACGCGCGGGGCCCGTGTTGGTAACACAAAGCCTCCGGCCCCGCCATAAGGTGGTTAAGCCCTTGAAATTCCTGTCAGATCATCGCCATTCCGCCGTTGGCGTGGAGCGTCTGGCCGGTCACATAGGCCGCTTCCTCGCTCGCCAGGAAGGCCACGGCGCCGGCGATCTCGCCGGGCGTTCCCATCCGGCCGGCCGGGATTTTCCCGGAAATGGCCTCTTTCTGGGCATCGGTGAGCACATCGGTCATGGGGGTGGCGATAAAGCCCGGCGCGACGCAGTTAACGGTGATGTTGCGGCTGGCCACTTCGGCCGCCAGCGACTTGCTCATGCCCACGAGGCCGGCCTTGGCGGCCGCGTAATTGCCCTGGCCGGGGTTGCCGGTGGTGCCCACGACGGAGGTGACGGAAATGATCCGTCCCCAGCGCTTTTTCATCATGCCGCGCAGCACCGCGCGCGACAGGCGGAAAGCGGCGGTGAGATCGACGGCGATCACCGTGTCCCACTCTTCGTCTTTCATCCGCATGAAGAGATTGTCGCGCGTGACGCCCGCATTGTTGACCAGAATGTCGATGGGCGCGCCGGACGCGGCTTCCGCGTTCTTCACCAGCGCCTCGACCTGCGCGGTGTCAGAGAGATTGCAGGTGGCAGTAAACGCGCGTTCGCCCAACTCACTCTTCACTGCGTCGAGCGCCTCGGCCCGCGTGCCGGACAGAACGACATTCGCGCCCTGTGCATGCAACGCCCTGGCGATGGCGCCGCCGATGCCGCCGGATGCACCCGTCACCAATGCCGTCTTGCCGGTGAGATCGAACATTAGAGCGTCCTCGCGAAGGCTTCGATGTCGGCGGGCGTGTCGAGCGTCACGGTCTGCAAATCCTTGTCGATGCGCTTGACCATGCCGGTCAGCACCTTGTTGCCGCCAACCTCGACGGTGGTCTCGACGCCGAGGCCGCGCAGCGCCAGCACGCTCTCCCGCCAACGCACGCGTGCGGTGACCTGTTCCACCAGCAAACGGCGGATCATCTCCGGCTCGCTGGTTTCGGAGGCCGTGACATTGGCGATGAGCGGCACGGCGGGCGGCCGGATGGTGACGGCGGCGAGCGCGTCGCGCATCGCGTCGGCCGCCGGCTGCATCATCGGCGAATGGAACGGTGCGGACACGTTGAGCGCCATGGCGCGCTTGATGCCCATGGCCTTGGCCAGTTCGGGCGCCTTGTCGATGGCCGCTTTCGATCCAGAGATCACCACCTGGCCCGGGGCGTTGTCATTGGCGACGACGCAGATGCCGCCGGTGGCCGCGGCGCATTCTTTCGCAAGCGCTTCGGCCTGTTCGATCTCCGCACCCAAAAGCGCGCTCATGCCGCCTTCGCCGACCGGTACGGCCTGCTGCATCGCCTGGCCGCGCGCTTTCAACAGCCGCGCCGCGTCGGCCAGCGTGAAAGCGCCGGCGGCGCAGAGCGCGGAATACTCGCCCAGCGAATGACCAGCGACGAGGCGGACGTGCCTGGCAATGTCGAAGCCGCCTTCGCGCTGCAACACGCGGATGATGGCGAGGCTGGCCGCCATGATGGCGGGCTGGGCGTTTTCCGTGAGCGTCAGGTCGCTCTCCGGCCCTTCCCACATCAGCCTGGAAAGCTTCTGCGACAGCGCGTCGTCGATCTCCTGGAAGACCTCACGGGCGGGCGCGAACGCCTCCGCCAACGCCTTGCCCATGCCGATCTGCTGGCTGCCCTGCCCGGGGAAAAGAAATGCGCGTGTCATGGAGGCGGGAGAGAGACCAACAAGCCTCTCCTGTCAAGCTTACGGCATCGCGGTGACGGCGGCCTCGGCGGACGGCGAAAGGCGTTTCATCGCGTCGCTGACGAGGTCGTCGATTTGCGATTCGCGGTCCATCGCATCCTGGAGATTGAGGCCGGGTGGCGGCGTGACGACGGTGGGGTCCGTGGGCTGCTGCTTCAAGGTGAAGGTGGACGTGCCCTGGTTCGGCAAGAGGCTGACCGACGGCTTGGCGTTTGCTTCGGAGACGACCTGGTTGCCGCCGCTCAACTGCTGGCGCTGCGAGCCGCTGCGGACGTCGCGGCTCAATTCCGCCTGGCGCTCATCACGCTTGCTCTCGGCGGAGCTCATGTCGTCGGACGCGATACCGCTCACCATCTTGTCCGCATCGCGATCCGCCTGCATCAGCACGAGGAAGGTCAGCGCATCCGCATTCGCGCCCGTCGCACCATATTGCGCGACAGCGATGTCCGAAGCGGAACTGGAGATGCTGCGCGAAGAGGCGATGTGGCCCCCCTCCTTGGCGATCCAGGCCCGCGCACTGGGCCCCATCTTGGACAGTAGCCGCGCCTCCAGCGCCTCGGAGCCCGTAGGATAGGCCAGCACAGGCGTGGCGAGCGCGGTCAGCGCCAAGACGCAGCTAAGGAGAACGACGCTTCGCATGGCTTGCCTGCTCTAATTTCCAGCGGACCTTATCCTATCACGCCTGTCCGGCCTGGCGCCCGGCCTGCGCGCGGGAAAATAGAAACACGATGAACGCCGTCGCCACCAGCCCCAAACCTAGCACCGCCCAGCCCAGCGAGAAATTTCCCGTCTTGGCCTTCAGCGCGCCCATCAGATAAGGCCCAAAAAAGCCGCCCATATTGCCGATGGAATTGACGAAGGCCATTGCCCCCGCTGCCGCCGCCCCGCCCAGGAAAGACGGCGGGTAGGTCCAAAACACGGTGAGGGCCGCATAGATGCCGATGGTGGCCACGGTCAGCGCGACCACCGTCCACAGGCTCTGGCCGAGCAGTGCCGCGGCGAACAACCCGCAAGCGGCGAAGAGCGCGGGCGCCACGACATGGAACACCCGCTCCTGCCGCACATCGCTCGAATGCGCCCAGGCCAGCGTCGTCGCCATGGTGACCACATAGGGCGCCGCCACGATGAAGCCCGTCTGCAGATTGCTGAAGCCCAGCGGCTTGACCACTTGCGGCAGCCACAGCCCGATGCCGTAAAGCCCGATGATGATGCCGATATCGGCGAGACCGAGAATCCAGATGCGCCGATCGCGCAAGCCCGTCCACAAGCTCGCATGCGGCTGCGCCTCGCGCGCCAAGGCCGTGGCGATGGTGGATTTCTCTTCTGTGCTCAGCCAGCGCGCGTCCGCCGGTCCATCCGGCAGGAAGACGAGCACGGCGAAGGAGAGGAGACATGCCGGCAGGCCTTCGAGGATGAAGAGCCATTGCCAGCCATGCAATCCGTGTACGCCCTCGAGACCCAAGAGCGCGCCGGATAGCGGCGAGCCCAGAATGTTCGCGATCAGGATCGAGGCGAAGAAGGCCGCGTTGAACTTGGCGCGGGTGGCGGCGGGAAACCAGAAGGTGAGATAGAGGATCATGCCGGGAAAGAACCCTGCTTCCGTCATGCCGAGAAGCACGCGCAGCACATAGAACTGCATCGGCGTGCGGGCCAGCGCCATCGCCATGGAGACGAGACCCCAGGAGAGCATGATGCGGAAAATCCAGCGCCTGGCGCCCACGCGCATCATGATCGCGTTGGACGGCACCTCGCAGAAGAAATAGCCGACGAAGAACAGCCCCGCGCCGAACCCGAACGCGTCGCTGGACAGATGCAGGTCGTGATTCATGGCCAGCGCCGCCAGCCCGACATTCACCCGGTCGAGATAATTGACGACATAAAGCAGCCCCATGAACGGCAACAGCCGCCACGCCGCCTTGGCGTATACCGCCCGCTCCATCGCCACCCCTTCGCAAACGCCCGGCGCCTGTTTAGCCTTTGACGCGGGCAAAGCACAGGAGCGCGCCATGGCGGATGCAAGACAAGCGGTGGAGGCCTATTTCGCCGCCTGGAACGAACGTGACGCGGGCAGGATTGCGAGCCTCCTCGCGGCAGCCGTGGCCGAGGACGCCGTGCTGACCGCGAGCTATCACAGCGTGACGGGCCGCGCGGCACTTGCCGATTTCATCATCGAATTCCGCCGCGCCCGTCCGGACGACCACGCCGTGCTCACCAGCCAGGTCGAAACCATCGGCAACTTCTTCCGCTTCACCGGCCGCGGCGAACAACCGGACGGCACGGTCTATAGCGAAGTGATGGACATGGGCGAGCTGGATAGTGAAGGCCGAATCAAACGGCTCTCCACGTTTGACACTCTTCTGCCGCCCTCCCCTTGAGGGAGGGTTGACAAAACGCGCGAGCGTTTTTCGGGGAGGGGCTCACTCCGAACTGCATGCCGCCTGGGAAGAACACATTCGGAGATATCCGGAGTGAGCCCCTCCCCGAAATTTGCTCCGCAAATTATCGACCCTCCCTCAAGGGGAGGGTTTCCTTTTCACCGGCGCGCCGCGCGACTTCGCTTCCGAGACAAGCGCCGTGCAGTTCGCGTCCTTCGCCAGACCCCCGTCCACGAAAGGCAGGATCGCGGCGAGCGGTGCGACCACCGCGCCGAGTATGACGCCGAGGCCCGCTTGCGGCAGCGCCTTGCCCGCGTCGACGCCGACATGCGGCGCCTGAAGCGAACCCGTCACCTCGATCGGCGCCTTGATGCGGCCGATGCGGAATTTCTTGGGCTGGCCGGTGACTTTGAGGTCCATCGTCTCGTCGCGCAGGTTCACGCGGCCAGTGCCATTGGCGGCGACCACATCGGTGTCGACCGTCATGCGTTGCGCTGTCAGCACGCCGTCATGCGCGTTGAACGAGGCCACCATGCAGCGCAAATCGGTCGGCGATTTGTCGTGGGTGAGAAGTTCCCAACCTCCGTTAAGCAGATTGATGCCCATCAACTCCGCGAAGGCCTCACGCATCTGGCCGTGCGGCACCACGACGGTGACCGTCCCGTTCGCGTTGGAGGCAAGCTTGTGCACCGAATTGCCGGGCCCAGCGAGTTTGGCGCGCGCTTCCAGCGTGCCCTGCAGCGCAGGCGGTTTGCCGGAGACGAACTGCTCCAGCGACAGATCGCGCAGGCGCAAATCCAGCGTGGTGAACGGCACGTCCTTCGTCGCATCCAGCTTCACTGACCCGTCTATGCGGCCTTTCACCAAACTCAGCGACAGCGGATCGATCACCATCACGCCGTGATCGAGCGACAGCTTCAGCGACAGCCGGCGCAGCGGAATGTCCTGCGAGTCGATGCGGTCGGCGACGTAATGGATACGCGCATCCATCTGGCGCACACGGTCGACCTCAAGCGGCGTATCCGGCAGGAAGAGCCGCGCGGGCGTCGCCGTTTCCTTGCCGGCCACGGTAATCGTGCCGGAATCCGGCTGCGGTGTCTTCGAAGCCGGCGGCGCTTTGGGCGACGTCACACGCCCCTTGCCGCCGCCGAACAGGAAACCCAGATCGTCGAACAGCACATGGCGCGAATGCAGGTCGCCGGTGAGGAACAGCCGCCCGCTGGACGCATCCACCGCCAGATAGCCTTCAAGATCGCTATGGCCCAAATGTCCGCCCAGATTGTCGAGCCGGTAAGTCGCGCCATTGCGGGAGAAATTGCTGGTCAGGTTGTAAGGCGGCGTGCTCGGCATCACGAGGCCGGTGAGATAATAAAGATCGGCCAGCGAATTGCCCGACATGGTCGTACGCGCCTGCAGCCGCCCGAAATCGAATGGCGAGGTGATCGAACCATCGGCCACGATGTGCGTCGTGCCGGAATGCAGGTCGAGCGTGAAGGGATAGGGCTTGCTCGCATCGACATGCAGCAGCGGCGCACCATGGATATCGGCACGGAACGGTTCGCGGTTGAGCGTGCCGTCGCCCGTCATCCAGAAACCGCGCTGACCGCCTTGCGCGCTTTCGTTGGAATTCACGGTTCCGGTGAAGACGAGCTTGCGGCGCCGGTCCTCGACATCGAGCCGGGCGTCGCGGATCACAAAGTGACGGATCGGCGGCAGATGCGTGGGCATGCGGTCGTTCGCATCGCCGAAGGTCCAGTTGTTCTGCCCATCGCGATCTCGCACCAGATGGATGTCCGCATTCTCCACATCGATCAGCGGCACCACCGCATGGCCGTGCAACAGCGGCAACAAGCGAATATCGAAAATGAGCTTGCCGATCTTCGCCATGTCGCCGCCGCCCGCCCAATCGGTGTTGGCGATGCGCAAGCCCTCCACCTCCACATGCGGCGTGAGCGTCCAGATATGGACATGCAAATTGCCGTCGATGTTCACGGCGCGTCCCAGCCGCGCGGAAGCGAGCCGTGCTGCTGGCCCGCGCAGCAGGTTCCAGTCGAGCGTGGCGAGCGCGATCACCAGCGCCACGAAAATCCCGCCGATGATGATCGCGCTCCAGCGCAAAATCTGCACGATGGGATCGCGGCGCAGCTGCGCCTTGCGCGCCGCGCGTTCGGCGCGCTTGCGTTGCGCTTCAGTGCTGGTGTCGGCGCCCCAGTTCCACGCGTCGCGCAAATGCGCGCGGAGGGAACTCCACCGCGTGCGCCAACCCGTTTGAATGTCGGTCCATGTGGTCATGCAGTCCCGAAACGCGCCACCTGTTCTAAAGCCCTGACGGCTCCAGATGTTCCGCGCGGGAGTGGACGAACTGTCAGCGAATCTCGTTGACGGCGGCCTTCCGCGGGCGGATCGTTATGGCGTCTTCCCATCAGGGAGGGCGCTTTGACGGGCCCGCCTGCCGGGCCGGTTTGGCCGGGAGCCAGGCGCGAGACGCCGCTCAGGCCGCAAAGCGAGGGCGCTGCCGCAAGGCGACAGCGCCCTTCGTTTGAATCGGCTATAGTCCCCTCATAGTTGCGACTCGCGGCACCGCGCGAATTGGGGGAACGGGTGCAATCTCTGGAAGAGCTTCTCACGCTGTGGGGCTTGCGTTGCGCACGCTGTAGCGACGCTTTCTATGCGGCCGCGACCCGTTACAAGCGCATCGACACCGCGCTGACGATCCTGAACGTCGTCGCCTCGATCAGCGTGCTGTCGCTCAGCATCGGCTGGTCGACCTATTCGAAGATGCTTTTGACCAATCCTGGAGACGGCAAATTGCCGATCGCGGTCGCCAGCATCGTGGTCGTGATCAGTTCGGTGTTGCAATATGTGCTGGGCTGCGGCGCGCTTTCCATCCGCTACAAGGAAGTGGGCGTGGAATATGCGAGTCTGCGGCGCAAGATCGAGATTCTGACGGCCATCCCGCCGCAAATGTCGGAGCTGGAGGCCCTGCGCGTCAAATATCACGAGATCGCCACCATCGCGCCACTGGTTCCGCGCGGCATCTGGAGCAAATACGCCCGCAGCCACCCAGAAGTCGGCCGGCTGGAGCGGCAGGTCCAGGCCGAGGCCGAGGCCCAGACCGGCCCCAAGGCCGAGGCGGCGGCCGCCTGACCGGGGTTGCCCCCGCCCCGCCCTTCCCCTATAAGCCCGCCCCTCAAGCGGCTGCGGTCGCGGGAGAGCCTTTGATTAAAAGTCAAATGCTCCAGGCCGGATGTCCCGGCGTCCCGTCGAGCCAAGGCAGGAGCGGCATCCCGCCGCCTTCTGTTCCGCAGCCAAGACAGGGACTTGGAAGCATGGCTCTTTACGAGCATCTCCTGATCGCGCGCCAGGATATCAGCGCGCAGGGCGTCGATGCCCTCGCCACCCATCTGAAGACCATCGTCGAAGGCAATGGCGGCAAGGTCGAGAAGCAGGAATATTGGGGCCTGCGTTCGCTCGCCTATCGCATCAAGAAGAACCGCAAGGGGCATTACGTGCTCCTCAACCTCAATTCGCCGCCGGCGGCCATCCATGAGCTCGAGCGCCAGCTCAAGATCAACGAAGACGTGCTGCGCTTCATGACCGTGAAGGTCGACCAGTTCGACGTCTCCTCGAACAAGAACAAGCGCGAGCGCGAAGACCGTAAGCCGGAAGGCGCCGTCGAAGCCGAAGGAACCATCCAATGAGCCACGCCGGAGCCGCAGGCGGCCAGCGCCGCCCCTTTTTCCGCCGCAAGAAGACCTGCCCGTTCTCCGGCGCCAACGCGCCGAAGATCGACTACAAGGACGTGAAGCTGCTGCAGCGCTTCATTTCCGAGCGCGGCAAGATCGTGCCGTCCCGCATCACCGCGGTATCGACCAAGAAGCAGCGCGTGCTCGCAAACGCGATCAAGCGCGCCCGCTTCATGGCGCTGCTGCCTTACGTCGTGAAGTGAGGAGCTCGCCATGCAAGTGATCCTGCTCGAACGCGTCGAGAAGTTGGGCCAGATGGGCGAGGAGGTCCGCGTGAAGGCGGGCTTCGCGCGCAATTACCTGCTGCCCAAGAAGAAGGCTCTTCGCGCCAATAAGGCCAACCGCGAATATTTCCAGACCCAGAAGGCGCATCTCGAGGCCCATAACCTCGAGCGCAAGGGCGAGGCCGAGAAGGTCGCCAAGACCCTCGAAGGCAAGGTCTTCGCGCTGCTGCGCCAGGCGGGCGACCGCGGCCAGCTCTACGGCTCCGTCTCCCCGCGCGACATCGCAGACGTCATCACCCAAGGCGGCTTCACCGTCACCCGCGGTCAGGTGCCGCTGGACAAGGCGATCAAGATGATCGGCCTGGTCCCGGTCACCGTCGTGCTGCACCCGGAAGTCCGCGTCAGCGTGACGATCAACGTCGCGCGCAACGAGGACGAGGCCGAGCGCCAGGCCCGTGGTGAAGACGTTCTCGCCGAACGCTCCGACGCCGAGGAGGCCAAAGTGGCCGCCGAGGAACTGTTCGAGGAAGGCGCCGGTCCCAAGACCGACGAGGCCGAAGGCGAAGAAGAAGCCACGGAAGCCTGATCTTTCCTCACAGCTTGAAACGACAAGGCCGGCGTGTGAGCGCCGGCCTTTCGCTTTTTTCAGCACTGCACACTTCAAACGATCAGCCGGGACGCGGCCAGATCTGCGTCATGCCGCGGCGGATCTCGAAACCGGAATGGATATCGGCCTTGAGCTTTTCCGCGTGGGCAATCGCGGCTTCGTCGTCCGGGTGGGATGTCACGTGGATTTGGGCGACGGAACCGTTCTCCGCCAGAAGGCGGATTTCGTAATCGGGCATGGGCTTGGAATACTCTACTGGATGCGCCCCCCGACGACGCGCATCGTGCGGGAACTCCGTGGCGCGATCATGGAACCAAGATGTCCGAAACACGCACCGCGCTTGTTCGAAATGGGGCCGGAATAGCTTCTGTTTAGGGCGCGCTTATCAATCGGCAAGAAGCACTACCGCCGCAGCGCGGCTTCCAGCGCGGCTTCGTTGGAATCCTGTGGCGGCGAGAATTCCTGGCTGGTGTCCCAGGCGAAAAGGAAGCTGCCGAGAATCATGTTGGGCGCAGCACCTTCTTCGGCGAGCGGCGCGAGCAGCGCGTCGAACAGTTTCTGCTCCTGACCGTAGTAGCGCCCCGAGCCGCGAATGCGCAGCGGCCCCTTGCGCGCTATCACGCTGCGATAGACGCCCAACGTCTGCTGCAAGGTCGCGGCGCCAAAGGGTCCGACCGCTTCACTCATCAACCGGCCGGTGGGGTTCTCCGGGAAGTAGCCCTGCAGCCGGCTGCCGACGAGGCGGTAGCGGAAATCCGCGCCGCCGCCGATCACGTCCATCAGCATGAGGACGGGCAGATAGGCCTTCAGATCGGCTGGCACGATGTCGTTGCGGCTGGGCATTTGGCGGGTGCCCCGCTTGCGGCCCCAATAGTCCCGCACCGCGAGCAGTTGGGGTGGCTCGGTCGTTTCCGGGTCGATCTGAAAGTGCTGTCGCGCCATGGCTCTAATGCGGCTGTGGTCTGCTCGGGAACCAGTTATACATGAAACTGCGGAAATTATCGCGCAACCTTTGGTCGCAACCCGACAAACCGCTTATTCGCACCCGCAGCATCGGCTATAAGACCACCACCCTACCGGCCCTACCCCATTGGGAGAGAGCGATGTCCGTTGCCGTCCAAACCAAGCGTGTCACCGTGCCGGAGATCCGCGCGCACAAGAACGCAAAGCCGGTCGTCTGCCTCACCTGCTACCACGCGCACACCGCCAAGCTGCTCGACCAGCATGTGGACCTGATGCTGGTAGGCGACAGCCTGGGCAATGTGATGCACGGGCTGGAGACCACCATCCCCGTCACGCTGGAGATGATGATCCTGGCCGGACAGGCCGTGATGCGCGGCTCCAAACATGCCCTCATCGTGGTCGACATGCCGTTCGGCTCCTATGAGGAGAGCCCGCAGATCGCCTTCCGCAATGCGGCGCGCGTGATGAAGGAAACCGGCTGCACGGCGGTGAAGATGGAAGGCGGCGCCCGCTTGGCCGAGACCGTGCAATACCTGACCCAGCGCGGCATTCCGGTGATGGGCCATATCGGCCTGACGCCACAGGCCTTCAACACATTGGGCGGCTTCAAGACCCAGGGCCGGACCGAGGCCGAATGGCCCGCCATCGAGGCTGACGCCAAGGCCCTGGCCGAGGCCGGCGCTTTCGCCGTGGTGCTGGAAGGCATGGCCGAGCCGCTCGCCGCCAAGATCACCCGCGACATCGCCATCCCCACCATCGGCATAGGCGCGAGCGCCGAGTGCGACGGCCAGATCCTGGTGATGGAGGACATGCTGGGCCTGAACCCCAACCCGCCCAAATTCGTCCGCCAATACGCCCAGCTCGGCCCCCAGATCGAGGCGGCCGTGAAGGCCTACGCCACCGACGTCCGCGAGCGCGCCTTCCCGGGCCGCGAGAATGTCTATGAAATGAAAAAGACGGCCTAATCCTCGACCTCCTCCCTGCGGGGAGGTCGAAAACCTCCGCGCGGCGGAGGTTTTCGGGTGGGGGAGAGCCGCAAACACCGGCGCCGCCCCCACCCGGAAAATCCTTCGGATTTTACGACCTCCCCGCAAGGGGGAGGTTAACAAGAGCGCAAGTTGCGCCGCCCGTTGCGAGCGGCTAAATCATCGCGCGGTCAAGGCCTTAAAAGGCGCGCGATCGCAATAGCGCGTCGAAAGGGAATCCCGTGAGCGACATCTTCCAGGAAGTCGAGGAAGAAGTCCGCCGAGAGCGGCTTGAACAGATTTGGAAAGACTATGGCGACTACATCGTCGCGGGCATCTGCCTGCTGGTGATCGGGGCCGCCGGTCTGCAGCTATGGCGGACCTATGATCACAATCAGCGCCTCAAGGCGTCCGACGAATATGTCGCCGCCGAGCAGCTGATCGAAGGCGGACAGACCAAAGCCGCTGCCGACGCGTTCGGCCGCCTCGCCGACTCCGCGCCCGGCGGCTACAAGATTCTCGCGCGCCTGCAGCACGCCAACGCGCTGCTCTATCAAGGCCAGCGCGAGGACGCGCTCACGATCTACAAACAGATCGCGCAGGGCGACGACCCGCTGCTCGGCGCGGTCGCCCGCGTGCGCGCCGCCTGGGTCGAAGCCGATTACCTGCCGCGCAGCGAAGTGGAAACGACGCTGGGCGTGCTTGCGAGCGATGCCACCAATCCCTGGCACGGCTACGCCGAGGAAATCCTCGCCTATAGCGACTATCGCAACAACGCGACCGGCCAGGCGCTGGGCGAATATCAGGCGATGTTGAAAGACCCGAAGACCCCGCAAGCCATACGCGAGCGCGTCGGCATCATGGTGGACTTCCTGAAGGCCGGCGGCGAGGCCAATTACGGAACCGTGCCGGCGCCACCACCCGCGCCGAAAGCGCCCGACGTGATCGATCCCAACCTCCCGCAGCCCGCACCCGCACCCGCACCCGCACCGAGCACAGGCCAACCATGAGACGCATCTTCCTTCGCGCCGCGATCTGCTGCGCGGTTCTTTCGCTGGGCGCTTGCGGCGAGCTCGACGCGCTGGGCGACATGACGTCGACCTGGTTCAACTCCCCCAAGAAATCCAACATCAAGGGCGAGCGCATCTCGGTGATGTCCACCGACACGTCGCTGAAGCCCGATCCCGAACTCGCCAAGACCGATGTGGTGCTGCCCGCGCCCTACCAGAACACGGAATGGCCCGAACCCGGCGGCTACGCGGCCAATGCGATGTACCACCTGGAAGCCAACGGCCCGCTGAAGCCCTTGTGGCAGGAAGAAACCGGCAAGGGCACGGATGACGATTCCCGTCTCACCGCGCCGCCGGTGATCGCGGAAGGCCGCGTCTTCGTGCTGGATGCCGAGGCGCATATCTTCGCCTTCAACGCCGGCACCGGCAAAGCGGCGTGGGACAAGGAGCTGGCGCCGGAAGGCGGCTCGGGTCCGTTCCTCGGCATGTTCGGCCCGGACCACACGATCGATCCCGCCAAGGGTTTCGGCGGCGGCGTCGCCTATGAGGGCGGCAAGCTCTTCGCCGCCACCGGCTTCGGCGAGGTCTTCGCCTTCGACGCATCCACCGGCAAGCAGCTCTGGAAAGTCTCCATGGGCGTTCCGATCGTGAACGCGCCGGTCGCCAATGGCGGCCGCGTCTTCGTCTCCAGCCAGGACAATCATTTCTATGCGCTGGCCGCGGATGATGGCCGCACCCTCTGGGACAATCAGGGCATCGCGGAATCCGCGGGCATCCTGGAAAGCACCAGCGCCGCGGTGTCGGGCGACATCGTGATCGTGCCCTACTCCTCCGGCGAGCTCTACGCGATCAATGTCGACAACGGCCGCCTCGCCTGGAACGACATGCTGTCGCGCAACGGCACCGTCACCGCGCTCTCCGAGCTCGACGACATCGCCGGCCGTCCGGTGATCGACCGCGACATGGTCTTCGCCATCAGCCATTCCGGCGTGATGGTCGCCATCAAGCTCAACACCGGCGACCGCGCCTGGGCGCGCGACATCGGCGGCATCCAGACGCCGTGGGTCGCGGGCGACTTCCTCTACGTCATCACGACGGACGGACAGGTGCTCTGCCTGACGCGCAAGGAGGGCCGCATCAAATGGTCCCACCAATTGCCGCGCTGGTCGGACCCGGATGATCGCCGCCATCCCATCGTGTGGTCGGGACCGGTCTTGGTCTCCAACCGGCTGGTGATCGTCTCCTCCGACGGCACGGCCGCGTCGCTCTCGCCCTATACCGGCGATCTGATCGGCCGCATGGAGATCCCCGGCGGCGCGATGATCTCGCCCGTGGTGGCCAACGGCACGATGTACCTCCTGACCAACGAGGCGCAGCTCGTGGCGCTGCGCTGAGTGGATTAAGAACGGCCGAAGATGAGTTCGAAGATCGCCATCGTCGGCCGGCCGAATGTCGGCAAATCCACGCTGTTCAACCGGCTGGCGGGCAAGAAGCTCGCCATCGTCCATGACACGCCCGGCGTCACCCGCGACCGTCAGGAAGCGGACGCGACGCCCGGCGGCCTGGCGCTGCACCTGATCGACACCGCAGGCTTCGAGACCGGCGCGGATGGCAGCCTGCCCACCCGCATGACCGGGCAGACGCTCACCGCAATCGCCGACGCAGACGTCTGCGTCTTCGTCGTCGACGCACGCGACGGCGTCACCACCGGCGACGAGATCATCGCCGCGGCGCTGCACCGCTCGGGCAAACCCGTCATCCTCGTGGCGAACAAATGCGAGGGGCGCGTCAAGCCCAACATCGCGGAGACCTTCACGCTGGGCTTCGGCGAGCCCATCGCGCTGTCGGCCGAGCACCTGATGGGCATGGACGAACTGATCGAGGCTCTGGAGCCTTACGCCGATCCCGCCGAAGTGGAACCGGAAGAAACAGACGAGGAAGAAGAGTTCTCCGAGGACGCCGAAGAGATGGCGGAAGAGGAAGACGACAGCGACAAGCCGTTGCGCCTCGCCATCGTCGGCCGCCCCAATGTCGGCAAGTCGAGCCTGTTTAACCGGCTATTGGGCGAGGAGCGTTCGCTCACCGGCCCGGAAGCCGGCATCACCCGCGACGCCATCGCCGCCAAATGGCAGGCGGGCGGGCGCGAAATCCTGCTGCACGACACCGCCGGCTTGCGCAAGAAAGCGCGCGCCGCGGGCGAGACCCTGGAGCAGATGTCCATTGCAAGCGCGCTCGAGGCCATCCGCTTCGCCGAATGCGTGGTGGTGGTGATCGACGCGATGCAGCCCTTCGAGAAGCAGGACCTGACCATCGCCGACATGATCGAGACCGAGGGCCGCGCCATCGTCTTCGCCGTCAACAAATGGGATCTCGTCGAGAACAAGGGTGGCGCCATCGGCGCGTTGCGCAAGCAGCTCGACCAGTCCCTGCCGCAAGTGGAAGGCGCGCCGCTCGTCACGCTTTCCGCGCGCACCGGCCAGGGCATCGACCGGTTGCTGCCTGCCATCGCGGCGTCGGTGAAAGCCTGGAACACGCGCGTCTCGACGGGCCAGCTCAACCGCTTCCTCGAAGGCGTGCTGTTGCGCAACCCGCCGCCCGCCGTCAGCGGCCGCCGCGTACGCATCCGCTACATGACGCAGGTCAAATCCCGCCCGCCGACTTTCGCGCTGTTCGGCACACAGCTCGACGCGCTGCCCGAGTCCTACCAGCGCTACCTGCGCAACATCCTGCGCGAAAGCTTCAACCTCGGCGGCGCCCCCATCCGCTTCATGCTGCGGACGTCAAAGAACCCTTACGCGGACAAGAAGTAACGAACGCCACTTCACCTCCCCCTTGCGGGGAGGTGAAAGCGAGGTCGACCTGCTCTACTTTTTGAATTCCACGATCTCGCCGTTCTTCTCGCAGCCCGGCGACAGCAGCCCCACCACCAGCGGCGCCACCACATCCGGCGGCTGGAGCGTTTGCGGATCTTCGCCCGGCATGGCCTTGGCGCGCATGCGGGTGCGCAACGGGCCGGGACTGAGCAGGTTCACCTTCACCGCCGTGCCCGCGCATTCCGCGGCATAGGTGAGCGCGAGAGATTCGAGTGCGGCTTTCGTCACCGCGTACGCCCCCCAGAACGGCGTGTGCTTGCGCGCGGCGCCGGTGGTGACGAACAGCGCGCGGCCGGCGTCGGATTTGCGCAGCAGCGGATCGAGCGAACGGATCAAGCGCCAATTGGCGACGATGTTCACGTCCACCGCTTCCTGGAACACTTTCGGATCGAGATGGGAGAGCGGCGTCAGCTGTCCCAACTGCCCCGCATTGCCGAAGAACCCGTCGAGCCTGCCCCAGCGCTCGAAGATGGAAGCGCCAAGCCTGTCCAACGCGGGATAGTCGCGCAAGTCGAGCGGTACCAAGGTCGCCTGCCCGCCGGCTTTCTGGATCGCGTCATCCAGCTCTTCCAGCCCACCCACGGTCCGCGCCAGCGCGATGACATGCGCGCCCTCCGCCGCCAGCGCCAATGCCGAGGCACGGCCGATGCCGCGCGACGCGCCGGTGACGAGGATGATTTTTCCGTCGAGGGATTTTGTGCTCATGGCGCGGGAGATAACGCTTAAACCACCACATCCGCCAGCAGCGAAAGCTGGCGGTTGCCGGCGCCGCCGGTGATGTCGGTGAGGCCGATGGGGTAGTCGCCGGAGAAACAGGCGTCGCAGAAGCGAGGGCTTTTCGCGTCGCGCCCCGTCTCGCCCATGGCGCGGTAGAGGCCCTGCATGGAGACGAAGGCCAGGCTGTCGGCGCCGATATAATCGCGCATCGCTTCCACATCCATGCGGTGGGCGAGGAGATCGTCCGTATACGGCGTATCGACGCCGTAGAAGCAGGAATGCGTGGTGGGCGGGCTCGCCACGCGGAAATGAACTTCGGCCGCGCCCGCATCGCGCATCATCTGCACGATTTTCTTGGATGTCGTGCCGCGCACGATGGAATCGTCGACCAGCACCACGCGCTTGCCCTTGAGGATGGCGCGGTTGGGATTGTGCTTCTTGCGCACGCCGAAATGGCGAATGCCGTCCGTCGGCTCGATGAAGGTGCGGCCGACATAATGGTTGCGGATGATGCCGAACTCGAACGGAATGCCGGAAGCTTCGGCGTAACCCAAGGCCGCCGGCACGCCGGAATCCGGCACGGGGATGACCATGTCGGCGTCGGCCGGCGCTTCCTCGGCCAGTTCCTCGCCGATGCGCTTCCTGGCGACATAGACGTTGACGCCCTCCACATTGGAGTCGGGCCGCGCGAAATAGATGTATTCGAAGACGCAGAAGCGCTGCGCCTGCTTGGTGAAGGGATAGAGCGATTCGAGCCCATCCTTGGTGATGACCACCATCTCGCCCGGCGCGATGTCGCGCACGAACTCCGCGCCAAGAATATCGAGCGCGCAGGTTTCGGACGCCAGGATATGCGCGCCGTCCAGCTTGCCCAGCACCAGCGGCCGCACGCCGAAGGGATCGCGCACGCCGATCAGCTTCTTCGACGTCAAGGCCACCAGAGAATAGGCGCCTTCCACCTTGCGCAGCGCGTCCACCAGCCGCTCCACGATCGCGCCCTTGCTGCGGGCGGCGAGATGGATGATGACCTCGGTATCCGATGTCGACTGGAAGATCGCGCCTTCCTTCACCAGCTCGTCGCGCAGGCCCATGGCGTTGGTGAGGTTGCCGTTATGGGCGATGGCGAGGCCGCCGCCCGCGAGATCGGCGAACATCGGCTGGATGTTGCGCTCGCCCGAGCCGCCGGCCGTGGAATAGCGATTGTGGCCCACCGCGTTCATGCCCTTGAGACCCGCGACGCGCGCCGCATTGCGCCCGCCGAAGATGTCGCCGACGAGACCCTTGTGGCGCTCGGCGATGAAGTGGCCTTTGTCGAAGGTGACGATGCCGGAGGCTTCCTGCCCGCGATGCTGGAGCGCATGCAGGCCCAGCACGGTGAGCGCCGCCGCATCCGCGTGGCCGTAGATGCCGAAGATGGCGCATTCCTCGTGGAACGCGTCGTCTGCGTCTTTCGCGCCGTCGAATGGCAGATCGAGCTGCATCATTGCTTCCCGTCGCCCGTTTGCTGAATGAGGTTGTCTAGCGCGCGGCGGTCCCGCACGCCATAGTTCTTTTGGCCGCGCTTGCCGCCTTTTTGCGGAACCGTTCCCGGCCGCGGCTTCGGCTTGACGGTCGGCGCTGCCGCCGGTTGCGGCGCGGGCGCCGTGCCATGGCAGGAATAGGGCGCTTTTTCCGGCTCTTTCTGTCCCATTTTGTCCTGACCGGGAACCAGCGCGAACAGCACCTGGGCGCTGCTCTGGATCAGCGGCAGCGAGCGGGCATTGGTAAGCCACGCCGGTTGGTGGCAGGTGTCCACCGCGCTGGTGAAGACGATATAGGCGAGCCCGACGATGGCGAGCCCCCGCACCATGCCGAAGGCAAAGCCCAACGCGCGATCCAGCGCGCCCACCGCGGAGCGCTGCACGCCCTCGGCAAAGCGATAGCTGACGAAAGAGAGCGGAATCAGGACCAGCAGGAACACGGCCGCATAGCCGATGGCGACGCCCAGAACCTCCGGGGAGAATTTGCCGCGCAGCAAACCGGCGGCGATGGGGCCGAAATAGAGCGTGGCGAAAGCCGCCGCGATCCAGGCGAAGATGGAAAGCGTCTCGCGCACGAAGCCGCGCCAAGTGGCATAGCCGGCCGAGACCAGCACGACCAATGCCACCACCAGATCCACGAACGAGAAGTGCAGGTCCATTGATTCTATTCTACCACGCCGAGGCGGCGTCCCGGCTGGCTCACGCCGCCCGCGAAAGCCGCCAGTTCCGCCACGTTGCCGATAGGCCTCAGTTCCAATCCCAATTCTGGGCCGTCCATCTTCATGCCCGCCGGGACCACGGCGCGTTTGAAGCCGAGTTTTGCGGCCTCTTTGAGGCGGAGTTCCGCCTGCGGCGCCGGGCGCACATCGCCGGACAGGCTGATCTCGCCGAAGAACACGCAATCTTTCGGCAAGGCCCGGCCGGAGAAGGAGGAGACCAGCGCCGCCGCCGCCGCGACATCGGCCGCCGGCTCGCCGATCTTCAAGCCGCCGGCGACGTTCAGATAGACATCGTGCCCGCTCATTCCAAGCCCGGCGCGGGCGTCGAGCACGGCGAGGATCATGGCGAGGCGCCCCGAATCCCAGCCCACCACCGCACGGCGCGGCGTGCCATAGCCCGCCGCCGCGACCAGCGCCTGCACTTCCACCAGCAAGGGCCGCGTGCCTTCGAGCCCTGCGAACACCGCCGCCCCCGGCGACACCGAATTGCGGTCGCCCAGGAATAGCGCGGAGGGATTGCCCACTTCGGCGAGGCCCGCACCCGTCATCTCGAACACGCCGATCTCGTCCGTCGGCCCGAAGCGGTTCTTCACCGCGCGCAGCACGCGGAAATGATGGCCGCGCTCGCCCTCGAAATAGAGCACCGCATCGACCAGATGCTCGACGGCCTTCGGCCCCGCGATCTGCCCATCCTTGGTGACATGGCCCACCAGGATGATGGCCGCGCCAGAGGCCTTGGCGTACCGCACGAGATCGAACGAGGCGGTGCGCACCTGCGCGATGGTGCCGGGGGCGGCTTCCATCGCGGATGTCCAGATCGTCTGGATGGAATCGATGGCGACGACATCCGGCGTCTTGCCGGACTCCAGCGTGGAGAGCACGTCCTCGACACATGTCGCCGAACCCAGCGCCACCGGCGCATCGGCAAGCCCCATGCGCGCCGCGCGCAACCGCACCTGCGCCATCGCCTCTTCGCCGGAGATATAGACGGCGCTGCCGCCGTTCTTTGCCAGCGCCGCCAGCGCCTGCAGGATCAGCGTGGATTTGCCGACGCCGGGATCGCCGCCGACCAGGATCGCCGATCCCGGCACCAATCCGCCGCCGCAAACCCGATCGAACTCCGCGATACCGGTGGCGCGGCGCGGCGGCGCATCCTCAACGGTCTTGAGGTCCTCGAGCGCGAACCGCCGACCTTTAAGGCGAGGCCGCGCACTCGCCCCAATCGGAATGGCCGCGCCCTCTTCGACAATGGTGTTCCACCCACCACATGCCTCGCACTTGCCCGACCATTTCGAATGGACCGCGCCGCAGGACTGACAGGCGAATGAGATGGAGGATTTGGCCATGATTCGAGTATAGCAGAGCTGTCAACACCCACCCTCAATCGTCATGGCCGGACTTGTTCCGGCCATCCATATGCCAGAGTCCATCCGGCAAGCACTCTGGAATATGGGCGGCCGGGACAAGCCCGGCCGTGACGGGATGAAGTGCGCGTGCTGAGACTTACGCCTTCACCTCCATCTTGATCGGGCCTTCGGCGCGGCCGTGGATGAACTGGTCCACATAGGGATTGCCGCTGGTGTCGATGCTGGCCGTCGGGCCGCTCCAGATGATCTTGCCCTTGTAGAGCATGGCGATGTTGTCGGAGATCTTGCGCGCGCTCACCATGTCATGGGTGATCGAGAGCGTGGTGACACCCAGGTCCTTCACCGTGGAGACGATGAGGTCGTTGATCACGTCGGCCATGATGGGATCAAGGCCGGTGGTGGGCTCGTCGAAGAAGATGATCTCCGGATCGGCCGCGATGGCGCGGGCGAGGCCCACGCGCTTCTGCATGCCACCAGATAGTTCGGATGGCGATAGATTCGCCACTTCCGGCCCCAGACCCACCTTGCCGAGCTTGGCCAGCGCGATCTCTTTCGCCTTCTTGCGCGCCATGCCGCGGCCCTGGATGAGACCGAACGCCACGTTCTCCCACACCGGCAGGGAGTCGAAGAGCGCCGCACCCTGGAACAGCATGCCGAATTTCTTGAGATAGGCCTCGCGCGCGCGGCCCGACAGCCGCGTCACTTCCTGGCCGTCCACGAAGATCTGGCCCGCATCCGGGCGCAGGATGCCCAGCACGCTCTTGATGGTAACGGATTTGCCGGTGCCCGAGCCGCCGATGATCACCATGGAGGTGCCGGGCTCGACCACGAGATCGACGCCATCCAGCACCACCTTGGAGCCGAAGCGTTTCTTCACACCGCGCAGTTCGATTTTTGGAGTCACCGCCATCGCCGTCACTTCCCGAACAGGATGGAGGTGAGGATGTAATTCGCCGCCAGGATCAGGATCGAGGCGGATACCACCGCATTCGTCGTCGCCGCGCCCACGCCCTGCGCGCCGCCCTTGGAATGGAAGCCGTTATAGGTGCCCATCAGCGCGATGATGAAGCCGAACGCCGCGGCCTTGATGAGGCCCGAGCGGACGTCGCTGTCGGTGACGAAGTTCACCGTGTTGTTGATATAGACGGCCCAGTTGAAGTTGAGGCTGCGGGTGGACACGAGATAGCCGCCCAAGACGCCGATGGAATCCGCGACGGCCACCAGCACCGGCATAGCGATCACCGACGCGATCAGGCGCGGGACCACGAGATATTTGAACGGATTGGTCGAGAGCGTGGTCAGCGCGTCGATCTGCTCGGTGACGCGCATGGTGCCGATCTCGGCCGCGATGGCGGCGGCGACGCGCCCCGCGACCATGAGGCCCGCGATCACCGGCCCCAGCTCGCGCGTGATGCCCAAGACCACGATCTGCGGCACGATCGCCTCCGCGCCATAGCGGTTGCCGCCGATATAGATCTGCAGCGCCAGCGCGGCGCCCACGAACACTGACGTCAACCCCACCACCGGCAGCGAGAACCAGCCGATGCGCATCATCTGCTGGCCGATCAGCGACCAGTAGATGGGCGGGCGGAAGCAGCTCGTTATGGCGGTGAAGGTGAAGACCGTCAGCGCGCCGATCTGGGCCAGCAGATCGAGGAAGACGCGGCCGATGGCGGCGAAGACGTTCATCGCGCGCCCTCAACATAGCGGCGCGGCACGCGGGCGCCGATGCGGGTCAACATCTCGTAATGCGCGGTGCCGGCGGCGGAGGCCATTTCGTCCAGCGCAATCGTGTCCCCGAACAATTCGACATCCGCGCCCGTCTCGCAGGCGCGCGGTGGAACGTCCGTGACATCGAGCGTGATCAGGTCCATCGAGATGCGGCCCACGATGGGCACGCGGACACCGCCGAGCGCCGCAGCCCCCACATTGCCGAGCGCGCGCAACACGCCATCGGCATACCCAATCGCTATTGTCGCGAGCATCCCTGGCCGCTCGATCCTGTGCGTGGCTCCGTAGCCAACGCTCTCCCCCCTGTCAACGCGGCGAAGCTGGAGGATTGGCGCGGTGAGCTGCGCCGTCGCCGCGAAGGGACTGGCGCCGGGCTTGCCGGGATTTCCGCCATAGAGCCCGATGCCGGGGCGCACCATGTCGAAGGCGTAATCCTTGCCGAGCAGCACGCCGCCTGACGAGGAGAGACTGGCCGGCGCGGCGGGCAGCATGGCGAGCGCGGTGCGGAAGCGCTCGCGCTGCAAGGCGTTCATCGGCGAGGCCGGATCGTCGGCGCAGGCCAGATGGCTCATCACCAGCACCAGCCTTAGGCTGCGCAGCAGTGTCGCCGCGTCCGCGCTGAGGGTCGCCAATTCATGCGCCGGCAGGCCCAGCCGGTTCATGCCGGTATCGACATGGACGGCGGCGTCCAGCACCGTGTCCATCTCGCGCGCGGCGGCGGACCAGGCGGCGATTTCGGAGAGCGAATTCAGCACCGGCGTCAGCCGGTTCGCGAGCAGCGCCGGCACCGCGTCGGCCGTGACACCATCGAGCACGAAGATACGGGCTTGCGGCACGACAGGCCGCAGCGCGATGCCTTCGGAGAGCCGCGCCACGAAAAACGTATCGCAATCCTGCGCTGCCAGCGCGCGCGCAATGGGGGCCATGCCGAGGCCATAGGCATCGGCCTTGACCACGCCGGCGACAGCGGCGGTTCCGGCGAGGCGGCGGACTTCGCGAAAATTCGCGGCCACCGCGCCCAACCGCACCGTCAGGCACGCAGTTTCGAAGTTGCTCATGTCGGCCGACAATGGCAGCCCCACCCCGCCAAGGTCAAAGCGGCGAAGCGCCCGGGCACCGGCCAGAACAGCGGATTTCCGCCCTCGCCTGCCCGCAACTTCCTGTCTCTCTCGCGAAATATAATTGTTCGGCAAAATTTTTCGTTTCTCCGCCTCCAGCCCTCGCCTCTGGCTCACCGGCCAGATGAAAACAAATAGAGAACATTCTGCCGCCCGTCAACCTCGCGGATTAACCAGCCCCCCGGAAAACCCCGGCGCCTCGCGCCCGTCCGCGCCAAAATGAGACAGGAGAACGCCCATGCGCCTGACACCCCTCATTCTGGCTTGCACCCTCACCTGCGCCTTGGCCGCCTGCGACCAAACCCAACAAACCGCCGCCATCAATCCGGTCGCTCCCTCTCCGCCGCCAGCCTGCAACTGTCAGCCCGCGCCACCTCCGCCGACGGTCGCATCGACGCCCGTGCTGCGCACGACGCATCGTCATTATCGCCACTACCGTATGGCCTATTCGGAGTCGCAGGAGAGCACGTCCGAAGCCGACGTCACCGACTACGGCTACAACAGTGACTCACACGTGGACGGCGACACCGAAGCCGTCACCCAAACGCGCACCGCCTGGACGGACGGCTTCGGCCGCGCTTATGGCCCCGGCCACGCCCGCCGCTCCGGCACCATGACCCGCAACCGGCTCAAGCCGTGGGCGCATTACGACGAGGATTGCGATGACGGGCGGTGAAGCCGCCTCGGATAGCTAAGCTGCTTCGGCTAAGTCACCACTCTCTCAACCGTCATGGCCGGGCTTGTCCCGGCCACCCATAAACGCGGTCTTTGCAGAAAAAGACGATGACGGTCATCGCCCTTACTTTTCCCACCGCGGGTATGGGTGGCCGGGACAAGCCCGGCCATGACGATATTGGGGGGAGTCGGTTTGAATAATTCCAGAGCGCGATGCTCGCTGGGGATGACAACGCGGTCGATGCCGTAATAGCTCGTGGAACGACCTACCGCCCCTCCTGCGCCAAACTCGAGAACCGCGTGTAGCGGTCGTCGAACATCAGGTCGATCTTGTTCGTCGCGCCGTGGCGGTGTTTTTCGATCAGCAGCTCCGCGCGGTTGTTGATGCGCTCCATCTTTTCCATCCACTTGCCGTGCTCGGGAGAACCGGGCTCGGGCTCGCGCGACTTCAAATAATATTCCTCGCGGAAGACGAACATCACCACGTCGGCGTCCTGCTCGATGGAGCCGGATTCGCGCAGGTCGGAGAGCACGGGGCGCTTGTCGTCGCGCGCGTCGACGGCGCGGGAGAGCTGGGAGAGCGCGATCACCGGCACGTTCAGCTCCTTGGCCAGCACCTTCAGCCCCTTGGAGATTTCGGTGATCTCCTGCACGCGGTTTTCGGAGCGGCCCGATCCGGCGACGAGCTGGATGTGGTCGATGATCACCACGCCGATATTCTTCTCGCGCTTCAGCCGCCGCGCGCGCGCCGCGATCTGGGCGATGGAGATGCCGCCGGTGTCGTCGATATAGAGCGGAAGCGTGGACAGCTCCTGCATGGTGAGCACGAATTTCTCCCACTCGCTGTCGGAGAATTTGCCGTTGCGGATCTTCCACATCTCGATCTCGGACTGCTCCGAGAGAATACGCGCGGAGAGCTGTTGCGCCGCCATTTCCAGCGAGAAGAACAGGATCGGCGCACCCTTGGAAACCTCCACGCCCGCTTCCTGGTCCTGCACCCAGTAGCGCGCGGCATGGAACGCCATGTTGGTGGCGAGCGAGGTTTTGCCCATGCCCGGTCGGCCGGCGAGGATGAGAAGGTCGGACGGCTGCAAGCCGCCCAGCAGCGAGTCAATGTCGGCGAAACCGGTGGCGACGCCGGAGATGCGGCCGCCGCGCAATTGTGCCTGCTCGGCGGAATGCACGGCGCGGCGCAAGCTTTCCGAGAACTCGATGGGGCCTTCGCCGTAGCGCGAGGTCTCCGCGATGCGATAGAGCGCCTTCTCGGCCTCCACGATCTGGGCTTGCGGCGGCTTGTCGTGCGGCGCTTCGAAAGCGGTGTTGACGATGTCCTCGCCGATGCGGATGAGGCCGCGGCGCACCGCCAGCTCCTGCAGGATGCGCGCATAGTCGCGCACGTTGGGCATCGCGGGCGCGGCCTGCGCGAGGCCGGCGAGATAAGCGTGGCCGCCAACCTCGATGAGCCCCGGATCGGCCTTCATCGCGGCGTTGATGGTGAGCGGCGTCAGCGTCATGCCGCCGCGCTCGAACATGCCCATCATGACGGTGTAGAGCCGCAGATGTAGCGGATCGTAGAAATGCTCCGGCTTCAGCAGTTGCGACGCGGTCTCGATCGCGCGGTTATCCACAAGGATGGCGCCCAGCAGAGCCTGCTCGACCTCGATGTCGTAGGGGACGTGGCGATAGTTCTCTTGTTCCATGTGCTTTTTGTTGTGTATCCGGTGATCGCGCGCGGAGAGCGAATCAATCCGCGTGGGTCCCGTGGCGCAAGTCTAAACCTATTCGACTCACAGGTTTAGAAACTTGACTTTGATGCGCCCGGGGAGGCAGCTCAGGCGAGCTTTTCGCACCAGTCGCCCAGCGCCGGATAGTGGCGGAACAGGGCGGAAAGTTTGTCGCGCTGGCTCTGCGAGAAATAATCTTTGCCGCGGCCGCCCGCACCCTTGTTGAAGCGCAAAGTGGCGCGATCGGCCCAGGCGGTGTCGATGGCCGCGCGACAGGCCTCGCGCGAACGCGGCAAGCCGGCATGATCGAGCGCGGTCTGAAGCGCCGCCGCCGGATCGGCGGAGAATTCCGCGTAGTCGAGCACGCGGATAGCAGCGGGCCTCACCCGCGCGTAATCCAGCCACGTCGCGAAATAGCCGACATACCAGGGCGCCACGATCTCGATCAGGAAGTCGCTTTTGCGTTCGGCGGGCCAAGCCGCGAAGTCGCGCGGGATGGTGCAGTTGATGCCTTCGGCGCGCGCCGTCTCGCTCGTATCCAGCATGTCGCGATACGAGGCGAGCATGTCGGTGATGGAGCGAATCATGATGACCGGGCGGATGCCCAGCACTTCCAGGAAGCGGCGGTTGGCGGGCAGCGCCTGCATGTGGACATGGGCGATCAGCGGGCCTTCGCACAACTCGCCCAGGAAATATTTGATGAAGACCGGCATGTAGAGATGCGCATCGCAGCCGCCTTGCGCATAGACGACGCGGACGAGCTGGCCGCCGGTCGCATGAACCGCGGCGCTGCGCAGGAAAGTGCCGGCGGCCTTGGGCGCGAAGGCGAAGAACAGCACGGGGCGGGCGGCGGAGAGGTCGTAGAGATAGCGCGCGAGATCGCCCTGGAACGTCCCGTCGAAATCTGGCTGGGCAAAGCCCGCGGCGACCGCGTTGGAATCCATGAGAGCACTCGCGACTCGACGCAAGTCACGCTAGGTGCCCGCATGGCGCGCGCAACGCGAAACGCGCGCGCCGCGATAGTTCGATACAACCATGACGCCAAGCTCATCCGGCCGTTAGGCCCAATTCATTAGACCAAGTTCATTAGGCTCAGTTCATTCGGCGGCGCGCGGCATGTGTTCGGTGCCCGCGAAGCGCATGGAGCGTTCGTCGTCGACCATGTAGTCGCGCAGGATAGGCAGCGCCTCCACCGATTTGGCGAGCTGAAGCTGGAACACGGCCAGCTTCTGGCGGCGGAAACCCAGTTCGGACGAGATCAGATAGAAGTCCCACATGCGGCAGAAGCGCTCGTCGTAGATGCGCGCCGCCTCGTCCCAGCGGTCGCGGAAGCGAGCACGCCAGGCTTTCAGCGTTTCGGCGTAATGCAGGCGCAGCACTTCCACATCCGTAACGAATAGTCCCGAGCGTTCGATGGCGGGCAGCATCTCCGACAAGGCCGGCGTGTAACCGCCCGGGAAGATGTATTTGGTGATCCAGGGATTGGTGGCGCCGGCGCCGTCCAGCCGGCCGATGGTGTGGATCAGCATCGTGCCGTCGTCCTTCAAGAGCGCCGCCGTCTTCTCGAAGAAGGCGTTGTAGTAAGGCACGCCGACATGCTCGAACATGCCGACGGAGACGATGCGGTCGAACTGCCCCGCCAGCGCGCGGTAATCGGTGAGCGAGAATTTCACGCGATCCGTAAGACGCGCCTTCGCCGCGCGGGCTTGCGCTTCGGCGAGTTGCTCTTCGGAGAGCGTCACGCCCAGCACTTTGGCGCCGCAATCGCGCGCGAGGTCGAGGGCCAACCCGCCCCAGCCCGAGCCGATGTCGAGCACGTCGAGACCCGGACGGTCGAGATGCAGTTTGGCGGCGATGTGGCGCTTCTTGGCGGTCTGCGCATCCTCCAGCGCTTCGCCGGTGTGCGAGTAATAGGCGCAGGAATATTGCTTGTCGGAATCCAGGAACAGGTCGTAGAGCGCGCCGGAGAGATCGTAATGATGCGCCACGTTCTGGCGTGCGCGCTTCGCGGGATTGTGCTGCGTGAACCGGCGCACCACGCGGCGCGCGCCACGCATCATGCGGAGCGACGCGGGGATCTTCACGCCTTCCATATTGGTCATCAGGATGTCGAGCGCGTCGTAGAGGTCGCCATCGGCGGTGAGGCGGCCGTCCATATAGGCCTCGCCGAAAACGAGCTCGGGGCGCAGCAAAATTTCGAGACCCACTTTGGAATCGTGCAGGCGGATCGTGGCGCGCGGCTCGCCGGAGCCGAACACTTCCTTCTTTCCGTCGTGATGAACCAGCGTCAGCGTGCCTTTGCGGACAAGGCGGGACAGCAGAAGACCCAGCATGAAACACCCCCGGTGATACAGGACAGCGTGAGAGGAAAATGCGCGCCGCCCGATCCGGTTCCCCGGTTTGATCTCTTTGGGTACACCAATGCAACCGGGGCTGGCATTGCGGCGCGGGTCGTGCTGAATTCTGCGCCACCTCATGCTGGAGCGGACGATGAAATCGGGATTGCGGCTTTTGGCCCTTGGATCGGTGCTGTGCCTTGTGCTCGGCGGCGCGGATGCACCAATGAAGCTGCCGCATGGGCAGAAGACCATCGCGGTCGCCGACAGCGGCGCCTATACGCTGGACACGAACCATGTCGCGGTTCTGGCGCATGTATCGCATATGGGCTTCTCGATCAGCCTTTTCCGCTTCGGCACGGTTGAGGCGGCGCTGACCTGGGACGCGAAGACCCCCGCCAATTCCAAACTTTCCGCCAAGGTGGACACGAGCTCGATCGAAACCAACGTTCCGGGCTTTGCGGAGGAACTGCAGGGCGAGAAATACATGAACGTGAAGGCGTTCCCGCAGGCCACCTTCGTCTCCACCGCCTTCCGCCAGAAAGACGCGCAGCATGGCGAGGTCGATGGCGACTTCACACTGAAGGGTGTGACGAAGAAGGTGACGTTCAAGGTGACGCTGGTGGGCGCGGGCCCGGGCTTCGCGGGCGGACCGACGATGGGACATGTCATCGGCATCCATGCCGAAACCTCGATCAAGCCAATGGAATATGGCTTCTCCGCCTTCTTCAGCGAGCCGATCGTGCTCACCATCGACACCGAATTCGACAAGCCGTCCTAGGCCGATGCGGATCCTGCGCCGGTTCCTGGCGGTGGCGGCAGCCTTCGTCGCGGTACTGTTCGTGTCACGCGTCACCGATCTGGTACTGGGCCATGACGGCGCGGCAGACAACGCGACATGGCTGTCCGCGGCCGGCTATCGCTGCCTCTATTTCGCATTCGGCGGCACACTGGCCGCGCGCCTGGCACCGGACTATCCGATTGGCCACGCGCTGGCGTTGGGCGTCCTCTGGCTCGCGATGGGACTGTCGGGGCTCTTCTTCCCACACACGCCCTTCCCCGCCTGGTACGCCATTGCGGTGGGTGTCGAGGCCGTGCCCTTCGCGTGGCTGGGCGGATGGATGGTGGTGCGCCGTCAGCGCCGTGGCAGGATCTTCTCGTAGATCTCCGGCTTGAAGCCGACGGTGAGTTTGCCGCCGATATCCAGCACCGGCCGCTTGATCATCGCCGGCTGCGCCAGCATCAGCGCGATGGCCTTCTTCTCGGTGAGGCCTTCCTTGTCGCCCTCGGGAAGCTTGCGGAAGGTAGTGCCGGCGCGGTTGAGCAGCACTTCCCAGCCCACCGCCCTGGCCCAGCCTTCCAGCGCCGCCTTCGTCACGCCCTCCACCTTGTAGTCATGGAAGACATAGGCGACGCCGCGCTTGTCCAGCCAATCGCGCGCCTTCTTCATCGTGTCGCAGTTCTTGATGCCGTAGAGCGCCGCCGCCATGTCAACCGCCCTGGCGGATCATCACGCCGATATGGCCGACATAGTCCCGCTTGCTGAGCGTCACGCCCGCGTTGCGCAGGATGTCGTAGGCGGTGACGACATGGAAATAGAAATGCGGGAAGGCCCAATCCTTCACCAGCTCCACGCCCGTCACATGCAGCGCCAGATCGTTGATCAGCGGCACGCGGAACGAACGGTCCTCCGCGCCCGCGAAAGATTCCGGCGTCGCCGCTTCGACGGTGGCGATGGTCTTCGCGATGCGCGCCTGCATCGCCTCGAACGAGGCATCGACGTCCTGGTTGCGCGCGGGCGGTTCGCCGCCGGAAAGCATCACCGTGGTGTTGTTCGCATGATCGCAGGCGACCTTCACCTGCATGGCCAACGTGAACATGTCCGGCGCCAGCTTGGCGTTGACGAGATCGAGTTTCTTGTCGGCCGCGTAAGCCGCGCCCTTTTCGAGCACACCGGAAAGATCGCGCAGCATCGGCGCGAAAGTGCCGGTCGTCAGTGTATGCAGGGAGAATGCCATTGTCGTTCCTCAGCCTCTGTTGGGGATGTTGAGCCCGCGCTCGACGGCCGGGCGCGCCAATCCGCGCTCCAGCCAAGATGGCACATGTTTCAGCGCGTCGAAGTTCACGATCTCGCGCGCGCCATAGAAACCGACCAGATTGCGTACCCAGCCCAGCAGCGAGATATCCGCGATGGTGTAATCATCGCCCATGATCCATTCGCGGCCATCGAGCTGCCGCTCCAGCACGCCGAGCAGGCGCCTGGATTCGGCCACATAGCGGTCGCGCGGGCGCTTGTCCTCGTAATCCTTGCCGGCGAATTTGTGGAAGAAGCCGAGCTGGCCGAACATCGGCCCCACGCCGCCCATCTGGAACATCACCCATTGGATCGTCTCGTAACGCCGCGCCGCATCGGCCGGCAGGAACTTCCCCGTCTTCTCGCCCAGATAGATCAGGATCGCGCCAGATTCCCACAGCGCCAGCGGCTTCCCGCCGGGCCCATCAGGATCGAGGATCGCCGGAATCTTCCCATTCGGATTGAGCGAGAGGAATTCGTCCGAATTGGATTCATTCTTCATGATGTCGACGAGATGCGGCTCATACGGCAGCCCCGTCTCCTCCAGCATGATCGACACCTTCACGCCGTTGGGCGTGGGCAGAGAATAAAGCTGCAAACGATCGGGATGCGCCGCCGGCCAGCGGCGCGCGATGGGGAAAGTGGAGAGATCGGTCATTCGAGAAACTCCCTGTTGCAAGCGATCATTTCGGCGGCGCGGTTCCGTTCACTTGCACCTCCTCCACCGGATTGCCCACCAGCGCCAGCTCTTCGACCTGCAGCGCCTGGGCTTTGCGGGCATGGGCGTTGAAATTGGCGAGATCGGCCTTGTTCATGAAAAGCAGCTTTCCGCCGGACAGATACCAAAGGCCATGCGGATGGGCGAGCACGTCCACGATGTCTTCGTGCTCGGTATTGATTCCCTCGATGAGGTCCCAGAACCTCTCGAGCCCAGGCTTGTCGCGCGCCAACGCCGCGTCATACGCGTCGAGGAATTGCTGCTTCATGGGCGCGCTCATCTGGGCGCCCTGAAGCACCGCGCGGAACTTGTCGAACTCGGCCCAGGTCGCGGTCCGGTCCGTCTCGACCAGCGCATGGATTTCCTTGAGCGTCCCGCGCGTCCTGACGAAGCCCTTGTCCGCGGCGAGCGGCTCCGCCTTCATCATGGTCTCATAGCCCGTGGCGATCATGGCCGTGTGGAACGCATGATGCGATTGGGTGACCGTTTGTATCAGGGTCAGCTCCGCT
The DNA here is from genome assembly GCA_036489435.1 of Rhizomicrobium sp. Classification (GTDB taxonomy): domain Bacteria; phylum Pseudomonadota; class Alphaproteobacteria; order Micropepsales; family Micropepsaceae; genus Rhizomicrobium. The sequence goes on along the minus strand of DASXFU010000023.1, from coordinate 375,259 downwards.
TGCGCGATCCGGCCGGCCTCACCCACGGAACGGGTATAGAGGCTGACTTCGGAACGCCTCGGGCCGACCGCCACGTCGATCACCTGCGGCAATTGGGTCAGCACGGTTTGCAGCGCCGCGTGTTTCTCCTTCACATCGTTGTCATGGCCCAATTTCACCAGCGCGGTGAAACCACCGGTGACGAGGAACACGGTGCCCAGAAGCACGATCAGGTAAGGCAGCGCCCGCTCCGGCGCGCGCGGGCGTATGAACGTGACGTAGAGCAGCGCCCACACCACCAGCGCCGCGGCCACCGATCCGCCCGTGACCACAACGAGAAAATTGCTGCCCGCGGTTTCGATGGTCTGGTGGAACACCTGGTCCAGGACGGTGAAGACGATGACAAACCCCAGCGCGATCGCCACCGGCAGCGCGACCATCAAACCCCAGACTTTTCCCCGCTCCTCATCGTCATATGCCATGTCCCGCTCCCCATTTGGTGCGGACAGAGAGCAGGCCCGGCAAAAAAACGCAATCGCGGACAGGTGCGATATCGCACGTCAGCCGAGCGGTCAGCGGCCCAGATGCCATCGTCCGAGATGAACGTGGGTCGTTTTGCCGAGCAGGCTGTGCACCAGCACGAAATCCTTCACAGTCCAGCTGATCGGTTCGATCACAAAAGGCGGCGCACGCAGCTCGTCGCGCAGCAGTGTGACATGCGGTTTGAACTCGCTTTGCGTGGCGGCGCCAAGGCCTGCTTTCTTCAGCGCCGCACCAAGGCCGGTGTGCAGCACCTTCCATTGCGCGACGTCGCCGGTGAGCACGAAGGGATAGATACCCGTGCGATTGCGGAAGCTTTCCGCGCGGCGGAAGGTGACGTCGAATGACGGCGCCATGACCTGCCCCGCCGCTTCTGTCGCAAGGCGAACCACTTCTTCCGGAAACGCCGCCCAGTCGCCCAGATGGAAGAGCGTGACGTGCAGATGCTCCGGCAGGATCAGCGTGCCTTTGAAGCCCTTCTCCCGCTTGAGTTGTTCCGCCAGCGCATGGATGCGCGCCGCGGTTTCCCCATCCGGCAGGCAGGCGAGGAAAATGCGGTCCTTTTGGGAAACCCCAAATTTACGTCTCGGACGACGCGCAGGCATGTTTTATCTTGTGATATGTTTCGATCCCAGCGTCCAGCCGGAGACTGACATGCGCCTGCGAATCCTCAGCAGCCTGGCAGCACTGCTTGCCCTGATGTTCGCCGCCATGTTCGCATCTTCGGCCACCTCCGCCGCCACGGCGGACGGCGTCTATGTCATCGTCGATGCGAGCCAGCCCGATCAATTCCCCGCCGTGACCGCGGCGCTGCAAGTGCCCGGTGTCGACGGACTTCTGATCCATTTGCGCTGGGGCCAGATCAGCGACGGCTTCATGCATTACAACTGGACCTCGCTCGACAACGCCATCGCGCTCGCCACGGCGGCGAACAAACGCTACGAGCTCGGCATCGTCACCGGCAGCGCCATGCCGCAATGGGTGACCGCGCCCGCGCCCAAAGGCCTCGGCGCCGCGCATGCCACCTTTAACGTGGACGCGACCGTCGGCGGCGGCTGCACCACTTTCGTGATGGCGCCGCCCTACGACCCCGGCTATCAGGCGGCCTTCCGCGATCTGTTGATCAAACTCGCCGCGCATCTGCGCGGCATGAAGACCTATGCCTCGCTCGCCATGCTGAAGCTGGACGGCATCACCACCACAACGGACGAATTGCGCCTGCCCGCGCTCAACATACCCGCCAGCGAATGCGCCAATGCCAATTCGATCAAGACCTGGCTGTCGCTGGGCTACACGCCCGGCAAGGTGCGCAGCGCCTGGGACAGCATGCTGCACACCTTTCTCGTCCAGTTCCCCAACAAGTCGTTCAACATCGGTTTCATCGGCGTGAACGCCTTCCCCGGCATCATGAACAACGGCACCGTGGCGCCCACCGATGCCGCGCGCGCGGCGCTCTCCGCCCAATTCGCCGCCAATCTGATCGGCGATGCGGGCCGCTTGATGCCCGGCCGCGTGGCGCTGGGCTTCGACTCGCTCACCCTCACCGTGCCACAGGACGACGCGTCCTATCCCTCGAGCCTGACGGAATACTTCACCGACGCGTCGAACGCCGGCGCGCGGCTTGGCTGGCAGACCAACGAACTCTGCGGCCAATATTCCACCACCGGCACCGGCGGCTGCTCCGGCGCGAACTGCACCATCAACACCTGCAGCGGCGTCGCCTGCAGCGGCTCCAGCAAAGCCAATGCCGTGCCCTGCACCAACTCCGCCCAATTCCAGGCGCTATTGCTGGCCGGCCTGCTGCCGAACAATCCGGCGGCGCCCCTGCCGGAGTCGCAAGGCGTCTACCTCGAAATCTTTCCGCAGAACGCGAACGCGTGGCCCGCGGCAGTGCGCAAGGCGCATCAGAACCTCGCACCCTGGTAGCGCTAAGCGCTGCGGCCCACCACCGTGACGCACATGCGGCGGCGGATCTCCATGCCCTGGCGGCGATAGAGCGCGATGGCGGCTGCGTTGTCGGAGAAGACATGCAGGAACGGAATCTCGCCCCGCGCCACGATCTGCCGCGACACGGCGGCGAGCAGCACTTGCGCATAACCGCGGCCGCGATGATCGGGATGAACGCAGACGGCCGTCATCTCCGTATAATGCGCGGGCTTCATGCGCTCACCCGTCATCGCCGCCAGCCGGCCTCCGATGCGGATGCCGAGGAACGTGCCCATCTCATGGGTCCTGAGCAGGAACGGCCCCGGCTTGGTCAGCTCGACCAGCGCCAGCATCTCCGGCACGTCAGCCGCACCGAGCGTAACGATATCCGGCGCGGCACCGGTCACGGTGGACGGTGTTCCGGTCATCTGTTCACCCGTCTTCGCCATGTGGACTGTGAACTCTGGCGGTGGCGTGATGGGATCGGGTGTGAACAGCACCACCTGGTCTGCCGGCTGCAACAGCGCATGCAGCGCCGCGAAACTCTCCGGTGAGGTGTCCCGCATGTCGGCGAACGGCGCGATGGCCGGGTGATAGCGGCGCGCGGCCTCTCCGCCCAACGCAATGCCCTGCTGTCGCGTGGTCAGCGCCGTCCAGATCGGGTGATCGAGGAGATGCGTCACGCGATGCGCCTGGCCAGGAACACGCCCACCAGCATGAGCGCGACGCCCAGCATGCGCTGTCCCGTCAGCGGCGATTTCATCGCGCCGAACAGGCCGAACTGGTCGATCAGCGCCGCGGCCACGATCTGCCCCACCAGCACGAAGAACACGGCATTCGCCACGCCGATGCGCGGCGCCGTCCAGGTGATGCTGAGGACATAGAAGGCGACGAGAAGCCCGCCCGCGTAATAGATCGGCGGCGCCACGAACCAGCCTTGCGGCGGCGCGCCCGTGATCGCCAGCGCCACGCCCGCCACCACCGCGCTCACCGCGAACAGCAGAAACGCCGCCGCCCAGGGGCTGCCCAATTGCGCGCCCAGCCGCGAGTTCAGCGCCGCCATGATGGGAATGCCCACACCGGTCGCGAACATCAGGATGGTGAGCGGAAGCGTGGAGGAAGACGGAGACATGGATCGCGCCGGGCCAGATTGCGGTGCGAGTGTAGGAAGCGGATCGGTCGCGAGCAAATTCAGCCGATGACCGCCACGCGCATCTCGCGGTAGGCCGCGACCAGCGCATCGAGCTGGAAGGCGCGGTTGAGGCCGCTCGGATTGGGCAGCACCCACACCGGCGCGCCCGCGAACGACGCCGGTTGCGGCCCCCAATCGAGCTTCGGGTTTTTCACGATGGCCGCGTACGCCATCTTTCCGAGAAAGGCGATGTGGCGCGGCTTGAGCGGCGCGAGCTTGCGCTCCAGCACCGCGCCGGCGCCGGCAAGCTCGCCGCGCGAAAGTTCGTTCGCGCTTCGCGTCGGACGCGCCACCGCCGTCGTCAGACCATAGCCATAGCGCAGGATCGAGCGGTCGTTCTCCGGCCGGATCAGCTCCGGCGTGAACCCGGAGAGATGCAGCACCCGCCAGAACCGGTTCGTGCCACTCGCGAAATGCCGCCCCACCACCGCCGCCGTCCGCGCTGGATTGATGCCGCAGAAGACGATGGAGAGATCGTGTGCGAGGATGTCGGGAAGGCTTTCCACCATGCCCGGAAACTATCAGGCGGCTGCGCTCATGTCTGCTCCGCGGCAACATCGTCCAGCCGCTTGACGACTTTCTTCCAGCCTTCGCCCATGCCCTTGAGGGCCGTCTCGTTCACCGGCAGCACGAAGCCCGAATGGACAAGCCGGACGCGCGTGCCGCCCGCGACGGGCGCCAGCGCGAAGGTGACGACCGTGTCCAGCCGCGAGCCGTAACCAACATTACCTTCGTGGCCGCCCTTCCAGGCATAGACGAGGCACGCATACGGGACCACCTCCAGCACTTCGCAACGGATGACGCCGTCCCACGCACCCGCCGCCGTCGTCTGATAGGTGAAGCGCGTGCCCGTCACGGGCGCGAAGCCTGTCGGCGCCATGCCGAGCCAACGGCCCATCAGCGCGCCGTTCGTCAGCACCGTCCAGATCGTCTCCGGCGCATGCGGGAAAACTTCTTCGACCACGATGTCCTGCGTGCCGGGCTTGAGGGCGGCGTTGCTCATGGATCGATTTCCTTCAACAAGGTTCTGAGATTGGCAAACCGTTCGCGCCAGAAGACGCCGTAATGTCCCATCCAGTCGACCAGCGGCGTGAGCCCCTCCGGTTGCGCGCGATAAAACACATTGCGCCCTTCGGGCCGCTCGGCCACCAGCCCCGCCAGCTTCAACGATTTGAGATGCTGCGAAATCGCCCCCTGCGTGACGCCACTGCCGCGCGTGAGTTCACTGACGGAGATCTCCTCGACCCCCACAATCCGTTCAAACACGGCGCGGCGCGTGGGATCGGCCAAGGTGCGCAGGACGGAGTCGATGGGGGCGGCGTGGGGCATGAAAGTATATTAGTATATACTAATACATTAGTCAATACTAATTTCCAAAACATCCGCGCCGCTCCAAATATCCATCGCATCGCTGAATATTTGCCGGGAGTTCTGGGACGCGGAAAATGACGTAACCTGCCCGATGGCACCCAATATTGCGGGCGCTACGCAGATCGATTTTTTTTGGGAGGGCCCATGCCCGAGATATTCAAGGCCGGAAGCGTCGAAGAAGCTGTCGAGCGCGCACAAGCTTTCAAGGCGGAAGGCAGATACAACTGGTTTCGCGGTCAGGTTCAGGATTGGCCCCCGTTTTCATCGCTATTTCGGATCCGCCGTTCCGGCGACACCGCGGCCATAGAGAAGGTGCAGTCACGCTATCTGCTCTTCTGCGATTGGCTCACCGAAAATCCAGCCTTGCGTTATCTCCTGGAGGAAGAAAGCCTGCATCAATTTTCCGCCGTCGCTCAACACTACGGCATACCCACCAACTACATCGACTTCACAACCGATCCCGCGGTCGCCGGTTTCTTTTCGGCGGATTCACCCACGCCGCCTGCCAACGGAATGTCCTGCATGTATTGCGTGGATACAAAGGACCTTCTCGAAGTCGCGGACGATATGAAAGCCGTTGGGGTGCGGGACCGGGCCATTCTCGAAACCGTGGAAGTGGACGTCACCAATCTCTGGCGCCTGCAGGCACAGCGAGGTGTTTTCCTGTTGTGCGACTACAATTGGGATGTCGATTACCCCATGGACCGGATCATATTTCCCTACACGGGATACCCCTCCTATCCGGAGCGGGACTATATTTACCCGAAGGAAAAGAGCGCGCTAGAGCTGCTTCTCGAGCAATATTTCGACATCGAGAAGAAACACTTCGGCCGCGAATATATTCGCGACATGGTCGCCGATTTGCAGGCAAAGGGCGCGAATGCCTCCATACAGACCATGGAAAGCTTCCCCAACGGGTTTTATGCCGAAGGCTTCCTCGAGCCCGACAAGCTTGCGCCGCTGGCCTCATGGGGCAAGGCGCAGGAACCGGCTTGGCGCACATATCCCGACGAACATTTCGACGATGTCGGCGGCCATATGGAGCGCATCCACCTGAGAGCGGGCGACAGGCAGTCGCTTCAGCGTGCCGTCGGTTTCGCGGTGAAGCAGCTGTTGGATGCCAAACCCCAGCATCGCGCGAAGCTGATCGAATGGGTGCCCGTCGACGAGACAAACAAGCTCCCCGTTCAGGAACTGAGCACGCTGTTTCGCTCGGCCTGGAATGGGATGCGGTCCCTGCCCTTTTCGAACGCCCAGATCGCAACTGCGTTCGCGACCATTACCGGCTTGCTATCCGCCGGCTTCCGAGGCGGCCTGCAACGGGAAGACGTCAACCGGTGCTTCTCGGACGTCAGGGGAGATGGCATCAATCTGGAAATGGCCTATGCGGACTACGCGTCTTCCCGTGGCTTTGCACCAACCGAAGCGTTACGGGGCGCGATACGATCAGACCTGAAGGCGCTCGTCCTCCCGCAATATCAGGCGCAGATGGACGATTTGCGGTTCGTTTTCCAGCTTGTCCAGAATCCGAGGCTGTTGTTCGAGTTCGAGCCCCTGGTCGATATTTTCGCATGCGACCTCATTCCCACCCAAATACTCCTGCGCCGCACGCCAACCCTCTTCAATCCCGCAGAACTCACGATCGTGGGTCTGCCGTAAGCCAAGGTGTTCGCGTTCGGCGTGGGTATTTGATGGGCTGCGCCCACACCCTCACTACATCCCCGGCGCCGGTGTCCCGTCGGACCAGTGCTTCACCGGCACCATGATGACGCTGATCGCTTCCGGGGAGTCCTGGAATTGCGGGTTCAGCATCACCGGGGAGCCGTGGAGATCCGCGCCCCAGTTCGCGGCCGCACCGCGCGCGAAGTAGAACATCAGATGCGGCATCCAGTTGTGCGCGTCGTCGTTGAGGAATTGCTGCTTCGACATCATGTAGGTCAGCGCGCCAGCTTCGAGGGGCGGCAGCGTGTGCTTTGCGATACCGTCCTGGATCGCCGCGCTCATCTCGGCTTTGGAGCGCCCCGCCAGTACCAGCTCGGTGCGCCGGATCGTATAGGGCAGGATCGTGCGCACCGCGGCCGGGTTGTAGCAAAGCGGCCCGCGCATATGCGGATTCCAGAATTGCGGGAAGTCATATTGCGACATCCACCCGCGCTCCACCGCGCAGACGAAGCCGTTGCTGCCTTTGATCGCGGTGTCGTAGCCGTGTGGCGTCAACACCAGGATGGTCGCCTTGTCCGAGATGGACGGCGGCGCCGCGCTCTTCGCCAGCGCGATCTCGGCCGTGCGGTCCATCATGTATTGATCGACAGGCGCCATCGCGGCATAGGGTGCCGCGCCCGCTGCGGATGCGCCGAGCAAAACCGCACCGAAAATCCCCAAACCCGTCCTGCGCATCGCAATCCCCCCATGGCAGACGGGAGACAGTCGCGCCGACCGCGCGCCCTTCGCAAGTCACATCCTTGCGAGACCCTGCTACGCCGCGACCCCGCGCCCGCGGGCAATGCGCAGCGCGATGGCCAATATGATGCAGGCGCAAAGCGTTAAAGCGCCATCGGCGAGGAAGCTTCCGGCCGCCGCGCCATAGCCATAGGCCTGCCCGTCGAGCGCCTGCATGTAACTGATCGGCAAGGCGGTGGCGGAGGTGAGGAACGCGAACTGTGTCGCGGCCAGCGGATTATCCTCGCCGATGGTGCGCAGCGTGATCGTGTTCTGCACCGTGAAAGCGGAGGATTGGGCCAGGTTTTCGCCCAGCACGGCGAGGGAGAACACCAGCGGCGTCAACGGCAGCGCGATCAGCGACAGCGTGAAGGCCGCGCCCAGCACGCCCACCCAAAGATAGATCGTGAGCGGCGAGCGCCGCCGCAACACAGGCTCGACCATCAGCGCGCCGACAACGCCCGCGATGGTGACGCCGACGCCGCCGATCAATCCCACCAGCTTCTCGGATGCATGGAAATCATGCCCGATTCCACCCAGCGTGTTGGTCAGCGCGAAAGACGCCGCCGGCATGATGAAGAGCAGCAAGGTCCAGAACACCGCGGGCCTGCGGACCAGGTCGACGATGTCGCGAAAGAAACTGCGGAAACTCTCACCCGCGAGCTTGCGGTCCGCCGGCAGCGACGCCATCGCGAACAGCACGGGAACCGGCAGCAGAAGAAGCAGGCTGAGGATCACGGCGCCAACGGCATAAGGCAGATCGCGCAGCAGGAAGATCGCGATGATGGCCGTGACCCCGAACCCCAAGCCGTTGCCCACGTTCAGCCACGCGCCCAGCGAGCCCTTCTTCTCCACCGGCGTCAGCGTCGCGAACCATCCGCCGATGGCGGCGACGTTGAGCTGCACGGCGAACATCCCCACGAACAGACAGACCGTCAGCACTTCGAGATTGCGCACGAACATCAGCGCCGCGAACTGAAGCACCGCCGCGATCACGGTGAACGCGATGGCATAGGTGCGGCGGCTGAAGCGCCAGTCCAGCAACGGCGCCACCAGGAAGCTGCAAAAACCCGGGAGAAGACCGATGGCTGTGATCGACGCGATCCGCGGTTCCGGAACGGCGTTGGCCGCCAGGATCTGCGGCAGCGTCATCAGCATGACCGCGCCGTAAAGCCCGAGCGGAAGGTTGCAAAGCCCGAGCAACCAGATGGGCGGCACCCAACCCTTCGACCGCGCGTCCATGCTCATCGCTGCTCCATCCGCTCATCGCGGGCGTGCGACGCGCGCTTCCCGGCTGTGCGCGGTACTTGGCACGAACCTCTACGCTTTCGCCAGCACCGCGTTCCGCCAGAAGCGTTGCAGGCTCTCGAGGCCGCCGACCGTGGAGCTGAAGATCGTCGTGTCGCAGACCAGCACGCGGCCGGGAAACAGGCCGGGCTTCGATTGCAGCAAGGCATCGAAATCGCGCCGCCCATCGGCGGTGAAGGGATGCGGCGGCGCGGCCGGATCGATCCGTTGCCGCGCCAGCACGTCCAGCTTTGCCGCGCTGTCGCCCAGCCGCTCGAAATGCGGCAGATGCGGGTGGAGATTGAAGGTGGTGACACCCTCCATAAGACCTGTCCGGTCGAGCCCGGCCGCGATTTCGAGGGGCGCCGGAGAACCGTCCGACAACTTCGCGGGGCGAAGGCCGAAACGGTTTCGGACTTGCAGGCCCAGCCCGTTCAACAGCGAAAGGCCGAAATCGCCGAAGCATTGCCGCGCGGGAATGCCATGATCGCCATGGTGATGGAATTCGACTTCCTGCCGCGCCAGCCATTCTTCCTTTGGCAATGACGCCGTATCGCCGATGTCATGATGGGGGCAGACGAACAGCGTGTGGCCGGGATCGTCGAGAAAAGCACGGACGGCGGCGACTTCCGCATCGCGCGCCTGCTGCTTCGTCCGCGACGAGTCGAAGCTGATGACGACGAGCGTATCCACGCCGGCGAGAAAACCTGCATCGAGCGCGCACACGCCTGCATCGGTCTTGCGCTCCGCGTGCCGCACGGGATTCCCCGTCCATTCCATCGCCAATTCGGCGAACCGCGTGAAATTGGTGAGCTGGATGTTGTCCAGAAAGCCGCCGATGCCCTGATCGGATGCCCCGGCGAATTGCTCCCAGCGCGGCCAGAACATCCGGCGCAACTCGAACAGTGCCGGAAACCGGTCCTCCAGCACGCCGAGTGGCGCGGAAACTTCATCCGGCCGGCTCCAGGCGAAATACAAGGCGACTTGCGCCATGGCTGCTACCTGCTCTTGCGAAACCACGATTGTCCGGCGACGTTATCAACGCACGCTGGCTACTATAACCAAGAGCCCCTAGATGTCCGACTACGATCTTTACTACTGGTCCGTTCCGTTCCGCGGCCAGTTCGTGCGCGCGGTCCTCGCCTATGCCGGAAAGACCTGGCGCGAAAAAGGCGACGACGCCATCGCGAAGCTGATGGAGGGCCCGGTGAAGAAGATGCCCGTCCCCTTCATGGGACCACCGTTGCTGATCGACAAGAAAGCGGACTTCGCCATCGCCCAGATGCCGGCCATCATCCTCTATCTCGGCGAAACGCTGGACCTGTTGCCCGCGTCGCCCGCCCTGCGCGCCGTGACCTTGAAGATCGTGTGCGACGCCAACGACGTGATCGACGAGATCACGCAAGACGGCGGCCGCGAGATGTGGACGAAAAAACGCTGGCATGATTTCGTGCCGCGCTTAAAGAAGTGGATGTCCTTCTGGGAAGAAACAGGACGACGGCATGGCCTGGAGGCGGACAAAAGCTTCCTCTTTGGCGGCACCGAGCCCAGCATCGCCGACATCGTGACAGCCACGCTCTGGTCCACCATGACGGATCGCTTCCCCAAGATCGGAGAAATCTTCGAAGAAACCGCCCCCATGACCGCGGCCCTGACGAGGCGCATCGCCGCTCTCCCGCCGCTCAAGAAACTCGCCGCCAAAGCAAAGCGCGATTACGGCGATGCCTATTGCGGGGGAATGATCGAGAAATCGCTGCGGAAGGTCATTCGATAGCCGAAATCCGAAGCCGCGTTGAGTTCCACGTTTAGATTTTGTTGCCGATTGTGGCCGCATGATGAATCCGGATGGAGGCCCGGCATGCGATCAAATCCGGCATTTTGGGGGATCAGGGCGATTGTGCCCGTCGTATTTTTGGGCGGGCTCTTTTTCTACTTCCTCCATACGAGCGGGTCGATCGAGGGAGCGGTGGCGATTGGCCTGGGCCCGACCCTGCTGGGACTGGGCATTCTTTGCCTGCTGTTCTGCATTCCGCTCTTCTACGGCATCATCCGGATAATTCTAACGCGCCCACGCAATCCGGACGGACGCGGCAGCGATCCCGACGACGACGAAAACACCTTCGACGCCGACGCGATGATCGCCCGCTACCTTGCGCGACAAGCCGAAGAAGCCGCCGCAAGCCCTCCACCTCCAACACCGCGCGGACCCGCACCAAAACCCTCAAGCTTCGGCCGCAAGCGCCGGTGACCGGCGAGAAAGCGAGGAGACCCTGAAGATCGTTTGCGGCGCGCTATTGCAGTGGCCAGACCGAGGCTTCGCCGCGGAAGTGTTGAATTTCTCACGCCCACGCGATCTAATCTGACGATTGCGTGGGATATTAGGACAAACCGAAAACTCTATCGACCGACACCGCTTAATTTCGGTCGCACAATATTGTCGTAGAGTTCTCCGGCAAGACGCCCATTCCAGCGTCGATTCGTAATCTCGTAAATCGACGGCGCTTCGGAAACAGTTATACCACCGACCGCATAGCTAACTAATGCCGTTCCAAATTTGACTCGGTAAGAAGGAAAAAAGTCGGCGCATTCCATCGTTTTCGTATATGCGTCCACAATCGACTGTGGCGGCTCATATTGTTGCAGCTGTCCACGCAGTTCAAGCGAGCAAAAATCAGAGAGCACAGGAGTAAAAGTTTCTGCGCTTTCGAGAAGCACGAACTCAGGGAGGAGTTCACGCTCTCCATGAGAGTAGTGTTGCTGGCGCAGTGTGATGTCGATTATTTCAAAAGGAGGCGCTACCACCCAAACGTGGGCCGCGTTTTCCACAGTATCGAACAGCCAGAAATTCGTGGAAGTGCCCAGGGACGGCGCGTCGATGCTTACCGCGCCTTTTGCCGCGTAGCACCAAATCCCTTCGAGCTCAAAGAGTTTCGTTAACAACATTGATGCATCTCTACAAGCACCCATCGCCGTATCGTCACGCAGCTCGTGGACAACTATATCAACTATCCGCGGTAGAGTTTTGCGGACATGATCGTCGTACTTTTTATCGCGCGGACGCGCGCGAACCCAAGCCGCATATTGGTCCAAAAAGGACGGATCTGTGCGTTCCGCTTGCAAAAAAGATGGATGGTTATAAAAGCCGATGCCCTCAATCGGTATTCTTTTGCTCGAAAAAAGCCTCGCCAATTTTTTAACGTTACCGGTCAAACGTCTCGCCATATCCACTCACTCCCACTCAATCGTGCCCGGTGGCTTGCTCGTGACGTCGTAGACCACGCGGTTTATGCCGCGGACTTCGTTGACGATGCGGGTGCTGACGCGGGCGAGGAACGAATGCTCGAACGGGTAGTAGTCGGCGGTCATGCCGTCGCTTGATGTCACGGCGCGGAGCGCGCAGACGGAGTCGTAAGTGCGGCCGTCGCCCATGACGCCGACGGTGCGCACCGGCAATAACACCGCGAAGGCTTGCCAGATCTTGTCGTAGAGGCCGGCTTTGCGGATTTCGTCGAGATAGACGGTGTCGGCCTTGCGCAGGATGTCGAGGCGCTCGGCGGTGATCTCGCCGGGGATGCGGATGGCGAGGCCGGGGCCGGGGAACGGGTGGCGGCCGACGAAACTCTCCGGCAGGCCGAGCTCGCGGCCCAGCGCGCGCACTTCATCCTTGAACAATTCGCGCAAGGGTTCGACCAGCTTCATCTTCATGCGCGCGGGCAAGCCGCCGACATTGTGGTGCGACTTGATGGTGACCGACGGGCCGCCGGTGGCGCTCACGCTTTCGATCACGTCGGGATAGAGCGTGCCTTGGGCCAGGAATTCCGCGCCGCCGATCTTGGCGGCCTCGCCGTCGAACACGTCGATGAAGGTGGAACCGATGATCTTGCGCTTCTGCTCCGGATCGGTGACGCCGGCGAGGCGGCCCAGGAACAGATCGGCCGCCTCGGCATGGATCAGCGGCACGTTGTAATGCCCGCGGAACAGCGAGACGACTTCCTCGCTCTCGCCCGCGCGCATCAACCCGGTGTCGACATAGATGCAGGTGAGCTGGTCGCCGATCGCTTCGTGGATGAGCACAGCCGCCACGCTCGAATCCACGCCGCCCGAAAGCCCGCAGATCACCTTGCCCTTGCCCACTTGCGCACGGATCTTCTCGATCTCCCGTGCGCGAAAGGCATGCATGTTCCATTCGGGCTTGATGCCGGCGATGTTGATGACGAAGTTCTTGTACATCTCCGCCCCGCGCGGCGTGTGCACCACTTCGGGATGGAACTGGATTCCGTAAAGCTTGCGCGCCTCGTCCGCGATCACGGCATAGGGCGAATGTTCCGACGTCGCGACGACGCAGAAGCCCGGCGGCATGGCGGTGATCTTGTCGCCATGGTTCATCCACACCGGCTCGCGGTCGCCGATCTCGCCCAGCCCCGCCAGAAGCGGCGACGGCTTCTCGATTCTGATGTCGGAGCGGCCGAATTCGCGATGGTGTCCGCCTTCGACCTTGCCGCCGAGCTGCTCGGCCATCGCCATTTCGCCATAACAGATGCCGAGGACGGGAACGCCCATCTCGAACACGCGCTGCGGAGCGCGCGGCGCGCCCGCTTCCATCACGCTCGCGGGCCCGCCGGAGAGGATGATGGCGCGCGGCGGCGGATCACTCGCCAGCGCGGCTTCGGCTTTGTTGAAGGGAACGATCTCGCAATAGACGCCCGCCTCGCGCACGCGCCGCGCGATGAGCTGGGTGACCTGCGATCCGAAATCGACGATGAGGACGGGAGCTGCCATGGCGGGATTTACACGGCTGTGTCCCACCCTGTCCAGCGAACCAAACGCCGCGCCCAAATTGGCCAGCGCTTCGACAAGCGAATCAGCGCCGCGCCCGCCAGTCCTGCGCGCTTTGGCCGTAGACCTGTGTCGGCCCGCCATGGCTGTCCCGCGCCTCGCGCAGCCATTTGGCGCCCAGCCGGTGGGCCACCGCGATGGAGGGCGCGTTATCCGCGTCGATGCAATGGGCGATCTCGGCCCAGCCCAGATGATCGACGGCCCAGTCGATCGCGGCGCGCGCGCCTTCGGTGGCGTAGCCTTTGCCCCAATGCGATGGCAGCACGGCCCAGCCGATTTCCGCCGTGGCGCCTTCGGGCTTCCAGGGGCCGATGCGGCCTATCCATTCGCCCGACGCTTTCTCGAACACGCTGAACAATCCGCAGCCGCGTAACGCCCACATGCCGGCGACGGACGACAGCAACTCCCAGGAGTCCGCCCGGTTCTTCGGTCCGCCGAAGAACCGCGTGGCGCGTGCATCGGCATCGAACGCCACCCACTGATCGAAATCCGCTTCGACAGGCGGCCGCAGGATGAGGCGTTCGGTCTCGAGCATCATGCGGCGCGGCGTTGCAGGATGGCGGTGAAAAATCCATCCGTGCCCGTGGATAATGGGCTCGCGCGGAAGAATTCGTCCAAGCCGGGCGGCGTTGCCGATTCGCTCCAGGCGGATCTCGCGGGGATCAACTCGAAGTTCGGATGGCGCGAGAGGAAGGCCGTGATGCGGTCCTCATTCTCGCGCGGCAACACGGAGCAGGTGGCGTAGACCACCCGCGCAGACCCCGCGGCGCGCGCGGCGGCCTGGTCGAGCAGCTTATCCTGCAGCGCGTTGAGTTCGTCGAGACGCTCCAGCGTCAGCCGCCATTTGTTTTCCGGCTGCCGCCGCCATGTGCCCGATCCGCTGCACGGCGCATCCAGCAGCACGAGATCATACGGCCGCTTGGGCGGCATGGGGCCGACATGCGTCTGCACGATGGCGATCCCGGCGCGGTCGGCGCGCGGGCCGATCTGGCGCAGGCGGCCTTCGTCGATGTCATGCGCGGTGATCTCGCCCAGATTGCTCATCGTGGCCGCCAAGGCGAGCGTTTTACCGCCCGCGCCCGCCGCCAAATCCAGCACGCGTTTCGCGGGTTTGGCGCCGCACAGCATCACGGCCACTTGCGCCGCCTCGTCCTGGAATTCGAACGCACCGGAGAGGAACAGCGCCGTGCGCTCCAGCCCGCTGGCGCCGGCGGGAAGCCGTACACCCCAGGGCGACCAAAGGGTGGGCTCGGCCTCGTAACCTTCGTGACGCAGCACATCCACCACGCCTTCGCGCGTCGCTTTCAGGCTGTTGACGCGCAAATCGATCGGCGCGCGGATTTGCATCGCGGCCATCTCGTCCAGCAGCCGGTCGCCGAACGCGCGCGTCAGTTCCGCCTCGAGGAATTCAGGGAATTCGCCCTGCACGGAGAGCGGCATCGCCTCGGTGGGTGGCGTGATGACGGCGGCGCGTTCCTCGTCGGTCAGCGGCGCGGGGCCGTAGCCACCGGAGAACAGGCCCGACACCGCCTCCTCGCCCAGCCCCTCGCGCAACAGCGATGCCATGGCCAGCAGCCGGGGGCTCATGCCGCTCATGCGCCAGCCATAGGCCGCGCGGTGGCGGAAGATGTCGAACACCCGCTCGCCCACGGCGGCGCGGTCTTTCGAGCCGGCATAGCGCCGGGCGCGGAAGTATTCGCGCAAGGAGCGGTCGGCGGGAAGGCGGCTGGTTTCGAGCGCCGTGACGATGTCGATGGCGGCCTGGATTCGGGCGGACGGGTTCATTGGAAGGGGTTATAACCTGCGCGCAATTCCGGCAACCCGAGTCTCTGCCATGGCCTCAACCCATATCGTGATCCTGGGCGCCGGTTTCGCGGGCATCGAAGTGGCGCGCGGGCTGGGCAAGGCCGGCCTCTCCGTCACCCTGGTGGACCGGCAGAACCACCATCTGTTCCAGCCGCTGCTCTACCAGGTGGCAACCGCGGCGCTCTCCCCCGCCGACATCGCAGAGCCGGTGCGCAAGATGCTGCGCGGGCAGGACAGCGTGGAGGTGATGCTGGACGAGGTGTCGGGCATCGACACCGCGGGGCGCAGCGTGTCGCTCGCGAGCGGGCGTACCCTTCGTTACGACATCCTGGTCGTCGCCACCGGCGCCACCCATTCCTATTTCGGGCATGACGAATGGGCAGACTTCGCGCCCGGCCTGAAGACTATCGCCGATGCGCGCCAGATCCGCTCCCGCCTGTTGCTCGCTTTCGAGGAAGCGGAGATGAGCGAGGACGTGGCCGAACAGAAGCGGCTGATGACCATCGCCGTGGTGGGCGGCGGGCCCACCGGCGTGGAGCTGGCCGGCTCCATCGCCGAACTGGCATGCTATGCGCTGTCGAAGGATTTTCACCGCATCCGCGCGGAGACGGCGACGGTGCTGTTGCTGGAAGCGGGGACGCGAATCCTCGCGGCCTTCCCGGATGATCTCGCCAGCTACGCCACCACGAAGCTCACCAAGCTCGGCGTGACGGTGCGCACGCGCTGCGTGGTGGAGAATGTGACCGCGGATGGCGTCACGGCGAATGGCGAGACCATCGGCGCAGGGCTGGTGATCTGGGCGGCCGGCGTGCGCGCCTCGCGGATGGGCGCGATGCTGGGCGTGCCGGTGGACCGCGCCGGACGCGTCACCGTCGCGACAGATTTGTCGGTGACGGGGCTCGACGGTGTCTACGCGCTCGGCGACATCGCGCTATGTCCGGATGCGAACGGCAAGCCGCTGCCCGGTCTCGCGCAAGTTGCCAAGCAGCAGGGCGAGTATCTCGGCAAGGCGCTCGCGAAGAAAATCACGAAGGGTACACAGCCCGCGCCGTTCCGCTTCCAGAACCGCGGCAACACCGCCATCATCGGCCGCCACGCCGCCGTGTTCGATTTCGGCTGGTGGCGGTTGAAAGGTTGGTTCGCCTGGAGCTTCTGGGCGCTGATCCATGTCTATCTGCTGGTGGGATTCCAGCACCGGCTGATGGTCGCGATCCAATGGCTGTGGCGTTACGTGACCTATGAGCGCGGCTCGCGCCTCATCGCCGAGGAGATTCACCCGCCCCACAACCGCACGGCCGCGTAGAGCACGCCCGCGCCCAGCAATGTCATCACCGTAGTCGCCGCGCGCGGATGGGCATGCTGGCTCTCCGGAATGAGGTCCGACGCGCCCAGATAGAGAAAGCATCCCGCGAACACCGCCAGCACCAGCCCGATGGCCGTCTGCGGTATCACGAACAGCAAGGTGCACGCGGCGCCCGCCACCGGCGCGCAAGCGTCCAGCAACAGCCACGGCAGCGCGCGCCGCCATTGCTGCCCGCCCTTCAGGATGAAGCCGACCGTATTGATTCCATCCGAAAAATCATGCGTGACAATCGCCGCCGCGACCAACGCGCCCACAGCCGGCGACGCCTGAAATCCCGCGCCGATCGCCACACCATCCAGAAACGAATGCGCCGCCAATGTAATCGCGCCGAACGCACCCGGCGCATGCGTGTGCCCATGCTCATGCCCGTGATCGTGCTCTTCCGCATGCTGCGGATGCAGCAACACGACCCGATCCAGTACCAGATACACAAAGAACCCCGCCGCAACGTATAGCGACAGCTTCGTCACATCCACACTGAGCCGCATCGCCTCCGGCAACAGATCGAACAACGCGACGGCCACCACAGCGCCCGCCGAAAAGCCCAGGATCAGATGCAGATTGTCCCGAAACCGCAACGCGAAAACCCCGCCCAGCATCGTGGCGGCGAAAGCGAGGAGGGAGACGAGGAGGATGGTCACGCGGCTCGCGGCTACTGCCCGCTCGGATAGTTCGGACTCTCGCGGGTCACCACCACGTCATGCACATGGCTCTCGCGCAGGCCCGCGCCGGTAATGCGGACGAATTCGGCGCGTTTGTGGAAGTCGGCGATGGTCTTCGAGCCGGTGTAGCCCATGGCGGCGCGCAAGCCGCCCACCACCTGGTGCACTACGTTGGCGACTGGGCCCTTGTAAGCCACCTGGCCTTCGACGCCTTCGGGCACGAGCTTCAACTGATCTTGCACTTCGGCCTGGAAGTAGCGGTCGGCCGAGCCGCGCGCCATCGCGCCCAAACTGCCCATACCGCGATAGCCCTTGTAGGAGCGGCCTTGATAGAGGAACACCTCGCCCGGCGCTTCTTCCGTGCCGGCGAGCAGTGAGCCCACCATGGCGACGTCCGCGCCGGCGGCGATGGCCTTGGCGAGGTCGCCGGAGAATTTGATGCCGCCGTCCGCGACGACCGGAATGCCCGCTTTGCGCGCGGATTCCACGGCGTCCATGATCGCGGTCAATTGCGGCACGCCCACGCCGGCCACGATGCGCGTGGTGCAGATCGAGCCCGGGCCGATCCCCACCTTGATCGCATCCGCGCCCGCGTCGATCAGCGCCTTGGCGCCGTCTGCCGTGGCGATATTGCCGGCCAGGATCTGTGTGTAGTTGGATTCCTTCTTCAGCCGCGTGACGGCATCGAGCACGCCCCGCGAATGGCCATGCGCGGTGTCGATCACCACCACGTCGCATTCCGCCTCGACCAGCGCCAGCGCGCGGCGCAATCCGTCGTCGCCGACGCTCGCCGCCGCCGCCACGCGCAAGCGGCCACGCTCGTCCTTGCAGGCGTTGGGATATTTCTGCGCCTTCTCGATATCCTTCACCGTGATGAGGCCGACGCAGCGATAGGCATCGTCCACCACCAGGATCTTCTCGATGCGGTGCTGGTGCAGCAGGCGCTTGGCCTCTTCCGCGCCGACGCCTTCGCGCACGGTGACGAGCTTGTCCTTGGTCATCAGCTCGCGCACCGGCTGGCGCATGTCGGAGGCAAAGCGCACGTCGCGGTTCGTCAGTATGCCGACGAGCTTGCCGGCGCCGGTGGCCGAGGCACCCTCCACCACCGGAATGCCGGAGATGCGGTAGCGCTCCATCAGCGACAAAGCGTCGGCGAGGGTCGCGTCCGGCGCGATGGTGACGGGGTTCACCACCATGCCGCTTTCGAACTTCTTCACCCGGCGGACCTGCTCGGCCTGCTCCGCGATGGAGAGGTTCTTGTGTATGACGCCCATGCCGCCCGCCTGCGCCATGGCGATGGCGAGACCGGCTTCGGTCACCGTGTCCATGGCGGCGGAGATCAGCGGGATGCCCAGCTCGACCGTCTTGGTCAACCTGGTTCGCGTATCCACTTGGCCGGGAAGGACTTCCGAGGGGCCGGGCACCAGCAGGACATCGTCGAAGGTGAGGGCTTCGCGGATGGTCATGCAGTGCTCCTTATATAGGCCACTTGGAGCGCCGAGCCTTTACCAGCGGACGCCCAATTGCGCAAGCCGTGCGGCATCGCGGGCGATTCTCCCCTATAACAACGCTGATAAGAGGGATTCGCCATGCACATGCCATCCACGATGTCGCCCACGCTCTGGCTCCAGGAAATCCGCGCCAAATTCCGCCACAAGAACACCTATCAGGAGACCATCGACAAGCTCTCCCCGCTCGACAGGCTGGCGGTGTTCATCACCAACCATGTCGGCACCATGGGCTTCTTCCTCATCATCGTGGTGTGGACGACCCTGTGGCTGGGCTGGAATTTCCTGGCGCCTCCGCGGCTTCAGTTCGACCAGCCGATGGGCTTCGTGTTCTGGCTGTTCATCTCCAACATGATCCAGATCCTGCTGATGCCGCTCATCATGGTGGGCCAGAACATCCAGGGCCGCGCCTCCGAAGCGCGCGCCGAGCACGATCTTGAGGTCAACATCAAGGCCGAGCAGGAGATCGAAGTGATCCTGCATCACCTGGAGAAGCAGGGCGAATTGCTGCTCGCCATGATGAAGAACCAGGGCGCGCAGCTCGAGGAGATCAAGCAGCAGGGCCAGGACGGAGAGACCGCCTAGCAAAGGCCTGTAGCGCGCGAACCTGGTCCTGTCCTACTCGCCCGCCATGGCGAGACGCGCCGACGGCCCAGGAATCGCGCGGCCCAATCGCTGCGCCTCCTCGATCCAGGCATCGATGGCGTCAGCGATGTTGTGCGCCGCTTCCTCGCGCGTGGTGCCGTCAGACATGCAGCCGGGCAGATTGGGAACGGTCGCAAGGAAGCCGCCGCCGTCTTCGTCTGACAGCGGCTCGATCACCACCGGATATTCATGCGACGCCATCGCCGCCTCCCACCTGTTCGAGGAACCGAACCAGTTTGCGAATATAGACCGGCTTGATCGGTCTGCGAAATGGCACAGGTAAGATCTCGCGCCGTCCGGGATAGGAAACCTTGTAATGCGAACCGCCGCCACTGGGCGGCGTGCAAGACGCCGCGCTCGCGACACACCGCTTCGACATCTCGAATGGACCAATAGCTTGCCGGATTCCGGCGCATGCGGTCCAGGAGATCACTCACCCCTTGAACCCCGTGGCCACCAGATAGAGTTCGACGGATTCGGCGCGGCTGGCGGGGGGCTTCACGTGATGCACCTTGGTGAAGCTCTTCTTGATGCGGGCTAATAGGCCGCCCGCGGCCCCGCCCTGGAAGACCTTGCCGACGAAGATGCCGCCCGGTTTCAGCGTGTCTTCCGCCACGTCGAGCGCGGCTTCGAACAGCGCGCTGGTGCGCAGGTGATCGGTGGCGCGGTGGCCGGTGGTGGGGGCTGCCATGTCGGTGAGGACGAGATCCGCCGGCCCGCCCAGCGCTTCTTTCAGCATCGCGGGCGTGTCGGCATCGAGGAGATCGGCCTGGAAGACGGTGGCGCCGGTGACGGGCTCCATCTCCAGGATATCGGCGGCGACGACGCGGCCGGTGTCGCCCGCGCGCGCCACGGCCACTTGCGTCCAGCCGCCGGGCGCCGCGCCCAGATCGAGGATGCGCGCGCCCTTCTTCAGGAAGTGGAATTTCTCGTCCAGCTCGACCAGCTTGAAGGCGGCGCGGCTGCGATAGCCTTTGGTGCGAGCGGCGTGGACATAGGGATCGTTGAGCTGCCGCTCCAGCCAGCGCTTCGACGAGGCCTTGCGGCCCCGCGCCGATTTCACCTTGACCTTCTTCTCGCCGCGCGCCGGAATGTGCATGCGTCATCCTAAACGCGGCGCAATCCACACACAATCGTGACTGGCGCGCGTGTGCCGCCGCGCCATTCTACGCCGCCTGCCACAAGGGGTTTTCTCGATGCGTAACGCCGGACTTCTGAGCGCCGCCCTCATCGCATTCGCCGCGTTGCCCGCATGCGCCGCCGAGGACACCGCGGCCCTCATCAAGCGCCAGAGCCAGGAATTCTCCGACGCATCGGCCAGCGGCGACGCGTCCGTGTTCAAGCGCTTACTCGACGACCGCGTGACCTTCATCAACGAAGGCGGCGACACAGCCACCAAGCAGGACATCATCGCCAGCGCCACGCCCACCCCAAAGACAGCCCCCAAGCCGGCCAACAACCATCGCACGCTCACGCAGACGAATTTCAAGGTCCAGCTCTTCGGCAACACCGCCGTCACCTCGTTCGACGATGTGCTGAACGGCCAATCCTATGGCCAGCCCGTCCACGCGAAATTCCGCTCCATCGAAGTGTGGTTGAAAGAGGCTGACGGCTGGAAGATGATCTCCAGCCAGACGCTGGCGCTGCAGGACGATCCGCCGGCCGTGGCCCTGCCCGCCGCCGTACTGGACGAATATGCCGGCACCTATCGCGCGGGCGACCTCGCCTTCACCATCACCCATAGCGGCAACGACCTCACCGCCACCATCGCGGGCGGCAAGCCCATCGTGCTGAAAGCGGAGTTGCGCGACGTGCTGTTCACGCCCGGCGCGCCGCGCATCCGTCGTCTCTTCCAGCGCGACGCGAAAGGCCACATCTCCGGCTTCATCAGCCGGCATGAGGGCCACGATCTGGTGTTCACACGCGTGGCGGCTGGCTAGACCCCGGTGATCTCGCCCGCATAGGGAACGAGCGAGACCTTCGCGACCGCATCAGCCCTGATCGGCTTGTCGATCGGGCCATAGAGCCTGACGACCAGCTGGTCGAGCTTGACCGGATTGACCTCGAGCCCCTCGATCTTGGCGTGGAAATCGGCGGTGAGGCGATGGCCGTTGTGGAAGCCGCTGTCGTATTTTCCGTTCACCAGGAAAAAGTCGGCCGGCGCGCTGTCGCCATTCGGCTTCTGGTATTCGCGCTTGTGGTCCATCGCCAGCGAATAGGCGACCAGCGACCGGGCCTCGGGCGCGTTGACGCGCATGTATTCGTCGAGATCGGACGGATCGGCCTCGGCGCGGTAATCGACGAAGCAGATGTTCTTGCCCGGCCGCACATGCAGCGACGGCGGCACTTCCGCGAACTTCGCCCGGATCGTGCCGTCGGGATAGACGTAGTACCGGCTGGTAGGCAGGCTCTCGCCCGGGTCCGTGTTGAAGATGCGCGGCACATTGGCATACGGCATGGCATCGCCCGGAAGGTTCCTGAGGATAGGACGCCGGAGGGGCTGGGTCTGTGATTTGGGACTGCCTGGCCGGCGCGCCCGCAGGGCCGCGCCCCCGCCCCGTTTCCGGCCCAAACGGACCACGCTTGAAAGCGGCATCAGGCTGGTCTAAACGACCCCCCCAGCCGTTGGGGGATCGTCTAACGGTAGGACTGCAGACTCTGACTCTGCCTGTCTAGGTTCGAATCCTAGTCCCCCAACCAATTCGCTCCGGTATGTTGGCGCAACTGCCACAAGAATTTCTCCGGCCTCGGCCCTAGTTTATACCGATGGCCGAACCGATTGTCATTCTCGCGTTGCACCGAAGGCGTGATCGCATCTGCGGGGTGATAGCCGAGTACGAGCGCAAGATCAGGGAAGCCCAGCACGACCTCGGCCACATCAACGCCTCGCTCCGGCTGTTCGAGCTGACCGGCGATCCCTCGGAATTCCCGGCCTACATAGACCTCAACAGACTCCTGCGGCGGGGCGAGACCACCCGGCTATGCCTTGCCGCTCTTGCCGAGGAAGGCCCGCTGGATACCCGTGAACTGGCCCAGCGCGTCATGCGGGCCAAGGGCCTGAACGAGGGCACAAGGTGCTGGGCCAAGCCATTGCCCTGCGCATCGTCCAGACCCTCCGGCTTAAGCGGGCAATGGTCGATGGCAGAACGCGGCGCAAAGGCGTTTCGCTTTGGTGGCTATTGCCATCCACAAGCACCAGCGGGCCTAGGAACTAGGCCGCTGTCACGCTTTGAGGTATTCTGTTGAGTCTGGGGCGTTCGGGCTAGCACCCGTCGCGCCGATATGATGGCTGGTCCTGTCAGACCGTGCGAAAGTGTTAGCACGGAACAAGAGAGGCTGTCCACTATGAAGCCAACCAAACAAACGAAATGTGAGACAGACCGTGACCAGCAAGAAAGTAATACACTCGACACCAGCAACACCGGCAACGCAGAAGCCAGGACAGATTCGAGACTCGAACAGCCGAGCGGACAGTCAGGGCGGGAACATAATCAGGGGAATCCGGGGCCAGAGCGACGGGATAACGGTGGCCTCGACAGTTCCCGATCCATCAACACCACCAGCCAAGAAGTGAACTGTGCCGAAGGTGATTGGATAAAATTAGATTTCAGCATCGCTCGGTCGCTTCGGTACGATGCAAAACGGCGAGCATTTTTCGAACGATGCAATCATTTGACTCGCGCCGTCACGGCAATTACGGGGGCGGGTACAGTTGCATCTGTCATCAATGGTTTCCATTGGGCCAGCATAGTTATGGGCGCAACGGTGGGAATCGCGACCGCGCTCGATTTGGTCGTTGACTTTTCCTCTCGTGCGATGAGCTATGACACACTTTACAAGCGCTTTGCCGATCTCGGCATCAAAGTAGCGAGTTCCGAGCGCACACTGGAAAATTACCGACGATTTCTCGTTGAAAAGCTCGTGATCGAAAAGGAGGAACCGACAGTTCTCTCGGTTCTCAACGTAATCTGTGCCAATGAAGAACTTAAATCGCGCGCCTATCCCTATCAGCATCGCGTAGACAAATTCCAGAAGCTGATTTGTCAATTTCTGGATGTGGGACAACAGCAATTTGAGAAGATAGAAGAACCGGCTTGAACGATACATTCATGCCGCCCTTATGTGGCGCTGATAGTAACCGCTAAAATCAACCGACGGCCCACGCTTCAACGCCAATTCCGTTACGCGGCGGACTTGTGCGGTATGTTGGCGCAAACGCCACATTCCCGATTTTCCTTCACTCCGCTTTCGAGACCACGAACTGCTCGAGCTTGCCGTTCGGATCGTCGATCTCTATCGCGCTCAGTGTTCCGTTTGCCGTCCGGATTTTCCAGTTCCGGCGCATCATCCCGCCCGATGCCCCTTCATTCAGGAAAATGAACGCGCGCGGGGGGCCAAACCGGGCGAGGCCTTCTTTTTGATCGGCTAGGACCTGGGCCGTGAGCAGGGCGTTTCCCTCGTCGTTGAAGAGCGCGCGGTCGACGGCTCCACGCCGGAAGCCGTCGAAGATCGCGCGCGCACGCGCTTCATTCCGTGTCGGCGGCAGGACGACGTAGGCGATCCGGGCGACCAGATCGTCGCGAAGAGAGGGGATCGAGCGCGTCCACTCGTTGTTCGTGAGAACGACGACGGCGGATTTCTCCGCGGGCCACATCATGTTCTCCGCGGCAAAGCCCGGCCCGTCTCCGCCGTGCTGCAGGTCGAGCCGGCCGTCGGGTTCATACACGCCGAGGCCGAGACTGTATTTCGTGTTCACGCCGCTGTTCAATTTCACCGGCGTGTAGAAGGCCTCATAGGCTTGCGGGCTCAACAGCGCGCGATCCATCAGGCTGATATCCCATTTCGCCAGATCGGTGGGCGTCATGGCGAGGCCGCCCGCGGCATATTCCCAGCCCGGACCCGCATAGGAGACCTGCCGCACGGGGCCTTCGCCGAAGCGCGTGTAGCCCGTGGCGTAAGCGAGCCTGGGCGGCGGATTGGCGTTGTCCTCCACGTCATTCATCCGCAGCGGCGCGAAAATGTGGCTTTGCAGGAACGCGAAATATGGCTCGCCGGAGACCTTCTCGACGATCGCCCCCGCGATGAAGAAATTGGTGTTCGAATAACGCCATTCGGTTCCCGGCTCGGAAGCGAGAGGCTTCGTGGCCCATTCGTCCAGCAAAAGTTTGAGATCGACAGGCCTCATCATCCGGGGCGTGGGGACATCGGCGGGCCAGAAATCCGGATAACTGGCCGTGTGGCTCAGTATCTGGCGGATCGAAACCTTGTCGGCGCTGGCAAAATCGGGAAAGTATTTCGCGACCCTGTCGTCCAGGCTGAGCTTTCCTTCATCCTGAAGCGCCAATATGCCTGCCGCGGTGAACTGCTTCGTGACGCTACAGATTCGATAGCGGGTTTGCGGCGTCGCAGGCACATCGGGGTGAAGACGCGCGTTTCCGTAAGCCCGCGCATAGGCGACCTTGCCGTCCCTGACCACCGCGATGGAGACGGATGGCGCTTCTGTCCCGGCCAGCCATTCCCGCACGGTTTCATCAACTGCCCGCTCCTGCTGCGGAGAGAGCGGTGCGGCAACCGCCTGCAGCGGAATGAGAAAGAAAAGCATCAAGACCAGCAATTGCCGCATGTTTGATGCCTTCATTTCCCAGCCGCCCGCAGCATCGCCGCCGCGTCTTCCGGCAGATCATCGCGCTCGGGCCCTGCCGCGAGCTCATACCCCGCCATCACCTTCTCCACGCCCGCGGCGCGCATCGGAGAGAAATAGTGCGCATGGAAATGCCACTCCGGATGCGGGTCGCGATCCGTGGGCGCCTGATGCATGGCCATGGCGTAAGGGAAAGAGGCGTGGAAGAGCGCGTCGTAGCGCGCGGTGATCTGCTGGATGATATCGGCGAAGAGGTCGCGTTCGGTATCCGTCATGGTCTCGATGGACGAGTAATGGCGCTTGGCGAGCACCAGCGTTTCGAACGGCCACACGGCCCAATAGGGCACGATCACGGCGAAACCATCGTTCTCGCAGACGAGGCGCGCGCCGCCGGCGAGCTCGTGTTTCAGTACGTCGCACAGAAGGCATGCGCCGTCATGCTCGCGCGCATAGGCGGCTTGGTGCTCGGCTTCAACTGCGGGATCGTGGGGGACGGTTTCCTCGGCCCAGATTTGGCTGTGCGGATGGCGGCTGCTGGCGCCGCCGAGCGCGCCATGGTTTTCGAAGATCTGCACATGGTTGATCCAGGGGATCGCGCCCAGGGTGCGGTATTCCTCCACCCACGCATCGATGGCGAGGCGCATGGCGGCGCGCGGCAGGCGCGCGGGCGGCAGATCGTGGCGCGGCGAATAGCAGAGCACGCGGCAGATGCCGCGCTCGGGGCGCATTTGCAGCACGGCACCCAATGATGACGAAGAGGGTGGCGACGGCGCGCCTTCGCTCCCGCGCGACAGAGCGGGGAAGTCGTTGTCGAAGGCGTAGACGCCCGTGTAATCCGGATTGCGGATTCCGGATTTGCGCATGTTGCCGACACAGAGATAGCAGGTGGGATCGTAAGGCGGATCGGGTGTTTCCGATGGCGGCGTCGCCTCTTCGGAATGCGGGCGCGCGCCGCGTTGCGGGCCGACCAGCACCCATTCGCCGGTCAAGAGATTGAGACGCAGATGGGATGAGCTCATGCGGCGATCTTAAGCGCTAGAAGCTCCACTGCGCCACGCCCGTCACCGATTTGTCGACGGTAGGGCTGCTGCTGATGGTGGAGCCCACGCCACCCTGCACGCCCAGTTGCAGCTTGCCTACCTGCACCATGGCCTGCGCGCCGATGGAGGGCTGGATCTGCCCCGCGATGGAGCCGCCGCCCGCCGCCACGCCTGCCAGTACCTGCGCGAAGCCGCCCACCTGCACCATGCCGTCGAGCGGCGCGAACACTTCGGTGAACTGCACGCCGGCCATGGGCGTGACCTGTTTGGTGTTGACGTTGTAGCCGAATTGCACGAGGCCCTGTACTTCGCTGCCGGATTTGTTTTCCGGATGCGCCGCGAAATTGCGCGCCACGCTGAATTGCAGGGTGGTGTCTTGCGCCGGATTGGCGGGCTTTCCCGTCACTGCGTTGACATGCCAGCCGAGCTGCACGCCGGTGCCGATTACCGTCTGCCAGCCTTGCACCTTGTCCGGCGTGGTGCGCGGGCCGGGCAGCGAGGGCGACGGCGGGCTGAGCGGCAGCAGAAAAGAGTCCGGGATGACGGGACCGGGAGATGCCGCCGGGCTCAAGCGCGGATGCAACAGCACATCGTTCACCATGCCGGACACCTTGCCGCTCAGATAGCGCTCGATCTCGCCGCGGTCGATCACCGGCAGAAGGGGTTTCAAGCGATCCACCATCTCATCCACCGTGACGATGGCGCCATCGAGCGAGGGCTTGAGCTGCATCAGCTTGAAAGCGTGGCTGTCGAGATAGCTGTCGATCTTGCCGCGGTCCATCGCCGTCAGGTGGAGACTGAAATCGTAAGTTGGGCCCAGATGCAGTGGCGGCGGCTTGTAGCCGTATTGCGGCGGCGCGGCATCGGCTTTCGCGGGATCGGTCTTCGCGGGCGTGGAGTTGTTCTTCGCCGGCGGGGCGGTATCTTTCTTCTTGTCCTTGTCGTCGAGCTGTACCGTTCGTGACCCGGCCTTCAGCGCGGGCGGGCGGCCGGAGGCAGCGGCGGCGTCCGCGTCGTGTTCCAGCGCGCCGTCTTTCGCGCCGGGGCGGAGCGTGTCGTCCTTCGGCGCCTCGCGCTGCTGCGCCACATGGGCGAGTTCGTGGTCGAGCGTGCGCGGACCCGGCTGCGAGCCCAGCACGACATGCTCGCCCCAGCTCCAGCCGCGCGCGCCCATCGCGTCGGCGGAGTGGCGTGCGGAGGGCCCGTCATGCAGGCGGACATGGGAAAGATCGGCGCCGTAGGTCCGTTCCGCGCCCGCGCGTTCGGCTTGCGCGAGCGGGCGGCCCTGCCCCGCCAGTTCGCGTGCATTCGGCAACGCGGCGAAAGCCGGACTGCTGGCCGCGTTGATGGGCAGTTTCTCGGAAGCGAACATGGCGCCTCACCTTGCGAATCGCGCGAATATTGGCGTGGATATAGTAATCGCAAGACAAGACGAAAAGAAGTATCAGGCTTCGGCCGCCATCCGGGCGTCCAGCGCGCCCAACCCGTCGATCTCCACCCGCACGCGGTCGCCCGCTTTCAGGAAGCTTGGCGGCTTCATCGCCATGCCGACGCCGTCTGGCGTTCCGGTGAAGAGCAGATCGCCGGGCTCGAGCGTCATCGCCTCCGAAAGAAAGGCGATCTGGTCCCAGACATTGAAGATCATGTTCTTCGTGTTGGAGTCCTGCCGCGTCTCGCCGTTGACGAGGCAGCGGATACCCAGCGTGTGCGGATCAGGCACCTCATCCGCCGTCACGATCCAGGGGCCGATCGGCGCGTGGGTGTCGCAGGATTTGCCAACGATCCATTGCGACGTGCGCCGCTGCCAGGCGCGCTCCGTCACGTCGTTGCCGCAGCAATAGCCGAACACGGCGGCGTGCGCCACGTCCTTCGCGATATGCTTGCCGCCCGCGCCGATCACGGCCACCAGCTCCGCTTCGTAATCCACGGAGTGGGACAGCCGCGGGATGACGATATCGTCCGTGGGCCCGTTCACCGCATTGCCCATCTTGGCGAACCATGTCTGGTGCTCCGGCTTCTGCGCGCCGGTCTCCGCGATATGGTCGGCATAGTTGAGGCCGATGGCCATGATCTTGCCCGGCCGCGCGATGGGCGCGAGCAGCTTCGTGCCTTCAAGCGGCAACGCATTGGCACCGGCCTTGGCGAGGCGCAAAGCCTCCGCCATCAGCGACGGCCAGTTCGCGATCAGGTCGTTCATGTCGCGCGCGAGTTCGCCGAGCGGCACGATGCGGCCGCCTTCAACCGCGCCGATTTCACCGGCACCATAACGAACGAGTTTCATGGCTCAGCCCAGGCGCGGGTCTTCGGCGCGGTGCTCATTGGCGATGGCCTCGCGCATGCGCGGCTCCAGCTTGGCGCGATCGAGCACGACCTTGCCGGAGTCGACTTCCTTCACCGCGCTCATCGGCACGGTGAAATCGCCCGCATTCTCCACATAGACGACGATCTGCTGCGCATGCACTTCACGCACCGCGCCCACGGCCTTGGAACCGTCATGCAGGAACACGTCGTTGCCTTCTTCGATCCGTTCCATTCTTTTCTCCTAAAGGGCCGCGAGCAGTTCGGCGGCGAATTGCGACAGCGTATCATCCCGCGCGCCCATCACCACAATGCGGTCTCCCGGGCGGGCATGCTTCAAAAGCCAGTCTCCACACTCGGCGCGGGTTGCGAACGCATGAGCCGCGTGCCCGGTTGCGCGAACGCCCGCCACGATATCGCCGCTGGAGACGCTTTTGTCCGTCGTGCCGCCATAATAGACAGGCTCCGGCATGATCAGCACGTCGTCCCGCGCCAGATCGCGCGCGAAGGTCTCGACCAATTCGCTCCTCATCTTCTTCAGCGGGCCGAAGCCGTGCGGCTGGAACAGGATCAGGAGGCGTCCTGGGAAATCGTGCAGGGTGGCCAAGGTGGCCGCGATCTTGTCCGGGTTGTGGGCGAAATCGTCGATCACGGTGATGCCGTTCGCCGTGCCCACCACCTCCAGCCGACGCTTCACGCCGGTGAAACGGGACAGCGCCTCGGCCGACTCCGCCAGCGGCACACCCACGGCACGCGCCGCGGCCATCGCCGCCAGCGCGTTGGACGCATTGTGCCGCCCCGGCACATGCAGGCGCACCGGGACATGCGTGCGGCTGTGGGTGTTGGCGACTTCGAACGCGATTCCGTCCGGCGCGGGTGTAACCTTCGTGCCGTGGAGATGGGCGGCGGGATTTGTGAGGCTGTAGGTCATCACCTTCTCATGCGGCAGTTTCCGCGCCAGCGCAGAGGTTTCGGCGTTGTCGAGATTGAGCACTGCGGTCTTCGCCTTGCCCACGAAATCGGAGAACAGCGCGCGCAATTCCTCCATGGATTTGTGGTCGAGGGAGATGTTGTTCACCACCGCCACATGCGGCGCGTAGCGCGCGATGGAGCCATCGCTCTCGTCCACCTCGCTGACGAAGAGGCCGCTGGCGCCCACCAAGGCGCTGGCGAAGGGCGCATCGGGGCGGGCGAAATTCTTCATCACCGCGCCGTTCATCACCGTGGGATCGCGCCCCCTGTCCGACAATATCCAGCCGATCATGCCGGTGGTGGTGGATTTGCCGCTGGTGCCGGCGACGCCGATGCTCTCTGGCGCCGTGTTGAAGAGCTGCGACAGCAATTCCGCCCGCATCAGCAGCGGCGCACCCACAGCTTTCGCCGCCATCACGTCCGGCACCGTGTCCTCCACGGCGGCGGAGATCACCACCGTCTGGCCGGGATCGGTGACGCCCGAGCCGTCCTGCGGGAACAGCGCCACGCCCCGCTCCCGCAGGAAATCGAACTTGGCCGAGGTGCGCCCTTGGTCCAGCGCACGGTCGGACCCCGCGACGGTCGCGCCATGGCCGCGCAGGATCAGGGCCAGGGGCAGCATCCCGCTGCCGCCGATGCCGCAGAAAAAGTAAGGTCTGTCGAGGATCATCGCCGGACGCTATAAGCCGGACGGGGCGGTGACAAGCGAGCGCAAATGGGCAACGGGAAATTCCGCATCGGCGTGGTTGCGCCTGCCTCGCGTATCACGCCGGAGCTGGCGGAGCGCGCCGCGGCGCTGGCGGCCACGCTCTATCCCGGGCGCGTGGAGATCGTGTTCCATCCGCAGTGCTTTCTCATCTCCGGCCATTTCGCGGGCGGCGATGCGGAGCGGGCGCAAGCCTTCCTGGACATCGCCAACGATCCCAGTTTCGACGCGCTGTGGATGGCGCGCGGTGGTTACGGCGCCAACCGCATCCTGGAGCGTGTCATGGCGAGACTGACGCGGGATGCCGAAGCGAAGACCTATATGGGCTATAGCGACGGCGGCTTCCTCCTCGCGCCCCTCTACGGCCGCGGATTTCGCGTGGCGCATGGGCCGATCCCGGCCGATCTCAACCGTCTCGGCGGCGAAGCGGCGGTGACGCGCGGGTTGCGCTGGCTGGTGGACGGCGCGCGCGACGCGCTGGAGCCGACGCTCGACGGCAAGCCCGCCGCCGCCTTCAACCTCACCATATTGAGCCACCTGATCGGCACGCCGTATCTGCCCGATCTCGCGGGCCATGTGCTGATGATCGAGGATGTGTCGGAGCATCACTACCGCGTCGACCGCGCGCTGTTCCATGTCACCTCGACGCCGGAACTGCGCAAGATCGCGGGCCTCCGCCTCGGCCGCATCAGCGACGTGCCGCCCAACGATCCGGCTTTCGGCGAGACGGACGAACAGATCGCGCGTCACTGGTGCGCGCGATCCGGCATCGCGTTCCTCGGCCACGCCGACATCGGCCACGACGTGGAAAACAAGGTCGTGCCGTTTGGGACGACTTCTCCCTCGCCCCCGTAGGGGGAGAGGGGCGGGGTGAGGGGGCTCGACGCGCGCGCAATGCCTGGCGCATCAGACTCGCTGCACCACCCCCTCACCCCGGCCCTCTCCCCCGATGGGGGAGAGGGAGCAGAGTGGTAATCAGAACTTCTTGCTGAAGGTCAGCCCGATGGTGCGCGGCTGGGTCGGGAGGATGTAGGGCTCCGAGCCGCAGGTGCCGGGCGTGCATTCGGCGTAGCGGCCGAGTTCGCCGCGTTCATCGGTCAGGTTCTGGATGAAGAACTCGATCGACCAGTCATCCCGCTCCAGGCCCGTCGTGAAGTCGAAGGTGGTGAAGGGCTTGTTCTTGCCGAGCAGAGAGCGCTCGAACAGGCGCAGGTCGGACCAGGTGCCACTCTGATGCACCAGCGAGCCCTGCACATGGGCGTTGAAGTTGCCGATCGTCCAGTCGTAACGGGCGATGGCGTTGATCTTCCAGAGCGGCGTGATCGGCAATTGCGTGCCGGCCGGCGCGTTGGCGACGGCGTTGGTGCAGACGATGGTGGTGTCGCGGCAGAACGGCTGTGTGAGGCTGCCGTCGTTGTAGGCGCCGGACGAGGAGAGCGTGAAGCCATCGATGGGCAGCCAGCTCAACTCATACTCGAAGCCCTTGACGCGCGCCTGGCCGCCATTCTCCACGATGGTGACGGAGTTGGGACCGAGGAACGGGAACTGGAAGTTGTTCCAGTTCTCCCAATAGAACGCGCCGTTGAAGCGGATCGTGTTGTCGTTCCAGCTCGTCTTCCAGCCGATTTCGTAGTTGTCGAGGCTGTCGGGCGAATAGGCGGGGAACGGATGGCCGGTCGACGGATCGGTCACGCGGTTGGCGCCGCCCGGACGGAAGCCGGTGGAGTAGGTGGCGTAGACGAGCTTGTCGTCCGTCACGTTCCAGGTGAGGTTGACCTTGTGGGTTTCGCCATTGCCCTTGGCGCGCGAATTCAAATCGGTGCAGGGCGAGCTGTCGACCGTGGAGGGCGCGAAGCACTTCGAGGCTTCATAGCCCGAGAAGCCGAAGAAGCCCTTCAGCGAATTGTCGTAGCTGTAGAAGCGGATGCCGCCGGTGATCGTCAGGTTCGGCAGGATGTCGAACGCGGCCTCGCCGAACGCGGCATAGTCCTGGTCCTCGCGGGACTCATCGGTCAGCCACAGCGTGTTGGGCCATCCGGTGACGGAGACGACAGGCTGGCCCGATCCGGGCGACGCCAGATTCTCGATCACATAGTCCTGCAGGATGTAGTGCTTCTGGTCTTCGTAGAACAAGCCGCCGACGAAACGCAGCCGGTCTTCCTTGGACGAGGACAGGCGCAGCTCGTGGCTCTGCTTGGTGAAGTGATCGTTGCCCAGGATGCGCTGCGTCGGATCGATCTGGTTGCCGGCGTTGTCGGTGAAGTAGGTGTAATAGGAATTGTACTGGTCGTACCAGTATGTGTAGTCCGTGTAGTCCGCCGCGGAATGGACGTGACGGTCCATGTAGCCGCCGGAATAGACGAGATCGAGATCGCCGATCTTGCCCTGCACGGTCAGCGCCGCCTGGTACCAGTTGTCGTGGACATATTCGGGCAGGAAGTGCTGCACCTTGAGGTCGCCCGCGAAATTCGGGTCGAAGCCGAACACGCCGTCACTGTCCTCATCCTGGAACATGAAGGTCGGCGTGATGGTCCAGTTGTTGTCGAGGTCGATGCCCAGCGCGGCGCGCGCGCCGAGCTTGTTGACGGTGTTGTAGTTGTTCTTGGTGTGGCCGGCATTGCTGATGGTGATCGGCGTGCCGGGCACGGCGGGATTGGCGTTGGTGTAGGTGTAGGTGCGGGTGCCGAGCACGTTGTCGATATAGCCCGCGTCATGCTCGTCCCACGCCACGATGCGCAGCGCGATGTTGTCGGCGAGCGGCTGGTTGATCATGCCGTGCGCGCTGTAGCCGACGCCGCCGTGATCGACGGAGTTGACCGACGTCTCGAACGACGCGGCGAAGGCCGACGGATCGGGCTTGTTGGAGATGATGCGGATGACGCCCGATTCCGCGCTGGCGCCATAGAGCGTGCCTTGCGGACCGGAGAGCGCCTCGACGCGCTGGACGTCATAGGCCGGGATGTCGAGCGTGCCGTTGATGGTGGTGATGGGCTGCTCGTCGAAATAGACGCCGACAGTGGGCTCGGGACCGGAATGGTTGCCGTTCTGATCGCTGACGATGCCGCGCATGGTGATGTTGGCGAAGCCGGGGCCGCCATTCGATCCCTGGCCGCTCACCGCATAGGTGACGTTGGGCAGGTAGCGCGCGAAATCGGTGAAGTCGGTGAGGTGAAGGTCTTCCAGCTTCTGGCTGGTGATCGCGTTCACCACCATGGGAACCTTCTGCAGGTTCTCCGACCGCTTCTCCGCCGTGACAACCACGGTCTCAAGACCGCTCGTTTCCTGCGCCAGCGCTGGCACGCCCGCCAGCATGGTGGTCGCCAGCAAAGCCGGCCCAATGGCGAGATGCGCGCGTGCGCGCGTGGTGTTCCGCATGGTCAAAGGCCCCTCATCGCGGGAGATTCCTGCCCCGGAATCTCCATCACACTTATTTGACAACGGCCTTCGCACTTGCGTCAATGGCGACCAAAGGGGGTGTAGAAAGCAATTTTGTTGTGTTGTTTTCTTATCTCGCCTTCAGCCGGGCTGCCGCAGCACCGCCTTCAGCGGCCCCAGCCAGGGTTCGTAATGGCGCCACTGGTCCAGCCCGTCCGCGAAAATCGGCATGCGGACCTGTTCGGAGCTGGCGGTGCGCACAGCGCGGTCATTCTCGTAGAAGCGCAGGCAGCCAGGCTCGAAATCCAGCCCGCAATAGGCCAGCAGCCGGCGGGTCTCGACTTCCGGGTCGGCGACCATGTCCTCATAGATGACCCGGTGGATGCGCCCCGGCATTACGCGATCGTAATGCTCCATGAGCGAGACGTAGCTCGTGTAGTAGCGCCCCACGCCCTCCAGCCCATAGGTGAAGGATTGCCCACGGGCGAAATGCTGCTTGAAGCAGGAGAAGCAGCAGGCCATCGGGTTGCGCCGCGCGTCGATGATTTTGGCATTGGGCAGGATGAGCTGGATCAACCCGATATGCAGGAAATTGTGCGGCATCTTGTCGACGAAGAACGGCCGGCCGAGTTTGCGATGCACTTGGGCGCGGGCAAGATAGGTCTCGCCGGTCTCTTTCAGTGTCCCGGCCGATAGCGTCTCGACGATCTCCGGATAGGACGTCTCG
This sequence comes from Rhizomicrobium sp., assembly GCA_036489435.1. GTDB lineage: Bacteria > Pseudomonadota > Alphaproteobacteria > Micropepsales > Micropepsaceae > Rhizomicrobium. Next base: position 340,946 of record DASXFU010000023.1, on the reverse strand, counting down.
CCCTCCTCGCGCGACCACCGCGCCAACCCGCGGGCGAGCTGGCCGATGTCGTGCAGCTCCATCGTGCCTTCGACCTGCGAGTGGCTGGCCAGGATCTGCTCCACCAAAGTCGAACCCGAACGCGGCAGGCCCACCACGAAGATCGGATCGGGGGCGAGGCAGCCATCGCCCGCATGCCGCGCGAACAGCTCGGGCGTGAACACCGCTTTCATCCGCGCCGCGAATTCCTCCGTCTGCTCGGGATGATAGGGCAGCGATTGGCGGCGCAGCGCATTGCCCGTCTCGTAATGGCGGAAGGACTCTTCGTATTCGGCGCGGTCCTCCAGCGCCTTGCCCAGCGCGAATTCGAAATGCAGCCGGTCGTCATGCGACAGCTCGGTGCGCGCGAGCTGCGCCCGCATGGCCTGGATGTCCTCCGGCGTGAAGCGGAAAGTCTTGAGGTTGGCGAGGCTCCACCACACTTCGCCCAGGCTGGGCAGCCGTTCGATCGCCTGGCGATAGGCGGCGATGCTTTCCTCCTGCCGCCCCAGCGTCTTCAAACTGTGGCCGTAGCTCATCCAGCCCTTCGGCTGGTTGGGGAAATCGGACAGCAGGCTGGCATAAGCGCGCGAAGACTGCGCATATTCGCCAAGCTGGCTCAGCACCGCCGCATAGAGCGCGCGATAACCAGGATTGCGCGGATCGCTGCGCAACAAAATCTCCGCCTGCGCCATCGCCTCGCGCGGCTTGTTCAGGCGCAAGAGCACCGAGGCATGATTGTGCCGCGCCGCCGTGAAGCTCGGCGCCAGCTCGACGGCACGCGCCAGCAATCGCTCCGCATCGTCATGCCGCCCCAGCCGCGACGCCGTCTCCGCCAGCATGCGGATGGCGGGCGCGTCGGTCGGATTCTCCTTGAGGAAACCGCGCAGGATGCGCTCGGCCACGGCCAGTTTATTTTCGTACAGCGCCGTGCCCGCCTCGATCAGCCTGGGATCGTTCACAGAAGCCTGGAGGTGGCGGATGTAAGCGGCATCGGCGCCCTTCTCGTCGCCGAGCAAACCCTTCTCGTCGCCCAGCGCGCGCCAGGCCTGGGGATGCTTGGGATTGGCGGCCACCGTGCGCTCGAGAAACCGTATCGCCTTGCGGGATTCTCCCTGCGCCGACCAAGCAAGGCCCACCTCATAGAGCACATCCGCCGCATGCGGCTGGATAGCGGCCAAGGGCTCCAGGATCGCCAGCGCTTCCGCCGTCTTGCCCTGCATCCGCAGCGCCACGCCCAGATAGAACAGGGCCTGCGGCTGGCCCTTCATGACCTTCAGGATCTCACGCGCCTGCTCCTCCGCCAGATCGGGGCGCGGACCCAGCAGCCGCGCCGTCTGGGCCAGGGCTTGCGAAAATGTGCCGGCTTGTTCGCTCATCTGTGGCGATAAAAGAAGCGCCGCCGCGCCGCTGTCAACCGAAGCGCGTTGACACACGCGCAAAGCGGCAGACAATCGCCGACGAAAGCCATTTCGGGGACGGTCATGGATCGCGAACCCTCAGACCTGCACGCCGCCGCCGAAGCCCATGCCTGGACCATGCCGGTCGAAGAGATCGAGGTCGGCAATCCGGAGCTCTTCCGCACCGATACGATCTGGCCCTATTTCGCGCGGCTGAGGAAAGACGATCCGGTCCATCACTCGGTGCATCCCGAGCACGGGCCTTACTGGTCGGTGACGAAGTACAACGACATCATGGCGGTGGACACGAACCACGCCGTGTTCTCATCCGAGCCCTCGATCACGATGGTGGACCCAAGGGAAGACTTCAAGCTTCCCATGTTCATCGCCATGGACCCGCCCAAGCACGACGTGCAGCGCAAGACCGTCAGCCCCGTCGTCTCCGGCCCGAACCTGGCAGCGCTGGAGCCCGTCATACGCGAGCGCGCCGGTCACATCCTGGATAGCCTGCCGGTGGGCGAGACGTTCGACTGGGTCGACACCGTCTCCATCGAACTCACCACCATGACGCTGGCCACCTTGTTCGATTTCCCGTGGGAGGACCGGCGCAAGCTGACACGCTGGTCCGACGTGGCGACCGCCAATCCCAATGCCGGAATCGTGGAGAGCGAGGAGCAGCGCCGCGCCGAGCTCTACGAATGCGTGGAATATTTCATGCGGCTGTGGAACGAACGCGTCAACGCGCCGCCCAAGGGCGACCTGATCTCGCTGCTGGCGCATGGCGAATCCACCCGCAACATGGATCGCATGGAATATCTCGGGAACCTGATCCTGCTGATCGTGGGCGGCAACGACACCACGCGCAATTCCATCACCGGCAGCCTCTATGCGCTGAACCAGAGCCCCGAGCAGTACGACAAGCTGCGCGCCGACCAGAGTCTCATCCCCAGCATGGTGAGCGAAACCATCCGCTGGCAGACGCCGCTCGCGCACATGCGCCGCCGCGCCTTGGCCGACATCGAACTGGGCGGAAAGCAGATCAAAAAGGGCGACAAGGTGGTGATGTGGTACGTCTCGGGCAACCGCGACGAAGAGGTGATCGAGAACCCGAACGCCTTCATCATCGACCGCCCGAATGTGCGCCGCCATCTCTCCTTCGGCTTCGGCATCCACCGCTGCGTCGGCAACCGGCTGGCCGAACTCCAGCTCAAGATCATCTGGGAAGAGATATTCAAGCGCTTCCCCCGGATCGACGTGATGGGCGAACCGCGGCGCGTGCTCTCCGCCTTCGTGAAGGGCTACGAGTCCCTGCCCGTTCGCATCCGGGCATAACGTGAAGCCGGACAATTTCGACTTCATCTCGAACTTCTCCACGCTGTGGCAGGTGTTCCTGGGCGCTCTGCTGGCGACGGCGGGCGGTTTGGCCGCAACCCAGATCGAATGGCGCTTCGAGCGCCGCCGCCGCGCGCAATACGCCGCCGAGTTCTTCGGCGAGGTGCTGACAACCCTGCAATACATAATGGAAGTGGCCCACGAAACGCACGGCCGCGGCGAACCCTTCGGGCCCATCACCATGCGCATGCTGCATTCGGCCCATCGCGAGATCACGGTCTACGACAAGAACCGCGAGACTTTGTTCGGCATCACGGATTCCAAGCTGCGCACCCGCATCCACGGGTTGATGCTGCGTCTCAACGCGCCGCTGGAGGGCATCATCGACGTCAGCGCGGAGATCACCGCTGTCGAGAACCAGCTGAAGTCGCCGAACTTCCCTGACTCCCACCGCGCGGACGCCGAAGCCCGCCTCGTCCGCCTCCACCAGAACCGCGACGGCGGCTACGAATTCGCGATGGAAATGGCCGCGGAGATCGCCGGTACGTTGAAGGCGCTGGAACCGCTGGCGGGGCGCACCTTCGAAGGCCTGAAGCGCGTGGAAGGCACGATCTAAGAGGGCTCGCCATGAAGTCCGCGACCGCCTTTGCCTGCGCGATGGGCTTCTCGTTCGCATCCGTGGCGATTGCTGACCCCGCGCCCACTTTCAAATCGATCTCCTACGATGTGAGCCTCACGCCGGACTTCGCCACGGGCGTCGTCTCCGGTGTCGAGCGTCTCCGCTTCCAAAGCCTGTCCGACAATCTCGACGCCGCGTCCTTCACCGCCAACCCGCTGGCGGTGAATGCGACCTTGGATGGCCTGCCCGGTGTCACGATCTCGACCGAAGGCAACCGGCGCATCTTCCATCTCCCACGCCCTCTTGCGAAAGGCGAGATCGCGACGCTCATCATGAGCTTCGCGGGCCGCCCCAAACGCGATGTCGTTTTCACGCCGGACGAAATCCACACGGGCTATTTCACCTGCGAGGTGATGATCTGCGACATCGACCGGCCAGACGATCACGCGACATTTCAACTCGCGCTCACGCTCCCGGCCGGTATGGACGCCGTGGCGCCGGGGCGGCTCGTCTCGCGCACCGGCGCCGGCTTGGAGACCTGGCGCTGGCAAGAGGACAGACCCTATCCGGCTTACCTCTACGGCTTCGCGGCGGGCCATTACGTGCGGACAGCGCTGAGCCCATCGCTCTCCGTGTTGTACGCCGGAGAAACGCCCGGGCACGTGCGGACCATATTCGCCGATACGGCGCGCATGGTGGCCTTCTATGAATCCAAGGCCGGCATGAAACTGCCGGAGCAGCACTACACCCAGGTGCTCGTGGATCAGAACGGAGATCAGGAAGACGCGTCCTTTTCGATGATCGAGAAAGGATCGATCGAGCCCACCCCGTCCGATCCGCATCCGGACGGCATGATCGCGCATGAACTGGCGCATCAATGGTGGGGCAATCTGGTGACGTGCTCCGATTGGAAAGAACTCTGGCTGAACGAAGGCATGGCCGGCTTCATGACCGCCGCCTGGAAGGAACAGCGCTGGGGCTCCGCGGCCTACGATTCCGAAATCGCTGTCGCCCATAAGGCTTGGGACGCCGCAAGAAAGTCCGGCCTGGATAAACCGCTGAGCTGGAGGGGCACATACCCCACACTGCGCGACAAGCGCCGCATCGCTTACGGCAAGTCCATGGCGTTCCTCGATACGCTGCGCTCGCAACTGGGCGAAGATGCATTCTGGCGCGGCGTGCGACGCTATACGCAAACCAATGCGGGGCGCAGCGTCACCGCCAAGGACCTGCAGAAGGCCTTCGAAGCCGCGAGCGGCCGCGATCTTTCGGCGATCTTCAAATCTTGGGTTTACGGAGACGGTGCCGAGTAATTTTTCTGCACCTCCCCACAAGGGGGAGATGCAGAAGTTAGATCACAGTCTCCTCTTCCCACACGTCCCTTGTTGCTGGCGGCGCAACACGGGAGTGCCTCATGTCACTAATCAGTCTCATTGTAGCCTTGGCGGTGGTCGGCCTGTTCCTCTGGCTGGTCAACACGTTCATCCCCATGGACGCGCGGATCCGGCAGATCCTGAACGTCGTGGTGCTCATCGTCGTGGTGATCTGGCTCTTGCAGGTGTTCGGCCTGCTGGGCGATCTCGGCGCCATTCGCGTCGGCCGATGACGGGCGTGTAATGGAGCCGAATTAACAAAAGACGCCGCACTCATCGGGCTTATCGTGAAACCGAATGGCGTCTGGGCGGTTGCCGGGATGTCCAGTTCCCGAGGATTCCCCGATGAGCGTCTTTTACGACCACGCCGGCGACGCGTTGCGTTGGCTCTACGACCGCCGCATCGATGCACCGCCGGTGCTGAACCAGACGCGCGACTTCCCCAACGGCGCGCGCTTCGTGTCGGCCTGGACGTCGCTGCGCGACGAAGCGCTCGCGATTGCTGAGACGATGGAGCGCGTGCCGCGCTTCCACGACATCATGCAGGAGCAGACGGAGATCTCCGACAATGACGGCCGCGACTGGCGCATGTTCGTGATGAAGGCCTATGGCGCCGCGGTGGAAGACAACCTCGCCCGCTGCCCCACCGTCGCGCGGCTTCTCGCCGAATGCCCAGAAGTGCTGTCTGCCACCTTCTCTTATCTCGCGCCCGGCAAGCACATCCCCGTCCATCGCGGACCATTCCGCGGCATCATGCGCTTCCATGTCGGCCTCGCCATGCCGCGCGACGAGCACGGCCAATTGGGCGCCGTGCTGTGGATCGACGGCGAGCCGCACTTCCTCGACAATGGCGGCTCGCTTTTGTGGGACGACACCTATCCCCACGAAGTCCTCAACACGACGGACAAGGTGCGCATCGCGCTGCTGCTGGACGTCTGGCGCCCCCACCAGCCCGCCGACATGGCGGCGCTGTCGAGCGTCATCGTTGGCACCGCGCGCGCCTTCGCGAAGAGAAGGCCTGAGGCTTTTGTCGGCTAACTTTCACCTCCCCCCTTGCGGGGAGGTGAACATCTTTACTGATGTCCCAGCACCGGATGCGGCTTGTAGGGCTTTGACAGCGCCTTCAATTCATCCGCGTCGAGCTTCAACTCGGCGGCGGCAACGGCGTCATCAAGATGATGCGGCTTGGACGCGCCGATGATAGGCGAGGTCACACCGGGCTGATGCAGCAGCCACGCCAGCGCCACTTGCGCGTTGGGGATGCCGCGCTTTTGCGCGATCTCCGTCACGCGGTCGACCACCTCGAAATCGCTGTCCTGATAGTACATGCGGTGCGCGAAATCGTCGGACTTGGCGCGCGTGGTTTCACCCCCCTTTTCAGCATTATTATCCTGGCGGCGGCGGTTGCCGGCGAGGAAGCCACGGGCGAGCGGGCTCCACGGGATCACCGCGATGCCTTCGGCGCGGCAGAGCGGCATCATCTCGCGCTCCTCCTCGCGATAGACGAGGTTGTAGTGGTTCTGCATCGAGACGAAACGCGTCTTGCCCATCTTATCCGCCAGATGGAGATATTTCGAGAACTGCCAGGCATACATCGACGACGCGCCGATATAGCGCGCCTTGCCCGCCTTCACGACGTCATGCAGCGCATCGATCGTCTCCTCCACGGGCGTCGTCGGATCGAAGCGATGTATCTGGTAGAGATCGACGTAATCCATGCCGAGGCGGCGCAGCGAATTGTCGATGCCATGCATGATGTGCTTGCGCGACAGGCCCACTTCATTGGGCGTCGGCCCCATCGGGCTGCAGACTTTCGTGGCCACGATGGTCTGCTCGCGCGACGGCCCGAAATCCTTCAGCGCCCGGCCCAGCACTTCCTCCGATGCGCCCAGCGAATAGACGTCGGCGGTGTCGAAGAAATTGATGCCCTTCTCGATGGCGGATTTGATGAACGGCCGGCTCTGCTCCTCGTCGAGGATCCAGTCGCGCCACTTCGGGGAGCCATAGGTCATGGCGCCGAGACAGATCTTCGAGACCTTCAATCCGGTATTGCCGAAGCGAACGAGTTCCATGGGGCGTTCTCCGATAGCGTCGCGCTATCTTAAACACCCAATCGCAGAACTAAAACCCGAACAGTTTCGCGATCAGGGCGACCGCCGTGCTGCGGAAACGCAGCGGCGCGTCGCGCACCGCGAGCACGATGCAGTCCTCGCCCGGGTCGGCGAGCGGACGATGGAGAATGGTGTCGTCGGCGGTTTGCAGGTCGCCGCGGCGGTAGTGGCCCGTCTCGTCGGTGAAGCCGCCCGTCAGCACGAGCGTCAACTCCTCGCCCAGATGGGTGTGATGGCCGACGCCCTTGCCGGGGCGGGAGCGGATGAGTTGCGCCGGCGACGCGCCGCTGCCGAACAACGTCTTGTACGAGATGCCCGGCGTCACATGCGTCCAGCGCACGGCGTTGAGGTCGCCGCCGAGATAGGAGCGCAGCGGCTCCGGCGCGGCAAACGGCCCAGGCGGAAGTGTGGCGCGGCGCGTAACGGGCGCATCGTCCAGCCGCGACAGTACCGATTGCAGCGCACCGTCCGACACGGCGACGGGCGCCATGTCCAACAGGATCGCGCCGCCCAGTGTTTCCATCCTGGCGACCTTGCCGCGGCATTCCGGGCAGAGCGCCAGATGCGTGCCGATGATCAGCGACAGAGCTTCGTCCGCCGCGCCCGAGGCGTGCGCCAGAAGCAGTTCCTCGCCGGGATGATGGGTCGCGCTCACAGCGTGTCACCATCTTGCGGCGCCATCGTCACGCGGATGCGCGCCATGGCAAGGCGCAGCCGCGACTTCACGGTGCCCAGCGGCAGGCCCAGCTCCTGCGCGATCTGGCTATGCGGTTTGTCGGCGAAGAAAGACATCTGAACCACCTGGGCCTGTTCGGGCGAGAGATCCTTCATCGCCACACGCAATTTCACTTCGTCGTCTTCCAGCATCAGCACCGCGTCCGCCGCGGGCTCTGCGTCCGGCACAAACGCGGGATCCTCCGGATCGAAATCCGGGCGGCGTTCGCGGCGGATCGCATCGATGCGCAGGTTGCGCGCGATGGTGAACAGCCACGTCGCCGCCGACGCCTTGGCCGGATCAAACAGCGCGGCCTTGCGCCACAAGGTCAGCAGCGCTTCCTGCGCCAGATCGTCCGCCAGCGCCGCATTGGCGCCCAGCTTCAGCAGATACGCCTTGATGCGCGGCGCGAAATGCACGAACAGCGCCTCAAAGGCGCATCTATCCCGGCCGTTCGCCACCGCCTGCACCAGCGCGTTCAGCTTCGCCGGACCCGGGGTCTCACTCTCTTTCATGCGCGACTGCACGATCTGATGGCGCATGCGTGCCCCAGGAGCCATGACCCAGGAGGGGCGAAAGGGCCAGAGCGGGGGTGCGGGCAATGCATGCGCCATCATAGACCGATTTACGCCGCCTCCGCTCAGTTGGATCAGTGCCGCATTGGCTGATCCGCGCGCGCGCCCGCCGCGTATTGCCTGGGTTCGATGGGCCAGACTTCCATCAAAGGAGCATGCGTGACCCGGGCACATGGTGGAGATTTTGCGGTCATTGGTTCCGGGATTGCCGGGATGTCGGCGGCATGGCTGCTTTCGCGCCGCCATCGGGTGACTCTGTATGAGACGGAAACCCGCCTGGGCGGTCACAGCCATACGGTTGACGTGAACGGAACGCCCGTCGATACCGGTTTCATCGTCTATAACGAACCGAACTACCCCAACCTCTCAGCCCTCTTCCGCCATCTGGGTGTGGAGACGGCCGCGAGCGACATGGGCTTCTCCGTCTCGCTCGACAACGGCGCGCTGGAATATGCGGGCAGCCTGCCCGGCCTGCTCGCCCAACCCTCCGCTCTCTTCCGCCGCGACTATTGGCGGATGCTGGCCGACACGGTGCGCTTCTATCGCGAGGCGCCCAAGACGCTCACCGGCAATTGCCGCCAAAGCCTGGGCGAATATCTCGCGGAGAACCATTACTCCGAGGCCTTCGCGCGCCTCCACCTTCTTCCGATGGGCGCCGCGATCTGGTCGTCTTCCGTGGCCGATATGATGGCCCATCCGACCGAGGCCTTCGCGCGCTTCTTCGTCAATCACGGGCTCTTCCAGTTCGCCGGACGGCCGCAATGGCGCACGGTGAAAGGCGGCAGCGTCGAATACGTGAAGACGCTCACGGAAGGCTTCGCGCAAAACGCCCGCCTCGGCACCGGCGTGAAGACGATCCTGCGCAGCGCCAACGCCGTCACCATCGTGGACGACAAAGGCGGCCGCTCCTCTTTCGACGGCGTCGTCGTGGCGGCCCCCGCCGACAAGGCGCTCGCCATGCTGGCTGATCCGACGGAGGAAGAGCGCACGCTGCTCGGCGCCTTCCGCTATCGCCCCAACCAGGTGGTGCTGCACAGCGATGCGTCGCTGATGCCCAAGCGCAAGCGCGCTTGGGCGAGCTGGAATTATCTGGGCCACGGCGGCGATGCCGCGGATGCCGATCTTTGCGTCACCTATTGGATGAACAAGCTGCAGCCCATCGGCGGCAAGCCCGTCTTCGTGACGCTGAACCCGCCGCGCCCGCCGCGCGAAGAGCTGACGCACGGCATCTACACATGCGCGCACCCGATGTTCGACGCCGGCGCCATCGCGGCGCAGTCCCGCCTCTGGCATCTGCAAGGCGCGCAGCGCAGCTGGTTCTGCGGCTCTTATTGGGGCTCCGGCTTCCATGAGGACGCGCTGCAGGCAGGCCTTGCCGCAGCCGAGGATGCGGGTGGGGCGCGACGACCCTGGCGGGTCGAGAACGAATCCGGCCGCATCGTCCGGCTCGCGACGGCTCTGGCATGAAATCGGCGATTTACGAGGGTTCCGTCACCCATGCGCGCATCTTTCCGCGCCGTCATGCGTTTCGCTACCGGGTTTTCTCGCTGTTGCTGGACTTGGACGAGATCGACTCATTGAACCTGCGCCTCTTCGGCCGCAACCGCGCCGCCGTCGCGAGCTTCTTCGACCGCGACCATGGCGATGGCGGCGCGCCGCGCGATTGGGCCAATGCCCGCCTCGCCGAAGCGGGCCTCGCGGCGGACGGCCCCATCCGCGTCCTATGCTATCCGCGCCTCTTGGGCTACGTCTTCAATCCGCTCAGCGTCTGGTTCTGCTATCGCAAGGACGAGAGCCTGGCCGCCACGATCTACGAAGTGCACAACACCTTCGGCGAGCGCCATTCCTATGTGCTGCCGGCGGGCGCGCCGCAGGAATGCGACAAGGCGTTCTACGTCTCGCCCTTTCTGTCGCTGGATTGCCGCTACGATTTCCGCATCACGCCGCCGGGCGAGGACGTGCTGATCGCCATCCGCGAAAGCGAAGGCGGCAGACCGGTGCTGAACGCGGCCTTCGCGGGAACGCGCAAACCGCTCACCGACCGCACACTGCTCTCCGCTCTGCTGCGCCATCCGTTGATGACGCTGAAGGTGGTGGCTGCTATACATTACGAAGCTTTCCGCCTGTGGCTGAAGCGCGTGCCCGTGCATGCGCATCTGAGTTGAGGCACAAAGATGGCTGATACCGCGCTTTCCGAACCGACGACCAAGCCGCCCTTCTGGGGCCGCGCTTTCGTGAACGCTGCGAACCATCTGAGCGAGGGCGAACTCGTGCTGCGCTTCGCCAACGGCGCGGAACGCACCATCAGTGCCGCGCGGAACGGCGCACAGGCGGTGCTGGACGTGGCGCGCGATCGCGTCTGGCGCCGGTTGATGCTAGGCGGGGAAATCGGCGCCGCCGAGTCTTTCATGGACGGTGACTGGACGAGCCCCGACCTCGCTGCCGTCTTCGAAGTCGCCGCCCGCAATGCGGACCGCCTCGCCGGAACGCTGCAAGGCCTGGCGCCCCTGCAATGGCTGAACACCTTGCGCCACCGCCTGCGCGCCAACACGCGGGCCGGAAGCCGCCGCAACATCGCGGCGCATTACGATCTCGGCAACGCCTTCTATTCGCAATGGCTCGATCCCACGATGACTTATTCCTCCGCTTTATTCGAGCGCGAGGGGATGAGCCTGCAAGACGCGCAGATCGCCAAATGGCGGCGCATGGCGGAGATGCTCGATCTCGCCCCCGGCCACACGGTGCTGGAGATCGGTTGCGGCTGGGCGGGTTTCGCGATGTATGCCGCGCGCGAATATGGCTGCCGCGTCACCGGCATCACGCTCTCGCGCGAGCAGTTCGCCCATGCGACGCGCGCGGTGCGCGAGGCGGGGCTCGACGGGCTTGTCGATATCCAGCTCGTCGATTACCGCGACGTGGAAGGCAAGTTCGACCGTATCGCCTCCATCGAGATGTTCGAGGCCGTCGGCGAAGCGCATTGGCCCACCTTCTTCGCGGTGGTGCGCGAGCGGCTGAACCCAGGCGGCATCGCGGCGCTACAGATCATCACCATCAACGAGCGCCGCTTCGAGAGCTATCGCCGCAATCCCGATTTCATCCAGCTCTACATCTTCCCCGGCGGCATGCTGCCCTCGCCCACCGCGCTGAAACAGGCGGCGACCACGCAGGGGCTGGGCTTCGAGACGGAGCACACCTTCGGCCATTCCTATGCCGAAACCTTGCGGCGCTGGCGCGAAACCTTCGATGCGCGCTGGCCCAGCATCCAGCCGCTCGGCTTCGACGAGCGCTTCAAGCGGATGTGGGACTATTATTTGGCTTCCTGCGAGGGTGGTTTTCGGGCAGGCTCCATCGATGTGGGCCATTTCCGGTTGATGCGTGCCTAGCTTCAAATTCGATCCGTATGATCTTCCGCCTGAAGCCGAAGCCCTGCGGGGCGAGGTGCGCGCGTTCCTGCGCGACTGGATGGGCGAGATGGCGCCCGCGCGCCGCGCCCGCTCCTGGTCCGGCTTCAATCCGGATTTCTCAAAAGAACTCGGCAAGCGCGGCTGGATCGGCATGACCTGGCCGAAGCAGTATGGCGGCCACGAGCGCTCTTATATCGAACGTTACGTCGTGCTCGAGGAAGCGCTGGCCGCCGGCGCGCCGGTGAGCGCCCATTGGGTGGCCGACCGCCAGAGCGGCCCGCTGCTACTGCGCTTCGGCACGGAGGAGCAGCGCGAGAAGCTGCTGCCCGGCATCGCGCGCGGCGAGATCTATTTCTGCATCGGCATGAGCGAGCCGGGCGCGGGCTCCGACCTTGCCGGCGTGCGCACCCGCGCGCGCAAGACGGAGGAAGGCTGGGTCGTCAATGGCCAGAAGATCTGGACCTCCAACGCGCAGAACTCGCACTACATGATCGCGCTGGTGCGCACCGGCGAAGACTCCGCGCGCCACGCCGGCCTCACGCAATTCCTGATCGACATGAAGACGCCGGGCATCACCGTGCGCCCCATCGCCGATCTCGTCGGCAACACGCACTTCAACGAAGTGTTCTTCGACGACGTGCTGGTGCCGGCCAACATGATGATCGGCGGCGAAGGCGACGGCTGGCGGCAAGTCACCGCCGAACTCGCCTATGAGCGCAGCGGTCCCGAACGCTACCTCTCCAGCCTGCGGCTGTTCCTCGAATACATCCGCGCCGTCGGCGAGCAGCCGAGCGAGTCCGAGCAGATGCTGATCGGCCGCTTGGTCTCCGAACTCTGGACCCTGCGCCAGATGTCGATCTCGGTAGCGGGACAGCTCGCGGCGGGCGCGCAACCGATCGTCGAAGCCTCCATCGTCAAGGACCTGGGCACCGGCTTCGAGCAGGACATCCCCCGCGCCATACAATCCCTCGCGAGAGAAGACATGGACCCGTCGCTCCCCGGCGCCTTCAACGAAACGCTGGCCTATCTGCTGCAAGTCTCGCCGTCGTTCAGCCTGCGCGGCGGCACGCGCGAGATTTTGCGCGGCATCATCGCCAGGGATTTGGGGCTGCGGTAATTCTTCTGCACCTCCCCCTTGTGGGGAGGTCGAAAAAGCGAAGCTTTTTCGGGTAGGGGGCCGCTCCATCGACCGCGACGGCCCCCTACCCGAAAAATCTCTTCGCTTCGCTGCGAGATTTTATCGACCTCCCCACAAGGGGGAGGTGCAATTAGAGCGGCGTGTAGCTCACGCCGATCTCGAACATGCGCGGCTGGCCCAAACTCACCACTTCATGCGTGTTGCCGCCTTCGGTGATGGTGCTGGTCTCGCCCGTCGCGACATCGGCATTCGTCGCGTTGTACACGGCGGCGTAGAGCGACAGTTCCGGCCGGAAGAACCACGACGCGCGGACGTCCAGCACGAAAGCGGAGCCGAGGCGCAGCGAGTTCTGGTCGTCTTCGTAGCGCATGCTTTCCCAATGCAGGTCGGCGTTCAGGCGCAGTTGCGTCAGCGGCGTCCAGATGGCGGAGCCGGTGATGGTGGTGGTCGGCGCTTGCGCCGGGCGGTTGCCGTTGATCTGCGGATTGTGTTCTTCCGAATGCACGCGCGCATCGGTGAGCGAGAAGGCCGAGCGCAGGGAGAACGCATCGTCCAGCTTCCAGGTGACATCGCCTTCCAGGCCCAGCGCATCGACATCGCCCGCATTCTCGCGCTTCAACTGGCCTGGCGATTGCGTGACATTCGCGATGGCGTCGTGGAGCTGGTTCCAGAAGCCGGTGAGGTTCCAGTTGACCGCACCCGCATCGCCGCCCCAGCCGATCTCCGCGCCGTACAAACGCTCCGGCTTCAGCGCGGCATTGGCGGAAGTGGTCGTGTTGCCGACGCGGAACGGACGGTACAATTCGTTGAGCGTCGGCACGCGGAAGCCTTCGTAACCGGCGATGCGAAGGTACTCGCCGTCGGAAAAGTCGCGCCTCGCGCCGCCGCGACCGGTGGGCACCAGGCCATCCTTGCCTGCGAAATCCGTGGTGCTGGTGACAGGGCCACCGGGCGCGCGCACCACCAGATGACCTTGCGCGGTGGACCAGTAATCCGTGCGCACGCCCAGGGTGGCAAGCCAGCCGCCCATCGCGAACGCGCCTTCACCGTAAAGGCCGCCGATGGTTTCCATGCCGCCGGAGCGGCGGTTCATCGTGAAATCCTGAAGCCCGGCATTGTAGGAGAACAATTCCTCCGACTGGCCCGCATCCAGCCGCACATCGCCGCCGGCTTCCCAGCGGAACGCGCCGGAATTGCCGAGCAGGGCCGCGTTGAATCCATAGCCCGTCGACGGCACGGAATATTGGTCATTGGACGGCGTGGTGGCGCTGCGGTCGGCCGCGACGGAGATAGAGGTGTTGTCGAACATGCTGTCGATCGCCCAGCCCTGCACGCGCCAGCCGAGCTGGCCGCCGTCCGCTGGCTTGGCCACGGTGACGCTCGCCATCACGCCCTTGGCTTCGGAATCCGCGCCCACCAATCCGGCGCCGCGTGCTTCGTCGTAATATTCCACGCGCGCGGAGGCCATCGCGCCGCCGCCCAGATCCATCTGGCCGCGCAGGCTGGCCGAGCCGCCGTCGAACCACAGATGATTGTCCGCCGCGCGGCGATCCATCGGATCGGCGGGGATCCAGCCGTTGGAGCGTTCGCCCCAGGCGCTGGCGAAGAGATCGAGCTTGCCCAACTCCGTGCCGCCTGACGCGCCAACGCGCGCGGTGCCCAACGTGCCGCCGGATGCATCGGCGGTCGCGATGCCGTCCGTCGTGTCGCGTTCGGTGAGCAGGATCGTGCCGGTCAGCGCGCCCGCGCCGTAGGGCCCCGCGCCCGCGCCGCGCACCACTTGCACGCCACCGATGTCTTCATAGGGGAGCGCGCTCCAGATCACCCAGCCGCCGAAGGGATCGTTCACCGGCACGCCGTCGAGCATCACCAGCGCGCGGCCGGCGCCGGAGGGCGCGATCTCGCGCAGGGAAATGCCTTCCGTCGTGGCGTTGGAGTTGAGGCTGGTGGAGCGGCGGAAGAGCGACAGGCCCGGTACCTGCTCCAGCGCCGTGTCGAGCTGGCCGAATTGCGCGAGCTGGTCGGACGTCACGTTCGTGACGGAGAACGCGGCGCTGCCCACGGGATCGGGCAGCCGCGCGGCCGTGACGCGCACAGTCTCCACCTGCGCCAGCGCGGGCGCGACCCACGCGAGCGCGAGTGTGGAAAGAAGAGCGACGCGTGTCGCGGATGTCATGTATCCCCCAGGGAGGCAAAGCGCCGCCATCATAGCGCATCACAAAGGGTTTACGCCCCCCAAAGAGGAGCGTGAAACCGTGCTAATGTTGCACCATGCGCCAAATTCCGAGCGCGATCCTGGGAGGGATAGTCAATGAAACGCGTATTGATCGCGGCCGCGATGGCAGGCCTCGCCATGGCCGCAACGGTTACGGCCATCGCCAAGCCGCCTGCCTATATCGAAGCGGCCATCGCCGACAAGAACCGCCCCGCGGAAGACACCGCGCGCGACGCCGACCGCAAGCCGGCCGAGATGCTGGAATTCGCCGGCATCAAACCCGGCATGAAGGTTGTCGACGTCATTCCGGGCAAGGGCTATTTCTCGCGCCTCTTCGCCGGCGCCGTGGGATCGAAAGGCTGGGTCTATGCCTTCGAGCCGACCGAGTTCGACGCCGTCTTCACCAAGCGCAACATCGCCATCCCCTCTGGCGGCGATCCGAACTATCCGAACTTCAACTTCATCCACCAGTCGATCACGAAGTTCGAGCTGCCGGAAAAGGTGGATGTGGTGTGGACCTCGCAGAACTATCACGATCTGCACGACAAGTTCACCGGCCCGGTCGATCTCGCCGTCGCCAACAAGGCGATCTATGACGCGCTGAAGCCCGGCGGCTATTACGTGATCCTCGACCACGTGGCCGAAGCGGGCTCGGGATTGCGCGACACCGACACCTTGCATCGCATCGATCCGGCGGTGGTGAAGAAGGAAGTGGAAGCGGCCGGATTCAAGTTCGTGGGCGAAAGCAAAGTGCTGCGCAACCCGAAGGATCCGCACACGGCGCTGGTGTTCGACAAATCCATCCGCGGACACACGGACCAGTTCCTCTACAAATTCCAGAAGCCGAAGTAGCTCGCGATTGACCTCCTCCCTGCGGGGAGGTCGAAAACGCAAAGCGTTTTCGGGTGGGGGAGAGCCGCGCACGCAGTCCCCCACCCGTAAAATGCGTTCCGCATTTTACGACCTCCCCGCAAGGGGGAGGTGAAATGAGTGTGCGAAAATCCCGCAACCCCGTCGTTTGCGGCCTAGCGTGTCGCTTGCGCCCAAGCGCCGCGTCCCGCGTCCGCTCTATCTTTCCCGCACGTTCCGGAGCGGTGGCCCTTGGGTCGAGGTCCCAACCCCCTTTGCGCAGGAGTGCTGCCGCCCCGGAACACCTTGCCAGTCTCCTGGCCAGCACCGGAACTTTTCCCCGCCACCCCGCATTACCAAACCGTACACATCATACGGGTAATGCCATGCTTCGCTGGGCGGTCATCTTTCTCATTCTGGGTCTCGTCGCCGGCGCGCTTGGCTTCACCAATGTGGCCGGCGCGTCCATCGATATCGCGAAATTCCTGTTCTATGTGCTGATCGCGATCTTCGTTGTGTTCCTGGTGCTGGGCCTCACCATCGCCAAGAAGGTGAGCGGATAGCGCCGCTGGTCCGCGCGTCGCGTTTCGGCGTAGAACGTCCGCGACCGGCGAGGACCAGCGATGCTCACGAAATTCCTGAAGAGGCTCGGCCTCGGCGCGCTGCTGACAGCGCTGGCCGGTTGCGGGCCCGCGACGCTCAACCTCTTCGTACCGTCCGACGGCTACAGCATCCAGCGCGACATCGCCTTCGGCAGCGATGCGCGGCAGAAGATGGACGTCTACATCCCCGATCATCTCGCGGGTCCCGCACCCGTGCTCATCTTCTACTACGGCGGAAGCTGGCAGACGGGCGACAAGGGAAGCTATCGCTGGGTCGGGCAGACTTTCGCCGCGCAAGGCATCGTGACCGTGATCGCCGATTACCGGCTCTACCCGCCCGCGCATTTCCCCGATTTCGTCACCGATACGGCACTCGCGCTGCGCACGGTGCATGAGACCATCGCGCAATATGGCGGCGATCCCGCGCGCATCTTCATCTCGGGCCATTCCGCCGGGGCGTACAATGCGATCATGCTGGCGGCGAACCCGCGGATCCTGCGCGACGCGGGCGGTGACCCGGCCTGGATCCGCGGCGCCATCGGCATTGCGGGGCCTTACGATTTCTTGCCGATGACCGATCCCGCCATCATCGCGCTGTTCAATGGCGCGAACGATCCCAAGACCCAGCCGATCACCTATGTGGATGGCAAGCGGCCACCCATGCTGCTCCTTGCTGGAACGGCGGATGAAACCGTCTCACCCGGCAATACCGACCGCATGACCGCGAAGCTGAAAGCCAATGGCAGCGACGTGCAGGAGATTCTCTACCCCGGCGTGGGCCATACCGGCATCATCCTGTCGCTCGCGCCCGGCTTCCGCGGCAAGACGACCTTGCGCGACGACATGCTGCGCTTCATGCGCGAGCACTGAGCATCTGCAGCACGGAACCATTTTGTTCACGGAACGGTTTCTCTAGGCCGGTATGCCGTGGACGAAGATGGGCGCCTTCCATTTCAGCTTGAGACGAAGCGAAGCCTGGGCCGAGGACCGGCGCCTGGCCGACATCCGCTGGTCGCTGGAAGCGCTCGATCCCCGCGCGCATCTGCGCTGCGGTGTCTTTGCGGCCTCGGATGGCGCGAACGTTCCCTACCGCTTCTGGAAAGCGCGCGAGCCTCGCGCGGTGCTGCTTCTGCTGCATGGTGCCTGCGACTATTCCGGCGCTTTCGACGAGATCGCGCCCAAGCTGGCCGAGCGCGGCTTTACCTGCCTCGCCTATGACCAGCGCGGCTTCGGCGCCACGGCCTCGCGCGGCGAGTGGGCCGGCACGGACCGCATGGTGGACGACGTTTCCGACGCCATCACGTTCCTGCGCGGCCGCGTCGGCAACACCCTGCCGCTCTTCATCCTGGGCGAGAGCATGGGCGGCGCGATGGCCGTGCATGCCGCCGCGGCGTTCCCGAACCGCGGCATCGACGGATTGGTGCTGCTGGCGCCCGGCGCGCTGGCCAGCACCTTGTGGAAGCTGATCTATCGCTGGTCCGCCCGGCTGATCCACGCGCTGGCGCGCAATTGCGAGATCGTGTTCGAGCGGGAGAGCGGGAATGAACTCTCCGCCTCCTCCGCGATCCGGTTGATGAGCGATCCGCTGGTGATGCGGGGGATCAAGCCGGAAATCTTCATGGGCCTTCTGGCGCTCGGTACCGATGCGGTGCGCAAGGCGCGCGAGGTGCGCATTCCCGTGCTGACGCTCATCGCGGGACGCGACGACCTGTTGCGCAAGGCCTGCATTCGCCATTTGCACGACAATCTCGCGGGCGAGAAGACCTGCCGCCTCGTCGAGGACGCGCCGCATCTGCTGCTGCATTGGCGCGGCGGCGACAGCGTGCTGCGCGAGGCGCGGCACTGGCTGTTGAACCGGCTGATGTGCCGCCAACAAGCAAGACCGATGTAACCAACGTCACTCTGGCAGACGCATCCGTCTGTTGTGCACCGGCGCGGTCTGGCGGCGGGGTGCGCCTTCGGCGTCTTCGGATTCGGCGGCCTGCTTCAGCAAGGTGCCGAGCTTCTTCTCCCAATCTTCCGACGGCGAGGTGTAGGCGTCGCGGAACCAGGGCATGTTCTTCTTGTCGAAGACATTGGTGCGCAGGAAATCGATCGTCGCGCGCACCGGCCATTTCTTCGCGGCCTCGCGCTGGTAGGAGACGAAGATCGGCGCCTGGAAGCGGATACCGATTTCCAGCGGCACGAAATTCTCGTCGACGAGCGGCGCATAGGTCGGAAGCAGCGCGATACCCGCGCCGTAACGCACGGCCTCGCCCAAACAGGCGCTGAGGTTCGTGAACAGCACCGTGTGCTTGCCGGAATCCTCGCGCGACCAGCTCGCCCAGGAGCCCATGTCGGCGAGATACACCGCGAGATCGAGCAAACGATGACGGCCGAGATCGTCGGCATTGCGCGGCGCACCGTTGATGCGGATGTAGTCGCGCGACGCGAACGGGATGAAATGCATCGTGCCCAGCCGGATCGCGACGGGATCGGCCTCCGCCGGTTCGTAATAATGCACATGCAGGTCGAAGATCTCGCGCTTGTCGGCGGCGGTGTCGTAAGCGCCGAACAGCTTGAGCTCGATATTGGGATAGCGCGTGAAGAACGGCGCCAGGAAGCGCGTCATCCAATATGACGCGATGCCGTCGCCCATGAAAATTTTGCAATCTCCTTCCACGCGCGCCGCGGCGCTCGAGGCCTGGGTTGCCGCGCGCGTCAATGCGACTTGCGCCGCATTCGCATCATTGAAGATTCGCTGACCTTCGTAAGTGAGACGCGGGCCGCGCCGGTCACGGTCGAACAGGCGCACGCCGATGGCGGTTTCCAGGCGGAGAAGCCTTCGGCTCACCGTCGGCTGCGTCATTTTCAGCTTGTTGGCGGCACGGTTGAAGCTGCCAGCGCGGACCACTTCCAGGAAGACCCGGAAGTCGTCCCAATCGACGCCATCTGGAATGATCTGTTCCGTTATCTCTGCATAAGGCAATTCGATCATGGTTGTTTCCCGTACCACATGACTGATACAAAATAGTACACTAGCGACCGGGCGCGGATTCAAGCGAAGCGCAGGCGATTGTCAAGAAAAGACGATAAGTGGGGTTGTGTGATGAAGTCGAACCTGAGCGATATCATATACTTAGCGCAAAACTCAATCACGAGCTCGCCTTCAGCCCGCCTTCCCGATGGAGGCATTATATTCGTTCGTCACCCAAGCGAGCAAGAAATCAACAACCTTTACGCGATCAGCCAAACGGAAATCTCCGACAACGTTGCGCCGCTGGAGCTTGTGAAGCGTGTGTATAAACACAACGCTGATTCGTTCTTTGGCGTTTACTATAAAAAATCCGAGGCGGAGGAGGATGTGCCCGCCTTCATTGGCTATTACGGCTTCCTGCACTTGAACGACGAGGGCCAGAAGTATCTCGAAGACGGCAGCTTCGACGCGCTGCACCCCGATTTCGCCCAGCTCGCGCCCGAGGGCACCCGCCCGGCCGTGATCTATGTCTGGGCCATCGTCGCCAAGAAGGTCGCCCGCCTCGCCACCCCGCTCATCGCCAAGGCGCTGGGCAAGGAGCGCTATGGCGGCGTTCCGCTCTACGCCAAGGCGAGCACGCTTGGCGGCCTCTCCACCATCCGCGGCTATGGCTTCGTGGGCGCGCGGCCCAGCGAGAAGGGCTTGGGCGATCTCTTCCGCCTCGACCCGGAAGTGAGCGAAGCGGTCACCGCCAAGCTGGAGAAGGAGAGCGTGAAATGGAAATGAAAGCCATCATCGCCTCCACGCCCGACATGATCGCGAAAGTGTTTGCGTTGCGCGCCGCCGTGTTCATGAGCGAGCAAGACTGCCCCTACGACGAGGAGTTCGACGGCAACGACTACTGCGCCACGCACATCCTGGGCCTGGTCGACGGCGTGCCGGCGGCGGCGTTGCGGCTTCGCTACTTCGCGGAGTTCGCCAAGATGGAGCGGCTGGCGGTGATGCCGAAATACCGGCGCACCTATCTGCCCAAGATCGTGGTGGACACCGGCATCGAGATCGTGCGGCGTAAAGGTTACCGCAATTTGTACGGCCACGCGCAAAAGCGGTTGCTGCGGTTCTGGAGCAAGTTCGGGCTGAAGCCGCTGGGGAAGAACTTCCCGCTGGTCTTCTCCGACCACGAATATGTCGAGGTCTACGCCGAGCTGGAACCCCACGCCGACCCGATCACCATGATGAGCGATCCGTATCTCATCGTGCGCCCGGAAGGCCAGTGGGATGCGCCAGGTGTGCTCGATGCATCGGCGACGCGGCCGGCCACGAACCCGCATTAAAAAAATACCGCCCTCCCCTTGAGGGAGGGCCGATAAAATCGGGAGCGCAGCGACTGATTTTTCGGGGAGGGGTCCTGCACCGCTGGTGGCCGGACCCCTCCCCGAAATTTGCTACGCAAATTGTCGGCCCTCCCTCAAGGGGAGGGCGGTTTCTTACTTATTCGCAGCGATATAGGCGTCCACCACCGTCTCCAGCACGGTCAACGGCACCGCGCCGCAGACCAGGATCGCCGCGTGGAATTTGCGGATGTCGAACTTGGCGCCCAGCGCGGCCTTCGCCTTGTCGCGCAGGCGCAGGATGGTCAGCTTGCCCAGCATGTAGGAGCAGGCCTGGCCCGGCTCGACGCAATAGCGCTCGATCTCGGTGATCGCCGCCGCATCCGGATCGCCCAGCATGTCGACGTAATACTTGATCGCCTCTTCGCGGCTCCACTTCATCGCATGCATGCCGGTGTCGACCACGAGGCGCACGCCGCGGAACATGGCGTCATGCATGTAGCCGATGCGGCCCCACGGATCGTCCGCATACATGCCGATCTCGTCGGCGAACTGTTCGGAATAGAGCGCCCAGCCTTCGATGTAAGCCGAGAAGCCGCCGATCTTGCGGATCAGCGGCAGGTCCGTCTCCTGCTGGATCGAGAGCTGCAGATGATGGCCGGGAATGCCTTCGTGATAGGTGAGCGTGGACAGCGTCCAGCTCGGCTGCTCGGCCGTGTCGCGCAGGTTGATGTAGTACATGCCGGGGCGCTTGCCATCGAGCGAACCGGGATTGTAGTAGCCGCCCGGCGCGCCGGCTTCCGTCGCTTTCGGCACGCGCTTGATGACGAGATCGGCCTTGGGCAGCACGCCGTAATATTGCGGCAGCTTGGCGCGGATTTTCGTGACCTTCACGTTCAGGTCGGCGATCAGCTTTTCCTTGCCCTCATCGGTGTTCGGGTAGCGGAATTTCGGATTGTCGTACATCTGGCGCAGCCGCTTGCCGACGCTGCCGCCCTTCAATCCCAGCTTGTTCATGTCGCGATCGATGCGCGCGGTATAATCGGCGACGACCTTGAGGCCCAGCTTGTGGATCTCCACCGGATGCATGGTCGAGGTCGTGTAGGCGATCAGGCTGTCCGCATAATAGGAATCGCCCTTGGGCAGCTTCCACACGCCTGCATCGTGCGTGGCCTTCGAGCGCATCTCCTTGACTTGCGCGATCTGGCGGTCCAGCGCGGGATACACCTGCTCGGTCATCAGCTTGGTGGCCGAGCCGGCCCAGTCGCCGGGAATGTTCTTCGCTTTGGTACGCGTGGCGATGGAGGTGACGACCACCGATTTGTCCGCGTCCACAGTGCGCAGCGCATTGAGCTGGATCAGCGTCTTGTCCAGCGCGAAATCGGGCGGCAACACGCCCAGCTTCTCGTCATGCGCGGCGACTTCGCCGTCGCGGTCGAGCGCCAGCGCCACCTTGGAGAGGCGCGCGATATAGGCGTCCGCATCATCCTTGGTTTCCAGCGGCTGCTGGCTGTCGAGGAAGTCGGAGAATTGCGAGTAGAAGCCGTTGAGCTGGCAGATGACGTAAGGCGTGCCCGCGCCGCCGGTGCCGTAATCGTAGCGGCGGTTCGCCTCGTCGTTGCTGGAGAGGGTGAACATCTCCACGTCGTAATTGATCTGGTCCATGCCGCTCAGCGAATTGCGGTCGAAGGCTTTCAGCCGCGCGAGCTGGTCCGCGATCACGGACTTGCCCTTGGCGATGCCGGCGAGCGAGTTATCGTCGACTTCGCTGCGCTGATGGGCGCGCGGTCCGGTGTCGATGCCCAGCGCCGTGGCGCCGATGGGGGAGAGATCGATCTGCTCGTCGACGAATTTGTCGAACAGCTTATTGAGCGCGGCGCCGCCGCTGCCCATCGGCATGGCCATCGCATCCGCGGCCCGCGCGAGCGGCGCGCCCATGGCGGCGACGCTGACGGCAGCGCTCGACAACAACACTCTGCGGCGATCGATCATGGAAATCTCCCCTGTGGTTTGGAAAGAGCTAAGCGCCTGCCACGCGCGGGGCAAGGCCGAGGCTGTGGCCCAAGCGCATCAATTCGGCGTGTTAAATGCCGTGTTAGATTCCGGCGCCCAGATCGACGAAGGCCTCGGCCAGCACCGGGCGGGTCGCGGGCGCGGCGGTGAGGGCCTCGACCAGGCGGTCCACCTGCACCGCGATCTCCGGCACGGCGGTGATCTCCCACCAGGCCGGACGCGTCAACGGACCCAGCGCATAGAGCCAGGTGGACGGGCGGCCCATCGAGTCCAGCACGGCGCAGTCATCCGTCTCCAAACCCAGGCCCAGCGCGTCTGGAACGAGGTTTCCGCGCCGCCGGAGATCGGCGATCAGAGGGATTGCGATGCGCGAAAGATCGCCGCTCGGCCCCGTGCAATTCACCACATGCGCGGCCCGGATCGCGCGTCCGCCCGAGAGCAAAACGTCCACGCCACCCTCCGCCGCGCGATAGCTTTGGATGCGCCCGGCGGCGACGCGGAGCTGTCCGCGATCAATGAGCACTTGCAGCATGGCCGCTACTTTCGGCGGCATGCGGCTTCTGTGTACGTCCCATCGCGCCCGCGCATGGCGGAGGAACTGGCGCCGCTGCTTTTCCGACCAGGCATGCCAGAGCTGGGCGATGTTGGGCCGCACCGCATCGATCACGCGCTGCCACGGCGTACCCTCCGCTTCGGCGCGACGCGCGGCGTCGCGGATCAGGCGTGTCAAAGTCAGCGGCGTATCGGGCTTGGCGAACGGCTCCCATTTGCCGCCCGCCTGATGGATCAGCGGCAACAGGCCCCGACGCGACACGGCATGGATCGGCCCGCGATGGCCCTCATCGCCCAGCTTCAACGCGACATCCACCATGGTCTGTCCCGTGCCGATGAGCAGCACCGGCGAATCCGGATCGACGCCGTCATACGCGCCCCGCGCCCAGGGATCGGGGATGTAAGCCGGCGTATCGTAGAACCAACCATCGGCGACAGGCACCGGGCGCGGCGGCAGATTGCCCGCCGCCAGCACCACGATATCGGCCTTCACCTCGCGCCCGTCTTCCAGCAGCACGCCGCGCGACGGCGCATCCAGAGCGCGCACCGCATGGCCGCGCAGCCGCGTGATGGCGGGCGATTGCGCGATGCGCTCTTCCAGATAATCGCCGAAGCAACGCCGCGTCACGAAAGCGGCCGAGGCTTCGCCATCCGCATCGGCCAGCGCCTCGGCAAGAACATGCGGCTGCTTTTCACGCAGCCACTCCGCGAAGCCGGGCTTCAGCCCCAGCTCCATGCGCGGCACCGGCACGTTCAGCAGATGATAGGCATCGCAGGGTCCATAAGCGAGGCCGCGGCCGTGGCGCGACGCGCGCTCGATCAGCACCACGCGGAAATCCGGACGCGCGGAAATCACTTTCAGCGCGAACAGGCTTCCCGCGAAACCGCCGCCGACAATGGCGATGGTCCTGGACTGCGATTGCACGGGCTGGACGGTCATATTGGGGAGATTCGGTGCGCCACGAGCCGATCATAATAGGGCCGCGCCGCTTCCGCGATGGGCCTCAGATGTTCGGAAAGTGCCGGTTTCGCCGTCTCGCGCGGGCCCGAGAAGCCCGTGGAGCGCTCCACCGCGTCATACCAGGCCGGCGCCCACACCCCATCGCTGTCCCGCCGCCCCGCCGGCCAGGCGAGCATTCTCTCGGAGAAGGGAATGCCCAGCGCCGCGCACAACGCGCCCATCATGCCGCGCGGATCCTTCAGCACATCGGCGGACTCGATGACCGGCGGCGCATGGCCCAGCCGCTGCGCCTCCCGATCGAACAACTCCGCCTGCTGCACGAAACCGATATCGGCCAGCGCTACTTCGGCGCGCTTCTCTTTGTAGGAGGCGAGCACATCCTCCGGCGCGCGGATAAGGAAAGCGTTGCGGCACTCGGCGATCCAATCCCGCCCGAATTCCGGCAGCATGTGGTGCGTCATGTGCTTCTGGTAGAAGACCGGACGCGGCTGCGGCGCGAGCAGTTCCTTCACCACATCGCGCCAATCCTGCGGCTGCGACGCCAGCACGGCGTCATTCATCGGATGTATGAGGCCAGTCGCGGCGAGATAGGCGGCGTAGAACGGCTCATCGACGACAACCGTGTCATCCCGGTTCTCGAAGCTTCGCATCATCGCCGTGGAGATATTCCGCGGCCCCGACCACATGGCGATGCGGATCGTCACGCCACGTCCCTGTCTTTCAGCTCTGCATAGAGTGTGCGCAGACGCGCGGTCACGGGGCCGGGCAAGGCGGCGGGAAGCTCGTGGCCGTCGATCTCGCGCACAGGTGTCAACCCGCCGAAGGTGCCCGTCACGAAGGCTTCCTCGGCGGCGTGGACGTCGGTGAGCGCGAAATTCTCCAGCCGGACTGGGATATCGTTGTCGCGGCAGAGCGTCACCACATTGGCGCGCGTCACGCCGTTGAAGCAGAATTCGCCCGTGGAGCTGCGCACCTCGCCGTCCTTCACCCAGAAGAAATTGGTGGCGTTGCAGCTTGAGACAAAGCCGGCGGGATCGAGCATCAAGGCCTCGTCCGCCCCCTTGTCGATCACTTCCAGCAGCGCGCGGATCAGGTTGAGGCGGCTGTGCGAATTGAGCCGCATATCGAACATCTCGGCCGGCGTGCAGCGGATGGAAGACGTGGCGAGCTTCAGCCCGCGCGTCACGATCTCCGCGCTCGGCTCCTTGTGCTCCGCGGTGATGACGATGGTGGGCTGGCCCAGCGCGTTGCGCGGATCCTGGTTCGGCGCGGACTTCAGCCCCCGCGTCACCATCAGGCGGATATGCACGCCCGTCTTCATCCCATTGCCCTCGCAGACCGCGTGCAACGCATCTGCGATCTCCTCGCGCGTCTTGCCGATATCGAGCGCGATGGCGGCCGCGCCCGCGAACAGCCGGTCGAGATGCGCCTCGAGAAACGCGAAGCCGCCCTTGTGCAGGCGGATGCCTTCCCACACGCCGTCGCCCAGCACGAAGCCCGCGTCGAAGACGGAGACCTTGGCATTGCCGCGCGACACCAGCCTGCCGTTCAGCCAGACGAGCGCGTGGGCATTGCGGGGATCGGCTGTGAAATCCTGGCTGCCGGGCATCAGGCGGCTCCTTCTGGGTCTTGGGCCGGGAGAACAGCGCGACCAGCACGGGATCGGCATGGAGTTCCGAGACTAGGCGGGCCAGAGTTGCCCGGCAATGCAACTTTTTGCGTCCCGGCCGCGCAGCCGATACGATCCGCTCACGATACAAATCCGTTGGGGGAAAGATGTCCCGTTTTGTCCTGCTTGCCGGTGTCTGTTTGCTCGCCTTCGGCCTCACCGCCGTCTCGCCCCCAGATCAGAAGGGAGGTCAACCCGATCAGGCCGCTTTGGAGAAGAGCTTCGATGTGTCCCTCCACCCCAATGAGATCCGCGACTGGATGAAGCTGATGTCGGCCGAGCCCAACAATGTCGGCACCGATCACGACAAGGCCAATGCCGAATGGGAACTCGCGCAGTTCAAGAAGTTCGGCTGGGACGCGCATATCGAGGAGTTCCAGGTCCTCTATCCCACGCCCATCAGCGAAACGGTCGAGCTGACCGGCCCCAAGCCGTACAAAGTGATGCTGGACGAACCGCCCATCCCCGGCGACTCCTCCGCCACCGCGAAGAACAAGGGCCTGCCCGCCTATCTCGCCTATCAGGGCGACGGCGATGTCACCGCGCCGATGGTCTACGTCAACTACGGCATGCCCGACGATTACAAGGCGCTGCAGCGGTTGGGCGTGAGCGTGAAAGGCAAGATCGTCATCGCGCGTTACGGCGCGGGCTGGCGCGGCTTGAAGCCGAAGCTCGCTTATGAGCATGGCGCGGTGGGCTGCCTGATCTATTCCGATCCTGCCGATGACGGCTATTCGGTCGAGTCCACTTATCCCGATGGCCCGGCGCGCCCGCCGCATGGCTTCCAGCGCGGCTCCGTCGTCGACATGACGCTCTTCGCCGGCGACCCGCTGACGCCCGGTGTGGGCGCCACGAAAGACGCCAAGCGGCTGACGCGGGAGACCTCGCCCGTCATCCTGAAGATCCCGGCGCTGCCGATCTCCTATGCCGACGCGCAGGTGTTGTTGCAGGCGATGGGCGGACAGCCCGTTCCCGGTGGCTGGCGCGGCACGCTGCCGATCACCTATCGGGTGGGGCCAAGCACGGCCACGCTCCATCTCGCCGTCAAATCCGACTGGGGCATGAAGACGATCTACGACGTCATTGCCGTGATGAAGGGTTCGGAGTTCCCCGACCAGTGGGTCGTGCGCGGCAACCATCACGACGGCTGGGTATTCGGCGCCAACGACCCGCTGTCGGGTCAGGTGGCATTGCTCGCGGAAGCGCAGGCCATGGGCAATCTGGCCAAGACCGGCTGGCGGCCCAAGCGCACCATCGTCTATGCGAGCTGGGACGGCGAGGAGCCGGGCCTCTTGGGCTCGACCGAATGGGCCGAAACGCATGCGGCGGAGCTGAAGCAGAAAGCGATCTTCTATCTCAATTCCGACAGCAACGAACGCGGCTTCCTGAGCGCCGGCGGCAATCACGATCTGGAGCGGCTGGTCAACGCGGCCGCCGCCGATGTGCCGGATCCGGAAACGCAAGTGAGCGTGGGCCAGCGCCTGCGCGCCCACATCCGGGTGGAAGCGCTGTCGCCGTCCTCGCACGATCCCGCGACCGTCGCGCGCATCAAGGGCGACGCGAAGATCGTGGCCGATCCGAAGAAAGACATCCCGCTCGCCCCGCTGGGTTCGGGTTCGGACTATTCCGCCTTCCTCGAACATCTGGGCGTGCCCTCCGTCGACCTGGGCTTCGGCGAAGAGGGCTCGAGCGGCGGCGTCTATCACTCGCGCTACGACACATTCGAGCATTACGACCGCTTCGGCGATCCGGGCTTCGCATACGAGGTCGCGCTGGCGAAATTGGTGGGCCGCATCGTGTTGCGCACCGCGGACAGCGACCTGCCCATGCAGCAGGCCGGCGATTTCGCCGATACCATCACCACCTATGTCAACGAGGTGAAGAAACTGGCCGACGACAAGCGCGAGGCGCAGACCATCCAGGCGAAGCTCCTGGCCGACAAGGTCTTCGCACTCTCTGCCGATCCCACCAAATCGAGCGGCGTGCCGGATGCCTTGCTGGCGGTGCCGAAATTCGATTTCGCGCCGCTCGACAAGGCCACCGCGAATTTGCAGAAAGCCGCCTCAGCCTATGACGCAGCCTTCGCGAAGAATGCGGCCGCGCTCTC
The DNA here is from genome assembly GCA_036489435.1 of Rhizomicrobium sp. Lineage (GTDB taxonomy): Bacteria > Pseudomonadota > Alphaproteobacteria > Micropepsales > Micropepsaceae > Rhizomicrobium. The sequence goes on along the minus strand of DASXFU010000023.1, from coordinate 313,006 downwards.
GCCCGAGCGCCGCGCCAAGCTGATGGCCGTTATGCAGACCATCGACCAGACGCTCGCGCCCGACATCGGCTTGCCCGAACGGCCGTGGTTCAAGAACCTGATCTACGCGCCCGGCCGCATGACCGGCTACGGCGCCAAGACACTGCCCGGCGTGCGCGAAGCCATCGAAGACCAGCGCTGGGCCGACGCGACAAGATATATTGGTCTCACCGCCGGCGTGCTCGACGCCTACAGCGCACGGTTGAACCAGGCCGTTGCGGTTCTGAACGGAAAATAACGAACGTTACAAATGCGCAGGAGCGCCAGCGCGGCGCTCCTGCGCATTCCACCTGCATAACCAATCAGTTGACGCGTCTTTTCCGTTCGCGTGCAGCGCGCTCACATGCGAATCCCTTCGCGGCATCAACGGCGTGCGATTGCGCGCCGCCGCCGATTGTGTTTATCGTCGGTGGGTATTTGTGCCGCGTATTGTATTCCATCACTCATTTTTCGGGGACCACGATGAATTTCCGCGCCATTCTTCTCGCCAGCACCATCGCACTCGCCGGCTGCGCTTCGGTGACCTCCATTCCGCTCAATGCCAACGGAACGCGGGCCACCGGACAAGAGGAAGGCATCCGATACTACAAGCCCAAACCCTATCTTCTCATCACCGAACTGCCGGAGACGACCGCCAAGCCCACGACCAACACCGATGGCGGCAGCGGCAAGAAAAAGGCCGCCGGCACGTCCGGCGGCAATAAAAGCGGCAGCGGAGACGACAGCAGCGACTCCGATACAAAGGACAGCACGGCCACCACCAACACGCCGAGCACCGGTACGGCCGATACCTCGTTCTCCGCCTCGATGGCGAGCTATTCCGTCAAGCTGATCTACCTCCCGGACTATTCCCATCCGATGGCACTGCAGACGAGCACCGGCCTGTTCGGCACGGTGAGTATCGGGCCGACGCTGCAGGACGGCTGGATGCTCACCGGCATGTCGCAATCCGTCGATAGCGGTACCAGCGGTGCGCTCTCCTCGATCGCCTCGCTGGTGACCGCCGGCATGGGCAGCAAGGGGGGCGGTGGTGGCGGCGGTGGCGGTGACAACGGTAGCGGCGCCACAACGCATGCTGCACCCATGACCGCACAGACGCAGCAGGCCCTCGAGCAACGCGTGGCAAAAGCGCTCGACACGGTGCCGGCTGACAAGCTCGCGGCCGACGACAAGCAAAAACTGGAAACCGACCTGCACACGGCGCTCGGCGACAACACGAAGCAGCTGGACGTTCTTGGCCGTGTGAAAGCGGCGCTCGACAACGCGCCGGTGGCCCAGTTGACGGTGACGAACAGGAACAAACTGCTCACCGACCTGCAAAAGGCATTGGCGCCGGCGGCCACCACGCCCCAAACTGGCGGACAACAAAACCCCCTCGCGAATTGGGGCGCGGGCGTTCTGCAGCCCGGCCTTTACGAATTCCGCTACGACGAGGACAGCGGCGTGTTCCAGGGCTTCTACCCCATCGCGCTATTTTGCGGCGACGGCGTGGTCTGGAAAGACGCGAAGGGCAAGACCACGAAGGATTCCGGAATCAGCACCGAGCCGGCGAAAGAACCTCTCACCTGCAAGAGCGCGCGATAGACGCGCGCGAAGGTATCGCGATGGCTTCGAACACGCTCACGGGACGCACGCTCGACCACGACAAAGCCGTCGCGGCCACGCCGCCGGCGCCAGCCACAGCGCCGCTGGAATTGATGGTTGAACCGCAGGAGCATTCGAACTGGTGCTGGGCCGCCGTCGCCTCCGGGGTCTCGAAATTCCTGGACAAGACCGACACGTGGCCGCAATGCAGCGTCGCAACCGCGGTGATAGGCCATGGCTGCGACTGCTGCGACGATTATGACGAGAGCACCTGCAACGTGTCGAGCAGCGCGCGGTTCGCGCTGGGCAAGACGGGCAACCTGCGCGATTGGGACCCGTTGCCCGATGACGCATCGGACCAGATCGACCAGCTTGCACAGAACGTCGCCGCCGAGATGGCGAACGGGCTTCCCGTCTGCCTGCGCGTCTCCTGGGACGGCGACGATCCCTCCGACGACAGCGAAGGACATTTCATCGCCGTGAGGAACGTCGACAAGAACGACCAGGACGAATATTGCTTCCTGACCACCGACCCGATTTACGGCGATGCCCATTATTCCGTCAGCGATTTCGTGTTCGCCGCCTATGGCAACCAGTTCAAGCCCGACGCGGTGCACGGCAAGTGGACCCACACCTACTACACCTGCAAATCGTCATGAGCCTGCAATTCGAAAAAGCGCCGGCGTTGCGCAATGTGGAACAGAAGCTCGCCAAGGCTCTCTGGCACCTGGGCGAGCCCCTGGAAACCGGCAAAGACGCCATCGGCCGTGCGTTACAGCTGACCAAACCGGTCCAGGTCTACACACTCAGCGCCAGGGCGCAGGCAGGCGCGGCCGCGCCGCGTTGGCGCGCTTCCGGGTTGTGGCGCAGCGTGGTCCTCGACGGCGGGAAGCCGGTCGCGACGTTGCAATTCCAGGGACGGGGGGCTGTCGCCGTACGTGGCCGTGACAGCGCCGGGGCGCTGCTGGCGGCGCTCGAGGCGGCGGAGCACCATGCGGGAAAGCGGACCTACAAACCCCGCTTCGTCGTTCTGCCCCGGCTTTACATCACCGCCGTCTGGCTGTCAGGGCCGAACCCGGTCTTTATCCCCACGCGCGATGGCAGCGCGGAAAGACCGGAGCCCACGGTCTACAAGAAAGTCGAATTCGAAAAGCTCATTCGCCGGCACTATAAGAAACGGGCGCGAAGTTTGCCCGCTAAGCCGCAAGCTTCCGTACGCCGCCGGACCAAAGCGAAATAAGCGCCGCCTCTACCTCGCCCGGCGCGGTGAGGCGGCACAGCCGCGACCGCGCTTCGCGGCGCTCTTGCGCGCTCGCGGGCCAGGGCGCGTGCTCGATGTACCAGCCCAGATGCTTGCGGAAGATCTTGAGGCCGTGGTGGTCGCCATAGAAGCGCAAGGAGTCGCGCAGATGGTCGAGCGCGATGACGAGGCGCTGTTCGAGAGACGGCTCCGTGAAATCGCCGCCGCCGTTCAGCGCACGATCCAGCGACGATGCGATCCACGGGCGGCCATAGGCGCCGCGGCCGATCATCACGGCGTCGGCGCCGGATTGGCTGAGCGCCGTGCGCGCGGATGTCACGTCCGTGATGTCGCCATTGACGATGACGGGAATGGAGACGGCGCGCTTGACGTCCGCCACCGCGGCCCAGTCGGCGCTGCCCTTGTAGAACTGGCAGCGCGTGCGGCCATGCACGGTGATGGCGGCGATGCCGGTGCGCTCGGCCAAGGCGGCGAGTTCCGGCGCGTTGCGGTTCGCATCGTCCCAGCCCAGCCGCATCTTGAGCGTCACCGGCCGCGTGGTGGCGCCGGTGGCCGCTTCCAGGATGCGCGCCGCCAGCGCCGGTTCGCGCATCAACGCGGAACCGGACAATCCGCCCGTCACTTCGCGCGCCGGGCAACCCATGTTGAGGTCGATGATATGCGCGCCCGCGGCCTCGGCCATCTCGGCGCCTTTCGCGATCCAGCGCGGATCGCGGCCCACAAGCTGCACCACCATCAGCGGCAGGCCCTCGCCCACCGCCGCGCGGCGCACGACATCGGGGCGGCCCTTGGCGAACATCTCGCACGCCACCATCTCGGTCGCGACATAGCCAGCGCCCAGTTTCGACGCCGCGCGCCTAAACGGCAGGTCCGACACGCCCGACATCGGCGCGACCAGCACGCGGCTCGTGAGGGCGACGCCGCCTATGGTAAGAGGGTTGCTCATCGGTCGCGGCAGCAGGACCATGAAATGGCCCATTTTTCAAGCTATTCACCATAAGCGGCCGCAGCCGCCGGTTGAGGGCATTCGCTCTTCGGCTTAAGCTCGGCTTATTAGGGGGATCTCTTTGCGCAAGCCTGTATTGGCCATCCTGTTTCTCGCCTGCGCGGCTTCGGTCCCGGCGCACGCGGACGGCTATTCGGATTTCAACAGGGGCGTGGTCGATTCCCTGCGCGGCGAGCACCAGGCCGCGATAGACCTGTTCACCAGCGCGCTCGCATCGACCGATCTGCCCGCGCATTTGCGCCCCACGGCCTATCTCGCGCGCGGCGAGGAATATCAGGAGCTGGAGAAATACGAATCCGCGGTCGCCGATTTCACCGTCGCGATCGGGCTGGCACCCGGCGACGCGCAAGCCTATCTCGAGCGCTGCGAAGCCCGCGCCGATGGCAGACAGTTCGCGGACGCGCTGGCCGATTGCTCGCACGCCGTAGACATGCAGCCGCAGAACGGATTGCTGCGCCAGTTTCGCGCCGGCGTCTACGTGCGGATGAAGGATTTCGACCGCGCGCTCGCGGAATATTCCAGCCTGCTCACCACGCGGCCTGACGATGGCGAGCTGTTGCTGGGCCGCGCCGAGGTCTATCGGCTCTCGGGCCAGTATGACCGCGCGATCCAGGATGCGCAGGCCGCGCGCGAAGCGCTGCCGTCGCGTTCGCCACTCGCCTATTCCATGCTGGCCAACATCTATTTCCTGCAGGGCGACCTGAAGAACGCGCTCGACAGCCAGGAGTCCGCTGTCAACCGCGCATACCGCGATTCGCAAGTGTATTATGTCCAGGGTGAGATCCAATGGGCGGCGGGCCGCTTCGGCGACGCGGAAGACTCCTTTGCCAAGAGCCTGGAGCTCGAACCGCTGCAGCCTTACGCGTTCCTCTGGCTCTCCATATCCGCGAAACGGCAAGGCCATAAGGTTCCCGACGATGTGACGGCCGCGTTCTCCACGGCGAGCGTCTCGCGCTCTGCCGCACCGCTGGTGCAGCTTTACCTGGGCCGGTCGGGCCCGGAGCAGGCGCTGCAGGTGCTGGCCAAGGACCAGGGTGAAGACGGGCAATGCGCCGCCAATCTCTTCGTTGGCGAGTGGTATCTGATCCAGGGCGATGCGGCGCATGGCAAGGGATTGCTGCAGCAGGCGCTCACCGTTTGCGCCCCCGACCGGGAAGCGCATCGCCTGATCGCGATCGACCTGGCCCGGCTGCCATGAGCCCGGTTGCCATGAGGATGCCATGACCAGACCGTCGCTCGCCTTTCTCTTCGCCTCCGCTTTGACGCTGGCGGCCTGCCCGCGCGCGCAGGCGGACGAGGCCTGCACGCTGTTGCGGATCGAATCCTTGGACCTCAAAACCGGAACCGACGGCGAAGTCGCGGTCCCCATCGTGCTGAACGACCGGCCATCCGAAATGGTGATCGATATCGGCAGCATCTCGACCATCCTCACCGAGGATACCGTGGCGAGCCTCGGGCTTAGGCAGAGGATTTCGCCCGTGAACGCGACCTTGGTGAACAATGTCGAGATCGACAAGGAAGTCAAAATCGAGTCCGTGGGGCTGGGCCGGCTGCACGGACACGGGAGCTGGCCCATGCTGGTGATGCCGGACGGCCTGGTTCCGCCCACCGCGGCAGGGCTGCTCGGCAACAACTTCCTGGAGAAATACGACGCGGAATTCGATTTCTTCCACGGCAAGCTCAACCTGTTCCAGCACCACACCTGCTCCGAGCCGGTCTATTGGACGCACGACCCGTTTGCCGTGGCCAAGATGATCGATCGCAATGAGGGGCATGTGACGGTCGAGGCGATGCTCGATGGAAAGCGGGTGAAGGTCACGTTGGACACCGGATCGCCGGACTCGGCCATGAGCCTGGATGCCGCGCGCCGCCTGTTCGGCTGGGACGAGAAAGACCCGCGCATCCGCCGCGTGACCACCGCGCGCATCAACGGCGGAGCGACAGCGGTATTATACGACTATCCGTTCGCCTCGCTCACCTTCGACGGGGTCACCATCACGTCGCCGAAAATCACTCTCGTTCCGCAAGACAATTTCACGGGGGAGCGCGATGCCGATATCCTCATCGGCATGAGTGTGCTGCGCCGGCTTCACCTCTACATCGCCTATGAAGAAGGCCAAGTCTATCTCACCAGCGCGGAAACCAGCAGCCCTTAGGGTGCCGCTGGCGTGACCTGGAGCAGCGTCATGTCGAATATCAGCGTCTGCTTGGGCGGGATGACGCCGCCGGCGCCCGCGTCGCCATAAGCGAGGTTGGCCGGAAGCACGATTTCCCACTCGTCGCCTTCATGCATGCGCGGCAACGCCTCGACCCAGCCGCGGATCAGACCGGCCACCTGGAAATTCGCGGGCTTTCCCGCCTTCGTCTGATCGAAGATCACGCCATTGATCATGATGCCTTTGTAGTAGACCGTGACCTGATCCATCGGGTTCTTGGGCGAAAGACCGTGGCCCTTCTTGAGCACGCGATATTGCAGCCCGTCCGGCAGCACCACCACACCCGGTTTCTTCGCATTGTCCACGAGGAACTGCTTGTTCGCGGCAGGCGTGAGATTGTACGGCCCATCCGCGAGCGCCGCCCCGCCGCCAATCGCGAGCATCGTCATCGCCAGGGTGAAAATCTTGAAGCGCATGGGGGTGAGCCTTTCTGGATTCAGTTCAACGCTTGAGAAGCCGCTTGTTGGCAAAAGCTTTCCCCGAGCCAGACTTGAAATACCGTTCAAGTTCTCTCGCGTGGGTTTCGCTCTTCACCACCACATAGGACATCAAAGTCGCCGGTACATATGCCTTCGTGGACAATACATGTCCACGATTGTGAGAGCCTACACGACGGCGAAGATCGTCCATCGAGCCTACATAGATATCTTTATTGGAGAGCAAGAGAAAGTAGACGCACCACATGGCCGGATCCTGTACCGGGTGCGAACCTTCGACAGTCTCCTACGCTAATGCAACATGGGTGGCCTGCCACCCAAAGCTGCGCAGCAGCGTAGGGTGGCGGACAGGGTGGGATTCGAACCCACGAACCCCGTGAAGGGTCTCCGCATTTCGAGTGCGGTGCCATCAACCACTCGACCACCTGTCCGTGTGGACGATCAAATACTTAAGACCGCCCGAAACTGCAAGCCGGGCCGGAATACCGCCAGAATAAGGCTTGGGGAGGCGGGATCGCCCCCCTTTTCCGGCCATTGGCTGAGCACCAAACTCAGGTTTGCCAGGGATGCCGCGCGGCACCTTGGCACGCTGCGCCGGGCGCGGCGCGGGAGTTCAATCGGCGCATGTTCCCAGCGATGGTGCGACGGGATGTTTTGATCCTTCTCGCGGCCAAGGCGGCCGCGCTGACGCTGATCTATGTCCTGTTCGTGACACCCCAGCCGGCATTCTCGGCGCGCGATATCCAGGCGCACATCCTCTCGACATCCTCCACGACTTTGGGGCATCACGATGGACATCGTTGAACTCTCCCGCCTGCAATTCGCGATCACGGCGCTCTATCACTTCCTGTTCGTGCCGCTGACACTCGGCCTCTCCGTCCTGCTGGGCATCATGGAGACGGTCTATGTCATGACGAACCGCCCCATCTGGCGGGAGATGACGAAGTTCTGGGGCGTGCTGTTCGGCATCAATTTCGCGATGGGCGTGGCCACCGGCATCACGATGGAATTCCAGTTCGGCACCAACTGGGCCTATTACTCGCAATATGTCGGCGACGTCTTCGGCGCGCCGCTCGCCATGGAAGGGCTGATGGCGTTCTTCCTGGAGGCCACCTTCGTCGGCCTTTTCTTCTTCGCCTGGGACCGGCTTTCCAAGGTGCAGCATTTGATCGCCACCTGGACCCTGGCGGTCGGCACGAATTTCTCCGCGTTGTGGATCCTGATCGCCAACGGCTGGATGCAATATCCCGTGGGCGCGCATTTCAACGCCGATACAATGCGCATGGAGGTAACGGACTTCATGGCCGTGCTGTTCAATCCCGTGGCGCAGGCCAAATTCGTGCACACGGTGAGTGCGGGCTACGTCACCGGCTCGATCTTCGTGCTGGCGATCAGCGCGTGGTATCTGCTGCGCGGCCGCCACATCGAGATCGCGCGGCGCTCGATGACGGTGGCGGCGAGTTTCGGACTGGCCTCGGCTTTGTCGGTGGTCGTGCTGGGCGATGAGTCCGGCTACACCGCCGGCCAGAACCAGAAGATGAAGATCGCCGCCATCGAGGCGATGTGGGATACCGAACCCGCGCCCGCCTCGTTCACGGTCTTCGGCCTGCCCGATCTCGCGACCCACACCACGCATTTCGAAGTGAAGGTGCCGTGGGTGCTGGGCCTGATCGCCACGCGCTCCTCCGACACGCCGGTGCCCGGCATCAACCAGCTTGTGGGTGAAGCGCAAACCCGCATCAAGGACGGCCTTCTCGCCTATGACGCGCTGCTGGCAATCAAACAAAGCCCGCATGACGCGGCGCTGCGCCAGACACTCGACGCGCATGTCGGCAATCTCGGCTATGCGCTGCTGCTGAAACGCATCCGCCCCGACATCCAGAACGCGACAGAGCCCGAGATCGGCCAGGCGGCCAGCAGCACGATCCCAAACGTGCCGGTGCTGTTCTGGTCGTTCCGCTTCATGGTGGCGCTGGGCTTCTGGTTCATCGCGCTGTTCACCGCCGCCTTTTGGCTCTCCGCCAAGCGCCAGCTCGAGCGGTATCGGCTGTTCCTGTGGGCCGCGCTGATCAGCCTTCCCGCGCCCTGGATCGCGGCGGAGCTGGGCTGGATCGTCGCCGAATATGGCCGCCAGCCCTGGGTGATCGAAGGCGTGCTGCCCACCGCGCTGGGCGTGTCGTCAACCGATCCCAGCAACGTGCTGTTCAGCCTGCTGGGCTTCGTGGTCTTCTATTCGGCGCTATTCGTCGCCGACTTCTATCTGCTGCTGAAATATATCCGCCTCGGGCCGGACGATCCGCCTGCCCGGCATCTGACGGTGGTCGCCCTCGCCGCGGAGCATCAGCCATGAGCGAATATGAGATCCTGCGCCTCATCTGGTGGGCGCTTATCGGCGTGCTGCTCACCGGCTTCGCGGTGATGGACGGTTTCGATCTCGGCACTGCGGCGCTGCTGCCCTTCGTGGCGCGGACCGACATGGAGCGGCGCATCGTGGTCAACACCGTGGCGCCGGTGTGGGAGGGCAACCAGGTCTGGTTCATCGTGGGCGGCGGCGCCATCTTCGCGGCCTGGCCGATGCTCTATGCGGCGAGCTTCTCCGGCTTCTATCTGGCGATGATCCTGGTGCTGGCGACGCTTATCCTGCGGCCCGTGGGCTTCAAATATCGCAGCAAAGTCGCCGATCCGCGCTGGCGGCGGTTCTGGGATTACGCCTTGTTCGCGGGCGGCGTCGTGCCCGCCACGGTATTCGGCGTGGCCTTCGGCAATCTGTTCGAGGGCGTGCCCTTCACCTTCGATTCCGATCTGCGCTACCACGCCACCATCACGCTTATCTCGCTGCTCAATCCCTTCGCGCTGGTGGTCGGCCTCACGAGCCTCAGCATGGTGATACTGCATGGCGCCGCGTGGCTGAACTTGAAGACGGAAGGCACCGTGCAGGCGCGCGCACGTGCGATCATGCCGGCATTGGCGATAACATTCGGCGTGCTGTTCGCAGCGGCAGGACTGTGGCTTTCGCGGATGGCCGGCTATCACATCATCGGTGTCCTCGCCCATGACGGCCCATCCAATCCGATGTTGAAGACGGTGGCGCATGGCGGAGGATGGTTCGACAATGCGTCGGCGCATCCCGTTCTGGCCGCGACCGTCGTGCTCGCCTATGCGGGTGCGATCCTTGCCGCGGTGCTGCGACGCCGCCCGGGCTTTGCGTTCCTGGCCTCGGCACTCGTTCCCATCGGCACGATCGCCACGGCGGGCGTGGCGCTGTTTCCGTTCCTGCTGCCCTCCTCCACCAATCCGAGCGCGAGCCTGACGGTGTGGGACGCGTCATCGAGCCGGTTGACGCTCGCGGTGATGCTGGGCGCGGTCGCGATCTTCCTGCCGATCATCCTGGCCTATACGGCATGGGCCTATCGCGTGATGCGCGGGCCCGTGCGGCAGGCCGATGTCGAGAACTCCAAGAACGCCTATTAGGAGCAAGACGATGTGGTATTTTTCATGGGTCCTGGGTCTCGGCTTCGCGGTGACATTCGCCGTGCTCAACGCCATGTGGCTCGAAAGCCGTGTGCGGGACGATGGACCGGGTGACGAACGAAATTAACCTCCTTGCTGCTATCCCCGCGCGAACCTAGTCTTTGCCGCCGCCATCCGAGGGGATTCCATGCTCAGCCGCCGCCACCTGCTCGCGTCCGCCGCCGCCCTTTCCGCCACAACCGCCGCGCCCGCCTGGGCCAAGAAAGCTCGCGTTGCGACCAAAGCGCCCGTCGCGCCATCGCCGGACCAGGCCGCCAAGCTCAACGGGCTGATGGACGCCTTCTTCTGGGAAAACCTGGGGCACAACCCGGAAGGCGCGACCCAGCTCGGCCTCGACAAAGGCGATCACGCGGATTTGAAAGCCAGGCTGCGCGACGAATCCTCCACCGGCATCGCGGCATCCAAGGCGCTGACCGACGACCAGATGAAGCGGCTCACAGCCGTCAACGCCGCCGCCCTCACCGGCATGGACCGGGTGAATTACGATACGATCTTCTACACCCTCGACACCCGCCAGAAGATCGCATCGTTCGATTTCGGCGGCGCGTCCTACGGCCCCTCGCCTTATGTCGTCAGCCAGCTCACCGGCGCCTATCAATCGGTCCCGGATTTCCTGGACACCAAGCACAGGATCGACACCGCCGCGGACGCCGACGCCTATCTCGCCCGCATGGACGCCTTCGCCGGTCAAATCGACGCCAACACGGACCGCATGCAGCATGACGGCGCGCAAGGCATCATGCCGCCGGATTTCATCCTGGACCGCACGCTGGAACAGATGACCGCCACGCGCACCACGGCGGACAAATCGCTGCTCGTCACCTCCATCGCGCGGCGCGCGAAGGACAAGAACCTCTCGCCCGATTATGCGACGAAGGCAGCCGCGCTCTACGATGCGAAGATCGGCCCCGCGCTGGACCGGCAGATCGAATTGACCAAGACGTGGCGCGTCAAGGCCGCGCACAACGCCAGCATGAATCGGTTCAAGGACGGCGATGCGTTCTATGCCGCCGCTTTGCGTTCCACCACCACGACCAGCCTCACGCCGGACCAGATCCATCAGCTCGGTCTCGACCAGGCGAAGGACATCTCCGCGCGCATCGATGTGCTGCTGCAGAAGCAGGGGATGACCAGCGGCACGGTGGGCGAACGCATCCTCGCGCTCTATCAACAGGAGGTCTATCCGAACACCGACGCGGGCAAGGCCGACTGCATCGCCTATTGCAACAAGCGGCTGGATGAGATCCGCCCGCGTTTGCCCAGCGTCTTCCGCCGCGTACCGCAATACAGTTTCGAAGTGCGCCGCGTGCCGCTTCAGACGGAGCCCGGCGCCGCATCGGCCTTCAGCCAGGGACCGGCGCTGGACGGTTCGCGCCCCGGCATCGTCTATTTCAACCTGCACGACAGCGCCGAGTGGCCGAAATGGGCGCTCTCCACCACCGTGTTCCATGAGGGCCTGCCCGGCCACCAGCTCGAAGGCGGCTTGGCGCTGGGCAACAAGAACCTGCCGCTGATCCGCAAGAGCATCGGCTTCTCCGGTTACGCCGAAGGCTGGGCGCTCTATGCCGAACAGCTCGCCGACGAGATCGGCATGTATGACGACGATCCCTTGGGCCGCATCGGCTATCTCAAATTCCAGCTCTTCCGCGCCAACCGCTGCGTCGTCGATACCGGCCTTCATCATCTGGGCTGGAGCCGCGAACAGGCGATCCAGTATTTCGTCGACCATGGCGGCGACGCCCCCAGCTTCGCCGCGCGCGAAGTGGAGCGCTATTGCGTGACGGTCGGCCAAGCCTGTTCCTACAAGCTCGGCCACACCGTGTGGACCAAGGCCCGCGCCCGCGCGCAAGCCAAGCTCGGCCCACGCTACGACATCAAGGACTTCCACGAAGCCGGCCTCGATTGTGGCCGCGTTCCACTGGACGTGCTGGACACGGTGATCGACAGGTACGTGGCGGACAAGGCGAAGGCGTAACTTCGGAAAGCCCCGGACCGGCGCAAACTAAACCCATGACAAGGACGCGCGGATTTTGTCGCGTGCGCCGCCTTGCGCGTGGAACCGGCGTGCTTCTATCCGGTTTAGGAGGAGACTTTCCAACGGAGCGCAATTCATGGCCGCGTCGAAACCCGCAAAAAAACTGGATGCTGTCGCCTTGCTGAAGGCCGATCACCGCAAGGTGGAGGACCTGTTCGAGAAATTCACCAAGGCGAAGGACGCGCGCGCCAAGAAATCCCTGGCCCAGGAGATCTGCACCGAGCTCACGGTGCACGCCACCATCGAAGAGGAGATTTTCTATCCCGCCTGCAACGGCGAGGTGGAAGACGATCTGCGCCTGGAATCCTATGTCGAGCATGACGGCGCCAAGGTGCTGATCGCGGAGATCGCGCAGGGCGGCCCGGACGACGAGTTCTACGACGCCAAGATGACGGCGCTATGCGAGCAGATCCATCACCACGTCAAGGAAGAAGAGAAGCCCGGCGAAGGCCTGTTCGCGCAGGCGCGCAAGGCCGGTCTCGACATGGACGCATTGGGAGAGCAACTGGCCGCGCGCAAGCAGGAATTGCTCGCGGAGATCAAATCCAACGGCCTGCCGCCGCCCGAAACCCGCAGCTTCACCGGCCACGAGATGCGCCAGGGCACACCGGTGGAGACGCAAACGAACGCTTAGCCCGCGCCGCCCGCCAGCCATTCCACGCGTGAACCGGCGCCCTCGCCTTGCGCGAGATGTTTGGCGAGGAATGCCAGCGTCTCGCGCATCTCCGCGTCGAAGCCGTAAGGCGGGTTCACCACCAGCATGCCGGACTCGGTCAGTCGCTCGGTGGCATCGCCGCCGATGTTCAGCGTGAGCAGCAGCAACTTGGTCGCCCCGGCGGTGAGCAACTCGCCGGCCAGCGCGTCGGCATCGCTGCGGCGCTTGATGGGGAACCAGACGAGATAGACGCCGGTGGCGAAACGGCGCAGCGCACCGGCGACGGCGGCGGAAGCCAACGCGAATTCGTTTTCCGCTTCGTAAGGCGGATCGATCAGCACCAGCCCGCGCCGCTCGGGCGGCGGCAACACAGCCGCCAGCCGTGCATAGCCGTCGCCATCCTCGACGCGGACATTGGCGTGCTGGCGCAGCGCATCGGCCAGCGCCATGTATTCCTCGGGATGCTTTTCGATTGCCGTGAGCTTGTCGATCGGCCGCAGGATGCGCGCCGCGATCAGAGGCGAACCCGGATAATGATCGCCGAAGCCCCGCACCAGATCGAGATAGGTCTTGAGCGCGGGCGGAACATCGGCGGCCTCGCGCAGCTTCACGATCCCCGCCACCGCCTCGCGCGTCTTCGCGGCCTCGCGGCCGGAGAGATCGTAGAGCCCGCGGCCGGCATGGGTGTCGATCACGCGGAAAGGCTTGTCCTTCTTCTTCAGATATTCGAGCGCGGAAACCAGCGCGGCATGTTTCATCACATCGGCGAAATTGCCGGCATGGAAAGCGTGGCGGTAGTTCACGCCTTTTTTATCCGGCGCGGGCGGGCCAGCAATTCGCCGCCACAATTGGGGCAGCGCCCGCCCATATCCGCGCTGCATGGCGCGCAGAAGGTGCATTCATAAGAGCAGATGCAGGCCGCGTCGCTCTCCATCGCCAGCGGCGCCGCGCATTTCTCGCACTTGTCGCGCATCTCAAGCGGCATGGCGCACGGCCGGGCGGCGCAGTTCGGGCGCAAGGCCCTCGCCCATCAGGTCGATGAAATTCTCGCTGTAGAAGCGTTCCGCCGCCCGCCCCGGTGTGTTGGCAAGGCTGTCGTTGAAGCGCTTCAGCGGATTGCGCCCGCCTTCGACATGCGGGAAGTCGCTGGAGAAGAGACAGACCTCCTCACCCGAATTGGCGATGATCCAGCCCGCATCCTCATGCGGATAGGGCGTGACGCGCACCTGGCGGCGCACGATCTCGCTGGGCTTGGCGGAAAGTTTCTGCAGCCGCTCCTCATTCTTGATGAAGGCTTGCGCCGCGGAGTCCATGTTGCGCATCCAGCCGGGCACCCAGCTCGCGCCCAATTCGATGGCGCCGAATTTCAGCTTCGGGAAACGGTCCAGCACACCGTCGAAGATCAGCGCCGCAAGCGTCAGCATCACGGAATGCGCGATGGGCATGTAGGAGAGGGAGGTGAAATTCTCCTCGCCGCCATGGAAGTCCTTCACCCGCGGCAAGCCGTTGTTGAAGTAGGACGGATCAAGTTTCTCCTCGCCGCCGACATGGAAGACGATCGGCAAGCCCGCTTCCTGCGCCATCGCCCAGATCGACTCGAACGCAATGTGACTGGGCGAATGGCCGTGCGGCGCGCGTGAGGGGATCAATAGCGCCTTGCAGCCGAGATCGATGGCTTCGCGCGCGGTGGCGATAGCGCGGTCGAAATCGGAAAGCGGCACATAGCCGGTGCCGAGGAAGCGCCGGTCGACCGAGCAGAAATCGACCATCATCCGGTTGTGCGCTTGCGCGGTGGCGTAAGCGAGTTCGGGATTGGTGTCATCCAGCCCGAAATTGCCGAGGCACCACGTCGTGAAGATAAGCTGGCTGGAGAAACCCAGCAGGTCGAGCGCGCGCGGACGATCCGCGCTGCGGAAGGCGCCGAGCGCTTCGTAATTCTTGCGCAGGAGGATGTTGGCGTCGGCGCCGGAGCGGAATTCCGCATCGTCATGCAGGCGGTTGGCATGCTTCACCAGCTTGCCGTCGCGCGGCCACGCCTTCAGCTTGGGGAGGTCGTCGTAAGCCGCGCGGAATTTCGGATCGAGGAAGGCGTCCAGGCAATCCGTCATCTCCATGAGATGGGAATCGGCATCGTGCACGACGCGGTTCTCGACATAGGGCATGGCGGGCCTCCCGGGCGCTTTTGGCCGAGTGTAACGCCGAACTCAGCGGAATTGGAACGGCTGCAACAGCGCCAGATTGCACAGCATCTCGCCGATGGCGGCGGAATGCTTGAAGCCGTGGCCGGAACAGGCCGAAGCCACGATCACGCGGCGGCTCGCCCGGTCGATCAGGAATTCCTGGTCGGGTGTCACGGTGTAGAGGCACGCCTCCGTACGGATGCAGCGGCCGAGGCCGGGAAGATGTGTCCTGGCCAGCGCCTCGATCTCGTGGCGCTCGTCCGCGGTTGGCTCGCGCGTCATCTCGCCCGGCGTGGTAACAACGTCATATTGCTCGGTCGCGATCTTCACACCGCCGCCCTTGCGCGCTTCCGGAAAGCCGTAAATGCCTTCCCGCTTGTCCGGCACGCCCCAGATGAAAATGGGGAAGCGGCCCGGCTGCCAGGCCTCCGCGTCCGTCGCCTCGAACCAATAGAGCATCTGGCGATGTACCCGCAGCAAGCGCGCGAACTCGCCGCCCAGAATCTGCGGAATCCAGGCGCCGGCGGAGAGGATCAAGGTCCGCGCACTGAACGTGCCGTCGGGCGTCTTGACGGTGACGTGGCCAGGCCGCTCGACATAGCCGCGCAATTCGGTGTTGCGCAGAATCGTGGTGGTGCCCGCTTTCGCCGCCAGTTCGAGTTGGGCCGCGATGCATTCTTCCGGCCTTAGATAACCCGCCTCGGGCTCGAAATAGCCGATGTCGCCGTCATACACCGTGAATTGTGGGTAGTGCTCGCGGATTTCCGCGGCGCTCCAGATCTGGTGATCGATACGGTTGGCCTTGGCGTTGTCGCGGGTCTTCTGGAAGAAGCCCGGCACGTGCATGTGGTCCCCGCCCGTGCCGGAGATGATCAACCCACCGCATTGGTCGAGCAGCTTGCGGCCAGTCTCGCGCTCCAGTTCGCGCCAGATTTCGTTGCTGCGGCGCACCATGGGCGTGTAATGCGCGCTCTCGCCGTTGGAGAGGCGGGTGATGCGGGTCTCGCCGTGGCTGGAGCCGTTGTCGTGCGGTGGGTCGTAACGATCGATACCCAGCACGCGCACCTGGCGTTTCGACAATTGATAGAGCGCGGCCGCGCCCATTGCGCCCAGGCCTACGATAATGACGTCGTAGTCTGTTTCCGCAGGCATGACGCCCTAGCCCAGCACTTCTTCGTAGTGCTCCCAGGGATCGTCGTCCTGCGTCAGGCGGGTGGTGGGGCGCGGCTGGTAGCGGCGGTTGACCATCAGCTCGTCTATCTTGCTGGGCGCGAACCGGCGGCGCTGCCGCACCACGCGGCTGACGAGGAACTGGCCCGCGACGGCCACGAGCCCGCCCAGCAAAAACGCGCCGAGCGCGATGGCGAGCGGAGAGGAATAGGAGTCAGAGGAAGAGCGCATGGCCCTCTTATACCAGAGAAATTCGGCGCGTCAGCATGGAACTCGGCCGCGCGCGGGCGTAAATTTCGCGCAGATGGGGGAGCGCCATGAAAAGACTGTTCTTGGGAATCGCTTTGGGCCTCGTGCTGGCCCAGCCCGCCTTCGCGGAGATGACGGCCGACGAGCTCATGCACATCTACGACACCGGCGATCCGACGTCGCGGGACGAAGTGGCGATCGCGGCCGACGGCAATTACAACGGCCTCGCCTGGGCGAGTTCCTATCTGACCTCACAGCACGCCACGCCGATCTTCTGTCCGGTTCCCAACCACGCGATGACGCGGCAGGAAACCATGGAGATGCTGCGCGCGTCCATGGCGAAAGACGCGAGGATCGGCAAGCAGCCTTATGGGCTGGCAATGCTGCTGGCCGTGCAGGAAACCTATCCCTGCCCCTAGATCACACAACTATGACGTGGGCGCCGCTTTCCAGAAATAACGGATGAAGCCGCGCTTGTCGTCGCGGTCCTTCACGCGGAAGACCATTTTCACCTTCGTGCCGGAATCGATCTGGCCTTGCTCGACATCCGTGATGTCGGCCATGAAGCGCCCGCCGTCGGCGAAGGTGATCATGCCGTAGTGATTGGGCGGCGACAGCGAATAGGTGAGGAAGTCCGCCGACCACGAGAGGATCGTGCCCGCCTGTTCCGCGAAGCTGTACGGATCCTGGCTGTCCACCGCCTTGCAATTCGGGTTCACGCAGATGCGGCTGCGCGGATATTGCGCCGTGCCGCAGACGCGGCATTTGCCGCCGACGAGGCCCATCAGCATGTCGTTCTTGCGATAGAGCGTGGTGAGCGCGGTGCGCTTGTCCACCTCCGCGCGCATGCCCTTTTCCAGCTCGATCAGCCCGTTGAAGCCGAGGAAGCGGTTGTAGTTCGTCTCCTCCTTGCGCCGCGCCAACGCGCCCGACACGCCGGAGGGTTTCTTGAATGCGACAATGGCCGGCGTCGCCTCGAACAGCAGCGCATCCACGCCTTGCCCGAATTGCGCGACGAGAATCTTCTCGCCGGGCTTCGCCACCTCCAGCACATGGGCCAGCATCAGCAGCGCATGCGCCGCGCCCGCATCGCCGACCGTGGAAGCGAGATTGTCGCGCACTTTCGCCGGATCGATGCCGCTGGCCTTGGCGAGGCCCTGATCGAGCTTGGCGAAGGGGCACGGCAAGATGAGATGCGCGATATCGCCGCCCGCAACGCCGGCCTTTTCCAGCAGCGCCTTGATCGCGGCGGGAACGAGCTTCGTGTACCCTTCGTCACGGACCCAGCGTTCTTCCCAGCCGTAATCGAATTCCTCGTCGCCGCCACGGAAGTGATCCACGAAATCCACCGTCACGGAATGCGCGCCGAGGAATTTCGCGATGACGTTGTCGCGGCCCAGCGCGAACGCTGCTGCCGCGTCGCCGATGGCCATCTCCTGCGCCGAGGCCGCGCGCGCCTTGCGCTTCTCGCCCGCCACGACCAGCGGCGCCTTCACGCGCCCACCCGCCACCGCATCCAGCGCCGCGATCAGCGCAGACGTGCCTGCGCGCTGCGACGAACTCACATCGAAGGCCGACAGCGCCTCCGGCAAATTCAGCGCCCGCGCCACGATGCCCGCGTTCTGCCGGTCGGAGAACGGAAGCGTGGTCGAGGCGAAATAGGCCGCGTCCACTTGCGCGCGGTCGGCGATGGGATCGGCGGCGGGCAGGCAGTCGCGCCCCGCTTCCACCGCCATGGTCAGCGCATCCTCATCGAAATTCGCCATCGCCCGCTCGCCCTTGGCCGCGCCCATCAGGTTCGGCGCGAACCAGCGGTTCGCCTCCGCCATGGCTTTGCGCTGCAGCCGCAGCCGCGGGATATAAGCGCCGTAAGACGTGATGCCGGTCATGGGATTCCTCGAATAGCGGGGCAACGCACCATAGACTCCCTCGCCCCCGCAGGGGGAGAGGGCCGGGGTGAGGGGGTGTCGCGGCGAGTTTGGTGAGGCCGCTATCGCGCGGGCGGAGAAGCCCCCTCACCCTGACCCTCTCCCCCAGAGGGGGAGAGGGAAATTCGCTATTTCACCGGCAGACACGCCAATTTCTTCGCGGTGAGCTTGGCGCAGAAGCCGGAGGCATCGTCGGAGACCGTGGTACGCAAGCGGTAGAAGCGGCCCTTGCCGGGAATGTCGGCCACGACGACCTGCGGGGTGAGGCCATCCAGCGCGCCATCCGATTTCGCGATGAGGTCTTTCCAGCCGGTGGTCGCGGAAGTTTCGTCGCGGAAGGCGCCGAGCTGGATTTGCGTGCCGCCGCCGCTCGCCGCTTCGACCAGCGCAAGCTTGGGCGTGACGTGTTTCGGCGCCACGCTCTTCTTTTCCGAACGGCCGAGAATCGCGGGCCGCAAATCCGGCGGTGCTTCATAGCTGGCGGTCACGACCGGCGGTGCGCTGACAGTTGGCGGCTGGAGGTCGATCTTGCCCGGCTGCGTGCCGAGGGCGGCGAGGCGTTGTGCGGCCAGCGTGTACTGGCCGTTGGCGGCGAGCGCCATGCGGTAATCCTCCGCCGCGTCCTTCGCATTGCCCTCCGCTTCGGCGATCTGGCCGAGGCCGTAATAGGGATATTCCTTTTCCTTGTCGTTCGCGGCCAGCGCGGCCTGGTAATCCGCTTTCGCCTCCGGCAAGCGGCCCAGGCGCCGCTCTGCATTGGCGCGGTTGTTGAGCGCGGGCGCGAATTGCGGCGCGAGCTTCAGGGCGGCGGAATAATCCCCGATCGCCTCATCGGTGCGGCCCAGCTCGTCGAGCGTGACGCCGCGATCGAACCAGGCGCGCGACAACTCGTCTTCCGGCAGCGCCTTCAGCGCGATGGCGTCGTCGAAATCGGACAGCGCATCACGGCGGCGGCCCAGCTCTTCCCGCGCCAGTGCGCGGTTGAGCAGCAGATGCGAACGGTCCGGCGCGGCCAGGTCTTTCGCCGCCAGCGCCTCGGTCGCCAAATTCTCGGCATCACCGGCCCGGCCAGCCCTCAGCGCATCCGCCGAGGCCAGAGGCCCGGCGACAGGGCCAGCCGGCGGCGCATCGGCCGCCAGGGCAGAGCCCGTCAGCAGCAGCAGCAGCGCGATGAAAGTTCCCGAAGGCCCCAAGGGCGATCTCCCAGTTCCTTCACCATATTAGTCCGCGTGCCGCCATAATGGGAGGGCGTGGACGCGTTGCCCACGGATATGGCAGGAAGGGCCGCTTTTTCGAACCCCCGCGCAGCCATGACCAGCAAGCTCCAGCCTGTCCGCAAAGCCGTCCTGCCCGTCGCCGGCATGGGCACCCGATTCCTGCCCGCAACCAAGGCCGTGCCGAAAGAGATGCTGCCGGTGGTGGACAAGCCCGTGGTGCAATATGCGGTGGAAGAGGCGCGTGAGGCGGGGATCGAGCAGTTCGTGTTCGTCACCGGCCGCGGCAAGCACGTCATCGAGGACCATTTCGACCACGCCTATGAGCTGGAAGCCCAGCTCGCCGCCGCCGACAAGACGCCGGAGCTGAAGAGCCTGCTCGAAAGCCTGCCCAAGACGGGCTCGGTCAGCTTCACCCGCCAGCAGAAGCCGCTGGGGCTGGGCCACGCCGTGTGGTGCGCCCGCCATCTGATCGGCGACGAACCCTTCGCGGTGCTGCTGCCGGACGACCTGCTCGTCGGCCAGCCCGGCGCGCTGAAGCAGATGATCCAGGCCTATCACGAAGTCGGCGGCGGCATGATCGTGGCGGCGGAAGAGAAGCCGTTGGAACAGACCAAGCGTTACGGCGTGATCGATCCCGGCGCGACGCGCGGCAACATCACCGAGGTCAAAGGCGTCATCGAGAAGCCGCAGGAGAACCCGCCGTCGCGGCTTTGCATCGTTGGGCGATATATCCTGCCCGCGCAGATCTTCACCGAGCTCGACAAGAAGCAGAAGGGTGCGGGCGGCGAGATCCAGCTTACCGACTCCATGCAGCGCCTCGCCGGCCGCGTCCCCTTCCACGCCGTGAAGACCAACTGCGCCCGCTACGACTGCGGCGACAAGGTGGGCTTCCTGCACGCCAACATCGCGGTGGGGCTCGCCCGCCCGGACATCGCCCCGGCGCTCCGGGCGATCCTGAAGGATACGAAAATCTGACGGTTTGAGTCGGGGTCTGCACAACTTGTAATAATATTGCGCAACGATTCCCTAGAAGTGCTTGACAGCGTGACGCTGCACCTCTAGATTGAGCACATCTCCCGAATCACGCCCGGACGGCCCGCCAACGCGGGCCGTTTTGCGTTGGGCGTCGTTCGCTCTTTCCAGCCCTCCAACTCCACTGTCATCCCCGGCGAGCATCGCGCGCGAAGCGCGATGAGAGGTAAAGGGGATCCAGGTAGTTCGTCTGAGACGGTGACGCAGCAGGACACGCCTGATGCGATCGGCGCCGTTCGTGACGATCCACCTGGATCCCCTTTACCTCACGCCGCGCATGAAATGCGCGGCGTTCGCCGGGGATGACAGTGAGGGTGGGGCGGGAAGGTGTGCGTCTCAACTCTCAAAAAGGTGAAATCAAATGCGCAAGCATGTCCTGAACCACAATCTGTAGCGCCCGCGCGGCGCACACAGATTCACACCATCGAAAAAACAGTCTCGTGATGGGGACTCGGACTCTGTCCGAACGCCAATTTCGAAAAAGCCTCTGCGATCCGCGCTCTCATTGTGTCCGCGGCGCAGGCAAAAATCGCGCGGAAATGAAAATTAAACCGCGTAGTGCTGCCGGTACCAGCCGACGAAGCGTCCGATGCCGTCCGCCAGCGACACCTTCGGCTCGAAGCCGAAGTCGTGCGCGGCACGCGAGATGTCCGCATAGGTTTCGCGCACGTCGCCGGGCGGGCCGTCGGTTTGTTCGATCTGGGCCTTCTTGCCGGTGGCGGATTCGATGGTGCGGATAAGCGTCAAAACATCCTCAGGATGCGAATTGCCGAGATTGTAGACGCGGTGCGGGGCGCCCTCGCCCGTCGCGTAGGGTGTTTCCACGATGCGCACCAAAGCGGCCACGATGTCGTCGATGAAGGTGAAATCGCGGCGCAGCTTGCCGCCGCCGAAGACGGGGATCGGTTTGCCCTTCAGGATGGAATCCGTGAACAGCCAATAGGCCATGTCCGGCCGGCCATAGGGTCCATAGACGGTGAAGAAGCGCAGGCCCGTCTGCTTCAAGCCGAAGAGTTCGGCATAGGAATGCGAGAGCAACTCGCCCGCGCGCTTGGTGGCGCCGTAATAGGAGACGGGCTTGTCGGCGCGCGCGTCCTCGCGGAAGGGCGCGACCGTGTCGTTGCCGTAGACGGAGCTCGACGAGGCATAGACCAGATGGCCGAGGCCTTCGTGGTGACGCGCGAACTCCAGCACGTTCTGGTGGCCCACCAGATTTGAGCGGGTGTAGGAGCCGGGATCGGTCAGCGCGTAGCGCACGCCGGCCTGGGCGGCGAGATGCAGGATCGCGTCGTAACGGTCGTGACCGGCGGCCACGGCCAGCGCGTCGGCATCGGCCAGATCGGCCTGGGCGAAGCGGAAGCCTTTTTCGCCTTCCAGCCCGGCCAGGCGGGCCTGCTTCAACTTGGGGTCGTAATAGGAATTCAGGCTGTCCAGACCCGTGACGGTGTGGCCGCGGGCGAGGAGCGCGCGTGTCGCGTGATAGCCGATGAATCCGGCGCTGCCGGTGAGAAGGATGCGCATGGCGGGGAACGCTTAGCGTTTCTGGGCCCGGCCGCCTAGGGCCGAGGCGACACAACCGCGTCTTTTGCGGGGTTTACCCTGACCTTGATGACCTTGGGGTCCGTTTGTGACGGCCCTTGAAACCGGGGGCGTGGCGGGCCAAACAGCGGGAGGAGTGAGCGCGATCCGCCGAAGTGTGAAGCGGTTCGGCCCAGATCGCGCGAACCAACAAATAAGGATGTCTTCGATGCATGTCGCGATGATCGGCACGGGCTATGTGGGCCTCGTCTCGGGCGCCTGCCTGTCCGAATTCGGCCATGACGTGGTCTGCGTCGACAAAGAGGCCTCCAAGATCGAGGCGCTGAAGGCCGGGCGTATCCCGATCTTCGAGCCTGGGCTGGACGAGGTGGTGGCCGCCAATGTGAAGGCCGGCCGTCTTTCCTTCACCACCGACCTCGCCTCCGCCGTGCGCGCCGCCGACGCGGTGTTCATCGCGGTGGGCACCCCCAGCCGGCGCGGCGACGGCCATGCCGACCTCAGCTACGTCTTCGGCGCCGCGGAAGAGATCGCCGCCGCGCTCGACGGCTATACGGTCATCGTCAACAAATCGACCGTGCCGGTGGGCACCGGCCAGAAGGTGGAAGACATCATCCGCAAGCTGCGGCCGGATGCGGATTTCGACATCGCCTCCAATCCGGAATTCCTGCGCGAGGGCTCGGCCATTGAGGATTTCCGCCGTCCCGACCGCGTGGTGGTGGGCTGCGTGTCCGAGCGGGCACGCGAGGTGATGAAGGAGATCTACCGGCCGCTGTATTTGAGCGAAACGCCCATCGTGTTCACCACGCGCGAAAGCTCCGAGCTGATCAAATACGCGGCCAACGCCTTCCTCGCCACCAAGATCACCTTCATCAACGAGATGGCGGATATCTGCGAGACGGTCGGCGCCGACGTGCAGGATGTGGCGCGCGGCATCGGGTTGGACGGCCGCATCGGCGCGAAATTCCTGCATGCGGGGCCGGGCTTTGGCGGCTCGTGCTTCCCGAAGGACACCTTGGCGCTGCTGCAGACCTCCAGGCTGTTCGGCGTGCCGACGCGCATCGTGGAAGCGGTGGTCGAGGTCAATGACAGCCGCAAGGTTGCGATGGCGGCCAAGGTCGAGAAGGCGTTCGGCTCGGTCGCGGGCAAGACCATCGCGGTGCTCGGCCTCGCCTTCAAGCCCAACACCGACGACATGCGCGACGCGCCCAGCCTCGTCATCGTGCCGGAGCTGCAAGCCAAGGGCGCCAAGATCCGCGGCTACGACCCGGAAGCGACGCACGAAGCCAAGAAGCTGCTCCAGATCGATTTCTGCAAGGACGCCTATGAGGCGCTGGAAGGCGCGGACGGCGTGGTCATCCTCACCGAATGGAACGAGTTCCGCGCGCTGGATTTGCCGCGCGTGAAGAAGCTGCTCAAGACGCCTCTGATGGTGGACCTGCGCAACATCTACCGCCCCGCGCAAATGGCGCAAGCCGGCTTCCGCTATGTGAGCGTGGGTAGAGCGGACGCGGGTTAGAGAAACCGCCCTCCCTCAAGGGGAGGGTGGCTTTTAGTTTTTCTTCTCTTGCAGCACCGCGAGGGACGCCGCGCTGACCGCGAAGTCCTTCAGGATGTCCGCGAAGGTCGTCGACAGCACCACCCAGTTGATCGGCAGGATGTCCTTCGGGATGAAGATCACGCTGCCGGGCGGGATGTGGGCGTTGGAGAACTTGAACCACGACGTGTCCATCGCCGTCGCCGTGCCGTCCGGATAGACGATGAAGGTGTGCCCTTCATCCGCGTAGCGTCCGTAGCCACCGGCCTGTTCGATGTAATCCTCGGCCGACTTGTCGGCGTTGAAGGCGAAGCTGCCGGGCAGCATCACTTCGCCGATCACCGTTACCGTCGAGGGGCGCTGCGGGATGAAGACCACATCGCCCGGTTCCAGCAACGGGTCGCGCTCCGGATGCGCCGCCAACACGCTCGGATCGGCGATGAAGGAGATGCGGCCCACCGGGTTCTGGTTGCGCAGCTGGGCGATCAGCGACTGCATGCTCGCGACGGCGTCCGGCGAGAAATTGGTCGAGCCGCCGGTGGAGCTCACCTGGCCGAGGCCGACGAGCAGCTGCGTCTCCAGCTGATCGGCGACGCGCTGGTAGCCCACCGCTTCCTGCGCCGCGATGGATTTGCGCAGATAAACCGTGCCGTAGGGATAGGCCACATCCGTGAGCCCGCCCGCCTGCACCAGCAGTTCGGAGAGCTTTTCGCCATGCGTGATCTGGTAGCTGCCCGGCGCGCGGATTTCGCCTTCGACATCGACCTGGCCGCCGGCGATCTGGGTATAGACGCGGTTGAAGTGGAAATCGTCCTGCGGCTGCACGATGTAAGCCATCAGCGTGTCGCTCTTGAGCGATAGCATCTGCTTCCTCGTCACCGCCGTGCCGGCGCTGCGGTCCACCACCGTGGTGGTGACCTGCACGCGGCTTTCGTCCGTCCAGTTCTGCGTGCCGCCCGCTGCCGCGACAAGGTCGGGCAAGGTGGCGCCGGGGCCGACGATATACGTGCCGGGACCGCGCACCGCGCCGTCGATATTGGCTTCATGGTCGACGACGAAGTTGATCAGCACCACCGGATCGATGGCGAGCTGCGTCGCCAGGTCGCCGAAATTGACCACGGGCGCGCCAGAGGAAATCGGCGAGGTCGGCGTTATCGCTTCCTTCGTCACGTCGAAGCTGGCGATGGGGTTGGACTGGGTGGGCGTGGTTGGAATCGGCGTCGAGCCTGTATTGCCCTGATTGACCGAGGTGCTCAGAAGCTGCGGCGTCGCCGAGATATCGGGCTGCTTCAGGCTGTGTGACTGGTCGGTGGTCTGCTGGACCTGTGTTTCAAAGTCCTGCACGGCTTTGTCGAGCAGGCGATTCTCGTCCATCGAGAAGACGCGCACGATGTCGTCGCTCTGTAGCTGGATGTCGTCGCGCCCCGCCAGGATGGCGACCGGGCTGAACGCTATCAGCGTGCGCAGATAGGAATGCGGATCGCGGCGCGAAACAATGCCGAACAGCGTGTAGGGGTTCGGTCCCAGCGCGCCCGGATCCTTGAGCAGTGCGGAGAGCTTGCCGGCGTGGCCCGTGGAGGAATAACGCCCCGCCGCGTTCTGGCCGCCCGCATAGGTCACCTGGTTGACCGGCTGATCGGCCGCCGGCTGTATGAAGAGAATGTCGCTGTCGCCGACGCGGCCGCCCATGCCGGAAAGTGTCTCGACATCCTGATGCCCATCGCGATCGATATGCAGCAGCGAAAGATGATAGCCGCCGCGCACTTCCAAGCCGCCGGCGAGCGAAACGATGCCCTTCACGGTCATCGCGCTGGCGCCCGGCGCCAATTCGTAGATTCCGGGCTTGCGAACCCAACCCACCACGGCGACGGTGGGGCCGAGCGGCGCCACGACGATGCGGTCGCCATCCTGCAACAGAATCTGCTTGGCGCGGACGGATTGCGTCAGCACATCATAAAGGTCGTAGCGGATCTCCTGATTGCCGCGCAGGACGTAGATGTTGCGCAGCGAACCGGTGCGTTGGACGCCGCCGGAAACGAGGATGGCGTCGAGCGGCGTGGACAGCGCCGTCATCTGGCGCGTGCCGGGCACGTTGACGGCGCCGACGACGAGCACGCTGATCTGGCGAAGCTGCGCCACGGTCACGAAAGCCTGCGTGCCGACATAGGCGCGGCGCACGGCCGCTTCCATGTCCTTGCGGAATTCGCCGAAATTGCGCCCCGCCGCCATCACCGGTGCGATGCCGGGAAGAATTACGTGGCCGTCACGGTCGACCGTCGCGCGGTAGTCGTTGCTCGTCGAGCCCTGGCCGCGAGTCGACACTTCGATCTGGTCGTTGGGGCCCAGGATATAATTGTCGGGAATCGCGCCGACCGAAGCGATGGAGGCGGGCTGGCCGATTCCCATCTGGTCGTAACCGAACAGCGACAGGGGGACGCCCGCGCGGTCGGACATTATTTTTTCGAGATGTGTCTGCGGCGGGCCGGACGGCGTGGCCGCTGGCATGGCACTCGTGGCGACGGCACCCGGCATGCCCGGGGCCTGCGGGGCGCCGGCCACGGGGATGGTGGTGGTCTGCTGTGTGACGGAGGGCGTCACAGTGGTGGGCGCGCCGGAACTGGGCAGGCCGCCGCCATTAAGGATCGATTGCAGGCCGCCAGGCTGGCTCAAAACGTTCTGGATCACCTGACCCATGCCGCTGCCAGACGAGGTCTGGGCAAAGGCCGCCGAAAGCGCCGCACCGGCCACGATCGAGATCATGGCAAAAATGACACGAACGGCGTTGCGCCGAACCGTCAACATGAACTGTGGTAATCTTTGCATTCGCCCGCCCAAAACAGCCAAAAACACTGCAGAACCCGGCGTGTATCATATTGACTGATAAGGGTGAAGTGCGAAAAGTGCCAACCGCTGGGTCGTCTTCAGGGAATCTGTTCCATTGTCTAATTCCGCGCGTCAAAAGCGGCCGGATCGCCGCCGCCTGAACGCCCGCCATTTGGCGGGTTTACGCGCGATTTTGCTTGGCTCCGCGATGCTTTGCGCGGCCACCGCGGCCCATGCGCAAGACTCTGCTGAAGGCGCAGCCCCGTTTCGCGATACCTATGGCGAAGTGGGCCTGATCGAAACGCCGAGCGCGCGCATGGCGGACGACGGACAATTGTCGCTGTCGGTCGGCGCGCTGGAGAAAACCACGCGCGTGTCGTTCGGCTTTCAATTGTTTCCGTGGCTGGAAGGCTCGTTCCGCTATTCGAGCATTTCGAACTTCAACGGCAACGTGACGGACTTCGACCGCAGCTTCGGCATGAAGATGCGGCTGTTCCAGGAATCCGAATACATGCCGGACGTTTCGCTTGGCATACGAGACATCATCGGCACCGGCATCTATGGCAGCGAATATCTCGTCGCCACGAAAAGCATCTGGCAGTTCGACGTGACGGCCGGATTGGGTTGGGGACGCCTCGCCGGCGACGGCACCTTCGACAATCCGTTCGGCGCGCTGTTCAGCTCCTTCAAGGTGCGCAAGGAAGTCGGCGGCACCAATGGCGGCGGCCAAGTCGATTTCGGACAGTTCTTTCACGGTCCCGACATGGGCCTTTTCGGCGGCGTCGTGTGGCACACGCCGATTCCCAATGTGAATCTCGTCGCCGAATATTCGCCCGACAACTACAAGCGCGAGCAGGCGGCGGGCGTCATCCATATCCGCACGCCGGTCAATGTCGGCATCGAATATCGCCCGCTCTCGATGCTGACCATCACCGGCGGCTGGCTCTACGGAACGAGCTGGGGCGCCATCATGAGCCTGGCGCTCGATCCCACGCGCGACCAGGCGCCGGCCCGCGTCGGCACGCAGCCGATCCCCGTGACGACGCGCACCGACGAACAGCGCCGCGACGCCGTGCAGGGCTATGTGACGCAAGAAACGAAAGAAGAAGAGATCGCGCAGGGCTCGCCCTTCGTGGGCCACCGCGCCGGCAATCCGGACGCGGGCGTGACCTTGGTCTCGCAGGTCAACAACAGCTCCGCAGCCGTGCGCGACGCGGAGATCGACGGACGCACGCTGGTGGTCGATGTCCGCTCCGGCGCGGTGAACATGGACGCCTGCAAGCGCTACGCGCTGCTGGCAGCGGCATCTTCCGCGCCGGTGGATTCGGTGGCGGTCATCGATCTCACCAAGGGCAAGGTCGAGCCTTTGATGTGCCAGACGCCGCGACAGGAGCTGCCGCGCACGATCTACGCCCGGCTGGAGCAGATGGACTCCTTCGCCGACACCACGAACGTTGCCGGCGGAGATTCGCCGGCCGCGCCTGCGCCGCCTGTGATGCAGATCCCGCTCTACGACCGGCAGACGGTGGAGAACAATCTGCGCGCCATGGCCCAATCGCAGGGCCTGCGCGTTGAGGGCGTGGGTATCGGCGCGCACCAGATCGTCGTTTATTACTCGAACAGCAAGTATTTCATGGAGTCCGACGCCATTGGCCGCATGGCCCGTGTGCTGCTGGCGACGACGCCGCCGGATGTGGAATCGCTGAAGCTGGTGGCCGTCGTCTCCGGCGTGCCGCAGCAGCAGATCGTGGTGCAGCGCGCGCCGCTGGAGCGCATGTTCCTGCAGGGCGCCACCCCGGCCGAGATCGACAATGCGATGACCTTCGAGCCGCCACCACTGGATCATCCGGTGCTGGATGCGGGCCAGGCGAACAGCTATCCGCGTTTCAACTGGTCGCTGTCGCCGGTGTTCCGCCAGGAACTGTTCGACCCGAACGAGCCGGTGCAGGTCCAGTTGCTGGCCTCCGTCGCGGCCTCGGTGGAAATCCTGCCGGGCTGGTCGGTATCGACCAATCTGGAAGGCAACATCTACAACGACTTCAACTTCAGCCGCACCAGCAACTCCGTGCTGCCCCATGTGCGAAGCGATTTCGCGGAGTACCTGCAACACGGCATCAACGGCATTTCCTCGCTCTACACGAGCTACGACACGCGCGTGGCGCCGGACACCTTCATCGAGTTCAAGGCGGGCTATCTGGAAGACATGTTCGCGGGCGCGGGCGTGGAAGTGCTGTGGCGGCCGGAAGCATTGCGCTGGGCGATCGGTGGCGATCTCTACGCGGTGCAGCAGCGCGGCTTCCAGCGGCTGTTCGCGCTCAGGGATTATCAGGTCATCACCGGGCATGTGACGGTCTATTACCAGTCGCCCTGGTACGATCTGAACTTCGCGGTCCATGCCGGGCGCTACCTGGCCGGCGACTACGGCGCGACCTTCGAGGTGACGCGCGAGTTCTCCACCGGCGTGGAGATCGGCGCCTTCGCCACCTTCACCAACGTGCCGTTCTCGAAATTCGGCGAAGGCAGCTTCGACAAGGGCATCATCATCCGCATCCCGCTGGAATGGGCGCTGCCCTTCAACACGCAGTCCGCCTACAACATGGACTTGAGGCCGCTGACCCGCGATGGCGGACAGCGTCTGGTCAACGACGATTCCCTCTATGACGAGACGCGGCGCACCAGCTATGGCGAGATCGAGAACCATATCGAGGAGATCGGCAATCCGTAGTCGCGCCCTCATAGCCAATGCCCTGATAGCCAGTGCCGTTCTCGCGCTCGCCGGCTGCAGCACGCAGAGCGGCGGCCAGGACAATGACTGGGGCCAGGTCATCGACATGGTCGGCGGCCAGTTCGACCGCCATACCGATATCGCGCTGAAGCAGGCGGCCTCGGTTCCCTACGCCACCCTGGGCGTGCGCGTGGGTGACGGACCGCAGATGATGATCGTGCTCGCCGCCGACGAGACCGGCGACAAGCTGTGGACCTCCAAAGCCCGCCTCGCCATCACGACGCGCAACGGCCGCGTGCTGCGCACCGCGGGGCTGCTGCGCAATGTCGACGCCGTGAGCTTCCCCGGCGGCGATCCGGTGCTGGCGGCGGCCGTGGGCGCGGCCCCCATCGAAACCACCCGCTTCGTCGACTTCTGGGACCTGAACCGCTTCTCCGTGCCCCTGCATTGCGTCGCCGTGTCGCGTGGCGCCGACCCCGTGACCATCCTGGGCAAGAGCATCGCCACGATCCGGGTCGAGGAGAGTTGCGAGAGTTCCGCGATGAACTGGACCTTCACCGATTCCTTCTGGGTGGGGACCAGCGGCATGGTCTGGAAATCCATCCAGCACACCCACCCCGACTTCGACCCCTTGGAACTCGAAGTCTTCCGCCCCCCGGCGCAGCCGTAGGGTCGCGGGCTCTTCCGCCCTCTCCGGCGATCCACACGGCCGCCATCACGCCGCTTCTAGCCAGGGATTGATTCACGCAGAGCCGCGGAGATGCAGAGCGCTCGCCTCTCAACCATCATGGCCGAGCTTGTCTCGGCCACCCATTTACCTCAATTCCGGCCGGTTGATTTGAGAACGAAGCAATGGCAGCCCCGAGAAGACATACCAACGGTGCGGACCGCACCGGCGCGAGAAAAGAAAGTGGAAGGCAGCGCCTAAATCGCCCCGAGCCGTCGTGGCCATTCTTGGTCCGCAGCAACAGCGTACGGATGCCACCCGTTATCTCTAGCCGAGGTCACTCGGCTGACACCGAGGCAATGGGTGGCCGGGACAAGCCCGGCCATGACGGTTGAAGTTTGGCGCGATCCAGAAACCGCTCGCTCGCGGACGCGCCGGTCCATGACGGGATTTCACTGGCTTTGGCAGGTTGGCCGCTTCCGGCGCCTTGGCGGCTTCGATGCCACTCACCGGGAATGCCTGCATAGCCGCGCGGTACCGCTCACCCGGCGTACCGCCACGCGCAAAAAGAAAGGGGCGCCCGTGAGAGCGCCCCTTCCGGAATTCGATAGTCTTTGTAGCTTACGGCGTGCTCGGCGTCGTGTGGGACGTCGAACCGTTGCCGTTGCTGCAGAGCACGAGGCAGAGGCCACCAGCGACAACCGCCGCAGTGACGAGCCACATCGTCGTGTCGGAACCCATACCTTGAGCCTGCTGCACATTGGCAGCATTGCCCGGAGCCAGGGCGCCCTGGTCCTCGGTTCCCCCAAGAGCCACCGACATGCTCGAAACGAGCATCGCCGCGGCAACCACCGCTGAACCCAACTTGCGCATTCAATCCTCCTGACTCGCGAAAAGTAGGTAGACCTTTCTACGCCGAAAGGTTCTGACCTGTCAATTAACGTTCGACCGGAACGTCCCGGAAAACCGGCCTTTAGGCCCGTTTCCTGTGGCCTTAGGGCCACAGAAACCGGCTAGATAACCCTATAACACCGCCCCGGTTTCAAAGGCGTTTAGGGACTCACTAGGGAATCAGGCCCTGCTGACGCAGATACGTCACAACCCGCTCGGCGAGTTCCGCCGGGTCCGTTCCAGCGGTCGAAATCGTCAATTCGGCCGACTCCGGCGCCTCATAGGGGCTGTCGATACCCGTGAAGTTCTTGATCTGGCCGTCCCGGGCCTTCTGGTAGAGGCCCTTGGGGTCGCGCTGCTCGCAGATTTCCAAGGGAGTATCCACGAATATCTCGATGAATTCGCCGGCGCCAACCAGCTCGCGGGCCATCCGCCGCTCCGACCGGAAGGGCGAGATGAAGGAGACCAGCACGATCATGCCGGCATCCACGAAGAGCTTGGCCGCCTCGCCCACCCGGCGGATGTTTTCCACCCGGGCCGCATCGGTGAAGCCGAGGTCGCGGTTAAGCCCGTGGCGGACATTGTCGCCGTCCAGGATGTAGGTGTGGCGGCCCTGGGCGTAGAGCGTGCGCTCGACGAGGTTCGCCACCGTGGACTTGCCCGAGCCGGAGAGGCCTGTGAACCACAAGACGGCCGGCTTCTGGCCCTTGAGCTCGGCGCGGGCGGATTTGTTCACGTCCAGCGCCTGCCAATGGACGTTGGTGGCACGGCGCAGGGAGAAGTCGATCATCCCGCAGGCGACGGTCGCGTTGGTGAAACGGTCGATCAGGATGAAGCCGCCGGAATCGCGGTTGTCGCGGTAGGGATCGAAGGCGATGGGCTGAGAGGTGGAGAGATTGGCGTAGCCGATCTCGTTCAGCGACAAGGTCGTACCCGCCATATGCTCCAGCGTGTTGACGTCCACCTTGTGCTTCAAGGTCGAGATCTGCCCCGGCACCGTCGCGGTCCCGATCTTGAGCAGATATTGGCGGCCGGGGAGCATTTCCTCCTCCGCCATCCACAACACATGCGCCGCGAACTGGTCCGACACCTCGGGCCGGTGCGACGGCGCGCAGAGCACGTCGCCGCGGGAGATGTCCACTTCGTCGGTGAGGGTCAGCGTCACCGCCTCGCCGGCGATGGCTTCAGTGAGGTCACCGTCATAGGTAACCACGCGGGCGACCTTGGAGGACTTGCCGGATTTGGCGACCACGACGGCGTCGCCGGGCTTGATGCGCCCGCTCGTCACCGTGCCGGAGAAGCCGCGGAAATCGAGATTGGGGCGGTTCACCCATTGCACCGGCAAGCGGAACGGCTGCTCCACCAGCGAGGATTCCACGTCGACTGTGTTCAGGTGATCGAGCAGCGCCGGGCCGGTGTACCACGGCATCTTGGGCGAGCGTGCGATGACGTTGTCGCCGAAGCGCGCGGAGATCGGAATAGGCACCAGCGTCTGGAAACCGAGCTGGGCGGCAAAGGCTTTGTAGTCCGCGACGATGTCGTCGAACACCTGCTGGCTGAAATCGACCAGGTCGATCTTGTTCACGGCCAGCACGATGTGGCGGATGCCGAGCAGCGAGGCGATGTAGGAATGGCGGCGCGATTGCGTCAGCACGCCCTTGCGCGCGTCGATCAGCACCACGGCGAGTTCGGAGTTCGAGGCGCCGGTCGCCATGTTGCGGGTGTACTGTTCGTGACCGGGCGTATCGGCGACGACGAATTTGCGCTTGTCGGTGGCGAAGAAACGATAGGCCACGTCGATGGTGATGCCCTGTTCGCGCTCGGCTTCCAAACCGTCCACCAAGAGCGCGAAATCGATGTTCTCGCCATCGGTGCCGAATTTCCTGGAGTCCTTCTCCAGCGCGGAGAGATGATCCTCGAACAGCATCTTGGAATCGTAGAGCAGGCGGCCGATGAGCGTGGATTTTCCGTCATCCACGCTGCCGCAGGTGAGGAAGCGCAGGAACGTCTTGTTCTCCTGGTCGGAGAGGAAGGCGGAGAGATCGAAGGGCTTGGTCATCAGAAATACCCCTCCTTCTTCTTCTTCTCCATCGAGGCGTTCTCGTCGTGGTCGATGACGCGGCCCTGGCGCTCCGATGTGCGCGCGGTGAACATCTCGGCCACGATCTCTTCCAGCGTGACGGCGGAAGATTCCACCGCGCCCGTCAGCGGATAGCAGCCCAGCGTGCGGAAGCGCACCAGCTTCATCTCCGGCACCTCGCCGGGCTTCAGCGGCATGCGCTCGTCATCGACCATGATGGTGGCGCCGTCGCGCTGCACCACGGGGCGCTTGGCGGCGTAATAGAGCGGCACGATGGGGAGCTGCTCCATCATGGTGTACTGCCAGATATCGAGCTCGGTCCAGTTGGAGAGCGGGAAGACGCGGATGCTTTCGCCCTTGTTCACGCGCGTGTTGTAGAGCCGCCAGAGTTCGGGGCGCTGGTTCTTCGGGTCCCACGCATGATTGGCGTTGCGAAATGAGAACACGCGCTCCTTTGCGCGGCTCTTCTCTTCATCGCGTCGCGCGCCGCCGAAGGCCGCGTCGAAACCGTATTTGTCGAGCGCCTGCTTCAGGCCTTCGGTCTTCATCACCTGCGTGTGCAGCGACGAACCGGAGGCAAAGGGATTGATGCCGCGCTTCACGCCGTCTTCGTTGATGTGGACGATCAGTTCGAGGCCCAGCTTCTTCGCCGTCTCGTCGCGGAACTTGATCATCTCCCTGAACTTCCACGTCGTGTCGACATGGAGCAACGGGAACGGCGGCTTGGACGGATAGAACGCCTTCATCGCCAGATGAAGCATCACGCCCGAATCCTTGCCGATGGAATAGAGCATCACAGGGTTGCGGAACTCGGCCGCGACTTCCCGGATGATGTGGATGGACTCCGCCTCAAGTCGCTTGAGATGCGAGAGGCTTGTCGGATGGGCGACCGGTGCGACGGTCACGGACATGATGAAACCTTTGTTGCGTCTGCGAAGTGAACGGCCCGCAATCTAGTTACGCTGGCCCGCCAACTCAACCGCCTAAGCAAAAAGGCTTAATGGGGGCCAGAGTGAGAAGTGGCAAAGAGGGGGTCCAGCAGCGGCGTCAAGAGCAACGCTCCCCGGGTGGTGAGGTGGTTGTTGTCGATATAGAGGGGCACCCCGTCCTTCTCGACCATACAATCGTCCGTTCCACAGAGAATTTTCTGCGGATAGACCACCGTCACCCCCGGCATGGCGCCCAGCCGGTCCAGGGCGGCGAGCGGCAGCCGCTGGCGGGCCAGGAATTCGGTCAGGCTGGGCTCGATATGGCGGTCGGCCTTGAGCATCTTGATCTTGGCCAGCGCGTCGGGGACCACGTCGCTCACCTCCGGCACCGGGCCGATGATGATGACCTTCAGGCCCTTGTCCAACAACATATGGACCGTGGCCGGAAAGGCGCGGTTGAAGACGGCGCCGTCTCCGGCCAGCGATTGGCCTTTGAACTGCGCGTCTTGCAGATAGAGGTTGCCGCCGCCTTCCGTGCCCACCCGCGTGCCCTCGGCATAGATCGACCAGCGAGTGGCGAGGATCACCGTCTTGATGTGCCGCGCGGCGATGGTCTTCAGCACGTCATCCGCGAATTCGGCGCAATAGCGCGGCCGGGTGCTCACGGCTGTCACGCCGGGGAATGGCGGACAGGCGCCGCGTCCGGCGAACAACCCATACTGGCCGTGACGCTCCGCCACCGCTTCCACGGCGGGGAGCAACGCGTCGGAGTGCGAGTCGCCCCACAGGATGAAATCCGGGTCGCCGGCATGCACCGTGCCGATGGTGCAGAAATCGCCTTTGTCGACCAGCGACATCTTGCGGTCGAAGCAGATGTTCCGGCGCGGCTCGTAATCGTGCTCGGCCTTGAGGATCGCCTGGATGTCTTTCGGGAAACGCTGCGGCAGCTCATGCGCGGCGATGATGCCCACGCCCGCCACGGCCAAGAGCGCCATGCCGGCGAAAGCGGCGAGGAATATCTGCTTGCGGCTCTTCAGGATCGTGCGGCGGCGGATCGGCCGCTCGATGAAGCGCCAGGAGAGTGTCGCCAGCCCGGCCGAGAGCAGTATCCACAGCACGGCCTGCCACACCGGGATATCCGTGAAGCGATCGTAGCGCGCAAAGACGAAAACCGGCCAATGCCACAGATAAAACGAGTAGGAGATCAGCCCCACGCCGACCATTGGCCCCGCCGATAGCACCGCGGAGACAGGTGTCGTCTGCGCCATGCCCGCATAGAGGATCAGCGCGGTGCCGAGGCAGGGCACCAAGGCCATGTACCCCGGGAACCCGGCCGCCGAAACGAAGAAGATGCTGAAGAGGATCAGCAACAAGCCCGCCGCCGCCAGCACCGTGCAGAGCATCCTGTCGCGCAGTACCGGCACCGCGCCGAGCGCGAGCAGCGCGCCCAGCGCCAGTTCCCACATGCGCGAGAACGGCAGGTAGAAATCGAAATCCGGATGGCTGTTGCGCGTGGCGATGCTGATGGCGAGCGACGCCACCAAAATGAGCGCCACCACGGCGAGCCCGATGCTCCGCCGGAAGAAGCGGTCGAGCAGCATCAAGGTCGGCGGGAAGAACAGGTAGAATTGCTCCTCCACCGCCAGTGACCAAGTGTGGAGCAGCGGCTTGTAGATGGCACCGGAGTCGAAATAGCCGGCCTCGCGCCAGAATTCGACATTGGAGGAGAACACGGCCACCGCGATGACGCTTTCGGCGAAACGTTTCAGGTCCGCCGGGAACAGTAGCAACAGGCTCATGGCGATGGCGGCCGCCACGACCACGATCAAGGGCGGCAGGATGCGCCGGACACGCCGCTCGTAGAAATTGACGATGGAGAAGCGCCCGGCCCGTATTTCCGCGTCGATCAGCGAGGTGATCAGGAAGCCGGAGATGACGAAGAAGACATCGACGCCGACGAATCCGCCTATGAAATAGGGGATCTTGAAATGGTAAAGCACCACCGGCACCACCGCGATGGCGCGCAGTCCGTCGATATCGGGCCGGTATTTGAAGTCGGCGGGTTCGGCTTGTTGCGGGCGGGGCATGGGAACCTTGGATACTACTTGCGCGCGAAGGGCGAAGCGCGCGGAGAATGGCAGCGCAGTACGGGCCTCGCAAGAGCGCCCTCAAGTCCGATGCCCAGGTTGACGAACACGTCGCGGTCAGACATGTGTGCGCCCCCGCTTTCTTAAGGCCATTTCATGAGGGCAGATCAACCGAGCCGGACCGCATGGCGCAGCGCGTTGCGTCGCGCGGCCCATCAGGTCTGGGATTCGCCCCATGTTTACGATGATCCCCTGGCGCTGAAACTGGTGGGCGCGGAGGAGGAAGCGGGCATCAGGGCGAAGTCCGCCCGCTCCGTCACGCAGCTCGAACAGACCATTCGCGCCTCCATGGCGGCAAGGAGCCGCTTCGCGCAGGACTGCCTCAACGAGGCCGTGGCGCGGGGCGTGCGCCAGCTCGTGGTGATGGGCGCGGGGCTCGATACCACCGTGCTGCAGGATGCGTACAAGGACCTGCGCTGTTTCGAGATCGATCACCCCGCCACGCAAAGCTGGAAGAAGCAGGTGCTGGCGGATGCGGGCATCGCCACGCCCGCCAACCTCATTTTTGTGCCGGTGGATTTCACCAAACAGACGCTCGCCGGCGAATTGCCCCGCGCAGGCTGGGACGCGAACGCGCCGACTTTCTTCTCCTGGCTGGGCGTGACGCCCTATCTGCCGCCGTCGGCCGTCGCGGAGACCTTGGGCTTCATCGCGGCGCGCCCATCCGGTAGCGAGATCGCCTTCGATGTTTCGACACCACCTGGCGCCATCACGCTGTATGAGCGGCTGGCGCGTGTTGCCTATGGCCTGAAGAACATGATCCGCGGCGAGACGGTGGGCACGCGCTTCGATCCGGCGCAGATGGCGAGCGAGATGCGCGCGATGGGTTATCGCGACGTCACGTTCCTCACGGGCAACGACGTCAATGCGCGCTATTTCGCGGGGCGCGCCGACGGGCTGAAAGTCAGCAACCGCTCCGCGTTGATCCGCGGCATCGTCTGATTATTCACCCGCTGCGAGCTGTGGCGGCGCCGCCGGTTGCGCCACGGCCCGCGACAGGCGGTACTCGTAGAAGCGCAACGAATAGATGCCGTAGATCGACGCGCCGATCACCAGGAACGGCTCGACCGAAACGCGCATGCGGAAGGCGTTGCCCGCGTCGGACACCAGCAGCCCGAAGCCGAACCAGCTCGCGATGAAGCCCAATATCAGCGCGGTCGACAGGCGCGTCAGCGTCTTGGGCGAATAGCGCGCGAAGACGGCCGGCAACGGCGGCCCGCGCCCACGCATGGCGCGCCGGAAAATGCTGTTGGTTCGGTACGACCACCACATGCAGGCCCAGACGAAAATGGAATCGAACAGCGCGAGGATTCGCGACACGCCGGTCAGCTGCCAGGGATAGGGCAATTCGATAAAGCCCACGATTTGCACCGTGGCGCGCGCCGGCCAGGGGATGCGGTTGTAGAGCGAGATCGGCAGATATTCGGAAGCCGCACCCGTGCCGGTCTGCGAGGAGAATTCGGAGCCGCCCGTCGTGCCCCGCGCGGCGCGGGCCGAGGCATAGTCCTGCAGCAGCACGTCCGGCGACACCAGCGAGGTGATGCCCACCTGGTGCAGCACCAGCACGTAGCCGGCCAGCAATCCGATACAACCCACGACGGCCAGCATGAAAGCCGCGACCATCGCCAGGAACAGGCGCTGGTAAAGGTATTTCACCGTCGACACACCGTCCCACGTCGCGCGGAAGATGAACCAGCCGGGCAGCACGAAGATGAAAGGCGCGAAGGTCATGCGCAGGAACAGCGCGCAGATCAGGCTGGTGACGTAAACGCCCCAATTGAACAGCTGATGATCCTTGCGCAGTATCACCCAGGCGAAGCTGCAGAAGTTGGTCAGCAGGAAGAAGTAGATGATGATGTCGCGCAGCGCGAAGAACGAGAAATTCAGCGCCGCCGGATAGATCGAGGCGATGATCAGCGCGAAGGTGCCGATGCGCTCGTTGAACAGCCGGCGCATATAGGCGAACACGACGAGCCCCGCGGCTGCGCCCATGAAGGCGTTGGTGGCATTCAGCATCACCGTGGAATCCTGAAACACGCGCACGGCCGGCAGGTTCATCAAGGCCTCGAGGAAGAACTTCATCGAGGTCAGGTTGGCGAAGCTGAACGTGTTGTTGCCGGTGAAGAGCGCGAAGATGCCGCCCTTCTGGTCCATCAGCCCGATGGAGAAATCCGACGCATATTTCTGGACGAAGAAATTGAGGTTGTCGTTCAGGATGACGAGGCTCATCCGGAACCAGAAGCTGATCTGGAAGAAGATGCCGACATTGCGCGCGTCGCGTTTGGTCGCCGACACGGCATAGGCCATGCCTGCACCAAGAATGCACAGCGTCATCATGTAGAGGAATTCGCCAGTCTTCATTCGCGCATACCGCCGCCGGACGGCGTTCTTTCGATGGACCAGAGTTCTCTGAGGTCCCGGCCGAGCATGTCGCCGAGCCGAGCGATGTCGTCATCGTAAAGCGCGTGCAGCCTAGCTGCAATCGCGGGCTCGACCGCCTCGGAGGGGGCGTTCGGCTTGCGCATCACGATCCGCTCCGCGCCCACCGCCTTGGCCGCCGCCACCGCCCGGTGCAGCCCCATCGCATGCAGCAGACGTGACGTGCCCGTCGCCATCCGCGCGATCGTGCGCGAACGCGCCTCGCGCCGCTCATAGGCCCGTTCGCTGAGCGCCACGGGCTGGAATTGCGCGTCCACGCCCAGGAACTTGAACAAGGGCTTCAGCGCGTCTTCGCCCGCGACCTGCAAGTCGTCGAGGATTAACGGGAAGACACCTTCTGAAAATGTGTCGCGGTAATGCGCGAAATAACGGGCGTAGAAACCTTCTTCCAAGAGCTCCGGCAAGGTGTCGATGGCATCGGCCAGCGGCAGCGCCGTGTCGCCCTTGGCGCGCATGTGATGATAGAGCGACACCACCCGCTCCACCGGATCGCGGAACACGAAGACGAGCTTCACATTCGGCAAGGTTTCGAGAATGCGCGCAGGGCCTTCCGGCGCGGTGAAATAGGTGGGCGAAACCTCGCCGCAAATCTGGTCCGTCCCCGCGCCCGCGAAATAGTCCGCGTACCAGTTCACGCCGCGGGACCAATAGCGGTCGAAGAAGAACAGCTCTTTCGTCGCCTGCGGCATGTGGATGCCGGGATGTTCGCGCAGACATTGGTCGAGCCAGGTCGTGCCGCATTTGCGCACGCCGGCGACGATGAAATCGGGAAGCCTGCGCGTCGTCACATCCAGCTCCCGAGATCGCGGCCGATCAAAGCTTCTGTGCGCACCATGTGCGGACGATAGAGTTCAGTGAGCCGCGCGCGCGTCTCCTGCGAGATCGCGGGCTTGTCTTTCTCTTCGATAGGCCGCGTCAGCAGCTTCATCACCAGCGGATTGGTCTTGGCCCAGGTGAGCAGGCGATGCAGGTCATTGCGCCGCAGCCAGAGCGCGAAACGCTTCAGCAGATGAAACAGCCCGGCATTGCGTGGCGCGCTCGCCTCCAGCACGCGCTCGCCCGCCACCGGCGGTACGAAATCGGGATCGGCTCCCAGGAAAGCATAAATATCGTGCAACAGCTTGCGCGGGTCTTTCTTCAGATCGTCGAACAGCGCGATGAAGACCTGGTCGCGCGGGAAGAGCGCCAGATAGCGCGCCAGATGCTCGTCGAAAAAATTCTGTTCGATCATGGACGGATCCGCGGCGAGCACCTCGTCCAACGAGCCTTTCACCAGCCCGTTGCGCAAACGGAACAGGTACAGCGACACCACCCGTTCGACGGGATTGCGCAGGAAGGCGATCAGCTTGACCTTGGGCACAGCGGCCGCGATGCGGGCCGGCGCTTCGGGCGTGAAGAAATAGGTATTGCTGACTTCCCCAATAGCCGTCGCGCCATCCAGCCCCTCGAAGAACTTCTCGTACCAGCC
Source organism: Rhizomicrobium sp. (assembly GCA_036489435.1). Classification (GTDB taxonomy): domain Bacteria; phylum Pseudomonadota; class Alphaproteobacteria; order Micropepsales; family Micropepsaceae; genus Rhizomicrobium. The sequence continues at coordinate 273,224 of DASXFU010000023.1, read as the reverse complement.
GATCCCGCGATCGTAGTAATCGGCGAAAAACACGGTTTCCTTCGTGTTCCGGGCCAGCTTGATGCCGGGATGCGCGGCCAGGCACTGGTACAGCCAGGTCGTGCCGGTCTTGCCGGGTCCGATGACGATGAAGTTTGGCAATGTCATTACGTTAACTTTGGACCCTTGCGGCGGCGCGCACAGCCGAGTAGCGAAGAACCATGCCCCGGATCAAGCCTCCGGTGGTGGAATGCTTTCAAAGGACCCTCTCCCGCCATGCTCGTCATCCCGCTGGACTGGTGGACCCGCCACGGTCCGGAAGTCTTCCTGGAAAATGTCCGCCGCGTCCTGCCCGAGCAGGGCCGCGTGCTGGATTTCGGCGCCGGCCGCGGCAAATACGCCGGCAAGCCCGAAATGGAGGCTTTGATCGACTTCCGCGCCCCCGGCCGGGAGGTGGTGGGCTTCGACGTCGACCCGGCCATCCGCGAGAACACCTTCCTCGACCGCGCCGAAGTGGGCGACGGCGTTTCGCCGCTGCCCTTCGCGGATGGAACCTTCGATACCATCGTCTCGCTCGCCGTGTTCGAACACATCCCGAACCCGGAGCACACCGCCCGGGAACTCGCCCGCGTGCTCAAACCGGGTGGCTGGCTCTGCGCCGTCACGCCGCATAGCGCGAGCTATGTGGCCATCGCCTCGCGGATCGTGCCCAACAGCCTGCACAAACAAGCGCTCAGCCAGCTCGACATAAAGCGCGGCGGCGAGGACGTGTTCCCCACCCATTACCGGATGAACACTTTGGCCGCTCTGCGCGGTCTGTTCCCCGGCCTCGAGGACCACTCCTACATCTATTCCGGAATCCCCAGCTACACCCGCGGCATTCCGCTGCTGAAGGCGATCTACAAGGCCTGGGACCGCGGCGTTGCCGGCCGCACCATCCAGGTGTTCATGAAAAAGCGGTAGGGGGGCTACTGCAGCCGCAGCTTGCGAATGGCGACCGGCAGGAAATTGCCGGCGACGCGGGCGAATTGTTCCGGCAGCGCGCCGAGCGCGTAGCTCACCGCGCCGAAGACCGGAATGAAGACCACGAACGACAGATAGAAGTTCACCTGCAACAAAAGATAGCCGATTCCGCCCGAGATAGCCGCCGCCAGCGCCAGCCGCCACAGCACCACGCCGTGCAGATTGTTCACACCGACGCGACGCGCCAGGAAGAACAGATTCATCGGCACCATCACGGCGCCGGCCGCGAGCTGCGCCTCGGCCGCGCCAACGGTTCCGTAGAGCGGGATCAGCACCAGGCTAAGCCCCGTCAGGATCGTGATGCCGGCCATCAGGCCGTAGACCACGTAGCGCTCCAGCCGGATTCCGTTGAGCAGATCGGTGCAGAATTGCTGCACGAACAACAGGCCCAACACGAGATCGAACAACGTCCAGGCCAGCCCCAGATGCGCGTATTTGTGGCCGTAGACGATGCCGATCAATCGCTCGCCATAGAGCAAACCGCCCATCGTCAGGAATACGGCGAGCCAGGTGTTGACGCCGGAGGTCTGGCGCACCAGCGCCTGGAATTCCTCGCGGTTCTCCTGCTCGTCATGCAGCGCGATGCGCGGCACGGAAGCCCAGATCACAGCCTTCGGAATGTAGAGCGCGGCCGTCATGATGGCGAAGGCGACGCGGAAATCCGCGACGTCGGCCTCCGCATGCTTGCCGAAATTCTCCAGGAACACATTGGTTTCGCGATAATAGATCACCCACAGCGCGGTGTTCACCGCGAAGGGCCACAAGGCGCTGATCTCCGCGCGGTCGAACGGCTTGCGGCAGGCGGCGAGGAACTCGGCCCATCTCAGATTCGTAAGCTGCACCACCGTGTACACGGCCCAGATGACGGCCACGAAGACCGCGATGGTGGAGAGCGCGAGCAAGGTGTTGGCGCTCTTCACGCCGAACAGCGACAGTGCCACCAGCACCAGCAGGAAAGCCGAGGTCTCATAGACCACGCGCCTGATCGCCCAGGAACGTCCCTGCTCAGCCGGGCGGAATGCGACGTCGGTGCTCGTCAGCAGCGATTGCGCGATGGCGTAGAACAGCACCAGCACGAAGACGATGCCGACTTCATGCGTGCTCCACAAAAAATAACCGGCAAGCAACAAAGCCGCGACCGGCAGGGCGTAGATCTTGAGCGCGATGGCCCTGGCCCAGGACGCCCCGATTCGCGAACGGTCCCGCGCGCCCAGCACGGCATAGAGCGTGTGGCCGCCCATATCGAGGAACGGCAGGAACAGGATCGCCAGCGCCAAAAGATAGGAGTATTGGCCGAACACCGTCTTGGGCAGGTAGCGGGCCAGAACGATGCTGGTGATCAGCCCGAACGCCGCCATGGCGCCCTGCCCCGCCATGTAGTTCAGCGCATTGGCGAGGATTTTACCCTTCGGCTCGGACATGAACGCTCCAGGGCCTCATGGGCGGGCCTTTACCAATCTGCCATATCGTGAGTAGACGTGCTCCGCCAGAGGCTTACGTTAACAATTATTCGGCGACAATTAACGACACTGTCGTCATGGTTCCGTGCCAGAATGCACTCGCACGGCCGCGCCGGATTTGGTAGTTGCAGGTAACGGCCGAAAAGATCGCGGCAGAGATCATGGACCAGAACGCATGACATCCGACGAACGCATCATGTCCGAGCGTCACCCCACTTTCCCGCCCATGCCCGTTGACGAAGGCGGCATCAGCATCGGCAAATTCGTCACCGCGGTGCGCGAGCGTTCGCGGATCGTTTGGATGTGCGTGTTCCTGGCCCTTCTGGTGGCCTGCGCCGCGATCATCATTCCGGCGCCGCTCTACACGATCTCCTATGTCGCCTATCCTTCGACCACCAGCCAGGACAAGAGCCTTGGCAGCACGCTGTCGAGCCTCGCGGGTCCGCTCGCCGGCCTGATCGGCTCCTCGGCCACCAGCGACGTGCAGCCCTTCGACATCTACATGGAGCTCATCGTCTCCAAACGGTTGTCCGAGCGGATGATCAAGAAGGATCCGGAGATCCTGCAGAAGATTTTCTACAAGGAGTGGGATCCTGTCGCCAAGACGTTCCATCCGACGCATGAAATCCTGCCCTTCATCCAGCGCACCTTCAACGAGGCGTTCGGCCTTCCCGCCTATGAGCCGCCGACCGCCGCGCGGTTGGCGCAATGGCTGAGCGACAACCTGTCGATCACGGTGGTCAACAACACCTCGATGCAGCAGATCGCCTTCACCACGCCCTTCCCGAAATTCGGCGTGCGCTTCCTGAAGGAGATGAACGACGAAGCCGATGAGATCATCCGCGAAGAGGCGACCCGCCTCACCGACGCGCAGATCGGCTATCTCGAAGGCAAGCTGAACCAGGTCCAGACCGTGGACTACCGCCAGACCATCCTGAGCCTGCTGTCGGCCCAGGAAACCACGCGCATGTCGATCAACAAGGACCTGCCTTACGCCTCCGCCGTGCTGCAGAGCTCCTTCTCGACGGACCTGCCGACCTGGCCGAACCCGCTGGTGCTGCTGGCCGTGGCCGTGTTCATCGGCCTGGTGCTGGGCTCGGTGGGTGCGCTTACCGCGGCGATGATCTGGCCGGAAGGCTCCACGCGCTTCACCCCCAGCCGCTACGGGGTGGTGACGTGGTATCGCCGCGCGATCTGGTCGATCACGGTTCCCAGGAAGTCGCCCGCGGCGGCAGAATAGCGCTGCAGACTCAGGGATTTCCCGCGTGCCAGAAGCCGGAAGTGCGACGGGAAAAAAGATCGCCGTGCTCTGCCATTTCGGCTGGGGCATGCACCGCTACCGCATGGACCTGCTGCGCAAGCTGAAAGCCGACGGCTATCAGGTGACAGCCATCGCCGATTGGAGCGACGGGGCCTATGAGCCCATGGTCCGCGCCGAGGGCATCGCGACCGAGACCATCCCGCTCACCCGCTCGCGCCTCGACGCCTTCGCCGATCTGCGCACCTTGTTCCGGCTCATTGCGCTCTACCGCCGCCTCGATCCGGATATCGCACAGCATTTCAACACTAGGACCATGCTGCTTGGCGCGCTCGCGGCGCGGCTGACCGGTGTGCCCAAGATCATCAACTGCGTGAACGGCGTCGGCATCGTGATGGGCGGCACCATGCGGGCGTGGCGCGCGCTGTTCCTGCCGCTTTACTGGCTCGCATTCGGTGGCCGCGTGCAGGCCGTGTTCCAGAATACCGACGACCAGAAACAGCTCATCGCCGCCGGCATTGTTCCAGCCGAACGCACCTTCCACATTCCGGGCTCCGGTGTGGACACCGAGGCGCTGAAGCCCGATCCCGCCATCCCGCCGGAACAGCGCGACGTGGTCATCATGGCCTCGCGCATGGTGTGGAGCAAAGGCGTGCGCGAATTCGTGGGCGCGGCGGAAATCCTCAAACCCAAATTCCCCCACATCCGCTTCATCCTGGCCGGCGGATTGTCCGGCGCCTATGGCATGAACAATCCCGACGACGTGGACAAAGCCTGGATGGAGGCCGCCGTGGCGCGCGGCGCCGTCGAATGGCCGGGACATGTTATTCCGTCCACCTTGGAGGACCTCTACCGCCGGGCCGCGATCGTGGCGCTGCCCTCTTTCTATCCCGAGGGGGTGCCCCGCTGCCTGATCGAGGGTGCGGCCGCTGGCGCCCCCATCGTCACCACCGACAGCCCCGGCTGCCGGGACATCGTGATCGATGGCGTTTCGGGCCGTCTCGTCCCGCCCCATTCGGCGGAAAAACTGGCCGATACCATCGGCGCCATCCTCTCCGAGCCCGGGGCCGTAGGCCGCATGGGCGCCGAATCGCGCGCGCTCGCGGTGAATGTCTTCGACGCGCGCAAAGTCTCCGCCGCGTTTGAGCGGATTTATGCAGGTTAATCAGCGCGCTGCGCGTAAATAAAGTTCACCATTTTCCTGTGTCCCACAGGCAACACCGCGACTCCCTGAACTTGACTTAAGGGATAGTGAAAGCGAAGCTATTCTCGGTGTTTAGGGTTGGAAGGGACACTAGGTTTTCAGTCGGCTTGGAGCAGCTGGCTGGGATTGTTTCGTTCATAATAAGTCTCACGGGGCGAGGCGGACTAGGACGAGAAACATAATGATTTGCACGGTCCGGAGCGCGTGTGATCAGAGCGTGGGGGATACAGCGATATGTATGCGCTGAATAATCGTGACAGATTGGCTTCGCAGGCGTCAGTGAATGTAGCGGCAGGTACGGCGGTCGAGCCGGGACGGATTGAATCCGCGGAACCTTCCGACGTCACCATCGGCGGATCGCCGGCCTTCTGGGCCGCGAAACGCGGCTTCGACGTCGTCGTGTCGCTGCTCCTCATTCCTGTGATGGCCCTCATCGGTCTCGGGCTTCTCCTCGTAAACCCCTTCCTCAATCGCGGAAATCTGCTTTACACGCAGACCCGCATGGGCATGGGCGGGCAATCGTTCCGCATCTACAAATTCCGTACCATGCTGGCCGCGCCCAAGAACGCCACCAGCGCCTTCGCCTCCTCGGAGAAGGACCGGATCACGAAACTGGGCGCCTTGCTGCGCAAGTTCCGGATCGACGAATTGCCGCAGATCCTCAATGTCCTGATCGGCAATATGAGCTTCATCGGGCCGCGCCCCGAGCAGGTCGCCTTCGCGCAGACCTTCGACATGACCATCCCCGGCTACCGCTACCGCCACCTCGTCCGCCCCGGCATCAGCGGGCTGGCCCAGGTGCTGAACGGCTATGCGGATTGCGGCGAGAGCACGCGCCTCAAACTGGCGCGCGACCTCGACTATATCCGCGACGCCGGCTGGCGCATGGAAGGCATGATCATCCTGCGCACGCTCTACGTGGTCGCCACCGGATACGGCGCGCAGTAATCAGCGCGCCGCGTAGGACTCCGTACCGACAATCCCGATGCGCGTGACGCCCAGCCTTTGTGCGTCCGCCAGCACTTTCGCCACCGCGTCGTAATGCGTGGCGCGATCCGCGACGACATGGATTTCCGCCTGATCCGGCTGCGCCGCCACTTGCGACAGGTAAGTGTCGAGCGTTGTGTGGCTGACCGCGACGCCGTTCCATTCGACGGTACCGTCGAAATCGACCGAGACGATATCGACCCGATGCTTCTCGGTCTGCTCCCCGTGGCTCAAATCCAGCTTCACCGCATGCGTCTGGATCGGCAGCGTCACGATCAGCAGGATCAGCAGCACCAGCATCACATCGATCAGCGGCGTGGTGTTCATCTCCGGTCCCGGCGCATCGCCGGACGGTGCGAGGTTCATGGCCATTTGAGTCTCCCTCCCTTTAGCCCTCCTGTGGGCATGAGGTGATGCTCCGCCCCGATTGTGGAGAGTTTGCGGCACGCACCCGCCGGGGCGGCGGGTTTACGGATCGCCGCCAAGGGGGCATAGAGGCCCATGCTCACCCTGTTCCCCAGCGCGCTCGCCACCCTCTTCGTCGCCATCGGCCCGGTCGAGGTGGCGTCGATGTTCCTGGCGCTGACCGGCACCGCCACACAGCGCCACCGCCGCAAGCTGGCCGTCATCGCCGCCGTCACGGCGCTGGCCGTACTGCTGGCCTTTGCGCTCGGTGGCGTTCAGCTGCTGGGCCTGATCGGCGTCGGCCTGCCCGCCTTCCGCACCGCGGGCGGCGTGCTGCTCCTCCTCGTCGCGGCCGACCTGCTGCTCGGCCAGCGCACCGCCATCTCCACGCTGACCACCAGCGAGGAGGAAGACGCGAAGGAGCAGACCGACATCGCCGTCTTCCCGCTCGCCATTCCGCTGACCGCCGGCCCCGGCAGCATGACCGCCATCGTGCTCCTGATGGGCAAGGCCCACAGCATCACCGACACCGCCCAGGTGCTGGCCGCGCTCGTGCTGATGGTTGGCCTCACCTTCCTGTCGATGCTGCTGTCCGACCGGATGATGCAGCTGCTCGGCAAGACCGGCGCCAACGTCATCGCCCGCGTCTCCGGCATCCTGCTCGCCGCGCTGGCCATGCAGTTCATCTTCGACGGGCTGGCAGCGGGCAAAGTCTTCGGCTGATATCCTCGCGATGCGGATATTGCATGGCGGATCACGGTGCCGCCTCCCCTTGCCGCAACGCGCGCGACTTACTACGTCCCATCCAGCCCTGGGGATTTCGCATCATGCGCGTAGCCATTGCCACCCTCGCATTCGTTGTGTGCTTCGCCTCGGCCGCGCGGGCGGATGCCACGAAGGATTGCCATATCGGCTCCTATCGCCTGACCGATGGCAGCGCCGTCGATATCGCGCCATCCGATGGCGACACGTTGCGCTGGCGGATGTGGAGCGGCGAAAGCGGGCAGCTGAAAAAGCAGGCCGATGGCACCTGGGCGAGCACACTGGGCTGGACGCAAAAGCCGGACGGCAAGACCGTTTCGTTCGCCGATTGCAATACCGTCGCGTTCGGCGCGGAGAGCGGCACGCGCATCGCATTCGATGTCACCGGCACCACATTCGAGAGCCATGGCGTGAAGCTGGCGGGGCGGTTGGTGATGCCCAAGGGCAGCGGCAAGGTGGCGGTGGTCATCCTCACCCACGGCTCGGAGCACGACTCCGCGCTGGATCTCTATGCGTTGCAACGCATGTTCCCGGCGCAAGGCATCGGCGCGTTCGTGTTCGACAAGCGCGGCACCGGCCTATCGGGCGGCACCTACACGCAGGACTTCAGCACGCTCGCCGATGATGATGTCGCGGCCATGCGCGAGGCGCGCAGGCTTGCGGGTGCACGCGCAAGCCGCGTCGGCTATCAGGGCGGCAGCGAGGCGGGATGGGTGGTACCGCTGGCTGTAAACCGGGCGCCCGTCGATTTTGCGATCATCGGCTTCGGCCTCGCGGTCACGGTCCTGGAAGAAGATCAGCAGAGCGTCGCGCTCGACATGTACTTCCACCATCATTCGGCGGACGACACGCGCAAAGCGCTGGAGCTGGCGCGCGCCGGTGAGCATCTCTTCGAGATGGGCGGCAAGGAAGGTTATGAGGCCTTCGATGCGCTGCGCCAGAAGTACAAGAACGAGCCCTGGTACAAGGACGTCCACGGCGACTTCCTGTTCTTCCTCATGCCGCTCAACAAAGAGCAGGTGTTGGCCACCGCCAAAGAGTTCGATTGGCACACACCGTTCCACTATGAGCCGATGCCGGCCTTGCGCGCTTCGGCCACGCCGCAGCTTTGGATTCTCGGCAGCGACGATCTGGATGCGCCAAGCGCGGAAACATCCAAACGCATCAAATCGCTGATCGCCGGCGGCAAGGATTACACCCTCGCCATCTATCCCGGCGCCGAACACGGCATGACGCTCTATGAATTGAACGACAAGGGTGAACGCCTCTCAACCCGTTTCGCGCCCGGCTATTTCCAGATGATGGCGGATTTCATCGAGAACGGCCGCATCGGCAGCGCCTATGGCGATGCCGCGATCACACAACCGAAGAAGTAAACGTCACTTCCCCTCGCGAGAGGTCGGGCGATCAATCTTCCTCTTCGTCTTCTTCGCCGTCGGTGAGGAACAGGGTGCGCAACGCGTCCGCCGAGGTGACGACTTTGGGCGTGCCGAATTCTTCCACCATGTCTTCGCCGATCTCGGACACCATGCTGGCTTGCGCCACGGCGAGCCCGCCGTGGTCGGAGAAGACCGCGCCGGGCATGGTTTGCAAGATCTGGAAGAGGCCGGCCCAGAATTCGGGCGAGGCGGGCGGCTCGTCGAGGATGAAATCGGAGATGTGCATCGCGTCGTCGATGTCGAGATCGGCCTCGCCGCCGTCGGGGAATTTGAGCAGGGTGGAGATCTCCTCCGTGGTGTCCACGAAAGCTTTGAAGGGCGCCAGCGCGTCGGCGCGCGGAACGTCCGTTTCCTCGCCGGCGTGGAAGAAGGCGCAGGTGATTTCGCTGCTCATGTCGTACTCCTGAAGGTTACGGGCAGTTTCTTCGGCCCGGAAATGAAGTTGGACGCCAGCCATTCCGGCCGGCCCACGATTTGAAGTTCGTCCATCCGCGACAGCACCTCCGTCAGGATGGCGTCGATCTCGATGCGGGCGATATGTTGGCCGAGGCAACCATGCGGCCCCGTGCCGAAAGCGATGTGCTCGTTGGGTGCACGCGACAGGTCCAGCACATCGGCGGTCGCGAACTTTTCCGGATCGCGATTGGCGGAGCCGAAATACATCACGACTTTCTGGCCTTCGCGAATCTGCTCGCCCGCCAGCACCGTGTCGCGCTTCGCGGTGCGGCGCATGTAGATCACCGGCGAGGTCCAGCGCAGCAATTCCTCCCGCGCCGAGGCCACGCGGCCCGGCAAATCCGCCTTTAGCCAAGCGAGCTGCTCAGGATTTTCCATCAGCGCGATCAACCCGGAGGACAACAGGTTGCGCGTGGTGTCGCCGCCCGCGTCGATGAGGAGCAGGAAGAACAGCAGGAACTCCATGTCCTCCAGCTTCTTCCCATCCACCTCGGCCTGCAGCAGCTTGGTGGCAAGATCGTCCGACGGGCGGGCGCGCTTTTCGTCCATCACCTTGCGGCCATATTCGAACATCTTGAACACGGCCATCGCACCCGCACCCGGTGCTTGCGCTTCGGGCGCTGTGTGGATCGCTTCCGTCAGCTTGTAGAGCTCGCGGCCGTCTTCCAGCGGCAGGCCCAGCAATTCGGCGATGACGTAAGACGGCATCTCGCCCGCGATCTCCGCCACGAAATCACACTCGCCTTTCGCGATGACGGCGTCAACGATCTGCTTCGCCAGCGCGTGCATGCGCGGCGTGCGCTCCCCCGAGACGGGCGCGGTGAATTCGTTGCGGATGAGGCGGCGATAGGCCGTGTGCTGCGGCGGATCCATCATCAGCATCATCTTGTACGGCCCGAAGGCGCCCGCCTGCTCCATCATCGGATCGGCGATCATGATGGTGGGCTCAGACGAGAACGACTGGAAACCGCGATCCACCTCCCACACATCCTTGTAACGCGTCACCGCCCAGAAGCCCTTGCCATCCGGCTCCTCATACCAGAACACCGGCGCGTTCTCACGCAGCCAGCGATACTGCGCGAAGGGATGTCCCTCCGCGAAACGCTCCGGCGAGAGCAGGTCGATCTTCATTCCGGGCTCTTCGAATAGGATTTGCTCCGCATCGTCACCAACTCTTCCGCGGCGCTCGGATGCAGCGCGATGGTACGGTCGAGATCGGCCTTGGTGGCGCCCATCTTCATGGCGACCGCCACCGTCTGGATGATCTCGCCCGCGTCGAAGCCGAAGATGTGGCAGCCGAGCAGCTTGTCCGTCTTCGCGTCCACCACCAGCTTGAACAGCGCGCGCGTGTCGCGGCCGGACATGGTGTGCTTCAGCGGCCGGAACGAGGATTTGTAGACGTCGATCGCGTGCCCTTCGGACAGCGCGTCTTCCTCGCTCAATCCCACCGTGCCGATTTCCGGGCGGCTGAACACCGCCGTCGGCACCAGTTTGTAATCGGCCTTGGTGGGTTGGCCTTCATAGACCGTGCGCCAGAAGCACATCGCCTCGTGGATCGCCACCGGCGTGAGCTGCAGCCGGTCCGTCACGTCGCCGATGGCATAGATATGCGGCACATTGGTCTGCGAATAATCGTCCACCTTCACCGCGCCGTTTTCGGCGAGCGCGACGCCAGTGTTTTCCAACCCCATTCCACCGGTGTTCGGCTCGCGCCCCACCGCCAGCATCACGGCATCGGCCTCTAGCATCTCGCCATGATCGGTGTGCACGAAAAGCACGCCGTCGCGCTTGTCCACCTTGGTGAAATTGCGGTTGGAGACGATGCGAAGTCCATTCTTGTGCGCGGAATCGCAAAGCGCGTCGCGCATGTCCATATCAAAGCCGTTGAGCACCTTGTCCCGCCGGCAGACCAGCGTGGTGTTGACGCCGAGGCCGTGGAAGATGTGCGCGAACTCCACCCCGATATATCCGCCGCCCGCGATGACGATGCGACGCGGCAGCTTCTCCAGATAGAACGCCTCGTTGGACGTGATGCAATGCTCCGCGCCCGGGATCTCGCCCAGCGCCTTGGCTGGCCGCCCACCCGTCGCGATCAGGATGCGCTCCGCCGTCACGCGGCGGCCGGATTTCTTGAGCAGCAGCGTGTGGTCGTCCACGAATTCGGCGCGATCGTCGATGAGCTCCACACCGGCTTTCACCACATTGGCGCGGTAGAGATCGGAAAGCCGCGCGATCTCCTTGTTCTTGTTGGCGACGAGCACGTTCCAGTCGAAGCGCTTGTCCGGTACCGTCCAGCCGAAGCCCGAGGCATCCTCGAAGTCCTCGCCGAACTGCGCGGCATAGACGAACAGCTTCTTCGGGATGCAGCCACGGATCACGCAGGTGCCGCCGAAAGCATATTCCTCCGCGATGGCGACACGCGCGCCGGACGTGGCCGCCATGCGGCTCGCCCGCACGCCGCCCGAACCGCCGCCAATGACGAACAGATCGAAATCGTAGCTCATGGTCTCTCGATAACCTCGACACTGTCGGCCCCCGCGAGCACCAAGGCGCTCGCGATGCCGACGAACAATCCATGTTCCACGACGCCGGGGATATCGGAGATCGCCTCTGCCAGGGCCGCCGCGTCCGTGATCACGCCAAAAGAGCAATCGTAGATATAATTCCCGCCGTCCGTCTTGTAAGGCGCCTCATCCTTCATCCGCAGCGCGATGGGAACGCTGCGATAGTGAAGCTTCTGCGCCGCCGCCACGATACGCGCCGCCGTGGTGCCGTGGCCGAAGGTGGACACCTCCACCGGTAGCGGGAAGCGACCAAGCTTCGCCACCAGTTTGGACGCATCCGCGATGACGATCATCTTGCGCGACGACGTCGCCACGATCTTCTCGCGCAGATGCGCGCCGCCGCCGCCTTTGATCAAGTTCAGGTCGCGGTCCGCTTCGTCCGCGCCATCAACGGTCAGGTCGAGCGGTGCCTGGCTGTCCAGCTCCGCGATGGGAATGCCGAGGCTGCGCGCCTTCTGCGCCGTGCGCTCGCTGGTCGCCACGCCGATGATCTTGAGCCCGCCCCGCACGCGCGGCGCCAGCACGTCCAGGAACGCCTCGGCCGTGGAACCGGTGCCCAGGCCAAGCTTCATGCCGTCCTGCACATAATCCAGCGCACGGGCGGCGGCGGCGCGTTTCATCGCCGCGGGATCGGATTCGGTGGTCATGGCGCGATTATAAGGACTTCCCGCCGGTCTGCTATGCTTAAGGCTGGGTTCTGGAACCGCAACCATGACACCAATATGTACATTCATCTTCGCAAGCCTCTGCGTGCCGCAAGCCTATGCCCCCGTTACGCAGACCGACGCTATGTACACCGTGGCGCCCCACGGATTCGACCCCGCAGCCGAGCGCCGGCTGGGCGTCGAAGTCGACGTTTGGCAATCCGACCTGCTCCGGATGGTCCTGCCCATCGCCGTGGACCGCGCCTGCACGCGGGATTGGTGCACCTATTACCAGCGGCATTGCAGCGCGACCGACTGCGTCTATGAGATATCCAGTCCGATCCGGTCCGATCCGGATGGCGGCGTCGCTCTCAACATCGAAATCAAAATCCACGCGCGCTCGAAAGCGATACTCCGCAAGACCGTGCGCGATCTTGCGCTTGCGATGGGACCGGACGACGCGCCACCCGTCGCCTATCTGCCGTTGGCGAGCCTGGACCACGAGACTATTCCGCACCAGATGAAGGGGTGCTCCCGCTCCGTGTGGTTCCAGGGCTGCGGACGTCCACCTCTTCCGGAGGCGGGCCGGCCAACCCAACTGTAGCAGCACGATCGCGTGGCCGCGTCACTCCACCGTCACGCTCTTCGCCAGGTTGCGGGGCTGGTCGACATCGGTGCCCTTTGCGACAGCCGTGTGATAGGCCAGCATCTGCATGGGCAGCGAATAGACCAGCGGCGCGATCAGCTCGTCGGTTTCGGGTACCTCGATGGTGGCCCAGGCCTGCGAGCCGGCGGCGGCAATGCCGCGGGCGTCGGAGATCAAGACAACCTTGCCGCCGCGGGCCATGCTTTCCTGCATGTTGGAGATGGTCTTCTCGAACACCGCGTCGTGCGGCGCCATCACGATGATGGGCACGTTCTCGTCGATCAGCGCGATGGGGCCGTGTTTCATCTCACCGGCGGCATAGCCTTCGGCATGGATGTAGGAGATCTCCTTCAGCTTCAGCGCGCCTTCCATGGCGAGCGGGAAGTTCACGCCACGCCCGAGATAGAGCACGTCGCGCACCTTGGCGAGTTCGGCGCCCAGCGCTTCCAGCTTCGCGTCCTGCTTGGCGAATTCGACCATATGACGCGGCGTTTCGAGCAGCGCCATGCAGTATTTCGCTTCCTGTTCCTTGCTGATCGTTCCGCGCTCGCGCCCCGCCGCAACGGCGAGCGCCGCCAGCACGGCGAGCTGGCAGGTGAAGGCCTTCGTCGAGGCGACGCCGATTTCCGGGCCCGCGAAGGTCGGCAGCACGACATCCGCCTCGCGCGCGATGGAGCTTTCCGGCACGTTGACGATGGCGATTGTCGTTTGCCCTTGCGCTTTCGCGTCGCGCAACGCGGCCAATGTGTCCGCCGTCTCGCCGGATTGCGAGATGAAGATGGCGACGCCGTCCGGCGGATAGACCGGATCGCGATAACGCAGTTCGGACGCCACATCGACCTCGACGCCCAACCGCGCGAATTTCTCGAACCAATATTTGCCGACGAGGCCCGCATAATAGGACGTGCCGCAAGCGGAGATCATAAGCCGCGACGCCTTCTGCAAGGCTTCGGCCGCGCCCTTCTCGCGCAGCGACACGGCAGGTCCCGTCGCGTCGATGTAATGCGCCAGCGTATGGCCCACCACTTCGGGCTGCTCGTGAATCTCTTTCGCCATGAAGTGGCGGAAGCCGGCCTTGTCGACGAGGCCCGCCGACGCCGTGGTGATCCGAACTTCGCGGTTGGTGGAGCGGCCGGCCGCGTCATAGATCGTAACGTCCGGCCCGCGCAGCACCGCCACGTCGCCATCTTCCAGATAGGCGACGCGATTGGTGAACGGCGCCAGCGCGAAAGCGTCGGAGCCGAGATAGGCTTCGTCCGTGCCGTATCCCACCGCGAGCGGGCTGCCCTTGCGCGCGCCGATCACGAGCGACTCTTCGCCGTCGAAGATCATCGCCAGCGCATAGGCGCCGGTCAGCCGGTTCGCGGCCTGGATCGCGGCCTGGACGGGATCGAGCCCACGATCTAGATAATCCGTCACCAGATGCACCGCCACTTCCGTGTCGGTTTCGGACTGGAATTTGTGGCCCCGCGCGATCAGCTCCTCGCGCAGCTCGCGGAAATTCTCGATGATGCCGTTATGCACCAGCGCCACGCGCGCCGAGGCATGCGGATGGGCGTTGGCTTCCGTGGGCTTGCCATGCGTGGCCCAGCGGGTGTGGCCGATGCCGGTGCGGCCGCTGAGCGGATGTTTCGCCAGCGCCTCCGACAGATTGGTCAGCTTGCCCGCGGCGCGGCGGCGCTCGATATGGCCGCCGACCAGCGTGGCGATACCGGCGGAGTCATAGCCGCGATATTCCAGACGCTTCAGCGCCTGGAGGATGACAGGGGCCGCGTCCTGCCTGCCCGCGATGCCGACGATTCCACACATGCTACTTTCCTTTCGCGGCCCGTTCGGCCTTCTTGCGGGCGCGGAATTTCGCCGCCCAGCCCGGAATTTCCCGCTGCTCCGCCCGCGTCACTGCCAGCGCGTCTTGGCCCACATCCTTCGTCACCACGGATCCGGCGCCAACATAGGCGCCGTCCGCGATCTTCACCGGCGCCACCAATGCGCTATCGGAGCCGATGAAGGCGCCCGCGCCGATATCGGTGAAGTGCTTGTCGAAACCGTCGTAATTGCAGGTGATGGTGCCCGCGCCGATATTCGCGCCGGCGCCGACGCGCGCATCGCCGATGTAAGCGAGATGGTTGGCCTTCGCGCCCTTTTCCACGCGGGCCTTCTTCACCTCGACGAAATTGCCGATATGCACGTCTTCCTCGATGACGGCGCCGGGCCTGAGCCGCGCATACGGCCCGACCAGCGCGCCCTTCGCGACATCCGCCCCCTCGAGATGCGAGAAGGCTTTGATCTCCGCGCCACCATGCACCGTCACGCCCGGCCCGAACACGACGAACGGCCCGATCTGCGCATCCGCTTCCAGCACTGTGTCATGCGAAAGATAAACCGTCTCCGGCGCCAGCATGCCGACGCCTGCGTTGAGCGCGCGGGCGCGGAGCCGCTGCTGCATCGCGCTTTCGCAGACCGCGAGTTCGGCGCGGGAGTTCACGCCCATCATCTCGCGCTCCTCCGCCTCCACCACGGCGCAGAGCACGCCTTCGGATTTGGCGAAGTCCGGCACGTCGGTGAGGTAGAACTCGCCTTGCGCGTTGTTGTTCTCGAGCTTGGCCGCCCAGCGGAAGAAGCTCTTCGCATCCGCCGCCATGATGCCGGCGTTGCACAGCTTCACCTGGCGCTGATGTTCATCCGCGTCCTTGTATTCCACGATGCGGTAGAGGAAGCCGTCATCCACGATGACGCGGCCATAGGCCGTGCTCTCGGAATGAAACGCCACGATCGCCATGCCGGGCTTTTCGCGCGCCGCGAAAGATTGGCGGAACGTCTCCGCCGTCACCAGCGGCATGTCGCCATAGGAGACGATCAGTTCGCCGTCGAAATCCGCGAGTGCCGTTGCCGCACAGGCCGCCGCATGGCCGGTGCCGAGCTGCTTGTCCTGCACCACGCTTTCCGCGCCGAGCGAGGCGGCGAAGGCGCGCACGGAATCATGCGGCGCCGCTGTCACCACCACGATGCGGCCGATACCGGCTTGCTTCATCGCCGTGATGACATGGCCCAGCAGCGGCAGATGCGCCACCTCGTGCAGCACCTTGGGCTTGGCGGATTTCATCCGCGTGCCCTGGCCTGCCGCCAATATGATCCCGGCGCGTGCGTTCATCTGTTCCAATCCATCTATCCTGTGCGATAACCTCCCCGGCGCGCGGGGCAAAATGACGATTTGCTTCCGTATGTTGCCAGCAACTACCTGAACCGCAAATGACCGCTCTCATCTTCGATCTCGACGGCACCTTGGTCGACACCGCGCCGGACCTGTTGGGCGCGCTCAACGCCGTCTTGGAGGCGGAGGGCCGCCGCGACCTCGACACGGCCACGTTGCGCCACATGGTGGGCTTCGGCGCCCGCGCCCTGATCGAGCAGGCCATGGCCGCCACCGGCGAGCCCACGACACAAGAGCGCCTGCCCACCCAGCTCGACCGCTTCATCACCCACTACCGGGCGCACATCGCGGACGCGAGCCAGCCCTTCCCCCATGTGGCCGAAATCCTGGCCCGGCTGAAGGCGGATGGTGCGCGCCTCGGCGTCCTCACCAACAAGCCGCAGGAACTGACCGGCCCGCTGCTGGAAAAGCTCGATCTGGCAAGGTTTTTCGACGCCATCCACGGCGCCGGCCGCTACGCTTACGTGAAGCCCGACCCGCGCGTCTTCCAGCATGTGGTCGATGAATTGGGCGGCGGACCATCGCTGATGATCGGCGATTCCCAGACCGACCTCGCCACCGCCCGCGCCGCCGGCGTTCCCGCGATCCTGATGTCCTACGGCTACACGCCCGAACCCGCCCGCAATCTGGGCGCCGATCTGGTGTTGGACGATTTTTCGGAAGTCCCGGATGCCGTGAAGCGGTTGATGGGCTGAGAAGCCGCAATTCGCGAGACTTGGGTATATTAGCCCCGGCAGCGGCACGCTGTCAAGCACTTCTAGGAAAAATTCCAGCAATAAAATTACAAGTTGTGCAGACCGAGAATCGCGGCGAGCGGCCTTTTCGCGTGTCTCGAGTCCACGCTTGACGCCACAAACCACGCCGCTCTATAGCCCGTGCCCCTGCTTCTTGAGCAGAGGGCGCGTAGCTCAGCGGGAGAGCACTCCCTTCACACGGGAGGGGTCACAGGTTCAATCCCTGTCGCGCCCACCACCTTGCGCTGCTGCGCAGCTTCGGGTGGCAGGCCACCGGAGTTGCATTAGCGGAGGGTGATCTCCCGAAGCTCTGAAGGAGCGCAGGGAGACCGGTGCCGCGTCCTACAACATCACCCCATAAGCCCTGACAAAGAACAGTACCGTGATGAACGCCGCGAGAAGCAGCGTTCCGGCGCGAATGATGCGCGGTGGCGCGCGCCGGCCGATTTGGGCGCCGCCATAGCCCCCGATCACCGCACCGGTCAGCATCGCCAGAGTCTGGGCCCACTGCACGGCCCGCGCGGCGACGAAGATCAGCACGGCGATGGCGTTGGCCGCGCCGACCAGCAACGTGCGCGGACCGTTCAGGCTCTTCAGATCGCGGCTATCCAGAAGCCCCCACACCGCGATCATCATGATGCCGACGGCGCCGCCGAAATATCCGCCGTAGATTCCAAGTCCGAACTGAACGATCAGAACAGCCACTGGAGAAATCCGCCACCTTCGGCGCAGCCACTCGCCAACGCCGCGGCCGAACGCGAGGGCTATGCACGCCACCAGGAGAAGCCAGGGCAGAACGGCATCGAAAGTCCGCGAGGGCGTCGACAGAAGCAATGCACCGCCCAACCCGCCGCCCAGAAGCGTCACGACCAGAAGGGCTTTCAGCGATGCGGGGCCGACAGGTCCAAGCCCGTCGCGATACGTCCAGACGCTGGCAGCGCCGCCGGGAAACAATGCCACGGCGCTGGATGCATTGGCCTGGACCGATGGCACGCCGGCCGCGATCAGAACCGGCAAGCTGACGAATGACCCGCCACCGGCAAGGGCGTTCATGGCGCCGGCCGCAAGCCCTCCCAGAAAAACCAGCAGCAGGGCGTTCATGGGCTCCGTTTATGAGACTGGCGCGGCTTTGTTGCCGCGACCGATTCACACTATGCTCAAGGCCAGTAGCCGGAACAATCGCGCGAGCATCGTAGAAGGATCACGCTCATGGCCGACAAGAAAGCCCTCGCCGAACTGGATGAAGAGATCGCGATCGTGCGCGACAACCTGCGCCAGCTGACCGAACAGGCCGCAGCCCAATCCGGCGCCGCCGACGAAGACCTCGCCGCCGGCCGCATCGCCCAGCAGGAAGCGCAGCTCACGGCCCTGCTCAAGCAGCGCGAGACGCTGGCGAAGGCCTGAGCACACTTACCGTTTCCGTATCGTAGAGCCGGTACATTATTCGCGCTCCGCGTTTGGCATTGGCCGCGCCCGATGGTTCGCTGCCCCAAGCGCAAGCAGCCCCTTAGCAACAGAAGAAATACAAGCTACAGATGCATATGAAAGTAGTGCTCATATTTCCCATCTGATTTGCGGGGGTTCAAATTGCGAAGCGAAACCGGAGACAGCGCGCGGGCCGAAATCAATGTGCTCGATGCGGTAAGCGAAGCTCTGCGGAATAAAATCGAAGAGAAATCCGGTGAGCTCCGGAAAAGCCGCTCCGAAATCGCGACCGGCGACGCGGAAACGGTAGTCGCGCTGCACAATCTGAAGGAAGGCCTGCGCGACTCCCTGGAGGAGCTGGCGCGACGCGGCTATGGCCGCGTGGTCGTGCTGAACGAAGTCGATGAGTTCGGGAAGCTCATCGGCAAGGAGGTCTTCCGGCTCTCGCAGGCAAACGCAGGGCTGCAGGACAAGGGAATTGTAATTCTCGCGCGCAACAACCGCAACGCGAGCCGTCTTGTTTCCTGCCGCGCCGGCGATGAGATCGAATTCAGCGCGCCACGCGGGGAGCGGTTCTTCGATGTAGCGGGGATCATAGACCTCGAAGGCGTCACGCCGCTGCTGCGCCTTAAGCCGAACGCCGCTCTGTCGCAGTTCGCCATCGCCGACGATGAAGATATCGATGTCGTCCGGGATCTTCGCGCATTCGTGCAGGGGCTGGAGAACGTTCCGCCCGAAATCGAGCAAGCTCCGGCGGAAAGGCTCGAAGCTTCGGCGCGCGCGGAACCGAGCTTCGCCGGGAACTTCTGGCCCGCGCAATGGGACAGCATGTTGCTCGGGCACGAGGAAGCGGCATCGCTTGGCTCCCATTTCTTCACCAGGACGACACGAGAGCAGGAGGCGGCCATCCAGGCTGTGCGTGGCGTAACGGTCGTCGAGGGCGTTGCCGGCACGGGGAAAACCTCGGTTGCACTCGGCCGGCTGAAATTCTTCGCGAATTTTCGATCCGGAGAACATCTCGCCGAGTACGGGCTGGACCCAAACGATTGGACTGACTTCGATCCGTCGGACATGGTGGGCTTCGTCTTAAATCCCAGCCTGGTTCAATATCTCAAGCAAACCGCGGAGCGGCTCGAGCTTGGAAAGATGAAAATCCAGGACTTCGACGAATACCGTGACCACGAGCGCCAATCGCGGCGCCTCTTCGGCCGCCCGTTCCAGCGCTCCCCGGAAAGGAACTCCGTCATCCAGCGGACGATTGCGTGGCTTGCGATGCTGGACAGCCAGTTGTCCGGTATTTGCGCAGATGCTCTCTCCGCCATCCTGGCCGAGCTGCTGCCGAAGCCGGATACGCCTGACGGCAGGACCGTATCCGAAACACGCTGGACCGAGATGCACAAGCAATTCTGGAGCAGCGGGCCGTTACGCGCGCGGGTCACAGGTTTGATCCGCCGCCTTGGGAGCGGCGGGCGCGCGGGCGATGGGTTTCGCCTCCAGGGAATCTTGGCCGCGCTGGATCGCGATGTCCGCCTGAGCGACCGCGAGCTCGCGGAGACCGAGGCAAATGAGCGGCGAGCGCTCCGCGAAGCGGTTGAAAACGTGTCGCAACGCTTTTTCCGCGTGTTTAATCCCACCGAGCTTCTCCCTGCGGCGCATGCTCAGCCCGCGGCGCTTGTGTCCAAGTTCGGCCTCACTGCGGAAGCATCGGAGGCTGTCTATGCGACCGCGAGACACATGAGCGAGAACAGGGTGACGGACGACGATGTTGTTACGGCGCTATGCCTGAACGCGCTGACGTGCGACCGGTTCGAGCGCGACATCGCCAACATCCCTTATCTGCACGATTTCTCGGAACGCGTGGCGGTGTTCATCGACGAATATCAGGATTTCAGTGAGCAACAGGTTCTCCTGATGGCATTTCGCGCGCGGCCCAAATACCGCCAGATCACAGTGTCGGGCGATCCGAGTCAGAGACTTCATAGAGATGGACTGAGCGACATCGTTACGGCGTTGCCCTTCGGCGATGGAAGCATTCGCTCCATATTCCTCGACCAGAATCATCGCCAGTCGAAGCCGCTCGCCGCGTTCTCGAACAGCATAAGGACGCTGACCGAGAGAATTCCGATTGCGGAGGCTACCGCGGCGCAAGCACCACTTACCATTTTTCACGACAAAGCGGAATTGGCCGAACTCGCGACTCAACGGATCTCGAAGCTGCCAGGAGAAGCGAGCATCGCCGTTATATGTCCGGATCGGGACAAGGCCGCGGCGTGGTATGAACTGATGAAAGACGGCCTCGACGGATGCTTCCGCAATCCCATGTTCTCAGAGCGGTCGCGGCTTACCGAGCGCTTCAAGACGCATTTTACCACACCGCTCGATGCGAAAGGACTCGAATTCGACGTCGTTATCGTTCCCGACGTTTCCGAGTTCGCCGAAGACGATCCGATTGAAATTAATGGCCTCTATGTCGCTGTGAGCCGTCCGAGATATGCACTGCTCGTGGGATGCGCGGCCGAGCGGACTCAGCAAGGTATCGTCAGACAACTGCTCGATGCAGGCCATTTCAGGATATTACCCGGCTGACTTGACGGCGCTCTGCGCGACACGCCCGTCCGTTCATCGGGATGACCAACCTGCGAAAACGGGCGACGCAATGCGCCGCCCGTTTCGTTTTGGCCGGAAACGCCCGGCTCAGATTTCTTCGAAGAAGATGCTGGAGATCCTGCCGTCCGGCGTCAGCGGGGCGACTTCCCATTTGGAGCGTTTGTTGCGGCAGGTGACTTCGTAGACGTCCATGCCGTTCTTGCCGACGCCCACGAATTTCACGGCCGTGACCGGCCCCCACGAATCGACCTTCGCATGCAGGTCGCCCAGCATCTGGCGCGTGCCGGCGGCGAGCGATGGCATCATCTTGCCGTAATCGGGATTGCCGCTGGCCAGCCCGTCGATCTGGTGGCGCAGCGCGTCCTCTGTGCCGGGGCTTTGCGTGTTGGCCGCGATGCGTTGCGCCAGCGCCGCTTCGGCCACCCGGCCGTCCGCGTCGGAGATACGGGGCATGCGTTGCTCCTCGCCGTTCTGATGCAGCACCATCTCCGTCCCATGGCCCGAGGCGTCGGTGGTGAAGCTGAACTGCGCGGGCATGGAGAGGCCCTTCAGGAAGAACTTGCTCGCGCTTTCGGGATACATCTCAGTCGCGCCCTGACCGATCACACCTGCGAAGTAATGATGCCCCTTGCGGCTGACGACATAGAGATCCGTCGGCGAGATGCGGTAGTAGCCCGCGAGCTTGTCGAACTGCGCGGCATCGATGGCGACTTCCTTGCGCGGCTGGCGCTGTTCGGCGAGGCGTTCCTGCGTCACCGATCCGTTGTCCTGCGCGGCGCCCGACGAGGCGAGCCCGACAAAGACAGGCACGGCGATGGCGGTTGCGGCGACAGTGGCCAGAAGGCCTTTCTTGATAGCGTTCAAACGAAGCGTAGCCCTGTTTTCCATGATCATCTCCAATCGTTGTTTGAGGTTTGCGCCTGACACACCGGCCGCGCAGGCAAGCGGCGAATGCACGTAGAAACGGCAGACTTTGAGGATGCTGTCGGCATAGGTCTTGGGATCGTTGCCCGCGCCCAGCACGCTCTCGTCGCAGGCGCGCTCGCGCTCTTCGACCAGCCGCGCGCCCAGCCACCACAGCAGCGGGTGGAACCAGAAGATGTTCGCGATCAGCATATGGATCGCGGCGGTGAGATTGTCGCCGCGATGGAAATGGCAGCGCTCATGCGCCTCGATGGCGAGCATCTCCGGCGGCGAGAGACGCTGCAGGATGCCTTCAGGCAGGAGCAGCACGGGCCGCCAGATGCCGACCAGGCCGGGCTCCAGCAAGGCGGGCGACGCCTTCGCCGGAAGCGGAGAGGCGATCGGAATATCGCGCGCGGCGCGCACCACGGCATTGAGCCGCGCCCAGCGAACCAGCCACACACCCGTCAGCGCCGCGAAGCCGCAGAACCACACGCCGAAGAGGATCGCCATCACCGGCAAACCCGTCGTCACCGGCGCGACGATGACGGAATGCGCATCCGAGAAAGGCTGGGCGACACCGGCCATGCGATAGAAGACAGGCGGCGCGGTGTAAGCCGGCGCAAGCGGGCGGAACAGATAACCGCCGAGCGCGATCAAGGCCGAGAACGGCAGCAGGAATTTCACCGACGCCGCGAACCACAAGCCATAGCGCACCGCAGCGCCGTTGCGGCGGAAGGCCAGCGTCAACAGGCCCAGCACGCCTGCAAACAAGGTCGATTGCCAGAGATGATCGAAGAGCGCGCTCATTTGCCTTGTCCCTTCTTGGTTGCCGCCAGCTCGCGCAGGCGTTTTTCCGCTTCCTGCACATCGTCCAGCGTCAGCTTTCCGGTCTCCACCAGATGCGCCATGACGGGCTGCATCCGCCCGCCGAAAAATCCCAGCAGTTCGTCGATCAGCCGGCGCTGCGCCGCGTTCCGCGAGACGGTGGCCTCGAAAAGATGCGCGTTGCCGATCTTCTTGACGCGGCGGAGCACCTTCTTGGCCTCCATCCGGTAGATCATGGTCTGCACGGTGGTGTAGGCGGGGCGCTTGTCTTCCGGGAAATGCTCCTGCACCTCGCGCACGGAAGACGCGCCGCGCGTCCACAGCGCTTCCATGATCTGCAATTCCAGCTTGCTCAGTTTGGGATGGGCCATGATGACCATACCTTTCTACTACTCATGTAGTAGAAAGTACTACAAGCTGTTTAGCGATGCAAGTCCCGTTCTTGGCCCCGCTTTTGGTTAAGCCCGCGACGGGCCATACTGCCCCTCCCTTCACCCCCGGAGACCGATATGACCGACATCACAGCCGCGGGCACGTTCGTGCTTGGCAATCACGCCGTGAACCGCATGGGCTATGGCGCGATGCAGCTGGCCGGCCCCGGTGTGTTCGGACTGCCCAAGGATCGCGAGCAGGCGGTTGCCGTGCTGCGCGAAGCGGTGGCAGGCGGCGTCAACCACATCGACACCAGCGATTTCTACGGGCCCTACGTCACCAATGAGATCATCCGCGAGGCGCTGCATCCCTATCCGGATGACCTCGTGATCGTGACGAAGGTCGGCGCGAAGCGCGGCGCGGATGCATCATGGAATCCGGCGATGAAGCCGGAACAATTGGTGAGCGCCATCCACGACAATCTTAGCCATCTCGGGCTCGACGTGATCCACGCCGTCAATCTGCGCGTCATGGGCGCGGTGCATGGCCCGGCCGAAGGTTCCATCGAGGCGCCGCTCACCGTGCTGGCCGAGCTCCAGCGCCAGGGTCTCATCCGCCACATCGGCCTCAGCAATGTGACGGCCACGCAAGTGGCGCAAGGCCGCTCCATCACCGAAATCGTCTGTGTGCAGAACAATTACAACCTCGTCCATCGCGAGGATGACGCGCTGATCGACACGCTGGGCAAGACCGCCTATGTGCCGTTCTTCCCGCTCGGCGGCTTCTCGCCGCTGCAATCCGATGCGCTGTCGCAAGTGGCGAAAGAGGCGGATGCCACGCCGATGCAGGTGGCACTGGCCTGGCTGCTGCAGCGCGCGCCCAACATGCTTCTGATCCCCGGCACCTCGTCGCTCGCCCATCTGCGCGAGAATTTGGCGGCGGCGAACCTCAAGCTGTCAGCGGACATGCTGGCCAAGCTGGAGCGGATCGGCAAGGTACCTCAATAGAGGATCGACGGCAGCCAGACGCCGTTGGGCTCGCTGTAGAGGCCGATGCTCATCAAGGTCAGCGTCTGGGTGACGCGCCAGCCCTGCGCGAGGCACCAGCGCATGAGTTCGCCGTTGCGCGTGGGCACCAGGAAGCCCGGGCCGGGGAAGGACGGCGCGGCGGCGATGAGGGCTTTCATGTCGTCGTTGGTTTCGGCCACCGAATGGCCGGAAAACGCCACCAGGGTCGTATAGCCCGTGATGCGGCCGTCGCGCTCCACCACTTGCGCATCGCCACGTGCAATTGCGCCGGTCAGCGCGCCGGAGCGGCTGAAGCCGTGCACGCGGAAACACACATCGTTGCAAGCGGCGAGATCGCCCGGCGTGGCCGCGCGCACCGCATATCCCGGAATCGTCTTGCCGATGGCGTCACCCTGCAGGCACGACAGATGCTCGCGCGCCTCGAAGCCCAGCTTGACATAGAGCACCAGCGAGCGGGCATGATACCCGGCCTGCACCAGGCGGATCCCCGCGAAGCCGCGTTCCCGGGACCGCTGCAGCACCGCCTGCATCAGCGCGCGGCCGGCGCCGTCATTCTGCACATCGGGATCGACCGAGATTGGCCCCACACCGCTGATCACATCGCGCTCGTCGAGGAAATTGCTGCCGATGATCTTGCCGTTCGCTTCGGCGACGACATCGAAGACCTGTTCGTCACCGATCAACACGGCCATCAGACCGGCGGTCCGCTCCGCACTGTCAAAATCGGGGATGAAATTGTGCGCCCCGGCGACGGATTTGAACGCGCGATAGCAGATATCGCCCGCGGCGGGTGCGTCCGCCTGCACGCCCCTGCGCAAAGTCAAAGTCACGTTCGTTACCCCTGCACCGTGACCGTGACCCGCAGGAAGGTGGCCGGGATGGAGGTCGCGTGTTTGTCCGCGCTGGTGTTCTGGCTGGCGAAGAGATCGTCCAGCTCCTTGCGCAACGCGCCGTCACGCCCCGCTGCTTGCGCTGCATCGAAGGCGTTCATCGTGGGGCCGTAATAATCGCGGAACGCCTCGACGAGATCGGCGGGCGGCCCGGGGAAATGGAAGGTGTAGGTGTCGCGCGCGAAGGCGATGTTTTCCGCAGGCACACCGGCGGCGGTGAACCGCTCGACAACGTCGCTCTCCACGCCCCATTTCATCGGGCTGACGAAGCCGTCCGGCGGCGGCGGGGTGTAGGCGGCGCTGATCTTCAGAATCTGCGCCACCAGCGTGGGATCGTTGGGGATCCAGTTGCCCATGACGACGCGCCCGCCGGGTTTCGTCACGCGCGCCATCTCCTTCGCCACGTCGAACGGCCGGGGTGCGAACATCGCGCCGAAGATGCTGACCACCAGATCGAATGTGCCGTCGCCCAGGCCTTCAAGGTTCGAGGCATCGCCTTCCTGGAAGCGGCAATTCGCGAGGCCCTCGTCCTGCGTGCGCCGGTTGCCGGCCTCGACAAGATTATGCGCGATATCGACACCCAGCACGTCGGCGCCCAGCCGCGCTTCCGGCAGCGCCGTGGTGCCGTCGCCGCAACCCAGATCGAGCACTTTCATCCCCTTGGTGATGCCGAGCGTGCCCACCAGCGCCGCGCCGCTCTCGCGCATGGTGCTCGCGATGCGCGTGAAGTCGCCCTTTTCCCACAATGCCTTGTTCGGATTCATCGTGCGGCTCCCCAAATGCGCGCCGGGAGCTTGGTCCGAACCGCATCGGGGTTGCAAGCCCGGCTAATCCGGGCGCCCGTGCGTTGCGTATGACGGAAAATGGAGCCCGCCATGCGCCTCGCCATCGCCTATATCGCCGCCCTCGTCACCATGCTGTGCCTGGACGGGATCTGGCTGAGCCAAAGCTTCGCCGCGATCTATCAGCCGGTGCTGGGGCCGCTGCAGGCGGAGAAGACGAACTGGCCCGCCGCGGCGGTGTTCTACCTGCTCTATCCGGCCGGCGTGCTGCTCTTCGCCACGTTCCCCGCGCTGCGCGGCGCGGGCTGGACGGCCGCGCTCCTCAACGGCGCGGCGCTGGGGCTGTTTGCCTACGCGACCTACGACCTCACCAATTACGCCACCCTGCGCGGCTGGACCTTGCGGATCACGCTCGCCGACATCGCCTGGGGCATCGTGATCACTGCCGGCGCCGCCACGGTTTCTTATCTCGCCGCCTCACGCCTGACGCGCTAGAGTGATGGCCGAGAGGTCCTCCAGAGACTCCAGATGAACAAGCCCGTCAAAATTCCCGGTCCCGATCATCCGATCACCATCACGCCACATGCGGGACGCATCGTCGTCAAGCTGGGCGGCAAAGTGATCGCCGACACGCGCACGGCGCTGTCCCTGAAGGAGGCATCCTATCCGGCGGTGCTCTACGTTCCGCGCGCGGATGCAGACATGTCGCTGCTGGAACGCACCGATCACACCACCTACTGCCCCTACAAAGGCGAGTGCTCTTATTACAGCATCCCGCTAGGCGGCGCGCGCGCGGTCAACGCGGTGTGGACCTACGAGCATCCCTATGATGCGGTGGCCGGGATCAAAGAGCATCTCGCCTTCTATCCCGACCGCGTGGATTCCATAGAGCAGCTCTAGACGCCCGCATCGCGCAAGTGCTGCGCCATGTTGAGATGCGTTTGCACCACCGGCGCCGTCTTGGAGGCGAAGCGCTTCACCGAGGCGACGTCGCCGTCCTTGGCGTAGCCGTGCATCAGGATCAGCGCTTCCTTGTGCGCATCCACCTGCTGGGCCAGATAGCGGCCATCGAAATCGGCATCCTTCGCGCCGCGCAACTCGTCGATCAGGCCCTGGTGGCGGTCGTCCAAATGCGCGGGCGGCACGATGTCCGGATGACCGTCGGCCAGCAGCGCCTTCAGCTTGGCGGTGGTCGCGGTATGCGCCGCCACCATCTTCGCCGCGAAGGCTTTCACTTTGGCATTGGAGGAGCGCTGCTCGGCAATCTTGCCGGCCTCGACTTCATACATGTCGCTCTGGGCTGCCGCTTCCGCGAAGCCTTTCAGCGAGGTCGTCACTTCCGCCGAGATGGTGCCTTCGACGTGGCGGGCCGAATCCTTCACACCGCTCATCGTGTCGTTGGTCGTGCCGGGCGCGGGGCTTGTGTGTCCCGGCTGGTCCGGCGGATCGGCATAGACGGAACCGGCGAGCAGGATGGCGCTTAGCGCCCCAGCGGTGAGAAGCAGCGTGCGTTTCATGATGTGTGTCCCGAAAAATTCCACATGATGAACGGGTGTATACGGCGGTTGGTTCCGCATGCTTGGTTAGGACATGGGCAACCCGCGCGCCGCGATTTGGTTTTCAAAAGATGGAACCGGCCACTTCCCTGAAAGCGCTCGCCCGCGAACTCGACGGTTGCCGCCGCTGCCCGCTCTATCGCGACGCGACGCAGGCTGTTCCCGGCGAAGGACCGACGCGGGCGAAGCTGATGCTGGTGGGCGAGCAGCCGGGCAATGACGAGGATCTCGCGGGCAAGCCGTTCATCGGTCCGGCAGGCAAGGTGCTGAACGGCGCGCTGGACGCGGCGGGAATCGAACGCAGAAAGGTGTTCGTCACCAACGCCGTGAAGCACTTCAAGTTCGCCCCGCGCGGCAAGCGGCGCCTGCACAAGCGGCCCAATGCCTACGAGATCGAGCGATGCCGCTGGTGGCAGGAGAATGAGCGGCGGCTGGTTAAACCCAGGTTGGTCGTGGCACTTGGCGCGACGGCGGCGCGCAGTCTGTTCGGCAAGATCATGACGATTTCGAAATCGCGCGGTGCGGTGTTGGAACTTCCCGATGGCGGTCACGGATTCATTACCATCCATCCTTCGCTTTTGTTGCGAATCCCCAGCGCGGAAGACAAAGCAAAGGAACTTCGCCGCTTCACTTCCGATTTGAAAACCGCGTGGCGCATCGCCAATACGGAACTCTGATTTTTCTTCGCCTCTCAAGCCTTTATCCGGAACCGTGGTGTGCGCGCCACGTTCTTTCGCTATCAACCCAGGAGAGGCGAGAAGCCCATGCAACCCCAGCAAATGCCAGAAAAAATAAACGCGGCCGGACGCGATCTGTCCGCGCGCGAAAGCGGCAATCTCATCGGCAGCGACAAAGTGGAAGGCACGCCGGTCTATCGCGCCAACGGCGACCGGATCGGCACCATCGAGCGCATCATGATCGACAAGCAGACGGGTGACGTCGCCTATTCGGTGATGAGCTTCGGCGGCTTTCTCGGCATCGGCAGCGATTTCTATCCGGTTCCGTGGTCGCTGCTCACCTACAACGAAAAGCTCGGCGGCTATGAGGTGAACCTGACGGACGAACAGCTCAAGGGCGCGCCGAAGTTCAGTCAGAACGACTCCTGGGCCTATGAAGACCGCGCGCGGGAGAACGCGATGTTCTCGTATTACGGCGCCACGCCCTATTGGTAAGGAGATAACATGCCCGAGATCAATCAGACACGCATCCTCATCATCGCCACGCACGGCTTCGAGCAGTCGGAACTAGAAGTGCCGCGCGACAAGCTGCGCGCGGCCGGCGCGAAAGTGGATGTCGCCACGCTGGACGGCAAGGAAATCCGCGGCTGGAAAGAGAAGGACTGGGGCAACACCGCCCCGGCCGATCTCAAGATCGCCGACGCGAAGATGGAAGACTACCACGCCCTCGTCATTCCCGGCGGCGTGATGAATCCGGACAAGTTGCGCGTGGACGAGGACGCGATGAAGATCGTCAAATCGTTCCTCGCCAGCGGCAAGATCGTGGCGGCGGTGTGCCATGGGCCATGGCTGCTGGTGCAGGCCGATGCGCTGCGCGGGCGCAAGGCCACGTCCTACAAATCCATCCGCAAGGATCTGGAGAACGCCGGCGCGCAGTGGGTGGACGAAACGGTCGTCACCGACAACGGCATCATCACCAGCCGCAACCCCGGCGACCTCGATGCCTTCACCGCGAAGATCATCGAGGAAGTGCGCGAAGGCCGCCACGACCGCAAGCAGGCGGCGGAGTAACGTTCGCGGAACTGTCATACCGCCTCGCTTGTTCCTCTCTGTGAGGTCCAGCGAGGCGGATTTCCGTGAGCGTCCATATCTCGACCCTCGATATCGTCTGGCGCCTGCTGGCTGCGATGCTGGCGGGCGGCATCATCGGCTATGACCGCGGCACGCGCGGCCGCATCGCGGGCCTGCGCACCACCATCCTGATGTGCCTCGCCGCGACGGCTGCGATGATCGAGGCCAATTTGATGCTCTCCGTCACGGGCAAGACGGCAGAGTCCTTCACCAACATGGATGCGCTGCGCTTTCCGCTGGGCATCCTGTCGGGCATCGGCTTCATCGGCGCGGGCGCCATCGTGCGGCGCGGGCGGCTCGTCACGGGCGTGACGACGGCGGCCACGCTGTGGCTCGTCACCGTCATCGGGTTGGTGCTGGGCGCGGGCTATCTGGGATTGGGCGCGGCGCTCACCGCGCTCGCTTTCGCCGTGCTGACGATCCTGAAACAGGTCGAGCCGCGCTTGTTTCGCGAACACCACGCCAGCCTGAGGCTGAAGGCGTCGCTCGACGGCCCGTCATCGGAAGAATTGCAGCGGCGCATCGTGGAGAGTGGCTTTGTCATCTCCACTTTGGCGGTCGCTTATGGCGAATTGCTGGAGATCGATTGCCGCGTTGCGTGGGACAGCGCGAAGGGTCAGGAAGAGCCGCCCGCCTTCCTCGAACCGCTGTCGCGCCTGCAGGGCATGAAGCTGGTGGCGTGGCAGCCGATCAACGCCGGGTTGCTGGAGGAGTGACTTCCAGCCAATGCAGGCTGAAGAGCCGGTTGGGATCGCTCCACACCGCGCGCGGCGAGAAGCCCGCCTCGCGCGCCAGGTCCTGGAAACCCTCGATGGTGTATTTGTGCGAGTTCTCGGTGTGGATGGTCTCGCCTTCCGCGAAGCTGATCCTCTGTCCGCAGACCGGCACTGACTGGCGCGCCAGGCTCATCAGATGCATCTCAATGCGCTGCAGCGCCGGATTGTAGAACGCGTAATGCGCGAAAGCATCGAGGTCGAACTCGGCTTCCAGTTCGCGGTTGGCGCGGGCGAGGATGTTCTTGTTGAAGGCTTCCGTCACGCCGGCAGCGTCGTTGTAAGCGGCGTGCAGGATGGCGGGGTCTTTCACCAGATCGACGCCGATCAGCAAGCCGCCGCCTTTCAGCATGGCGGAGGCGCGGCGCAGGAAAGCAGTCGCCTCGCGGCGGTCGAGATTGCCGATGGTCGAGCCGGGGAAGAAGCCGATGCGGCGCGCGCCGAATTCGTGCTTGGGGAGCGAGAAGGGTTGCGTGAAATCCGCAACCACCGGCTCGACTGACAGCGACGGCCGCCAGGCGCGCAGGGACGCGGCCACTTCGTTCAGGTAATCGCCGGAGATATCGACGGGCACATAACCGCGCGGCGCGTCCAGCGCGTCGAGCAGCAGGCGGATCTTCTTGAGCGCCCCGGCGCCGAATTCCACCACCAGCACGTCGCGGCCCATCAGTTCGGCGATCTCGCCGGCATGGTCGCGCAACAGCACCATTTCGGTGCGCGTGGGGTAGTATTCCGGCAGCTCGCAGATGCGATCGAACAGGTCCGAGCCTTCGCGGTCGTAGAAATATTTGCACGGCGCGGTTTTCGGCGCGGCGCTCAAGCCAGCCGTCAGCGCCTGGCCGAAGGGACAGAGCTGTGTGGCGCGCAATGGCGCCGGATAGGTCATTTCCGCGAGACTCATAAGTCCTCCGCCAGCCGGATGCCGCTGAATTGCCAGCGCGCGGCCGGCGGGAAGAAATTGCGATAACTGACGCGGGTGTGGCCTTCAGGTGTAGCGCAAGATCCGCCGCGCAGCACCACCTGCCCCACCATGAACTTACCGTTATATTCGCTGGCCGGGCCTTCGAACGTCTTGAAGCCAGGATAGGGATCATAGGACGAGCGCGTCCACTGCCACACGTCACCGAACATCTGCGCCGGCACTGCGTCGTCCGCCGCGCGCGGATGCAGCGCGTGCAGGTCGAGGAAGCGGCCCTTGAACGGAACGGTTTGTGCCACCGCTTCCCATTCGAATTCCGTCGGCAGGCGCTTCCTGGCCCAGGCGGCGTAAGCAGCCGCCTCGAAGAAGCTGACATGCGTCACCGGCTCGGCGGGGTCTCGCGGGCGCACGCCTTGCAGGGTGAAATGCATGCCGTCTTCCAGCCAATAGTGCGGCATCCACATTTCTTCGCGCTGGAGCATCGCCCAGCCGTCCGACAGCCAGTATTCCGCTTTGTGATAGCCGCCATGATCGATGAAGCTTTGATACTCACCGTTTGTGACAAGCCGCGAGGCGAGCTTGAACGGACGCAGCAGCACCTGATGGCGGGGCTTCTCATTGTCGAAGGCGAAGCCCGCGCCGCCGTGGCCGATCTCCACCACGCCTCCGGGATGCTCGACGTAGCGCAGCTTCGGGGCCTCGGCGACAACCGTCGGCTCCGCTGCACAATAAGCAGGCAGAAGCGGATTGCGGGAGAAGGCGTGCTTGATATCGGTCAGCAGCAATTCCTGATGCTGCTGTTCGTGATTGAGACCGAGCTCGACCAGCGCGGGATCATCAGCGAGCGCCGCTTCCATCGCGGCATCGACGTGGTGGCGATAAGCCATCACCTCGTCCGCGCCGGGCCGCGTCAGCAATCCGCGTTCGGGCCGCGAGAAGGGCGTGCCGAGGCCGAGGTAATAGGAGTTGAACAGCCGGTCGAAGCGCGGGTCGAACGGCTTGTAGCCCGGCCGCTTGGCCAGGATCATGCGCTCGAAGAACCAGGTAGTGTGGGCCAGATGCCACTTGGCGGGGCTGGCATCCGGCATGGACTGGACGCACTGGTCCTCCGCCGAGAGCCCGCGCACCAGCGCCTCGCTCAGCGACCGCACGGTGCGGTAGCGGGCAAGCGTCGTGTCTTCGGTTTGTACGGCACTGTACGAAGGCGGCATGGGTCCAGCCCGATGGGTTAGGCTCCCAACGGCCCAGACGGCCAATCGGTTCAACTATTAAATCGCTCGCCCGGCCGGGAATTCAACCCGGCCGGGCGGAGGGATATTATTGCTTCGGTTGAACCAGGCCGCGATGCTCCAGCATCGGGGCGATATCCGGGTCCTTGCCGTAGAAGGCGCGGAACATCGGGCCGTAATCCTCGCTATGACCCTTGGAGAGGATCATGTCGCGGAAGCGCTGACCGTTTTCGCGCGTCATGCCGCCATTGTGCATGAACCAGGCGAAGGCGTCGTCATCCAGCATCACCGTCCACTGATAGGCGTAGTAGCCGGCCGCGTAGCCGTTCGCCCAGATGTGCAGGAAGTAGCTGGAGCGATAGCGGGTCGGCACGTTGGCGAAGTCGGTATGCGTGTCGGCCAAGGCCTTGGCTTCGAACGCATCGACATCCTGCTTGGGCATGCCTGCCGTCAGGGAGTGCCATTCCATGTCGAGCTCGGACGCCGCCAGCAACTCGCCCAGCGAATAGCCCTGGCCCCAGCTGGCGGACTTCTTGATCTTGTCCACCAGCGCCTGCGGGATTGGCTCACCCGTCTTGTAGTTCACCGCGTAGTGCTTCAGCACATCGGGATAGAGCGCCCAATGCTCGTTGAACTGCGAGGGGAATTCCACCCAGTCGCGCGCCGTGTTGGCGCCCGAGAGAGACGGGTACTTCTGGTTCGCGAAAAGACCGTGCAGCGCATGGCCGAATTCGTGGAACATCGTCGTCACGTCATCGAAGCTGAGCAGCGCGGGCTGGCCGGGCGCGGGCTTGGTGAAGTTGGCGACGTTGTAGACGACGGGCTTCGTTCCCAGCACATGGCTCTGGTTGACGAAGTTGCTCATCCAGGCGCCGCCGGCCTTGTTGTCCCGCTTGAAGTAATCGAAATAGATCATGCCCAGGACGGAACCGTCCTTGTCGAAGACGTCGAAGACGCGCACATCCGGCTGATAGACCGGAATGTCGTGACGCTCCTTGAAGGTGATGCCGTAGAGCTGGTTGGCGGCGTAGAACACGCCGTCCTTCAGCACGCGGTCGAGCTCGAAATAAGGCTTGAGCTGGCTGTCATCCAGATCGTACTGCGCCTTGCGCACCTTCTCCGAATAGAGCTCCCAGTCCCACGGCTTCAGGTCGAAATGCGTGCCGGACTGGTCGATCATCGCCTGGATCTGGCGGCCTTCGTCGGCGGCCTTGGCGGCGGTGGCGGGGGTGAGCTGGCCGATGAAGGCCTTCACCGCTTCCGGCGTCTTGGCCATCTGGTCGTAGAGCACATAGGCCGCATAGTTGGGATAGCCCAGAAGCTTCGCCTTCTCAGCGCGGAGCTGCGCCAGCCGCGCGACGATGGCGCGGGTGTCGTTGGCATCGTCCTTTTCGTTGCGGGTCCAGGAGTTCTGGAAGATCTTCTCGCGCGTGTCGCGATTGGTGAGCGAGGCCAGAACCGGCTGCTGCGTTGTGTTCTGCAGCGGGATGAGGAACTTGCCTTTGAGCCCGCGATCTTCCGCCGCCTTCGAGGCCGCGGCGATCTCTTCATCGGTGAGGCCCGCGAGCTGCGCCTTGTCGTCGGCCACGAAACCGCCGGCCTTGGAGGCCGCGATCAGCTTCTGCTGGAAATCCGTCTCCAGCGTCGCGTCTTCGGCGTTCAGCGCCTTCAGCTTTTCCTTGTCGGCGTTGTTGAGATTGGCGCCGCCATGCACGAACTGCATGTAATAGATGGTGAGAAGCTGCAGCGATTCCGGATCGAGCTTCAGCGTGTCGCGCTTGTCATACACCGCCTTGATGCGGGCGAAGAGCTTGGGATCGAGATTGATCGCGTCCTGATGGGCGGCCAGCTTCGGCGCCTCGTCGGTCTGCGTCTTGTCCAAGGTGTCGTTGGTGTTGGCCTGCACGACGGCGGAGAAGGTAGCGCCCACGCGGTCTAGCATGCGGCCGGATTTCTCCACGGCGACGACGGTGTTCTCGAAGGTCGGCGCGGCCTTGTTGTTGGCGATCTTGTCGACCTCGGCGCGCTGCTGGCGCATCGCTTCCTCGAACGCCGGCTCGTAGTCCGTGTCCTTGATCTTGTCGAACATGGGAGCCTGCAGCGGCAACGTGCTGGGGTGCTCGAACGGATTGGCGGCGGCGGGCGCGGCCGCGTCGCCCAGATTGGCCGAGGAGACGCTCAACGCGACCACCGCCGCGGCGCCAAGGCAAAAGGAACGCATAGACATGGAGACTCCCTCATGAACATGGCCAGCTTGGTATCCCATACGGTTCCGCAGCGCCACTTCGGCATGAAAGATGGTGTCCGGGCCGTTATCCGGCAAGTAAAGAGCGGGTGAACCGGGTAATCCGGTACTTTTCTGGCGCGATCAGGCCGTTTGCGGACGGTCCACGAAGAGGACGCGCCAGTCCATCACCTCTTCCACCATCATGCCCGCGATCTCGGTCGCCAGCGGCAGCACATCGGCCAGCTTGGGATCGCTACCCTTCTGCGCGCGCTCGCGGATGACATCGATGCGGCTGTTGAAACCCGCGAAGTCGCTCGCCATGCCGGCGGAGCGTTTGGCGAGGCGCGCGAATTCACCCTGGTTGTTGATGCCCGCCAGCGCCGCGCCGAACGCGGGCAAGGTGGCGCAGAGCAGCACCAACCAATCGCAATACGGCAACAGCTGGTGAGGCACGTTCTGGAACCATGCGTTCCAATGCACCGTCATGCCGGGCACGTTGGCCAGCTGAATGAACAGGTGAAAAAAGATGCAGACGATCGTCGCCCCGAACAGCAGCAGCGAAAAGCTGTGCAGACGCTTGTGGATGTTGACCGACGTTTTCTCGGTGTTCAGGTGGAACGCCCACTGCCCTGTTTTTTTTGTTCCCACCACGTCGCCCAGATAATCCAGGCAACCCATCACATAATCCGGCGCGACCTTCGCTTGGGGAATCCCCGCTGCCCGCGCGATGGCGCAGACATGCCAGTACATCCAGGTGTGCGTCGGTTTTCCAAACGCCGCGAGATGCGCGGGCAGATGCGGCGTGGGTGTTCCGCCGCCGAGCGGAACGAGGAAACGCAACTGCCGCACCATCTCCGCGAGGAGGCGGTATTCCATCCAGCGATTGTGCCACTGCCTGCGCCGGCCCCGCCACAACGAGAGCAGGATGGAGGACAGCAGCGCGAGCTCGACGGCGATGCAAATGGTCTCGCGCTCATCCTTCCACCCCATCACGCCCGGCAGCAACGCGACCAGCACCGCTATGGCCGCGAACAGATAAGACAGGATGTAGGCGCTGCGATAGCGGTCGGCATAGAAGTCGGCCAATCCGTCGGCCCAGGCGTAATGGTCGCGCAGCCTGGCGTTCACCCAGCTGACGAAGGGCCTCGGCGCCTGCACGGTCTTGTCGCCCGCCACCGGCCAGTCGCCGCTGTCCGCCACGAACCTGGGAACGAGGAATTCCGGAAAGCGCAGCTGGAAGCGGCCCACCAGATTGCGGAACAGCTTCCAGACGAACGCGACATTGAACCAGGGCTGCACTTCCGCGAAATAATCGGCCGGCGTCAGCGGCTTTTCCGCTTCGGTGTCGTCGGGCTCCTCCTGGGCCGGCAGCGCCAGCGTATCGTGGACGATGGAGCCTACGATGCCCGCGATCGCATCCCGCCGCGCCTGCGGCTCCGGCGGCAGCGTATCGGAGGGAACGGCGGGCGGCGTCACCTTCGGGAAGAACCCGTCGGTCTTGCCCTGCAGATGCTGCCAGAGGCTGGGATCGTGCGCGCCGATCCAAAGCACCGGCACGTTATATTTCAGCGCCTCTTCCAGCGTCTGCACCGTGCCGCCGCCGCCCTCCGCGCCTTTGCCGTCCCATACGACGATGAGAAGATCGGACTGGTTGAGCACGACGCGGCCTGCCGCGCCATAGGCCTCTGCCGCCGCGTCTTTCTTGGGCCCGCGCGCGCCATCGAGTTCGAACACCGTGAGACCCGCGCCGGTTCGCGCGCGCTCGAGCAGGCGATGGAAGCGGTCGATGGAATTGGGCTCGAGCGCATTTTCCGGCGCGAAGTCCTCCTCGTAACGGGCTTGCGCGAAAGGCATTGGGCAGGTCAGCGCATAACCGAGATCGAGCGCTTCATCGGCGAACATGCGATCGCTGCCTTCGGCGAGCGGCGACACCGCGCGCAGCAGGGGCGTTTCGTCGCTGTAATAGACCGCATCCGCGTCGCCGCCACGGAATGCGAAGACCGCCGATTTCGCGGTATCCAGGATGTCGTGAATGACCCCGCGCAAAGTGTCGAGCGTCGCGTCATCCTGCGGCAGCCGGTTCGGTCTGTGGCCGACAACACCGATCCGGAAGGCGATGCGCGCCCTGGGTGGTGTTTTTCGTTGGCCCATCATCGCCGCTATTTCGGCACGGGCGGCGTCTCGCCCACATCCATCAGCAACCGCGTCAGCAGATAAAGCCGCGGCGAGACCGAGTTGAGATCGAGATATTCATCGCTGGAATGAAAGCCGCCGCCGACCGGACCGAGGCCATCCAGCGCCGGAACGCCTGCCGCCGCGGCCAGCGCGGATTCCGATGCGCCGCCATTGCCGCCCTCATCCAGCCGCATGCCGATGGCCGCGTAGATCTTCTCCGCCCGCGTCGCGAGCGCCGACGTACCCTTGTTGTCGGGCAACGGCGGAAAGGCCGGTTCGCGCGAGACCGTCACGCTCGTTCCCGGCACCACGACGTGCTTGGAGTTCGCGACGAGAGCACGCTCGACCTTGTCGAAATCGGCCATGTCGCGCACCCGCACATTGACCTGGGCGGAGGCCGCATCCGGAATGATGTTCGCCCGCGTGCCGGCGCTCATCAGCGTGAGGTTGACGGTGAGGCC
Source organism: Rhizomicrobium sp. (assembly GCA_036489435.1). Lineage (GTDB taxonomy): Bacteria > Pseudomonadota > Alphaproteobacteria > Micropepsales > Micropepsaceae > Rhizomicrobium. The sequence continues at coordinate 236,469 of DASXFU010000023.1, read as the reverse complement.
GGGCCCCCAATGCGGGAACGCTTCGATACCGGCCAGTTGATGCAGCAGCTCGACCGCCGCGTTGTGCCCATCCTGCGGATTGACGCCCGCATGCGCCGCCTTGCCCTTCACGTCGATATGGAACGTGGCCGAACCCTTGCGCCACACGGTGATGAGATCCGGCGGATCGCCCGGCTCGAGATTGAACTCGACGTCGGCGTCGCCAACCAGCTTCTGGATCAGCTTGCGCGTGCCGGGCGACCCCTTCTCTTCGCTCGTCTCCATCAGGAAGGTGATGGTCTTGAAATTCTTGAAGCCCGCCTTGCGCAGCAGCTTCATGGCATAGAGCCCTTCGACAACGCCGCCTTTCTCATCCGCCACGCCCGGCCCGCGCGCGTGATCGCCTTCGACATGATAAGGCCGTGTCGCCACCGTGCCGGGGCCGAACACCGTATCGATATGGCCGATCATCAGGATGCGCGTGGTGCCGGTTCCGCTCCAGGTCGCGACCAGATTGGGCGGCAGGCCGTCGGCCTCGGCCGGAACGGTCGTGATGCTTGCGCCCAATGCCCTGAGCTTCGGCATCAGCAGCGCCTCGACCTTGCGGCCGCCCGCTTCATCGCCCGTGCCGGAATCGATGTTGACCAGGGTGGAGAGAAACTGGAGCTGCTCGGCCTTCACCGCCTGGGCCTCTGCCCAGAGGTTGGTGCCGCCCGGAGCACTCGCACCCATCGTCGCCACCGCCGCCGCGATTGCCAGTCCTGTCGTAAATGCGCGCATGTCGTGTCCCCCTCGCCCGCTTCTCGAGCCGGGGGATATTTGGCCGGGCGCGGAAAAACTTCAATGCCGGGCCAGCTCCTTCGACAGCACGGTCCAGAGCGGCTTGCGCGCCAGCGACGCATCCAATGGCAATCGCCGCGGGCTCCAACCCATCAGCTTCTGCCGCCAGGACGGCGGATCGAGGTAACGGTCGGACAGCCCCCAGGTCAGCACCGCCACCGCATGCGGCGCGGCGACATCGAGAAAGCGGCGGCTGGCATCGGCCACCTGCCGGTCGCGCGTGGCGGGATCGGCCGCGCCGCCGTCATCGTCCACATCATGCTCGGTGATGAGGATCTTGAAGCCCATCGCCTTCACCCGGTCCAGGAAGATGGCCAGCTTCGCCTGATCCACCTGCGGACCTGAGAGACCGAGATGCCCCTGCAGCCCCAGTGCGTCGATGGGCACGCCGCGTGCGCGCGCGCCTTCCAGGAAATCGAGCGTGGCCGCGCGGAAACGATCGTTATCCGGCGCGCCGAGTTCGCAGCCCCAATCGTTGTAGACCAGCATCGCCTCCGGATCGGCCGCGCGCGCCGCCTCGAAAGCGATATCGATATAGTCGCGGCCGAACCGCTTCAGCCAGATGGTCTGGCGCAGATTTCCTGGCGCGGTGACATCGATAGCCTCGTTGACGACATCCCATGAATGGAATTGCCCGCTATAGCGCGACATCACCTGGCTGATGTAACCCATGAGTTGGGACTCGGCGCCCACCTCGGTCAGCCAATCCGGATTGCGCTTGTGCCAGACGAGTGGATGGCCCCGCAGCTGCATCGCATGCGCGCGCGCGAAAGCGAGAAGCTTGTCCACGCCGCTGAAATCGTAGCGCCCGGGCGACGGCTCGATCACGCCGCGCTTCATCTCATATTCCGGCACGAGGATTGCCGCTTCTCGCGCCAGCGCCGCCGCAAAATCGCCGTCGCGCAATTGAAAGGAGCTGGCCGCCGTGCCGTAGGGCTTGCCCTGATCGCGCAGGCCTTGGCCGCCGGTGATGCTCGGGCGTAGCGCCACGGCCGAGGACTGCAGCAGGAATTCGCGCCGGTTCACACGAGCCGTTCCGTGAGCACCGGAGTGGGAGATTTCGCGATCACGCCGTCGGCGATGCGGCGATAGAGCCGGTCGGGCAGGAAGATTTGCAGGAAGATGGTGGCCGCCAGCTTCGGCGCGTAACAACCACGCAGCACCGCCGCGCAGTAATAGCGGAAGGCCGTGAGCATCGGGCTGCCCTTGGCGATCATCCAGCCGCGGCAACCGTAATAGGCGCGCGGAGGTATGCGCGGACGCATCGTCTCCAGCCACGGCACCATGCGCGCGCCTTTGCGCCCGGTGGAGACACGGTTGGGATCGGCCTGGTCGTCCCACACGGCGCCCGGCTTGGCGGCGAAAGCGAATTTGCAGCCGGCGAGGAAGAGGCGGATGGCAAAATCGGTGTCCTGCGCGAACCTGAGGCTCTCGTCGTAACGAACGTTTCGCGCGATCTCGCGCGGCAGCACCACCGTGATGGTGGGCACGAAGCCGCGGTCGCAGAGGAGGTACTCCGCCATGTGCTCGTCCGGACGGATGGCGCGCGGCGGCTTGATCATGCGCCGTCCGCCGCCCCGATCCACCACGATGGGCGCGTAGCCGACCGTATCGTTCGTTCCGGCCAGCAGCCGCTCCATCGCCGCCAGATGATGCGGCAGGAACACGTCGTCGGAATCCAGAAACGCGACATAATCGCCGCAAGCCGCGTCGATCCCCGCATTGCGCGCGGCGCCGCCGCCCCTGTTCTCCTGTCGTACGAAGCGGATGCGTGGATCCGAAAAAACACGAACCGTACTTTCGGGATCGTCCACCGAGCCGTCATCCACCACCACGATCTCGAAATCCTGGCAACTCTGCGCCAGCACGGAGTCGATGGCGCGGCGCAGCGGAATGGCGCGGTTATAAACGGGGATCACGACGGAGAAACGCGGCATCACGCGCCCTCCTGCCGCGAGCGGCGCAGCATTGCCAGCATCAGCAGGAACACGACCCAGGCGGGCCCATCGCCCTCCAGGAAATCCGACTCCAGCACATTGTGGAACAGCATGAAGACGAAGATGGCGAAGAGCAGGCCCAGCAGCGGCAACTCATCGCCGCGCGCTTTCAGGAACGCGACCAGCGGCTGGATCACAAACGCGATCATGGCCAGCGCGAAGCCCACGCCACCCACCGTCACCAGCAATTGCAGATAGGCGTTGTGGCCATGCGCCTCGGTCTTCACCCAGGCCTCGCCGACATAGCCGTGCAGCGGCGACAGCGCGCCGGTATCGGCGAACGAACCGAAGCCGAAGCCGAGCAGCGGATGGTCGTGGATGAACGCCGCCTCCGCCTGCCAGATCGCGGTGCGGCCGGTGAATTGCGTGGGATCCTGCAACAGCCGCGCGATGGCATCGCCATCCGCGATGACGAAGGCCAAACCGAAGAACGCCGCGATCCCCAGCGACAGCAGGATCAGCGCGCGGTCCAGCCCGCTGCGCCAGAAGCGGCGATAAAGCCAAGCCGCGCCGATCGCCCCGAACAGAATGCCGATGGAGGATTTGGAATGCGTCATCGCCGTGAAGAGCACGGCGGCGGCGAACAGCGCCCAATCCGCGAGCCGTTTTGTCTCCACCGCGAAGAAGAAGAACAGGATGGCCGACAAAGCCGACACCGCGCCCGCGATGTTCTTGTGGAAATAGAGCCCGCGCCAATCGCCCACGAGAGACGGATCGGACTCGCCCGGCAGATGGATGGCGTTGTGCACCAATGGAATGGAGATCCAGTTGATCGCCAGCACCAGGATCAGCGTCACGCGCAGCAACGCCAGCGCGCGCGTGATGCCGATGGATTCCACGCCCAGCATCGCGCTTAGCACCACCACCACTTCGAGCCCCGCGCGGCGCAGCGCCACATCGGAGGCCGGCGCCCACCACGCGCTCATCAGACACCACAGGAGCAGCAATGCCAGCGGGATGGGGATGGCGCGGAACGCGTCGGCCCCGCGCAATTCCCACGTCGTACCCAATGTAACGATCAGCACCAGCAGATACAGCGCCTGCCGCACCGCGTCGCCGGCGCCTGCGAATCCGCTTTCGCCGATGGCGAGCGTGGAGGGATCGCGCGGTGCGAAAGGCGCCAGCCCGATAAACACCATCAGGAGCAGCGCGAGGAACGCCGTCTCCGCCAGCCAGGGCGCGAGCCTCGGAAGAGCGGGCGCGCTAGGCGCCGTGCGTGACGGCATATTCGTCATAACGATGGCCGAAGAGAGCGGCGAGCTTGCCCGCGGCGCGGAAGCCCTTCCACAGACCGAGCATGCGGCGCGGCGGCGCGGCAGCGAGCGCCACGCTGATGACCGGCGCCGCGGCGAAGGCGCCCGCGATCTTCATGCATTCGCGCGCATAGGCGACAGCGCTCGGGCGATGTTTCAGGAACACGCGCATGTCGGAATTGCCCACGCGATAGGCCCGCTTCAACGCCCAGGTGAACGTGGCGCGCGAGGCCGGCACGTAAGCCGACACCACCGCCTCGTCGCAATAGGCGAAGCTCCGGCCCTGTGCGGCGAGCCGCGTGAAGAAATCATGGTCCTCGCCACCGCTGAGCCCGAAAGCGGGATCGAAACAGGGCTTGGGCAACGCTTCGAAACAGGCGCGGCTGACGAACACATTCGCCGTGCTGCAAATGCTGTCGCAGAGGCCGGTGACGCCGCGTTGCGAAGCCATCGCGTCGCATTGCGCGATGGCGATGTTGGGCATGGTCTCGAATATCGGAATCACCGCGCCATGCACGGCATCGGCGCCGGTCTCGCGTTGCGTGGCGAGGAAAGCGTCGAGCCAGCCGGGCTCGGGCCACTCGTCGTCGTCCAGCATGGCGGCGAATTGGGCGGTGGTTTTCGCCAGCATCCGCTCGGCCAGCGCATTGCGCGCCTGGGCGATGCCGCGATCCTTCGCGATGAACACGTCGAGCGGCCAGCGATAGAACGGCGCGATGCGGCTGGCGAGGTCGTAACCTTCGTGACCTTCCGCGTCGTTGTCCGCCACGATGACCGTGACCTTGGCGTCGGTCTCCAGTTTCTCCACGGCGCGCAGCAACCGCTCCAGCCCCTGTGGGCGGCGGAAGGCGGCGACGCAGATGGCGACTTCAACCATGGGCCAATCTCCCATGAGCCAATTTCCAGGCGCGGCTGAGGGTGAAGATGCGTCCCGTCATCACCGCGTCTCCCGCTAGGATTCCGAACAGCGAAGCGATGGGACCGGCGATCAAGAGCAGCGCCAGAGTTATGGCGACGGAGACGAGGCTGGACCACACGCTGGCGCCCGCCAGCGATTTGAACTCGCCCGCCGCCTGCAGGAACACGGACTCCGGCCCGCGCAACGTGCGCACCGCCACGATGGCGGCCGAGATCGCCACCACGAGCGCGACCTGCGTCTCGTCGTAACCCTTCTTCAGGATCAGATGGGGGAACCAGATGAGCACGGCGGCGGCCAGCAATATCGTCGCGAGCCAGACTGCGCCCGTGGCGGTTCGAAATTCCTTAACGCATCGCAAAGCCCCCGCCGTGTCGCCCGCCGCCAGCCGCCGCGCCATCACCGGCCGCTCGAGGTCCGGCAACGCCGACAAAACCAGCGCCGCGGGCCGCATCAACAGCGACCCGGCCGCGATCACGGCGAAGGCCTGCGGGCCGGAAACGAAGGTTACGAGATAGGCGTGTGCATTGGCCGTGGCCTCCGTCAGCGCCACGCCCATGAGGGACCAGCGCGTCACGTCGCGCCAGATCGCGCCATAACGGAACAGGGTTCCCGCCCTGCCCGGCCGGAATTGCTTGCGCAGGTAATCGAACCCGAACGCCGGGATCGCGATCAGCGACGCCAGCGCCAGCATCTCCGCCACGCTCAGCAGCGAGAAGCGGTGGGTGAGATAAAGCGCGGCCAAGCCCAGCGACAGCAACGCGCTGTAGATCAGGTCCGACAGGATGGGCCGGATGGGTCCGGCCGTGACGTAAGTGAGGCTACGGGCGAAGAACCTGAGCGTCATGGCGGCGGCGTAGAGCGCCAGCAGCGACGCGATGACAAGGCCCGCGCCGCTGAGCACGGCGAGCGCGAAGACGAGCCCCCCGGCCAGCGCGCAGAGCACCAGGTTGGATTTCAAATAGGTCTCGAGATCGGCCTCGTCCACGCCGGTGCTCTTGCGGATGACGCCGACCAGCGGCGCGCCCAGCAACGCGCCGGAGGCGCTCAGGCAGAACGGCACCACCACGAAGAGGAAGGCCAGCAGGCCAAATTGCGCGGGCGGCAGTGCCCGCAGCGCCATCAAGGATGCCGCGAAATGCGCGGCGGAGATCGAGACGGGGCCGAGCGAGGACAAGCCGTAGCGCATCGCCGTGCGCCAGGCGCGGGCGGAACGTTCGTTACGCCCTGCAATGGCGACATCGGCAAGCACGGCCGCTCCGGCGCTATTCCCCGGCGGTGTCATAGGACGCGGTGCGTGTAAAAAGTGCGAACAGCGCGCGGGGGTTCGTCACCGCATAGCGCCAGAACAGGCGCTTGGGCTCGCGGCACAACCGGTAGAACCATTCCAGCCCCGCCGCCTGCATCCAACCCGGCGCGCGGCTGTATTCGCCGGTGACGAAGTTGAAGCAGCCGCCCGCCGTGACGATCCAGCCGACTTTGAGCCGGTGCTTGTTGCGGATGCAGAACTCATATTCCAGCGGCACGCCCAGGCCCACCCACAGCACATCCGCGCCGCTGGCGTTGATCGCGTCGCAGATCGCGGTCTCGTCGTCGGCGGAGAAATAGCCGTTGCGGCGGCCGGCGATGGTGAGACCCTGATAGTCCTTGGCCAGACGCGCCGCGCAATCGGCGTTCACCGCTTCGGTGGCGCCCAACAGATAGAAGCGCAAACCGCTGTCGCGCGCGGCTGCGGCGGCGTCGTGGATGAAATCGGTGGTGGCGCTGCGCTCGGGGATCGGCGAATCCGTCAGCGCCTTCGAGGCGAACACAATCGGCTGGCCATCGGCATGGATCAGGGTCGCCGCCTCGAAATTGCGGCGGAAGCGCGGGTCGGTCGCGGCCATCGCGATGGCGTGGCCGTTGGAAGCAAAGATGAGGCGCGGCTTGCGCTCATAACTGCGCGCGGCGAGGCAATCGCCGACCATGAGCTGCGTGAGCTGGGCACGCGAGACGCAGGCGGTTCGAATTCCGCCGACGCGCACTTCGCGGTAGTTGCGGTAGGAGGCGCGCCTGCGGCCCCAATCGGTCTTGTGCTGTGGCTTTTCCGCGGTGCGCATCAGTGTGCATTCCGGCGGCGCAACACCTCGAAGGGCGTGCGCAGCAGGATCTCCAGATCGAGGATGAGGCCGGCGTTCCTGGCATACCAGGTATCGAACACCACCCGGCGCTTCATGGAATCCAGTGTCGGCGTTTCGCCACGAAGCCCGTGGACCTGTGCCCAGCCGGTGATGCCGGGCTTCACGCCCTGGCGCGCGGCGTAACCTTCGATAGCGGCGCCGTAGAATTCGTCATGCGCCAGCGCATGCGGGCGCGGACCGACCAACGACATCTCGCCCCGGATCACGTTCAGCAATTGCGGCAATTCATCGAGGCTGGATTTGCGCAGGAAACGCCCGGCATGGGTGACGCGCGGATCGTTCTCTTTCGCCTGCACCACGCTGTCGCCGTTTTCAAGCACAGTCATGGAGCGGAATTTCACGATGTCGAACCGCTTGCCGCCAAGGCCACGGCGCGTCTGGCGGAAGAAGACGGGGCCTTTGGAATCCAGCGCGATCCATAGCGCGACGGCGGCCATCAGCGGCGCCAGCAACAGCAGCAGCGGAACCGCGATGGCGAGATCCAGCACGCGCTTGGAGAGGGACGAATGCGCCGCGGTTTCACCGACCGGCACGTCGAGCGCGGTGGAGAGAGGATCGGCGTCGATCCAGAGAGTCTCGTGGGCCTGATGAACACTCACATGCGTCACTCGGTGGGGCTACCGTGTGACCACCTCTGCATCAGGCGCGCCAGAAAGCCTTTGTTAACCCCGTGCCGCTTCGGGACACTGCGTATGCAATCGGGACAATCAACCCGCGAGCCGCGTCTGCCAGCGCGCCAGCCGTCCGTTTCCGGCACGCAGCAGGGGCACCAGCGCGGCGAGATTGGGTTCGCTGCGTGCCAAACCGTAACGCGGCAGGAGCCAAGGGTTGCGGCCACCGTCGAGCGAGCCGGACAAAGTCGTGAAACCGTACGCGTAACCCGCGTCGCGCACCGCCTGCCACGCCTCGGGCGAGACATCGCCGGTATTGCCGAAGGGATAGGCGAAGACGTTGCATTCCCCCACCTGCTCGGCGATCCGCACCCGCGAGGCGACAGCCTGTTTGCGCAGCCAGTCCGGTGTCTGCGCCGCGTTCATCGGCCAATGCCAATGCGCATGCGCGCCGATGGTAACGCTGCGCGCGCGCAGCCCGCGCACCTCGCGCCAGTTGAGGAAGCGCTCTGAGGCGAAGCGCTCCGTCAACTCGAACAGACGCTCAACGCCCAGCGCATCCAGCATCGCCGTCAGCGCTTCATCGGCGGCCTCCGCCGACAATGCCTTGAATCGTTCCAGTACCTGTGCCGCAGCGCTTTCCCGCTCAGCGCCCAGTTCCACCGCGCCGAGATGCGGCAGGGTGTAACGCCCATCCGGCACGTAGAACAGAAACAGCCGCGCCGCCGTCATCGGGTTCCATTCGCCGGTGTCGATGTGACGGGTGCTGACGAACAAGGTCCAGGGCAGCCGTGCGTCTTCCAGTATATCCGCAGCCGCGCCCGCCAGATTGGCGTAGCCGTCGTCGGACATCAGGAACAGCGCGCGGGAATGGCGCTCCGGCGCCTTCAGCACATCGCCCAGCGCGGCAACGGGCAGCACATCGAAATTCTCTTTCAGCGCGCGCACGATGGCCTGGAATTCGGCGGCGTCGTGATGATTGAGCTGAATGCGCGGATCGCCGATCTCGCTCTCCACGCCATGGAAGAATAGCGCGGCGGGCCGGCCAAAGGCGCGCGCCAAAGCCGGCGGACACCATTCCGCCAGGTCACGCAGCATCCGGCCACCCCTGCTCATGACGTCACTCTAATCCCGTGCTCCTCGCCGGATGGTTACGCGCCGTTGACCCAATTTGGGCCAGCCGCGCTTTGGACCGGGCCTTGCATCACCCGTTCCGCCCCAATCGCGTACCCGCGGAGTAGCCGATGAACATTCGTGTCGCCGTCCAGCCCAATCCGGAATTCGAAGCCCGCCTCGAGGCGCGCACCCTGCGCATCGGCGTGATCGGGCTCGGCTATGTGGGCCTGCCGCTGGCGCATGTGTTCTGGCAGGCGGGCGTTTCCTGTACCGGCTTCGACATCGACGCCGCCAAGATCGAAACGCTGGCCAAGGGCGAAACCTACATCAAGCATTTCGGCGCCGAGCGCGTGCGCGCCATGACCGACTCCGGCCGCTTCTCCGCCACCGCCGACTTCGCGGAATTGAAGAACGTCGATGCCATCCTGATCTGCGTGCCCACGCCGCTCACTGCCACGCGCGAACCCGACTTGAAGTATGTCGAAGCCACGGCGGAGACCATTGCGAAACATCTGCGCCCCGGCCATCTGGTGGTGCTGGAATCCACCACCTATCCCGGCACGACCGAGGAAGTGGTGCTGCCCATCCTGGAGAAGAGCGGGCTCAAGGCCGGCGTGGATTTCCAGCTCGCTTTCTCGCCCGAGCGCGAGGATCCCGGCAGCGCGATCGAGACGCGCGACATCCCCAAGATCGTGGGCGGCGTGGACGACTATTCCGGCGAGCTCGCCGCACGCGCCTATCAGCTCGGCTTCGCGAAAGTCCACAAGGTGGCCGACGCCAAGACGGCCGAGGCCGTGAAGATCACGGAAAACATCTTTCGCTGCGTGAACATCGCGCTGGTGAACGAGTTGAAGCTCGCCTATTCGCGGATGAACATCTCCATCTGGGATGTGATCGAGGCCGCCAAGACCAAGCCCTTCGGCTTCATGCCCTTCTATCCGGGCCCAGGGCTGGGCGGGCATTGCATCCCCATCGATCCCTTCTATCTCTCCTGGCGCGCCCGCGCTTTCGAGGTGGACACGAAATTCATCGAGCTGGCCGGTGAAGTGAACCGCGCTATGCCGCGCCTGGTGGTGCAGGCGCTGAGCGAGGCGCTCAGCGAACGCTTCGGCCGTGCGCTGCGCGGTGCGAAGGTGCTCATCATGGGCGTCGCCTACAAGAAGAACATCGACGACCTGCGCGAAAGCCCCGCACTGCGCATCATGGAGCTGTTGCAAGGCTTCGGTACGGAGGTCTCCTACTACGACCCCTATTTCCCCGAAATCCCGATGACGCGCGAACATGCCGCGCTCGCCGGCATGAAGAGCGTGAGCTTCGACGAAATCGGCCGCTTCGACGCGGCGCTGATCACCACCGACCATGACGCCGTGGATTACGACGCGCTGGTCAAAGGCTCGAAACTGGTGGTCGATACACGGAATGCGACGAAGACCGTGTTCACGCGCGAGAAGATCGTGCTGGCCTAAAGATCGACTAGCGCCACACCGATGGCGACGAGCACCGCCGCCGCGCCTTTCTGCAACAGGTTGCGGCGCGAGAGGTCCTCGCGGCCCAGCTTCGGATAGAAGCGCGTCAGCAGCACGCCGAACAGAAACACGAAGAGCGTTGTGGTGGACGAGATCGCCGAGACCAGCGCCACCGGCACGAAGAGATAGGCGTAGCGCACGCCCAATCCGCCGCCCAGATTGATCAGCTCATTGGCGCCGTTGATGGCGATCACCGCGCCGGGGCTTTTGCGGAACAGCGCCAGGAATTGCCGCAGATAATGCGGGATGGCGAGGATGGCGAGGCCGAACAAAGCTTCGCCCACGAAATTCCAGAAGGTGGTCGTCCAGTAGTCGTCATGGACCGCGAAATATTTGAATAGTACGGAGGACACGGCCATTACCAGCCCGCAGCTCAGCATCAATCCGGCAAAGCGCAGCTTGATCTTGCGGAACTTCAGCGAGGCGTCGAGCGAGAGCAGCGCCGCGCCCACCACCACCAGCGCGCCGCCACCTATGCGCTGCCAGCTCATCGTCTCATGCAGGAAGAGCCAGGCGAGCAGGAAGGTGAACAGCGTGGAAACCTGGAAGAACGGCGCCACCACCGACGCCTCCTCCGTCTGGATAGCGCGCAGATAGATCAGCATGGCGCCCATATAGAGCACGCCGGTGACCGTCATCACCGCGATGTCCACCAGCGGCAGCGACAACACCCTGGGCTCGAACCACCAGATGAAGGGGAGCAGCACGGCGCCGATCAGCGCGGTGAACACCATCAGCACCGCGGTGTCGCTGTTCTGGAAGTAGCGGTCGACCAGATACTTGTCGATATGGGTGGAAGCGGCCCACAGAACCGGACCGGAAAAGGCGAACAGGAGCCACATGAAGCGAGACTAGCCTTGCCCGGAATCGAAACGCCAGAGTGAACCCCCAGAATGAACCAAAGGGCGTTCTGGTGCATATAAGCGGAATGAACCGCACCGTCCTTTTCGTTCTCTGTGCCGCCGCCGCGATTGGGGCGTTCGGTGCCGCTGCCGCTCCCATCAGCTTCTCGGACTTGTTGTCCCGGCCACGCCCCGCGCCCACCAAAGTGGCGAGCTATGGCCCGGACAAACTGGAAAGCGGCGAGCTGTTCCTGCCCACGGGCGCCGGGCCGCATCCGGTCGTGGTGCTGATCCATGGCGGCTGCTGGCTGGCGGAACTGCCCGGCACCGAACTGATGGACTATATCGCGGCCGACCTGCAGAAGCGGGGCTTTGCGGTGTGGAACGTAGAGTACCGCCGCGAGGGCAATCCCGGCGGCGGCTATCCGGGCACCTTCCTCGATATCGCCAACGGCCTCGACGCCTTGCGCGGCCTTGCACCAGCCAATCATCTCGATCTGCGCAAAGTCGTGGTGGTCGGCCATTCCGCCGGCGGCCATCTCGCACTCTGGGCCGCTGCCCGCGCACATCTACCGAAAACGAGTCTGCTTTATAAGCCGAACCCGTTGCCCATCGCGGGCGTGGTGAGCCTCGCCGGCATCCCCGACCTCGCCGACTATCGCGCCAATGGTCCCACGGCCTGCGGCGGTCCCTCCACTATCGACAGATTGGTCGGACCGGGGACGCACCAACACCCGGACGTGTACGCCGACACCTCGCCCGCTTCGCTGCTGCCCATCGGCGTGAAGCAGGTGATCGTTTCCGGCAGCCTGGACCACATCGTGCCGGAACGCTTCGGCCATGATTACGCCGCCAAGGCGAGAGCGGCCGGCGACGGGGTGCGCGTGGCGGATATGGACGGCGCGGGACATTTCGAGCTGATCGACCCCACCTCCGACGCCTGGTCACAGATCGAAGCCGGTATTGCGGCCCTCGCACGCTAAAAATATTCACGCGCCAAAGGCCCGCCGGGAGGGGGAGACCAGCGAGCCTTTACGCGTAAAACTTGCGATTATTCGTGTGTTGTTTGGCCTTCGGCCTGCGGCTTGATGCCAGGGCTCACGATTTCCGGGTCGCCGCGATTGAAGTCCACCACGGTTCCCCGTTCGGAGATCACGCCGCCAACCGGGCCTTTTTCCAGCATGCCGTCGCGCAAGTCGCGTTTCTTGTTTTCGCTTTTCATGATTGTCACCTCACGAGACCACGCTCGAGATAACGGACGCGACGGCCGATCGTTGCGGGAACTCTAATTCTTCGCCGCGCGCAACCGCACCAGGCCCAGCACCGCATGCAGATAGGGCGTCGGCACGCTCACGTGATCGGCGATCTCCGCCAGCGCACCCAGGATGGGCGCCAGCTCGATCTCGCGATGCGCCTCGTAGTCGCGCAGCATGGAAGTCTTGATGTCGCCCAGCCGCCGCGTCACATCCATGCGCGCGTCCGGCGTCATGGGAATCGGAAGACCGATGGCCATGCCCAGCGCTTGCATCTCCAGCATCATCACGCGAATGAGTCCGCACACATCGGGATCGGAGAGCATCTCCCTGGTCGTGCCGCCGGTCAGCACACTCAAGGGGTTCATCGTCATGTTGCCCCAGAGCTTGGTCCAGATGTCACGCCGGATATTGTCGCTTGCCACCACCTTCACCGGTGCATCACCGAATGCAGAGACCCATGCGATGAGCCGCACGGAAGCCGCGCAATCCGGCTCACCGAACAGGAGCCGGTCCTCGCCCTGCACCTCCACGACAGCGGGTTCCGGCGTCCAGGCGCTGGCATGCACCACGCAGCCGATGACACGCGCGGGCGCAATGGTGCGCGCGACGACGCCATCCGGATCGACACTCGCGATCCGCAAGCCCGATTGCGCCACACCCGGCGGCTGGAAGAACCACCACGGGATTCCGTTGATCGCCGGAATCACGAACGTGTCCGGCCCCAGCAGTTTCGCAATAGCAGGCGCCACGGCCGGAATGGCCTGCCCCTTCGTCGCGATCACAACCGCATCGGCCGGTGCGAGCTCCGCCGCATTGTCGGAGGCGGCAAGCCGGTAGACCGTCTCCACGCCCTTGCGGCGCACGCGCAAACCGTTCGCCCGCACCGCCGCCAGCGTTTCGCCACGCGCGAACAGCGAGACGTCCGCGCCAGCCTCCGCCAGCAGGCCCGCGATCCACCCTCCGACGGCGCCCACACCGGCAATACAGACTCTCATGGCTTGTTCGCTCGCAAAGGCAGGCCCGTTGGGATATGGTGGATGATATTGTCGCCAATTGCCTTCTTGTTCAACGACAGGGGATTTTCATGGCCAACACGCTATTCGACACCACCGTCTATTTCGCAACCAATCGCAACCCGATGGGCGTGGGTTTCGGCGCCAACATCGCGGATACGGATCCCACAAAGACGCTTTTCGCCGCCGTCGATGTCAGCGGCACCGATCTGCTCAATGCCGACAGCGGCGTTCTGGGCCCGATCACCGACCGCTCCACGGGCACGTTCGGCGGCGGCGCCCTCAACAGCATCGTCAACGGGGCGGACAATCTGCTGATCTTCATTCACGGCTTCGCGAATTCCTTCGAGGACTCGATCAAGCGCGCCGCGTACAATCGCGCCTGGTTCGCCGATGGCGGCGCCCAGGGCGAGACCGCCATGGTCGCGTTCAGCTGGCCGTCGGCGGGAACCATCGTGGATTTCGGCGAGGCGCTCACAGCACCTTACAAGGCCGATCAGGTCAACGCGGGCAACTCCGGAGACCACCTCGCATACTTCTTCCTGCAGATCGACAAGATCGCCGCCACGTTCAAGAGCCTCCGGCCCAACCGGCGCGTCTTCCTGCTCGCCCACAGCATGGGGAATTGGGCGCTGCAGGCCGGCGTATCGGCCTGGTACCCGCAGCGCACAGAAGCAGGCCCGGTATTCGACGAGGTCATTCTCGCCGCTCCGGATGAGCACTTCACGAGCTTCGAATTCCCCCTGGGCCAGCGGCTGACGCGGCTGCCTGACCTGACGCGCCGCACCACCATCTATTACAGCGGAATCGACAAGATCCTGTTCATGCTGAGCGCGCCGGTCAACGGCGTGCAACGGCTGGGCACCTTGGGCCCGCAGCGGATGAACGACGAGACGCTGTATACGGCCAGCAAATTCCGCATGCGAAATTGCGGCTTCGTGAACGATTATCATCACGGCACATTCGACGCCGTGCACCAATATTACCGGCTCTCGCCGAAGGTGCGCGCGGATATCGTGGCGATGATGAATGGCGGTCCGTCCGGCGCGCGCATCGATTATCTGTGACTCATGACCCAATCGGCCACGATCTTCCATTGGCTCTCGCCGTCCAGATCGCGCAGCAACATGTGATAGCCGGCGTCGTCGCGATGCACGTCAGCCTTCGCGCCCAAGGTTGCTACGACAGCCTCGGTCGGCGGCGCGGGGATCACCTGGTCGTGCGCGCCATAGAGGAACAGGATCGGCGGCGGATGATCCAGATGTTCCGGCGCGTGGCGCGCGTCGTCCATCAGGTTCACCAACCCATAGACCTGATCGGCGCGGGCCTCGTGCTGGAAATACGGATCGCGCGAGAGCTTGCGCAGCACCGCGATGTTGTCGCAGGCCACGATGTGCAAGCCATTGCCGGAGACATGCATGCGGGGCGCCACATGCGCCGCCAGCCACAGCGCGATGCGATAGCTGAGTGGCATGTCGTCTCGCGACCAGACGGCTGGGGCCACCAGAATGACGCCGTCGACATGCTGAGGCTGCCCGTCCGCCAGCGACGACAGCACCACCGCGCCGCCCATGCTCTCGCCCAGCGCATAGACCGGCACGCCGGGATAATGCGCCCGCGCGGCCTCGACGAAATCGGCAAGATCGCGGCGCATCGTGTCGCCGCCAGCCCACACGCCGGGATCGGGCGCATGGCCGAAGCCGCGCTGGTCATAGGCGTAAGTCTCGATGCCATGCGCCGCCCACCATGGGCCCGGCAGGTCGAAGGCTTCCGAATAATCGCTCATGCCATGCAGCGCGATGATGACCGCCTTGGGATGATCCGCATCCCAATGGCGCAGGGGCAGCTTCAATCCGTCGCGCGTGAGGAAGTCATCCGCTTCGATGGTAGGCGTGCCGCGCGCATCGCCCAGCATCGCGGTTTCTGGCGCGCAACCCGAGACGAGCGCGATCACGCCGCCAAGAGCCGCCGCACGCGCCGCCGCAAATAAGGAACGAGTTCTTCCGCGAACCATGGATTGCGTTTCAACCAGCCATTGTTGCGCCACGACGGATGCGGCAGGGGAATGAATTTCGGCGCATAGTCGCGCCACGCCTTCACCGTCTCCGTCATATTCGATTTTTGCGTCCCGGCCAAATACCAGTCCAGCGCGTAAGAGCCCACCAGCAAGGTCGTCTCGAAATCCGGCCGTGCCGCGAGCAGTCGCGCCCGCCATGTGGCCGCGCAAATCTTCGGCGGCGGCAGATCGTGTCCTTGCGCATTATAACCCGGGAAACAGAACGCCATTCCTGCCAGCGCGACCTTGGCCTCGTCGTAGAACGTCTCGCGATCCACGCCCATCCAGTCGCGCAACCGGTCGCCGCTCGCATCGTTGAAAGAAATCCCCGTCTGATGCACCCGCAACCCCGGCGCTTGCGACGCGACCATCAGCTTCGATTTGGCGCCCACATGCAGCACCGGCCGCGGAACAAGAATCTTCTCGCAAATCCGGCAGGCGCGGATTTCGGGAAGCAGCTTCGGAAGGCTTTCCCGTTTCATCCCTCGCCGCGCAATAGGTTGCGCGCGATCACGATCTGCTGGATCTGGCTGGTGCCCTCGTAGAGGCGGAAGATACGCACGTCGCGGTAGAAACGTTCGATGCCGTAATCGGCCACGTAACCCGCGCCGCCGAAAATCTGCACCGTCTTGTCGGCCACGCGACCCACCATTTCGGAGGCGAAGTATTTCGAGCACGCCGCTTCCATGGTGACGCTTTCGCCGGCGTCGCGTTTGCGGGCCGCATCCAGCACCATGCAGCGCGCGGCATAGGCTTCCGTCTTGCAATCGGCGAGCATGCCCTGGATAAGCTGGAACTCGGCGATCTTCTGGCCGAACTGTTCGCGGTCGCGGGCATACGCGACGGCCTCGCGGATCAGCCGCTCCGCTACGCCGACGCAGACGGCGGAGATGTGCAGCCGCCCGCGATCCAGCACCTGCATCGCCACCTTGAAGCCTTCGCCCTCCTTGCCGAGGCGCAAGCTCTCCGGCACGCGCGCGTTCTCGAAGATGACGTCGCTGATATGGGCGCCCTGCTGGCCCATCTTCTTCTCGGGCTTGCCGATGGAGATGCCGGGCGTTTTCGCGGGCACGATGAAGGCCGAGATTCCGCCCGCGCCTTTGCGCGATGGATCGCTGCGCGCGAGCAGCGTAAACATCCCCGCGCGATTGGCATTGGTGATGAACCGCTTGGTGCCGTTGACGACGTAGTCCGCACCGTCGCGGATGGCGGTGGTACGCACCGACGCCGCGTCCGAGCCAGCGCCAGGCTCCGTCAGCGCGAAGCTCGCCACCACCTCGCCGCTGGCGAGCTTGGGCAACCACTCATCTTTCTGCGCCTCGGTGCCGAACATCACGACGCCTTGGCTGCCAATGCCGACATTGGTGCCGATGACGGAGCGGAAGGCGGGCGATGTCTGCCCCAGCTCGAAGCAGACCAGCACCTCCTCCTCCATGGTGAGGCCGAGGCCGCCATACTCCGTGGGGATGGAAAGCCCGAACAACCCCAGTTCGCGCATCTCGGCGATCACGCTATCGGGGACGCGATCCTCCTCCGACACTTTCGCTTCGACCGGCACGCATTTCTCGCGCACGAAGCGGCGCACGGTCTCGATAAGCTGGGTTCGGGTTTCGGCGTCGAGCGCCATGGCAATCTCCGGATATCGTCCGGAGGCGAGCTTAGCGCAACACGTCCGTGTCGCTATAGGCGTAGACGCCCAGGATCAACAGGTGATCCACCACCCCGCCGGTGCCCAAGGGCAGCACGAGGCTTTCGTGGAAGAAAGCCCGGCCATCCGCGCCGCGCTCGAACCAGCCGCGAAAGGCGCTGGGTTCGCCGGTCTCATAGGCCAGGCCATAAACCCGCTTCAGCATGCGGCCATAGCCGGGCAGTGCCGCCTCGATCTGCGCGGTGGTGTAGCCCTGGAACGAAGCGCCTTGGGCCGCCACGATGGCATCGCCGACGATGCGGAATTCAAAATCCCGGCCGCCATCCAGCACGCGGACGAGAACCGTGTTGCGCAACAGCCCGCCCAACACGCGGGGCGTCATCTCCGACCGCTCGGGAAAGCGCCGGTCTCCGCGCTGGCGCTGCCACAGGTCGATCGCCCGAAGCAGCAGCGGATTGCGCACATCCGCCACGGGGATGTTATGCCGGAAGCGGGAGGTTTCCGCTGGCTTCGTCAATTCGGTGGTCGAACGCTCCGGCATGGTGGAAAACTCGCGCCTAATGGTTAAGTCAAAGCAAACGCAGATAGGATTCTGACGACATGCGGCTTTCCGTCCTCGACCAGTCGCCCATCCGCGCCGGTGGCAGCGCTGCCGATGCCGTTGCTGAAACGATCGCGCTCGCGAAGGCCTGCGAAGCGCTGGGTTACCACCGCTATTGGCTGGCCGAACATCACAACACCGGCTCTTTCGCCGGGTCCGCGCCGGAAGTCCTCATCGCGCGGGTTGCTGCGGAAACGAATGCCATCCGCGTCGGTTCCGGCGGCGTGATGCTCAGCCACTACAGCCCACTCAAGGTTGCGGAGCAATTCCGCATGCTGGAGACCCTCTCGCCCGGCCGTATCGACCTGGGCATGGGCCGCGCGCCGGGTACGGATCAACGCACGGCCGCCGCGCTGCAAGCCGGCCCGCAAGGCTGGAGCATCGATGCGTTTCCCGGACAGGTGCATCTCGTCCGCCAATTCCTGGACGACGCCGCGGGCTTGCCGCTGCCCGACGACCATCCCTATCGCGGCATCCACGCCATGCCGCGGGGAAATACGCGGCCTGAGATGTGGTTGCTGGGCTCGGGCATCCACAGCGCCGTCTATGCGGGCGAGCTCGGCCTGCCCTTCAGCCACGCACACTTCATCGCGCCCGAAGGCAGCGAGGAGGCCTGCGCGGCCTATCGCGAACGCTTCAAGCCCAGCGCCTGGTGCGAACGTCCCACCATCTCCATGGGCGTGGCGGCGCTGGTGGCGGAGACGGAAGAGGAAGCGCATCGCCTGGCGCTCTCCCGCAATCTCTGGGTCGTGCGGCTGTTGACCGGCCGGCCCATCGCGTTCCCTTCTCCTGAAGAGGCGCGCGACTATCCCTATACCGAGCAGGAACGCACGCTGCTGCGCGGCATCGAGATGCGCTCCATCGTCGGCACCCCGGATCAGGCGCGCGAGAGGTTGCTGCGACTGGCCGAGCGCCACGGCGCGGAGGAATTGGTGGTGGTGACCATCACTTACGACTTCGCCTCGCGGCTGAGGTCGTATGAATTGCTGGCGGAGGCGTTCGCTATGCCCAGAAGATCCACGCGAACATGATCAGGTACTCCACCACGTCGCCCACATTGTGGCCGATGATCGGGGCCACGATGCTCTTGGATTTCTCCAGCCAATAGGCATAGAGCACGCCGAGCGCGAATGCGTAGATCTGCTGGCCCAGTGCCTCCGGCCAGCCGCGCAAATCGAAGTTCTGTGCGTGCAGCAGGGCGAAAAGCAGTGCCACGACGATGCCGGCCCAGTTCATCTCGTAACGCCCGATGCGCAATTTGCCGGGCACGGTGAGGGCCAGATAGGTGACCAAGAGCGCGCGGAACGGAATCTCCTCCGTCGGTCCCACATAGACGCCCTCGAAGAACAGCCAGCCCGCGATGTTGGGCGGCGTCAGCGGGAAGCCGGCATCGGGCTTGGTGTGCGCGATGAGTTGCGGCGCGTAATCCACCACCGTCATCAGCACGCCGAAGAAAATGCCCCACAGGATCGCGGCGCGGACGTAGCTCTTCTCGCGCGGCGCGTGCAGCCCGTAATCGCCGGGTACGATCCATTTCAACGCTGCGATGACGACGAGCGCCACGGCGAGCTGCAAGCCGTGCTGGATATACAGCCCGGGCAATCCGGCATAGGGCGTGCCGAAATGCGTATGGGACAGGAAGGTCATATAGGCGGTGAGAAACGGAATGCCGAAAGCCAGCACCGTCACCACGGCCAAGTGAAACAGGATCAGCGCGATGCGGATCGGAAGAGATTGGCTCATGCCCGGATCATCCCAACTTCCAGCCTACCCGTCTTGAACGGATTTGACTTTCAGAGCGGCGGGCAACCGGAACCGGTCCACAGCTCCAGCGGCGCATTGGCCGTGGAACTGGCGACATAGTGCAATTCTGGCCGGATCGCGCCGTGCTTGGGGCAGGCTTTGTTCAGGAAGTTGTTGGCGAGGGCCGCCACTTCCAGCGCGCGCTGTTTGTCCGCCGGGCGGAAATAGCGGACCTCGTCGCTCTGGGCCGGGTTGAGCAGGCCCGGCGAAACCTTCTCGATCCCCGGCGCGCTGTAACCGTCGCTGGTCAGTTCCTTTTGCAAGCCTTGCATGGCGGCAAGACCCGAAGGATCGGCATATTGCATGTAGACGAGACCGCGGCGCGCCGCCGGCGCGGACGACGTCTTGAACGATAGCGCCAGCTTCGTCGCCTGGGCCTGGGCTGCGGAGTTGCGCGGCAAGATGGCGGCGATCTGCTGCTGCAGGACCGCGATCTGCGCGTGTTCCCGGTCGCGCTCGTCGGCGCGCTCTTTTTCGAACTGCTCCACCAGCGCCGGATAGAATGTCGTTCGCTCGCGGTGTATCTGGACTTCCACTTCATCGAGTTGCGATTTCGCCGCCGCAAGCTGCGAGGCTGCATCGCCGAGCTTCTTGTTGGCGTCGGTATATTGCCGCTCGGCTTCGATGCTGCGCCGGTCGGCGTCGATGGCGGCTTTGTCCGCCGCGTTCACCTTCTGCTCGTGGGTCAACTCCTCCCGCATCTGACCAGCGTGATTCAGCAGATCGAATGTCTGGCTTGCCGCCGTCACCAGCGCGGCGAGTCCACCGCTTGCCGCCAGGACCGCCGCGAATGCCGTCACCAACCCCTGCCAGTTGCGCTCGAAGAAACGCTGCGGGGCCTTCGATTGCGCGATCTCCGCGCGAAGCTTTTCGATTTCAAGCTGCTTGAGCTGCTCGTCGAGGCTTAAGGCCGGGTCGCTCATGGGCGCTCCTTTTCAAAGACAATGGAAAAATGAGTTCTCGAAAAATCTTGTGGCAGAGCTTAGCACGGCGCCACCGAAACGCATATCAGAGCGGCAGAAGCCCGATCATCGCGCCCGTCAACCCGCTTGCCATGGCGCCGGAGACGAGCGCGCGCATGGCCAGCGGCACGATCTCGTCGCGGCGCTCGGGCACCAGCGCGCTGACGCCCGCGATCATGATGCCCACCGAGCCGAAATTGGCGAAGCCGCACATGGCGTAGACCATGATGAGGTTCGAGCGCGCATCCAGCGCGCCGGGTGGCAGATGCGCCAGTTTCAGGTACGCCACGAATTCGTTCAGCACGATCTTCTGGCCCATCAGAGAGCCCGCCGTCGCGGCCTGGTCCCACGCAACGCCGAACAGCCAGACGACGGGCGCGAAAATCCAGCCGAACACGCGCTCGATGGAAAGCGGCGCGCCCCACACATCGGGCAGATGACCGAGCACGATATCGGCCAGCGCCACCAGCGCCACGATGACGAGCAGCATCGCCACGATGGAGAGCCAGAGCTTCAACCCATCCTCCGTACCGCGCGCCACCGCATCCATGCTGGAGCGGTATTTGAACTCCGGCGCGTGATCCGACACCGCCTCGGTCTTCGCGTCGTCCGGGATCATGATGCGCGCGATGAGGATGGCGCCGGGCAGCGACATGAACGACGCGACCAGGATGTGCCCCAGCGCGCCGGGCAGCACCGGCTCCAGGATCGTCGCATAGAGCACGAACACCGTGCCGGCCACGGTGGCGAGGCCGACGGAGAAGAGCATGAACAATTCCGCCCGCGTCAGCTTCATCAGATAGGGACGGATCAACAATGGCGCTTCGATCATGCCGAGAAAGATCGTGGCGGCAGATCCCAATCCGATGGCGCCGCCAATGCCCATGGTGCGCTTCAGACACCAGGCGAAGCCGCCCACGATGAGCGGCAGCACGCGCCAATACCACAACAGCGCCGCCAGCGCGGAGATCACGATTACCAGCGGCAATATCTGGAACGCAAAGATCGTGGCGTTGGCGGGCGCGGCCACCGCGTAAGGCGCCGCACCGCCGCCGACATAGCCGAACACGAACGACGTTCCCGCCTTCGTCGCCGCCATCAGCGCGTCCACCGCGCCGTTGAGCGCGAACAGCGCGTTGCGCGCCGGCGGGAATTTCAGCAGCAACAGTGCCAGGCACACCTGCAGCGCCAACCCCACCACGATGGCGCGCACCGGCAGCGCGCGGCGGTTCTCCGACATCGCCCAGGCGGCGAAGAGGATCACCACGATACCCAGCAGGGATTGCAGATGGAGGAGCATTACCCGACTCGCTTTTGCGCACCCAATTTGGCATAGGGGCGGGATGAACGGCAGAGCGGCCTTTCTCGCGGGTGTTCTGGCATGCGGCGCGGCTTTCGCGGCCTCCGCACCGCCGCTTCCCGCAGCCCGTCCCGTGAGCGAAACGCTCTATGGCACGAAGGTGACTGATCCCTATCGTTATTTCGAGGCGCAGGACGCAGGCACCATCGCCTGGATCAAATCCGAGGGCGCCACTGCGCGCGGCGTGCTCGACGCCATTCCATCACGCGCTGCGCTGCTCAAGCGCATGACCGATTTCGAAGCCGGTTTCTCCGCCGTCGATAGCTATCAGAAGGCCGGCACGCGCGAATTCTACCGCGAGCGCGCGCCGGGCGCGGACAGTTTCGATCTGATGGTTCGCGACGCGAAGGGCGTACGCAAGCTGGTCGATCTCTCCGCCATCCGCGCCGCAAACGGCGGCAAGCCGTTCGCGATCAACTTCTTCCTCGCCTCACCGGACGGCACCGAGGCCGCCGCCGGCATCTCCGAAGGTGGCACGGAAGCGGCCTCCATCACGGTCTACGATGCCGCGACCGGCAAGATCCTCGCTGGTCCCGTGGACCGCGCCGAACTCGGCCTGCTGGCGTGGAGCGACGACAGCCGCATCCTCTATTTCAACCGGCTGAAATCCGGCCAGCCCGCCAACGACAAATATAAAGACAGCGCGGTGGAAGCGTGGGACCTGAAATCCCCGCCAAAGCACTTCCTTGACGACGTGATGCTGCACGTCCCCGTGAACGAAACGCCCTCGCTCTTCGACTCCACAGTCGCCGTGACGACCAATGGCGCGCAGACCGAGATAGCGCTGTGGCGGACCGCTGGCCGGCGCCCCATTGTCTCGCATGATGACGGCATTACCGCGTTCGACCGGCGCGGCGAGACGCTCTATCTGCTCTCGCACAAGAACGCGCCGACCTTCCAGGTGCTGACGCTGAAGCTGGGCGCGCCGCTCGCTTCCGCCCACGTGATGCTGCCCGCGCGCAAAGACCGTGTGATCGAGACGATCCATGCCGCACCGGACGCGCTCTATGTCGTGGCGCGCGAGGGTATCTATTCGCATCTGCTGCGCATCACGGATAACGGCGCGGCGGAGGACATCGTGCTGCCGTTCAAAGGTGACATCCACGAAGCCTTCACCGATGCGCGCCAGCCCGGCGTCGCATTCGCGCTGGAAGGCTGGGCGATCCCCACGCATCACTACGTCTACGATCCCGCCACCAAGCGCCTTACCGATCCCGGCCTCGACACGCAGCCTGTCATGCCGACCGGCGAATTCTCCGTCAGCGATATCGATGCCACCGCGAAGGATGGCACGAAGATTCCGCTGACCGTCATTTCTCAAGCCGCGCCAGTGAAAACCCCGCGCCTCACCATCCTCACCGCCTATGGCTCTTACGGCATCTCGCAGCTTCCGCATTTCAGCACGGCCTACACGCTCTTCCTGCGCGAAGGCGGGGTGCGCGCGGTGTGCCATGTGCGCGGCGGCGGCGAGTTGGGCGAGGCGTGGCGGCTGGGCGGCAAGGACGCGAACAAGCCCAACACCTGGCGCGACTTCATCGCTTGCGGCGAAGAACTGATCGCGCGCGGCATCACCACGCGCGACAAGCTCTTCATCTTCGGCGGTTCCGGCGGCGCCATCACCGTCGGCCGCGCCATGGAAGAACGGCCTGACTTATTCGCGGGTATCATCGCCGCCGTGCCGCCCGCCAACATGGTGCGGCTGGAATTCATGCCGGACGGCATGCTGGAGACGCAGGAATTCGGCTCGCTGAAAACCGAAGCCGGATTCCGCAACCTGCTGGCCGACGACTCCTACCAGCATGTGGCGGATGGCGTGCGCTATCCGCCGATCCTGCTCACCATGGGCCTCAACGATCCGCGCATCGCGCCCTGGCAACCCGCCAAGCTCGCCGCGCGCCTCCTGGCCGCCCACCATTCCGTGCTGCTGCGCGTCGATCTCGACAACGGCCACGGCATCGGCGCCACCCGCGCGCAAGGTGACGCCCTCTACGCCGACATCTTCTCCTTCGTCTTCTGGCACACGGGACGAGAGGGCTGGAGCCCTGTCCTCAGATAAAATCTCCCGTCGTGAGGCTCGTCAGATGCACGCCGTTGGCGAGTTCGAAGACGTAGTCCTGCCCCGCCTGATAACCGGCCACGCCGTTGGCATCGACGATCAGGAACGTGTCGCCGTGCAGGTTGCCGGTGGTGGGGGTGAACAGCACCGCGTGGCCAGCGGCGAGATGGCCCGACATCGCGGAGGTCAGGCTCACATCCACATTCGCGGTGCTGAGGCGGCCGCTGGTGACGGTGGCGTCGATGCCGGTGACCGTCACGTCCAGGTCGAACTTGTCGGACGTCGCGTCAAAGCCGATCAGCTTGTCGAACTGCGTGCTGGTCGACTGTGTGGCGTCCAGATAGGTGAAGGTGTCGTGGCCCGCGCCGCCCGTCAGCGTGTCGGACATGTTGCCACCGGTGAGCACGTCGTTGCCCGCGCCACCGGTCAGCACCAGATGGCCGTCCGTCTCGGCCGATCCGTTGAAGGTCAGCGCGTTGGCGGCGGTGAAGGCGGAGGCGTCCACCGTGAGCGTCGCGCCCGCCGCCACCGTGGTGTCGGCGATGGTGAGATTGGCGCTGCCACCATCGGTGAAGACAATGCGCTCGACGTTGATCATCGTCGTGTCGGTGAACACCACGCCGGCCGAGTAATCGCCCTCCAGGGTGACGGTATCGCGCCCCGAGCCCCCGTCGATCTGGTCGCCGCTGCTGAGGCCGTGGACCACCACGATGAGATCGTTGCCGTCGCCACCGTCGATGATGTCGTTGCCGCCTTCGGGGTTCAGGATGTCGTTGCCCGCGTTGCCCACCAGCACGTCATTGCCCGCGCCGCCCACGAAATGATCGGTGCCAGAGCCGCCCGTCAGCGCGTCGTTGCCGCTGCCGCCGTCCACCGTGCCAGTGACGGTGCCGGTGGTGCCGTCATAGCTGTCGTTGCCGGTGCCGTAGATCACGCCGCCCGCGATATGGCCGGAATTGGTGATGGTGAGAATACCGGCATTCACATCGGTGATCGCCGGGCCGGAGAACGCGGTGCTTTCGATGGTGCCGGAATTGTCCAGCGTGTCGGCGTGGCCCGAAGCCGTCTCGAATTGCAGCGCCGTGGCGCCTGCGATGGTGCCGCTATTGGTGACGCTGAGTGCACCGGTATTGTTCTCCAGCACCGCGGTGCCGGTGGCCGTGATCGACCCGGTGTTGGTGAGGATGTCCTCGCCCGCCGTGGTGTCGAACAGGATGGCAGAGCCGCCCTCGATAGTGCCGCCGTTGGTGACGGTGAGGCCGCCCGCGCCCGATTCCATCACGGCGGTGTTCGGCCCATCGATGCTGCCGGTGTTGGTGAGGATGTCCGAGCCCAAGCTCGCATGGAAATGGATGCCGGTCTGGCCGCTGATGTCGCCATGGTTCAAGACCGTGAGATCGCCGGCGCCGGTGTCGTTCACCGCCGTTGCGGTGGCTTCGATCTTGCCGTTGTTGTGCAGGCTGTCACCGTTCGCGGCGGTGAAACCCACGCCGGTCACGCCATCGATCTCGCCGCTGTTGGAGAGGATAAGGGTGGCGCCGTTCACGGTCTCGATGCCCGTGCCGTTCTGCGCGGAAATCTGGCCGGCCGCGCCATTGGTGATCTTGAGTTCGCCCGCGCCCCCTTCATACACACCAGCCGAGTTCGCGAAGTTCGTCGCGATGGCGCCGCTATTGTTGAGAAGCGAAATCTCGGAGCTGGGCGTCATGTAGGAGACCCCGGTATTGCCGCCGTCAATCGTGCCGCTGTTGACGAGGCTCATCTTGCCGGCGTTGAACTGCCCGACGCCGTTTTCGCTGCACTGGATGGTGCCGCTGTTGACGACGTAGTTGCCCTCGCCGCCCAGCGCGATGCCGTAATTGTTGCCCTGGATCGTGCCGGTGTTGGTGGCGGAATTGCCGCCCGCATCCATCTCCAGCCCGGAATTGAGCTGCGTTGAAACGCTGCCGTTGTTGGTGAATTGCGAGCTTCCGCCCTGGAAATCCACTGCGGTTCCCGTGAAGGCCGCGACCTCGCCGGTCTTGCCGATCTGGATGTTCTCCAGATCGCCATCCAGCTCGATACCGGCCGCGAGCGGCCCTCCGGTGCTGAGCACCGTTCCGTCGATCTGCAGATAGATGCGGTCTTCGCTGGCATCGGCGAAGATGCCCCAGGCGGCGCCGGACATCAGCGTGTCCTGCGCCAGATAGAGCGTGTCGTTGTCGGACAGATCCTTCGCGTCGCCGGTGGTGTTGATGATGTCGGAGGTGATCACATAGCTGGTCATGGAAAATCCCATCGGTTTGCTTTGCGCGGGCGAACCTAGGCAGGCAAAAAACCCGATACTTGGCGCGAAACGTCAGACTGGGCGTGGAACGACAAGCTCCGGCTTTTAACTTTCCCCTTTGTGCGACCGCCGCCGCGTCCCCTAGGCGGCGCGGAAACGGAGAATGTTGGTTTTCCGGGCTACAAGAGGCTATAGAGACGGCCCCGAAAACCGCAGCCGAGCCCGCATGCCCACTCGCGACGACATCCTCTCCGCCTTGCGCCACATCGCCGATCCGGCGAGCGGGCGGAGCATTGTCGAGGACGGACTGGTGCAGGGCCTCGTGGTGCGCGACGGCCATGTCGGTTTCGCGCTGGAAGTGCCCGCGAGCCGCGGCAGTGCTGCCGAGCCGCTGCGCAAGGCGGCGGAGGAGGCCGTGCATGCGCTGCCGGGCGTACTGTCCGTTACAGCGGTGCTGACGGCGCATAGTGAGCCGGCCCCGGCGCGTCATGCCCATCCGCCGCAACAGAAGCCGGCCGGTGCGCCCACGTCTGGAATAGAAGGCGTCGGCGCCGTCATCGCGGTGGCGAGCGGCAAGGGCGGCGTCGGCAAATCGACGGTTGCCGTCAATCTCGCATTGGGCCTCTCCAAACTCGGCATGAAAGTTGGCCTGCTGGATGCGGATATCTATGGCCCATCCGTTCCGCGCCTGCTCGACATCCGCGAGAAGCCGGATAGCGACGGCCACAAGCTGAAGCCCATCGAGAAGCTGGGCATCAAGGCGATGTCGATGGGCTTCCTCGTCAAGGAAGATGAGCCGATGGTGTGGCGCGGGCCGATGGTGCAATCCGCGCTTACGCAAATGATGAACGACGTGGCCTGGGCGCCGCTCGACGTGCTCGTGATCGACATGCCGCCGGGCACCGGCGACGCGCAGCTCACCATCGCCCAGCGCCTGCCGCTCAAGGGCGCGGTGATCGTGTCGACGCCGCAAGACATCGCCCTGATCGACGCGCGCAAGGGCCTCGCCATGTTCCGCAAGACGCAGGTGCCGATCCTGGGCATCGTGGAGAACATGAGCGTCTTCGTGTGCCCGCATTGTGGTGCGGAAAGTCACATCTTCGGCCATGGCGGCGCGCGCGAAACCGCCAAGGAACTCGGCGCGCCTTTCCTGGGCGAGATTCCGCTGGTGCCATCGATTCGCGAGACGTCCGATGCGGGCACGCCCATCGTGGCGACGCGGCCCGAATCGGTGGAGGCCCAAGCCTTCCTTGCAATTGCGCAACAGGTCGCACAAAAGATAGCCGCGCCGCAGAGGCGCGCCCCTCAAATCGTGATTGAATAGCGCCATGGCTACGCCGAAGCCCCAGATTCGCTCCACCTTCGCGACACCCGTCTGCGTCCACTATCTTCCCGTGGCCAGCGAGATGAACCCCGAACTGCGCGCCTCCGTTCTCGAGCGCATGCAGCAAGCCAACGGCACCAACGGCACGCACGGTCAAGGCTGGCGCTCCGCGCGTGATTTTGAGGATTGGGGCGGACAACACGCCCAGACCTTGTGCCGCGTGCTGCGCGAACTGGCCGACAGCCTCACCGCCACGCGCAGCGGCGGCCGCGTCACCATTGACTGGAAGATCACCGGCTGCGCCGCCGTGCGCCAGAAGGGCGATTACGTCGAAACCTCCGCGCGCGCCGGCGCCTTCTGGTCGGCCGTCTATGTGGTGGACGACGGCTACGCGAAATCCGACGACGCCGCATTGGGCGGCGAGATCGAACTGGGCGATCCGCGCGGCATCCTGCCCGCAATGCTGGCGCCGCAATTGGCCTTCCGCATTCCTGGAGGCGGCAGCGCCGGCCACACCGAGATCATCCGCCCGCAGGCCGGCATGATCCTGCTCCACCCTTCCTGGCAACCCCGCGCCGAACGCCGCTACGAGGGCGAAGGCCAGCGCGTGACGCTCGAATTCGAGATGGTGCCGTAGGGTTTCCTCCCCGTTTTACGGGGGAGGAAAGAAACTACCGCCCCGCCGTGATCGACATCTTGATGCTGCCGGCGTTGTTCGGCAGCGTTTCGGTCCAGCTGTCGCCGACTTTGTGCTCGCCCTTGATCTCGTTGCAGTTCGTCGCCTGGCTCGGGTCCTTCGGCGCGGGGCTCACTTGCGTGAAGCAAACGTTGGTGGCGGTCTTCCAGGCAAAGGTGCCCTTGGTCACGCCGTCCGGCCCGCGCTGTTCCCAGGTGCCGTCCTGGTTGACGTAGATCGTGAACGTCTTCCCGTCCGGAAAGACTTGCGTGACGGTGTTGCCGTAAGCGGCGTCAAACGGATTGGCCGAGGCGGCGGTCGCGAGCAGGCACACAGCGGCGCTCGCCAAAATTGTGCGGATCATTCTTCTCTCCCGGAAATGAACACACGGGAAGAATGCCCCGCGACCTCGATATGGTAACGGGCGCGGCCCGAACAAGCGAGCCGCGCCCGTTTCCCGTAATTCCAGGCCCTGCGCGCAACGCAGGGCGCGGTTGCGTTATTTATTGAACGCCCCGTACTTATTGAACGCCTTGCACCAGCGTGATGGTGCGGCCACCGGCTTCCCAGGTGTCGCCCACCTTGTGCGCATCGACGGTATTGCATTGCGGGTTGGTGATGCCGGGCGGCGGGGAGGCATAGGTCGAGCAGATCTTGTCGGCCTTGATCTCCCAAGTGCCCCTCATCTTGTAGTTCATGCCGATAACCGTGCCGGTGAAGGTGTGGTCGGCGTTGTAGTAGAAGTGAACCTCGCGGCCGTCGGCCGTTTTCACCACGGTGGTGTTGCCGTAGCGCGAGGCCATCACGTCGTCATCGGCCAGTGCCGCGGTGACGGAGACGGCCGCGATGGCCGCTGCAAGCAGGAATGCGCGCATGGAAAATCTCCCTTGATGGTGAGCGCTACTGAATGCCCTTCAGCAGCGTGATGGTGCGGGTCTGGCCGTTGGTGGTGATCGACCAGGTGTCGCCGACTTTGTGCGCCGTCATCGGCACGCAAGAATCCGCCGGCACGCCCATGGGTGGCGATTCGATATGGCGGCAAAGATTGGCGCCGTCCATCTTCCAGGTGCCGTTGACCGTCATGTTGAAGGACGGGACCTTCGTGGTGAAGGTGTGATCGGGGCTGTACGTGGTGTGCGTGTCCGCCATGCCGCCGGTGGCGACGGCGGTGTTGCCATAGAACCCGGCCATGATGTCGTCCGCCGCGAAAGCGGACGTTCCGCATAGCGCCAACGCGGCAGCGGTCATGAACACAATCGAACGCATGAGAGATCTCCGTTTTCGTTACGCGTTATAGGACAGTCGCAGGCCCGGCTTGGGCCAATCCATCGCCACGAGCTTACCCGTTCCCGAGGCCGTGATGAAAGCCGTCTTCATCCCCTTGCCGCCCCAGCAGATATTGGTGACCAGCGGGTCCGGGATCGGCGTGTGTTTGGTCTTGCCGTTGGCCGGATTGAAGGTGGTGATGCCGCCCGCCAGGATCGTGGCGCAACACACCCCGCCATCGGCCTGCACGCCCAAACTGTCGAAATAAGCAAGGCCCGGGAACGCGCCCACGAACACGCCGGGCGTGAAACCCGCGACACGCTCCGCTTTGCCCGGCTTGGACAGCGGCAGCGAATAGAGTCGGCCCGTGAACGTCTCCGCGTAATAGACGGTCTTGCCGTCCGGCGAGAGGCCGACGCCATTGGGCGTGATCAGCTCGCGCAGCACGCGGGTGATCTTCGAGCCGTCGGCCTTGGCGTAATGGAGCGCGCCATGCGTGCGATATTCGTTCGTCGTGGTGCCGTGATCGGTGAACCAGAAGCCGCCTGTCTCATCGAACACCAGATCGTTCGGCGCCATCAATTTTTCGCCGTCGCAGGAGTCGTAGACCACTTCGACTTTGCCGGTGGAGATGTTCACCCGCTCGATGCGGCCCCCGGTATGCGTCGGCGGCGCGTGGCCGGGGATGGTGAGGCCCTGGCGCTTCACGTAGGTGAAGTTCGCGCCGTTGTTGCAGACATAGAGCGCGCCATCCGGCCCGATGGCGAGACCGTTCGGTCCGCCGCCGGGCTTGGCGACTGTCTGCGTTTTGCCGTCCGCCTTCACGCGGGTGATCTTGCCGCCCGCGATCTCCACCAGGATGATCGAGCCGTCGTCCATCGCCACGGGGCCTTCCGGAAAACGAAGGCCCGTCGCGATCTCGCGCAATTGCATGGATGTTCCCCCTGATATCTATTTGCCGCAGAGGCTAGCGCAGCCGCGAGGAAACGCCATGCGAAAATTTCTGCTCCTGTTGCTGCTCTTGCCCTTCGCCGGCCAAGCGGCCACCCTGCCCGCGCCCACCTCCACACCCTGCCGTGACCAGAAGCTGGGCCGCGCGCTGGATTTCTGGATTGGCGACTGGACGGTCACGAATGCGGACGGCAGCAAGGCCGGTGAGAACCGCATCGAGCGCCTTCTCGATGGCTGCGCCGTGATCGAGCATTGGCACGGCGTCGACAAAGGCGATGACGGCCTCAGCCTCTTCACCTATGACGCGGTGCGTCACGGCTGGGACCAGACCTGGGTCACGCAGGATACGTCGCGGCCCGGCGGGTTGAAGCACAAGCGCCTGACGCTCATCCTCCACGCCGGCGCCGCCCGCTTCGAAGGCACGATCGTGACACCCAAAGGCCCGCTCATCGACCAGACCACCCTCGCACCCCTGGACGACGGCCGCGTACGCCAGACCATCGCATGGTCCCGCGACAACGGCCGAACCTGGAAGACTGTGTTTGACGCGTTCTATGCGCGGAAACACTAATTCGGCAGAAACGACTTCGCAGTTTCGGCGGCACCGATTTCAAATGGCGTCACGTCGGACCAGAAGCGCTGTTTGAATTTGCCGGCATCAACCACATAAGGCCGGTCCCACGTGAAGCCGATATCGGCGACTTCCTTCAAGAAGCGCACGAACAGTCCCAGCACCGGCAATGTCCACAGCGGAACGGCGCGTATCTTCAATTTCACACCGATGGCGTCGGCGCCGAGCTGTAAAATCTCTCTCGGCGTGCGCGTCGGCGCGCAAGGCATGTTCCAGACCTGGCCGAACGCATCGTCGGGCGCATCGAGCAACGTCACGGCGGCGCGGGCGATATCCGGCACGTAAGCGAAATCATGCGGTATGTCGGGCGGAGCCAGCAGCAATGCGGGTTTGCCCTTTGCAAGCGCGCCGAATCCGGTTTCGCCCAGATGCGAGTTGACGACACCGGCGCCGTAGAAATCCGTGCAGCGCAAGGCCGCCACGCGCACGCGATCCGACGCCTTCATCCAGATGCGCGTGACGCGCGACAGGATCGCGGGTTTGCGGCGGCGGCGTGATAGCGCCATCGTCTCGGTTCGCGGCGCGCGCTGCGGGCCGAGCTGATAGAGATTGTCGATGAAGACGATGCGCGCGCCCACGCCCGCGCAGCCTTCGACGATGTTGGTCATGGTGCGCGGCCACGCCTTGCGCCAGACGCGCGAGTCATAGGGAAAGCTCACCGACAGCAACGCCTGCGACGCACCCACAAGCGCGCGGCGCACCGCTTCCGCGTCGAGCACGTCGCAAGCCACGAACTCCGCGCCTTCCGGTATCGGCTGCGGCCGGTTGCGCTGCGCGACCCGCACGGCACCACCCCGCGCCAGAAGCATCTGGGCAACGAGACGGCCGATGGTGCCGTAGCCGAAAATGACGGTCAGGCCTGCCATGGCGGGCGCTCCGGTTGGGTTGCTCCCTCGAAGCTAGACACCCTCCAGCAGAAAAGAATTGCCTAACAGCGTGTGGTAGCTGTACGAAAATATATGAACTCTGACCCCAGCTGGGACTACCACCGCAGCTTTCTGGCGGTTTTCGAGGAAGGCTCCCTCTCCGGCGCCGCCCGCCGCCTCGGGCTGACCCAGCCGACCGTTGCCCGGCATCTGGACGCGCTGGAGGCGGCCATCGGGGCCGACCTCTTCGTCCGCTCGCCGCGCGGACTGGTGCCCACCGACGTGGGGCTTGAGTTGAGGCCCTATGCCGAGACGATCGGCGCCACGGCGGCGGCGATGTTGCGCGCGGCAAGCGGCAGCGCCGGCGAAGTGCGCGGCACGGTGCGGGTCAGCGCCAGCGAGATCATCGGCGTGGAACATCTGCCGCCGATATTGGCCCGGTTGCGGGAGCGCCATCCCAAACTCGCCATCGAACTGGCCGTGTCCAACGACATCGACGACTTGTTGCGCCGCGAGGCGGACATCGCGGTGCGCAATGTGGCGCCGTCGCAGGAAACGCTGGTGGCGCGCCGCCTGCCTCCGCTGACCTTGGGCCTGCACGCCCATCGCGACTATCTCGCGCGGCGCGGCGAGCCACAGACGCAGCAGGACGTGCGCGACCACGCTGTGATCGGCTTCGACCGCGACACGCCCGCGACGCGCGCGATCCTTCAGCGCTTCCCCGTTCTCGAACGCGCCCAGTTCGCATTGCGCACCGACAGCGATCTCGCCCAGCTCGCCGCCATCCGCGCGGGCTTCGGCATCGGGATCTGCCAGGTGGCTGTGGCGCGGCGCGATCCGAATCTCGTACGCGTACTGGCCGATGCCGTCTCCATCCCGCTCGGCATGTGGGTGGTGGCGCATGAGGACCTGAAGACCAGCGCGCGCTGCCAGGCGGTGTTCGACGCGCTGGCGCAGGACCTCTCCGCGCTCGCACAAAGTGAGTGACATTCGCGCCTCCGCCCGCTAGTCCGGTCTGATGCAATCCCTTTATGACGGCACCACGACCACCGCCGAGCGCGAGCAGGTTTACGAGCGTTTCGTCTGGAAGAACCTGAAACGCAATTACGCGGGGCATTTCCTGCACGGCATGCTGGGCATGACCGGCTTCCGCCTGATCAACGCGCCCACC
Organism: Rhizomicrobium sp.; assembly: GCA_036489435.1. Lineage (GTDB taxonomy): Bacteria > Pseudomonadota > Alphaproteobacteria > Micropepsales > Micropepsaceae > Rhizomicrobium. Next base: position 203,303 of record DASXFU010000023.1, on the reverse strand, counting down.
TTCGTGCCGGCGTGGCTGCATCTGCTCTCGGGCTCCGACGTCGTGGCGGGACTGGGGGTCGGACTGCAGCAACTCGGCGGCACCGTGTCGCCCATCATCGGGGCTGCGCAAATCGAGCACCGCAAACATGTTCTGCCGGTGTCGATGCTGCTGGGCACGTTGATGCGGGTGTGGATCCTGGGCCTCGGACTGATCGGCTGGTTCCTGCACGGCACGGCGCTCATCGCGACCGCGATGCTGTTCCTCTTCCTCTATGGCTTGTTCTCCGGCCCGCAGGGCGTGGCGTTCCAGTTTTTGCTGGCCAAGATGATCCCGATCTCCTGGCGCGGCCGCCTGCAAGGCTGGCGCAATCTGAGCGGCGGGTTGGTCGCGGCGGGGCTGTCCTATCTCGCGGGCAAATATCTCATCGGCCACAATCTCTGGGGCAATGGCTACGGCACGCTCTATCTCGCGGCCTTCGTGCTCACTAGCCTTGGCCTTACCGCGTTCCGCCTGCTCGTTCGCGAGCCCGAGCCGCCCACCTTGCGGCCGCGCGTGCAATTCCGCGAGCGCATCCGCGATTTCGCGCCGATGCTGCGCGACAACCCGCCCTTCCTCTATTTCATGATCGCCCGCACGCTCGCCATCGCCAACCGCGTGGCGGCGCCCTTCTACATCATCTATGCCGGCAAGGCCGTCGGCTTCAGCGGCGACACCATCGCGCTGCTCTCCTTCGCCTATATCGTCGCCGACCCGCTGGCGAACCTCGCCTGGGGCCCGATGGCGGATCGTCTTGGCTTCCGCTCCTGCTTCATCGCCGCGCTGCTGCTCTGGATCGGCGCCACCGCGCTTTTGATGGGCGTGCACACCCTGCCGCTCTTCATGGTGGCCTTCGCGGGATTGGGCGCGGCCAATTCCGGCTACCAGATGAGCGCGCAGAACATCGTCTTCGAATTCGGCCACCGCGACGACATGGCGATGCGCCTCGCCCTCTCCAACACCGCCGAAAGCGTGATGAGCGCGCTGGGACCTCTGGGTGGCGGGGTCATCGCGACGGTGTTTGGCTACGAAGCGGTCTTCGGCACCTCGATCGGTTTCGAGATCGCGGCGCTTATCGTGCTGCTATCGCTGGTCGAAGAACCTCGCAAACGCCGCCTCCAGCTGGAAGCGGAGAAGGTCGCGGCATTGGCTGAGACATCAACGACGAGCCTGGCGCAGAGAGAGGCTGAAGAGGGATAATCGATCCGCCTCAGCCGCCTTTCCTTTCCGTTCCACTCCACTCCCTCAACCGTCATGGCCGGGCTTGTCCCGGCCACCCATAAACACCGTCTTTGCCGAGAAAGACGATGACGGTTCGTGCTCTTACTTTTTCCACCGCGGGTATGGGTGGCCGGGACAAGCCCGGCCATGACGTTATTTTTATTGCCTTCGTTTTAAGCGACAAGAGCCGGCGTACTTACGCAATCGCCGGCAAGGTCAGCTTCGTTTCCAGGCCGCCGAGCGGGCTTTCGCCCAATTCGAAATCGCCGCCGTAGAGTTTGGCGACGTCGCGCACGATGGCGAGGCCGAGGCCGGTGCCCGGCACGCTTTCATCCAGCCGCTCGCCACGCTCGCCGACCTTGCCACGGTCTTCCGCATCCAGCCCCTCGCCGTCGTCGCCGACGCGCACCACGAATTTCGCGCCATCGCGTTCGGCCGATACGGCGACGCGGCTGTGCGCCCATTTGCAGGCATTGTCGATCAGGTTACCCGCCATCTCTTCCAGGTCCTGACGCTCGCCGCGGAAGGCCAACCCCACCGGACACTCGACGGAAATCTGCACACCATGCTCGGCATGGATTCGCATGAGCACACGGGCCAGATCATCCAGCACCGGCTTCACCGGCGTGCGGTTGCCCAGCACGTCCACCGCGCCCGCCGCCCGCGCGCGCGCGAGATAATGATCGACCTGGCGGCGCATGGTCATCACCTGGCGCATCACGGCATCGGCCAGCGGCCCCGGATTGGCGGCCGCTTCGCTCGACAAGACCGTGAGCGGTGTCTTCAAAAAATGCGCGAGGTTCGACACATGGGTGCGCGCGCGGCCGACCACTTCGGCCGAGTGTTCGATCAGGCTGTTCAGCTCGCCCGCCAGCGGCGCGATCTCCGCCGGGAAGTTGCCGTCGAGCCGGCGCGCCTTGCCGTCGCGGATGCGGGCGAGCGCCTGGCTCACCCGGCGCAGCGGCAAGAGGCCGATGCGCACCTGGAAGAAGATACCGCCGATCAATCCCAATCCCAGCACCGCGAAGGACCAGATGAGCGTGCCGTTGAAACGGTCCACCTCCGCATCCAGATCACGCGTCTCGCCGGCCACGACGAAATCATAGGACCGCACGTCGCTGGGGTTCGGCGTGGCGGAAACCGGAAACTCCACATGCTGCGACACGAAACGTACCGGATGATCCTCCGGCCCCAGCCCGTGGCCCCAGCTCACCCCGCCGCCGACGCTGCGCGAATCCAGCACGCGGATCGTGCGGTCGAACAGCGAGCGCGATATCTGGGAACGCGGCAGGTCCGCGCCATGCGGGCCATAGGGCACGATCTGCCAATACCAGCCGGAGAACGCCCGCTCGAAGCGCGGATCGGCGAAGCGGCCCTGCAGCGAGACGTTGCCGGATTTGTCAGGCTCGGCGGCCGCGATCATGCCGTCCAGATCGAAGCGCATCCGCGCGTCGAAATTGCTCTGCACCGAGGCGCGAAAGACGCCCGACAGCAGGAAGCCACCCACGATCAGGCCCAGAAGCGTCCACACAGCCGCCGCCGCGATGAGGCGGGCCTGCAGGGAATCCAGGCGGAAGCTAGGCCTTGGCGCGATCTTCATGCGGTGCTTCGTCCGGCGACTGCAGGCAATAGCCTAGCCCCCGCACCGTCTGGATCAAATCGGCATCGAGCTTCTTGCGCAACCGGCCCACGAAGACCTCGATGGTGTTGGAGTCGCGGTCGAAATCCTGGTCGTAGAGATGCTCGACCAGCTCGGTGCGCGACACCACCCGGCCCTTGTGATGGGCCAGATAGGAGAGCAGCCGGTACTCCAGAGACGTGAGCTTCACCGGATTGCCGTCCAGCGTTACACGAGACGCCCGCGTGTCGATGCGCAGCGATCCGATTTCGATCTCGCTGGTCGCGAGACCCGCAGCCCGGCGCAGCAGCGCGCGAACACGGGCCAGCAACTCCTCCGTATAGAACGGCTTGGCGAGATAATCGTCGGCACCGGCATCAAAGCCGGCCACCTTGTCGCTCCAACGGTCGCGCGCGGTGAGGATGAGCACCGGCATGATGCGGCCGGATTTGCGCCACTTCTCCAGCACGCGCACGCCATCCATCTTGGGCAGGCCGAGATCCAGAATCACGACGTCATACGGCTCGGTGTCGCCCAGGAAGTGTCCTTCCTCGCCATCGCTGGCGCTGTCCACCACATAGCCGGCATCGCCCAGCGCCTTCTTCAGCAGGCGCTGCAGATCCTGATCGTCTTCCACCAGAAGAACGCGCATCGTGTTTCAATGTCCCCGATTGCGGTTGCTGCCGCCATGTGGCGCGCCGCCCCAATGACCACCCGCCGGATAACCCCCGCGCGGATAGCCGCCCCGATAATTCCCACCACCACCCCAGTTGGGCGGAGGCGCACCACGATTCGGCGGCGGCGGATAACCTGCAGCCCTGCCGCCGTTGTACGGCGCATTGTAGGGACCATTGTATTGGCCGCCGTATCCGCGCGGATCGGCACGATATTGCTGCGTCCGCCAGCCGCTGCCATTGACCCCGATCACGCGGCCGGTGCGCGCATCGGTATCCAGCCAGACGACGCGGCCCTCAGGCGTCAGCCATTTGATGTGGTAATGCGGATTGCCGTACTCGTCCGGATAGGGACCCTCGGCGTCTGAAAACGTTCCGGGATAGCTGTGGCGAATCTGCGGCAGCACCTGCTCCAGCGGCACGACCTGGGAGCCCGCGCGCGGATAACGCTGCGCCTCTACCGGGGGGAGACCCAGCGTCGCAAGGACGAGAATTGCCAGAAAAGCACGCCGTAACATGGGGTTTTCTAACGTTGGTCGCATGAACCGGCGATGAACGCGCATCTCAGAACCCGTTCAGAGCCGGTAGCCCAGATTACGCCTCACGGAACACGGCTCCAACCTTCCAGTTCCGCGTTAAGGAAAGTGGAGCCAGTTCTTGAGGCGCCGGGCAAGCGGCAAGCCCCTCCACGCGGGCCCGGAGGCTGTCAAGCGAGACCCCGCAGCGAGCAATCGCTGCGGGGTTCTCATTTATGGGGCCTATTGTGCGACCGGCTGTTCCACTGGAACGGGCGGCGGAGGCGGCGGCACCAGCGCGCGCCAGGCGAAGGCGGCGGGTGACGACATCAGCCCCACCGCCAGTGGCATGATGACCAGCATCGTGCCCGCCAGTACGCACCAGATCGCATATTGCGAGAACCCGGCGTCCGCCGTCGTGGGCAGCGCCGCGCGATGCTGCACAAACATATCCATCGCCATCGGCATGAATACGGTGAATATGAAGATCATCTCCGCCACCAGCAGCGGCAACAGCGCCACGAATGCGATGACGAGGACGCGCAGCACATTGCCGCGCAGCAACGCCCAGCTTCCCGTCACCCGCACACGGCCATCCGCCACCACCACCGGCGTGATGAGCCAGGTGGCGCGGATCATGGAATAGATCAGCGCGATGTCGAACACGACCGTGATCAGGACGAAGACGCCCACCAGGGCCGGCGGCAAATTCCCCTTCTCGATCCCGGGCCCGATACCGGTCGACAGCGACACGCCGAGGATGGCGCCAGCCAGCAGCATCGCAAGGAACGCCACGATCATCGCGGCATAAACCAGGAGATAGACGAGGACGTACGACCCGATCACCCGAAGCTCATCCATTCCCGGCAGATAGACGAAGCGCGATCCCTTGCGCAGGCCGAGAATCTCTTTCGTGACGCCTACCCGCATCCAGACGATCGCGAAAAAGAAGAAGAGATCGGCCAGCACCATCCATGCGACCAGCACGGCGCTCAGGGAAAAACCCGGCCCCGGCCTCACCTGTGCCAGCAGAGGCATCAGCGGCAGCACCGACGCCAAAATGGCCAGCGTGGGCAACCAGACAATGCCCAGCACCGTGAAGTACCGCCCGAAGCTGAAGACAAAGATCTTTTCGATCGTGTCGCCGACCGGAATGCGCGCAGCCATGATGTCCCCCAACACCGCCCCGGGAAACATCCTAGCACGAAACCGCCCGTCCCGTGCGTAAGATGGCAGCCCCCGCAGCCATCACGGGTTCGCAGCTCAGGACTGATGGAAATAGTTGGCCAGCTCCTGCGATCCCACGTCCCGGCGAAGCAGATAGAAGCCCAGCTCGTTGAAATAGACGACGGGATGTTCCCAATCGTTGTTCTCCGTGAAGGATACGAAAAACCACAGAGGGATGGAATGGTTGTTGCCGTCGAGATAGTTGCTCGAATATTGCGTCAACCCCCTGTCGATGGTCCAGACGCGGAAATTGGGCGTCTTCGGATCGATAAGGAAGCCGCGCGAGAGCAACGCTTCCAGCGGCCGGTCGGAATCGTTGGTGATGGCGAATGGCATGCAGGTGTTCAGGAACTCGACCGCGATGTCCACGTCGGTCATGTCCCAGCCCGTCATGCCGGTCATTGCCGGGGCATTGGGCGTACGCCTGTCGCCCGGGCCGGGCTCGCCGCGGAAATAGGGATTGCTCTTGTAAGTCACCTGCAGGGGGGACATTTCGCCGCCCGTCAGCAACATGAGCCAATTGCCTTCCGGCCGGTGCCAGAGCAGCGTGCACTGGGGAAGGAACGACAGCGGCGTCCGGACCGTCGTGGCTTTCCCATCGTCGCCGAGGATCGGGAAATCGTCGTATTGGCGGGTCATGCCGCGCAGCATCTGCAATTGCGTCACGCGGTTCTGCTGCCAGGTACGCAGCGTGTCCAGCACGATCGAACTGTCGGTCTGCGCCGATTTGTTGGCGTTATAATGCTCGATCAGATAGGCGACCGTCATCGCCTGCTGTGAATCGAAGAAGGCCCATTGCGTCTCGATCCTCTGGGATTCCGCGAAGCCGAAGAACGGCGTGGCCTTGGCGGCGACGGCGACCGACCAGGCGTTCAGCACCGACGTCTGGCCCGTCAACCCGCACAACGTATTGTGCCAAGTCTCCACGCCAGCGAGGTAATCGGCATCCATCAGCGTGGCGATGTCGGCCTTGAGGCCGTTGATATCGGCGCCCGGCTCGGTGAGGGCGGTGAAATATTTGCCGAGCGTGACGTTGGTATCGACGAGTTTCTGGATCGGCTTGATCGCCACGTCGTAGCTGAGCTGACCGAGCTTCTCGTCCAGGTCGACGACCAGCTTGTCGAGCTCCGTCTTGATCGCTTCGAGCTCCGCGAGGATTTTGTCGAGCTTCGCATTGACCTCGCCCATGCCGGAGGGATCGAGGCCGGCCGATTCCAGGATGGACCCGAGCGCGATGCCGGAGGCTTCGCCCAGCGCGCCCTCGAGAAGCTGAGACCCGATGGATTCGGCAAGAGAGGTTTCGACTGGATCGGGCATGGGCGTTCCTTTGGTCAGTATTTTTCTACGTCGAACCTCGCCGGGCGTGGAACGGAAAACAACATATATCAATTTTTACGCGGTTTGCGAAACTAGGCCGTTGCCTTGAACACCACGAACTCCTCCAGCGGCGCGCGTTCGCTCTCCACGGCGTTCACCGGCGCGGCCTCATCCGCATAGCCGATGGCCATGCCGCAGAAGATCATCTCGTTTTCCGGCACCGACAGATATTCGCGGATCACCGAATGCCACACGGCCCAGGCCTCTTGCGGGCAGGTGTGCAAACCGTGCTCACGCGCGAGCAACATCAGCGATTGCAGATACATGCCGAGATCGGCCCACTGGCCTTGCTGCATCTGCTTGTCGATGGTGAAGATGAGGCCCACCGGCGCGCCGAAGAACGACCAGTTGCCGGAGAAGAACTTCAGCCGCGCCATCTTGTCCTCGCGCGGGATTCCCAGCGCGGCATACATCGCCTCGCCGATGCGGAAGCGGCGCGTGCGATACGGCTCGGTCAGCGACGGCGGATAGATGTGATATTCCGGCGCCTCGCCCATCGGCTGCGTCCGGCGCCGCTCCGCCACGCGCCGCACCAGCTCGTTCCGCGCCTCGCCCAGCAGCGCATAGACTTTCCACGGCTGCAGATTGCCCCCCGATGGCGCGCGCGCCGCGGTGGTCAGCATCGCGCGGATCGTCTCTTCCGGCACGGGATCGGACCGGAAGGCACGAACCGTCTTGCGCGTGGCGAGCGCTTCGCTGACTTTCATGGATGCGCACTTTCTTTCAATGTCGCGTGCGGCCACGGTGCTTCAAATCGCGCGCCTTGTCATCCCGATAAAAGCCTTCGTAGCGGCAACTTGGCACGCCTGAGAGCACGCTCAGATTTCTATCCGATATCAAACAATATCGTCACCAAACACTACCGTCATGGCCGGGCTTGTCCCGGCCACCCATATTCCAGAGTCTCACCGGATAGATTCTGGAATATGGATGGCCGGCACAGGGCCGGCCATGACGGATTTGGGAGCATTGCGAACCGGCCTATCTCAAAACGCCGGCCCACTTCAAAAGGCCGGGATGTAACGAACGACACCGCTGGCGTTCTTCACCGCGAACCATTCCTGTACCGTGGTGTGCGCGCCGGTGGGGCCGACGGACGAGAGCGCGGTGGCGACGCCGCCGTTGGCGACCGTGGCGAGGCGCACCGCGCCCGCGCCCTTGGGCGTGAGCACGATGTCGATGGCGCTGTCCGCGCCCGCCGCGGCCAATGTTGCCGTGCCGCTGCCGGAGGCGGAACCCGTCGCCTGCAGGAAATTCACCGACGACGCGGTGTGCGCGATCTCGAACTGCGTGCCGCCGGAGGTTTGCAGGTCGAGCGCCGAGGCCGCGTTGGAGGAGACTTTCGGCGTGGACACCTGCGTCACCGCCGTGAGCCCCGACGTCGCGTCCAGCTTGGCGAGATCGGTCAGCATGCCGGCCGCGTTCATCGCCGCCATCACGATCTGGCCCGGGATCACGCCGGTGGAGATCGCCCCGCCCGAAATGGCCAGGCCGCGGATCTGCGCGCCGAGCGTGTTGTAGGTCGTGCCGTCATCGCCCGCGAAATTGATGACGCCCAATTGGTCGCCCGCCGACACTGTTGCGAACGACCCGATCGCCGTGGCGCGTGAATGGCCCAAAGTCATCACGCCGCCGGAGGGCGCGCTGGCCGTGAAGCGGATGGTGTTGAAATTCGCGCTGCCGTTCGTGGCCGCGATCTGGAAGCCCGCCGTGTTGCCGCCGACGGTGAGCGCGGTGGAGAACGAGCCGGTGGGCCCGATCAGGATTCGCCCCAACGTGTCGGTCTGCAAGGTCGGGCTCGCCGTCGTCTTGTTGTCCTTGAAAGCGTTGGAGGTGAAATTCGCGAAACTCACCGCGCCCGTGGCGCTCAGTGTGGTGAATGCGCCGGTCGAAGCCGAAGACGCGCCGATGGCCGTGGCATCCACCGTTCCACCGTTGATGTCCGCCGAGGTGATTGTCGCATTCGTTACGGCCGCCGACGCGATGGTCGCCTGCCCGGTCGAACCCGCGAGTACGATGGCGTCGTGCCAGGTGGCGCCGTCGGACGAGACCTTGAAGTGGAAGTTGTCGTCGCCCGCGAGCCCGATTTCCGCACGGCCGGAAAAATTGTCCTGGAACAGGAACGACGCCGTGTTGCCGCTCGTTTGTTTTGAGAGCGTGGCGCGGATGTCGCCGGTGCCGCCGCTGCCGGTGGGCAGATCGGTGAACAGCACCGCATTGGATTCCACCGCCAGCAGATTGGGCGACGACGCCGTGGTGTTCACGCCGATGAGCGGCATGTTCTGCAACACCATCAGGCTCGCATAATCCACCCAAGCGCTGCCGGTATAGGCGATGAGCTTGCTTTCATTCGCCACGAAGGCTGTGAGCCCCGCGAAGGGCGCATAGAACCGCCAGCTTCCATCGGCGCAATAGGCGATCATGGCGTCCTGCCCCGCCCACGCGCCCGTCGCGGTGGCGTGGATCAGATAGGTATCGCCGTCCGCTGGCGACGACGGCGGCGCCGTCAGCGTTCGGTCGAGAAAGCGCGCGCAAAGGAACGCATCGAATTGATAGAGCGCTTCGTTATGCGTGACATGCTTCTGCGCCTGCGCGGCGGCCAGCAACGGCGCCGCGACGCGCGGTGTGGTGTCGGTCATTTTGGGTTTCCTTTTCTATTCTTCACCTTCTCCCCCACTGGGGGAGAAGGACGGGATGAGGGGGTGATGCCGCACCTTCCGGCGTTGGAGCTCGCGTCGAGGCCCCCTCACCCCCGACCCTCTCCCCCGAAGGGGAGAGGGAGCGGATGGGTTAGAGAAAGCTCCCCATCTTCCCCGGCCCGCGACCGGTGATGGAGGAGAGCTGGTAGACGGTGAAGCGAAACGGCGACGGCAAGCCGCCGGGGAAATCGGACATGATCTGCGCGGCGGTGTAGGTGGCCGAGGCCGACGGCAGCGACGGTAACGTTCGTTTCACGGCGCCGGAGCCGTCGAGGATTTCGACGTCGTAGCTCTCGGCGGTTTCGCTCAGCGGGATTTCCGTCTGGTCCCACGAATCCGCCGCCGTCGAACGGTCGCGGCGGATCCACGACAAAGCGAGATCGCCGCCGGAATACGCCGCGGCCAACTGGCACGGCGCGAAACAGCGCAGGCCCACGCCCGCGAATTGCTCGGACGCCGTCTGCCACGACGGATCGGACATCGCCTTGTCCGGCGGGCCCCAGAGATAGTTGAACGGCAGCGCATATTGCTCCTGGGGGATGGAGAGCTGCTTCAGCGCGCCGTCCAGCAGCACCACCCGCGCACCTGTCGCCACCGGCGACCGCATCGCGCCCTCCGTTCCGGCTTGGCCGCGCAACAGGCGCGAGAGAGTCCACTGGCCCGGCGCGGTGAGCGTGGCGTTGGCGAATTGCAGCACTTCCCAGCCGCCATCCGCGTTCTCCACCGCCAGCGCATTGGCGCCGCCCAGCACGGAGAGATCGTCGAGCCCGCCCAGCACGCCCGCATAGAGCGAAAGGGACAAGGTGTTCACCTCGTCCCAGCGCCAGACGGGGCCGGAAGTGAAATCCGCGAGCGTCTCGCCGATGGTGGCGGCCAAGGTGAGCGTCGTGTCGAGCGCGAAATTCGCATCGCTGGCGCTGCGCAAGACCGGCAGCGATCCCGGCCACGGGCTCGCCAAGCCTGCCACGAACGGATCCCACGCCGTCTGCTCCGCGCGCAACAGCGGCAGGTCGAGGAACACCAGCAGCGCGCGGCCTGTCTGCACGGGAGGCAGCGCCACGCCCACGCCGCGCGAAGGCCCCACGATCGTCTCGTAGATCGAAGGATCGGTGGCCACGGCCTGTATCGTTCGTGCCCCCGCGTCCGCGATATCGGTGACGCGCAAGCGATGGGGCCGTCCGTTACTCGTGAGCGTCACCTCGTCGGTCGGATCGAGCGCGAGGCGCGACGGCGGCAGCGCGAATTGCGCGCTTTCCCGCATGGTCCAGGCGTCCATCAACAACCGCTCGCCCACGCCGATGGCCTGGCCCTGGTCCATCACGATGGGGAGCGAGGATTGCGCCACGCGCGAAGCGCTGCCCGTCAAACGCCGCGCTTCGGCGACGGCCGCGCGATAATCCGCTTCCGCGTCGATGTAGCCGATGCGCGACGACACCGGCAGGTCGCTCTCCTCCGCCCGCGTGAGCGTGAATCCGAAATCGGGATCGCCGCTGTCGGCCAGCACGAGATCGGTTTCGCCCAACGCCGTCGCCGTGGGCCGCCCGCGCGACACGAACTTCACCACGCCCTGGCTCTCCACCGCATCGAACTGATAGGCGACGGCCAGCGGCGACACCGCATCGCGCGGGCTCATCGTGTCGGTGACGGCGTAACCGGTGACAAGCCCCGCGAGATCGGACACGTCGCACGCGCCACACAGTTCCGACACGAGATCGGGTAGCAGCACCGCGCCCAAACGCCCGTTCAGCCAATGGCCCAGCGCGTAATCGCCGGCGTCGCCCCAGATATTCGCGTAGGCCGGGAAGAACGGGAACGGCCGCGCGTCCCAGCTCCAGACATGGATGTTCGCCGCGTCCACCATCGGCGCGTGATAGACGCTGGAGACGGGATTGTTCGCTGTCACCGTCCAGTAATTGAGATGCGCCTCAAGGAAGCGGCGCTGGATCAGGTCGTCGCGCGCGCCGTTGGAATAGTAAGGCAGCGCGCTCTCGCTCGATTTGGGATCGACGAAGACGTTGGGCTCGTTCGTTCCCTTGTCCACCGCCGGGCAACCCAACTCCGTGAAACGGACCGGTTTGGATTGCGCCACCCAGCCGGTGGGCGATCCGCTTTCGGTGCCGCCGGGCCGGTCGTAGTGCGCGTTGCTCCACCAGCCCCACAGATCCTTCGCGCGCCACACCCAGGGTTTGCCGAGGCCATCGGTGATGGACGTGCGCACTTGCGCGTCGCGGTCGGAGTCGCTCGCGTAGAACCAATCGTAATCCTCACCGCCTTTGATGTTGCCGGCGAGATAGCTGGGATCGTAGATGGAGGTTGGCCCATCCGCGCTGTAATCGAGATGCGCGGTGCCGTCGCGCCAGTCCGATAGCGGCATGTAATTGTCGATGCCGATGAAATCGATATTCGCGTCCGACCACAGCGGATCGAGATTGAACAGCAGCCCGCCGCCGCCCGTCTGGTGGTTGTTGTATTCGCTCCAATCCGCCGCGTAGCCGAGCTTGGCCGTGGGCAAAATCGCGCGCACATCGGCGGCAAGAGTCTTGAGCGCCGCCACGGCCGGATAGCTCGCGGCGCCGTCGCGAACCCGCACCAGGCTCTTCAGCTCGGAGCCGATGAGAAACGACTCCACCCCGCCTGCCGCCGTGCAGAGCAGCGCGTAATGCAGCACCATGCGGCGGAAGCCCCATTCCGTGGGCGATCCCGTCCATGTCACGTTCGTTCCACTCACTGTGAAATCGGCCGGGGTTGCGGCACCGAAGAACGCCGCGACTTGCGCCGTAGCAGCACCCGTCTGGTCCGGCGAGCCCGTCACACCGGGCGCCGGATCGCAGGTGATCCGTCCGCGCCAGGGATAAGCGGGCTGCGAACCCGCACCCGTATACGGATCGGGCAGTGCGTTGCCGCTGGCGATATCCAGGAAGAGGAACGGACAGAACATCACGCGCAATCCGCGCGCCGTCAGGTCCTGGATCGCGGCGACCACGCTTTCGTCCGACGGCGTTCCGCCATAAGCCGGCACGCCGCCCACCTCGCTCACCAGATGCGCATCCGCCCGCGCCACGCCGTTGACGCTCCACGTCTCCGGATAGGTTTTCTTCTTCGCGATCTCCACGCCCGGCTGAATCGTGATCTCGCTTGCGCGCAGGTCGCTGCCGAACCAGCCCACCACCAGCGACGCCGCGCCCAGATTCGGCGCGAGGCCCTGCAACTCATCGAGAGACGCGGTCCAGTCCGGCACGCCGCTGGCATTGTGCGCGTTCTGCGGCACGGTGGTGCCGTCGCCGCCATCCGCCGTCACCACTTCCGTCGCATAGACGAACTCGCCCGCGCCGGGGATGACGGCCACGCCCGGCAGCACATTCTCCAGCGCCGCGGGATCGGCATCGGAAATCGCGCGGATGATCTCGAATTGCAATTGCGGGATGCGGTTGCCGAATTGCGCCAGCGCCATGTCCTCGAACACAATGTAACTGAGCCCGCGATAGGAAGGCGTGTTGTCCGCGCCCTCGATTTCCTGGATCAGCACGTCCCCATCCTGCATCTCGCTGCCGGAATAGAAACGCGTGGTGAATTGCGAAAGGTCGATCAACGTGCCATCCGCCCAGACGCGGCCGATGCGCGTCACCACGCCTTCGCACAGGCCCACCGCGAAGGAGATGGAGTAGCTGTATTCCGTCTCCGTCACTTTCGGGCCGCCCAATCCCTTGCCGCCGCTGGAGACGTTCTTCGCGGTCTCCAGATATTGCGTGGCCCAGATCAACTGCCCCGCCACGCGCACCCGGCCGAAGACGCGCGGGATGGCCGCGCCCTCCGTCGACGACTGGATCGCAATATCCGTGAGCCGCGGACCTTTCGTGTGCTGGCCGGGCGCGATGGCGGCGTCGATCTCGGAGCCCACGAAGGCGCCGATGGCGCCGCCGATCTGCGCGCCGGACAGCGTGAGCCCCAGCACATCGACCGAACCCACGGCCGCGCCGATCGCCTGCCCCGCGATGGAAAGAACGAGAGAAGCCATGTTCCAATCCTCAGAAACAAAAACGCCAAAACAAAAACGGCGGCATCGCTGCCGCCGTTTGCCGTATCCGCCTGATGCTGCCCCCTACGGCGTTATGCCGGAACGGGCGAGCCTGGCGCCGACGCCGGGAAAGGCGCTTTCCGCCACCGCCATGTCGCGATCGCCGCCAGCGGCATCGCCGTTGCGATGTTCCGCGGCGCCCAGCACATAGAGCGCCCACTTGTTGTTCGGGTCCAAGGTGTGCGCGGCACCCGCATCATCGACGGCGCCGGCATATTCGGCGCGATGGAAGCGCACCATCGCGCGCTGATAAAGAAAGGCGGAGCGAAAATCGGTGTATCGTGCATCGGTCTGCGACAGCGCAACCGCGCGATCGCAATCGTTTTCCGCGCGATCAAGTTCCTGGCCCCAGCGCGTGCGCGCCTGGCAACGCAGCATGAACATCGCCGGATCGTTCGGCTTCAGTTTCTCCACCTGGTCGAGATCGGCGATGGCGCCGGCGAAATCAGTCATCCCCAAATCCGCATTGGCGCGATCGATATAGGCGGGCGAGAAATCCGGCGCGAGCGCGATGGCCTGCGTGAAATCCCTCTTCGCCAATGCGAGCTGCTGCGCGCGCACATAACCGATGCCCCGGTTCAGATAGACAGACGCGAGATCCGCGCCCTGCACCTTCCCCGCTTCGATGATGGCGGTGCAGGCCTCCACCGCGCCCGCCGCGTTGTGGTTGTTGCAGAGTTGCGTATCCTGATCCGCATCGGCCAAGGCCGCCCCGCTCCACAACGCCGCCGCCAGCAATAGATATTTCATCATCGCGCTCCCCCGTTTGCCCGTCATCATCATAACCGAAATGCATAGGCGAATCTGCGGCGCCAGAAAGGCGAAAACGGTTCCTCGCTCACCCGCTTGTTCTGGCGGGCGTGGATCAGCGTGCGTGCCCCCGCGCGATCCGCGACGATGCCGCAATGCCTGGCCGCCCCACCCGGCGCCATGCGGAACAGCACCACATCGCCCGGCGCGATCTCCGCCAGCTTCACTTCGGTGAAATGCCGCGCCAGCGCCGTATATAAGGTCTCGTCACCCGATGCCTCCGACCAGTCCGGCGCGTAATTCGGTGCGGCTTCCGGTTCCTCCCGCCCGAGATCGCGCCACACGCCGCGCAGGAGGCCCAGGCAATCACAGCCCGCGCCGCGCATACTCGCCTGATGCACATAGGGCGTGCCGATCCAGCTTCGCGCGGTTTCGACGATCTCAATTCCCATAGCGGCTGCCTCCATCGAGCGCCACGCGCGCGGAGGGATAGGAGACCGCCGCGTCGTTGCCGATCATGTAGGGGAAGCCGCGGAAATTCGCGGCGTTGGCGAACTTCGCCTTGCAGGTGGCGAATTGCTTGTCGCATCCGGCGGTGAGTGCGAAGGCGTCGCCCGCCACCACCACCTCGCTCATCGCCTGCCACAATTCGAGTGTCACGTTCGTGCCGGAGACCGCGTGGCGCTTGATGTCCATCGCGCGCCCGGCATTCGCGCCGCTTGTCCAGGCAAGCTTGCCGCCCGCGAACCAGCCATCGTCGAAAGCGGAAAGACCGGACACCGTGAACCGCCGCCCATCCGCCGCGACCGTGACCGCGCCGCTGCCGTGGAACCGCGCATCGGAGAGCGGAATCGTGCAGCGCGCATCGCCGAGATCGGCATCGCAAGAGAACCCGAACACATGGCCTTGCGCCTGGTTCAGCGCCGCTGCCAACCCGCGCAGCTCGGCGGTGAAAGCAGTGCGCCCGCGCTTGACCTCGCCCAACGTGCCCTTGCGCATCATCACGCGCTGATCGGGCGCGGCCCAATTCACCCGCCAGATCTCGATGGCGGCCGCGTCGTAGAGCCCGGCGGCGAGATCGTCTTCGTTCAGCGTGTCGTCCGACAGCGCGCCGAGCACCGCCAGATTGTCGACCGCGAGGCCCAGCGTGGAATCCACCTCCGTCGCCGTGAAGCCGGACGCGGCGGTGTAGTCGGCGCCATCGAAACTCACCGTCACATCGTGATCGGTGAAGCCCTGCACCACGCCATCGCCGCGCGAAAGCTTCCAGCACCAGCACAGCGTGGTGGCGCCGGAATCCAGATGGTCTTGCAGGCCGGTGGGGAGAGTTTTCATGATTGTCTCCTTCGTTACAAAGAAAGAGGATTCACACAGAGGCACAGAGCCACAGAGGAAAAGGAAGAAACGGATTCACGCGGAGGCGCGGAGACGCGGAGGAGATGAGCAGGCGGAGAAACCCGGTTTCAAACTCGTTTTCCCCAATTCGTCATGGCCGCCCTTGTGGCGGCCACCCATAAACACCGTTTTGCAGGGAGGGTATGGGTGGCCGGGACAAGCCCGGCCATGACGATGTGGAGAGGGTGAGGAAGCCGGCACCTCGAACTCACTCCTCTGCGGCTCTGCGCCTCTGCGTGAATCGACTCCGCTTCCTCCCCGCGTCTCCGCGCCTCCGCGTGAATCCGTTTCTTCCTTTTCCTCTGTGGCTCTGTGCCTCTGTGTGAATCCCCTTCAAACCAGCACCTCGACCAGCTGGATGCTGGGGATGTCGCCCGCCGCGAAATCGGCGAGGTTGATCGACAAGGAGTCCGTATCGAAGCGTACCGGCACGTCGAACTCGAAGCCGGCGGTGATCGCCGCGCCCGATGTGGGCGCCGTCACGAAGGTGACAAGCCCGGTGGTGGAGTCCGCGCTCACGCCGCTCATCTGTTCCGTGCCGTTCACCGCCACGCGCACCGTGCCGTCCACCGGCTTCGCGATGGCGCGCGTCCAGCTCGCCGGTCCCGACGTGTAGGTCTTCGACAACGCGAACGAAACGGTATGGCCGTCGCCAGTGCCCACCGCCTGGTCGGACGGCATCACCGCCGCGCCGGGCGCGCAGGATTTGTAGTCGGAGAAATCCTTCAGCCGGAAACCGAACAGCCGCGCCAGCCGCGCCTCGAAGAAGGCGATGACGGCGTGCAGGTCATCGAGCGTCTTCACGCCGTAGCCGACATCGTACTGGCGGCGCGAATTGGCCCACACCGCGTTGCGCTCCTCGAAGCCGGAGCCCAGCGTGACGATCTCCGTCTTGCGCATGGGGCCGCCGGTCGAGTGGAAAGCGATCGCGGTGGGAAAGCGGATCTCGTGGAAGTTCATGGCGGTCTCCGTCACAGATTCTTCTGGCCCTTCGCCACCGCGCGCGCGATCAGCGCGGTGATCTGGGATTGCGATTTGAGGACGCTGGACGCGTCCTGCGCCTGGATGTTGACGACGATCTGCGCGCCGGCCCGCGCGCCCGGGAGAGACGCGTTGGGAACGATCGTTCCGTTGCCGGAGGGTGTGAACAGCTCCGGCCCCGCCTCGCCCACGAGGTAGGACGCGCCGGGCGCCACCGGCCCGCCCGTCGCCAGCGCGCCGCTGACGGAAGAGAACAGCGAACTCACAGCGCTCGTCACCAGGCCTTCGATGGGCTTGACGATGGTATCCTTGATCGCGACACGATCGAAATCGTCGAGGATCGAATCCACCAGCTTGCTCATGGAGGTCTGGCCGGACACCGCCGCGTCCGCGATGGTGCGGGCGACGGCGTTGAAGCTGCCGCTCATCGAATCCTCGATGCTTTTGGAGGCCGACGCCACCGGCCCGCTCGCGAAATCGGAAAGCGACTTCGCCGCCGACGCGAGGGTTGCGTCGAGCGGCGAAAGATCGGCGTCTATGGAGAAAGTGGTCATGCGGTGCCATCCGGATAGCGCGACAGGAGGGTCTCGAATTCGGCGCGGGACAGCGGCGCGGGCCTCACCCCGCGTCGCGCCCCGAAGCCGGCGACGGCCGCGCGCCATTCGGGCAAACTCATCGCCCAGAAATCGCGCGGGGCCATCCCCATCACGCCGAGGCCGTATTCGAGGACGGCGTTCCAGCCAAAGGGCCGGAGGACCCCGTGACCTTCGTTACAGGCGCGGATGCACCCGTCGCCGCCGTGAACGCGCCCGTGATGGCGCCCACCAAGGAGCCCACATCGGTCTCCAGCTTCATCACATCGGAGGCCGAGATGTTGAAGCCGCCGCCTTTCAGCAGCGCGGAGGCCACCACCGCGATGTCCTTGCTGGCCAGCGATTTGAGCCGGTCGCCGATATCGGCGAGGCCGCCGCCGGAGGCGAGGCCCTGCTCGATTTCCGACAGCGCGCCCAGCGTGAGGCGCATCACCAGCGTCTGCCCGCCGGCCACGAGTGTGCTATCCCCGCGAACCGTGTTCGCGGCGGTCGTAACGTTCGTCATTTTGGTCTTCTCCTTGAAATGACCTCCCCCCTGCGGGGAGGTCGAAAAATCGCGCAGCGGTTTTTCGGGTGGGGGTTAGTCCGCCGCGAACGCCAGCGCGCCGGCGGAGGCCAGCGTCAGGCTCAATTTGAGTTCGCCGTCGTAAGGTCCGTCGTACTGAAGTGCTGTGATCTTGAACGCGCCGGTGACGGTGCCGAAACTGGGGATCACGATCTGGAAATCCTTCAGCGACTGGCTGAAGAATGTGACGCGCAAGGTGGCGTCCGACGCCGCGTCCTTGAACACGCCGGATCCCGACACCGAGGCGGACGCCACGCCGCCGCCATCCAAGAGCTCGCGCCATTGGCTGGCGGAATCCGCGTTTGTCACGTCGACGGATTGCGCGTTGAAGGCGAGCGTCGCCGCGCGCAAGCCCGCGACGGTGGTGAAAGTCTCGGATTCGGCGCCGTCGCCGATCTTGATCAAAAGGTCTTTGCCTTTCTGGGCAGACATCGTGTTCTCCTTATTGTGGTTCCAGCACCGCGCGGAAATGCAGCGTGGCGCGGTAGGTGTCGCCGTCGTCCTGGCGGGTGAATTCGGCGCCCTGGTAGCGCAGCGAAACGAGCACCTGGCCAGATGGCGTGAGCGCCGCGTCGTCCAGCACCGCGCGCAACGCATCCGCGATCAGCTTGCTCTCCTTGTGGCCGCCGCCGCGCGACCAGACGTCCAGCGACAGCGCGTGTTCGCTGCCCGATTCGGTGGCGGTGTTCCAATTGGTTTCGGTGTCGTCGCCGAGCACGGCATAGGGAAAAGCGGACTCGCGCGGCACGGCGTCGAACACACGTGGTGGATTGCCGAGCAGCGACTGCACGCCAGCGTCGGCCATGAGCGCCGCGAACAGCGCCTGCTGCAGGGCGAAGCTGGCGCTCATGGCAGTTCCTCGCAAAGAAGCGTGACGAATTGGCTTGGCGGGTTCGCATCCAGCACCGCGTGGACGAGGAACGTTCGTGACATGACGGTCACGCGGCGGCCGGCGGCCAGCATCGCATCGCGCCGCGCGGTGAGCGTGTGGCGGATGCGGGACTCGTCCGCGTCCGGGCCGTAGACATCCTGGCCGGAGAGCGGTTCGATGCGCACCCAGATTGTGCCGAGCGTAGTCCAGCTATCGCCGATCCCGCCCGCGCCATCGGCCGCGGTTTCCCGCGCGAGCACGGTGGCCCGCTGGTTCAATGTTCCGAGCATGGCTTTTTCCTAGAGCTTGAGCATGCGGTAGGGCGCGAGCAGCGCCAGCACGGTGAGCGGCATCTCACCGTCGCCGTCACCGCGATTGGTGTAGAGGTCGGCGATGATGTCGAGCATCGCCTGGCGGATCAGCGCCGGCACATTGCTCTCGCCGACGCCGTAACCCGCCGTGAAGGCGATTGAGACGGCGTTGAGCGGGCGCAAACTCACCGGCAGCGACACGCCCGGCTTCAGCGCAACGCGGCCGGACGCGGCCTGGTAGAGCGACGCATCGAGCACCGACGATGTTCCGTCCTGCGCGTAAGTCGTGATCGCGCTCACCGCCTGCAGCGGCGGCAGCGGGATCTCCACCGCCTCGTTGCAAGGCCACGCGTCGAGCCACAAGATCCAGGCCTGCGTGACGAAGGCGCGGCCGGTGTGCCATTCGGCGCGGGCGCGCGCGGCGGAGATGAGCTGCGTGATCAGCGCGTCGTCGTCGGTGGTGGCGACTTTCAGATGCGCCTTGGCCTCATCGAGCGTGACGGGTTCGACGGACGGCGGCGTGACGAGTTCGAGGGGCATGTGAGGCTCCCAATAAAATTCGGCACAACCAGACTTCATACGCACAAACCAACTCCCGTCATGGCCGGGCTTGTCCCGGCCATCCATAACCTCGGTTTCTCCGGAGAGACTCTGGAATATGGATGGCCGCCACGAGGGCGGCCATGACGGGTTTGGGTTGGGTTCGTTTGACTTTGGTTTTTGATTACGACGCCGCGAACTTCATCAGCTTGATGGCTTCGAAGTTCTGCACGCCGCCGCCCACGCGCTTGGTCGTGTAAAAGAGCACATAGGGCTTGGCCGTGAACGGATCGCGCAAGGTGCGGATGCCGACGCGGTCGACGATCAGATAACCGCGCGCGAAATCGCCGAACGCGATGGAATACGAATTGGACGCGATGTCCGGCATGTCCTCCGCTTCCGCCACCGGATAGCCCAACAGGCTCGCCGGCTGGCCGGCCGAGGCGCCGGGCTGCCAGATGTAATTGTCCGTGGTGTCCTTGAATTTGCGCACCACGCTTTCGGTCTTGCGGTTCATCACCCAGGTGCCGTTGGCGCGATAGCCCTGCTTCGGCGCGTAGGCCAGATTGATCAGCGCATCGGCCGGATCGTCCGCCGTGAACGCACCATCCGCGCCGCTGGCGATGTAGCCGATATGGCCCCATGTCCACGACGCATCCGCGGCCGTGGTGTAGTGCAGGAAGCCGGTCGGCTTGTTCGATCCGTCACCGGCCACGAAGGCAGCACCTTCCTGCTCGGCGAAGACGATCTGCACCTCGCCCGCCAGCCATTGCTCGATGTCGACTTGCGCGTCGTCGAGCAGCGGCTGCGTCGCGGCCGGCATCGCGTAAAGCTCCATCGCGGGGAAATCGATGGCCGAGATGGTAGGCGTGTTGGTCTGCGACACCGCATCGGTCTCACCCACCCAGCCCGACGCCGCTTCCACGGTGGTGATGGGCTTGCGATAGAGCGAGGTGCCGATCTGCTGCACGCTGGCGATGGCGCGGATGGGCGATGCCTTGGTCAGGATGCGGTCGATGGTCTGGGCGATCTCCATCGGCACGACATAGCCGCCATCGGTGCTGGAGCCTTCCGACATCGCCTTCACCTCCAGCGAGGCGTAACCGGACGCATCGCCTTTGCGCATGTAACGGTCGAACGCCGCCTTGCGCTCGCGCGTCGCGCGGTCGGTGGGCTGGGCTTTCGTTTCGCCGAGCGAGGGCCGCGCGGAGGCCAGCACGAGATCGTCGATCAGCTTCTTCTGTTCGTCGAGCGCGCGGTTGATGCGGTCGACCTTCTCCTCGCTGACGACATCGCCGCTGCCGCGCTTTTCGATCTGCGCGAGGCGGTTGTCGTTGGCGTCCTTGAACTCCTCGAAGGCCTGGCGGAGATCCGCATACGCCTCCTTCATTTCGCGCCCGGAAGCGCCATCTTTGGTTTCAAGGGCCTTCGTCTCGAGGGACTTGGTTTCGAATGACATGCTAGGTTCCTTTCTCTCTTCAAACTTCATGTGCGCAACACTTCCGCGGCTCTTCGCATTTCGGCCGCGACGGCGTTCTTCATGCCGACGCCGGTGATCCGGCTGCCCGAAAGCAGCGGGAACGTGACGACGGAAATTTCCCAAAGCTCGATCTCGAGCAGCAGGCGGTGGCCGCCCTCGCGCCGCGCGCGTTTGGTGCGGAAGCCGATGGACAAACCGTCCAGCGCGCCATCGCGCACCAGCGCCAGAACCTCGCGGCCGCGCTCGATATCGGTGACGCGGCCTTTCACATAGAGCCCGGTCGAATCCTCGGCGATGGCGTCCCACACGCCGATCGGCTCATGCGCGAAATGCTGGTAGAGCATGCGCACACGGCGCGGCCCGCGCAGCTTCAGCGACTGGCGGAACGCGCCCGGCTGCACGACGTCGCCCGAAGAATCCGCCACGCCGAACAGCGAGGCGTAACCTTCGAAGCCGTCGCGCCCGAGCGCCTCCAGATGCGCCGGCGCCTGCAGATGCACAAGCCGCCGCCGCGTGCGGTGAATGGTGGGTGTCATGTGGTGTTTCCTGGTTGTCATATCCGGCTGAGCATCAGCGAGGGAAAGGGGATCCAGGTGGCGGGTCACGAACGGTACCGGTCGCGGGAGCTCGACCGGAGAAGCCGTCAATGCTTCGCCACCTGGATTCCCTCTCCCTCGCACCGCGCTCGCGCGCGTCGCTCAGCCGGGAATGACAGTTGTTATTTGGAGTCGTCTGCTCTGATCCGGTCGAGCTTGGTCTCGATCCGGTCCAGCGATTGCTTCATGTCGGAGACCTGCTCCGCCAGCACGGCGACCTGGCCGACCGCGGCGCGATCCGACACGGCGTCGCGCTCGAGCACGCTGATGCGCTCCGCCGCCGAGCCCGCCCAGAACAGGGCGCCCGCCGTCTGCAACAAAAAGGCCGCCACAAGGGCGGCCGGTACGCGTTTGTCCGGCGGAAGCCGGATGGACTCCGCGATGCTCATCGCCTTCGCTCCTCTAGAAGCCGCGCCTCCAGCCGCGCCACGCCACGCTCCAGCGCGGCGCGCGTATCGGGATTGGGCGCGCGGCAATAATCGTCGATATCGCCCGCGACGTGCGCCAGAAGTCCGGGAGCACTGTCATCGGTCGGTCCCGTAACGCCCCCGGCTAGGATTTGACCGCCGACCCGGGCGGAGAAGTGGAGGTGGAGGATGTTGCCCACCAGCACGCTCTCCTGCTCTCTCTCCTGCACTGGCCGGTCATAATGCGCGCCATACAGCATCGCCGTCCAAACCGCGACGATGCGCTGGCCCAGCTCCGGATCGATCGCGATCTCATAGCGCCTGGCCGTGACATCGCGCGACGGCCGCGGCCAGATGCGCTCGCTCGCCTCCAGAGAGAAGAGCCACCACTGCCCGTCACGTTCCGAAATGCCAACGGCGGCTTCCGGCGCGGACCGTTGCTCCACGATCACCCGCGCCCGCACATTCGGCTTGTAAGCATCGGCGAACACCAGGCTGACCAGGTCGTGATAGCCCGGCGAGAATTCCGATCCGCCGATGACGGACTCTTCCGGCACCAGATGATCCTGCGCCACGGCTTCAGTCGCGAACAGCGATGCGGCAAGCGCCGCGATTGCGAATGCTTTCATGGTGGTCCCCTCTCGATCCCCGGCGCATATCGGCGCGCGGACCATTGACGGACAGCAATGTGGCGGCATTGCGTTTTGTCCGCGACGCTTTGGAGATTACGGAGCGGTTTGCAGCGCGCGTTGCAATTCGCCGACCTCGCCATCGAGCGTCGCCCTCTGCGCATCGGTTCGTCCTTTGCACAGCGCCGCCATCGACTCCGCGATGGCGACGAGCTTGCCGCGCTGGGAATCGGGCGGCGGGCTCCACGTCATGCCGATGGAGAGTTTGCCGTCGACCTGCCCCGCGAAGAGCCAGGATGTTCCGTCGACGCCATTGGGCGGTTCTGAATCCGCGGTCTTCCGGCGCAACATGCCTTGCCAGACGAGACCGATGCCGCCACCAAGGCTGGCGGAGATAGGCGCTTCGCACACATCCTCGCCGATGGCGGCGATGGGTTTCTTGTCGAGAAGGGCGACCCAGATATGCGCCTTCGCCGTCGTCACGAAAACGAACCACTGCCCATGCGTAACCTTCGTTCCAACCGCGTATTCGTTCCCGAAAGACGGAAGCACCAGCGCGTTCACCTGCACACCGTCGCCGAACGCCTCCCTCAGCACATCGACCACGGCCGGCACATAACCGTCGACCAGATCGGTGCCCGGTGCGAGCCGGTCCCCATCCGCCGCGGCCACGGACGGCACGGCGGATAGCGCGAGCACGATCGCCAGATGTTTCATGGCGCCCCATCCCCGCCCTCCACCGGCGAATAGCCGGCGGCGGCGCGTTTTTCATTGAGGGACAGGAATGTGGCGGCATTGAGTTTGTCCCAGACATTCTCGCGTTCCTCGGAAAGCGCCGTCACCGCGTCGGTGTCGAAGCCGATGCGCAGGTTCTGTCCGAAGCGCGGCGCGAGCCAGCGCGTCAGCTCCTGCGCGGTGCGCGCGACGAGCGGCAACACCGTCTGCCGCCAGAAGGCGAGATTGGCCTCGCGGTAATTCGCGTAAGTGTTGTCGCCGGGCAGACCCAGCAGCATCGGCGGCAGGCCGAACGACAGCGCGATCTCGCGCGCCGCGGCGTTGCGCATCGACGAGAAATCCATGTCGGATGGCGAATAGCTCATCGCCCGCCAGTCGAGCCCGCCTTCCAGCACCATCGGACGGCCGGCATTGGCGGCACCCTGATACGCGTCTTCCAACTCGCGCTTGAGACGGCCGAATTGTTCTTCGCTGAGGCCCGGCGCGCCGTCCGGACCTTTGTAGACCAGCGCGCCGGAGGGACGCGCGGCATTGTCGAGCAGCGATTTGGTCCAGCCGGCGCCGGCATTGTGGATGTCCACCGCGCTGGCGGCGGGAAGCAACGGCGACAATCCGTAAAGATCGTCCAGCGGATGAAACAGCTTGCCTTGCAGCACGGGCAGGAAGCCGGCGGCGTCGCGCGCGATGCGCGTCACCGCGCCATTGACGCTGTAGTCATACGCCGCGGGCCAGCCGGCGCCATCCTGCACCACTTGCATACGATCCGGCCGCAACACATGCAGCTCGCGCACCTCGCTGCCTATGGACACGGCCTGCAGATAGGCGTTGCCGGCGCATTCGAGGAACGCGTACCAGCGCTCGAACAGCGCCGTGCCGCTTTCGCAGGCGTTGGGTGCCGTCAGCAGCGTGAGCAGCGGATGGCTTTCCAGCTCATTCGTGCCCTCGTAGAGCAGCCACGGCACGGATGCCGCGGCTTCGGCGATCACGCGCACGCAGCGATAGGCGATGGCGTTTTGCATCACGCCTTCGCGCGCCAGGCTCGCGGTATCCCGTCTGCTCCACGAGGGCCGCCCCGCGAGAGACAGGGCGATCAGAGGGGGGCTGAAGCCCTTTGTCTCAGGCGCGCGTTGACGCGCCCGCTCTCTCGCGGGACGAAACCAGGTGTCGAACATGGGTGTGTTTCCTTCGTACTTTTTCTGCACCTCCCCCTTGTGGGGAGGTCGATAAAACCGGTGAGCGAAGCGAAGCGGTTTTTCGGGTAGGGGGCCGCTCCATCGGTCGCGACGGCCCCCTACCCGAAATCGCTTCGCGATTTCGACCTCCCCACAAGGGGGAGGTGCATTAAAGCGAACGTACCTTCGGTTCCGCTCTCGACAGCGGCTCGAGTTCGGCCAGCGCCCAGACCAGCGCGTCCAGCCGATCCGGCGAGGCGCCGGTGCCGTCGAACTGGCAGAGCTGGTCTTCGAGTTCGGCGAAGGCGCCAGCGTGATGCGCGTGGCCGTGTTCGTAGAGCGTGGCGATGGGCGTGGCGCGGGTGCGCTTGTCGCGCGTGGCGTGCACGGCCTTCACCGGCGCGCGCTTCAGTTCCTGCTGCAGCACGCGGCGCACCATGTCGCCGCCCTGGTTGACCTCCGCCACGATGACGTCCGCCTGGAAATCCTCATAGGCCGCGATGACGCGCGCGGACCAGCCGCCCGCCGTCAATCCGCCTACGGAGCGATCCGCCAGCACATAAAGCTCGCCATCCGCCGCGCGGCCGGCCACCACGATGCCGCATTCCGCATCGCCAACGCCCGCCGGCGGATCCACCGCCACCACCACGCGCTCCAGAGGAGGCGCCGCGCGCACGCGGCCGGCCTCGATCCAGGCGCGCTTCCAGATGGAAGCGTCATTGTCCTCGATCAGATCGCCGTCCAGCTCCTGACGGCCGAGACGCGTGCCGCCATAGCGGGCCTCAAGCGCGTCGACGAAGCCGGGGGCGAGATTGGCCGCGTTTTGCCGAGTCCCGCTCTGGGTCAACGCCGTGTCACGCGCTTCGATCATCGCTTTCAACGCTGCACTGTTGCGCGGCGTCGTCGTCACGCACAGCCTGGGATCGTCGCCGAGCCTGAGCGCCATGCGCAACATGTCGAGCGCGCCTTGCGGATCGTTCCACTTGGCGAACTCGTCCGCCCATGCGGCATCGAATTGATGACCGCGAATCGAATCGGGCTCTTCGGCGGAGAGGACGCTCGCCATCGCACCGGATGGCCAGAGCACGCGCCGGTTCGCCGGCTCGTAGATCGCGGCCGGCGAGACCGCCAGCAGTCCGGATTCGCCTTCGATCATCACGGCACGCGTCTCCGCATAGGTCGCGCCGATCAGCGCGACGCGGTTCATCCGATTCTCGTGAACGCCCCGCGCGATCCACTCCGCGCCCGCGCGAGTCTTGCCGGAGCCCCGGCCGCCCAGGAACAGCCAGATTCGCCAATCGCGCGGCGGCGGCAATTGATCCTCGCGCGCCCAGAACGTCCAGTCCGCGAGCAGGTTATCCGCTTCGTCGTCATCGAGGCTCGCCACCAGCCGCAGCATCTGCCTGCGCGGCAGAGAGGCGAGCGAGCTTGCCTGCAAGCTTTCGTTTTGGATTTGCATCTTTCTTCGCGCTCTTGGTTTCCTTGCGGGCGTCACGGTCGCGCTTCATGCGCAGCGCTTCGCCCAGCGTGTGTTGCAACGTCGCCAAAGTGCGCGCGTTAGCGGCGTGTTTGGAGGCGTCGTCAGCCTTGGAGTTTTCGATTTGCCTGATCTGCCGTTTGATTTCGTTGAATACGCGCGTGGCCATTTCATCCATCCATTCTGGTGTGACCTCTTCAAGCCTGGCGAGTTCTTTCGCGCGCCTGTTGGCGGCCGCGATGTCGGGATCGCCGGCTATCATTGCTGCCTCCCGCGACGCGGATCGGCAGCGCACATCCACTGGCGCATGGAACGCTCCTTTCTGATTTCGGTTGGTTGCGGCTTCGCCGCGGATGTCGGATTTGCGAATGCGCGGACGCTGTAGCGCCGCCGGGTGGGCGGCGCTCTTGTCCGGGCGCAATTCGGGAGATGCTGCAAACCTATCGAGGCAGCGTCACGCTGTCAAGCACTTCTAGGAAAAATTTGAGCAATATTCTTTCAATTTGTGCAGGCAGTCCTGAGAGGGGAGTTGATTCTGGAGAAATTGGCGGAATTCCGCCGGATTTGCACCCTCAGGGTGCATTTTGTGCGGCTCTTTTTCCGTCTATTTTGACCCTCACCCGCCGATTTTCGGGCACTCCAGGCCAAGTAAAACGGGCCTTCCCGCCCTCGCCTCAGCAATTTGTCACGCCGATTCCCGGTCTTCGCGAATCGCGTGCCGGACGATCGTTACAACTGGACCAAATAAATCCTCGAAACTTCCTCGCCGCGCAGAACCCGAACAGTCTTCGCGTGTTGAACACCATGCGGACAAAGAATCCGCGTGTGGGTTCTGGAGGGTTTCATCATGGCGGCTTTCACCGGCACGGCCGGCAACGACACGCTGACGGGCACGTCCGCGGCGGACACATTCAATCTCATCCAGGGCGGCGAAGACACGGCCACCGGACTTGCCGGCAACGACACCTTCAGCCTGGGCCACACGCTGGACGCGGGCGACGCCATCGATGGCGGCGACGGCTTCGACACGCTGAATTTGCGCGGCGATTATTCCGGCGGCGTGACGTTCGGCGCCACCACCGTCACCAACATCGAGCGCATCGCGCTGGGCGCGGGCTTCGATTATTCGCTGACCTCCAATGACGCCACAGTGGCGGCGGGCGCCACGATGACCGTGGACGCCTCCGCGCTCGGCGCCGGCGACGCGCTCACTTTCAACGGCTCGGCGGAAACGGACGGTCATTTCGATTTCATCGCCGGCGCGGGTGGCGACACCATCACGGGCGGCAATGCGGGCGATACGTTCGACATGCGCCAGGCCAGTGGCGCGGATCACTTCACCGGCGGCGCGGGTGACGATCTCATCCTGGGCGGCGCGAACTATAATAATAACGTCGTGGCCGATGGCGGCGGCGGGCACAATGTGCTGCGCCTCGACGGCGATTATTCCAGCACGGGCGAAACCGACAACAGCCTCACGCTGACCAACGAGAACTCCGCGAATATCGACACCATCCAGGTCGATCGCGGCCACAGCTATGACATCACCGCCAATGGGCTGGACGCGGGCCGCGCGCTGTTCGTCGATGGAAGCCAGCTCGGCGCCAGCGACGTCCTTACCTTCAACGGCACGGATTTCGGCACGCAGGGCGGCGCGAAATTCTATATCACCGGCGGCGCGGGCGACGACGTGTTAGCCGGCGGGCGGCAGGCCGACCAGATCGACATCAGCCATGGCGGCAACGACACGGTGGATGGCGCCAGTGGCAACGATCTCATCATGGCGGGTGCGGCGCTGACCGGCGCGGACCATATCGACGGCGGCAACGGCAGCGACACGGTGGAGTTCGCCGGGCATTACGACCTCACCCT
The DNA here is from genome assembly GCA_036489435.1 of Rhizomicrobium sp. Lineage (GTDB taxonomy): Bacteria > Pseudomonadota > Alphaproteobacteria > Micropepsales > Micropepsaceae > Rhizomicrobium. The sequence goes on along the minus strand of DASXFU010000023.1, from coordinate 175,505 downwards.
CACCTCCACCACCATCCGCAACGTCGAGACTTTCCTGTTCGACGACGGCCACAGCTACAACCTCACCACCAATGACGGCACCGTTCCGACGGGTGGCGCGCTGACGGCCGACGCGTCCGCGCTCACCGGCGCCAACCTCCTCGTCTTCAACGGCTCGGCGGAGACGAGCGGCGCCTTTACGCTTCTGGGCGGCGCGGGCGGCGACAACCTCACCGGTGGCCAGGCGGGCGACGCGCTGCAAGGCAATGGCGGCGCCGACACGCTGACGGGCGGCGCGGGCGCCGACATCTTCGCCTATACCGATGCGTCACAATCCAACAGCAACGCCACCGACCACGTCACCGATTTCGACGCGGACGTGGATGTCTTCCGCTTCCCCTTCGCCGTCTCCAGCGTGACGGTGGTCAGCGCCCCGCTCGACAATCTCTCCGGCCTCGGCGTGGCGATAGGCGACGGGCTCACCGCCAATGGCGCGATCGTGCTGAAGGCGAATACCGGGCTGCTGGCCGGGCATGTCTATCTCATCGTGGATGCGAATGGCGATGCGCTCTACACCCCGGGCACCGATTACCTGATCAACATCACCGGCGCCCAGCATGTGACGGATTTCACGACCAGCGACTTCATCACCACAAAAGCCTGACGCGCCTTGACCTGAAGCCCTCTACCTAATGAATGGGGCGTTTGGTTCCCGCGCCGCGCAAAAATAAAGGCGCGCTTGCCACCTCCCGGCAGGCGCGCCTTCCCTTGCGTAATTCTCCGCTAACCCGCCATTCTGTGCGCCGGGTGTCCCCGCCCTGACCCTTTCATGGAGCGCACATGGCCACGACCGTCATCACCTCGGCGAATTCGATCGACAACACCGCCACCAACGGCAGCGGAATCGAGATCGGCGGCGCCGACGCCGCGATTATCACGTCATCCGGCTATGTCATCGCCAGCGGCAACGGCGGCGAAGGCATCTATATGGACGGCACATCCGACGACGCGCAGCTGACGGTGGCCGGCCTCGTCTCCGGCACGCAGGAAGGCGTCTATGCGCTGGGCACGCAGGACCAGGTCACGGTGACCGGCGAGGTGTTCGGCGGCGTGCGTCTCGAAGGCACCTTCGCCTCTCTCTCGGTCGGCGCCACGGGCGTCATCTCCGGCGAAGTGGACCTGGGCGGAGCCAGCGACGGGCTCACGAATGACGGCGACATCCTGCTCGGCGACGACGTGATGCAGTTCGGCGCCAGCGCCGACGTCTACAATACCGGCACGATCTCCTCGAATGGACTGGCCATGATCTATGACGGGAGCGGCCAGGTCTCGATCCACAATACCGGCACCATCACCGGCGATTTCGACGTCGTCACCCCGGGCGATTCCACCAGCGCCGTCTTCATCCTGAATTCCGGGCATTGGGCGGGCGATCTGGATCTCACAGCCGGCGACGACACCGTCATCAACACCGGCACCATCGACGGCGATATCAAGCTCGGCGACGGCAACAACACCTATAATGGCGCGAACGGCATGCTGCTCGGCGAGATCTCCGCCGGCGCCGGCAATGACACGATCACCGGCGGCGCGGAGAACGACACCATCACCGGCGGCGCGGGCACCGACGTGCTGGATGGCGGTGGCGGCATCAACACGGTGGTCTATTCGGACTCCACGGTCGGCGTTTATGTCGACCTGTCGCTCGACATCGCCAAGCGCGGCACCGCGGCGGGCGACAAGATCAGCCATTTCCAGAACGTCATCGGCTCGCTCGGCAACGACACGCTGATCGGCGACGACAGCGACAATTCGTTCAATGGCGTGCTCGGCAGCGATCACATGACGGGCAACGGCGGCAACGACACGCTGGAGGAGGAAGCCTCCGCCCACGCCGTGCTCAGCGGCGGCGACGGCAACGACCTCATCCTGATGAAGGACGCCGACGCCACCGATTACGGCCACGCGCTGGTGGCCGCGGACCAACTCGACGGCGGCGCGGGTTACGACACGCTGGAGATCAACGGCAATTATTACTCCACCACCTTCGTCTTCCATGCCACGACGATGGTCAATGTGGAGCAGATCGATCTCGATCCCGGCAACGGCTACCGGTTGCAGACGGACAACGCCACCGTCGCCGCGGGACAAACCTTGACGGTGGACGGCTCGGCGCTGGGCGTGGCCGACCATCTCGTCTTCAACGGCGCGGCGGAGACCGACGGGCATTTCATCATCGACGGCGGCGCGGGCGTGGACACGCTGACCGGTGGATCGGATGGCGACACATTCGAGGGCGGCGGTTATGGCGACCGCATCACCTTGGGCGCTGGCGCCGACACGCTGCTCTACAACAGCGTGGAGGACTCGACGAGCACGCTTTACGACACCATCAGCGGCTTTAACGCGGCGAAGGATATCTTCAACCTCACCGTGGCGGTCGCCGCCATCAACACCGGCGTCTCGGCCACCGTCTCCACCGCCACGATCTCGACCGACCTCAAGAACGCGGCCAACGGGCATCTTCTGGCGGGCGACGCCATCCTCATCACCGCCAATGCCGGAACGCTCTCCGGCCACGTGTTCCTCATCGTCGACGCCAACGGAACCGCGGGCTATCAGAGCCATGGCGACTATGTGATGGACATCACGGGCTACACGGGTACGTTGTCGGTGGCGGATTTCGTTACACCGTAGGTAGTTTCAAAACGAACGCGAAGTATCTCAAAATCAATCGCGAGGTAGCTCAAATAAAACCGTCATGGCCGGGCTTGTCCCGGCCACCCATTGCCTCGGTGGAAAAAAGTACAACACGAACCGTCATCGTCTTTTTTGGCGAGCACGGCGGGTATGGGTGGCCGGGACAAGCCCGGCCATGACGATTATTTTTTCTGTTCGCGTCTCTCGTTTATCTGCTGTGCTATGGTCCCGCCGCTGCAACCGTCTGGAGATACGCCATGGCCACTTTCACCGGTACATCGGGTAACGACAATCTCACCGGCACATCCGCCGCCGACACGTTCAATCTGAGCCAGGGCGGCGACGACACGGCCCAGGGCCTGGGCGGCAACGACCTCTTCATCTTCGGCGGCACCTTCACAGCGGCGGACTCCATCGATGGCGGCGACGGCGCGGACGTGCTGCGGCTGGACGGCGATTATTCCGCGGGCGTGGTCTTCACCGCTTCCACCATGACGAATGTGGAAACGATCCAGCTCAACGCCGGAAACGATTACAATTTCACTCTGGTGGACGCCAACGTCGCGCCCACCGGCACGCTCACCGTGACCGCGAGCCTGTTGGGCGCGGGTGACGCGTTGACGCTGGATGCGAGCCAGCTCACCAGCGGCGGCGCCATCGCGGTGACGGGCGGCGGCGGCAACGACACCATCCTGGGCGGCAACGGCAACGACCGCTTCGCCATGAGCGAGGGTGGCAACGACACGGTGCGCGCCGGCAATGGCGACGACACGATCAACATGGGCGGCACGCTCACCCACAGCGACCGCATCGACGGCGGCGCGGGCAACGACATCCTGTCGCTGAACGGCGACTACACCACCCAGGCGGTGCTCAACAACACCACCATCACCGGCATCGAAACCGTGAAGCTGGGCGTGGGCCACAGCTACAACATCAGCTTCGCCGACGGCAACGTGGCGCCGCATCACGGCATGACGGTGGACGGCAGCGCGCTGGGCGCTGGCGATTCCATGACCATCGACATCAGCCGCGAGACGGACGGCCACTACCTCATCATCGGCGGCGCGGGCAACGACACGGTGCACGGCGCCGCCAACAACGACAACACGACGACCACCACCACCGTGAACGTCGTGGACTTCAGCGAGGGCGGCGAGGACAGCTTCATCGGCAGCACCAGCCAGACCACCATCCTGATGGGCGCGGCGCTGGACGCGGGCGACGACATCCAGGCGAATTCCGGCGGCAACACCACGGTCGTGCTCAACGGCGACTACACCGGCGCCAACGCGCTCACCATGACCAACACGACGCTGAACGGCGTGGGCGGCATCATCCTCGACCTCGACGCCGGGAACAATTATCACCTCGTGCTGGGCAATGCGGATGTCGACGTAAAGTCCCTCATCACCAGCGGCAACACCGCCTATGTCGACGCTTCGGCCACCACGAGCGAGATCGCCTTGTTCGGCAGCGCCGGGACAGACACCTTCATCGGCGGCTCCGGCGGCGACTTCTTCTATGGCGGCAGCGGCACCGAAACCTTCACGGGCGGCAGCGGCGCCGACACCTTCGTCATGACCTATTTCACCAACGCCGACACCATCACGGGCGGCGCGGGCAACGACGTGCTGCAGTTGATATCGGGCAGCGCCGTCACCTTCGGCGCCACCACGCTGACGGGCGTCGAAACCATGCTGTGGGGGTCGAACAGCACGGGCACGTTTGATTATGTCACCAATGACGCCACCGTCGCGGCCGGCGCCACGCTCACCGTGGACATGACGCTGCTCGCCAACAACGGCACCGTCACCTTCGACGGATCGGCGGAGACCGACGGTCATTTCGACTTCCTCGGCCGCGAGGGCAGCGCCGGCAGCGACGTCCTCATCGGCGGCGCGCTGTCGGACACCTTCAACCTGTCCCATCGCGTCTTCACCACCGCCACGGGCGGCGGCGGCGCGGACACCTTCAGCGCGGCCAGCGTCGGCCCGCACAGCGCCGACACCTTCGTCTACAACGCGGTGTCGGATTCCACGAGCACGGCGCATGACGTGATCCACAACATGAACTTCACCGGCGATTTTCTGGAAGTGAGCCCGATCGGCGCCGTCACCGGCGTGGATGCGGCCATCACCTCCGGCGATCTCTCCACGACCACCTTCAACACCGATTTGGCGACGGCGGTGGACGCGAGCCATCTCGCCGCCCACCACGCGGTGTTGTTCACCGCGACGGACGGCACGCTGGCCGGTCACACCATCCTGGTGGTCGACGAAAACGGCGTCGCGGGCTACCAGTCGGGCGGCGACCTCGTCATCGACGTCTCCAACTACACCGGCACGCTGGCGGTGAGCAGCTTCACGTAAGGACACATCACTCAGGGAGGACACGACATGGCCACCTTCACCGGCACCGCAGGCGACGACACTCTCACCGGCACATCCGCCGCCGACACCTTCGATCTGCGCCAGGGCGGTAACGACACCGCATCGGGCCTCGGGGGCAACGATCTTTTCGTCTTCGGCGGCACCTTCACGGCCGCGGATTCCATCGACGGTGGCGACGGCAACGACGTGCTGCGCCTGGACGGCGATTATTCCGCGGGTGTGACCTTCACCGCCTCCACCATGACGAGCGTGGAAACCATCCAGGTCAACGCGGGCAACGATTACACGCTCACTTTGGTGGACGCCAACGTGGCCCCCACCGGCACGCTGACGGTGACCGCGAGCACTCTGGGCGTGAACGATGTGCTTTCGCTGGACGCGAGCGGGCTCACCAGCGGCGGCCTCGTCTCCGTCACGGCGGGTGACGGCAACGACGTGCTGCTGGGCGGCTCCGGCAACGACCGCTTCAACATGAGCGAAGGCGGCAACGACACGGTGCGCGCCGGCGCGGGCGACGACACCATCAACATGGGCGGCACCCTCACCCACAGCGACCGCATCGACGGCGGCGACGGCAACGACACGCTATCCTTGAACGGCGACTATTCCACACTGACCACGCTCAACAACACCACCATCACCTTCATCGAGACGATGAAGCTGGGCGCTGGCCACGACTACGATCTCGCCCTTGCTCCCGGCAACGTGGCGCCGCATCGCGCCATGACGGTGGATGGCAGCGCGCTCGGCACGGGCGATTCCATGACCATCGATTTCCGCGCCGGGATCGACGGCGCCCTGACCGTCATCGGCGGCGCGGGCGACGACACGGTCATGGGCGGCAGCTCCAGCCCGACCGCGCCGGCCATCGTCGATTTCCGTGAAGGCGGCAACGACACCTATGTCGCCGCCAGTTTCGCCACGCTCCTGTTCGGCGGCACGTTCAACGCGAATGATCACGTGCAGGGCACGCCCGCCGGCTCCAACACCACCACCATCGATCTCAATGGCGACTACACCGGCGCCAACGCCATCGCGCTGACCAACACCACGCTGACCGGCTGGGGCCTTCAGATGCGGCTCGACGCCGGGCACAGCTATCACATCACCCTGGGCAGCATGAGCGTACCCTTCGCCGTGTTCTCGGACACCGGCGTTGGCGACACGGCCACTGTCGATGCCTCGGCCACGCTTGGCGAGCTGGGTTTCACCGGCGGCCAGGGCAGCGACACCTTCATCGGCGGCTCGGGCGGTTCCTTCTTCACCGACACCGGCGGCACGGAGACCTTCAAGGGCGGCGGCGGCAGCGACATCTTCCAGATGGGCAGCCATTTCACCGCCGCCGACAGCGTCGACGGCGGCGCGGGCGCCGACACGCTTCAGGTGAGCGGCGGCGGCACGACCCTCGTCTTTGCCGCGACCACGATGATCAATGTCGAGACCCTGCAATTCCAGACCGGCAGCGGCGGCACGTTCGACTACGTCACCAACGACGCCACCGTGGCGGCGGGTGCCACGCTAATCGTCGACGCGACCCTGATCTCCAACAGCGGCACGCTCACCTTCGACGGCTCGGCGGAGACCGACGGGCACTTCTCCTTCATCGACCGCCAGGGCAGCGTGGGCACCGACAACTACATCGGCGGCGCGCTATCGGACACCTTCAATCTCGCCCACGAGATCTTCGTCAACGCCACGGGCGGCGGCGGGGCCGACACCTTCACCGCCGCGGCGGTGAGCGCACACAGCGCCGACACCTTCATCTACAACGCGGTGTCGGATTCCACGAGCACGGGTTACGACACGATCAAGAAGCTGAACTTCACCGGCGACTTCCTGAAGGTGAGCCCCATCGGCGCCGTCGCCGGCATCGATGCGGCCGTCACCAGCGGCACGCTCTCCACCGCCACGTTCGACAGCGATCTGTCGGCGGCGGTGAGCACCCTCGCCGCGCATCATGCCGTGCTGTTCACCGCCACCGCGGGCACGCTCTCCGGCCACAGCTTCCTCGTCGTGGACGAGAATGGCACCACGGGCTACCAAAGCGGTGGCGATCTGGTGATGGACGTGACGGGCGCGACAGGCACGCTGGCGGTGTCGAGCTTTACGTAACTTACGGCGCATAGCCGCGCGCCAACTCAAAACCGTCATGGCCGGGCTTGTCTCGGCCATGACGTTTGTTTTTGGATCGTGCGATACTTTCGCGCGCCACCCTGGAGCCCCAACTTTGCTCGAGATCTATGTCGATGCCGACGCCTGCCCTGTGAAGGACGAGGTTGCGCGCGTGGCGGAGCGCCATGGGCTTGTCGTGCACATGGTCAGCAATGGCGGTATCCGCCCCAGCGCGCATCCGAACTTTCGCCATGTCACCGTTGCGGCGGGCGCGGATGCCGCGGATGACTGGATCGCGGAGCATATCGGCGCGGGCGACATCGCCATCACGGCCGACGTGCCACTGGCGTCGCGATGCCTCGCGCAATCCGCCTCCGTCATCGGACCCAACGGACGGCCGTTCACGCAGGACGGCATCGGCATGGCGCTCGGCATGCGCGATCTGAACCGCCACCTGCGCGAAGCGACCGGCCAGCAGACCTTCAACGCCGGTTTCACCAAACAGGATCGTTCGCGATTTCTCGGCGCGCTGGAAAACGAGATCCAGGCGATCAAGCGCCGCGCCAAGCCGGGCCCTAGCTGAGCGCGGAATGCTTGCGGCGTTCGCGGCCACGCGGGCCGGGCTTGCGCAGCGGCGCCTGCGTGCGATTGACGTGGGCGCGGAAGGCCTGCGACAGCGCCTCGCGCAGCCAGGTATGGCCCGGATCGGTCTTGTTGCGCGCCAGCCAAGTGAGCGAGCAATGCTGGTTGGCGAGCTTCACCGGCAGGTCGAAGGCTTCGAGGTCGAAATTCTTCTTCATCTCGCGATGGAACCAGCGCGGCATGATGCCGACGAGGTCGGTGCGCTCGATGATGGGCGGCATCGCCCACAATTTGTTGACGGTATAGACCTCGCGCCGCTTCACGCCCTGCGCCGTGAGATCGGACGACGCCGAAATCACCTCGCGCAATTCCGGCACCAGCACCACGAAGTCGAGCGCCATGAAGATGGCCACGTCCAGCCCCTTGCCGAGACGCGGATGGCCGCGGCGCGCGAGCAGCACGAGATCGGTGTCGCACAGCATTTCGCTCACCAGATCGGGCGCGGGCGCCATGGGATAGACATGGCAGGCGAGATCGATCTTGCCCTCGCGGATCTCCTTCTGGAAATCGGTGCGGAAGACGCTGAGCGCCTCCACCGTCACGCCCGGCGCGCGCGCGCAGATCTCGCGCAGCAACGGCGGCATCAGGATCGGCTCGAACACGTCGGGCAGGATGATGCGGAAGTGGCGGCGATAGGTGGCCAGATCGAGCGTCTCCGGCGCCAGCTCGTGGCCGATCATGGCAAGCGCGTCGCGCACGGTCCGCGCCATCTGGTGCGCCTTGACCGTGGGCTCCACGCCGCGCCGGCCCCGTATGAAGAGCGGATCGCCCAGAAGCTCGCGCAGCCGCGCCAGCGCGTTGGATACCGCCGGCTGGCTCATGGCGAGCTGGTTGGCGGCACGGGAGATGTTGCGCGTGGTGTAGACCACGTCGAACACCACCAGCAGGTTGAGATCGAGATGCTTGAGATTGACCGCCACGCCCGCGTCCAAAAGCTGATATTGGCCTTCTGAATATCACACATTCCGGCAAAAAACTTACGGCGCCCGCCCGCGCTGGCCAGCGTCGAAACCGCGTGCGCGCCGCTAAGCCGCAGCGAGCCCGTGCCCACAGCCTCTATACTTTCGCGCAAGGAGCATCGGGTTGGTGAGTACAGGTCTCGACTATTGGGACAAGGCGGCGCATGGGGAGATCGAACCCGAGGCCGTCGCGCGGTTCGTTGCCGATCCCGGACGGAGCGAGGCCTTGCGCCGCTCCATCGCCGGGGCGCTCGACTATTTCGACGCGGCGCCCACGGCCAACCTGCTGTTCAACGATCTGGGCAGCTTCGCGTTGGGCGCGATCGCGCTCTATCTGCACAGCACCGGCGGCATCACCCATAGGAGGCTCGCGGAACTCTCTCATTCGACCACCGTGCTCAGCCGCGGCCGCGCTTCCGCCATCCTGGCCGCGCTGCGCATGAAAGGATTCGCGCGGCGCGGCGGCGAGCAGGCGCGCGGCACGCCCGTCTTCTACGAGCCCGATGCGCGGCTCAGCGCCTTCTTCCAGTCGCGCATGCGCATCGAAGTCGAGACCATGATGGACGGCCTCCCCACGCGCGACTTTGTTCTGGCGCAATGGGACAGACCCGAGACCTTCGCCCGCTTCATGGGATTCTTCGGCGCGGAGATGATCCGCGCCGGAACGCGCCCGCTTCCCGAACTCGACATGTTCAACCGCATCGGCGCGCGCCGCTCGGGATTTCTCATTCTCTTCGCGCTGATGCAGGCGGCGGACACGGGCGGCGCGTTTCCGCCCACCGGCGATTACGCCGTCTCGATCTCGGCCGTGGCGCGGCGCTTCTCCGTCTCGCGCTCGCATGTCACGCGCGTGATACGCCTCATCGAGAAGGAAGGCCTCCTGCTGCGCACCACGCGCGAAGGCGAAGGACGCTTCGGGCCCGCTTTCGCACCGGCCTTCGCGCACTATCTCGCCATCGGCCAGATCGCGATCCTCGCTTGCGTGCATCGCGCGATCACGCGACCGGTGTGAAAAGCATCATTTGCTAATGTGAATGACTTGCTATTTGATAATTCCGGGCGCTTTCGGGGGATTTTCACATGGCCGCACCGATCTACGGCACGACCGGCAACGACACGCTGGATGGCACATCCGGCACCGATCTCTTTTATGCCTGGCAGGGCGGCAGCGACACGGTGAATGGCGATGATGGCGACGATATCGCCAATTTCGCCAACAACTTCACCCAGAATGACGTCTTCAACGGCGGCAACGGCAACGACGTGCTGCGCCTCAGCGGCAATGCCTATTCCGACGGGATCACCTACACGTCGGATAACCTGAACAGCGTCGAACAGATCCAGCTTGGCAACGGCCACGGCTACAACATCACGATCGCCGATCTCGCCGTCGCGAGTGGCAGTTCCCTCACCCTCAACGCCGCGTCGCTCACCGGCGACAGCGCGCTGACGGCGGACGCGTCCGGCACCACCGGCAGCGTCCACTTCGTGGGCGGCGCGGGCGACGACACGTTCACCGGCAACGACAGCGGCAACCTCTTCCTCACCCAGCGCGGCGGCGCGGATACCGTGCATGGCGGCACCGGCAACGACGTGGTCGTGACGGGCGACAGCTTCAACGCCAACGACGCCTTCGACGGCGGCGACGGCTACGACCGCGTCACCATCACCGGCTATATCGGCAACGCGAATGGCGGCGATACGCTCGCCTTCAACGCCTCCACGCTCACCCATGTTGAGAAGCTGGAGCTGGCCGATACCGGCTCCTACAGCTTCATCTCCGACGACGGCAATGTGGCCGCCGGCGCCACGATGGAAGTGGACGGCTCGCATCTGGGCATCGAACGCTATCTCACCTTCGACGGCAGTGCCGAGACCGATGGCCGCTTCATCCTGATCGGCGGCGTGGACAACGACGTGCTGACCGGCGGCGCGAAGAACGACACCTTCATCCTCACGCAAGGCGGCAACGACACGGTGACGGGCGGTTTGGGCGCGGATGTGATCGTGGCGCTGGGCGACGGCAGCGACTTCGACACCTTCATCTACAATTCCGCCGCCGACTCCACGGGCACCCATCACGACACCATCAAGAACGTGAACTTCCAGACCGACACCTTCGTCGCACCGCAAGGCTCAGTGGATGTGGAAAACGCCTTCTTCGCCGGCAAAGCCGACCAGGGCCACTTCGACGCGGATGCGGTGAGCTTCATGGACGCGTCCAGGCTCACCCTCTATAACGCCGCCATATGGAATCCGCAGAGCGGTTCGCTTGCCGGCCACGCCTATCTCTTCATCGACGTGAACGGCACGGCCGGTTATCAGGCCGGACAGGACGTCGTCATCGACGTCACCGGTTATACGGGACTCACGCCCGTCTGACGCGACAGGCTGTCATCGCATAAGCCTCTCGACATTGCCGAAACCTTGTCTTGCTTTCGCCGCGATTTCACGATCCTCTCCCGCCCATAAATCGGGAGCGGATTGATGACGACCTTCACGGGCACGACGGCCAACGACACTCTCACCGGCACGTCGGGCGACGACTTTTTTAACGTATATCAAGGCGGTGATGACACGGTTTCCGGTTTGGCGGGAAACGACATTTTCAATTTCGCGGCCGCGCTCACCGCGGCGGATACGGTAAACGGCGGAACCGGCAGCGACACGGTCGAGATCAATGGCAATTATTCCGCCGGTCTGGTGCTCGCGGCGACCACGCTCACCAGCGTCGAGCAGCTCAAGCTCGGCGGCGGCAACAGCTATTCCATCACAACAAATGATGCGAATATCGCCGCCGGCGCCACGCTCACCATCAACGCCGCCAACCTCACCTCCGGCCACATCCTCATCCTCGACACCTCCGCCGAGACCGACGGCTATTATCGCGTCGACGGCGGCGCGGACAACGACAGGGTCACCGTGGGCGCCACGATGAACGCCACCGACCGCATCGATGGCGGCAGCGGCAACGACGTCGTGTTGATGGACGGCGATTACTCCTTCGGCTTCACCACCCAGACCTTCCGCAATGTGTCCGATCTCGTCTTGGCGGACGGCCACAACTATCACTTCGTCACCAACCAGCAGACCGTGGCGCCCGGCGCCCAGATGATCATCGACGGCAGCGAAGTGGGCGCGGGCCATTCGGTGGTCTTCAGCGGCGCGGCCGAGACCGACGGCGGCAGCTTCTATTTCGACGGCGGCGCGGGCCTGATGGAACTGGCCGGCGGCGCGGGCAGCGATACCTTCTTCATGGGCCCCAACCTCGCCATCACCGACCGGCTGAACGGCAATGGCGGCAGCGACACCGTCGATCTCGGCGGCGCGAACTACGATCTGACGCTGCAGCACGCCACCTTGACCAGCATCGAGAACCTGAAGCTGGGCGCGGGCTTCAACTACAATCTCACACTGGGCGGCGCCATCGCCGCCAATGCGACCATGGCGATCGACGCCTCGGCTGTCGCTTCCGGCAACACCGTCATCATCGACGCGCACAAGGAGACTGCCGGCAGCATCAATTTCCAGGGCGGCGCGGCCACGGCCACGGTCACCGGCGGCACAGGCAACGACACGTTCCAGATGGGCGCCGACCTCACCGCGGCAGACAGCCTCAACGGTGGCGCGGGCACCGACACCGTCACGCTCGGCGGCGCGAACTACAATCTGGCGCTCACCGCCACGACCCTCACCGGTGTCGAGAACCTCGCTCTCTCCGACGGCTACAGCTACGCCTTCACCACCAACGACGCCACCATCGCGGCGGGCGCGACGCTGGCCGTCAACGCCGCCGCTCTCACCGCGGGCCATGCGCTGACCCTTGACGCCTCGGCCGAGACCGACGGCAACCTCCGCGTCACGGGCGGCGCGGGCGACGACAGCGTCACCGTGGGCCAGGGCTTCAACGCCAACGACCGCTTCGACGGCGGCGCGGGCAACAACACGCTATCCGTCGCGGGCGACTTCTCCTTCGGCTTCACCAGCGCCACCTTGCGCAACATCGACGACTTCGTGATGGCGGGCGGCCACAGCTATCACTTCACCACCAACGACGCGAACGTTGCGGCCGGCGCGAGCCTCACCGTCGATGCCTCCGCGCTGGGCGCAGGCAGCACGCTCGTCTTCAGCGGCACGAACGAGACGGACGGCAGCTTCACCTTCCTGGGCGGCGCGGGCCTGATGGAGATCACCGGCGGCGCGAATAGCGACACCTTCGCCATGGGCGCCAACCTCGCCGCCACGGACCGCCTCAATGGCGGCGCTGGCTCGGACACTCTCACGCTCGGCGGCGCGAATTACGACCTGGTGCTGCAGCACGCCACGCTGACCGGCATTGAGAACATCACGCTCGGCGCGGGCTTCAATTACAATCTCACCCTCGGCGGCTCCATCGCCACGAACGCGACCCAGACGATCGATGCCTCCGCCCTCGGCGCCGGCAACACCGTCACCATCGACGCGCACAACGAAGTCGCCGGCCGCGTCCACTTCGATGGCGGCGCCGCCACCACCACGCTGATCGGCGGCCAGTTTGACGATATCTTCAACTTCGCCCTCAGCAGCCAGGGCGGCTTCAACGCGGGCGACACGATCGACGGCCAGGGCGGTACCGACGAGATCAATTTCGACGGCGACTATACCGGCGCCAACACCATCACGCTGACGGGCAGCCAGGTCCAGAACGTCGAGGAATTCGATTTCGCGCCCGGCCACAGCTATCAGGTCACCATCGCGGCCGGCACACTGACGGGCGTCTCCGGCTTCTACGCGGATGGAAGCCAGATAGGCGCCGGCAACTCCCTCACCTTCAACGGTTCCGCCGCCATGGCCGCGGTGGAGCTGGCCGGCGGCGCGGGCAACGATTCGCTGCAGGGCGGCTCCGGCAACGACAAATTCGACCTCGGCTTCGGCGGCAACGACACGGCCACCGGCAATGCGGGCGACGATACGTTCTACATGGGCGCCGCGCTCACCACAGGCGACGTGTTGAACGGCGGCGCGGGCAACGACACCGTCGTGCTCGGCAACGTCCTGGAGGCGGGCACCACGATCTCCACGACCATCGTGAGCGGCGAGTTCAACAGCATCGAAACCCTCAAGCTCAATGCCAATGTCGACTATCAGATCAATTTCGCCGCGACCAATGCGGCCCTGACGATCGACGCCACGCAGCTCGGCGTAAACGATTCGCTGAACTTCGAGACCGAGTTCTCCGCCAACAATACATTCCTCATCGTCGGCGGCGCGGGCAATGACGTGCTGAGCGTCACCGATCAAACGCAGGCGACCATCGATCTCAGCGAGGGCGGCGAGGACACCGCGACAAGTTTCGGAACCGCAGGCATCTTCGAGCTGGGCGCGGCGCTGGACGCGGGCGACCGGCTTACGGGTGACGGAACGTCCACGGCCCTCTATCTCGACGGCGATTATTCCGGCGCCAACGCGCTCGTCATCGGCGATTCGACCATCTCCAGCATGGGAACGATCGTGCTCGCCGCCGGCAATGACTACGACATCACCTTCACCGGCACGAGCGCTCCAACCCAGACGCTGGACGCCAGTGCGCTGGGCGCGGGCGACGGATTGACGGCGGATTTCTCCGCCGTGACCTACTTTCCCTTCTCAAGCTTCGAGATCATCGGCGGCGCGGGCAACGACGTCATCACCGGCGCGCCGAAAGGAACGATCGACCTCAGCCACGGCGGCGAAGACACCGCGAACCTCGAAGGCGGCGCGGCGCTGATGGGGGCGGCCCTCGACGCAGGCGACGCGCTCAGCAACGTCAAAACGCTCGACCTCGACGGCGACTATACCGGCGCGAACGCGCTAGACCTCACCACCGCGAATGTTTCGGGCAGCCCGGCCGCGATGCTGGAAGCGAACCACACCTACGACATTACCGTGTCGTCGGCACAGGTGATGTCGAGCCTCACGACCGGGGGGCACACCACCATCGATTTCGACGGGTCGGCGGAGACGGCCAACGGCTTCACCTTCACGCTCCAGTCGACCGACACCGGAACGATCACCGGCGGCGGCGGCAACGATGCGCTGACGTTTGGCGGCAGCGCCACGTCTTTGGCGCTCACCTTCCATGGCGGCGGCGGCGACGATGCGATCACGACCGCGGCCACCGATCTTTCCGCCGCCCATATCGACGGCGGCGCCGGCAACGACACCGTGACACTCGACAGTTTTAACCAGACTGTCACGTTCGGCAACAATACCCTGAGTAATGTGGAGACCCTTATCCTCGAGGATGGCGGCTACGTGAAGCTCGGCGACGGCAACGTCGCGGCCGGGCAGACGCTCACCGTCGAAAGCAACTGGTCGCTGGAATTCGACGGATCGGCGGAAACCGACGGCCACTACAATATGATCCTCGAGAACCCGCTCCAGAACAGCGTCAACGTCAATGGCGGCCAGTTGAGCGACACGATCAACCTGACCACGAACGGTCTCGCGCTCGGCGGCAGCGTGTTCGGCAATGGCGGCGGAGACACGATCATCCTGGGCAGCGCCGACCACTCTTATGCGCTCTCATACCACGCCGTGTCGGACTCCGTGGGCGCCAACTACGACACGATCGAAGGCCTCCATCTGGGCCGCGATATCTTCGTGTTCCAGAGCTTCAACGAAACCCCGACCAAAATCGCCTCCGCCATAACCTCGGGCACGCTCTCCACCGCGACCTTCGACAGCGATCTCACGGCGGCGCTGGCCGCGCATCTTCCGGCGCATTCCGCCGAGCTGTTCACGCCCAACGCCGGCACCCTGGCGGGCCACACCTTCCTGGTCCTCGATTGCAACGGCACGGCCGGCTACCAGGCGGGTCACGACATGGTGTGGGACATCACCGGCTACACCGGCACGCTCGCAACCTACGAGTTTGGCGAGAATTTCTAGGGCACGCCCGGCAAGCCCGATTTCGCCTTCTTAGCCGACGACGCAAAAGCGTGGCTCGATTTCAGCCTCGTTTCGCACTCGCCTTCCGGCGGCCAGCGCCGGCACGCTGTCGGGACACACCTTCCTCGCCGTCGATTCCAACGGCACCGCCGGCTACCAGGCGGGCCATGACATGGTGATGGACATCACCGGCTATACCGGAACCCTCGCGACCAGCGACTTTCATTCAAATTCGTGATGCTTGTCATAAAGCGACACAGCTTGGCCAGAAGCGACATCACTTGATTTCGCGCGTGTTTCGCGATCCTCTCGCGGCGTTACAGCGGAGAAGCGCCCATGTCCACGATCACCGGCACCAGCGGAAACGACAACCTGACGGGCACGTCAGGCAACGACTTTTTCAATGTCTATCAAGGCGGTACGGACACGATCAACGGCGCTGCCGGTGACGACGTCATCAATTTTGGCGCGGCCTTCACCGCCGCAGACACGGTGAACGGCGGCACGGGCAGCGACACGCTGGAGCTCAAGGGCGCTTACAATCTCACCTTCGGCGCGACCACGCTCAGCAGTGTGGAGCAGGTCAAGCTGGCGGCCGGCTTCAACTACACGCTGACCGAAAACGACGCGAACGTGGCGGCGGGGCAGACGCTCACCATCAACGGCGCCAATCTGGGCGCAGCTGACGTGCTCACTTTCGACGGCTCGAAGGAAACCAACGGCACGCTGTTCATCGATGGCGGCGCGGGCAACGACAGCGTGGCGATGGGCGGACACCTGACCGCAGCGGACCGCATCAATGGCGGCGGCGGCAGCGACACGGTGTACTTGGGCGGCGCGGATTATTCCTTCGGCTTCACCACCGAGACCATCCGCAACGTTTCCGACCTCGTGCTGTTCGGGGGCAACAACTACCATTTCGTCACCAACGACGCGAACATCGCGGCCGGCCAGACGATGAATGTCGACGGCAATTCCATCGGCGTGGGCAACACGGAAATCTTCAACGCCAGCCACGAGACCGACGGCAACCTGAACTTCGACGTCGGCGCAGGCACGATGGAGCTGACGGGCGGCGCGGGCGACGATGTGTTCTTCGCGGGCACCAACCTCACCAATTCCGACCGCCTCAACGGCGGCGCGGGCAGCGACGTGCTCTATATGGGCGGCGCGGACTACAACATCTCCATCGGCAAATCGGTGCTGCAGAGCGTCGACAACATCCATTTGGGCCAGGGATACGACTACCACCTCACCACCAACGGCAGCATCGCCACCAACGCGACCCTGGTGATGGACACGACCAACCTGCTCTCCACCGACACGCTCTATCTCAACTTCTCCAAGGAGACGGCGGGCAGCGTGGACATCCTGGGCGGCGCGGCCGCCTCCACGATCGTGGGCACGCAGCAGGGCGACGCGTTCTACTACGGCATCGCGGGCGTGGCCGATTTCACCGCTTCCGACAAGGTCGACGGCCAGGGCGGCTACGACCTGCTCTATTTCGACGGCCAGTATACCGGCGCCAATGCCGTGGTGCTGACGAACGCGCAGGTGGTCAACGTCGAGCAATTCATTTTCGAATACGGCCATTCCTATGACGTGACGATCGCGGCCGGCACCATCGCGGCCAATTCCGCCTTCACCGTCGATGCGGACAAGCTGGTCGCGGGCAACGACCTCACCTTCAACGGCGCTGCCGCCTCCTCCACCCGCTCGCTCGACGTCATCGCGGGCGCGGGCGACGACACGATTACGGGCGGCAACGCGAACGACACCTTCGACCTCTCCATGGGTGGCACCGACACGCTGGCGGCCGGCGCGGGCAACGACACCATCAACATGGGCGCCTCGCTCACCACCGCCGACCAGATCGACGGCGGCACCGGCAGCGACGTCGTCCTCATCGACGGCGTCTATATGAACGGGAATGACCTGGTGCTCGAGGCCGGCACCTTATCCAGCGTCGAGGATCTGCAGCTCGGCAATTCCAACCCGGCCAATTGCTACAACATCACCACCACCGATCCCATCGTGGCGGCGGGCAAGCAGCTTGTGATCGACGGCTCGTTGCTCAACTCCGGCCAGTCGCTCACCTTCGACGGCTCGGCGGAGACCGACGGACATTTCCTCATCATCGGCGGCGCGGATGCGGACGACCTCACCGGCGGCGCGCAATCCGACACCTTCGCCTATTCCACCACCATCGGGGTGACCGGCGCGCTGCGCGACACGATCAACGCCTTCGATTTCGCCAACGACCGCATCGCCTTCGCCACCGTCTCGGCCATCGCAACCGCGCTCAACGCGGGAACGGTGAACGCGTCCACCATCGACGCGAACCTGACCAGCCTGCTCACCGCCGCGCGCCTGCCGGCGCATGAGGCGCTGCTGTTCACGCCGAACGCGGGCAACCTGGCCGGCCACACCTTCCTCATCGTGGACGGCAACGGAACCGCCGGTTACCAGACCGGCCAGGACCTGGTGATCGAGCTCTCCGGCGCGCTGCATGTCGCCAACATCTCGACAGCGGACTTCCTGGCCGGACTCTGAACACACGCTGAAGTGGCGTTCCCGGCGCGCCTTTCCTTGAGGGCAGGCGCGCCGCATGCCCGATCCGTGCATCAGGGCCGGTTGCTTACGCGAAATTCGCCGCCGCGGCGAAACGATGAAACCTTCGTTACACGCTTCATTCTCGCGCCAGCCGCAGTAGTATTTCGCGCACGCTCCAGGAGAAGCTCGCATGACGATCGAAGGCACGCACGGCAACGACACGCTGACCGGCACATCCGGCAACGACTCCTTCAACGTCAGCCAGGGCGGCAACGACACCGTCTCGGGCCTCGGCGGCAACGACATCATCTATTTCGGCGCCGCCTTCACCGCGGCCGACAGCGCCGACGGCGGAGCGGGCACCGACACGCTCAGGCTGACGGGAGACTATTCCGCGGGCGTCACGTTCGGCGCCAGCACGCTGCTCAATGTCGAGCAGATGCAGCTGGGCACGGGCTTCAGCTACGATCTCATCACCAACGACGCGACGGTTGCGTCCGGCGCGCGCCTCAAGGTCGATGCCCATACGCTCGGCACCTCCGACAGCCTCACCTTCAACGGGGCCGCGGAAAGCAACGGCACGTTCTACTTCATCGGCGGCACGGGCAACGACACCCTCACCGGCGGCACCGGCGTTGACACCTTCGATCTCAGCTATGGCGGCGAAGACCACGTGACCGGTGGCGCCGGCAACGACGTGATCGACGTCGGCGCGGCGCTCGACAGCGGCGATCACATCGACGGTGGCAGCGGCAACGACATCGTGGTGCTGAAGGGCAACTATTCGGGCGCCCACGCGGTGACCCTTTCCGCCACCACGCTCGTCAATGTCGAAACGATCAAGGTCGCGCCGGGCTTCAACTACGACATCACGCTGTCGGCGCCTGTTTCGAACGCGAACTCGAACGAGCACATCAACGGCTACTTCCTCGGCGCGGGCAATTCGCTGCATTTCGACGCGTCCGCGGTGAGCGGGCAGGTCTACACCCTCGACGGCGGCGCCGGTAACGACGTGCTGCTCGCGGCCCCCAGCACCGGGTCCAGCCAGGGTGACCTGTTCGATCTGCACGAAGGCGGCAATGACACGGCCCAGGGCTCGTCGTCGCACGACGTCTTCAAGATGGGCACCACGCTGAACGCGGGCGACATGCTCGACGGCGGCGGCGGCGGCGACACGCTCGAGCTCAGCGGCGATTATTCCACGCCGGTGGTGCTGGGCGCCACCACGCTCACCAATATCGGCGGCATCTCCCTCCAGCCCGGCTTCACCTACGACATCGTGGAAAACGACGGCAACGTCGCGGCCGGCCAGACGCTGGGCATCTCTGGCGCCCGCATCAACAACGAGACCAACATCATCTTCGACGGCTCGGCGGAGACCGACGGGCATTTCATTTTCGAGGACTCCGGCGACAGCACCAACGTGTTCATCGGCGGCGCGCAATCCGACAAATTCTTCGTGCTGAATTACAGCACCAACACCGTGACGGGCGGCGGCGGCGCGGACACCATCAGCATAGGCGGCAACATCACCGAGGTGGAGACCTTCAAATACAACGCGGTGAGCGATTCCACGAGCACGGGCTACGACACCTATCTCGGCATCCAGTCCTCGGACTTCGTGATGCATGTGAGCCCAATCGGCGCGGTGACGGGGGTGGACGCCAAGGTCAGCGGCGGCGCGCTCTCCACCGCCACGTTCGACAGCGACCTCGCTGCCGCGGTGGGCGCGAGCCAGCTCGCGGCCCACCATGCCGTGCTCTTCGCCGCCACCAGCGGCACGCTCTCCGGCCACACCTTCCTCGTGGTCGACGAGAACGGCACCGCGGGCTACCAGGCCGGCGGCGACCTCGTGATGGATGTGACGGGGCTCACCGCGATCACGATGGGCGAGTTCTCGTAACGGCCGATCTCTTGATCGGCCGGGACCGAACGCACGCGCCGCTGGTGTCACGAACGCCTCTTTCTTCTTCTTCGTCATGGCCGGGCTTGTCCCGGCCATGACGGTATTTTTGGTGCGCGACACGGCTGAAACAAAAAAGCGGCGAGGTTTCCCCCGCCGTTTTTATTTTGTCCGGTCCGGTTTGCCGGGCTCAGAGCGCCTTGAGGTTGGCGGCCTTGGAGCCACGGGCGTCCGGCACGATGTCGAACGACACGCGCTGGCCCTCGTTCAGCGTACGCATGCCGGAGGCCTCAAGCGCGGAGGCGTGCACGAACACGTCCTTGCCGCCGCCTTCCGGCGCGATGAATCCAAAACCCTTCGCAGTGTTGAAAAACTTCACAGTTCCAGTAGCCATGGTCGTTCCTTGATCGTCTTCGGTCTTTGCCCATTAAGCTAAAATGGGGTCTTTGAAAAGCGCCTCCTGCCGTTCACATTACGCTGGGGTTAACCCCCCAGCCTTGAATCCGCCCAAAATATCAGGCACTTGGCGGGCCCATGGCTGGTGAACATCTCCGCGAAAATCTCGAGGCCGCCGCAGCCGCGACGCTGCGCTTCCTCCGCCGCAACCGCGGCTGGATGACCAAGCTCGGCATCGCGCTGGCGGCCGTCCTGCTCTTGCCGGTTCTGGCCATTTACATGCTGCCCGTGGTGCTGGGCTGGTTCGTCTCGCCCCTGGACACCACGCGTGACCTCTATTCCGTCAACCGCCCCATCGCCTTCACCTTCCTCGACGCGCAAGGCAACGAAGTGGGCCATCGCGGCGCGCTGGTCGGCGACCGGCTGACCTTGGAGCAGATGCCGGCCTATCTCCCCGCCGCCTTCATCGCGATGGAGGACCGCAATTTCTACCACCACAACGGCATCGACCCGAAAGGCTTGCTGCGCGCGCTCTATCTCGACATTCGCGCGGGGCACATGGTGGCTGGCGGCTCGACCATCACCCAGCAGACCGCCAAGATCATCTACACCTCGCAGGAGCGCACCGTCTCGCGCAAGATGACGGAGCTGATGGATGCGGCGCGGCTGGAGAAGTCGCTCACCAAGACGCAGATCCTGGAGCTCTATCTCAACCGCATCTATCTGGGCTCCGGCACCTATGGCGTGGACGGCGCCGCGCATATCTATTTCGGCAAGAGCGCACGTAACCTCACGCTCCCCGAAGCCGCGATGCTGGCGACGCTGACCACCGCGCCGTCGCACTTCACGCCGCGCCGCGATCTCGCCGCGGCACAGGCGCGCGCCAGTCTCGTGCTGAAGGAGATGGTCAAGACCGGCGCCATCACCGAGGCGCAGGCAGCCGACGCCCGCGCCAATCCTGCCGTGATCGCCGACCACACCCAGAGCGACGCGCGCAACTACTTCCTCGACACCGCGGCCGACGAGGCGACCAAGCTCGTCTCCGGAACGGGCGGCAACCCGCCCTCCTCCGACCTCATCGTCCACACCACGCTCGAGCCGCAAATCGATGAAGCCGCGCGCCACGCCGTCTCCCGCGTGCTCAATGCCAAGGGCGAGAAAGCGCATGCGAGCGAAGCCGCCGTCGTGATCATGAAGACGGACGGCGCTGTCTCCGCCCTCATCGGCGGGCGTGATTACGACGAGAGCACCTTCAACCGCGCCACCCAGGCGCATCGCCAGCCGGGCTCCGCCTTCAAGCCGTTCGTCTATCTGGCGGCGCTGGAGAACGGCATCAGCCCCTGGGACGTGCGCGATGATGGACCGGTGGACATCGACGGCTGGCAGCCCACCAATTTCGGCGGCCGTTCCTATGGTTCGTTGACCCTGGCGCAAGCGCTGGCGCATTCGGTGAACACCATCACCGCCAGCCTGGCGCAGGAAGTCGGCATCTCCAGCGTGGTGGAAGCGGCGCAGCGTTGCGGCATTACCTCGCCGCTGGAGCAGAACGCGTCGCTGGCGCTCGGCACCAGCGAAGTCTCGCCGCTGGAGCTGACATCGGCCTACGCGACCTTCGCCAGCGGCGGCTTGCGCGTCTATCCCTATTTCGTCACGGAAGTCGACGACAGCCAGAACCACGTTCTCTATCACCGCAGAGCGCCGGAGCAGAACCGCGTCGTCGCTTCGCATATCGACCGCGATCTCGTGATGATGATGAACGGCGTGGTGACAAGTGGAACCGGTCGTGGCGCCGCGCTCACCGGTCACCAAGTGGCCGGCAAGACCGGCACGACGCAGGATTATCACGACGCCTGGTTCGTCGGCTTCACCACCGATTACGTGGCCGGCGTATGGGTCGGCAATGACGACTCCTCCCCGATGAAGAACGTGACGGGCGGCAGCCTGCCGGCTGAGATCTGGAAAGGCGTGATGGGCTTCGCGGAGAAATCGCTGCCCTCGAAGCCGCTCGACATGTCGCCCAACGTGGCCCCCGCCACCGACGAGACCGACACCGTGATGACGGGCGACAGCGGCACGGGCACTGGCGACGACGAAACCGGCGGCAGCAGCGGCGTGGTCGTCAGCGGCTCTTCCGTCGGGGACGACGAAGCGCCTACCGCGCGTTCCTCCCAGCCGCAGCAGCCGCAACAACACGGCCTGCTCGACTGGCTGTTCGGCGGCAACCAGCAACAGCCGCAGCGGCAACAGCCCCCACCGCCGCCGGTCTACAATTCTGGACCGCCACCCTCCTACGCGCCGCCGTCCTACACGCCGCAACGCCAAGCCCCCGCGGTCCCGCGCGACAACAACGACCAGGCGCCGGACCAGCAAACGGGCGGCGACGACAACAGCGATAATCCGCCACCACCGCCGCATTAATTTGCACCTCCCCCTCGTGGGGAGGTCGATAAAATCTCGCAGCGCAGCGGAGAGATTTTTCGGGTGGGGGACCGTGCCAAACGGCGCTTCGGCCCCCCACCCGAAAAATGCATTCCGCATTTTTCGACCTCCCCACAAGGGGGAGGTGCAAAAGGAGGCGCTCCCCTGTATCTTTTGCAAAGGGGACACACGCATGCACATCGCGCTCAAGCTCGCCGCCGCCGTGGTCATCGGCACCGTACTGGGGCTGTTCGTGACCTGGCTCGTGGTGTTCGAGAATGCGATGCCGGGCGGCGTCAGCGATGGCCCGTGGCGGACCAACCTCTCCATCGGAAGCGCCGCCGGCGACATCCGCACGCGCGCCGCCGTGGCGCTGCACGGTCTCCTCGCGCTCGACCGCAAGGAGACGCTCTATTACACCGCCGGCACCGATAGCACGGGCGCCGCACTGAGCGGCGCCTGCACCTATCGCGTCACCGGCCGCGATCCCGATGCGCGGTGGTGGAGCATCACCGCCTACGGCCCGGACGATTACCTGATCCCCAATCCCGGCAAGCACTATTCCGTCTCCAAGAATTCCGTGACACACGCGGCGGACGGTTCGTTCCAGGCCATCGTGTCAGCCATGCCCGCGCCGACCAACTGGATCGCGCTGACGCCCGGCGCCTTCACGCTCACGCTCCGGCTCTACAATCCGGGCGCGAAAGCCGCGGCCGATCCGGCGCATGCCACGCTCCCCGCCATCGCGAAGGAGTCCTGCCGATGAGCGCGCGAAGCTGGATCGGCTGGATAGCCCTCACCCTTGCCATTGCGGTGGCCGTGCATCTGGGCAGCGTCTGGTACCTGCCGCATTATGTGATGAACCGCGCGCTGGCGCAGATGGGCGCGCCCAACACCATCCACCATGGCACGCGCGCGACGGCCGAGAAACACGGCGTGGTGCGGCCCTCACCGGACCTGCTTTATTCCGTGTGTCCGTTCGATTTGCGCGATGGGCCCCTGCTCATAGGTGCGCCCGTTCCCGTGGGCACATACTGGTCGGTGTCGCTGTTCGACGACCGCACCAACAATTTCTTCGTCGAGAACGACAGCGCCGTCAAAGGTACGTTCGAGATCGTGATTGTGCACGGCGACGGCCCCGCGGAAAAAGAGCTCCTCTCGTTTCCAGGCGGTGAGCTCAAGGGAAGCAATGGCCGGGTGATCAAAATCCTGCGCGCGCCTAGTGAACGCGGCCTCGCCGTGTTCCGCACCCTGGTGAGTGACGAGTCGAAACTGCCCGCCATTGAAGCCGTTCGGCGCAAGGCGTTCTGTGTGCGGCCCAGGGTTCCGAACGGACCGTACCCTTATTGAATTGTCGCGAAGCAGGGCCGGAACAGCGCCGTGTCGCTGAGCAGCGGGATTCGGCCCGCCTCGCGCAGCACCGCGTCGATCCGGGTGAGCAGGCGTGCGGGCTCCAGCGGTTTCTCATAGAGCCCCGCGAAGCCCACTTCGCGATAGGCCTCGTCCGTCCAGCGGCACTCATTGTCCGTCACCGCCAGGATCGGCACATAGGCATGCGGCATGTCGAGCATCGCCTCGAAAGCGGCGAGTTCGGCCGCCGCGTGGAGGTCAAAATCCATCAGCACGACGTCGACATCGTTGCGGCGGAACAGCGACAGCGCCTGCGTCGCGCTGGCCGCGAACAGGGCTTCCGCGCCCACCACGTCGAAACAGGCCTGCAACAGCTTGCGCTGCACGATATCCTCCTCCACGCAGAGGGCGCGGAACGGGTCGTCGCGGGTGGCGAAGTGCAGCATTCGCGGTATCCTCAAGATCGCTACAAAGGCAACAGAAGCCGGAAGACCGTTGTTCCGCGTTCCGCGCCGCGTTAGTTAATGGCGGGTATCCGGATTGGTTCGAAAGCGCGCCAACTGGATGAAGGGGAAGATCAAGATGTATCGCGAAATCCTGGCCTCGCTCGCGTTCGCCGCGGCGCTTCTTGGCAGCGCGCAGGCCGCACCAGTCCACATCACGTTCGTTACGGACTGGAAGGCGCAGGCCGAACATGGCGGCTTCTATGAGGCCCAGGCGCTGGGGCTCTATGCCAAAGCCGGACTCGACGTGAAGATCGTGGAGGGCGGGCCTTCGGTGAACGTGCCGCAATTGCTGGCGGGGGGGGCCGCGGATTTCGGCATCGGCTCCAACGGATTCATCCCACTCAACATGGTGCGCGCCGGCGTGCCGGTGAAAGCCGTGATGGCGGTGTTCCAGAAAGACCCGCAGGTGCTGATCACCCATCCCAGAAGTGACGTTCGCTCCTTGGCCGATATGCGCGGCAAGCCAATCATGATCGCCGACGCGTCGGTCACCGCCTTCTGGCCGTGGCTGCGCGCGCGCTACGGTTTCGCGGACACGCAGATCCGCAAATACACCTTCAACCTCGCGCCCTTTCTCGTGGACCCCAAAGCCATCCAGGAAGGCTATCTGACCAGCGAGCCTTACACCGTGCAGCAGACCGCGCATTTCGCGCCGCAGATCTTCCTGCTCGCCGACAACGGCTATCCCGGCTACGCCAACATGGTGCTGGTGCCGCAGAAGTGGATCGATACCAACCCCGCCGCCGTGCAGGCCTTCGTCAACGCCACGCGCGAAGGCTGGAAGCAGTATCTCTTCGGCAACCCCGCCCCCGCCAACGCGCTCATCAAACGCGACAACCCCGAAATGTCGGATGGTTTGATCGCCCAGGCCATCGCCAAGATGAAAAGCTATGGCCTGGTCACACCGGGCAACATCGGCGCGATGACGGATGCCCGCTGGAAACTCTTCTTCGACACGATGTCAAGCGAGGGGCTATATCCCAAAACCCTGGACGTGAAGAAAGCGTATGACCTGCGGTTTGTTAGGTAAAAAGCACCTCCCCCTTGTGGGGAGGTCGAAAAATGCCCTTCGGCATTTTTCGGGTGGGGGGCCGACGATGTTCAAGCGCGAAAGACCCGAGACTGTCGCCCGCGCACGCGAACTGCGCAGCGCGCCCGCCGACCACGAGCGCAAACTCTGGCGTCATCTACGCGAATTGAACAAGAACGGCTACCATTTCCGGCGACAGGTTCCGTTTCGCGGCTACATCCTGGATTTCGTTGAGCATAGTCACCGCCTGATCGTCGAGTTGGACGGCAGCCAACACGGGCTGGAAGAAAACCACGCATATGATGCGCGGCGTGATGCGGTGCTGAGTGAACAGGGCTATTTGGTGGTGCGGTTTTGGAATCGCGAACTCGACGAGGATATCCAGCTGGTGGTGGAACGGATTCTGCACGAATTGCAAGAGCGGCCTCCCACCCGAAAAAGCTCCGCTTTTTCGACCTCCCCACAAGGGGGAGGTGCAAGGTAGTGCTCACCCTCTCTCATCTCGCGAAGACGTTCGACAATGGCGTGAAGGCATTGGCGGATGTTTCGCTCACCGTGAGCGAAGGCGAATTCTTGTCCATCGTGGGGCCGAGCGGGTGTGGGAAGAGTACGGTGCTCAGGCTCATCGCGGGGTTGATCGCGCCGGATGCGGGGACGGTGGAGTTTGCACAAGCGCGACCCGAGATCGGGTTTGTGTTTCAGGAGCCGACGCTCATGCCGTGGGCCACGGTGCTCGCCAATGCACGGTTGCCGTTGGACTTGAAGCACATTCCCCGCGCGGACGCCGAAGCCCGCGCACGCAAGGCGCTCACCCGCGTGGGGCTTGCGGGTTTCGAGACTGCGTTCCCCCGCGAACTCTCCGGCGGCATGAAGATGCGCGTCTCCATCGCGCGCGCGCTGGCGGCGGAGCCTCGCCTGCTGCTGATGGACGAGCCCTTCGCGGCACTCGATGAACTCGCCCGTCAGGCGCTGAACGACGACCTGCTCAAGATCGCGCGCGAGGATGCGATGACGGTGATCTTCGTCACCCATTCCGTCTATGAGAGCGCCTATCTGTCGGACCGCGTGGCGGTGATGACGCCGCGACCGGGGCGCATCGCGGCCGAGATCGCGCTCGAACAACGGCCCGCGCGCGACGCCCGCTATCGCCTCACACCGCAATTCGCCGCCAGCGCGGAGCGCGTCTCCAACGCACTGGCAAACGCAGCAGGCGCGGCATGAGCCCGATCCGCATCGCAATCCCCGTGATCGTGGGCGTGGCGGCCATCGCGCTGTGGCAGGGACTCGTGCACGTCTACGACGTCCCCGTCTACGTGTTGCCGTCACCGGGCGCCATCTGGCCGGCCTTCACGCAGAGCTTCGCCGAGCTGATGACCGCACTGTGGACCACCTTGCAGGTCACGGCCCTCGCTTTCCTCCTCGCCTTCACCGGCGCGATGGCGCTGGCGATCCTGTTCAACTTGAGCCGCACGGTGGAGATGGCGCTGTTTCCCTATGCGGTGATCCTGCAGGTGACGCCGATGGTGTCCATCGCGCCGCTCATCCTCATCTGGGTGGGCTTCGAGCGCGTGGAGCTCGCGGCCACGCTCATCGCCGCCATCGTCGCCTTCTTCCCCATCCTGTCGAGCGCCACCGTGGGCCTGCGCTCCGCGGATGCGAACCTCAACGATCTCTACCGCCTCTATGGCGCCACGCGCTGGCAGCGTCTGGTACGGCTGCAACTGCCCGCAGCGCTGCCCTACATCCTGCCCGCCGTGCGCGTCTCCGCCGGCCTCGCGCTGATCGGCGCCATCGTGGCCGAGTTCGTCGCCGGCTCCGGCACAGCCACGGGACTCGGCTGGGTGATCACGGAAGCCGGCCACAATCTGGAGATCGCCAAGATGTTCGCGGCCCTGGCTTTGCTCTCGGCCGTGGGCGTCGGCATGTTCTACGCCCTCACCTTCGTGGAATGGTTGCTGCTGCATCGCTGGCACGAAAGCGCGGTAAAGCAGCAGAATTGATAAAGACACCAGAATTTCGTACAATCGAATTATTCACATGACTGCCATGTGATCTATTGAACTCGCGGCCGCGAATTGCGACTTTCCCTCCATGGCTGCACCCACTCCCGCCTTTCAGGTCTTGACCGCAAACCGGCTTCGTGACGGCGAGGTCGTCTATTGGCTGGGCGGCGCGTGGAGCGAGGATTTCGTCACCGCCGAAGTGTTCGACGCGAAAGCGGAGGCCGATGCGGCGCTGGCGCGTGCCGCCGACGACGTGAAGGCGCGGCTGGTGGTGAGCCCCTATCTCTTCCCCGTGCGCTTCGAGGGCGAGCGGCTGCGCGCGGTGGAGGAACGCGAGATCGTGCGCGCCGAGGGCCCCAGCGTGCGCCGCGATCTGGGGAAGCAAGCGGGCACACATGTATAGATATGACGAGTTCGACGCGCGCTTCGTGGCCGAGCGGGTGGAGCAGTTCCGCCATCAGGTGGAGCGCCGCCTCGCCGGCGAATTGACCGAGGACGAGTTCAAGCCGCTGCGCCTGATGAACGGGCTCTACCTGCAACTGCACGCTTACATGCTGCGCATCGCGGTGCCCTACGGCACGCTGTCGGCGCGGCAGGTTCGCAAGCTCGCCCATATCGCGCGGCGTTACGACAAGGGCTATGGCCATTTCACCACGCGCCAGAACCTGCAGTTCAACTGGATCAAGCTGGTGGATGTGCCGGACGTGCTGGCGGAGCTCGCCGAAGTCGAGATGCATGCGCTGCAGACCAGCGGCAATTGCATCCGCAATGTCACCGCCGATCATTTCGCGGGTGCCGCCGCCGATGAGATCGAGGATCCGCGGCCGCTGGCGGAGATCATCCGCCAATGGTCGACACTCCATCCCGAATTCACCTATCTGCCGCGCAAGTTCAAGATCGCGGTGGGAGGCGCCGCGCATGACCGCGCCGCGCTGAAATTCCACGACGTGGCCGTGGAGATCGTGAAGAACGATGCGGGCGAGACCGGCTATCGCGTGCTGGCCGGTGGCGGCATGGGGCGCACGCCTTACGTGGGCCATGTGGTGGGCGAGTTCGTGGCGCGCGAGGACATCCTCGCCTTCCTCGAAGCGGTGATGCGCGTCTACAACCAGTCCGGCCGGCGCGACAATATCTACAAGGCGCGCATCAAGATCCTCGTCAACGCGCTGGGCGTGGAGGAGATGAAGAAACAGATCGCGCGAGAATTCGCAGAGATCAAACAGGCGGGTGCGCTCACCGTGCCGCAAGCCGAGCTCGACCGCATCACGGCCTATTTCGCGCCGCCGGAGTTCGAGGCGCTGGCGGATGAGACGCCGGTTTCGCGCGATCCCGGTTTCGCGGATTGGCTGCGCAACAACGTCGCCAGGCACCGCGCGCCGGGTTATGCCATCGCGACCATCTCGCTCAAACCCATCGGCGGCGTGCCGGGCGACGCCAGCCACGAACAGCTCGATGCGCTGGCCGACTTGATGGACCAATATGCCATCGCCGAAATCCGCGTCAGTCACGAACAGAACCTGGTGCTGCCGCATGTCCGCCAGATGGACCTGCCCGCTATCCATGCGCGGCTGAAGGAACTGGGCCTCGCCACGCCCAACGCCGGGTTGGTGACGGACATCATCGCCTGCCCCGGCCTCGATTATTGCGATCTGGCCAACGCGCGCGCCATTCCCATCGCGCAGAAGATCAGCGAGCGCTTCGCCGACATGGACCGCCAGCACGCGATCGGCGAGCTCAAGATCAAGATCTCCGGTTGCATCAATGCCTGTGGCCACCATCACGCGGGGCATATCGGCATTCTGGGCGTCGACAAGAAAGGCGTGGAATTCTACCAGCTCCAATTGGGCGGTTCCGGCGCGGAGGACGCCAGCATCGGCGACATCCTGGGCCCGGCTTTCGCCGTCAACGAGATCGTGGACAAGGTGGAAGAGGTGATCGGCGTCTATCTCGAGCGCCGCGAGAATAACGAACGGTTCCTCGACACCGTGCGCCGCATCGGCATCGCCCCCTTCAAGGAGCGCGTCTATGCCGCCCATTCCTGACGACGCGATCATTCCGCTCGAGCGTTTCAAGGCCGAGCGCGAGGCGCTCTTCGCCCGCAATGAAGCGCTGGGCGTGCGCCTCACCTCCGCGCAATCGCCGGAGGAACTGGGCGAGGATGTGCATCGCCTGTCGGTGATCGTCTACGAATTCCCCGTCTTCCGCGACGGTCGGCCCTATTCCTGGGCGCGGATGTTGCGCACGCGGATGGGCTACAAGGGCGAGCTGCGCGCCAGCGGACATTTCCTCTTCGACCAGCTCGCGTTTCTTACGCGCGTCGGCTTCGATGCTTTCGACGGCGTAACGGACGAGACGCTCGCGCGCGCGCGCGCCGAGATCACGGATGTCTATCAGCCGGGCGCGGACAGGCGGCGCACGATCCCCCAATTGCGGCAAGATCGCGGCGGCTGACCCACACTCCGGCATGCCCGTCCCGCAACAAACGGGCCCAGCGCGCGCCTAAATGGAGGGCATGCGCCTCACCCGTATCCTGCAATATCTCGCCGCCATTGGCTTCGGTCTCAGCCTGTTCGTTCATGTCGCGGCTCTTCTCGGCGCCACGCCGTTCGGCGAGGCCGCGTTCTTCCTGCATGGCGGAATCTTCGTTCTCGCCATTCCCACGATGGCGATCACCCGCGGATGCGACAAGCGCGATACGTTCGACGGCTGCCCGGCCTGGATGCAGACCGCCTTCCCGATTCTCTTCGCCTACGCGATGTTCAATTTCCTCCGCGGCGCGGGTCATCACGGCCACGACCTGACGCTGGCCCTGCGGATGTTCTCGGGTCACTGGATGATTTTCTATTTCGCCGTCTTCGCCACACTCACCGCGCACATCCATCGCGAGACGCCGCACGATCCGTCATCGCCGGTGGCGCGGCGATACTTTCCACATTGACGTTCTCTGGATTATACGTATAATCCGTATATGACCCGCACCACAGCCTTGCAGTTCCAGCGCAAATTCGGCGAGTACCAGCACCGTGCGCAGCACGAGCCGGTTGAGATCACCCGCCATGGCCGGCGCGAACTCGTCCTGATGTCCGCCGAGCATTACGACTGGATGCAAGCCGCGATCAAGCGCAGTCATCGGATCGAGGAATTGCCGGACGTCATCATCGAGGCGGTACGCAACGCCAAGATGGACAAGAAGCACAATCATTTGAACAAGCTGCTGAAATAGTACATGCGGCTTCCAGCGCCGAAACCCGGTCTCGTTATCCGCTACGACTTCGTCTGGCGGCACGACGAGAATCAGGTGACGGGCAAGGAACGGCCCGCCTGTCTTGTGGCAGTTGCGGAGACCGATCCGCGTCTCGTCGTTATCCTTCCGATCACCCACTCGCCACCGCATGGCACAACGGTCGGGATCGAAATCCCGCTTAAGGTCTCGCGGGCGCTGGGTTTGGACGAGTTGCGCTCTTGGGTTGTCGTGTCTGAGGCGAACATCGACCACTGGCCCAATGCCGGACTCGCTTCGGTACCCGGCAAGCAGAGCGCGTTCGCTTATGGATTTCTGCCGCCGGGCTTGTTTGACAGTATCAAGACAAGATTCTTCGAACTTTTGGCCGAACGTCGAGCGCACGCCGTGCAGCGCCGATAGTGTTGTCTTGACCCCCCGCCCCCTTGGCCCTACATCCGCCCGGCTTTAGCGAAAGTCACCCGGATGAACGTCCGTCACGCCGATACAGACCTGCCACGCTTTGCCGGCATCGAACAGCTCATCGAGACGATGAAGCCGGGTGAGCCGGTTTATGTGATGCATCCGGGCAAGTTCGTCGTCGCGGCGAAGCGGTTCCTCGATGCGTTTCCGGGCGACACGCTTTATGCCGTGAAGGCCAATCCGCATCCCCATGCGCTGGACCAGGTGTGGGCCGCCGGCATCCGCCATTTCGACACCGCCTCGCTGGCGGAGATCGAACTCGTGAAGAGCCGCTACCCCGAAGCGATATGCCACTTCATGGCGCCGGTGCGCGCGGCGGGCGCGGCCAGAATCGCGTTCACCAAATACGGCATCACCGATTTCGTCATCGATTGCGATTACGAGCTGGAGAAGCTGCTCGCCGAAACGAACGATCCGGCGAAGCTGCGC
Organism: Rhizomicrobium sp.; assembly: GCA_036489435.1. Lineage (GTDB taxonomy): Bacteria > Pseudomonadota > Alphaproteobacteria > Micropepsales > Micropepsaceae > Rhizomicrobium. The sequence goes on along the minus strand of DASXFU010000023.1, from coordinate 143,520 downwards.
GTCTTCGTGCGCATCGCCACCCCGCTCGGCGGCGCGCTGCTCGAACTCTCCAGCAAATTCGGCACGACGCCCGATGACGCGGCGCGGCTGTTGAAGCGCGTGGCCGACGCCGGCGCGCAGCCCTGCATCACCTTCCATGTCGGCTCGCAATGCCTGTCGCCCTTCTCCTACGCGCAGGCGATCGAGATGGCGCGCCGCACCGCGGTGCTGGCGGGCGTGGAGCTCGCGGCGCTGGATGTCGGCGGCGGATTCCCCGGCCCCTATATCAACAACGACGTGCCGCCTTATCATTGGTATTTCGACACCATCCGCGAAGCACTGCTGACGCTTCCCAAGCCCGTGCCGATCCTGTGCGAGCCCGGCCGCGCGCTGGTGGCCGAGGGCCTGTCGCTCGTCACACAAGTGATCCTGCGCAAGGGCGACTCGCTCTATCTGAACGACGGTGTCTATGGCAGCTTCGACGAGCTCACCCTGCCCGGCTGGACCGGCGATTATGTCTCGCGCGTCTTCAAGCTCGACGATCAGGGCCACGCGCAGGAGCAACCGACGGGCCACAAGCCGTTCCGCGTCTACGGCCCCACTTGCGACACGCTGGACGTGCTGCCGCGCCCGCTCTATCTGCCCGAGAACACCGGCCCCGGCGACTTCATCGTCTTCGAAGCCATCGGCGCCTATTCCGTCGCGGTGCGGACGAACTTCAACGGCTTCTTCCCCAACACCTGGGCCATCGCAGGGAATTAAAGCGAGAATTCACCTCCCCCCTGCGGGGAGGTCGTAAAATCGCGCAGCGATTTTTCGGGTGGGGGAGAGCCACCTGCGCCGAGCCCCCCACCCGTAAAATGCGTTCGCATTTTACGACCTCCCCGCAAGGGGGAGGTGAAGGACTGTGCTATTCTCCCGCCATGTCGCGATGGCTTTTTGTCTTGCCGGCACTGCTCCTCGCCAACTCCGCGTTGGCGGGGCATGGCTGGCAGACGTATCGCAATAAAGAATTTTCCATTTCCGTTCCGGCCGGATGGGCGATCAATCCTACGTTCGAGGATCAGGGCTACGCCTACGCTCAGGGCTATCCCGACGACAAGCTCGACGGTGTCGCCTTCACCCCGGATACCGACCTCGATCCCGGCACCAACCTGCGCAGCGATTCGAGCTACATCGCGGTGGAAATCTTGCCGGCCGGGCGCGACTGCTTGGCGCGGAATTTCCTGGTCGATCAGCCCCCGGATTATTTCACCCGGGAGCCCGAGGAGACGCCGGATTACGCCCGCATCGTCTCGGAACCGGGCGATCTGTGGGGCGTGGAGGAGCAGGTGCATATCGTCTCGCGCGCGCCCTGCGCGGCGCTCCACGCCTACATCAATTATGGCCAGCTCGACGACGACCGCCGCAAGACCGAGCGCCCCTTCGACCGCGCCCGCCTGGAAGATCTGCTGGCGCGAATCCGCCGCACTTTGCTGATTTGGAAAACGAAAGCTTAACGGCTGGCGTGTAGGAATGGGCCATGTCCGATCCGCGCCTGACCAGCCTTGTCGAACTGGCGACCGAGAATGCGCCCGAGAAACGGCGCAGCCTCTGCATCGAATTGTGCGACCTGCTGCTGGATTGGCCGAGCACCTATCCCGCCCAGATGCGCGAGCCGTTCGAGACCTTGCTGGAAAAAACCGTGCGCCTGATCGACCGCGACACGCGCAGCCAGCTCATCGCGCGCATCGCGGTGGCGCCCGGCGCCTCGCTGGACCTGCTCAACGAATTCTTCTTCGACGCCACGGCGGATCTGCGCGGCGCGATCCTTGAGCGCAATGCCGAAGCGCCGCCCGCGGATGCTCGTGTCCCCGTCGATGAAACCGCGCTCATCGTCTCCGCCCGCGGCAATCCGCGCGACAGTTTCGGCGAGCTGCTCGCCCAGGCACTCGACCTGCCGCCCGATATCGCCGCGCGCATCCTGCACGACGGATCGGGCGAGGCGCTCGCCATCGCCATCAAAGGCGCGCATCTGTCGCGCGCGGCCTACTCGACGCTCGCGATGCTCTCCGGCGGCGCCCTGGGTCCGGAAGAAACACTGGCCCGCCTCGCCGTCTATGAAAGCGTGCCGGAGCGCGGGGCCGAAAGCCTGCTGAATTTCTGGCGCGGGCGGAATGCTAAGCATGCACTGGCGGCTTAGATTTTGAGAACAACTGAAAATAGATCATCAAAAATAAACCGTCATGGCCGGGCTTGTCCCGGCCACCCATATCCGCGGTGGGAAAAGTAAGAGCTCGGACCGTCATCATCTTTTTCTGCAAAGACCGAGGTTATGGATGGCCGGGACAAGCCCGGCCATGACGGTTGAGGGAGTAGAGTTTCGTGTTGAGGGAGTGGAGCTTGGTATCGGGGAATCTGGTTTGGTTCTGAAACTCCAACCTCACCCCTCGGCCTGCACGTCGCTGCGTTCGCGGGTTTTCGCGAAAGAGAGCTTGGAGAATTTCTCCGCCACGTAACCCAGCTCCCAATTGCTCTTGGCGAGGAACACGGGCGCGGAGTCGCGGTCCGTCGCCATCTGGTTGCGGTAGGTCTCGATCAGCTTCTCGATATCGGCCTCGGGGCCGGAGACCCAGCGCGCGGTGTCGTAAGGCGAAGGCTCCAGATCGGCGTCGAGATCGTATTCGTTGCGCAAGCGGCTCTTCAGCACGTCGAGCTGCAGGTTGCCGACGACACCCACCACCCAATTGGCGCCCAGCATCGGCTTGAACACCTGCGTCACGCCTTCCTCGGCCAGGCTCTCCAGCGCGCGCGTCAGATGCTTCTGCTTCATGGGATCGGCGAGACGCACACGGCGCAGGATTTCCGGCGCGAAGTTCGGGATGCCGGTGAACACCACGTCGCCGGTCTCCGACAGCGTGTCGCCCACGCGCAGCACGCCATGGTTCGGAATGCCGATGATGTCGCCGGGCCACGCCTCGTCCACCGTCTCGCGCTGTTGCGCGAAGAAGAGGATGGGATTGTGGATGCCGAGCGTCTTGCCGGTGCCCGACTGCTTCAGCTTCATGCCGCGCCGGAAACGCCCTGACGCCAGCCGCAAAAACGCCACGCGGTCGCGATGGTTCGGGTCCATGTTCGCTTGGACCTTGAACACGAAGCCCGTCACGCCCTCATCCGACGGATGCACCGTACCGGTGCGGGCCGATTGCGGGCGCGGGCTGGGCGCGTTTTCCGCCAGCGCCTCCAGCAATTTGCGCACGCCGAAATTCTTCAGCGCCGAGCCGAAATAGACCGGCGTCAGATGCCCCTCGCGATAGGAGGTGGCGTCGAACCGCGCCAGCACGCCCTGCGCCAGCTCGGACTCTTCTTCCAGCCGCTTGAAATCCTCCGGCGAAAGGAAATCGGGCAGCGCGTTCTGGCCGATGATCTCGTCCTTGCCGAATACGGCAAACTGCTCGGTATAAAGATCGAGACAGCCGCGGAAGTTCTGGCCATAGCCCACCGGCCAGGTGATCGGCGCCACATCCAACTGCAACTGATCCGCCACTTCGTCCAGAAGCTCGAAGGGATCGCGCGCCTCGCGGTCCATCTTGTTGACGAAGGTCATGATCGGGATGTCGCGCAGCCGGCACACTTCGAACAGCTTGCGCGTCTGCGCCTCGATGCCCTTGGCCGCGTCGATCACCATCACCGCGCTGTCGGCGGCGGTCAGCGTGCGATAGGTGTCTTCCGAGAAATCCTCATGGCCCGGCGTGTCCAGCAGGTTGAACACCGCGTCGCCATATTCAAACGTCATCACGGCGGAGGTAACGGAGATGCCGCGCTCCTGCTCGATCTTCATCCAGTCAGACCGCGCGCGCCGGGCCTCGCCACGCGCCTTCACCTGCCCCGCCGCGCGAATGGCGCCGCCGAGGAGCAGCAGATGCTCCGTCAGCGTCGTTTTGCCGGCGTCGGGATGCGAAATGATCGCGAACGTCCGCCTCCGCCGTGCCTGCGCGGCGGGCGAATTCAATTGCGCGGCTTCCGTGGCAGGGGTCTGGCTCATGGGCGGGGGATATACGACGGAGCCCCGCTTGTCACCACCCGGGAAGAAGCTTGAACGAGGCGAAGAATTTGTCGAGCGCGGCGCGGTCATCGGCGCTCGCCGCCGGGGTGTAGGTCGTCGCCACGATGAAAATCCGTGGGCGTGGCGTGTCGATCACGATGACCACACCCTGCCCCTGGGCGCGATGGCCGTCGGAATCGAAGGTGAAGAAATTCGCGGGGTGGCCGCTGACCACATCGTCGTGCTCACTGGTCCGCTCGACATGGAAGGCCTTGAGGAAATTGTCGCGCTCTGTCGTCAGCGTGCCGGGCACGTCGATCGCGCCGGGCACATCGTAATGATCCTCTACCACGGCGGCGACGTAGACGCCCTGCCTCGCGAAATTGACATAGACGAGAGTGGAGATGAAATTTCCCGCGGAATCCTTCTCCGAGCCCTGCGGCGCGCCCACGGTCGGGGTGCCGGGAAAATCGGCACTGAAGCCGAGATCGCTGGAAGTGTAGGAATCCGCCACCGCGGATGCGCCCGCCGCCAGCAGGAACAACATGGCGAGAAACGCCGTGAGTTTTCGCAATGAACCCTCCCCTGTGTTTTGCTTTTATAACACGGACGCGCCATCGGGGGGAATCTTCGTGATGATTATAGCGGCACCGGATGCGCGGCAGGGCTCATCCTGCCGGGCTCTTCGTTATATTCCGGAATGCGTCGATGCCTGATCTGCCGCAACGCCCAGCGAATGGCCTGACCAGAATATTGCGTGGGCAGCATGGGAGATGGATCGGCATCCAGAATGGAATCCGACAGCTTACGGGCCTTCTCCAGCGCGGGAACGGTGCGCATGGCCGGCGGCCCGATCAACCCCAGACATTCGGCGGCTGTGGATCGTGTCCCATCATCAGGATCGGCCAGCAGCACGCTGATGTGATCCATGGTTGCGGGACGTTCGCCGCATTCCGGGCGCGCACGTATTAGATGAACGAGTTCGTCTTCCTTGTCAGATCGCGCAATTGCATCGTGTGTGATGGAAATTTGCGCCAGCAACGTTTCCACTTGCGTACAGACGGGCGCAATCGCCAGCGCGTGGGACGGCGCCAGAAAAACGCACACCAGCAGGAGCGCCGCCGCCACCTTTTCGCCGATACCGTTCAGCCCCTTACACGCGTGTCGCATCACACCACCGGCTCGTCCACGAAGGCCCGGCCCTGGCGGTCTTCGATCTCGACGATCCAGAGATCGGGATCGAACTTCACCTGCTTGTCGAACCAGGCACGGGATTTCTCTTCGTCCGCCGCGTCGCCCAGCGGCTTCACCCAGACGAGCTCGCCTTCGGTACCGCGCCGTGCCTGGGAGAGCACCGTCGCCGTGCCGTCGAGCTTGCTGATCTTGAGCAGCACCGCACCCGCCTCCTCCGATCCCTTGCGCACGACATAGGCCTGCGCCCCCGCCACTTCCGCGCGGCGGATCAAGGCACGAACGAAGATGCCGGCTTTCAGGCGGGGGACCACAATTCGGCCCTAGAGTTGGGTTGCCATCGGCAGTCTTACAGTGGCGCCATGATCCGCGTCCAATCGCGAGGGGAGATATGCCATGAACCACCGTCTCAATGCCGGCGTGCTCGCCGCCCTTCTTCTTGTCGTGGCGGCACCATGTGCGGCGCAGCAGGCGCCCGGCCGCGTGATCGAGATGACGGGACAGGGCTCTGTCGCCGTCATGCCGGACCAGGCGATGGTAACGGGCGGGGTCGTCAGCGACGCCAAGGCCGCGGCGGATGCCGTCGCCGCCAATTCGCGCACGATGAACCGCGTGGTGGCCGCGCTCAAGGCGATGGGCATTCCCGACAAGGACATACACACGACGCGGTTCGACCTGGAGCCGCAATATGCGGCGGCCGACGCCAAATCCGGACAGCCGCGTCACATCGCCGGATATGAGGCGACCAATGGCGTGAGCGTCCGGCTCGACGACATCAACCGCGCAGGCGCAGTGCTGGACACGCTGATCGCCGCCGGCGCGAACCAATCGGTGAACGTCGATTTCGACATCAAGGACCGCAAACCGGCGCTGGCCGAAGCGCGCAAGAAAGCCGCGCAAGACGCATTGGAACGGGCGCAGGCCTATGCGGGCACCTTGGGCGATGCGCTGGGGCCGGTGCTGTCCATCACGGAAGGCCAGGGCGATTATGTCATGGCGGGCGGCGCGCGCATGAAGCCGCAGGGGCTTTATTCAAGCTCCCCCGTGACGGTGATGGCATCGGAACAAACCGTCGATGCCACCGTGACCGTGGAGTGGACGCTGAAATAACGCGCGGGCATCACGCCGCCCCGCGCATCTCCAGCGGCGCCGCCACGCGTTCGCCCTTGGCGTCGACGGCGGCGTAGGGAAGGCGCAGCGTCACCGTGGTGCCTTCGCCCAGCACGGAGGTAAGGATCGCCTCGCCGCCATGCAGCGCGGTCAGTGCCTTCACCAGCGCGAGGCCGAGGCCGGTGCCTTCCTGGGTGCGGGTGTGGGCGCCGTCCACCTGCTCGAAGGGCTGGCCGAGTTTCTTGAGGTCGTGTTCGGAGATGCCGACGCCCGTGTCGGTCACGGCGATTGCGATGCCGCCCGCGTCGCGCGTGGCCACCACGCGCACTTCGCCGCCGCGCGGGGTGAACTTCACGCCGTTGGTGACGAGGTTGACGATCATCTGCTTCACGCCGCGCTTGTCGGCGAAGATGGTGCGGGCGTCGGGCGCAATGTTCATCTTCAGCGCCACGCCCTTGCGGTCCGCCTGCAGCTTCACGAAGCGCTGCGCCTGGATGGCCACCTCGTCGAGGTCGAAGAGCTCCTCGGAGAGATCGAACTTGCCGGCTTCGATCTTCGACATGTCGAGGATACCGTTTATGAGTTCCAGCAGATGCACGCCGCTTTCGTTGATGAGGCCCGCATATTCCAGGTAGCGCGGCGCACCCACGGGGCCGAACATCTCATGCGTCATCACCTCGGAGAATCCGATGATGGCGTTGAGCGGCGTGCGCAACTCATGGCTCATATTGGCGAGGAAGCGGGATTTGGCTTTGGACGCCTCCTCCGCCAGGTCACGGGCGGCGATGAGGTCCTTCTCCTGCGCCTTGCGTTCGGAGATGTCGCGCGTCACGGCCACGATGTCCGCGGCCTCGCCTTGCACGGGTGCTGCCGGGCGGCAGCGCATCTCCGTCCACACGAACGTTCCGTCGGCGCGCTTCAGCCGAACCTCGGCGCTGGCGGCGCGGCCGAAATAGCTGGCCTCCACGAAGGCGGCCTGCATGGTCTTGAGGTCATCCGGATGGGCGAGCGCGGAGGGCGTGGCGCCCAACAGGCTCTCCGGCTTGCGGCCCAGCATCATGTCGCTGGCGGGGCTGGCGAAGCGGATGCGGCCATCGGCGCCGTGTCGCGTGATGAGGTCCATCGCATTGTCGGCAAGGAAGCGATACATGGCCGCGCCCTCGGCCGCTGCGCGGTCGGCCTTGCGCTGGCGGTCCTGCGTGGCGATGGCGACGAGGGCGGATTGCATGACGGCGGCCAGCACCGAGCCCGCATAGAACTCCCAGATCGCGCCATCGACAGAGGACGGCGGCAGCAGCGACATCACTTGCGCCGTCGCGACCGCCACCAGCGCGAGCGCGGCGGCCGCGAAGGCGCGCCACACGGCCTTGCGGCCACCGGCGAGGGCAGCCTCAGCGGGGACCAGCGCCAGCCATACCATCAGTGGCGAGGAGAGCCCGCCGGTCAGCGCCATCAGATAGGCGATCATCGCGGCGAAGGTGGCCAGCGCCGCCGTCTCAAGTGCTGCGAGAGAGATGCGGGTGAAGGCAAGCAGCGCGAACAGGCCGGGCACCAGAAGCCCCGCCATGGCGATGGCTTCCAGAAGCGTCGGCCGCCCCACGATCCAGATGAAGAGACCCGCGAGGCCAGCACCCACCGCGGCCTTCGCGGCCTGGATGGCGGCGAAGCGCATCCTCTCTTCTTTCGAAGAAGCCGGCCGTGAAATCGGTGGTGAATCGGCCATTAACGAAGCTCTTCCCGGGACCCGCGGCGATCCTCGCGGTCCAAACTTAACGACGCTTTAAGGGCGGACCATTTCGTTCGTTAATTGGAAAGATTTGAGGGCCTGCCCATTCACCGCTTCTTAAGGATGATGGCGTGATTCCCCGCCGCACCGCCATTGTTCAATGTTTCCGCAAGTCCGATTCGCCATGATCTCCGCCATAAAGGTTGGGGATTGCCGATGGGATTGGCGCAGAAAGCGCAGGCTGAGACTCAGTTTGCCGACGTAGGCCTAGAGCCTGACGTCCTGATGGCGCTGGACGTGTTGCGCAGCGCCATCACCGTGTTCGATTCGCGCGAGCGGCTCACTTACGCCAACCAGCATTTCAACTACCTGTTTCGCGGCATGCCCCATCGCGAGGCCCTGATCGGCCACTCCTACGAAGATCTCGTGCGCCTGGAATATTCCGCCGGAGAACTCTCCGATATCGAAGCCTTGGGCGGCATCGACGCCTTCGTCGCGTCGCGCCGCGAGCAGCTTCAGGCCGGCATGTACGCGCCGCGCGACGTGCGCCTCGCCGACGGCCGCATCGTGGAGATCAAGACGCGCCGCACGCCGGACGGCGGCTGGATCGCCTTGTGGAGCGACGCCACCGCGGCGCGCCATCTGCTCTGGCGCTTCGAGGACACGGTGGAATTGTCGGCGGACGCCTTCGCCTTCTGGGACAGCCACGACCGGCTGATCCACTGCAACGAGGATTTCGCGAAGTTCAACGGCCAGTCCGCCAAGGCGCTCCAGGGCCAGACCTTCGAGACGGTGCTGCGGGCCAGCGCCGCGCGCAGCCGCTACGCCATCGACGGCCATGTCGAGAGCTGGATCGAGCGGCGGCTCGATGCGCATCACTCCCCCGCTGGCGCGCTCACCATCGTCACGTCCTCCGGCACCGCCTATCTCGTGCGCGACCGCGCCACGCGCGACGGTGGCCGCGCCAGCGTCTACACGGACATCACCGATCATCATCGCGTGGAATCCGCGCTGGGCGAGCAGAGCCAGGCGCTGGATCACGCCCGCAAGGCGCTGGAGCGCTCCAAGGACAAAGCCAAGCGCCAGTCGAACTATCTGGCCGACCTCACCCGCCGCCTCGACGCGGCCGAGACCGAGGCCGATACCGCCAAGACCGCCTTCCTGCGCACGATGAGCCACGAGCTGAAGACGCCGCTCAACGCCATCATCGGCTTCTCCGACCTGCTGAAGAGCGCGCCGGATCACTTCAAGCCGGAGCAGATCGGTGAATATGCCGGGCTGATCCATCTGGCGGGCCACAACCTGCTGCGCCTGATCAACCAGATCCTCGACCTCACCAAGATCGCGGCGGGCCGCTACGTGCTGAAGCGCGCTCCCGTCCCTGCCGGCGCCACGCTGTGGGCCGTAAGCGACACGCATGCGGCGCGGGCCGAGCAGCGCGGCATCGCGGTCACCATCGACAGCGAACAGGACCTGATGATCGACGCCGACGAGAGCGCGCTGACCGCGATGATCTCCTATCTCGTCGAGAACGCCGTCTCCTTCACGCAGAAAGGCGGCGAGGTTCGCCTGGCGGCGGAGCGCGGCGACGGCATCATCCGCCTCACCATCTCCGACAACGGTCCCGGCGTACCGGAGAAGGACCTCGCCCGCATCCTGGAGCCTTTCGAACAAGTCGGCCGCGGGACTTCGGATCACGCGCATGGCGCGGGCCTTGGCCTGCCGCTGGTGAAAGCTTTGGTCGAGCTGCACGGCGGCTCGCTGACGCTGTCGAGCGATGGCGGGCTGACAGCGGTGCTGGAACTGCCGTCGGCGTAGGATTCACGCAGAGACGCAGAGACGCAGAGACGCAGAGGAGTTGCGTTCGCAGCTGCCGTTTCGCTTCAATCCCACAATCGTCATGGCCGGGCCTGTCCCGGCCACCCATTCCCTCCCTGCGAGGGGTGAGGCAATGGGTGGCCGCCACAAGGGCGGCCATGACAATCGGGGGGCGTGGAGTTTGTAACGCACAGTTCTCCGCCCGCTCCCTCCTCTGCGCCTCTGCGGCTCTGCGTGAATCCGGACCCTCTCGCCACATCTCCGCTGCTTACCCCGCATTTACAGAAAATTTTATTCAAGCTCGAAGTTGTTTTGAATTGAAACAGATGAAATATCGCCACGAAACGTTTTCCCTCATCTCCGCCATTTCGCGAATTAACCCGATTGCATCGAAGTTTAACGATCCATTTCAGTGCGCGAAAAGCGGGCACCGATAGCATTCTCGCGTGTTGAGTACGCAAGGTGATGTCATGCTCATTCGCGCCGTCTTCTGGATCGCACTTGTTTCGGTACTGATGCCGCGCGAACCCAATCTGGGCTTCGGCCGGCCGGGTACGCAGCTTTCCGATGTCTTCTTCCCCCGGACATCGGGAGCCGCGCCCGGCCGGCCCTGCCAGGACGGCATCGCCGCCTGCGCAGCGAGCCTCAGCGTGCTCAACCAGCTTCCCGCCTTCGGCCTGCGCCCGCTTTCCGAGGTCAAGGCCGACATCGACGGCGCGGTGGCGGCGCGCAAGGCGCATGGTGGGTAGCCGGGGCGGGTAGTCAGGCACGGCGTCGCAGGCTAGCGTCGCCGCATGAGCGAATTTTCTCCCGAAGACCACCGCGTATTGCCGCTGCGCGCTTTCAGCGAACTGCGCGTCGGCGAGATTTTCCGCAATCCTTCCCGCACGATCACCGAGGCCAATTTCGCGGCGTTCCAGACCGTCAGCCTCGACAACCATCCGATCCATTACGACGATGAGTACTGCAAGCGCCTCGGCCATCCAGCCCCACTGGCGCATGGCCTGCAGGTACTGGCGTTCACGGCCGCGGGCGCGGGGCTCTTCCCGCATGTCATCGGCGAGGCGCTGATCGGTTTCGTCGAAGTGAGCGCGAAATTCCTCAAGGGCGTCTATCCCGGCGACACGCTCTATCCGGCGCTGGAGATCACCGCGCTCAAGCCGCAACGTACTACCGGCCTCGTCACCATGCGCGCCACCGTGCACAACCAGCGCGGCGAATTGGTGCTCGACGGCGTGCACACCTACCTCACGAAACTCGCTCAAGGCGCCGGCTGATCTTCCGCGATCCAGCTCCGCAGCGCCGCACGCCGGGCAGTGACGCGCAATCCGTAATGCGTGGCGAGGCGGTCGAGGCCGATCTGTAGAACCACCTTCGCGGTGCGACGCGGCCATGACCTTGCGCTCTCGGCGGATTCCAAGCCGATGAGATGACAGCACACATCGTACAGCAGGTCCGACAACACCGGCCCCGCAGCGCCCATGGCGCGGCTGAAGCGCTGCTTGGCGGCCAGCACGCGCTCGCTGAACTCGGCGGTGTGGGGGACGCGTGTGCCGTCCACCAGCGGCGCCGCGAGATCGACGCCCATGCGCGGTGTCATCTGCGCCAAGGTGAAATCGCGCCGCAAGCGTTCGCCGGCCTCGAACTGCACCGGATCGATCGCGCCCCTGTGGCGCAGCCAGCCCAGCGGCGACTCGCCCTCGTCCACCGTGACTTTGCGGATGACGCCCGCATCGTCCTTCACCAGCTTGGTGGCGAGGATCTGGTGCTGCTCGGCGAAGGGCTGGCCCTCGGCGTTTTGACGGCGCAACCAGAACAGGCCCGCATCGGCCAGCGCGTAGGTCTCCGGCGTCGTGCCGCGCTTGGAGAGCCAGCCGCGGGCGCAGAACGCGTGCACCATGGGGAGCGCCGCGCGGACCGTATCCGGCAGCGCGGGCGAGACCAGGCCGAATTCGTGCCGGCTGAGCTTCATGAAATGCCCGCCCAGCTCCGCCATCCGGCCGAGCACCCGGCGCGCTTCCCACTCGATTTCCACCTCTTTCGACTGCGGTCCCGCCATCACCATGTTTCTGTTCCCTAAATGTTCCAGAAGTTGCGTATAGGACTCCCCTCCTGCAATGTCAAGTTGAGTTGGGATTGACTTCCACAGCTAAGACAACCCTCCGTGGTGGGCGTCTCAGACCTCGGTCACTTCGGCGGGCTTGGCGATCCTGATCTTCTTCGGCGTGCGCGTGCGGCGGTCGCTGCCGTGGAAGGCGCCGCGGGCTTGGGAGCGGCGATCGGGTCCGAAGAATTCCGGCGCCACGATGAAAGGACGCGGCCGCTTCAGCGCGACGCTCAGTTTGCGCAGCACGGTGGCCGCGCTCACCGGACGCGCCACGATATCGGTATAGCCTTGGTCGCGCGCGGCCTCGACGTCCTTGCGGCGCGGGCCGCCGGAGACGAGGAACACCGGCACCATGGGATCGAGCAGGCCTTTCGTGCGCCGCGCGGCATGGCCGAAATCCTGTCCCGTTTCACGGCTGACGGCTTCGTCGCAGAACACCGCGTCGAATATCTCGGTGGTGAGCCGGTCTATGGCGGCATGGCCGCCGGACGCGAGCACGGTGTTGGTCACGCCCACGATGCCCAGCACCTGGCGCAGGATCTCCGCCACATGCGGTTTCGCCGTGACGAGGAGGATTCGCAAGGTTTTGAATTCGATGTCGTTCATGGTTAGCCGCCAAACCCGCGGCGATTGTGGTGCAACCTATGTTAAATCGCGGTAAAGCGTTTCGCCGCCGCCCCGGCCCCTGATAGGGTCAGTCCGCCTTCCGGAGCACTGCAATGAGTTGGGTCATGAATTTCCGCGCGCCGATCCTTATGCTTCTGGCTGTCACCGTTTCGGGCTGCGCCATCTTCGGCGGGCCGGCGGACAAGGCGCTGCGACGCACGGCCTCCTATCGCGACGGTTATCAGGACGGCTGCGCGGCGGCGACGGACACCTACACGAATTACCGCAAAGGCCCGCTCACCGACAACTCGCTCTACCGCACCGACCAGACCTATCGCACCGGCTGGGGAAATGGTTTTCAAACCTGCCGCAGCACGCTGACGCCGGGCAGCCGCGCCAACGAACCGGACGCCTCGCCCATTCCGGACGTGTCGCCCGGACATCAATAGGGGCCATCAATAAATGTTGCGCTTTCTCGTCGGCATTCCCGTCGTACTGGCGGCCGTCGCGGTCTTCGCGATGTGGCACGCTACCGGCGAGATCGAGCCTTGCCGCGCACTGGCCGTGGCGCGCGCGCAATCGGTTCCGGTGTCGGGTGTTGCCGAGCACTGGACACGCATGCAGACGAGCCAGATGTCGTCGCAAGACTGCGCCATCGATCTTTTCCAGCGCTGGTGGACGTCGTTAACGTCTCGTTAAGCTTGATTCCGCAGAGTTAATCCGTCCACGGACGGCACGGCGTTTGCCAACCGTGCAATTCGGGCTTATCATCCGTATACGGTGTTTGGGCGGAGTAGCGTCATGTTGGGCCACCTTGTCTCGCTGCACTCGAATCTGGACGGAACGACTCTCGAAGAGCGGTCCGCCTTCTCCCTCTGGCTTCGCCGGATGATCGCGACGCTGTTGAGGCGGGCGTAGTCACAACCCCACATTTCTCCCTCGCCCCCTTTCGGGGGAGAGGGTCGGGGTGAGGGGGTCTCGACGCGCGCCCCGACGCCGGAGCGCACTGCACCACCCCCTCATCCCGGCCTTCTCCCCCGGTGGGGGAGAAGGTGAAAAAAGGGATCGACCGACTCCCACCTTGCAAACTCATCTCATTCCCCCGAACCTCCCGCGAGCGAAGTGGGGGTTCTAGTCTATGAAGGAAATCACCGTCCGGGGGCTTATCCTCGGTGTCCTGATCACGCTCGTGTTCACGGCGGCGAATGTCTATCTGGGGCTGAAAGTCGGCCTCACCTTCGCGACCTCGATCCCCGCGGCCGTCATCTCCATGGCCTTCCTGTCGGCCTTCAAGGACTCCACCATCCTGGAGAACAACATCGTGCAGACCGTGGCCTCCGCCGCGGGCACGCTGTCGGCCATCATCTTCGTGCTGCCGGGCCTCCTCATCGTGGGCTGGTGGGCGGATTTTCCGTTCTGGACGTCGTTCTGGATCTGCGCCTCGGGCGGCATATTGGGCGTGCTGTTCACCATCCCGTTGCGCCGCGCGATGGTGACGACATCGGACCTGCCCTATCCCGAAGGCGTCGCCGCCGCCGAGGTGCTGGAAGTGGGCGAGCAGGCGCGTGCCTCCGCGTCGAAAGAGGCGCGCGAAGGCTTGTGGGCCGTCGTCTATGGCGCGGTCGCCTCGGCCGGGCTCGCCATCGTTGCGGCGACGAATTACGCGACGACGGAATTCACCACCTATTTCCGCCTCGACCGCTTCGGCTATGCCAATGCGACCAGCGGCTTCGACATGGGCTTCTCGCTGGCGCTGGTGGGCGCGGGCTATCTCGTCGGCCTCTCGGTCGGCATGGCGATGCTATTGGGTCTTGCCATCTCCTGGGTCGGCGCGGTGCCGATCCTGACCGCGCTGCACCCCGCGGCGGCCGGCGCTGACATCGCGGCCTACACCGACCACATCTGGCACCACGACGTGCGCTTCATCGGCGCTGGCGCCATCGCGGTGGCCTCGATCTGGACCTTGCTGAAGCTGATCGGCCCGGTGGTCGGCGGCGTGATCTCCACCCTGTCGGCCTCGCGCGCGACGAAAGCCGCCGATGGCGACATGCGCGACGTCGATCTGGCGCCCGGCTGGATCGGGCTCATCGCGCTCGCCTGCCTCGCGGTGATCGGCTACCTGCTCTATCTCTTCCTCGCCACGACGCCGCTAGCCGCCAGCAGCACCACGCTCATCGTCACCGCGCTTCCCTTCATCTTCATCGGCGGATTTTTGGTGGCGGCGATCTGCGGCTACATGGCCGGGCTGATCGGCGCCTCGAACTCGCCGATCTCGGGCGTGGGCATCCTGGCCATCGTGGCCTGCGCGGCACTGCTCGTATTCGTCGCCCATCCGGCGCCGGAAGCACGCCAGGCGCTTGTGGCCTTCGCGCTGTTCGCCACCGCCATCGTCTTCGCCATCGCCACCATCTCCAACAACAACCTGCAGGACCTGAAGACCGGCCAGCTTGTCGGCGCCACGCCCCGCGCGCAGCAATGGGCGCTGATCATCGGCGTGATCGCGGGCGCGGCCGTGATCCCGCCGGTGCTGAACCTGCTGGCCCATGCCTTCGGCTTCGCGGGCGCGCCGAACCACAATGTCGTCACGTCCCATCCCCTCGCGGCGCCGCAAGCCACGCTGATCTCGGCTTTGGCGCAAGGCGTGATCGGCGGCAGCCTCAACACCCAGATGCTGGAGATAGGTGTGGGCCTCGGCGTTGTGCTGATCGTGCTCGACGAGATATTGGGTCTCGCCAAGCTGCTGCGCCTGTCGCCACTGGCGGTGGGCATCGGCATCTATCTGCCGATGAGCGCGACATTGCCCGTGGTGATCGGCGCGGTGATCGGCCATCTCTACAACAACTGGACGCGGCGCACGCCGAACCCGGAATACTCCAAGCGTCTCGCCGTGCTCATCGCATCCGGCATGATCGTGGGCGAAAGCCTGTGGGGCGTGA
Source organism: Rhizomicrobium sp. (assembly GCA_036489435.1). Classification (GTDB taxonomy): domain Bacteria; phylum Pseudomonadota; class Alphaproteobacteria; order Micropepsales; family Micropepsaceae; genus Rhizomicrobium. Next base: position 128,023 of record DASXFU010000023.1, on the reverse strand, counting down.
TCCTGGCCGGCGTGATCTCCGCCACGGGCAAGGACACGCCCTTCGCGCTGGTCGGCGGCGATTATCCTTATATGACCTGGATCGCCACGGGATTGTTCGCGGCCCTGATCGTGCTGCTCTATGGCTGGATCATGGCGCGCGCGCGGAAAGCGTCTCCGCCAACGCCAGTACATTTCTAGCCTGCTTCAGGTGCGGCTGGTCGAGCATCTTGCCGTCGAGCGAGGCCACGCCCGCGCCTGACGCAAACGCGGCGACGACGTTCGTCGCGTGCTCGACGTCGGCGGCTGAGGGCGTGAAAGCGGCGTTGATCACCGCCACCTGATCGGGATGGATGGCGAGCATGCCGGAGAAGCCCTCGCGTTGCGCCGCGCGGGCCGCACGCTCCAGCCCCGCGCGGTCGCGGAAATCGGCGTGGAGGGTTTCGATGGCCTCCACCCCCGCCGCCTTGGCCGCGATCAGGCAAAGCGAGCGCACGATTTTGTAGGTGAGCAGGAACTCGCCGTTCTCATCGCGGTTCGTGGCGGCGCCGAGCGCGGCCGACAGATCCTCCGCACCCCACGTCATCGCGGCGAGGCGCGGCGGCGGCGAGCGGTAGTCCTGCAGCGACAGCGCCGCGCCGGGCGTTTCGCTCGCTACCGGCAACAGCTTGATCGAACCTTGCGGCAGGCCGGCATTGCTCTCGCGGGTGATGAGATGCGCATCGATCACGCCCAGCGTGTGCGGCCCTTCGGGCTTGGGGATGACGAACCCGGCCGGCGCGCTCGCCACCATCGCCTCCACGTCGCGGATGAAATCGTCGCTACCCAGCGGATTGACCCGCACCCAGATGGATTGCGGATGCGTGTCCTTCAAAAACTCCCGCGCCAGCGCCCGCGCCGCGGGACGGTTCGCCGCCGCCACGGAATCCTCCAGGTCGAGGATCAATCCATCGGCCGGCGAAGTGCGCGCCTTGGCGAGCTTCTTCTCGCTGTCGGCGGGCACGAAGAGGAGCGAGCGCAGGATCATGGGACCTTCCGGAATGCCGATGACAAAGACCATATGCCGGCGACGGCGGCGCTGCCGCCCACGGCGCCGATCGCATGCCCGGACTGCGGCGTCGCGCTGAGGCCGGCCGTGTACAGGTGGTTCCACGCGGAGAGCAGCATCACGGCGCTGATTGGAAACAGCCCGACGTAACCGATGACGAACAGGACAATGCCCAGCACAGTCAGGATGACACGTCTGGTATTCATGATTTCGGCCTCCCCAGCATCAGCGCGTTGCGTTTGCATTGCGCCACGATCTCGCCCTTCTGGTTGATCGCCCTGTGCAGGAAGGTGACGATGCCCTGGCCGGGACGCGACTTGCTGGCGCGCAGCTCCAGCACCTCGCTCTCCACATGCAGGGTATCGCCATGGAAGACGGGCTTGGGGAAACGCACCTCGTCCATGCCAAGATTGGCGACCGTGGTGCCGAGCGTCGTTTCGCCGACGCTGATGCCGATCATCAGGCCCAACGTGAACAGCGAGTTGACGATGCGCGTGCCGAATTCCGTGCCCTTGGCGTATTCCTCGTCGAGATGGAGTTGCGCGGGGTTGTGCGTCATGGCGGTGAAGAAGACGTTGTCGGCTTCCGTCACGGTGCGGCGGATGGGATGGGCAAACGTCTGCCCCACCGTGAATTCCTCGAAATACAAACCCGCCATCAGCTCGCTTCCTTTAATGCCGAAATCCAGGCGCGCGGCGCGAGCCCGAAACTCTTGCGGAACATGGCCACGAAGGTGGAGGCTTGTCGATAGCCCACCGCATGGCTCACGGATTTGATGCTGCGGCCCTCGGCCAGCAGCTCCACCGCCTTCATCAGCCGCGCCTGACGCCGCCAGGTTTCGAAATCCATCCCCACCTCGCGGCGGAAGATGCGCTGCATGGTGCGCAGCGAGACGCCTGTCTTGCGGCACTGCGCGGCCAGCGCGCGCGAGGGCCCCCGATGTGATCTGGGATCGGCAATCGTCGCCTCCGCCAGAATCCGCGCGCGCGGATCGGTGGGCATGACCAGCATCGTGGGCACCGGCGAGGCCTTGTCGATTTGCGCCAGGATCACCTCGCGCAGTGCCGCATGCCCCGCATTGCGCTGCCTGAGATCGCCGATGCGCACGGCCTCCACGATCAGCTCGCGCAGCAAGGGCGTGATGTGCAGCACCGCGCAGCCGCGCCCACGCGCGAGGCCGGGGCGCAGATAGAGCGTGCGCATGGAGACCGCGCCCGGCATGCGCAGCGCATGGCGCACGCGCGCGGGAATCCACACGGCGAATTGCGGCGGGATGAGCCACAGGCTGCCATCCGCCGCCACCTCCATCACGCCGCTGATCGCGTAGATGAGCTGGTCCGAGGCATGGGCATGTTCCGGCACGCGCCATTGCGGCGGATAATCGTAAGCGAGGCTCGCGATGGAGATTCCAGGGCCAGGATCATAAGGACCCGGATCGTAAGGCGATTTCGCGCGCTGTCGCATAAACGATAGTCTATGACGCTTTGCGCCTCTTGCGACAGGGCGCGAATGGGGGAAATCTCCCCGCCATGACACAGCTGCTCCCCAAATCCGCCAAGGCGGGATGTTTCATCGTCACGCGCGACCGCGCGCTCGCAAAGGCCTTCTATGGCGGTCTGCTCGGTTTCCCGCAAACGCATGAGGACGATTTCGCCGTCGTCTACGACATGAACGGCACGAACCTGCGCGTCTCCACCGTGAAGGATCACAAGCCGCAGATGGCCACCGTGCTGGGCTGGGAAGTGCAAGACATCGCGGCCGCCGTGAAAGCGCTCACTGCCAAAGGAGTCAGCTTCAACCGCTATCCCGGTTTCGACCAGGACGAACAGGGCATCTGGACCGCCCCCGGCTCGACCGCCAAAGTCGCCTGGTTCCTCGACCCCGACGGCAACAATTTGAGCCTCGCGCAGCTCTGACCGTTACAACATCCGCTCGAACACCAGCCGTGGCAGGCCGGTGCGCGTCGTCTCGGCGAATTGCTTGAAACCATGGCGCTCCGCCAGCCGGATCGAGGCCGCGTTGTTGTTGTCGATGACACAGACGACGCGCGACGGCCCGAAATGTCCGCGTCCCCACTCCAGCGCCGCCCGCAACGCCTCGCTCGCGAAGCCCTGGCCATGGGCGGAGACCGCCAGCGACCACCCCATCTCCGGCGCCCCACTCGCCGGATGCGCGGCGGGCCGCTTCTTGTCCGCATAGCCGACGGAGCCGATCACACGGCCGGACGCTTTCTCCGCAATCGCCCAGTTGCCATAGCCGTGGAAGTGCCAATGTCCCGCCATGGCCGTGAACTTCGTCCACGCCGTCTCCCCATCGATTGGACCTTCGCGGAAATACCGCATCACGACCGGATCGGCCTTCATCGCGGCGTAGATCGGGAAGTCGGTCAGCGTGTGTTCGCGAAGCAGGAGGCGCGGGGTTTCGAGGGTGAGAGCCATCATGGACGTCCATATTCATCTGGACTCGTCACGGCCGGACTTGTTCCGGCCGCCCATATTCCAGAGTGCAAACAGGGGGGACTCTGGCATATGGATGGCCGGAACAAGTCCGGCCATGACGGTTTTGGTTTATAGGGGAACAACCTTGCCCGCCTCAATACGACTTCGGCAGGTCGAGCACGTTCTCGCCGATGAAGCTCAGGATGAGTTGTTCCGTCACTGGGGCGATGCGGGTGAGGATGCTTTCGCGGAAGAGGCGTTCGACCTGGTATTCGCGGGCATAGCCCATGCCGCCGTGAGTCAGCACGGCTTTGGTGCAGGCGTCGAAACTCGCCCGCGCGCCGAGAAATTTGGCGGCGTTGGCTTCTGCGCCGCAGGGTTTCTTGGCGTCATAGAGAGACGCCGCGCGCATCGTCATCCACCAGGCGCTTTCGAGATAGGCCCAGGCTTCGGCGAGGGGATGCTGGATGCCCTGGTTCTGGCCGATGGGGCGGCCGAAGACGACGCGTTCCTTCGCGTACGCCGACGCGCGGCGCAGCGCGTCGCGCCCCAGGCCGATGGCTTCGGCGGCGATGAGGATGCGTTCGGGGTTCAAGCTATCGAGCAGATAGCGGAAGCCTTTGCCTTCCTCGCCGATGCGGTCTTCGTCGGGCACGAAGAGGTCGTCGATGAAGACGGCGTTGGAGTCGACTGCGTTGCGGCCCATCTTGGGGATGCGGCGCACTTCCACGCGGGCGCGATCGAGATCGGTGTAGAAGAGCGTCATGCCGTCAGTGGGCTTTTTGCAGTCTGCTTTCGGTGTGGTGCGGGCGAGCAGGAGAATTTTGTCGGCGACTTGCGCGGACGAGGTCCAGATCTTGCGGCCCTTCACGACGTAACCTTCGTTGTTCCGCTTGGCGAAGGTCTCGATGCTCGTAGTGTCGAGTCCCGCATTGGGCTCTGTGACGCCGAAGCAGGCTTTCTGCTCGCCGCGGACGAGCGGCTCCAGCATGCGGTGCTTCTGCTGCGCCGTGCCGTGGACCACGACGGCATGCGGCCCAAAGATATTGAGATGGATCGACGAGGCGGCTGAGAAGCCGCCGCCGCCACGCGTCACCGTCTGCATCATGATCGCGGCTTCGGTGACGCCCAGCCCCGCGCCGCCCAGTTCCGCGGGCATGGCGATCCCGAGCCAGCCGCCGTCCGCCATCGCCTTGTGGAATTCCTGCGGGAAGCGCGCGTCCGTGTCGCATTCCGACCAATAATCGTCGCCGAAGCGGGCGCAGATCCTGGCGACGCTGTCTTCGATGGCGCGATGGTCGGTGGTCATGGAAGAAGCCTACTCCGCCACATCGGCGGGTAAATACCACACTTTTCCTATGGGTTACGTGACGCCAAGCTAGTCATTGCGCCGTGATTCGTGCGGCGTAATATGCCCGGCAGGGAAACGTTCGGGTGTTTGCTGGGGCAGGCGATCAACGCCAAGGCGGACATCTCCGTGGAGATGCAAAGATAAATGAGTTCGATCGTCGCCGAGGGGTCGCGCGCCAAGCCGGTCCCGCGTCCCGGCATGAAGCCCACCGACATCGCCAACCCCGAATATTTCCACAAGGTGGTCGACTGTCAGTACGCCTGTCCCGCCCACACGCCTGTGCCGGAATATATCCGCCTGATCGCGGAGGGGCGCTACTCCGACGCCTACATGATCAACTGGCACTCCAACGTATTCCCCGGCGTGCTGGGCCGCACCTGCGACCGCCCGTGCGAGCCCGCCTGTAGGCGCGGCCGCATCGAGGACCAGCAGCCTGTCGCCATCTGCCGGTTGAAGCGCGTCGCCGCCGATAACAAAGACGATATCACTGCGCGTTTGCCCAAGCCCGCCACGCAGAAGAATGGCAAGCGTGTCGCCCTGATCGGCGCCGGTCCCGCTTCGCTCGCCGTGGCGCGCGATCTGCTGCCGCTGGGCTACACCTGCGTGCTCTACGACGCCGACCCCTTCGCGGGCGGCATGATGCGCACCCAGATCCCGAAATTCCGCTTGCCGGAACGCGTGCTGGATGAGGAGTGCAACTACATCCTGGCGCTGGAGCCGGAAACGCGCTTCGGCACCCGCATCGAAAGCCTGAAATCGCTGCTGGCCGAGGATTACGACGCGATCTTCGTGGGCAGCGGCGCGCCGCGCGGCCGTGAGCTGGAGATTCCCGGCCGCCAGGAAGCCTCCGCCAACATCCATATCGGCATCGACTGGCTGTCGTCCGTCTCATTCGGCCATACGACCAAGATCGGCAAGCGCGTCATCGTGCTGGGCGGCGGCAACACGGCGATGGATTGCTGCCGCACCTCGCGGCGCCTCGGCGGCGAGGAAGTGAACGTCGTCGTCCGCTCCGGCTTCGAGGAGATGAAGGCCTCGCCCTGGGAGAAAGAGGACGCGATGCATGAAGGCATCCCGATCCACAATTTCCTGGTGCCGAAGGAATTCGTGCATGACGGCGGCGCGCTCAAGGGCGTCAAGTTCGAGAAGGTGAAAGCGGAGAAGGACGCCAAGGGCCGCCGCAATCTCGTGCCCACCGGCGAGCCGGACGTGCTGATGGAATGTGACGACGTACTCGTCGCCGTGGGGCAGGAGAACGCCTTCCCCTGGATCGAACGGGACATCGGGTTGGAATTCGACAAATGGGACATGCCAAAGGTCGACGAGACGACCATGCAGTCCACCAACCCCAAGGTCTTCTTCGGCGGCGACGCGGCCTTCGGGCCGAAGAACATCATCTGGGCCGTGGCGCATGGCCATGTGGCCGCCGTGTCGATCCACATGTTCTGCCAGGGGCAGGACGTGGCGGTGAACCGGCCCTCGCCCTATGTCGACATCAAAAGCCAGAAGATGGGCATCCACGAATGGTCGTATGACAACGACATCTCGATCGATGCGCGCTTCAAGGTGCCGCATGCGCCGATTGAGAAGACGCTTCACGATGTTCGCATGGAAGTGGAGCTGGGCTTCACCCCCGCGCTCGGCTTCGAGGAGGCGCAGCGCTGCCTGAATTGCGACGTGCAGACGGTATTCGAGGAAGACCTCTGCATCGAATGCGACGCCTGCGTCGACATCTGCCCGATGGACTGCATCACCTTCACGCCGAACGATCCGGAACCCGTGCTGCGCACGCATCTGACGGCGCCCGCGCCGAACCTGACGCAGGACCTCTACGTCTCCGATCCGCTGAAGACGGCGCGGGTGATGGTGAAGGACGAGGACGTCTGCCTGCATTGCGGGCTTTGCGCCGAGCGCTGTCCCACCGGCGCCTGGGACATGAAGAAGTTCTATTACGACACGCCGAAAGCCGCATCATGTCGATAGAGTCCGTCAACGATTTCGTCGTGAAGTTCGCCAACGTCAACGGCTCCGGCTCAGCGTCGGCCAACGAACTCTTCGCGCGCTGCGTGCTGCGGATGGGCGTGCCGGTGGCCTCGCGCAACATCTTCCCGTCCAACATCCAGGGCCTGCCCACGTGGTACGAAGTGCGCGTCTCCGGCGGCAACTGGCTGGGGCGGCGCGGCGGCGTGGACCTGATGGTCGCGATGAACCCGCAGACCTGGAACGCCGACATCGCGGAGATCGAACAGGGCGGCTACCTGCTCTACGATTCCACCAAGCCGCTGACGAGCCAGAAGCTGCGCGACGATCTCACCTTGCTGGGCGTGCCGCTGACCGCGCTGTCCAACACGCTTGACGGAACCATCCCGCGCGAGCGCCAGCTCCTCAAGAACGTGATCTATCTGGGCGCGCTATCCGCGCTGTTGGGCTTCGAGGCCAGCGTTGTCGAAAGCCTGATCAACGAGCAATTCCCCGGCAAGGACAAGCTCATCAAGCTCAACATGCGCTCCGTGGAGCTTGGGCACAATTATGCCGAACAAAACCTTGCGGGACTGTGCAAGCTGAAGGTCGTGCGCGACGACAAGGTCGGCGACCGCATCTTCATCGGCGGCAACGACGCCGCCGGCCTCGGCTGCGTCTATGGCGGCGCCACGGTTTGCGCCTGGTATCCCATCACGCCGTCGACTTCATTGGCGGAAGCCTTCACCGCGCATTGCAAGGCGCTGCGCGTCGATCCCGTCACCAAGGAAAACAAATTCGCCATCGTGCAGGCGGAGGACGAGATCGCCGCCATCGGCATGGTGATCGGCGCCAACTGGAACGGCGCGCGCGCCTTCACCGCGACCAGCGGCCCCGGCATCTCGCTGATGCAGGAGTTCTTCGGGCTTGCCTATTACGCCGAAGTGCCCGCCGTGGTCTTCGACATCCAGCGCGGCGGCCCCTCCACCGGCATGCCGACGCGCACGCAACAATCCGACCTGCTGCTCGCCGCTTACGCGAGCCATGGCGACACCAAGCACGTGCTGATCTTCCCGGAGAATCCGCGCGAGTCTTTCGAGTTCGCGGCGCAGGCCTTCGATCTCGCCGAGCGGTTGCAGACGCCCATTTTCGTGATGATGGATCTCGACATCGGCATGAACGACTGGCTGGTCGAGCCGCTCGTGTGGGATGACGCGCGCGTCTACGACCGCGGCAAGGTGATGACGCATGACGAGCTGGAGGCGGGCAAATCCTTCGCCCGCTATCTCGACGTCGATGGCGACGCGATTCCGTATCGCACGTTACCGGGCGTGCATCCCACCAAGGGCACCTATTTCACGCGCGGCTCCAGCCACAACGCCTATGCCGTCTATAGCGAAGCGGGCAAGGATTATACCGATGTGATGCAGCGCCTGCTGCGCAAGTTCGAGACGGCGAAAAGCCTCGTGCCGCAACCCGTCACGCGCAAATCCAAAACCGCGACGCGCTGGGGCGCGCTCTATTTCGGCTCGACCTCCGTCGCCATGGATGAGGCGATCGCGACGCTCGAGGCCCAGGGTCTCGCGCTCGACATCATGCGTATCCGCGCCTTCCCCTTCGCCAATGCCATCGTCGATTTCATCGAGGCGCATGACCAGGTCTTCGTCATCGAGCAGAACCGCGATGCGCAGATGCTGAAACTGCTGGTCAACGAATGCGCCATCGATCCGGCGCGCTTCATTTCCATCCTGCATTACGACGGCACGCCCATCACGGCGCGCTTCATCACCAAGGCGGTCAGCGAGCGCATGGCGATGACGCGCAAGGAAGCCGCGGAATGATCGTGTCGTCCCGCCATCGCTTCGTGTTCGCGCACGTGCCCAAGACGGGCGGCATCAGCATCCGCGCCGCGCTCGAGCCTTTCGCGGATAAGGCGAACGGCATCGGGGTGCACGACACGCTTAACACGTTGCTGGCGGCCCGGCCTGAGACGCGCGCCTATTTCAAGTTCGCCTTCGTGCGCAATCCCTGGGACAGGCTGGTCTCGTTCTACTTCTACGCGCGGCGTTTCCTTGCGCGCCCGGTGCCGCAACTCCAAAGTCTGTCCTTCGAAGGCATGCTGCGCGCGCTGGACGGCGGCGAGGCGTGGACCGCAGGCATCTTCGCGATGCGACCGCAGACCGCCATGGTCGCGGGCGCCGATTTCACGGGCCGCTTCGAGCGTCTGGCCCAGGACTTCGCCACCGCCTGCACCCGCATCGGCATCGCGCCCACGCTGCCCCGCAAGAACGCATCCGACCATCTCGCCTACGCCACCTATTACAACGACTGGAGCCGCAGCTTCGTCACCAGGCACTATGCCGGCGACGTCGACACATTCGGCTACCGCTTCGAGGCCGTCTCATGACCTATATCGCCAAGCCGAAATTCCATCATCCGGGACTGCAGAAGAACGCGGTGGGCTTCACCCATCGTGATTATGAGGGGCGCATCTCCACCCTCTGCGCCGGTTGCGGACACGACTCGATTTCCGCCGCGCTGATCGAAGCCTGCTACGAACTCGCCATCGAGCCGCATCGCGTGGCGAAGCTCTCGGGCATCGGCTGCTCGTCGAAGACGCCAGACTACTTCCTCGGCCAGTCCCATGGCTTCAACTCCGTGCATGGCCGCATGCCGAGCGTGCTCACTGGCGCCAATCTCGCCAATCGCGACCTGATCTATCTGGGCGTTTCCGGCGATGGCGACAGCGCTTCCATCGGCCTCGGCCAGTTCGCCCATTGCGTGCGGCGCGGCATCAACATGACCTATATCTGCGAGAACAACGGCGTCTACGGCCTCACCAAGGGCCAGTTCTCCGCCACCGCCGACAAAGGCTCGCGCAGCAAGACAGCGGTGAATTCGGATTCGCCGATCGATCTGGTGTCGCTGGCGTTGCTGCTCGGCGCCACTTACGTCGCGCGCTCTTTTTCCGGCGACAAGAAGCAGTTGGTGCCGCTCCTGAAGGGCGCGATCACGCACAAGGGCTCGGCGATCCTCGACGTGATCAGCCCGTGCGTGCAATTCAACAACAATCCGCAATCGACGAAGTCCTACGACTTCGTGCGCGAACACAACGACGCCGTGAACCGGCTGGACTTCATCGTGCCCCGCGCCGAGATCACCGCCGATTTCGAGCCCGGCACCGTCACGACCGTGACACAGCATGACGGCTCGATCCTGCGCCTCGCCAAACTCCACGCCGATTACGACCCGACAGACCGCGGCGCCGCCATGGCCTATCTCCAGCACCACGCCAAACTCGGCAACGTCGTGACGGGCCTGCTCTATGTGGAGAGCGACGCGGAAGACATCCACGGCCATCTGAAGACCGTCGCTACTCCGCTCAACGCGCTGAGCGAGAAAGAATTGTGCCCGGGCTCGAAGGCGCTGGACTCGATCAACGCGGATTACCGGTAATAAGAATATCGTTAGTATACTTTAGTTCACTTTTGGAAGGATATTGCGATGGATTTGCCTGCGCGGCTGGGCGCCGCTGCCGCTTTTTTTGGCATCGCCCTTACAATGCTTAAGCAATTTATCGGTGACGAAGTCGGCCAGATGGGTCGTCGAGTTCGATTCGGCATTTTTTTTATTGGCTTCGGCCTGCTTGTCAGCGGCGCGCTAGTCGTCCTTTTGTGGCCTTCGCAAATTCCAGGAAATGGACCGCTAGTGGAAGTCTCTCGTATCGAATGGAGCATTCCTGCTCGCGACAGCGCTTTGGAAGCGGATGCCTACGTTTATAATTCGGGTGATCGCCCAGCAGAAGCGCCGAAGATTTATTCGGAAGTTGGGTATTCTTTACAGCCCATGTCAAAGGACGAAGAAAATAAACTTTTTTCGGAACTTCGAACCGGCCTGGTCCCCCCCGAGGAAGCCGATCAAAACGAAATCGAACCGAGAAATTCTGAGTATTGGTACAAGCTACTAGATGACGACAAGAGAGATTTGAAACTCACGAAAGCGCAAATATCAGCCGCCGCAAAATACGCAATGATTATTGTGTCGTATCGAGATGGCGCTACAGGCGGAACAGTTCTCACGGAATATTGCATGTATCTTTGGCGCGGCGAAGGACATAGCTGCAACGGTCATAATCGCATACAAAAGTAGCTGCAAATCTGGTCACACCTTTCCCGGATTATCTTTGAGCTTCCCCTTGGGCATTGGCGTCCAGATCACGTCGTTGAGGTTGCGTGCGCCCGTTGCCAGCATCACCAATCGGTCGAAGCCCATCGCGACACCGGATGCGGGCGGCATGTGGGCCAGCGCGGCGAGGAAGTCTTCGTCCAGCGGGTAGCGTTCGCCGTAGACGCGCTGTTTCTCGTCCATCTCGGCTTCGAAGCGTTTGCGCTGCTCGACCGGATCGGTCAGTTCGCCGAAACCGTTGGCCAGTTCCACGCCGCAGACATAGAGCTCGAAGCGTTCCGACACGCGCGGGTCATGCGGTGTGGCACGGGCGAGCGCGGCTTCGCAGCGGGGATATTCGTAGAGCGCCGTCGGCTGGCCGAGGCCTAAACGCGGTTCGACGCGCGCGGTAAGGATTTTGGAGAAGATGTCGGCCCAGTTGTCGTCTTCGGTGATCGCGATGCCGCCGCGCTTGGCGGCGTAAGCGAGCTTGGCGCGGTCGCCCTGGCCGTTTTCGTCCAGCGTCTTCAGCAGGTCGATGCCGGCGTGATGGGTGAAGGCGTCGGCCACGCTGAGGTGTTGCGCCGGGGCGCGGGGATCGCAGGTCTTGTCGCGGAAGGTGAAGGTCATGGCGCCGGTCACGTCGGCGGCCTTCGCGAGGATGGCGAGGCTGTCGGCGATCACGGCGGCATAGGGCTCATTGGCGCGATACCATTCCAGCATGGTGAATTCCGGCGCGTGGCTGGCGCCGCGCTCGCGGTTTCGGAAGACGCGGGCGAAATCGAAGATGCGGGTCTCGCCCGCCGCCAGCAATTTCTTGGCCGCGAATTCGGGTGAGGTGTGGAGATAGAGCGTGCGGCGCACCGCATCCGTGCCGATCATCTCGGTCGCGAAAGCGTGCAGATGCACTTCGTTGCCGGGCGAGGCCACCAGCGCGCCGCATTCGACCTCGGTAAAACCCTGCCGCTCGAACCAGCCGCGCAGCGCGGATTTGATCCGTCCACGGGCCATGAGAGCGGGCCTGCGGTCGGCGTGGATATCGGGCATCCACCAGGGGGATTGGCGCATTTCGGGCATTTGTCTGGACTGCTTGGCCTAAGAGCCTGCCTCTGCTATTAGCGCTGGCCCCAAAACGAGGTTTCCCGTGGTTTCGGTTATCGCCAGCTCCGTGCGCAAAGGCAATGTCATTGAGAAGGACGGCAAGCTGCACGTCGTGCTGACGGCGGAGAACATCCACCCCGGTAAGGGCACGCCCGTCACGCATCTGGAAATGCGCCGCATCTCCGACGGCACCAAGGTCGTCGAGCGCTGCAAGACCACCGATACGCTGGAGAAGGCCTTCGTCGAGGAACGGACGTTCCAGTATCTCTACAAGGACGGCGACCACGCCGTGTTCATGGATCCTGAGACCTTCGACCAAGTCCATGTCGGCGCCGACGTGATCGGCGACCGCGAGCCTTATCTGCAGGAGAACATGGAAGTCCGCCTGCAGAGCTTCAACGGCAATCCCATCGCCATGGAATTGCCGGCGCGACTCACCTTCGAAGTGGTGGAGACCGAAGCGGTGATGAAGGGCCAGACGGCCTCGGGCTCGTTCAAGCCCGCGATCCTGTCCAACGGCGTGCGCACCATGGTGCCCACGCACATCGTCGCCGGCACGCGTATCGTCGTGCTGACGGAAGATGGCTCTTACGTCGAGCGCGCGAAGGATTAGTTAGCCGAGTTGCGCGTGACTGAGCCACATGATGGCGAAGATCGCGGCAACGATGGCGACACTAACAATCAAAACCGTGACCACGCGACCGCTGATCGCGCCCTGGCGCGCATCCGGCGTCGGGATCACTTTGCCTCTGCCATCCAAATCCGCTTGCGGAGATTGGATGGGGCTAGTCGTGTTTTCCATGGTCGCCTCTGCAATGCGCCTCCACTAGGAAACGCTTGAGGCGGCCTCCGGTTTCGGACTTGGAGGCTTTGGGGTTTTAACCCGTGGTTTCGGCTTGGCCGGCTTTACCAGCGGCGCGCGGCCATGGCGGTGCGGACTTTCCGTCGCCAGCAGCATGGCGAAGGGCTTCAGGTGCGGCTGATGCAGCAGCACCGTGTGGATGAAGATCAGGATCGGCACGGCGGTGATGGCGGCGGGTGCGCCCCACATCCACACCAGCGTGGCGATGGTCACGAAGATGGCGATGGGGCTCACCACCACGCGGCGGCCGACCAGCCAAGGCTGCACGAAATAGGCTTCCACGGTGTCGATGATGAGCAGGATCACCACCGGCACGAAGGCGCCGGCCAGCGAAGTGGCGGTCGCGAAGCCCACCAACCCCGCAGAGACGATAACCAAAGTCGGCCCGATGATCGGCAGGAAGTTCAGCACGCCGTAAGCGAGGCCCCACAGCATCGGCTCCGGAACGCCCGCGATGTAGAAGGCGATGGAGGTGACGACGGCGAGCCCGATATTGATCATCGAGAGCGTAAAGAGATAGCCCGAGACGCGATGGCGCACGTCGCGCACGATGCGGGCCATGCGCAGCCGCCCGTTCAAGGTTCGCGGCAGCAGGATGAGCTGCTGGGTGTAACGCCGCCGCTCCGACAGCAGGAAGATCGTGAGAACGGTGACGTAGAGCATCATCGCCAGCGCGCTCGGCGCCGTCAGCGCGACGGAAGTGAGGAAGCTTCCCCCCACGCCCGCACCCGGCGCCTCGGCCACCGGAACCACCTTGGCGGCGGGCGTACCCGGCGCCGCGGTGATCTGGGCTGAGACTTTCTCGAAAGCCGCGATCTGCTTCATCAGCGGCTGGATCTTGTGTTCGACCGAGCGGATGATCTGCGGCGCCTGCTTCACCCAGCCTTTGGCGGCGGGAGCGAAGGAGCCGATGCCCAGGATCAACACGCCGATGGCGACCACCGCCGTCAGCAGGGCGGCCGCGCCGGACGGCAGGCCCAGATTCTCCAGCCGCGTCGCGATGGGCGCCAGGACCAGCGCCAGCACGCCCGCGATCACCGTGGGAGCCAGCAGGTCGCCCGCGGCCACGCCGATGGTGAGGCCGGCTACGACGGTCAGCCCGATGATGCAGTTGCGGATGATGTGGACGTCGCGCTTCAGGACGAGGATACGGCGCTTCTCGTCTTTGGAGCGGTCTATAGGAACAATGGCGCGGGGCGTCACGGTCATGGCCGCTTCCCGGCGTCACGTTTCAGAGGAGGGGGGAGTTGAGCGGACACCCGATGCGGGGTGTCGAAGGGGCTGGGGCGTACCGGATCAGACGTCCGCTCGCACATAAGAACCACTGGGTCAGAATTTCGTTCCGCAAAAATCGCAGAAACAGGGCGAAAACGTGCATAATTTTTTAAGCCATTGAATTTCATAGGGAAATTTTTTCGGGTTCCCGCAAAAAATTTTGCGGTCTGACGGATCGGTGGACTAACGGGACTTCGGGCGGAAAAATGCGGCCAGGATTCCGGCCACGGCGGCGCCCGCCAAAGCTATCAAAGGACGGTCTTTGGCCATGCCGCCGAAGATGGCGAACAGCGCGTCCTCCCGCCGGGGTGGACGCCGCAGCTTCAGCACAACCCAGATGATCAGGGGCAGGAGCAGCAGCAGGAAAGCCGTGATGGCCGCCGCCCCAGCCACGCCGACATGCGCCGCCAGCCAGGAGAAGAAGGCGAACGCGGCAAAGCCCACGCCGAAGAAGATCATGGCGCTGGAGATGCTGACCAGAATGGCCAGGGATACGATCTTCGCGACCATCAGCGCCTGAGGAAGATGGCGCCGAACAGCGCACCGATGCCGAGCGCCACGGCGCAGGCGGCGATGGGCTGGGCGCGCACGGTTTCGCGCAGGGATTCCACATTGTCCGTCGCCCAGGCTTCGGCCGATTCCACGGCCTCGCTGGCGGCGGCTTCGGCCGCCTCGACGACCTCGGCCACGCGGGCCTCGGCGGCCTTCAGGGCCTCGGCGATCCGCTCGCCGGCTTCGGTCTTGGCGCCCTGGGCAAGGCTGCCCACGTCGCTCTGCAGCGCCTCGAGATCGGCCACGAGGGCGTCGAGGCGGGATTCCAACGTGTCGGGCTTTTTCTTCTTCGTGGCCATGATGCTGTCTTCCTGATGCTATTTACCATAGCACGGCCAACGCGGGACCGCGCAACAAAGTTTCCGCCCGCCCCAAAAGAGCCGGTCTCCACTCTCAAGGATCAGGCTCTAAAGCCGGGTTAAGCGGCTTTGCGCTTGATCGGGTGGAAGAACAGCGCCTGCCCGACCGTAGCCTGCACGGTTTCCGGCAGGAACGGCTTGGCGATCAGATAGGTCGGCTCCGGCCGTTCGCCCGTGAGCAGCTTCTCCGGATAGGCGGTGATGAAGATCACCGGGATGTCGAAGCTGGAGAGGATCTCGTTCACGGCGTCGATGCCCGAACCGCCCTCGCCCAGATTGATGTCCGCCAGCACCAGACCGGGTTTCTTGAGCCGGGCCTGCTTGACGGCATCGTCGCGGGTGGCAGCCGTGGCGACCACTTCGTGGCCGAGCTCGGTGACCAGGTTCTCCAGGTCGAGTGCGATGATGGGCTCGTCCTCGATGATCAGCACGCGGGAGACCAGCTCGTCCTCGATGGCGCGCTGGGCCTCGACGATCGCGGCCTCCACATTGGCCGGCGTGTCGTCCAGGATGACGCCGGCTTCTTCGAGGGTGAAGGACTCCACGGCCGTCAGCAGCAGGGCGGCGCGGGCTTTGGCGGAGAGCGAGGCCAGCCGTTCTTCCGGCGTGGCGGTCTCGGGCGGGGTGGCGCCGCTCTTGTCATAGAGGCTGGCCGGGCTCGCCCAAATTGTGTGGAAAACTTTGTACAGCGCCACGCGCGGCGGTTGGCCAGCGGGAAGCGTTTGCTCGCCCTCAACGAGGGCCGTGAGGGCGGCGCGAACATAAGCGTCGCCGCTCTTCTGCGTGCCGGTCAGCGCGCGCGCATAGCGGCGCAGATAAGGAAGATGCGGGGCAAGCGACTGTGCCACGGTCATAAAGCCGTCTCCTTCGAACCCAGGGTAAGCCTGATCAAGAACGCCGGCTTCGGAGAAAAGTTCCCTGCCGGGAACCACCTGAAACAATAGGCGTTCTACTCCCTAGCAGGTCCGCCCCTGGAGAGGCAGTGGGTCTCTATAACGTCTAAGAGGTACTCAAGGTGTCATTCGCGCCAAAGGGGCAGGGCTGGAATTCCGTGACAAACCAAAACGACAACGAACGCGACAAGAACCGGACTGTGCGGGCGCGTCAACGCGCGCTCGGCCGGGAGCTTCGCCGGATGTATGACGACGTGGCCCGCGAACCGGTTCCCGACGACTTCATGGATATCCTCCAGAAGCTCGACAAGGACGGCCAGTCGTGACCGCATCACCGCACAGCAACCACGGCAATGCCGCCGCGCCCCATTCCACCGACACGGTGGCCACCGGCGCCAAACCGGAATCCGACGAGACCTTCAAGCGCGGCCTGCTGGAACTGATCCCGTTCCTGCGCGCCTTCGCCCGTTCGCTCTGCGGCAATCCGGAGATGGCGGACGACTTGGCGCAAGAGACCTTGGTGAAAGCCTGGCAGGCGCGCGGCATGTTCGCGGCCGGCACCAACCTGAAGGCGTGGCTCTTCACCATCCTGCGCAACCAATTCTATTCCGACCGCAGACGGGCCTGGCGGCAAGCGCCGTGGGACCAGGACGCGGCGGAACGCATTCCGGGCTCCTCGGGCGAACAGTCCTGGGCGGCGGAATTGTCCGATACGGCACGCGCTTTGACGGTGCTGTCGGACGAACAGCGCGAGGCGCTGATACTGGTGGGCGCAGGGGGCTTTTCGTATGAAGACGCGGCGGCGATTTGCAAATGCGCCGTGGGTACGGTGAAAAGCCGGGTGGCGAGGGCACGCAAATCTCTTCTGTCCATTCTTGAAGGCGAGGACCCACTGCCCTCGACCGCCCATGCGACGGAAGGAGACGCAGCCCATGACATCATGGCGCAACTGGACCGGTTGGCTCCGGCCAGGGAAGCCGCCGTGGATCCGGACCCCAAACGACGCATCGTCAAAAAACCCGCCGGCGGATAGCGGCTGGACTTTAAGGCTCCGGCTATTGGGCGCGGTCACCCTCGCGCTCCTGCCCATCGTCGTGCTCAGCGTGCTGCAAGGCGTCGATCGCGTGCGCCACGAGATCGCGGAGACACGCGCGCGCCTCTCCGAGACCGCCCGCGCCGCGGCCACGCCCGAACAGAACATCCTGGGCTCCGGCGAACAGATCCTGCGCGCGCTGGCCAACATGGGCGACGTGCGCAACGCGACCGCCGATTGCAATCTCGATTTGGCCGACGCGCTGCACGGCTTGCAGTTTTTCACCAACATCACGCGGCTGGACGCCAATGGCGTCGTCGTCTGCTCCGCAGTGCCGGCCGCGCTGGGCCACAATGCGAGCACGCGGGCGATCTGGCAGGAGGCGCGCGAGAGCGACAGCTTCGTCGTCTCCGGCGAGTTGCAAAGCCCGGCAACGCATCAGCGCATCGTAGCCGGCTTCCTGCCGCTGCATGACGGGCGCGGGAAATTCCTGGGTGCGCTCGCGATCGGCGTGGATGTGCGCTGGCTGGAATTCGAGATGCGGGCGCACAAGCTGCCCGGCGGCTCGATGGTCGCGCTGTTCGACACCCACGGCAATATTATCACTTCCACGCGCCCCTCCGTCGCCCATTCGCTGTTCGGCAAGCCGGAAGCCTGGAGCACCAGCCAGGGCGCCATCGGATCAGTGAGGGACTCCACCGGCAGCTCCTGGACCTTCGCCACGTCGCCTGTCATCGGCAACAATGTCTTTGTCGGTTTCGGCATGCGCGAATGGAGCCTGCTCGCGCCCACCTATGTGAACATCGGCGCGGATTTCGGTTTGCCGGTGCTGATGATCGTGCTCACCTGGGCCGCGGTGTGGATCGTCACCGAGCGGCAGTTGACGCGCTGGATCGTCTATCTCCGGCGTATCTCCGAGGCTTATCGCGGCGGCCATTACGCCATCCGCCCCGCGCTGGACGACGCGCCGCGCGAATTCCGCCTGTTGGGCGGTGCGCTCTCCGACATGGCGGATTCCATCCAGGAGCGCGACCGATCTCTCAGAGAAGCCGTGGCGCAGAAGACCATGCTGATCCGCGAAGTGCATCACCGGGTGAAGAACAACCTGCAGATCGTGATGAGCCTGCTAAGCCTTCAGGCCGGGCGGCTGCGCGATCCGGCGGCGCAGGAAGCGCTGCGGCAGGCGCGCGCCCGCATCAACGCGCTCGCCCTCGTCCACCGCATCCTCTACGAGATCGAGGACCAGAACACCGTCGACGTGAAGCGCTTGATCGAGGACCTCGCGGTGCAGACGCACGAAGGCTTCGGCGGCGACCGCCGCGACATCCGCGTGGATGTCGATGCCGTGCCGCGCATGGCCTCCGCGGACGTCGCGGTACCGCTGGCGCTCTTCACCGTGGAAGCGCTGACCAACGCCTTCAAGCACGCTTTCCCGGATGGCGGCGGCACGGTGACCGTGTCGCTGCAACCGGCGCAGGAGGGGATGTTGCGGCTGGCGGTAGAAGACGACGGCGCCGGCTTCTCCAAGGATGAACTGGAGACCAGCATCGGCACGCAACTCATCCGCACCTTCGGCCAGCAACTCCACGGCAAAGCGTCTTTGACGTCGGAAAAGGGCAAAGGCACCGTTGCCGAAATCGTATTCCCCGATCCTGATTTTAAGGATGGGCCAGACAGCAAAACGGGCGACGCATCCGCGCCGCCCGCTGCTTAAGTCGCTGTTACTCTCGCTACGCGCGCCTGACGACGCCCGCGATCAGGCTGACCGCGAACAAAATCAGGAACACGACGAAGATGATCTTCGCGATTTCGGCCGAGGCAAACGCCACGCCGCCGAAACCGAGCACGCCGGCGATGATCGCCACGAGCAAAAACGTCAGGGCCCATCCAAGCATTGGGGTTTCTCCTCTGGAAGCCTAGTTCCCTGATAACGCGCGGGTAAGAGTTCCGGTTGCGTGTCGCAATCCCTAGCTCTTCTTCGCGCGGCGCTTGCGCGTCTTGGCGGCTTTCTTGGCCGAGCGGGACTTCGCGGCTTTGGAGCGTTTCGCTGATGCAGCGCCGCCTTTGCGGCCACCCTTGCGTGAGGACGCGTGGCTTTCTTTCTTGCCACGGCCCGAACCGCTCTTCTTGCCGCCGCCGGATTCCTTGTTGACGGTGGCCCAGGCGCGGCGTTCGGCTTCTTTCTTGCCGGTGCCGCGATCCTCGTATCCCTCTTCGATATGCTCTGCCTTGCGTTTCTGCTTCTTGGTGTAGCTCGACTTGTCTCCGCGGGGCATGGTTCCTCCCTTTGCTTTTTCCCGTGAAGGCCAAACGCCGCAGGGGCACTTGCGGTTGCGCGGCCGCTCCCACACTCTGCCGCCATGATGCCAAGTCTCGTCCGCAACACCACCGGCGCGCCGCTCAGCGACGCCACTATCGGCGCGGCCCTCGAAGCCACGGCGCGCGAATATCGCGCGAACACGGCGCTGGTCTCGCGCCATCAAAACATCCGCTGGACGTGGGGCGAATTGAATCACCGCGCCGATAGTCTGGCGGCGGGGTTGTTGGCGCTGGGCCTCGTACCCGGAGACCGTATCGGCATCTGGGCGGCGACTTGCGCGGAATGGACGCTCACCCAATTCGCCGCCGCCAAGGCGGGCCTCATCCTCGTCACCATCAACACCGCCTATCGCAAGACGGAGCTGGACTACGCGCTAAACAAAGTGGGCTGCAAAGCGCTGGTCACCGCCGCTGGCCATCGCGGCATCGACTATGCCGGCATGCTGCGCGAGTTGCGGACGTCCGGGAAACTGCCCCAGCTTCAACACATCCTCGGCATCGGCGACATCGACGGCTTCACACCGCTGTCAGAGGTCGAAGGCGATCCATCCGGCCTCGCCGCGATCGGTGCCGGGCTCAAAAGCAGCGATCCCATCAACATCCAGTTCACCAGCGGCACCACGGGCTTTCCCAAGGGCGCCACGCTCTCCCACCGCAACATCCTGAACAACGGCTTCTTCGTCGGCGAGCAGATCGGCCTCACGCCGGACGACAAGCTCTGCATCCCCGTGCCGCTCTATCACTGCTTCGGCATGGTGATGGGCAACCTGGGCTGCCTGACGCATGGCAGCACGATGGTCTACGCGTCCGAAGGTTTCGAGCCGGCCGCCGTGCTGGACGCGGTACAGGCCGAACGCTGCACCGCGCTCTACGGCGTGCCCACCATGTTCATCGCCGAACTCAACCATCCCGATTTCGCGCGCTACGATCTCTCGAGCCTGCGCACCGGCATCATGGCCGGCTCGCCCTGCCCCATCGAAGTGATGCGCCAAGTCATCGACCGCATGCATATGCGCGAGGTCACCATCGCCTACGGCATGACGGAAACGAGCCCGGTGAGCTTCCAGAGCGGCCGCGACGATTCCGTCGAACGCCGCGTTTCCACCGTGGGCCGCGTGTTGCCGCATCTGGAGGTGAAGGTGGTGGACGAGACCGGCGCCACCGCGCCGCGCGGCCAGCCCGGCGAACTCTGTACCCGCGGTTATTCCGTGATGCTGGGCTATTGGGACGACGCGGCGCGCACGGCGGAAGCCATCGACGCGGAGGGCTGGATGCATACCGGCGACCTCGCCACCATCGACGCGGAGGGCTACGCCAACATTGTCGGCCGCATCAAGGACATGGTGATCAGGGGCGGCGAGAACATCTATCCCCGCGAGATCGAGGAATTTCTCTACACCCATCCCAAGGTGCTGGACGTGCAGGTGGTGGGTCTGCCCGACGCGAAATATGGTGAGGAGCTCTGCGCCTGGATCCTGCTGCGCGCCGGCGAGAGCGCGGATGCGGACGACATCCGCGCCTTCTGCGACGGCCAAATCTCCCGCTACAAAATCCCCCGCTACATCCGCTTCGTCGACGCCTTCCCGATGACAGTGACCGGCAAAGTGCAGAAATACCTGATCCGCGAAACGATGATGAAAGAGTTGGGACTGGAAGCGGCGAAAACGGCGTAGCGCGTTAGAGAGCGTCTATCCGCGCGAGAAAGCTCTTCAACACCGGCGACGCATTCGCCGTGTTGTACCCCGCGACCAGATCGATCGACGGCGCTTCGCCACGCAATGGCCGGCTGACCACCGACCACGGTAGGAAATTGCGCGCATAGGCGGGCAGCAGCGCCACGCCGCGTGTAGATGATACCAGCGAGATCGCCATGGCGAGATTGTCCACCGCATGCGTGGGCACGATGCCCGAGCCCGCGAGGAGCGGGGTGATGACGCTGCGCAAGGCCGGCGCGGTGGCGGAGACGCCGATGAAGGTTTCGCCCGCGATCTCCTCCAGCGCGATATCCTCCTGCCGCGCGAGGCGATGGTCGCTGGAGAGCACCACGATCAGCGGCTCCGCCGCCACGGTCTGGAATTCGAGATCGTCATAGCCCGGCTCGCGGCGCAGGAAAGCGAGATCGAGCTTGCGGCGGCGCAGCGCCTCGGCCAAATCCGGCGAGTATTGACTGGAGATCGAGACCTCGAGATTGGGCAGCTCGCTTTGCAGTACGCGCATCACGCGCGGCAGCCACTCCATCTCCTCGCCGGTGAGGAAGCCCAGCGCGAAGGCGGTCTTGGCCGGCTCTGCCGCACGCCGCGCCGCCGCACCTGCCGCCTCGACTTGCGCCAGCGCCAGCCGCGCATGATCGAGGAAGGCGCGGCCCGCAGGCGTGAGTTCGATGCCCCGGGCACTGCGGGTCATGAGCGCCGTGCCGACCTCTAACTCCAAATCCCGCATCTGGCGGCTGAGGGACGGCTGGGCCGTGTGCAGCCGCTTCTCCGCCGCCTCGGTCAGACTTCCGGCCTCTGCCACCGCCACAAAAAACCTTAAATGCCGTAGCTCCATCATCCTATCCCATGCCTTACAGGCATGGGAGACAGCTTACAAAGTCTTTTTCCTTTCCGCCAGCGCATCCTACCTTTCCATCACAGGCCGACCAGGCCTCCCGAAACAAAGGAAGCAAGCCATGACCAACCTCTCCGGAAAAACCGCCCTCGTCACCGGCGCCTCGCGTGGCATGGGCCGCGCCGCCGCTCTCGCCCTCGCCGAAGCCGGTGCGCAGGTCCTCGTCCATTACGGCCAAGGCGCCAAAGAGGCCGAAGAGGTCGTCGCCGAAATCCGCAAAACCGGCGCGCGTGCCGACGCGGTGCAGGCCGATCTCTCCGCGCCAGACGGTGCGCACAAGCTGGCCGCCAAGGTGCGCGCCATCGTGGGCGAGCGGCTCGACATCCTCGTCGCCAATGCCGGCATCGCGAAGGCCGCGACCATCGAGGACACGACGGTGGAGGACTTCGACCGCCTCTTCGCGGTGAACGTGCGCGCGCCCTACTTCCTGGTGCAACAGTTGCTGCCGATCCTGACGAGCGGCGCGAGCGTGGTGCTGCTCTCCTCGCTGGCGGCGCATGCCAGCGTCGGCACGCTCTCGGCCTATGCCGCCACCAAGGGTGCGATCGACACCCTGGTGAAGCATTTCGCGGCGGCGCTGGGCGGACGCGGCATCCGCGTCAACGCCGTGGCGCCGGGTGTGATCGACACCGAGATGTCGAGCTTCGCCCGCACCGACGCGGGCCGCGACTTCACCCTCGGCATGCAGGCGTTGCAGCGCATCGGCCATGCCGACGATGTCGGCCCGGTGGTGGCGTTCTTGGCGTCGGACGCATCGCGCTGGATCACCGGCGACACGCTGCGCGTCGACGGCGGCTCGAAGCTCTAACCAACTTCGATGATGTGAAGCGGCTCCGTGCCGGGGTTCTCCAGGCGAGCGCCGGAGGCAACCTCGGCCGAGCCGTTCACATCGAGATCGAAGACTTCATCGCCGCAGATCACCCGCGCGTGTCCGGCCATAACGATCCAATGCTTGCGATGGCGCGATGGGAAGTGGCTCAACGGATTGATGACGATCTCTTTCACTTGAAAGCCTTCGCCACGCGCGAAGACCGTGTAGCGGCCCCACGATTCCTCGACCGGCGACAGATCGCGGCGGCTTTGGGTGAATCGCCACAGAGACGGCCACGACCCGATATCGCTCCAGCCGATGTCGCAAGGCACGACGGCGGCGCGCGCCGTCTTCTCCATTACGACGCGATCGAGCGAGCCTTCGGCGACGCCGCGCAATTCCTCCAGCATGATATCACCGCGGAAGAGGAACATGCCGCTGTTCCACAGCGCGCCACCCGCGATCAGCGCGCGCGCCGTTTCGACCGGCGGCTTCTCCACGAAGCGCGTGACGGTGTGGCCATCATGCGCGATATAGCCGTAGCCCGTCTCCGGCACTGTGGCCGGAATCCCGAACGTTACAATGAACCCTCGCTCCGCCAGCGGCCGTGCCGTGGCAACCGCCTGGTGAAACGCCCCCTCGTCAGCGATGACGTGATCCGATGGCAGCAGCAGGACGAGGCCGGGCTCCGCCTGTGCCGCCAATGATGCGGCGGCGGCGGTGCCACGCGGAGCGTCTTCGAGGATCATCGATACGCCGGGAAGCTGTGCCGCGACCTGCTCGCTCTGGTCGCGATGGGCGATCACGGTGAGCGGTGCGTATCGCGCAAGGCGGCGCGCCGTCTGCTGGATCAGCGTTTCCGGCCCCGTCAGCGCGAGGAACTGCTTGGCCGGAAGAGGCGCCAGCCGCGTTCCGCCTCCACCGGCAAGGATGAAGGCGCGCATCCTCAGATGTGTATCGCGTGGCCCAGCGCGCGCAGCGCGCTTTCGTGGAAAGCCTCGCTCAAGGTGGGGTGCACATGGATGGTGCCGGCGATGTCTTCCAGCAGCGCGCCCATCTCAAGCGCCAGACTGAATTCGGCCGACAGTTCGGAGACATGCGCGCCCACCGCCTGGATGCCCAGGATACGGTGATCGTCTTTCCGCGCGACCACGCGCACGAAGCCGCCATTGTCGCCGGCGTCCATCGAGAGCGCGCGGCCGTTGGCGGCGAAGGGGAACATGGCGGTTATCACCTCCGTGCCTTCAGGCACTTCGTGCGGCAGCAATCCGGCGCTGACGATCTCCGGCTCGGTGAAGCACACCGCCGGGATCGGCGGATGGTCGAAATGCTTGCGGTGGCCCGCGATGATCTCCGCCACCATGTCGCCCTGCGCGGCAGCCTTGTGCTCCAGCATCGGCTCACCGACGAGATCGCCGACGGCCCAGACATCCTTCATCGCGGTGCGGCACTGGTCATCCACCTTCACGAAGCGATTTCCTGTTTCTTTGGCCATGTCGACGCCCATCTTCTCGAGGCCCCAGCCTTGCGTGTTCGGCTTGCGGCCGACGGTGACGAGGATCTTGTCGGCGGCGAATTCCTCCGTCTTGCCGTCCTTGGTTTCGACGACCAGCGACTTTCCGTCCTGCGACAGACCTTTGGCTTTCGCGCCCAGATGCAGCGACACACCGTTCTTCTCCAGCCATTTTGCGACCGGCGCGGTCAGCGCGGCATCGTAGAGCGGCAGGATGCGGTCCATCGCTTCCACGACGGTGACTTCGCTGCCGAGTTTGCGGAAGGCGATGCCGAGCTCGAGGCCGATATAACCCGCGCCCACCACCACCAGCTTCTTCGGCAATTCGGAAAGCGACAGCGCCTCGGTCGAGGAGATGACATTGCCGCCGAACTTCAGGAACGGCAGCTCGACGGCGAGCGAGCCGTTGGCGAGGATGACGTGCTCGGCGGTGATCGTGGTCTCGCCGACAGTGCAAGTCTTGGCGTCGGAGAATTCCGCCCAGCCCTTGATCACTTTCACCTTGGCGCGCTTGAGAAGCGTGGACACGCCGCTGTTCAGCTTATCGACGACTGTCTCTTTCCACTTCACCGTCTCGGCGAAATCGAGCTTCGGCGCGGAGGCGAGCGTGATGCCGTGACGGCCCCCTTTACCGCCAGTTTGGCCGCCGGCATGGCGCATGGTCTCGAATTCCTCGGCGACATGGATAATCGCCTTGGAGGGAATGCAGCCGCGGATCAGGCAGGTGCCGCCGACGCGGTCGGCCTCCACCAGCACGGTGTCGAGGCCAAGCTGACCCGCGCGGATCGCCGCCACATACCCGCCCGGCCCGCCGCCGATGACGAGGACTTTGCAATTGATCGCGTCAGCCATTTTCAATCCATGAACAATGTGGCGGGATGTTCGAGTAGGGCTTTGATCTTCTGGATAAACTCGGCCGCGTCGTAGCCGTCGACCACGCGGTGGTCGAACGACGACGACAGGTTCATCATCTTGCGGATGACGATGGCGCCGTCGCGCACCACGGGGCGTTCGAGGATCGCGTTGGGGCCGATGATCGCCACTTCCGGATAGTTGATGACGGGCGTCGTCGCCACGCCGCCCAAGGTACCCAGGCTCGTGATCGTGATGGTGGAGCCGGAGAGATCGTCCTTGCCCGCCTTGTTGTCGCGCGCGGCGGAGGACACGCGGGAGACTTCCAGCGCGCTGTCCCAAACGTCGCGGGCTTCGGCGTGCTTGACGACGGGCACGATGAGGCCGTTCGCCGTTTGTGTGGCAATGCCGATGTGGACGGCGTGATGGCGATGCACCATGCCCGCCTCGTCGTCGAAGCGCGCGTTGATCTGCGGATAATCCGGCAGCACCTTCACCAGCGCCCGCATCAGGAAGGGCAGCACGTTCAGTTTGGGCTGGTCGGCGCGCTTCGTCTTGTTCAGATGCGCGCGCAGGCTTTCCAGCTCCGTCATGTCGATCTCCTCGACATAGGCGAAATGGGGGATGCGGCGCTTGGCGTTCTGCATGCTCTCCGCGATGCGGCGGCGCAGGCCGATCACCTTCACCTCGTCCACGCCGTCACGCTGCGCATAGCCCGACGGCGCGCGCGAGACGGACGCCTTGCCGCCGGACGCGACATAAGCGTCGAGATCCTGATGCGAGATGCGCCCGGCCGGACCGGTGCCGGGAACGAACTGAAGCTGCACACCCAATTCTTCCGCGCGCTGACGCACGGCGGGCGAGGCGAGCGGCTTTTCGTTATTTACCCGAGTGGTGAAAGCCTCAACACTCCCTCTCCCCCCTTGGGGGAGAGGGTCGGGGTGAGGGGGAGACGTCTTCTCGGAAGGTGCAAAAGTTTGCTTCGCGGGCTTCGTAATCTCTTTTGCCGTTTGTGCAGGCGTCGAGGCCCCCTCACCCCGGCCCTCTCCCCCTGCGGGGGCGAGGGAGGATTTGGGCGCAGCCTTCACATTGCCCTCGCCTTCGACTTCCAGCTCGACCAGCGCGGAACCAACCGCCGCCATCGAGCCGGGCTCGCCATGCAGCGCCACGACCTTGCCTGTCACCGGTGAGGTCATCTCAACCGTCGCCTTGTCGGTCATCACATCGACGAGGTTCTGGTCCTCCTCGATCATCGCGCCGACTTTCGTGTGCCAGGCGACGATCTCGGCTTCGGCGGTGCCTTCGCCCACATCGGGGAGTTTGAAAACGTAGCGTCCCATCTTATTGCTTTCCTAATGCCCGTTTCATCGCCTCGACGACGCGCGCCGGGCCCGGGAAATATTGCCATTCGAAGGCATGCGGATAGGGCGTGTCCCAGCCCGTGACGCGCTCGATCGGCGCTTCGAGGTGATAGAAGCAGCGCTCCTGCACCTGCGCCGTCAGCTCCGCGCCGAAGCCTGCCGTGCGCGTGGCCTCGTGCAGGATGACGCAGCGGCCCGTCTTCTCCACCGACTTCGCGATGGTGTCGATATCGAGCGGCACCAACGTGCGGATGTCGATCACTTCGCCATCGATGCCGGCATCGACGCAAGCCGCCTTCGCCACATGCACCATGGTGCCATAGGCGATGAGCGTGATCTCGCTGCCCTCGCGCGCAATCGCCGCCTTGCCGAGCGGAACAGTGTAGTGCCCCGCGGGCACTTCGCTCTCGGGGAATTTCGACCAGGGCTGCACCGGCTGGTCGTGATGGCCGGAGAACGGTCCGTTATAGATGCGCTTGGGTTCCAGGAAGATCACCGGGTCGTCATCCTCGATGGCCGAGATCAAGAGACCCTTTGCGTCATAGGGCGTGGCGGGGATCACGGTCTTGAGGCCCGCGACATGGGCGAACAGCGCCTCGGGGCTTTGGCTGTGCGTCTGGCCGCCGAAGATGCCGCCGCCATAGGGCGTGCGGATGGTGATCGGCACGGTGAAATCGCCCGCCGAGCGATAGCGGATACGCGCCGCCTCCGACACGATCTGGTCGAAGCCGGGATAGATGTAATCCGCGAACTGCACTTCCACCACGGGGCGCAAACCATAGGCGCCCATGCCGATGGCGACGGCGACGAGGCCGCCTTCCGCGATCGGCGAGTCGAAGGAGCGGGTGAGGCCATGCTTCTTCTGCAACCCATCCGTCACGCGGAAGACGCCGCCGAAATAGCCCGCATCCTCGCCGAAGCTGAGAACGTTGGGGTCTTTCGTCATCATGGTGTCGAGGGCGGAGTTGAGCGCCTGGATCATGTTCATCGTGGGCATGGCTTAGACTCCCACCTGCTGGCGCTGCTTGCGCAGATGTTCCGGCATGTCCTTGTAGACGTCCTCGAACATCGTGCTGGCGCTCGGAATCTTATTTTGACCCAACGTGCCGTGGCTTTCGGCTTCCTTGTTGGCGGCGCGGACGATCTCGACCAATTCCTTCTGCTGCTCCTCGTGACGCGTCTCATCCCATTCGCCAAGGACGATGAGGTGCTGCTTGAGGCGCTCGATAGGGTCGCCCAGTGGCCAGGACTTGCCTTCGTCCAGCGGGCGGTAGCGGGTGGGATCGTCCGACGTCGAATGCGACTCCACGCGATAGGAGAAGTGCTCGATCAAGGTGGCGCCGAGATTGGAGCGGGCGCGTTCCGCCGCCCATTGCGTCACGGCATAGACGGCGAGGAAATCGTTGCCGTCCACGCGCAGGCTCGGCAAGCCGTAGCCGAGACCCTTCGAGGCGAAGGTCGCTTCGTCGCCGCCGGCCATGCCAGCGAAGCTCGAAATGGCCCATTGGTTGTTGACGATGTTGAGGATCACCGGCGCGCGATAGACGCTGGCGAAGGTGCAGGCATAGTGGAAGTCGCCTTCCGCCGTGGTGCCATCGCCCACCCAGCTCGCGGCGATGCGGTCGTCACCCTTGTAGGCGCTGGCCATCGCCCAACCTACGGCCTGCGGGAATTGCGTGCCGAGATTGCCGGAGATGGTGAAGAAGCCGTCCTTCTTGCTCGAATACATGATCGGCAATTGGCGGCCTTTGATGGGGTCCATCACGTTGGAATAGATCTGGTTCATCATGTCGACCAGCGGATAGCCGCGCGCGATGAGCAGGCCTTGCTGGCGGTACGACGGGAAGCACATGTCGTTATGATCGAGCGCGGACGCCTGCGCGATGGCGACGGCCTCCTCGCCGGTGCATTTCATGTAGAACGACGTCTTGCCCTGGCGTTGGGCGCGGAACATGCGGTCGTCGAAAGCGCGCGTCAGCATCATGTTGCGAAGACCGCGCCGCAACGTCTCCGGATCCAACTTCGGATTCCACGGGCCATGCGCCTTGCCCTGCATGTCCAGCACGCGGATCAGCGAATTGGCCTGCTCCAGCGTGTCGCGCGAATGGGCGGTGATGTCGGGGCGCGGCACGGCGCCGGCTTCGGGGATTTCGAGGCCCGAGAAATCTGGGCGGTCGCCCGGCCTGTGCTTGGGCTCCGGCACGCGCAGGGAAAGCGGCTTACGGTTTTTCATGGTCTGTCCTGAGAAGCCCGGAACCATTGTTTTACCGTTCTACCGGGCAGCGGCGAATATCCGCTTCCCTGAAAGCCCGTCAAGCAAGGAAAAACCGGCAAGTTCCCGCTCCGTTTCTGCCAGCGGGCGCATGTTTCGTGCGGGGCCGAGGGTCTCGCGGGACGCAATTGTGCTTGGCGGCGATTGCGGTCTAAATCCGGCCATGCCGTCTTTCCTCCTCCGGCCGAAATCTCTGTGGACAGCGGGCCATGACGCGCCGCGGGAGGGCCTGTGCGTGCTGGTGCGCGGCAACCGCATCGCGGGCGTCGGACCGGATGTTTCGGCCGAGGATGCCGAAGTCATCGACCTGCCCGGCCTCACTCTGCTGCCGGGGCTGATGGACCTGCATTCCCACCTGCTGCTGCATCCCTATAACGAGACGGCGTGGGACGATCAGGTCTTGAAGCAATCCGAAAGCGATCGCGTGCTGCGCGCCGTGGGCCATGCGCGCGACACCTTGCTGGCGGGCTTCACCACCCTGCGTGACCTGGGCACTGAAGGCGCGGGTTACGCCGACGTCGCGATCAAGCGCGCCATCGATACCGGCGTCATCGACGGCCCGCGCCTGTTCGTGGCGACGCGCGCCATCGTCGCCACGCATTGCTACGGCCCGGCCGCACACAAATTCCGCCCCGACTGCTGCATGCATCAGGGTGCCGAGGAAGCGACCGGCGTGGATGAAGTGGCGAAGGCCGTGCGCCATCAGATTTCGCATGGCGCGGATTGGGTAAAGGTCTATGCGGATTATCGCGTAGGACCCGGCGGCGAAACACGGCCGACATTCTCGCAAGACGAGATGAACACGCTGGTCGAGACGGCGCATTCGCTGGGCAAGCCGGTCTCGGCGCATGCCGCGCACGACGAAGGCATGCGGCGCGCGGCGCTGGCGGGAGTCGATACGATCGAGCACGGCTATGGCGGTTCGCGCGCGGTGTTCGCACTGATGGCGGAGAAGGGCATACCGCTCCTGCCGACGCTCACCGTCTCCGAAGCGATCAGCGAATATTTCCACGGCTATACGCGTGGCGGCGAACCGTCGGCGCATATGAAACTCGCCGCGCAAGGTTTCCACAACGCACGCGCGGAAGGCGTGACCATCGGCTGCGGCAGCGATGTGGGTCCGTTCCCGCATGGCGAGAACCATCGCGAGCTCGCCTGGATGGTGAAGCTGGGCGTGTCGCCGCTGGAGGCGCTGCTGGCTGCCACATCCGTGAACGCGAAAATCCTGCGGCGCGAGACGGAATTGGGCGAAATCCGTGATGGATTTCTCGCGGATGTGATTGCTGTCGAAGGCGATCCCGTGCGAAACATCGGGGCAACGGCAAACGTGCAATTCGTGATGAAGGACGGGCAGATTTACCGCCGCCCGCAAATGGGATCGTGATGGACAATCAGAAACTTCAGGCCTTTGTCGGTACCATCTGGGACGACAGCATCGTCCCCTCGATCACCGACTACATCAAGATCCCCAACAAATCGCCCCACTTCGATGCCGATTGGGAAAAGCACGGCTACATGGCTGACGCGGTGAAGCTGCTGGAAGGCTGGGCACGCGAGAAGCTCGCGGCGTTCGAGGGCGCGACGCTCGAGGTCGTGCAACTGCCCGGCCGCACGCCGCTGATCTTCATCGAGATCCCCGGCCAGAACACCGACACGGTGCTGCTCTACGGCCATCTCGACAAGCAGCCTGAGATGGTGGGCTGGGATGAGGGCCTTGGCCCATGGGTTCCGGTGCGCAAGGGCGACAAGCTGTTCGGCCGCGGCGCCGCGGATGACGGCTATGCGATCTATGCCGCGATCTCCGCGCTCTTGGCGCTGAAGGATCAGCAGGTACCGCATGCGCGCTGCGTGATCCTGATCGAGGCCTGCGAGGAATCCGGCAGCCCCGATCTGCCCTATTACGTCGATCATCTGCAGAAGCGCATCGGCGACGTGTCGCTGGTGGTGTGCCTCGATTCCGGTTGCGGCGATTACGAGCGGCTGTGGCTGACCACATCGCTGCGCGGCATCGCCATGGGCAATCTCACCGTGCGCGTGCTGACCGAGGGTGTGCATTCGGGCGACGCGTCCGGCATCGTGCCGTCGAGCTTCCGCATATTGCGACAGGCGCTGACGCGGGTGGAGGACGAGACCAGCGGCGAGATCAAGCTGCCGGATTTGTTCGTGCAGGTGCCGCCGCAACGCATCGAGCAGGCGAAAGCCGCTGCCAAGGTGCTGGGCGACGCGGTCTATTCCAAG
This sequence comes from Rhizomicrobium sp., assembly GCA_036489435.1. Classification (GTDB taxonomy): domain Bacteria; phylum Pseudomonadota; class Alphaproteobacteria; order Micropepsales; family Micropepsaceae; genus Rhizomicrobium. Next base: position 97,037 of record DASXFU010000023.1, on the reverse strand, counting down.
ATGCCGTTCGCGGGCGCGACCAAGCCGATGTCGGAAGACCTGACCGAACTCGTCCTCAACCGCACCTGGCGCCCGGCGCTGGCGGTGACGGGCATGGAAGGCTATCCACTGCCGCAAAACGCGGGCAACGTGATGCTGCCCTATTCCACCGCGAAACTCTCTTTCCGCCTGCCGCCAACGCTCGACGCCGACACGGCGACGAAGACGATCAAGACGACGCTGGAAGAAAACCCACCTTACGGTGCGGAGGTGAAATTCGAAGCCGAAGCCGGACAAGGCGGCTGGAACGCGCCGAAGCTTTCGCCGTGGCTGGAGAAATCCGTGGCCGATGCCTCGCAGGACGCGTTCGGCGCGCCGCCCGCTTATATGGGCGAAGGCGGCTCGATCCCCTTCATGGCGATGCTGGGTGAGAAATTCCCCGGCACGCAATTCGTCGTGACGGGCGTGCTCGGCCCGCACTCCAACGCGCATGGCCCGAACGAATTCCTCCACATCCCGACGGGCAAGAAAGTGACGATGGCGGTGGCTCGCATCGTGGCGGACCATTTCAACAGATAACCGTCACAGAAAAAAATCGTCATGGCCGGGCTTGTCCCGGCCACCCATACCCGCAGTGCTTGCCGAAAAGATAATGACGGTCCGTGCACTTACTTTTCCCACCGAGGCAATGGGTGGCCGGGACAAGCCCGGCCATGACGTTTAAATTTAGATTGGGAATTCAAAAAACGGCGCCGATCTACTTCGGGACGCCGCGCCGCAACCCGATATAGCCGCTCGGCAGATCCGCATATTTCGTCATGCCGGATTTGGCGCAGAGTTTCAGCGAGTGGAAGTTCTGCGGCTGCACCTCGACGCGCACGCCTTTGCCTTGGGCGGCCCAGCCGTCGGCCATGGCGATGATGAAGGCGGTGCCGAGGCCTTTGGCCTGCAGCTTCGGATCGATCACGAAATCCACCCAGTAGATCGCGTCGCCCTCGTCGTCCTCGATTATGCGGCCCATGGGCACGCCATCCTGCTCGATGATCCAGAAGACGGCATTGGGAAACATGCTGCGATGCGTGCTGGTCTGCGCGCGGTATTGGAAGCCCACCATGGTGTCGATGGCGGCATCGGGCAGGCCGGCCTGCTTCAGCGGGCGCTCGGTGTGGCTCTTGAAGAGCGCGAAAAGATAAGGCTCGTCCCCGGGCGTCTCCGCGCGCAGCGTGAGCGTGCCGTAAGCGGTTTCGTAGCGGCGTTCCATGGCTGGCGATGTGCGCCCTTCACGCGGCTGTTGCAAGGGCTCCGCGCGCGGAACGTCTTCAGTTGCGCGACGGGTAGACGCCGGAGAGCGCGATGCAGAAGTTCAGCGCGACGAACGGCATCATGTTGTTGTGCGGCTGGCTGGCGCCGGCCGTGGCGAGCGTCTGCGCGGCCATGGTGCTGTTGGGCGGCTGGTTGACGAACATGTCAACGTCATAGGCGCCGCCGGGGATCGAGTTGCCCACGCCCTTGGTGCCGGCGAGGGTGGTGTTGCCGGCCGGTGTATCGACATTGCCGTTCGCCGAGGCGACAGAAAATGTGTGGGTGTGTATGGGGATCTCGTCGGATAGCAGGGTGTGCGTTTCCTCGCCCGCCTGAGCGCCAAGAGGGTTCGTGCCGCCGATCGGCGCGCGGCCGCGGAAATCCGGCAAGGCGAAGGTGGTCTGGCCGTTGCCGCCGAAGGCGGTGCCGAGCAGCGCGAACAGCGCCTGGTTCTGGGCGATCTGCAAGGTCTGGCCCTGGCAAAGCGACCAGCCTTTCGGTGCGAAGCTGAAGGAGAACAGCTCGATTTGCGCGACATAGGGCTGCGACATGACGGGTTCTCCGAAATCAGGAATGCGGGGGGAAGCTGCCCACGCTCACTGCGATCGAGAAATTGACCGTCAGCGAGGGCTGCAGATTGTTGTGCGCGTGACCCAGGCCGACCGAGCCGATGGTGGTAGTGCTGGCCGGGTTCATGGGGCCGGCCGCATTGCTCAGGAAGTTGGCGGTATTGCCCGTGGCCTTGCCGCCCTTGAACGCGGCGGAGGCGAATTGGGTTGTCACCACGCTGTTCGACGTTCCCGCGGTGGAGGTGCCGGTCAGCGTATGGGTGTGCGTGGCCATGTTCTGGTCGGTGATGGGGACCGTTGCCTTGCCGGCCGTCGTGCCGTTGGCATAGGAGCTCAGGCCCGAGCCTTGGCCCGTGCCCACGGGCGTGTAGCCTTGCATGTTCGGCAGACCGAACGTCGTCGTGCCGTCGCCGCCATAGGCGTTGCCCAGGAGCGAGAACAGCGTGGAGTATTGCCGGATCAGCAAGACCTGCCCGGCGCAGAACTGCCAGCCAGAAGGCGGAAAGTTGAAGCCGAACATCGTGATCTGACCGACAAAGGGCTCCGCCATGGTGTGTGTCCGTTTGGCTGTGCCCGCGCGCGGCGGGCGATGGATCAAGCGTCAGGCTTGCGAGGGAAAGATACCGAGATAGGCGATGCAGAACTGCACGCCCAGCACGGGCTGGATGTTTGAGTGCGCCCCGCTGATGCCCGCATTGCCGACGGAGCTGGACGACATCGCGACTTGCGGCAACGTTCCGGCCGTCGCGTAGACAAAGGCGTTGCCCGACTGGCCGACCGACGGGAGGACCTGGTCGGCGAGCGTGCCGCCGCTGCCCAATGCCGTCTGATTGCCGGCTGCGTTGCAGGCCGTCATCGTATGGGTGTGCGCGGGCAGTTGCTGCTGCGTGATGGTGACGGATTCGACACCGCCCGTCTGCCCGATCGGATGCGCCGTATTGCCGGGCGCGGTGCCCTGCCCCATGCCGACAGGAATGCGGCTTTGCAGATTGGGGAGCGCGAAGGTGGTTATGCCGTCGCCGCCATAGGTCGTGCCGATCAGGGTGAACAAGACTTCGTATTCGGAGATGGTCACCTGCTGCCCGCTGCAAGCGAGCCAGCCGGCCGGCGCGTAGGTACCCCCGAACATCACGATCGATCCGACAAACGGTTGCGCCATGCCGAATCTCCCCCCAAAACGAAACAAAGCTAACATTTGTAAATATAGAGCGCAATCACCGCAGACCCGCGCAAATCAAAATATCGAACGTTACAGTGTGAATATTTGACCATCGCCTGGCGAATCGCTTGCGGCGCAGCGCGCAAGACAGCTTGCCGCTTTGCAGGCGCGCGCGTGTTCGGGCATTCTCGCGGCCGCGCAGATTCATCACGGGAAAATCGCATGGCTGAATTTCTGGAAGCCCATCATTTCGAACCGCTGGTCGACAAGGTCGTAAGCTTCAAGGGCACGCGTTTCGCGATCCCGATGGTCAAGGTCATCAAGGGACAGAAATTCATCGCCGCCGCCAAGCGCGAGCCCTTCATCCTCATCTTCCGCGCGCCGAAAGAGCGCGAATACATGGCGGAAGGCCTCTACGAATGCGAATTCGGGGATGGGCCGACCTACACAATGCATGTGTCGCCCATCCACACGCCGGAGCCGGAATGGCAGGATTATCAGGCGATTTTCAACTGATCGATCCAGCACAAAAAAGCGAAGGGCCGGACCGCCAGGCGGTGCGGCCCTTTTCTTATTGCGCAAGATGCGCGGTCAGCCGCGCGGCGGATATTGGCCGCCCATCGAGATGCAGAAGTTCAGCGTGAGATAGGGCATCATGTTGTTGTGTGGCTGGGAGGCGCCGGTGGCGGCCAGCGCGTAGGGGGACATGGTGGTGCTGGCCGAATTGGTGGCGAACATGTCGACGTCATACGTGCCGCCGGGCAGCGCATGGCCAACGCCTTGGGTACCGGCGAGGAAGGTGTCGCTGGCCGGCGCTTCGGTGTTGCCGTTCGCCGCGGTGGAAAAGAGCGCATGCCTGTGCTGCGGCATGTTCGCGCTGAGGAGGGCCTCGGTTTCCTGGCCGATAAAGGCGCCAAGCTCGGTCGTGCCGCCGAATGGCGCGCGGCCACGCAAATCCGGCAGGCCGAACGTGGTCATGCCGTCGCCGCCGAACGTGTTGCCGATCAGCGAGAATAGCGCCTGGTAGTGTGAGATCGCCAAGAGCTGGCCGTTGCAGAACATCCAGCCCTTCGGCGCGAAGTTGAAGGCGAACAGCTCGATCTGGGCGACAAAGGGATCTGCCATAGCGGTCTCCTGATCAGCCCCGCGGGGGGAAGGTGCCCTGCGCCGCTATCGAGAAATTGAGCGTCAGCGAAGGCTGCATGTTTGAATGGGGAAAGTTGGAGCCGGCCGTGCCGATCGCGTAGGACGCGGTCATGGTGCCCAGCACATTGCCGAGGAAGGTGCAGGTATTGCCCGCGGCTTTGCCGCCGTTGAACGCGGCCTTGGCGAACTGGCTTCCCGATACATTCGGCGTCGTTCCCGCGGCGGAGGTGGCGACCAGGGCATGCGTGTGGCTGGCCATCTCATCGGTGGTGAGGGTGACCTGGGTTTGGCCCGCCTGTGTGCCGTTCACATAAGTGCTCAGGCCCTGCCCCTGGCCCACGCCGACCGGCAGCAATTCCTGAATGTTCGGCAGCGCGAAATTGCTGGTGCCGTTGCCGCCATAAGCCGTTTGCAGGATCGAGAACAGCGCGGAGTATTGCGCGATGGGCAGGATCTGGCCGGCGCAAAACAGCCAGCCCGTGGGCGCATAGTTGAAACCGAACATCGTGACTTGGCCGATAAAGGGCGTCCCCATGTCGTGTGTCCCGTTGGCTGTGCCCGCGCGTGGCGGACGAAAGGGTTAGGCTGAGGGATAGAGTCCGAAAAGCGAGATGCAGAAGAGCAGGCCCAGCACGGGCTGGATGTTGTTGTGCCCCTGGCTGTAGCCCGCGGTGCCGACAGAGACAGGCGACATCGCCACCTGCGGCTGCGTTCCGCCGGGCGCGTAGACATAGGCGTTACCGGATTGCCCGATCGACGGGATTACCTGGTTGGCCAGCGTATTGCTGCTGCCCAGCGCCGTCTGATTGCCTGGTCCGTTGTAGGCCATCAGCATATGGCTGTGCATGGGCAGCTGCGGCTGCGTGAGGGAGACGGTTTCGGCGCCGGCCGCTTCACCGAGCGTGCGCAGGGTGAGACCGGGGCCTCGCCCCATGTTGATGGGCACGCGGCTTTGCATATTGGGAAGCGCGAAGCCGGTTATGCCGTCGCCGCCATAGGTCGTGCCGATGAGGTTGAACAAGGCATCGTAATCGGCGATGGACAGGATCTGCCCCGCGCAAGTGGACCATCCCTGCGGCGCGAAATTGCCCCCGAACATCATGATCGATCCGACGAACGGCTGCGACATGGCTCGCTTCCCCCTTACGTGTCACAACCTTAACATTCCAAAATAATGCTCGCAATCCACCTTTGCGCGCGCAAGTAGAAATGCAGATGTTGCGGCATCAATATTTGCGACCGCTTCGTGCATCTCTTGTCGCGACACGCGCGAAGACATCCGGGAGTTTGTCGCGATACAAAGAGAAAGGGCCGAACCACCAGGTGGTTCGGCCCTTTTCGTTTGACGCGCAAGCGAGCCGCGATCAGTTCTGCGAGGGGAAAATGCCCTGCAGCGCGATGCACATGCTGAGGCAGAGATAGGGCATGAGGTTGTTATGCGCCTGGCTGCCGCCGTTGTAGCCGATGGATGCCGGCCCCAGCGTGGTCAGCGACGCGAACGGCCCGTAGATGCTCACCGAGAAGGGACTGCCGGGATTGGCGACGCCGGTGCCCGTGCCCTTGCCGACGACCGTGGTGCTGGCAGGCGTGTCGGCATTGCCGTTGGCCGTGTCGCCCATCACGGTATGATTGTGCTGCGGCATTTCGGAGGTGATGAGGGTGTGGTTTTCCTCGCCGCCGCGCTCGCCCAGCGTGAAGCCCGAGCCCTGCATGATCGGAACGCGGCTGCGCAGATCCGGAAGCCCGAAAGTCGTGCGCCCGTCGCCGCCATAGGTGGTGCCCAGCAGCGAAAACAGCGCCTGGTTCTGGTTGATCGGCAGGAGCTGGCCGTTGCACAGCGCCCACCCCTTCGGAGCGAAGTTGAAGGAGAAGATTTCGATTTGGGCCATAAAGGGCGTGGACATGGTGGTGATCCTTTAAGGACGCGCCGGGAAGACGCCTTGCATGGCGATGCAGAAATTGAGCGCCAGATAGGGCTGCATGTTGTTGTGCGGGAAGCTCGAGCCCGAGACCGACATCGTCTGAAGCGACATCGGCGTCTGCGGGGCGCTGGTGCTCAGATAGTTCGCCGTGTAGCTCGCGGCCTTGCCGCCGCTGAAGCCCCTGGCGAGCTGGTTGCCGGCGGCGGCGACCGTCAAGCCGTTGCCCGTCACGCCGAACATGGCGTGATTGTGCTGCGGCATCTCGCTCTGCAGCACCGTGACGTTCTCCGAGCCGTTCGTCTCGCCCTGGGTATAGGAGGAGAGGCCGGCGCCGTTGCCCGCGCCCACCACGCCCAGGCCCTGGAGGTTGGGCAGGCCGAAGGTCGATTTGCCGTCACCGCCATATTGCGTGCCGAGCAGCGAGAACAGCGCGGTATTCTGCGAGAGCGGCAGAAGCTGGCCTTGGCACATCGCCCAGCCCTTCGGCGCGAAATTGAAGCCGAACATGGTGATTTCGGCGACGAATGGTGAAGACATGGTCTTGTTCCGTCGTTTGGGCGCTTGTCCGCGCGGTGGTTACGTCGGGCTCGGATAAACGCCGAAGAGCGAGATGCAGTAGGTCACCGCCATCACCGGCTGAATGTTTTCGTGCGGCTGGTTGCTGCCCGTCTGTCCGATGGAGGCATTGGACATCTGGACCTGCGTGGCGCCGACGGGGCTCAGATAGGTGAACGCGTTGCCGCCGCCCTGCGCCGTCGAATTCTCGGTGGCGAAAATGACGGTGCCCGAGGGAATGGACGCCGTGCCGGGGCTCGTGTTGGCCATCAGCATGTGATTGTGCTGCGGAATCTGCTGGATGCCCAGCGTGACGGTTTCCGTGCCCGACTTCTGGCCAATGACGTAATTCGACAGACCGGCGCCCTGACCCTGGTGAATCGGAACGCGTCCCTGCAGATCGGGAAGCTGGAATGTGCTCTGCCCGTCACCGCCATAGGTTGTGCCGATGAGGTTGAACAGCGTATCGTATTCCGAGATCGGAAGAAGCTGCCCTTGGCATTGCATCCAGCCGGCGGGCGCGAAATTGCCGCCGAACATAAGGATTTGTCCAACATAGGGTTGGGACATGTGCGAGATTCTCCCCAGAACTCATGCATGCTTAACATCGCACAAGTGAATCCACAACGGCAGAGTGCGCGAAAGCACCGAAGATTTTCCGAAATCGAATTTCAGGTGTGTAACGTTCGTTATGGATGAGCGCGTGACGCGCGCGAGTATCGCCGAATATCGAACGTGACGAATACTTGTCACAGGATAATTCCTCATCATGTGTGCGCGTCGCTCCGCGCGCGATGCATCCACCCGCGTCGAGCTATGTTGCAGGTGCGAAGGCCGCGGCGAACCGGGATGCGCGCTGTGTGCGCGACCGGCGAAAACGGTATACCCCTATGTGAAAATGCCGTTCATGACATGCCGCTAACGCGTTTCTTTTTCAGGCTTTTACTTGTGAGCTTTTGAAACGGCTGATAGGTTTTACGGGCGTTGGGGCGCGTCCATACCGGTACCGCTCGTATAGGTTGATTTCGCGCATGCGCCGTTTGGGTGCGCCGCGTTGGGAGGGTTTTGTCATGAGCAGCAATCGCCGCGATCCGCTTCTGTCGTCCGCCGGTCTCACCACTGTCGATTCCGCGGCAAAGCCGCAACTGGGTCATGACGACTTCCAGAAGAATGGACTCCCCATCCTGGACGACACGCTGCTCAAGAGCAGCCACCCCACCAGCTTCGACGGCAGCTTCAGCAGCAACGGCGAAAGCGCGGATAGCTTCGTCGTGGGCAGCCAGGCGCACATCCTTCCCGCCACGCCCGGCTCCCATGCCGGAGCCGACGGTGCAGTGACCAACCCCACGCTCACGCATACGTTCGCCGCCGCGCACAAATTCGACTTCTCCCAGATCGCGGCCGCGTCGCAGATCCATTCGGATGTGACCGTCGGCGACCCGATCCATCTGGGCGACTCCCTGGCCGTGTCCCACACCATCGCGGGCAGCGAGACCACCGCGGACGTTCATCGCACCCTGGCTGGCGCTGTCGGCTCGCACATCATCGCCCCCTCCCTGCACGCGGAAGCCGTGTCCCACGACGCCAGCACCGCCCCTGACCTCGATCCAGATGGCCAGCTCTGGGAAGCCGATGCCGGCGACACCTCCGGCAACAGCTACGACGGCGGCTCCGACGTGCGCCTGGAGCATGACGATTCCGACGCGCTCTCCGACGACTCGATCGACGAACACGGCTTCACCAGCGCCGGCGCGCTGAACTCGGTGGGCCTCGACCAGGCCGCCGACCTCTGGTTCACCGTCGACAATGACGACGTTCTGCATGTCGGCCATATCTCGACCGGCCTCGAAATCGGCAGCGGCACGACCATCGCCAGCACCTCGGACCAGGATCTCGTCTGGTCCATGGTCGTCGATCCGCGCCATGACGTGATCTATGAAGAGCTGTTCGGCGGCGATTACACCGTCACCGATTCCGGCGAGGCGCATCAGCGCGGCGGCGAGATCATCAAGATCACCTACAACCCTACCACGGGCGCGATCTCCTCGCCCTACAATCCCAGCACCTTCTCGAACAACAACCACGACATCCTGGCCGATTCCGGCAGCTCGAATAATGAGATCGCGCTAGTGCGCGGCATGGCGCTCTCCGCCGACGGCAGCACGATGTATTTCGCCGAGGACAATGACGGCGACCCGGGCAGCTTCTGGGGCTTCAAGACCAACGGCATCTATTCGATGAGCACCAGCGGCGACGTCGGCGACGGCACCGCGCCCACGCCCACCCTGCTGTCGATCCAGTCGGCTTTCCCGACGACCTATGCCAACGGCTACATCACCGGCATCGCCGTCAACAACGCGCAAGGCATCATCTACTTCACGACGGATGCTTCCGCGGAGAACGCCAACACCGGCGAGGACGCGATCTACTGGATGCCGATCGCGGGCGGTGCCGCCAACAAGATGACGCTGCCCGCGGGCACCACGCTGGACTACGACGCGTTCTTCTCCGACGGCGTGAGCTTCGATCCGCAGGCCCGCGACCTCTACGTCTCCGACATCGAGCGCGACGCGATCCTGCGCCTGCGCCTCAGCGCGGACGGCAAGAGCTTCCTGGTGGCCGGCTCCTCGGGCGACACGACGAGCAACGAAACCGAGAACGACTTCCACACGGTGGACAACAACGGCGCCGACGGCGCCTTCACCTCGTCGATGACCTGGGCCACGCTGCCGACCGAAACCGGCATCACCGGCACGTCCTCCATCACCACGCAAGGCAGCGGCAGCGGCACGTCGCTGCTCACCGCCAATCCCACCATCAGCGACGCGGCCGGCACCGGCCTCAACATCTCCGGCGCCACGATCCGCGTGATCGGCGGCCACAAGGGCGACAGCACCGCCTTCGGCGTCACGACCGGCGCCATCGCCAGCGCCACCGGCCTCACGGGCGATGAGCTTCTCGCCAACGGCCAGCAAAGCGGCACGATCGATTCCGGCAAGATCACGCTGACCTGGAACGCCGCCACCCAGACGCTGACGATGACCGGCGATACGACCTATTCGGACTACATCACCGCGCTGCGCAGTGTGACGTTCCAGGAAACCGGCAGCACCGACAACACGATCGGCAGCCATCCGACGCGCGTGATCGACTTCATCCTGAACGACGGCATCACCGTCGTGCATCCCTCCACGAACGATCCCAACGAGGGCACGATCACCATCACCTTGAACCGCGCGCCGACCCTGGGCGCGGACTCCTACACCGCGCAGGAAGGCAACTCGGCGACCGGCACATCGGGCACCGCCGGCACGGGCGTGTTGGGCAATGACAGCGACGCCGACGGCGACAGCCTCGCCATCTCCGCCGTCAACGGCAACGGCGCCAATGTCGGATCCGGCACGCTCGCAGGCACCTACGGCCACCTGAATCTGGCCTCCAACGGCAGCTTCACCTACTCCGCCGACAACACCAGCGCGATCGATTCCGCCACCACGGGTTCGCACCCGGTCGACACCTTCACCTACACCGTGTCGGACGGCGACGGCGGCACGACCACGCAGACCGTCAGCTTCACCATCAACCGCGCGCCCACACTCGGCGCCGACAGCTACAATGTAGTCGAAAGCGCCAGCGCCACCGGCACATCGGGCACCGCCGGCACGGGCGTGCTCGGCAATGACAGCGACAGGGACGGCGACAGCCTCACCGTCTCGGCGCTGAACGGCAGCGCCGGCAATCTCGGATCGGGGACCTTCCAGGGCACCTACGGCCATTTCAATCTCGCGGCCAATGGCAGCTTCACCTACACAGCCGACAACACCTCCGCGATCGACACGGGCGCCACCGGCTCGCACCTGACCGACACCTTCACCTACACGGACAGCGACGGCCACGGCGGCAGCACCACCCAGACCGTCACCTTCACCATCGACCGCGCGCCAACGCTCGCGGCCGACGCTTACAATGTGGTGGAAAGCGCTTCGGTCTCCGGGACATCCGGTACCGCGGGCACGGGCGTGCTCGGCAATGACAGCGACAAGGACGGCGACTCGCTCACCGTCTCCGCCGTCAACGGCTCGGGCGGCAATGTGGGCACCTCGCTTGCGGGTACCTACGGCCACCTGAACCTGGCGAGCGACGGTCACTTCACCTACACCGCCGACAACACCTCCGCGATCGACAGCGCGGCCACCGGCTCGCACCTGACCGACACCTTTACCTACACGGACTCCGACGGGCATGGCGGCACGACGTCCAACACCGTCACCTTCACCCTCGACCGTGCGCCGACCGTGGTGACGCAGAACGAGACCGTGGCGGAAAGCGGCAGCACCAGCGGCACCGGCGGCACCTCCGGCAACGGCGCGCTGGCGGGCGATAGTGACCGCGACGGTGACGGGCTCCAGGTCACCGCCGTGAACGGCGCGAGCTTCGGCGATAGCTCCATCGCCGGCAATTATGGCCACCTCGTCATGACCGGCGATGGCACCTACAGCTACGTCGCCGACGACACCTCGGCGATCAACTCCGCGCCGACCGGCTCGCATCCCATCGATACCTTCAACATCACGGTCAGCGATGGCCATGGCGGCACGACGGTGGAGACGCTGAACTTCTCCATCGACCGCCCCGGCATCGCGGTGACCGACCCGATCCCGACGCATGAGAGCGACATCGCCTCGGCCTCGACACGCAGCACCGGTCTTCTCGGCAACGACACCGATCCGGACACCAATACCAATGCCGGCCTCAGCGTCACCGGCGCGGTGGTGAACGGCACGGCGGTCACGCTGGGCTCGACCGCGACCTTCGCGGACGGCTCGACCATCGTGATCAATGCCGACGGCACCTACAGCTACGATCCGAACCATGCCTGGGACTACCTGCCCGACCCGAGCTCGGGCGCGCCGTCCACCGGCACGGAGACCTTCAGCTACACCATCACCGGTGGTGCCACGATCACCGACACGATCACCATCACCGGCCAAGACAGCAACGACACACTGCAAGGCTCGTCCGGCAACGACACCTATACCGGCGGCATCGGCGACGACATCTTCAAGATGCAGGATGGCGGCACCGACAACGTCGACGGCGGCTCGGGCGATGACAGCTTCTACTTCGGCGCCGTGCTCACCGCTTCCGACACGGTCAACGGCAACACCGGCAGCGACAAGATCACCATCACCGGCGACTATACCGGCGGCAACGCGCTCGTCCTCTCGGCCACAACGCTCACCAGCGTCGAGCTCATCAATCTGGGCGCGGGCTTCAACTACAACATCACCACCAACGACGCGACGGTCGCCTCGGGCCAGACGCTCTCGGTCCATGGCGGCAATCTCGGCTCCGGCAATTCGCTGACCTTCGACGGCTCGGCGGAGACGGACGGCAAGTTCGCCTTCTTCCTGGGCGCGGGCGATGACAACGTCACCGGCGGCGCGGGCAACGACACCTTCGATCTCTCGCTCGGCGGCCACGACACGGCCAATGGCGGCGCGGGTGACGACACCTTCACGATGTTGGGCGCCTTCACCGCGGGCGACGCCATCAACGGCGGCACCGGCACGAACGACACGCTGGTGCTGAACGGCGATTACACCGGCGGCAACGCGGTGGTGATGGGCGCCACGACGATCACCAATATCGACGTGATCCGCCTCTCCGCCGGCAACAGCTACGACCTCACCACCAACGACGCCAACGTGGCGTCGGGCGCGGTGCTGAAGGTCAATGGCGGCGCGATGGGCTCGGGCGACCACCTCACCTTCAACGGCACGGCCGAGACGGACGGAAGCTTCTCCTTCCTCGCCGGCGCGGGCAACGACGTGCTGACGGGCGGCTCTGGCAACGACACCTTCAACCTCAGCGAAGGCGGCAACGACACGGCCCATGGCGGCGCCGGCAACGACGTCTTCGTGCTGGGCGCGGCCTTCACCGCGGCCGACACGATCGACGGCGGCACGGGCCAGAACGTGCTGGAGCTCAACGGCGATTACTCCGACACCATCACCTTCGGCTCGACCACGATCTCCGGCATCGAGAACATCACCTTCGGCGCCGGGCACAACTACAGCTTCGTGCTCGACAGCACCAATGTGGCTGCGAACGGCGTGCTCACCATCAACGCCTCCAATCTCGGCAGCGGCAATTCGCTGACGCTCGATGGTTCGGCCATCACGGCCACGGGCGCCAAGCTGCTGCTCGACGGTGGCGCCGGCAATGACGACCTCATCGGCGGCAACGGCAACGACGTGATCAAATCCGGCAACGGCACCGACACGCTCATGGGCAATGCCGGCGCGGACACGATGACCGGCGGCACGGGCGCGGACACCTTCGCCTACAACTTCGCCACCGACTCCTCGAGCACGGTGCACGACACGATCACGAACATGAACTTCACCAATGACCTCATCTCGATCCTGGGCACGACCGTCACCGGCATCGACACCACGGTGACGAGCGGCGAGTTGCGCGGCGTCAACTTCGACCACGACCTCGCTCTCGCCATCGGCGCCGGCCAGCTCGCCCCTCACCACGCGGTGCTGTTCGACCCCACCGTCGGCAGCTATGCCGGCCACACCATCCTGGTGGTCGACATGAACGGCACCGCCGGTTACCAGATGAATGGAGATTTGGTGATCGACGTGACGGGCTACACCGGCACGCTGTCGACCTCGGTCTTCGGCTCCTGATAGAAGGTCACATCGCTTACGGAAAAGGGCGCTCCGACGGGGCGCCCTTTTTCTTTGCGTGAGATGAATCGCATCTCAAAACAATCGTCATGGCCGGGCTTGTCCCGGCCACCCATTACCTCAGTTTCTCCGGTGAGGACTCTGGAAAATGGGTGGCCGCCACAAGGGCGGCCATGACGTTACGTGCGTAGTGGCCGCTTCAACGCTTCCCACGCGCTCATCGGATCCAGCGCCAAGTAGAACGTCGCCAGCATCGTCGAGACATCGAGGAAGTAGAGATAGCGGTAATCACACGCGATGGAGATGACGAAGAAGCTCGCCGTCACCCCGAAGGCCGCCACCAGCAGGAAGCCGACCGCGACGTCCGAGGGCGTGCGGCGGCGCGCCAGGATATAAAGCGCGATCAGCGCCAGCACGGCGTAGAAGACGTGGCTCAAAACCGGCGTGCCGATGAAGTTCTTGGAGAACCCGTCGAGCACCTTGTCGCGCGCATCTTCCCGTTCGGCGAGGCCCAGTTGGGAGAGCACGTCGGCCGGCCCGTCGACGCCGATCTCGTAAGGCAGGCACTTCTTCACATCCGGCGTCAGGAACACCCAGCCGAACACCTGCGCGCGCACCCGCAGGTACAGCCCCGGGTGATGCAGGAGGAGGTCTTTCCACTGCGCGGACATGATGTCGGGATCGGCATTGTCCAACGCGCTCTGCAGCGCCGGCGTCTGGCCCAGCGTGTCGTTGCGCTCCGGCGACCAGGCTTTCACGCCGACGGTGCGGATGGTCTTTTCGAGGTCCGGATCGTCGTCGCGCACCGCATCCAGCGGCAGCGACGGGTCGTGCACCACCGCGCCGATCACGTCATAGGTCTGCAGCAACTGGAACTGCACCGACGGCCCGGAATCGCCCACATGGCGGGTGTTCAGCGCCGCCATGCCACCCAGCGCCACCACCACCATGGCCACCAACGCGCCGCCACCGTAAAGCGCGCTCCTCCGCCAGCCGTCACCCCGGACGAGCGCAATGGCCAGCACGGCCATCGCCCCCACCAGTGCCACGACGGCGCCGTTCTGCCGCGCCAGCGCCGCCAGCGCGAAGAGCAGCACCGCGCCGGCGATCAGGCCAAAGCGCCAGCGCGGCCGCTCCCAAAAGGCGGCCGCCACGGCCAGGCAGGCGAAACCCGCGACCGAGGCATTGGCGAACAGCACGTCCTTCCAGACGGTGCCCTGATAGATCAGGAATTGCGGCGTCAGCGCCCACAGCACCACCAGCACGGCCGCCGCCCAATGGGCCCGGGGCTGGGTGGCGATGAGGCCGGCGAGGCTCGCGAAGAAGGCCAGCGCGTTCAGGATCACGAAGAGCGCGGTTCCCCGCACCACCGTATCGGCCAGGCCCAGCAGCCAGGACATGACCGCCGGGTGCCAGTTGGAATATTGCCCGGTCCGGCCTTCCATCAGTTGGATCACGGAATCGTAAGACAGGTGTCCCGGCAAGTCGGCTGCCATAATCAGGACATAGACGGCCAGGATGATCCCGGCCGTGATGGGCCCCACTGGCGCGGCGCTACGGCGCATGCCAATCCCTTCCTTCGACTCGATGCGCTAAACTAGCCGGACAACGGCGCGTACAGACAGGGCCATGGCCAACAAACAAATATTTTCCGACCTCACGGGGCGCCGGGCCGCCCGGGTTTCGCTCATCGCCTGGGCGCTGGCGACGGTCAGCGGGCTGATGGGAGCCGGCTTTCTGGTCAGCATGATCATGTCGCCGGTGGCGCAGCCCTTGCGCTTTCCCGACCAGATCACCGCCGTACAGCTCGAAAAAAAGGCCGTCGCGCCGGGCTTGTTGCATCTGGCCGAGAACCTTGGCGCCTCCGCCCGCCTGAAGCAGGTCCAGCGCCAGAACGCGCGCTGGAAGAAGGTCGAGCGCAGCCGCCGCAACCCGGTGCCGCCGGGAATCCTGGCGCCTCAGCCTGGCCGCTCGCTTTCCATCGCCTTCTATCCGGACTGGGACCCGCTCGCGATCGATTCACTCAAGGCGGCGCTGCCCAGCCTCGATTGGGTAATGCCCACATGGCTGAGCATGACCGGCCCGGACATGACCCTGAAGGACGCCTATAGCCAGACGGTCTATGGCTATATCCGCCGCAACAAGCCCAGCGTCGCCATCGTGCCGACGGTGCAAAACGCTTCGGGCGGCGTGTTCAACGGCCCCGGCCTCGCCAAGCTGCTCGCGGACAAGACGCGCCGTGCCGCGCTGATCGCCCAGCTCGTGCAGTACACCGCGTCCCACAAGCTGCAGGGTGTAACGATCGATTTCGAGGAAATCCACGGCGCCGCCGGCTATCGCGACCTCGGCACCTTCCTCAAGGAGCTGACCGCCGCTTTCCGCCCGCATGGCTGGATCGTGGTGCAGGCCGCCCAGTTCGACGACGACGACTGGCCCTTCGCGTCCTACGCGGCCATCGTCGATTACACGCTGCTGATGGCCTATGACGAACACTTCCTCACCAGCCAGCCGGGCAGCATCGCCAGCCAGTCCTGGTACGAAGACCTGCTCGACCAGCGTATGCGCGTGTTGCCGCCCAGCCGCACGCTGATCAGCATCGGCAGCTACGGCTATGACTGGGACGCGGCGGACACCAAGGCCGAACCCGTCGGTTACGCGGACGCGATAACCCTCGCTCACGACGCCGACGCAACCATCGATTTCGACGACGCGACCAACAATCCGCATTTCTCCTATGCCGAGGACGACGGCACCAAACACCAGGTGTGGCTGCTCGACGGCGTCACCGCCTACAACGAAATCCATGCCGCCGATCTCTATCGCCCGGCCGGCTATGCCGTGTGGAAGCTGGGCTCCGAGGATCCTTCGATCTGGACAGTGATGGGCCAGCCCTATGACGCCCTGCCGCCGGACTCGCTGCGCGCCATCTCCACCGTCGAGGACATCAACTTCAACGGCTCGGGCGAGATCCTGCGCGTGGACGCGATGCCGGAACAAGGCCAACGCAGCTTCGAAGTCGACAAGCAGACCGGCGACATCGACGACGAGACGTATCAGAAGCTCCCGAGCGGCTATGTCATCCACCAGTTCGGCGCCAGCGGAAAAGAAGTGGCGCTGACCTTCGACGACGGCCCCGATCCGGAATGGACGCCGCAGGTGCTGGACGTGTTGAAGGAAAAACACGTCACCGCCACCTTCTTCGACATCGGCAGCAATGTGGAGGCCAATCCGGGCCTGGTGCAGCGCGAGCTGGACGACGGCAACGAAATCGGCAGCCACACCTTCACCCATCCCAATCTGGCCGACATCCCGCAGGAAGCGGTGAACCTGGAGCTCAACGCGACGCAGCGGCTGTTCGAGGCGCTGACGGGCCGCTCGCTCCGGCTGTTCCGGCCGCCCTATCTGGGCGATGCCGAACCCACCGATGGCGACGAGATTCTTCCGGTGAAGACGGCGCAGGATCTGGGCTACATCACGGTCGGCGAGCATGTCGATCCGGTGGATTGGGCGCTGCCGGGTGTCGACAAGATCGTGCAGGCCGTGATGAAGCAGGTGCACGACGTCCGTCCCGACGTGCCGCGCAACATCATCCTGCTGCATGATGCCGGCGGCGACCGCTCGCAGACGGTGGCGGCGCTACCCATCATTATCGATAGACTCCGCGCCGAGGGCTACAAATTCGTTCTGGTGTCGAAACTCGCGGGCCTTTCCCGCGACCAGGCGATGCCGCCGCTGCCGTCGACGGTGGCGCTGCTCACCGACCGGGTGGTGTTCCTCACCATCTCGACCGTGGGGCATGTGCTCTATTACTGCTTCCTCGCCGCAATCTGGCTGGGCGTGTCGCGCCTTTTCTTCCTGGCGGGACTGAGCCTGTGGGGCCGGCGCAAGGAGGCGACGGAATTCCAGCCGCCGCCGAAGGAAGAGCCGTTCCGCGTCACCGTGATCATCCCCGCCTACAACGAAGAACAGGTCATCGCCACCACGGTGCGCGGTATCATGGCGAGCACCTATAAGAACCTCGAGATCCTCGTCATCGACGATGGCTCGAAGGACAAGACGCTCGACGTGCTGCACGAGAATTTCGACGGCGAGAGCAGTGTCACTATCGTGGGCATTCCCAATGGCGGCAAGGCGAACGCGCTGAATTACGGGCTCACGCTCGCGCAAGGCAGCGTGATCGTGGCGCTGGATGCCGACACGCAGTTCGAGCGCGACACCATTGCGCGGCTGGTACGCTGGTTCACGGAAGAAGACATCGGCGCGGTGGCGGGCAATGCCAAGGTCGGCAACCGCATCAACATGATCACCCGCTGGCAGGCGCTGGAATATATCGTGGCGCAGAATCTGGAGCGCCGCGCTTTGGCTGCGCTCGGCACACTGACCGTCGTTCCGGGCGCCGTGGGCGCGTGGCGCAAGAGCGTGCTGGTCGAACTGGGCGGCTTTCCACCGGATACGATGGCGGAAGACCAGGACCTCACCATCGCCATCCAGCGCGAGGGCTACGGCGTCGGCTTCGACTCCTCGGCCATCGCCTGGACGGAAGCGCCGCAGAAAGTGCGTGGCCTCGCCAAGCAGCGCTTCCGCTGGGCTTACGGAACGTTGCAATGCCTGTGGAAGTATCGCGGCATGATGTTCCGCCCGCGTTATGGCGCGCTGGGGCTGATCGCGCTGCCGCAGGTTTGGGTGTTCCAGATCCTGCTGACGGCGCTGGCGCCGGTAGCCGACCTGCTGCTCATCTGGCAGCTGGCCTGGCAGGGTATCAACTATCTGGAGCACGGCGCGGAATTCTCCGGCGGCGATCTCTACACCGTGGGCCTCTATTATGTGGTGTTCACGGTGGTGGACATCCTGGCCGCCGTGTTCGGCTTCCTGATGGAACGCCGCGAGAACTGGAACCTGCTCTGGTGGCTGCCGCTGCAGCGCTTCGGCTATCGCCAGATCATGTATTACGTGGTGGTCCGCTCCATCTGGACCGCCATCCGCGGCGCCGTCGTCGGTTGGGGCAAGTTGGAGCGCACAGCGACGGTGAAAGTGAAACACGCGGAGCAGCAGGGGCAGTAGAGCGCGCACGCCGCGCACTGCCCGCCCACACACTCCGCTGTCATCCCCCAAAACAAAAGCGGCCCTTCCGTTTCCGGAAGAGCCGCCTTGTTCTAGGCGTTGCCGAAGATGAAGTCGCCCGCGACCAGCGCCGTGGTGGAGTGGACCACGATCACCGAGTCGTAGACGCCGTCGCCGTTCACGTCCATGCGCACCTGATAGGTGTTGGTGCCGACATTGACCACCATGAGCTGGTCGGCATGGTCGGTGAAGTTGCTCACGAACGCGAAGTTCGCGATCTGGCTGACATCGATCTTGTCGCCATCGGCATGACTGAAGTCCATGATCGTGTCGTAGGAACCCTTCATCGAATCCTGCGCTGTCGTGAACACGAAATGGTCCGCGCCGGTGCCGCCGGTCAGCGTATCCGCGCCGAGGCCGCCGATGATCGTGTCGTTGCCGGCGCCGCCGTTGATGACGTTGTTGCCGCTGTTGCCGGTCAGCGTGTCGGCAAAGTTCGAGCCCGTGATGTTCTCGATCGACGACAGGATGTCGTTGCCCATGCCGGTCGCCGTGCCGTTGGCGAGATTGACGTTCACGGCCGCGGTCGCATCCCAGTAAGTGACCGTGTCGATGCCTGCGCCGCCGTTCAGCGTGTCGTTGCCGAGACCGCCGTCCAGCGTGTCGTTGCCGGCCTCGCCGAACAGCACGTCGTCGCCGGCCGCGCCGTTCAGCACCTGGCTACCGGCCTGACCATCGATCAGGTCGGTGTTGGCGGTGCCGTTCACCGTGATCACGTCGTCGGCCGACAGATGCACCGCGCCCAGCGCCTGGTACTGCGCGAGGCTGAAGGTGATCGCATTGTCGGTCGCGTTGAGGATGTCGACATTGGCCGCCGCCAGCGCACCGATCTGCGCCGAAGTGAGGGCTGAGATGTTGGCGCCTGTGTCGGCGATGGTCACCGTATCCGCCGCCGTCAGCGCCACATGATGCAGGTTGGTGTATTGCGCCTCGGTCAGGTTCAGCACGCCGTCCGTCGCGTGCAGCACGTCGATGCCTTCACCCTGGAGCAGGCCGACCTGCGTGCTGGTGAGCGAGGCGAGACTGGCGCCCGTGTCAGCCAGGGTGACGACGTCGCTGCCCGTGAGCGTGACGGCGCCCAGCGCATTGAACTGCGCGAGGGACAGGGTCAGCACATTGTCGCTGGCATTGAGCAGGTCGATGCCGCCAGCCGCGAGGTTGGAAATCTGCGTCGCCGTCAGCGCGCCCAGATCGGCGCCCGTGTCGAAGAGCTGGACCGTGTCGGTCTGGGTGAGCGTCGTCGCACCCAGCGCCTGGTACTGCGCCACCGAGATGGCGAGGCCGTTGTTGGTGGCGTCGATCGTGTCGATGCCGTTGGCGGCGAAGGACGCGAACTGCGCGGCACTGAGCGCCGCGATATGCGCGCCGGTGTCGAGCATCGTGACGGTGTCGGCCTGCGTCAGTGTCGTGGCGCCGAGTGCTGCATACTGCGCCGCGGTCAGGTTCAGCGCGTTGTCGCTGGCGTCGAGCGTGTCGACGCCGTGCGAGGCGAGCTGTCCGAACTGCACCGCCGTCAGCGCCCCGATGTTGGCGCCGGTGTCGGACAGCGTGACGGTGTTGCCCGCCGCGAAGTCGGCCGCCGTGGCCAGCACCGCCGCCACCTGCGCCTTGCTCATGCTGAGCGAGCCGCTGGTGGAGCTGAAGATGTCCACGCCCTCGGTGACATAGGAGGTGAGCTGCGTCGCCGTCAGCGCCTGGATGTTCGCCGCCGTGTCGGACAGCGTGATGGTGTTGGTTTGATCAAGCTGGACGTTCGACGTGCTGAACTGGTTCAGCTGGGAGATGTTGAGCGTGACGCTGACGTCGCTGGCGCTCACCTTGTCGATGTTGTTGGCCGCGAGCGCCTGGATTTCGCCGGTCGTGTAGGTCGCGATATCCGCGCCGGTATCCACCACCGTGACGAAGTCGCCCGCTGTCAGGTGGGTGATGCTGAGGGCGATGATGGTGTCGTACTGGCCCTCCGTGAGCGTCAGCACATTGTCGGTCGCGTCGATCGTGATGCTGGAGATGCCGCTCGCCTGCAGATTGGAGAGCATGTTGACGCTGAGGTCGGTGGCGAGATTGGCGCCGGTGTCCGAGAGCGTCAGCGTGTCGCTGGCGTCGAGGGAGACGGTGCCCGAGCTGGTCTGGCTCATCACCGCATCCGCCTGCGCGCCCGAGAAGATGAGCGCGTTGTCGGTGGCATCGATATGGGTGATGCCGGTTCCGGTAAGCGCGCCGAGCTGGGCGGCGGTGAGCGCATCGATGGCAGCACCCGTATCAACCAGCGAAGCGTTGCCCAGGACCGTGAACGGACCCAGCGCCGTGTAGGTGGCGGCGGTGAAGTTCATGGTGCCCGAAGTCACGTCGATGATGTCGACGCCCTTGGCGGCAAGCTGGCCGAGCTGGGTGGTGGTCAGGGCGCTCAGATTGGTGCCGGTGTCGGCGAGCGTGACGGCATCGGTGCCCTTGAAGGACGCCGCAGAGCCGAGGACTGCCGTGACCTGCGCCGTGTTCAGCGACAGGATGCTGCTGTTGGAGTGGAACACGTCCACGCCCTGGGTGGCGTAGTTGGTGAACTGCGAGGCGGTGAGGCCTTCCAGCGTGCTTTCCGCATCCGCCAGGGTGACGGTGTCGGCGCTGGTGAGCGAAACGCTGCCGCTCGAGAACGCGTCAAGCTGTGCCTTGGTGAAGCTGACGGCGTCATCGGAGGCATCCACCGAGGCGAAGCCCGCCGCGTGGAGCTGGCCGATCTGCGTGGTCGTCAAGGTGGCGAGGTTGGCGCCGGTGTCCGAGACGATGCCGATAGTGCTGGACGGCGACGGGTAGGACACGACCTTGATGCTGTCGGTGAGGATCGCCGCGGTCTGCGCCACCGAGAACGAAAGCGAGCTCGTGTTCTGGCTGTCGAGGATCGTGTTCATCCCCGCGGTGTGGAAGGCATTGATCTGGGCGACCGTGAGGCCCTGGTCGTTGCCGGGGTTGTCGAACACAGCCACGGTGCCTTGCACGGAGTCGATGGTGATGCCGGTGGGCAGCACGCTCCACTGCGCGACAGACCAGTCAAATCCCTTGACGGTATCCGCCGAATGCAGATGGCTGATGTTGTGGCCGCCGAGCGCGGTGATATTCGCCGTGCTCATGCCGAAGAAGGTCGAGAAGCTGTCGGAGATCGTGTTGGTGTCGCCAGAGGAGAGCGTGACGGTGCCCAGCGCCTGGAACTGCGCAAGGTTCAGCGTCAGCGTGTTGTTCGTGGCATCGATCGCATCGACGCCCGCGCCCGCCAGCTCACCGATCTGCGTGGAGGTGAGCGCCGCGATATTGCTGCCGGTGTCGGAAAGCGTGACGGTGTCGGTTGCGAAGAACACCGCCGGGGTGGCGATAACGGCCGCCACCTGAGCCTCGGTCACCGCCAGCACACCGCTCGCGGCGTGGAACGTGTCCACGCCCTGGGTGATGTAGTTGGTGAACTGCGTCGCCGTCAGCGCCTGAATGTTCGCGGCCGAGTCGGTCATCATCACCGAGTCCGACTGCGTCAGGGTCACCGCGCCCAGCGCATTGAGCTGGGCGATGGAGAGGATGAGGCCGCTGCCAGTGACATGGATCGAGTCCACGCCATTGCCGGCCAGCGCCGAGATCTGCGCGACCGTGAGCGAACGCAGGTTCGGGTTGGTGTCGGTCAACACGACATTGTTGGCGGGACTGTCGACGATGCCGGCGGTGACCAGCGCCTGGTAATAGGCCACGTTGATGGCGAGCGGCTGGCCGTTGTTGACGGCGAGGTGGATGGAGCCTGCGCCGTCCGCGCCCAGCGCCGCGATATCGGCCAGCGATATGGCGGCGATGTTGGCGGCCGTGTCGGAGATCCTGACTGTGTCGGTGGCGGAGAGCCCGAGATGCGCACCGTCATCCTGGTTCACCACCCAATGCGCCTGGGCCGCGGTCAGGTTGTAGGCGTTGTCGGTGGCATCGAGCTTGTCGATTCCGGAAGCGCCGAGTTCATAGATCGCGTTGATCGAGAGCGCCGAGATGTTGGCGCCAGTGTCGGCGAGCGTGACGATGTCGGCCGATGTGAGCTTCACCGTGTCCAGCGCGTTGAACTGCGCGATGGAGAGGGTGAGCGCGTTGTCGCTGGCGTCGATCTTGTCGATGCCCTCGGCCGCCATCGCGCCGATCTGCGCGGAACCCAGCGCCGAGATGTTGGCGCCGAGATCGACCACCGTGACGGTGTCGCTGGCCTGGAAGTGGGTGCTGGTGGCGAACAGCGCGCCGACCTGGGCGACGCTGAGGTTGAGGGTGCCGTTGGAGGAGTGGATGACGTCCACGCCGGCGGTGTTGAGCGCGGTGAACTGCGAGTTGGTCAGCGCCTCGATATGGGCTTCGGTGTCGGAGACGGTGATCACATCCGCTGCGGTAAGCGTGACGGCGCCCAGCGCCTGGACCTGCGCGACCGTGAAGGTGATCGCGTCGTCCGAAGCGTCGATGTGGTCGATGCCGTTGGTGCCGAGTGCGCCGATCTGGACGGCGGTGAGGGCCGCGATAGCCGCGCCCGTGTCGGCCAGCGTGACGTTGTTACCGCTATCGATGGTGACGCTGTTGTTCACCGCGGCCTGGTATTGCGCCACACTGAAGCTGAACGGGGTCGAGCCAATGATGTCGACCGAGCCCGCGCCCAATCCGCCGAACGCCGCGATATCGGCGGTCGAGAGGCCACCCACATTCGCGCCCGCATCGTTGACAAAGAACGTGTCGCTGGACGCGAGGTGGACAGTGCCGCCGCCCGTCTGGTTCACCAAGGCATGCGCCTGGGCGGCGCTGAAGGAGAAGTTGTTGCTGTTGGATTCCAGCACGTCGATGCCGCTGGCCGCGAGACCCTGGATCTGCGCCACGGTCATGCCGGAGATACCGTTGTTATCATTCCGGATGGTGACGATATCGGCCTGCGTCAGCGCCACGGTGCCGAGCGCGCCGTATTGCGCGAGGCTGAACGTGATCGCGTTGTCGCTGGCGTCGATCTTGTCCACACCGGCGGCGGCGAGGTTGCCGATCTGGGTGGAGGTCAGCGCCGCGATGTGGGCGCCGGTATCGGCGAGCGTGACGGTGTTGGCCGCCGCCGCGAAGAGGCCGCTCGTCTCGAACTGCGCGGCCTGCGCCGCGGTCAGGTTGAGCGTGCCGCCGGTGGCGCTGACTTCCGTCGCGCCCTTCGATGCGTAACCCGAATAGCCCGAGGCCGAGATTCCTTCGAGGTTGGTCTCGCTGTCGGACAAGACGATCTGCGCGCCGGAGGCCTTGGAGACCGTGACCGTGCCAAGCGCGTCGAAGTCCGCCTTGGTGAAGCTGATGTCGCCGGAGGTCGAGACGATGATCGTGAAGCCGGTAGTCTGAAGCGCGCCGATCTGCACCGCGGTCAAGGCGGAGATGTTCGCGCCCGTGTCGGTGACGCTCGGGTTGATCGCCGAAACGCGGATATCCGAGGTCTCCACCTGAACGGCCTGCGAAACATTGAGATGCAAGGCGCCGCCGAGCGGATTGATATCGGTCACGCCGAGGCTGGCGTAATGGGCGATCTGCGATGCCGTGAGGGCTTCGGTGGTGGTTTCCGTATCCTGGAAGACGATGTCGTTGGTGGCTGACAGCGTGGTGCCGCCCGGCAGCGCATCGAACTGCGCCTTGTTCCAGAAGATGTAGCTGGCCTGGACAACGTCCACGCCGGCCGCGGCGAGGCCCGCGATGATCGTGGTCGACAGGGCGGAGATGGTCAAATACGCATCCGTCAGCGTGACGGTGTCGGCTGCGGTCAGCGTCACCGTGCCGAGCGCGTTGTACTGGGCCACGCTGAGGGACAGCGCGTTGTCGCTGGCATGGAGCTTGTCGATGCCGGCGGCGGCGAGCTGGCCGAACTGCGTGGCGCTCATGGCGGCGATGTTGGCGCCCGTGTCCACGATGGTGACGGTGTCACCGGCGGCGAAGGACGCAGTGCTGCCGAGCAGCGGCGTGATCTGCGACACCGTCATGTTGTCGGTGGAGTCGTTGGCGTGGATGATGTCGATGCCCCGCGTGACGGCATTGGCCATCTGGGCGTTGGTCATCGACTCGATCTGGGACTCGCTGTCCTGGATCGTCACGGTGTCGTTGGCGGCGAGCGTGAGGTTGCCGAGACCGTTCACCTTGTTGACGTTCAGCGAATAGGCATTGTCGGTGGCGTCGAGGATGTCGATGCCCTTGGCGGCCAGCGCGTTGAATTGGGCCACGGTGAGCGAGGAGATGTCCGAGCCCGTGTCGAGCAGGGTGACGGTGTCGGTGGACTTGAGCGCGACGGTGCCGAGTGCGGCGAACTGCGCCGCGGTGAGCGTCAGCACATTGTCGCTGGCGTCCAGGATGTCCACGCCGCTCGAAGCGAGCGAGGAGAAGTTGAGCGTCTGCAGATCGGCGCCGGTGTCGAGCAGGGTGACCACGTCCGAGCCGGTGAGCGTGACGGAGCCGAGCGCCTGGAACTGCGCGACGGAGAGCGACAGCACGTTGTTGCTGGCGTCGATCTTGTCGATGCCGGCGGCGGCCAGCGCGCCGATCTGGGTGGAGGTCAGCGCCGCGATGTTGGCGCCGGTGTCGGCCAGGGTGACGACGTCGGCCTGGGTGAGCTGCACGGTGCCCAGCGACTGGAACTTGGCGACGGTGAGCGACAGCACGTTGTCGCTGGCGTCGATCACGTCGATGTTGTGGGCGGCGAGCTGGGTGTAGTCCAGCGTGGCCAGATGCGCGCCGGTATCGACCAGCGTCACCGTGTCGGCGGCCGTCAGCGTGACGGTGCCAAGCGCGTTGTACTGGGCGGCGGTCAGGCTCAGCACATTGTCGCTGGCGTCGATCTTGTCGATGCCGTTGCCGGCCAGCGCGCCGATCTGCACGGAGGTCAGCGCGCCCAGATTGGCGCCGGTGTCGAGCAGGGTAATGGTGTCGGCGGGCGCGAACTTCACCGCGCCCATCTGGGTGTAGCGCGCGACGCTCAGTGAGAACGGCGTGGTGACATCGAGCGTGTCGATGTTCTTGCCGGCCAGCGTCGAGAAGTTGAGCGTGGTGATGTTGGAGCCGGTGTCGGAGATCGTCACCGCGTCGCCGGCCGTCAGCGCCACCGTGCCGAGCGCATTGTACTGCGCGACGGTGAGGGTGAGTGCGTTGTCGGTGGCGTCGATCACATCGACGCCGAGGCCGGCCAGGGTGGAGAGATCGAGGCTCAACAGGTTGGTGGACGTGTCGGACAGCGTGACGGTGTCGCCGGCTGTCAAGGCGACGGTGCCGAGCGCATTGAACTGCGCGACGCTGAAGGTGATCGCGTTGTCGCTGGCGTCGATGGTGGAGAAACCGGTGCCGGCCAGCGCGGTGATCTGTGCCACCGTCAGCGCGTCGATGTGGGCGCCGCTGTCGTTGAGGTCGCCCTCGCTGGCCAGGACCGTGACGCTGTGGGTCTCGAACAGGGTGGCTTCCGCGGCGCTGAACAGGATCGAGTCGCTGTCGGCGGAGCTGATCTGGTCGATGCCCTGGTTCACGAAGCGCGTGAAATCACTGACTGTGTTGGCTTCGAGATGGGCTTCGGTGTCCAGCAGCTGGAAGTGACCGCCCGAGGCCTTGATCGTGTCGGTGGTGTCGGCATTGAGCTGGGCGACGGTGAAGACGATGTCGCCCGTCGTGACGACGATCTCGTCGATGCCGGCGCCGCCCAAGCCGCTGAGCTGGGCGGTCGTGAGCGTCGAGATGTTGGCGCCCGTGTCGGTGACGGTGACAGTGTCGTTGTCCGCCGACATGCTGTCCGCGACGATGTGCTGGGCCTGGGCAACGGTGAAGTTGAGGACGCTGGAAACATCCGTCGAGTGGAACACCGTGACGCCCGACGCGTGATCGGCATCGATGCGGCCGGTCGAGACGGCCTCGATATGCGCTTCCGTGTCGTTGATGTGCAGGCTGCCGCTGGAGAAGGTGACGGTCGTCGAGCCGAGCGCGGTGACCTGCGCCTGCGTCCAGTCCACTTCGCTGCTGGCGGCGATGTTGGTGATGTTGTCGCCGAAGAGCTGGCCGATTTCCGTGGTGGTCAGCGCCTCGAGATTGGTGGCGGTGTCGGACAGCGTCGCGGCATTGGTCAGCGTGAGCGTGCTGCCATTGAGCGCGGTCTTGATCGCCTCGAAATCGGCGACCGAGAGGTGGAGCGTGCCGGTGGTCGTCGTGATCGCGTCCACGTAGCCGGTGACGAGCTCGCCGAACTGCGTGGCCGTGAGCGCGCCGATGGCGGTGGCCGTATCGGACAGCGTGACGGCGTTGGCCGGGACGAAATAGGCGCCGTGATCGACGACGGCGGTGATCTGCGCGGCGCTGAGGTTGAGCGTCGAGGTGTCGCCGGCGCGGAATGCGTTCACGCCCTGGGTAATGTAACCCTCAAGCTGCGTGACGGTGAGGCCTTCGACCGTGGTTTCCGTGTCGGAGAACAGGACAACGGCTTCGGAAGGCGTGATGCCGATGGTCGCCGTGCTGAGCGCATCGAGCTGGGCCTTGGACAGAACCAGCGTCTGGCCGTCGCTCACGTCCCAATGGTCGATCTGGCCGGACATGGCCCCGATCTGGGTCGTGGTTTCGTCCGACAGATTGGCGGCGGTGTCGTCGAGCGTGACGTCGTTGCTCGGGTCGAGGCCGATGGCGGACGTCTGCAACCCGTTCCACTGGTCGACGGAAAGCGTGGCGGTGCCGCCGGTGATGGAGATCGTGTCGATGTTGTAGCCGCCAAGGCCCGCGAAGTAGGTGCCGCTCTGGGCGCCGAAGATGTCGGCTTGCGAACCGGTGAGGGTGACGGTGTCGCCGGCGGCGAAGCTGACGCCATTGCCGTAGATGGCCGAGAACTCGTCGAAGGTGACGGTGAGGCTGCCGGTGGTGGAGTGAATGACATCCACGCCCGCGCTGGCCATGGCGGTGTAGCCATCCGTGCCCATGGCTTCGAGGGCGGTCTCGGTGTCGGCCACGGTGAAGGTGTTGCCGTCGGCCACATGCAAGACACCCAGCGCGTTGAACTGCGCGGTGCTGAAGGTGACCGCGCCGTCATTGGCGAAGAGCCCGTCGATATTCGAGCCGGTGAGTTCGGCGAGCTGGATGGCCGTCAACGCATCGATATGCGCCCCGGTGTCGGAGATAGTCACGGTGTCGCCGAGCGCGGCCGACAGCGCGGTGTCGAGGAACGCTGTGACCTGGTCGACGGTGAGATTCATCACGCCGTCGGAGGCGGCAAGCTCCGTCGCGCCCTGGGCGACCAAGCCGACGATTTCGGAATGGGTGAGGTTCTGGATGTTCGTCTGGGTGTCGAACACAACCAGCTCGGAACCGGTGTCGGTTATCGCAAGGCCGATGGTGACGCCGTTGGGGAGCGCCTGCCATTGCGCGACCGTCCAGTCGAGATCGCCGCCGAAGGCGACCGAGACGGCGTCGACATGGCTGTCGGCGAGCGCGCCGATCTGCGTGGTGGTGAGCGCCTCGAGATGGGCGGCGCTGTCCGCGAGGGTGACGGTGTCGGCGGCGGTGAGCGTCACGCCGTTGCCGGCGAGATAGCCGAACTCCGAGGCGGTGAGGGTCAGCGTATTGTCGGTGGCGTCGAGCGCGTCGATGCCGAGGGTCGCCAGATCGGCGGTCGCGGTCTGCATGGCGTCGATGAAGGCGTCGAGGTTGGCGCCGGTATCAGCGACGGTGACGGTGTCGCCCGAGGAGAATACGGCGCCGGACTCTTCCACACCGGTCGCGGCCTGCGCCGTGACGGAGATCGCGCCGCCGGTGGCGTGGATCGTGTCGACGCCGTTGGCGCCGAGCACGCCCGAAAGGGAATCCGCGCTCAGGAAGGTCGCGAAATAGGTGTTCAGGTTGGAGGCGGTATCGGCCAAGGTCAGCGTGTTGGCGCCGTCGATGACCGTGCCGTCGAGCACGCCGAACTGCGCCGCGGTCAGGCTCAGCGAGCCATCGGACGCGCTGATGATGTCGACGCCGTGGCTGAAGAAGGTCGAGAAGTCGCTGACCGCCTCGATATGGGCGGCGGTGTCGGAGATGGTGACGTTGGTGCCGCCGCTGAAGACGGAGGCGCCCATCGCCTGCATCTTGGCGACCGTCCAGGTCACGATGCCGGAATCGCCCGGCGGCTTGGTTTCCCAGATCTCGGCGCCCTCGGACACCCAAGCGGTGATCTGCGGGACGGTGACGGCGGAGAGGTTCGCCGCGGAGTCGAACACGAAGTTCAGACCGGACTGGTGGCCGTTATTGTCGATCGTGACGTTGGAGGCGAGCGCGTTCCACTGCGCCGTGGTCCAGATCACCTCGCTGAAGCCGTCGACGTCGATCAGGTGATCGACATTGTTGGTGCCGAAATTGGCGATCTGCGAGACCAGCAGGTCGTCGAGATTGCCGGTGACGGTGACATTGTCGCCCGCCGTCAGGTTGATGGAGGCATCCTCGATCGCGTTGTACTGGTCGAGCGAGATGCTGAGCGTGTCGTCGGACGCATCGATCGTGGTGACGTTGATCGAGCTCAGGTCCGAGAGCTCGTCGGTCGTCATCGCGGCGATGTTGGCGCCGGTGTCGGCCAGGGTATCGGTGAGGCCGGAATCGAGCACCGTGCCCGAACCTTCGACGCCATCCGCGCCCTGGGCGGTGATGTTGATGAAGCCGTCGCCGGAGCTGATCGTGTCGACACCGTTGGAGGACAGCTGCGTGTTGAGGCCGCTGGTGCTCCACAGGGTGGCGAGGCCGCTATTGTCGTCGGAGATCGTGAGGTCGTCGGCGACGGTGAAATGCGTGCCGGCGCTGGTCACGCCGAGGAACTGCGAGGTGTCGAGCGTCAGCGCATTGTCGGTGGCATCGATGATATCGACGCCCGCCCGCATCGCGGCATTCAGCACATCGCCGGAGTTCAGGGCGATGTCGCTGCCGGTGGACGCCCAAGTGACGGTGTCCGATGCGGTGAAATGCGCGCGCGGCTCCCAGTCCGCGACATGCGGCGAACCGGTTCCGACATCGTGGATGAACTGGCCAAGCTGGCTGGTGCTGACCGTCAGCGTGCCGCTGGTCGAATGGAAGAAGTCCACGCCCTTGTTGATGTAGCCGAGGATCGTGGAGCCGCTGAGCGTCTGGATGGCCGACTGCGTGTCGGCGAGCGTGATGGTGTCCGCGGCGGTCAGCGTGACGGTGCCCAGGCTGGTCATCTGGGCGATGGTGAGGCTGAGCACGTCGTCGGTGGCGTTGATCGTGTCGACGCCATGGGTGCCCAGCGTCGCGAAGCTGGAGAGCGCTTCGATATCGGCGCCGGTGTCGGCCAGCGTGACGACGCTGGGAGCGGTGAAGTGCACGGCGCCCAGGTCGGTGACGTTCTGAACCGTGACATTGATCGCCGTGGTGGCGTTCAGGAAGTCGACGTTCTCACCCGCCAGCGCGGAATAGGTCAGCGCGCCGAGATTGGCGGCGGTGTCGGAGATGGTGACGCTATCGCCGGCCGTGAGCGTGACGGTGCCGAGCGCGCTGTACTGCGCGGCGCTGATCGTGAGCGTGTTGTCGGTCGCGTCGATCTTGTCGACATTGTGCGCCGACAGGATCGAGAAATCGGCGATGGCGGCGATGTGGGCGCCGGTGTCGGACAAGGTGACGGTGTCGCCGTCCGTCAGGTCGACGATGCCGAGTGCGGAGATCTGGGCCGCAGTGAGCGAAAGCGTGTCGTTGCTGGCGTCGATCGTGTCGATGCCGGCGGCGGCGAGCTCGCCGAACTGCGTGGCCGTCATGGCCGCGATGTTGGAGCCCGTGTCCACCAGCGTGACGGTGTCATAAGAGGCGGCCGCAAGGCCGGTGCCGAGGAAGCCCTCGACCTGGCTTACGTTCAGATTGAGCGTTTCGTTGTCGGCCGCCAGGAACTGCGCGCCCTTCGTGGCGAGCGACGCGAAGTCCGAGCCGGACAAGGCTTCGATGTTGGATTCGGAATCGCTGACCAGCAGATCGCCGTCCGTGTTGCTGATCGTGACGCCGGAGCCGAGCGCCTGCCACTGCGCGACGGACCAGTCGAGGTTGCCGCCGTCGTTGGACGTGATGGCATCGACATTGTTGCCGGCGAGACCGCCGATATCGGTGGTGGTGAGCGCTTCGAGGTTCGAAGCGCTGTCGGCGACGGTGACGGTGTCGCCAGTCGCGAGCGTGATCACGCCCGCGATATCGAGATACTGATCGGCGCTGAGGGTGAGCACGTTGTCCGTGGCGTCGAGGGCGTCGACGCCGGTGGAGGCGAGCGTGGTGAAGTCGAGCGCGACGATATTGGCGCCGGTATCGGCCACCGTGACCGTATCGCCCGAGGTGAAGACCGCGCCGCCGGTCTGGACGGCGTTGAACGCCGCGGCATCGACCGAGATGCTGCCTTCGGTGGCGTGGATGTAGTTCACGCCGTTGGTGAGGAGCTTGGTGGCGGTGCCGGAGGTGTCGAGGAAGGTGTCGAGGGTGGCGGCGGCGTCGGCGATGGTGACGACATCCGCGCCCGTCAGATGCGTGGTGCCGAGGCCGGAGAACTGCGAGACGCTGATCGACAGCAGGTCGTCGGACGCGTTGATGACGTCGACGCCATGCGTGGCGAAGGTCGTGAAGTCGGAGACGCCTTCGATGTTGGTCGAGGTGTCGGTCAGCGTGACGCTGCTGGCGGCCGTGAACTTGAGCGCGCCGAAGCTATCGAGCTGCGTCACCGTGAGCGTGGTATAGGCGTTGGTCGAATTCAGGAAATCGACATTGAGGCCGGCCAGAGTGGAGAAGCTGAGGCCGGAAAGATTGGCCGACGTGTCCGAGATCGTGACCGTGTCGCCCGCCGTGAGCGTGACGCTGCCGAGCCCGCCGAACTGCGTCGTGTTGATCGTCAGCGTATTGTTGCTGGCATCGATCGTGTCGACGCCATGGGTGCCGTAGGTCGTGAAATCCGCGACGGCGGAGATGTGCGCGCCGGTATCGGCCAGCGTGACGCTGCTATCGGCCGTGAAGTGTACCGCGCCGAGATTGGTGATGTTCTGGACGGTGATGGAGATGGCGTCGGTCGCGTCCAGCGCGTCGACATTGGCGGCGGCCAGCGCGCTGAAGGTCAGCGTCTCAAGGTTCGCCGACGTGTCGGAGATGGTGACGGTGTCGCCGGCAGTAAGCGTCGTGGTGCCGAGTTCACCGAATTGGGCGACGCTGATCGTCAGCGTGTCGTCGCTGGCGTTGAGCACGTCCACGCCATGGGCGGCGAAGACCGAGAAATCGGAGACCGCGGCGATGGCGGCACCGGTGTCCGTCAGGGTGACAACGCTGGAGGCGCTGAAGGTCACTGTGCCGAGCGCGGTGAGGTTCGCGACCGTGAGCGTGGTGTAGGCCGTCGTGGCGTCGAGGACATCGACATTTTCGCCGGCCAGCGCGCTGAAAGTCAGCGTGCCGAGATGGGCGGCCGTGTCGGAGATCGTGACGGTGTCGGCGGCGGTCAGCGCGATGTTGTTGCCGGTCGTGGCATTGAGCTGGTCGACGTTGAAGGTCAGCGCGTTGTCGGTCGCGTCGAAGATGTCGACGTTCGCCAGCGCCGTGATCTGGGAGGCGGTGAGACCGGCGATGGCGGCGCCGGTATCGGCCAGGGTGACGGTGTTGCCCGCAGTGAGCGCGATGTTGTCGGTGGCGGTCTCCTCGTACTGGGCGACGGTCAGCGACAGCGCGCCATCGGTGGCGTTGAACACGTCGATGCCAGCGGTGCCGAGCGCATCGATCTGACCGGTCGTCAGCGCGCCGAGAGCGGCGCCGGTGTCGGCAAGGGTGACGGTGTTGGCCAGGGTGAGCGTGACGCCGTTCAGGTCGTTGTATTCGGCCAGCGAGAGTGTGAAGGCGCCATCCGTCGCGTTGATGACGTCGATGCCGTTGCCGTGCAGGCCGCTGTAATCACTGGTGGTCAATGCATCGAGGTTCGCGCCGGTGTCGGCCAGGGTTACGACATCGGCGGCGGTAAGGGTGACCGTGCCGAGCGCCTGGTACTGCGCGATGGAAAGCGACAGCATGTTGTCCGTCGCATCGATGTGATCGACGCCGAGCGAGGCGAGCGAGGAGATCTGGCCCGCGCTCATCGTGGCGAGATTGGCGCCGGTGTCGGCGATGGTGAAATTGGCGCTGGCGTCGACGCTCATCGCG
Organism: Rhizomicrobium sp.; assembly: GCA_036489435.1. Lineage (GTDB taxonomy): Bacteria > Pseudomonadota > Alphaproteobacteria > Micropepsales > Micropepsaceae > Rhizomicrobium. Next base: position 64,423 of record DASXFU010000023.1, on the reverse strand, counting down.
CCCAGTGCGTCGAACTGGTCCACCGTGAAGGACAGCATGCTATCGGTCGGGTCGATAACAGCGACGCCCTCGGCGGCGATGGCGGCGATTTGTTCGGCGGAGAGAGCAGCGATGTCGGCGCCGGTGTCGGCCATGATCGCGAAGGTGTCGGGATCGATCGTGACAGGGCCGAGGATGAGGTGAGAATACTGATCGGCGGTCCAGGACAAAACGCCGTCGGTTGCGCTGATCATATCGACATTGTTTGTCGCCAAACCGTCGATGTCGGAATCGCTTAGTTCGTCCAATACGGAGGAGTCATCCGCCAGCGTGACGTTGTCGCCCGCATCGTAAGGGCCGTTGAGCGTGGTGTCCGCGGTGTATTGAGCGAAATCGACGGTGATGTCCGACATGAGCGCTTACTCCGTTAGGCGGTTCCCGACCGCGCGCTATCAACCCTGGACCGGCGACTCGCCAGCCCCGCACAGCCACTCTTTCCAGAGCGGCGTGAAACTTTTTTGTTGAGCCCTGTCAAAGCCCAGCCCGATTGATCCGGAGCAGATCCGGGCCGGCGCGGCCACGTTTCTGCTGCACGGAAATTGCCACAATTCTGGAGCGGTCGAACGCACACGCCCGTGGAAGCCCCCGCCCAGTGGACCTCCGCACCTATTTTGCGTTCGCGGCGAAGCTACCGGTTGAAAGGTTAAGAAGCAAGGCACGGACGCGCGAAAAGACGGCGCGTCATGCTGATGAAATGTTAAGTCACTTCAAGCGATTGTCTGGTTACTTTTGCTCTTGGGTGCAGTGCAACGAAATGCGATTCGCTATAGTAAATCCAGGCGCTATTTTTCACCGATCCTGTATCGGGAAGAGGAACTTGCCTGTTTAACGGGCAACGAAGACTTCAATACTCTCCGATTGCATAGCTCCACGTGTTTCGACCCCAGGTTTCTTCCCGGCTTGACAGAATCCGCGAATGCGGCGGGATTGGCGGCATGGCCGTCTATACAGAAGTGTCCTTCGAAGATCTCGAAGCCCTGCTGGGCTTCTACGATGTCGGAAATCCTTTGAGTTTCAAAGGGATAGCCGAGGGCGTGGAGAACTCCAACTTCCAGCTCCGCACCGACAAGGGCGCCTATATCCTCACCCTCTATGAAAAACGCGTAAAAGAAGAAGATCTCCCTTTCTTTTTGGGCCTGATGGACCATCTGGCGGCCAAAGGCGTGCCCTGCCCCCTCCCCGTCCCCCGCCGCGACGGCAGCTTGTGGGGGCATGTGAACGGCAAATCCGCCGCACTCCTCACTTGGCTGGACGGCCTGTCCCTCCACCGGCCGGACGTTACCCACTGCGCCGACGTGGGCGCGGCCTGCGCGCGGCTGCACGAAGCCGGACAGGGCTTCGCGATCGCGCGGCCCAACGCACTCGGCCCCGAAGGCTGGCGCAAGCTCGCCGATTCGACCGCCTCCGATGCCGACAGCGTGGAGCAGGGCCTGGCCCTCCTCATCTCCCGGTCGCTCGGTGATCTCGAACGCGATTGGCCGAGCGGATTGCCCGGCGGCGTGATCCATGCCGATCTCTTTCCCGACAATGTGCTCTTCATGCCGGGACGCGTGTCGGGATTGATCGACTTCTATTTCGCCTGCAACGACGCCTTCGTCTACGACCTCGCCGTGATGCTGAACGCGTGGTGTTTCGAAAGCGACGGCTACAACCTCACCAAGGGCCGGGCGCTGGTCTCGGCCTATCGCAAACATCGCGAACTTTCCCCCGCCGAGCGCGAGGCGTTTCCGATCCTGGCGCGCGGCGCGGCGCTGCGCTTCCTGCTGACGCGGCTTTACGATTGGCTACATTCCGATCCGCTCGCCATGGTCCGCCCCAAGGACCCGCGCGAATATTCCCGCAAGCTGCGCTTCCACCTGAAAGCGGCGAACGCGGCAGCGTACGGGTTTTAAGACGCCAGTCTGCGCGCGATGAAGGCGCGCACCTTGGCGATGTCGGCCGGCAGAGTCTCGAAATGCTCCTCGCGCTCGAACAGGTCCTGCAACCGATGCGGCAGGATCGGCGTGGCGCCACAGGCGCGGCGCACGGCATCGGGAAACTTCGCGGGATGCGCGGTGGAGAGCACCACCACCGGCGCATCGGTGCTGACGCGGTCCGCCGCCGCCATGGCGACCGCCGTGTGCGGATCGATCAGCCGGCCATGGCGCTCGTGCGTGCGCGAAATGGCGGTGAGCGTTTCCTCGTCGCTGATGGCATAGGCGGGATAGCGGCCGCGCAAGTCCTGCAGGATTGGCTTGGGCAGCACCATACGGCGGGTGCCCGCGAAGTCCTTCATCGCACGCGTCACCCAAGCGGTGTCGCGGCTCGAGGCCTCGAACAGCGCACGCTCGAAATTGCTGGCGACCTGGATATCCATCGACGGGCTCAAGGTGTGCCGCGCGTCGCCGGGCTCATAGACGCCGTCGCGCAGCGCGCGGACCAGAATGTCGTTTTCATTGGTGGCGATGACGAGGCCGCGTATGGGCGAGCCCATCCGCCGCGCCGCATCACCCGCGAAGACATCGCCGAAATTGCCGGTGGGCACAACGAAGACGGGCGGACGGCCGAGTTGGGCCGAGGCCGTGAAGTAATAGACGATCTGCGCCGCGATGCGCGCGAAGTTGATCGAGTTGACGGCCGTGAGCGACGCGTCGCTGGCAAACGCCTCGTCCGCGAACAGCGCCTTAACGATCGTCTGCGCATCGTCGAACGTGCCCTCCAGCGCGATGTTGTGGACGTTGGCGAATTCCGCCGTCGTCATCTGGCGGCGCTGCACTTCGCTGATACGGCCTTTGGGATGCAGCACGAACAGCGTGATCTGCGGCAGTCCGCCGAAGGCCGCGATGGCGGCGGAGCCCGTGTCGCCCGATGTCGCCGCCACGATGGTCGCCTTGCCGCCCCGCTTCGCCAAACTGCGCGCGAAGAGCCGCGCCAGCACGCGCATCGCGATGTCCTTGAAGGCCAGCGTGGGGCCGTGGAACAGCTCCAGCAAATAACGTTCGTTACCGAGCGCGGTGAGCGGCGCGATTGCCGGATCGTCGAAGCCGGAATAGGCGGCCGTCACATCCGCGCGCAGCTCCCGCGTTGTGAAAGCATCGCCGGTGAAGGCGGAAAGCACTTCATAGGCGGCCTGCGCGTAAGTGAGCTTGGCGAAGCGCGCGGGATCGAGCTCAGGCCATTCCACCGGCATGGCGAGGCCGCCATCCGACGCCAGGCCCGAAAGCAGGATATCGGAAAAGCTCCGCCGCGCGGCCGTGCCGCGTGTACTGACATAATCCACTTTGGCTCAATCCCTTTGACCAACGTCGCGGACGGCGCCGCGCGCGGCGCTGGTGGTGAAAGCCGCATAGGCTCGCAATGCGGGCGACACCTTACGGTCGCGCGCGGCAGGACGCCAATGTTGTCCATGACGGGATGTCAGTTCCGCGCGGCGCGCTTCCAGCACGGCCGCATCCACGGCCAGGTGTAACGAACGTGACGGGATGTCGATCTCGATGCGGTCGCCGGTCTCCACCAGCGCGATCGCTCCGCGCTCCGCCGCTTCCGGCGAGACATGGCCGATGGAGAGGCCGGAGGTTCCGCCGGAGAACCGCCCATCGGTGACCAGCGCACAGGCTTTGCCCAGCCCTTTCGATTTCAAATACGACGTCGGATAGAGCATCTCCTGCATGCCGGGACCGCCCTTCGGCCCTTCATAGCGGATCACCACTACCTCGCCCGCCTTCACCGTATTGTTCAGGATGGCCGCCACCGCATCGTCCTGGCTTTCGAAGACGCGCGCAGGGCCGGTGAAGCGCAGGTTGCTTTCGTCAACGCCCGCCGTCTTCACAATGGCGCCCTCCGGCGCGAGGTTGCCAGAGAGCACCGCCAGGCCGCCGTCCTTGCTGAAGGCATTCTCCACCGAGCGGATCACACCGGATTTGCGGTCGGTATCGAGGTCGTCATAGCGGCGGTCCTGGCTGAAGGCCGTCTGCGTCGGGATGCCGCCCGGCGCCGCGCGATAGAAATAACGAACGTTTTCGTCATTGGTCTGCCGCACGTCCCAGCGCGACAGCGCCTCGGTCAAATTCGCGGCATGGACCGACGGGATGTCGCGATGCAGGAGGTTGCCGCGGTCCAGCTCGCCCAAAATCGCCATGATGCCGCCGGCACGATGGACGTCTTCCATATGCACATCGGATTTCGACGGCGCCACCTTGCACAGCACCGGCACCTTGCGTGACAGCCGGTCGATATCCGCCATGGTGAAATCGACGCCCGCTTCGTAGGCGGCGGCCAACAGATGCAGCACGGTGTTGGTCGATCCGCCCATCGCGATATCGAGCGACATGGCGTTCTCGAACGCCTTGAAGGTCGCGATGTTGCGCGGCAAGGCCGACGCATCGTCTTCCTTGTACCAGCGCGTCGCCAGCTCCACGACCGTGCGGCCGGCCTGCAGGAAGAGGTTCTTGCGGTCGGCATGCGTCGCCAGAACAGAACCATTACCCGGCAGCGAAAGGCCCAATGCTTCCGTCAGGCAGTTCATCGAATTGGCGGTGAACATCCCCGAACACGATCCGCAAGTGGGACAAGCCGAACGTTCGATGACGGCAACTTCTTCGTCGCTCACTTTGGAATCAGCGGCAGCAACCATCGCGTCGATCAGGTCGACGGCGACGACCGTCTTGTCCTTCATCACCACCTTGCCCGCTTCCATCGGGCCGCCGGAGACGAAGACGGTGGGCACGTTCAGCCGCAATGCCGCCATCAGCATGCCGGGCGTTATCTTGTCGCAATTGGAGATGCAGACGAGCGCATCCGCGCAATGCGCGTTGACCATGTACTCCACGCTGTCGGCGATGAGCTCACGCGAGGGCAGGCTGTAGAGCATGCCGTCATGGCCCATGGCGATGCCGTCATCGACCGCGATGGTGTCGAACTCTTTCGCCACGCCGCCCGCTTTCTCGATCTCGCGCGCGACGAGCTGGCCGAGGTCCTTCAGATGCACATGGCCCGGCACGAACTGCGTGAACGAGTTCGCGATGGCGACGATGGGCTTGCCGAAATCGGAATCCTTCATCCCCGTCGCGCGCCAAAGCCCGCGCGCGCCCGCCATGTTGCGGCCGTGAGTGGAAGTCCTCGATCTCAACGCGGGCATGGCACTCGTCCGTATTCGTTCGATTTCACTATGGCACCCTCACATGGAGAAAAGAAAACTTTGCTTGCGGTGGTGGAGATGCGGGAAGAGCGGAGTCGGATTCACGCAGAGCCGCAGAGACGCGGAGGAGTGAGTTTGTGGCAGTCGCTTCACTCCATATCCCACAACCGTCATGGCCGGGCTTGTCCCGGCCACCCATTGCCTCGCATCTCGCAGGGAGTGAATGGGTGGCCGGGACAAGCCCGGCCATGACGAACAGGATGGAGTTCGAAACTCGCCAGTTCCACTCGCACACTCCTCCGCGTCTCTGCGGCTCTGCGTGAATCCGTCTTTCTGCCTACGGCATGACCACTTTGCATAAAATTTCGGCACTCAGCCCATTACGCGAAGAAAATGTCCTGTCACGAATGTTTTTCGCAACCGCGCTTTACGTTTGCTTAAAGCCATGGTCTTATCAATCCACAGGTTGATCCACGAAAGTGTCAGAACGTGACGCAGTGCCGGACCATGAATGCGACGATCGAGGCGGGCCCCACGGCCAGCCCGAACGCGCTCGGCCTGCTTATTCTCGTACTGCTTATTGATACCTCGCGGAGCGGGAGCGGAACGACCTAAGCCAAGAAAACCGGCCAAGATCGCAAAACCGAAACCCCGCTCCGAACAGCGGGGTTTTTTGTTGCGCGCGTCTTCCGGCCATCACCGGAGAACACGATGCGTATCTATACGAATGACGATGTCAGCCCGAAGGCGCTTGAAGGCCAGCGCGTGGCGGTGGTCGGCTATGGCAGCCAGGGCCGCGCGCATGCGCTGAACATGCGCGACAGCGGCACGGATGTCGTGGTCGGCGTGCGCAAGGGCGGCAAGAGTTGGGACAAGGCGCAGGCCGATGGGTTGCGTGTCGCAGAACCCCGCGATGCCGCGGCCGGTGCGGGCATCACAGCCATCCTGACACCGGACATGACGCATGACGCGATCTGGCGCGACGATATCGAGCCCGCTATCGCCGACAACGCGGCGGTGCTGTTCGCGCACGGTTTCTCTGTCCATTACGGCCGCATCAAGCCGAAGAAGAACATCGACGTCATCCTCGTGGCACCAAAGGGTCCAGGCGATCTGGTGCGGCGCGAATATACGCGCGGGCGCGGCGTGCCGTGCCTCTTCGCGGTGCATCAGGATGCCAGCGGCAAGGCGCGAGACCGCGCCATGGGCTATGCCCGCGCCATCGGCGGCACCTCCGGCGGCATCCTCGAGACCACCTTCGCGGAAGAGACCGAGACCGATCTGTTCGGCGAGCAATCCGTGCTCTGCGGCGGCGTCACCGAATTGGTTTTGGCCGGTTACGAGACGCTGGTGGAAGGCGGCTACAAGCCGGAAGTCGCCTATTTCGAATGCCTGCACGAGCTGAAGCTGATCGTGGACCTGCTGCATGAAGGCGGCCTCGCCAAGATGCACCAGTTCGTCTCAGAGACGGCCAAGTACGGCGATCTCGTTTCCGGCCCGCGCGTCGTCAATGCCGAGACCAAGCAGCGGATGAAGGAGATCCTGGGCGACATCCAGTCCGGACAATTCGCCCGCGACTGGATCCTGGAGAACCAGGCCGGACGGCCGCGCTACGAGGCGCTGCTGAAGAAAGACCTCGAACATCCCATCGAGCAGGTGGGCCGGGATTTGCGCGCGCGCATGTCCTGGCTGAACCCGCCCACCAATGCGGGCTGATATGACCATGTCCGGAGTCAGTCCTGCTTCGATTACCAAGGCCGCGGCGCAAAGCGCGGCGCCGACCGGCGCGCGCCTGCTGATCTCCGCGTTGGAGGATGCTGGCGCGACGACCGTGTTCGGCTATCCCGGCGGCGCGATCATGCCGGTGTACGACGCACTGGCGGGCTCGAACCTGCGCCACATATTGGTGCGGCACGAGCAGGGCGCGGCTTTCGCGGCGGATGGCTGGGCGCGCGTCACCGGCAAGCCCGGCGTGTGCCTCGCCACCTCCGGCCCCGGCGCCACCAATCTGATCACCGGCATCGCCAACGCCGCGATGGATTCCGTGCCGATGGTCGCCATCACCGGACAGGTGCCGACCGCGTTGATGGGCACGGATGCGTTCCAGGAAGTCGACATCCTGGGCATGACCTTGCCCATCGTGAAGCATTCCTGGCTGGTGCGCGATGCGGGCGAAATCCCCGCCATCGTGGCCGAAGCCTTCCATGTCGCATCCAGCGGCCGCCCCGGCCCGGTGCTGATCGACCTGCCGAAAGACATCGCCGCCTCGATGGCGACCAAGACACGGACGTTCCGCGCGCCGCATGCCGACATGACCGATGACAAAGCCGCATTGGCCAAGGCCGAAGAGATGATCGCGGCCGCCGAGCGCCCCTTGCTCTATGTCGGCGGCGGCGTGGGCATCGCGGGCGCGGTGAATGCGTTGCGCGCTTTCGCGCGGCGCACGGGAATTCCGGCGGTTGCCACGCTAAAGGGATTGGGCGCGCTGCCCACCGACGATCCGCAATTCCTGGGCATGCTGGGCATGCACGGCACGCGCGCCGCCAACATGGCGGTGCAGGAATGCGACCTGCTGATCGCCGTTGGCGCGCGCTTCGATGATCGCGCCACGGGCAAGCTGGCCGGCTTCGCGCCGCACGCCCGCGTCATCCACTTCGACGCCGACGCATCCGAGATCGGCAAGCTGCGCGGCGCCGACCTGGCCGTGACCAGCGACCTGATCCGCGCCCTGAACGCGCTCTATCCGATGCATCTGGACATCGCCGGCTGGATCGCGCGCACGCAGGACAACAAAGCCCGCTTCGCCGCCCGCTACGACGCGCCGGGCAGCGCCGTCTATGCGCCCGCCATGCTGAAAGCGATCTCCGAAGCGGCGGGCGACAACTTCGTCGCGGCCTGCGATGTCGGCCAGCACCAGATGTGGGCGGCGCAGCATTGCCGCTTCTCCGATCCGTCCGCGCATCTCACCTCCGGCGGATTGGGCGCGATGGGCTTCGGCATCCCCGCCGGCATCGGCGCCAAGCTGGCGCGGCCCGACGCGAACGTCGTCGCCATCACCGGCGACGGCTCCATCATGATGAACATCCAGGAGCTGGCGACCTTGAAGCGCTACGGCATCGCGCTGAAGATCCTGCTCTTGGACAATTCCTCGCTGGGCCTGGTGCGCCAGTGGCAGGAGCTGTTCTACGACCGCAACTACAGCGAGATCGATCTCTCCGACAATCCGGATTTCGTCCAGGTGGCGAAAGCTTTCGGCATCGACGCCTTCCGCGTGGAGCGCCGGGACCAGCAGGACGCGGCCATCGCGCGGCTGTTGGCCGCCGACGGGCCGTGCCTCGCCCACGTCGTCATCGATCCGCTCGAAAATGTCTGGCCGCTGGTGCCGCCGGGCAAGTCCAACCACGAAATGATGCATGAGGAGCCAAGACCATGAAGACCATCCACATCGAACTCGACCGCACCGAAGGTTCGCTGCAGAGGCTCATCGGTCTCATCGAGCGCCGCGGCTTCCACATCGACGACATGACCATGACGGGCAATGGCGACTACCGCCGCGTGGCCGTGAAAGTCCGCCCGCGAGACGCGCACCGCCACGGCGACGTGCTGGACCGCCAGATCGACCGCATGTTCGGCGCCAGCCGGATGACGCATGAGGAGGCCGTATCATGCGTAGCGTAGACGAGAACCGCGTCATCATCTTCGACACCACCTTGCGCGACGGCGAACAGGCGCCAGGCTTCTCCATGGGCACACCGGAAAAACTACGCGTGGCGCGGGCGTTGCGCGACATGGGCGTGGACGTGATCGAAGCGGGCTTCGCCTCGGCCTCGCCGGGCGACGAAGCCGCCATCCACGCCATCGCGGAAGAGATCGTGGGCCCCACGATCTGCTCGCTGGCGCGCGCCAACACGGCCGACATCGAGGCTTCGATGCGCGCGCTGGCGCCGGCCAAGAACCGGCGCATCCACATCTTCCTAGCGACCAGCCCCATCCACCGCAAGGCCAAGCTGCATATGAGCTGCGCCGAGGTGCTGGAGGCGATCGACCGCTCGGTGCGCTTCGCCAAGACGTTCTGCGACGACGTGGAGTTCAGCGCCGAAGATGCGATCCGCACCGAACAGGAATTCCTGATCGAAGCGCTGCAGGTGGCGGCCAATGCCGGCGCCATGACGCTGAACGTGCCCGACACCGTCGGCTATGCGACACCGGAGGAGATCGGCGCGCTGTTCTGGCTGCTCGACGCGCGGATCAAGCGCGATCCGGCCGTGCGCTTCTCGGCCCATTGCCACAACGATCTGGGCATGGCGGTGGCGAACAGCCTGGCCGCGGTGCAGGGCGGAGCGCGCCAGGTCGAATGCGCCATCAACGGCATCGGCGAGCGCGCGGGCAATTGCGCGCTAGAGGAATTGGTGATGGCGCTGAAGACCCGCGCCGATCTCTTCGCCATGGAAACCGGCATCGACACCACCAAGCTGGCGCCCACCAGCCGCCTCGTCTCGCGCATGACGAAATCACCGGTGGTGCGCAACAAGGCGGTGGTCGGCCGCAACGCTTTCGCCCATGAGGCTGGCATCCACCAGCACGGCATGATGCAGGATGCGCGCACCTATGAGGTGATGCGGCCGGAGGATGTCGGCATGAGCGCCAGCGAGATGGTATTGGGCAAGCATTCCGGCCGCCATGCCGTCGCCAAGCGGGCCCGCGAGATGGGCTTCGAGGTCGGCGACAATGCGATGGGCGAGATCTTCGCCGCCTTCAAGCGCCGGGCTGACGAGATCGGCGCGCTGGACGATGCGGAGATGCGCAACCTGCTCGCCCATGGCGACGCCAGCGAACGCGGCTGGACGCTGACGCGGCTGGACGCCCGCAGCGAAAAGGCCGGACGCGCGGTCTCCGTGGTGGAGATGACGCGGGCGGATGAGTCCGTGACGCATGTCGCGATCGGCGAGACCGCATTGGAAGCGGCCTTTATCGCCGTGCGCCAGGCGGCAGGCGCGGAAGCGGAAATCGCCGAACTCGACATCCTGCAAACCGGCTACGGCGCCAACACTGGCGCGGAGGCGGAGATCGTGCTCGCGTCCGGTGGAGACGAGTATCGCGGCCATGGCCGTGGGCCCGATCCGCTCTGGGCGGGGGTTCGCGCCTTCGTCGATGCTTTTAACAAGATCGTGCGTGCGCAAGGCGAGACAGCCGCCACGCCATTGGAGACTTGCAATGAAGCCGTTGGCTGAATTCATCTGGATGAACGGCCGCCTTTCGCCTTGGGCCGACGCCAAGGTGCATGTGATGAGCCATGCGCTGCATTACGGCACCTCCGTGTTCGAAGGCGTGCGCGTGTATGACACGCCGGATGGCCCCGCCGCCTTCCGCCTCACCGCGCATATCGCGCGCCTGATCGATTCCGCGCGGATGTACGGCATCACCCTGCCCTTCGCGGCGGAGGAGATGGTGGAGGCCTGCAAGAGCGTCGTCAGCCGCAACGGATTGCGCAGCGCCTATATCCGCCCCATCGCCTTCCTCGGCGAATGCGGCATGGGCGTGACGCCGACCGACGCCAACATGAATGTCGACGTCGCCATCGCGGCGTTCCCGTGGGGCGCGTATCTCGGCGACGAGGGCGTGGCCAAGGGCGTCGATGTCTGCGTCTCGAGCTGGCAGCGTTTCGCGCCCAACACGGTACCGACCGGCGCCAAGGCGGGCGGCAATTATCTCTCGTCTTATCTCATCGGAAGGGAAGCGCGTGTGCGCGGCTTCGTGGAAGGCATCGGCCTCGGTACCGACGGCCGGCTCTCCGAAGGCGCGGGCGAGAACCTGTTCGTGGTGAAGGACGGCCGCATCCTGACGCCGCCGGCCGCCGCCTCCATCCTGGTGGGCATCACCCGCGACACAGTGCTGACGCTCGCCCGCGAGGAAGGCATCGAGATCGTGGAGCAGGCGCTGCCGCGCGAGGCGCTCTATGTCGCCGATGAAGTGTTCCTCACCGGAACCGCGGCGGAAATCACACCGGTGCGTTCGGTGGACGGCATCGCCACCCGCGCCAACGGACCGGGCGCGGTCACGCGAAAGTTGATGGTACGGTTCAACGGGCTGTTTGACGGATCGGCGCATCGCCACCAAGCTTGGCTGGAGCCTGTTCAGGAAATGGAGGCCCGTGATGCCGTCGCCGCGGCCTAAAACGCAATCGGGCGAAGTGTATAGCGGTTCGCCCGAAAAATTGCGCGCCAAACCAAGAACGCTGTTCGAGAAGATCTGGGATGCGCATCTCGTCGAGCCGGAAGCGGAAGACCGCCCCGCCGTGCTTTATGCCGACCTGCATCTCATCCATGAAGTGACCTCGCCGCAGGCTTTCGCGGTGCTGGCGGAGCGCGGGCTTAAGGTTCGCCGCCCCGACCGCACCTTCGGCACGCTCGATCATTCCACGCCCACACTCCCCGCCGCCAACGGCAAGCGCCCCTATGTCAGCGACGAAGCGGAGACGCAGGTCGCGACGCTGGAAGAGAATTGCCGCGCGCATGGCATCGCGCTGGCGGGATGGGACAGCGAGTATCGCGGCGTGGTTCATGTGATGGCGCCGGAGCTGGGGCTGACGCAGCCCGGCATGGTCGTCGTCTGCGGCGACAGCCATACGGCGACGCATGGCGCCTTCGGCGCGCTCGCTTTCGGCATCGGCACCTCGGAAGTCGGCCATGTTCTGGCGACGCAATGCCTGCTCCAGCGCAAGGCAAAGAGCCTGCGCGTGACGGTGGACGGTACGTTACAGCCCGGCGTCGGCGCCAAGGATCTGGCGCTCGCCATCGTCGCGCAACTGGGCGCGGGCGGCGGCACCGGTTCTGTCATCGAATATGCGGGCGAGGCAATCCGCGCGCTGGACATGGAGGGCCGCATGACCCTCTGCAACATGTCCATCGAGATGGGCGCGCGCGCCGGCATGATCGCGGCGGACGAGACCACCGTGGACTGGCTGCGCGGCCGCAAGCATGTGCCGCAAGGCGCTGCCTTCGACGCGCTCGCCGAACGCTGGCGCGGCTTCACCTCCGATCCCGATGCGCGGTTCGACCGCGAGGAGCGGCTGGACGCTTCGGCCATTTCCCCGATGGCGACCTGGGGCACCACGCCCGACACCGGCATCGCCGTCGGCACGAACGTTCCGGCCGGGCAGCAGCGCGCGCTGGACTACATGCATTTCACCGCCGGGCAATCCATCGCCGACGCGCAAGTGGATGTCGTGTTCATCGGCAGCTGCACCAATGGACGTTTGTCCGATCTGCGCACTGCGGCATCGGTGATGCGCGGCCGCAAGGTGCATGCCCGCACGCTCGTGGTGCCGGGTTCGGAGAAGGTGCGCCGCGAGGCGGAAGCGGAAGGGCTGCACGATATCTTCCTCGCCGCGGGCGCCGAGTGGCGGCTGCCGGGATGCTCCATGTGCATCGCCATGAACGGCGATCTCGTGGCGCCGGGGCAGCTCGCCGTCTCCACCTCCAACCGCAACTTCGAAGGACGGCAGGGACCCGGCGCGCGCACCGTATTGGCGAGCCCCGCAACCGCCGCGGCTTCGGCCATCGCGGGCCACATCGCCGATCCGAGACCATACCTGGAGACAGCCCATGGCTGAGCCCTTCACCTCATTCTCCTCCCGCACCGTCGTGTTGCGCGAGGAGAATATCGACACCGACCAGATCATCCCGGCGCGCTTCCTCACCACCACGGCGCGCGAAGGGTTAGGCAAGTTCGCTTTCAACGACTGGCGCTACGACGCCAACGGCCGCGACAATCCCGGCTTCGTGCTCAACCGCATCGCGCCTTGCGCGCATCGCATCCTGGTGGCGGGGCACAATTTCGGCTGCGGCTCCTCGCGCGAGCATGCGCCCTGGGCGCTGGCCGATTTCGGATTCCGCGCGGTCGTCTCCACCGGCATCGCGGACATCTTCACCTCCAACGCGCTCAAGAACGGGCTCTTACCCGTCGTGATCGATGAGGCGAACTGGCGCCTGCTGGCCGCGCGCCCGGGCGAGAACGCGACCATCGATCTGGAATCCTGCGAACTGCGCTTCGGCAATCATGTGGCGCATTTCACGGTCGAGCCTTTCGCGCGGCGCTGCTTGCTTGATGGCGTCGACACCATGGGCTGGCTGATGGGCCGCCTGCCGCAAATCGAAACCTATGAAAGCCGCGTGCCATGAAGAATTACAACATCGTGCTGCTGCCCGGTGACGGCGTCGGCCGCGAAGTGACGGAGGCCGCACGCCGCGTGCTTTCCGCGACGGATGAGCTGTTCGATTACGACATCCGCTTCATCGAGAAGGCCATCGGTGGCACGGCCATCGATTCCTGCGGCGATCCCCTGCCGCCCGATACGCTCGCGGCTTGCAAGGAGTCCGACGCGGTGTTCCTGGGCGCGGTCGGCGGTCCCAAATGGGACGGCGGCAAGCGGCGGCCGGAAGAGGGTCTGCTGGGTCTGCGCAAGGAGATGGGTCTGTTCGCAAACCTGCGCCCGGTGAAAGTCTCCGCCGCCACCCTCGCCCATTCGCCGCTGAAAGCGGAGATCGTGCGCGACGTGGACATGCTGATCGTGCGCGAGCTGACCGGCGGCTCCTATTTCGGCGCCAAGACGCGCGACGCGACCAGCGCGAGCGATCTTTGCGTCTACACGACCGATGAGATCGAGCGCGTGGCACGCGTCGCCTTTCGGGCGGCGATGGAGCGGCGCCGGCATGTCACGCTCGTCGACAAAGCCAATGTGCTGGAGACCAGCCGGTTGTGGCGCGAGACCGTGACGGGAATGCAGAAGCGCGAGTTCCCGAACGTGACGCTCGAACATGTGCTGGTGGATACCGCCGCCATGCGGCTGATTCAGAAGCCCCGCGCCTTCGACGTGGTGCTGACGGAGAACATGTTCGGCGACATCCTCTCCGATGAAGCCTCGATGCTGCCAGGTTCCATCGGCTTGCTGGGTTCCGCCTCGTTGGGCGCCGGAGGCCCGGGACTGTTCGAGCCCATCCATGGTTCGGCACCCGATATAGCGGGGCAGGACCTCTGCAACCCCACCGGCGCGATCCTCTCCGCCGCGATGCTGCTGCGCTATGGCCTGGGCCGCGCGGACGAAGCCGACGCAGTGGAAGCCGCGGTGGCGGCGGTGCTGGCCTCGGGGCGCGCAACCGGCGATCTCGGTGGACGCGAGAGTTGCTCCAGCTTCTCACGCGCGGTGGTGGACGCCTTGCGCCAGACGTGCGGCGTTCCCGGCAACAAGCGGCACTGGGGCATGAGCACCGCGTAATCGTGAAGTGTTTGCGACCAAATATTCACGCTGTGAATACCAAGTATTCACAGCCGTGATTTCTGCGTGATGACTTTTCCATTGTAGCGTCGCTTGCTCGCTTCGCAAGCGCTCGCTTCACAAAGGGGAAACGCCATGACGGAAAACAACACGTCCAAACCCACGCGGCCGGATCGCCCGAACATCCTGCTCATCACCTGCGATCAATATCGCTTCCCGAGATTTACCTACGGCCCGGATCACGGCTTCGCGCAAGACCTGAAGCAGGTGCTGGGCTTCCAGGGCGACGACGTGACCGTCGACAACAATGAATACGCGAAATATTTCCCGGGCCTGATGAAGCTGCGCACGAATGCGATCGTGCTGCGCAACCACACCATCGGGGCTTCCGCCTGCACGCCGTCGCGCGCGGTGATCTATACCGGCCAATACGGCACGCGCACCGGCGTTACCCAGACCGACGGCTTGTTCAAGAGCGGCGATTCCGCGAACTTCCCGTGGCTCGATGCCGACGGCATCCCCACGCTCGGCAGCTGGATGCGCGAAGCGGGCTACACCACGCATTATTTCGGCAAGTGGCACGTTTCCAATCCGCCGGAGCATTCGCTGAAGCGCTACGGCTTCGACGATTGGGAGTCCTCCTATCCCGAACCGCACGGCGCGGCGGCGAACAATCTCGGCCTCTATCGCGACGTGGGCTTCACGGACGCGGCCTGCACCTTCGTGCGCCGCCGCGGACTGGCGCTGGATTTCGACCGCGTCCAGGCCAACATGTCGGCGAGCCATCCCGATTACGCCGGCCCCACGCCCACCTCCACCACGGAGCCGCGGCCGTGGTTCGCGGTGCTTTCGCTCACCAACCCGCACGATATCGCGACCTATCCCGCGGTGATCGCGCAGGCGATCCCGCCGAATGAGCCCGTTCAGCCGATCCAGCTGCCGGGCGGCCACAGCTTCACGCCCAAATCGCAATCGGTGTTCGGCCCGCTCGACGTGCCGCCCGATGTGCCGTCCCTCAAGCCGACCATGGGCGCGATGCAGATTCCGCTCAATCCGGACGGCTTCCCGCAGCATTGCGCGCACGCCGCGCCGACGCAGCATGAGTCGCTGGATGACAAGCCGTCCGCCCAGTTCGATTATTCCTACAAGATGGGCCTCGCGCTGGCCTCGAAGACCGGCTTCAACGTCGCCGGCCGCATGGGCGCCCCTGACGGACAGCAGAAGATCGATCTCGCCACGAAAGTGGGGTTGCAGACCTGCATCCCGTTCCAGCTCACCGAGCATCCGCATACGGAATGCGAGAAATTCCTGCAGCTTTATGCGTGGCTGCATTCCGTCGTCGATCCGCACATCAACGCGGTGCTGGAGGCGCTGGAGAGCTCCGGCCAGGCGGACAACACCATCGTCGTCTTCCTCACCGACCACGGCGAATACGCCGCCGCGCACGGCATGATGATGGAGAAGTGGCACACCGCCTATCAGGAGGCGCTGCATGTGCCGGTGGTGGTGAACATTCCCGGCCTCACCGGCATGCGCCAGATCGACGAGCTGACCAGCCATGTCGACATCCTGCCCACCATCCTGGGCCTTGCCGGGATCGACAACGCCAAGCGTCGCCATCTGAGCGCCCGTCTGGCGGAGAACCGTCCCGTCCCCCCGCTGCCGGGCGCGGACCTCGCGCCCGTGATCGAGGGCATATCGGGCGAGATCCACGAGCCCGACGGCTCGAAGCGCGAGGGCGTGCTCTTCATCACCGATGACGAGATCACCGCGCCACTGCCCTTCATGCGCGACGAGCACAACGTCCATTCCGAGAAGCAGTACGAGGTCTACAAGGCGATGGTCACGTCCGTGCAGACGGGTTCGGATGGCAAAGGACCGGTGCCAGGCCTCGCATCTGGCTCCGTGTGCCAGCCCAACCATGTGCGCTGCGTGCGCACGAAGGAATACAAGCTGGCGCGCTACTTCGATCCCTCCGGCACGGAAAGCGACCAGTGGGAGATGTACGACCTCGCAAACGATCCCAACGAGATGGTGAACCTGGTGCAGTACAAATTGTCGCCGCCCACCGCCATCACCGCGCCACCGTCCTGGACGACGACGGCGGCGGTACAGCAGAAGGCCAATGAGCTGGACAAGCTGCTGCAATCCCTGGAGCAGCGCTTCTTGTCCTGAAACGGCGCCGCGGCTTAGCATGATGTCCTCGCAACGGGGGACATCATGCTTCGCGGACTTCTCTTCTGCCTCGCGCTCGCGCCATTTGCGGCCAGTGCGGAGACCTACACGCTCGCCGCATCGCCCACGACCGTCGCCTGGGGCAACTACGATGCGGCGAAGACGCCCGTGCTGCATATCCGCTCCGGCGACACGGTGGTGTTCCACACACTTCTAACCAATTCGCCCACGGGGCTGGAGAAAGCCGGCGTTGCACCCGCGCAAGTGGAGCAGGCGCTACGCGACGTCTATGCGCAGGTGACGGACAAGGGACCGGGCGGGCACATCCTGAACGGCCCTGTCTATATCGACGGCGCGGAACCCGGCGACACGCTGGAAATCCACATCAAGAAAATCGAACTCGCGATCCCCTATGCCTATAACGGCTTTCGCTATGGCGCGGGAATCCTCACCGACGACTTCCCCTATGCCCGTGTGAAGATCATCCCGCTCGATGCGAAACGCATGGTCGCCCATTTTGCGCCGGGCATCGAAATCCCACTGCATCCTTTCTTCGGCAGCATGGGCGTGGCGCCGCCGCCGGATTTCGGCCGCTACGATTCCACGCCGCCCACCATCAGCGGCGGTAACATGGACAACAAGGAACTCGTCGCGGGCACCACGCTCTATCTGCCGGTGTGGAACAAAGGCGCGCTGTTCGAGATCGGCGACGGCCATGCCGGCCAGGGCAATGGCGAGGTGGACGTCACCGCCATGGAAACCTCGCTCGTCGGCACGCTCGAATTCGTCGTGCGCAAGGACCTGCACATCAAATATCCCCGCGCCGAAACGCCGACGCATTACATCGCCATGGGCTTCGACGACGACCTCTCCATCGCCGCCCACAAGGCGGTGCGCGAGATGGTCGATTTCCTGGTGAACGAGAAGCATCTGAGCCGCGACGACGCCTATATGCTGGTCAGCGTGGCGGGCGATGTGGACGTGACGGAAGTGGTGGACCGCAACAAAGGCGTCCACGTCATGCTGCCGAAGGGGATATTCAAGTAGCGGGTTTGGCCTGCGCGATCGTCGCAGCCACCAGCACATCCAGCGCATCGACAAACGGCCTAGTGATTCCGGCGGGTGGGCCGATCACCGAGAGTTCGGTGCAGGCGATGAGGAAAGCGTCCGCGCCGGCGCTTTCCAAATCACGCGCGACCGCGCTGTAGTCGCGGCGATGCTCGTCCGTTAGGGTGTTCGCTTTCACCGCGCGGATGACGCTCAGCATCTTCGCTTCGCCCGCCTCATCCGGGAATAACGTGTCGTATCCCACATCCTTCAGGCGCGACGCATAGAGACCGACCTTCTGCACGACGGGCGACGCCAGCATGCCGATGGTGCGCACCTGCGGCAGTTGCGCGATGGCGAGCGTCACCATGTCCAGCACCGGGATCGACACGGCGGCGGCGATCTGGGGCAGGTAATAATGCGCGGTGTTGCAGGGCACGGTGAGGAAATCGGCGCCCTGCTTTTCCAGCCCGCGCGCCATGGCGATCAGCACCGGCAGCGGGTCCTCGCCCGTGCCATCGATCAGAGCGGCTATGCGCGAGGGGATTTTCGGATTGTTGTCGACGAGGACGCGGATGTGATCCGCATCGTCATCAGCCGGCGTGGCGGCGACGATGCGGCGGAGGAAATCGACCGTCGCTTCCGGCCCCATTCCGCCGATGACGCCCGCGACTTTCTCGCGCCCGCTCAAGAAACGCCCGGCAGGTCGAACGCGTCAGGATAAGCGAACAGCCCGGCCGATCCGCCGGTGTGGAGGAACACCACGTCGCTGTCCTTTTCGAAACGCCCCTTGCGGACGAGCTCGATCAAACCATGCATCCCTTTGCCGGTGTAGACGGGATCGAGCAGAATGCCCTCCATCCGCGCCACGAGCTTCACTGCATCGGCCATGCCCTTGGTCGGCAGACCATAGCCTGGGCCGACATAATCGCCATCCGCCACGATGTGTTCGCGCTTGATGATGCCAGGCACGCCCAGATGTTCGGCGGTGCGCTCGGCAAGCGCGAACACGGATTGCTCCTGCTTCTCCCTCGGTGCGCGCACGGAAATGCCCAGCACCGGAATCCGCGCATTGATCGCGACCAGCCCGGCGACAAACCCCGCCTGTGTGCCCGCGCTGCCCGTGGCGTGCACGACGTGATCGATCTTGAGCCCCACATCATTGGCCTGCGCCACCAGCTCCAGCGCGCAATTGGCGTAACCGAGCGCGCCAACCGGATTGGAGCCGCCGCCGGGAATGACATAAGGCTTCTTGCCCTTGGCGCGCAGCTCGCCCGCCAGATGCTCCATCTCTTCATTCATGTTGGTGTCTTTGGCGCGCTCGGAGAGATGCGCCCCATGCAGCCGGTCGAGCAGCACATTGCCGTTCAAGGTGTAATCGGCCGAGTTGAAGCCGGTGCGATCTTCCAGCAGCAGATGACATTCCAACCCGAAACGTGCGGCTGCCGCGGCCGTCTGGCGTGCATGGTTCGACTGGGTAGCGCCCTGGGTGATGATCGTGTCGCAGCCTTGCGCCAGTGCGTCGCCGATCAGGAATTCCAGCTTGCGGGTCTTGTTGCCGCCACTGGAAAGGCCAGTGCAATCGTCGCGCTTGATCCACAGGCGCGGACCGCCGAGATGCTTCGACAGCCGCTCCATCGGTTCGAGCGGCGTGGGCAGATGGGCGAAGCGCTTACGGGGAAATCGGGAGAGGTGCACGCGCGTGATCCGCTGAAAACCGCGCGGAGTGTCCGCATTTCGCGCGGCGGCGGCAAGCGCGTTACGATACGAAATCTGTATTTGCGTAATATTGTTTCTGTCGCGATTTTTTCACAAACAGGAGTCAAGAGCGAAATATAATTATTTCGACAAAGACATATTCCTGTGGAGAACTCTTCACCACCAAGTAGCCGAAACAATCTCCGGCAAATATAGACTCTCACATCATTTGCCTATTATTTGTTTTCGTCCCAACCTCGTTCGTAAGCTAAGTCTCGTTCGCAATCGAAATCACGCGCGCCTTAATGGCGCAGCAAAGCACGGAGGAGCGCATGCCGGTCGCGGTCAGCTATCCTGGCGTCTACGTCGAAGAAATCCCCAGTGGCGTGCGAACCATCACCGGCGTGGCGACATCCATCGCCGCGTTCGTCGATTTCTTCCCGCAAGGCCCGATCGGTCCCAGCAACGCGGTGGAGGTCTTCAGTTTCGCGGATTTCCAGCGCCAGTTCGGCGGGCTGAACACCAACAGCGAGGCGAGCTACGCCATCCAGCAGTTCTTCCTGAACGGCGGCGGCCAAGCCTATGTCGTGCGCGTGACGCCGGCCTCCGACAAGGCCGCGCAAGCCGCGGCCACGCTGGGCGGCGGGAATCTCACCGTATCGGCGGCGAGCCCCGGTGGCTGGGGCAGCAATCTGCGCGCCGATGTGGATTACGGCCTGCAGGTCACCGCCGATCCGGTCAATTCCTTCAACCTCACCGTCACCCAATATGCCGGGCCTACCAGCAGCCAGGTCGTGGCGGTCGAGAAATATGTCAACCTTGTGATGGACAGCACCAAGCCCAACGACGCGGCGGCCATGGTCAACGCGGCGTCGCGGCTTGTGCAGCTTGCGGAGCCCACAGGCGCGACGGCGCGCCCCAGTCAGACCGGAACGGTCAGCGCGGCACTGCCGCTCGCGCTTCCCGCCAACAAGATCGGCGCGGGCGACAAGCTCAGCGTCTCGCTGTCCAACAGCGGCGGCGCGGTCGCCAGCGGCACCATAACCCTGCCCGCGACGCCGCCCACCGATTACGGTACGCTGGCGTCCGCGATCCAAAGTGGCCTGCGCGCAATCCAGAATGGCGCGGTTGCCGCCATGCCCGGTGCGACGGTGTCTGTCGTCTCCGACAGCCAGAAGGTCTATCTCATCGCCAAGCCGGGGCTGGGCGATCCGTCTTCCAGCCTCACTTTCAACGACGTCAATCCCGGCATTTCCAACGCCTTCCTCGTCTTCGCGGCGGGCGACCAGCAGGTTGCACTCTCGGGCGGCGACGATGGCGGCACTGGCAGCGCCGCCGATTTCGGCAATGCGCTGAGCGGCGATCCCGTGGCGAAGACGGGTCTTTATGCGCTTCTGGATGTCGATCTCTTCAACATCCTCTGCATCCCGGCCACGATGAACCTGGCGGTGACGGCGGCGAACGCCGTGGCGGCGGACGCCATCGCGCTTTGCGAGCAGCGCCGGGCCATGTACATCGTGGATGCGCCCATTGCAGGCGCGCCCGATACGCCCACCGGCATCCAGCAATGGCTGGCGGGCAATTCGCAGCTGCGCGACCGCGATGCGGCGGTCTATTTCCCGCGGTTCCAGATCGCCGATCCGCTGGCGAATTACGCGCTACGCACCGTGGCGCCCAGCGGCACCATCGCGGGACTCTACGCCCGCACGGACGCCAATCGCGGCGTGTGGAAAGCACCCGCCGGCACGGAAGCGAATCTCGCAAATGTGCAGGCGCTGAACTACAAATTGACGGACGGCGAGAACGGCGTGCTCAACCCGCTGGCCATCAACTGCCTGCGCAGCTTCCCCGTCTACGGCCCCATCTGCTGGGGCGCGCGCACCCTCTATGGCGCCGACCAGATGGCGGACGATTACAAATACATCCCCGTACGCCGGCTCGCGCTTTACATCGAGGAGAGCCTGTTCCGCGGCACGCAATGGGTCGTGTTCGAGCCCAACGCGGCGCCCTTGTGGACGCAAGTGCGGCTCAATGTCGGCGCCTTCATGCAAAACCTGTTCCGGCAGGGCGCCTTCTTCGGCACCACGCCGCAGGACGCCTATTTCGTCACCTGCGACGCGACCAACAATCCACCGGACACGATCAATCTGGGTATCATCAACATCGCTGTCGGCTTCGCGCCACTGAAGCCGGCGGAGTTCGTGATCCTTCAGATTCAGCAGATGACCGCACTGAGCGCGAGCTAGGAGGGGAGCCATGGCCGAATTCACCGTCAACGCCCAGCGTTTCGATCCCTACAAGAATTTCAAGTTCCGCGTGAAGTGGGACGGCAAATATGTCGCCGGTATCTCCAAGGTGGGCTTGCTCAAACGCACCACCGAAGTGGTCAAGCATCGCGAGGGCGGCGATCCCTCCTCCAGCCGCAAATCGCCGGGCCGCACGGAATACGACGCCATCACGCTCGACCGCGGCGTGACGCACGATATCGAGTTCGAGCAATGGGCCAACAAGGTATGGCGCCTGGGCGCCGGCCTGGGTTCGGAAGTCTCGCTCAAGGATTTCCGCAAGGATGTGGTGATCCTGGAGATCTACAACGAGGCCGGACAGCTCGCGCTTGGCTACAACATCTATCGCTGCTGGGTTTCGGAATTCCAGGCGATGCCCGATCTCGACGCCAACGCCAATGCGGTGGCGATCCAGCACATCAAGCTGGAGAACGAGGGCTGGGAGCGCGACACCACGATCCCCGAACCCACGGAGCCCACTTTCACTTTCCCGTCGAGCTAAATTCCCATGCAGGCGCCCTCGGCCACCGAAGCGCTGGCGGTGTGGGAGCGCGGTGCGGGACACGGCGCTGCCGAGCGCGGACTGGCCCTGCTTGGTCTCGCCTATACGGGCGCCGCGCGCGAGGCATTGGCCGATCTGCCGCTCGGCACACGCGACGGCGCGTTGCTGGATTTGCGCGAGGCGATGTTCGGCCCGCGCATGGAAAGCTGCGCCAATTGCCCCGCCTGCGGCGAGATGATGGAGATGGGTTTCTCCACCCGCGATCTCCACGCGCCGCCGCCGGACGACACAGCTCTCACGCTCGAAGCCGATGGTTACGCGCTGCGCCTGCGCCGGTTGACCACACGCGACCTGCTCTCGCTGGAGCGCGGCGATGTGGAAAGCGCGCGGCGCGATCTGGTTTCGCGATGTCTCGTCTCGTCCGCGAACGGCGGCAGTGTGTTGCCAGCCCCCGTCGTGGATGCAGCGGCCGAGGCATTGTCGCGCTCCGATCCGCAAGCAGATATCCAGCTCTCGATTACTTGCGCATCGTGCGGCCATGCCTGGCGTGCGCCGTTCGACATCCTCTCTTATCTCTGGACGGAGCTGGACTCCTGGGCGCAGCGCATCCTGCGCGAGGTGCATGTACTGGCGCGGGCCTATGGCTGGCACGAAAGCGACATCCTGGCGCTCAGCCCGGCGCGGCGGCGCGCCTATCTCGAGATGGTCGCATCATGAGCGACTTCCTCACCAACATTCTCGGCCGCGCGGAAAGCAAGCCAATCCGCCCGCGCCTGCCCTCGATGTTCGAGAACACGGCAGCGCCGATCACGTCCACCGAACGCGCGCCGGTCGTCGAGATGAACGTCGAACACGAAGCACCGGCGCCTGCTGCCGCGACTCGTGCCCCGACTCCACAACAACCCGCGCGATCGGTTCGCGCGACGCCTCCGCCACACGAAGATGCGCCGCCGTTCGAAACGAACGTTACAACTCGCCGCTCAGTACAGCCGCGGGATGATCCGCCGCCGCCAGCGCCGCCTGCGCCACAGCAATTCGCGAGTCCCATCGGGCCGACGCCGCGTCCGCGCGTTGAAGAGACAGATGCAGAGGTTCCGGCCACGCCCATCACGCCGCGGCCGGCCGCGACGCAGCCGCTCAAGCCGGAGACGACCCCGCCTGCCTTCGAGGCACCGCGCCAGACCGTGAAAGAAACTCACGAACGCGAAACCGTGCGCGTGTTCGAGAACACCGAGACCACGACAACGCGCATCGTGGAGAGCAAGGCCGATCCGATTGCGCCGGCACTTCCGCCGCAGCCCGCACCCTTCGCGCCACCGCCGCCGATGGCGCAGCCTCGTCAGGAGGCACGTCGCGAGGAACCCACGCACCAGACCGCCGTCGCAGCCGAGCCCACTATCCACGTCACCATCGGGCGGATCGAGATTCGCGCGACCGAAGAGCGTGAGACCCGGCCACGGCGTGACGTCGCGCCATCACCAGTGATGACGCTCGACGAGTATCTCAAATCGCGGGGCAGCCGATGAGCAATTCGCTGTCCATCGCCGCGGTCACGGCAACCCTGCAGTCGATCCTGACACAGGGGCTCAACAGCTTCAGCGGCATGTCCGTCACCATCCAGCCGCTGGACAAGGCGCGGCCCTCGGGTCCCGGCACGCCCAAGGCGCAGGTCAACCTCTTCCTCTATCAGGTGTCGCGCAACGCGGCCTGGGCGAATGCGGACATGCCGCGCCAAAACCTGCCCGGCGAATTGTCGATCCCGCCCTTGCCGCTCAACCTCTTCTACCTGCTCACTGCTTATGGCGACGACGACGATCTCACGGCGCCCGGCGGGCACGAGATTCTCGGCAAGGCGATGAGCGTGTTCTACGACCATCCCGTCCTGTCATCGGACGACATCAAGAACGCCACCGCAGGCATAACGGGCGTCGATCTGGACAGCCAGCTCGAGCGCATCCGCATCACGTTGCATCCTATCAGCGTGGATGAGCTCTCCAAATTGTGGACCGGGTTCGCTACGCAATACCGCCTCTCGGTCGCCTATGAAGTGGGCGTGACCTTGATCGAGAGCACGCGTGCCTCCTCCGCGCCGCTGCCGATCCTGACACGCGGCGCGGGCGACAGCGGCCCCACAGCGGAAGGCAATCTCATCCCGCCGGTGCCGACCATCGAGAGCATCGACGCGCCCAACAATCAGGCTGCCGCGCTGCTGGGCGACACCATTACCATAACCGGCTTCCATCTCGACGGCACGCATATCCACGTCGAGTTCAGCCATCCGCTGCTGGCGGCACCCATCCCGCGCACGCCGCTGGCCGGCAACACCGACAAATCGATCAGCGTCACCATCCCCGACATCCCGGCGGATTGGCCGGTCGGCTTCTACACCGTATCGGTGAGCGTGCGCAGTCCGGGCGAAACGTTCCAGCGCGTCACCAACCAGCTCGTTCTGCCGCTGTCGCCCAAGATTACGATTGCGCCGCCGAAGAGCATTCCGGCAGGTCCCGTGGCGCTGACGCTTGCGGTGAAACCGGAAATCTTCCCCGGCCAGCGCGTGACCCTGCTGTTGGGCGACCAGGAAATTTCGCTGCCCTCACCCGCCGCCAAGACCGCAACGCTCGCCTTCCCCGCCGTCACGCTCACCAGCGGCGTCTATTACGTGCGCCTGCGTGTCGATGGCGTCGACAGCCTGCTGGTGAATCGCAAGGTCACGCCGCCCGTCTATGACAATACCCAGAGAATCTTCGTGACATGACAAGCACCGAGGACTGGCAGGACGAGAACACACGCTACCTCTCCACCGCGATCGCCTGGGTGCGCGCGGCGCTGGAGCAGCGCGCCGGTGTGGCACCGAGGGTGGCGACGGCCTCGACGGCAACAGCTTCCCCCAGCGGCGACGCACGCAAGCCGTTCTGGCGCGGACGCACCAAGGATTCTCTGCCACCGCCCGACGTGCTGATGCTCCCGCCAGATACCGGCGAGACCGCTGAGCCTGCCTCACCGCAAGCCGACTCCGATCCGGCGAAGCTGCCGCCGGCTCTCGTCAACTTGCGCGACCGGTTGGGCCTGTCGCGTTTCGAGCAGGATGTGCTGGTGCTTTGTGCTGCGATGGAGCTGGATACCTCCATCGCCGGCCTCTGTGCGCGGGCACAGAACGATCCATCGCGTCCCTATCCGACTTTCGCGCTGGCGCTGTCGCTGTTCGAGCAGGCGAGTTGGGACGCGGTATCCCCGGAACGCGCGCTGCGCCATTGGCGGCTGATCGAGATCAACCAGCCAGGCGGACAAACGCTGACGGCGAGCCCGTTGCGCGCCGACGAATGGGTGGTGAATTACCTGAAAGGCCTCACCTATCTCGACGACCGTCTGGCGCCGCTGGTGTCGCCGCTTCAGCTGCCGCCCTCCGCCGACGATGTGCCCGCCTCGCAGCGCGACGCGGCCACGTTCATCCATGACCGGTTGAAATCGGGAATTCCCAACGGGAAATTGCCGCCAATCCAGCTGCTGGGCAGTGATGCGGCGAGCAAAGCGGCGGTGGCGGGACTTGTCTGCGGCGCCTTCGGGCTTTCCGTCTATCGCCTGCCGGCCAATATGATCCCCTCTGCGGCGCCGGATCTCGAAAGCTTCGCGCGGCTGTGGCAGCGCCAGAGCGTGCTGCTTCCCGTGGCGCTTTATATCGACGCACGCGAGGGCGATGCGCCGGCTGCCGCGATAGATCGGCTGCTGTCCCGCCTCAATGGCCTTGTTATCCTGGACACGCGCGAGGCGTGGCCGGGATTGCCGCACGCCATCACCGCGGAAATCGCCAAGCCGACGACCGTCGAGCAGCGCACGATGTGGTTCTCCGCACTCGGCACGCTGGCGGGAGATGCGCCGGCCGCGCTCTCCAGCCAGTTCGATCTGAACCTGGAAGACATCCGCGACATCGCGCGCGTCGTCGCCGCCGAAAAGCCCGCCGACACGGCCGCCGCACGCGACTCCGCCTGGAAAGGGGCGCTCGGCGCCACGCGGCCGAGGCTCGACAATCTGGCGCAACGCATCGATCCCAAGGCGACCTGGGACGACATCGTGTTGCTGCCCACCGAATCCAAGCTGCTGCACCAGATCGCCGACCAGGTGGGCAACCGCAGCCAAGTCTACCAGGACTGGGGATTCGAGACGAAGACGAGCCGCGGCCTCGGCATCAACGCATTGTTCGCGGGCGAGAGCGGCACCGGCAAGACGATGGCGGCGGAAGTGATCGCCAATCATCTGAAGCTCGACCTCTACCGCATCGATCTTTCCGCCGTCGTCTCGAAATTCATCGGCGAGACCGAGAAGAATTTGCGCAAGCTGTTCGACGCGGCGGAGGATGGCGGCGCAATTCTCTTCTTTGACGAGGCCGACGCGCTGTTCGGCAAGCGCACCGAGGTGAAGGAAAGCCACGATCGCTTCGCCAATATCGAGATCAACTATCTGCTGCAGCGCATGGAGTCTTATGGCGGGCTCGCCATCCTCGCCACCAACATGAAGAGCGCGCTGGACCAGGCGTTCCTCAGGCGGCTGCGCTTCATCGTCAATTTCCATTTCCCGGGCGTGGAGGAGCGCAAGGCCATCTGGCGGAAATCGCTGCCCGCCAGCCTGCCGGTGCAGGATCTGGATTTCGACCGGCTGGGCCGGCTCAACCTCACCGGCGGACAGATCGCGCTCATCGTGCTCAACGCGGCCTTCATGGCGGCGCAGGCGAAAAGCCCGGTCACCATGCCCATCATCCTGGATTCGGCGCGCACGGAATTCCGCAAGCTGGAGAAGCCGGTGCATGAGCCGGACTTCCGCTGGCCGCCGGTGGTGAAAGCCGTATGAACGTGACCTTGCATATCGAACGCCTGGTGCTCGACGGTGTATCGGCAACCGACACACCGCGCCTGCGCCGCGCGGTCGAGCAGGAACTGACGCGGCTGCTGCGCCACGGCGGTATCGCGCCACACCTCGCTGGCGGCGGCGCCACGCCGAAACTCGCCGCGCCGCAGATCCGCTTCGCCGCAGGACAGAGCACATCCGGCATGGGGCGGCAGATCGCGCGCGCGGTCTATGGCGGCATCGGGAAAAGCGGATGAGCACGGCGGCGTTGCAGGCGCGTACGGCACCGGTGGCAAACGCGCCATCGAGCCGAACGCTGGTGCAACGCCAATGCGGCTGCGGCACGCATATCGGTGGCGGCTCCTGCGAGAGCTGCAACCACGCCAAGGCCGGCCTTCAGCGCGCGGCGCCGCCCATCGTGCAGGATGTGCTCGCGGCATCGGGACAGCCGCTGGCCCAGGACACGCGCAACCGGATGGAAAATCATTTCGCGCGCGACTTCAGCGGCGTGCGCGTGCATGCGGATGGCCGCGCCGATCGCTCCGCCGGCGAACTGGGCGCGCGGGCCTGGACTGCTGGCGCTCACATCGCCTTCGCAGACGGCCAATACGCGCCCAAAACACCGAAAGGCGCGAGCCTGCTGGCGCATGAACTGGGTCATGTCGTGCAGCAGGCGGGCGCCACGCCATCGCGCGAGCTTCTGGTGGGCGATGCCGATAGCGCCCATGAACATGAGGCCGACGAGCTCGCGGCTGGCAAGGGCGGCGCAGGCGCTCTCGGCGAGACGATGGTGCAGCGCTCGCCGCTCAGCGGTTTCGTGAACGTCTTGCTCGCCATACCGCACCTCTTCGGTTCGGAACTGTTCCTGGACGAAGATCTCAAGGAATATCTTGCCGGCCTGAAGACGCGGCACGCCCCGCAGAACACGACGTTCAGCGACAACATGGCGCGCGCCTGCGTGACCGAAGAGGCGAAATTCGGGCCTTACGATCTCGAGACCAAGACCCTGCTGGTCCAGGAGATGCTCACCGGCTACACCTCGGTCTTCGACGAGAATTCCATCATCAAGCTGCTGCGCCGCTCGCCCACGGAGATGCCGCAGATCGTGGCCAAGATCGGCCGCGAAAAGCTGTGGTCGAAATTCAGCGGCCAGAACCGGCGCATCATTGAAGCCTTGACCATGACGGCGGCGGATGCAGGCGATGTGCTGGTCACCAAGCTGCGCGCCATGGATGCGAGCAATATCCAGGATTATTCCGCCAACGCGACCGATCCCGCCGTGAAAGAGGCCGCGCGCAAGGCGCTGGCGCTCAAAAAGACCACGGTGCCGATACCGTCCAACGCCGATGTCGATGCTTCGGGAACGCCCTCGACCACGATCAACGGTGTCAAGGTCGTGGCGTTGCCCGACGTGATCGACCCCAAGGTCGGGCGGCATGCCTACACCGAGGCGAAATTCTCCGGCTCGACACCCTCGGAAGTTTCCGAGACGGGACCTGATTCCGATCTTCCCGTCGGCGATCCGCCGCCCGTGGTTCTGATCGTCACGATCCACTCCATCTTCGCGTCCGAGGAGCAGAAATCGCTACCCTCCAAATATGGCGTGGGGACGCGGCCCCAAGACACGGACAAGTCGTTGCAGGCGCATGAACGCGGCCATGGCCAGGCCTGGTTCGATTTCCTGCGGGCGCATGCTCCGCCCGTCTTCACCGGAAAGAAGGGCATGAAAGGGTCCGAATACAACGCGGCGGTCAAACAATGGGAAGCCGCGTTCAAAACCTACCAGGACGCGGCGCAGGATTTTGCGCTGAAGGCTGGCGATTGCGTGGGCACCCTTCCCACGGACGCGGACTACGAAGGTACCGGCTTCAAGGCGTCGATCTGCCATGAGGCCCCGATCAAACCATGACGCAGAAGGTCGTCACCGCCCTGAACACGAATGCCGCGGCGAATGGCGGGCTGCAATCAGGCCGCATCCAGCGCCAGTGCTCCTGTGGGGCGCACACGCCGGGCGGCGGCACCTGCGAGAGCTGCGAAACCGATAAGGGTCGTTTGCAGCGTCGTGCGAACGGCACGGCCGTGGCCGCGGGCATTCCGCCGGAGGTCGGCGCGGTACTGCGTTCGCCGGGAAGCCCGCTCGATGCGGATACGCGGGACTTCATGGAGCGTGGCTTCGCGCGGGATTTCTCGGCACTGCGCGTCAGCCCCGCGGCGCGGCCCGAGATCGGCCCGGCCAACGACGAATTCGAGAGCCAGGCGCGCGCGCAGGCTGATGCGGTAATGGCGCATGCGAGTCGTGCCCGCAGCTTCGCGCCGCTCCGGCACAATTTCAGCCAAGTGCGCGTCCACACCGGCGGCCTCGCGGCAGACGCGGCGAAAAGCGTGGGCGCGGATGCCTTTACCCTGGGCCGCGACGTGGTGTTCGGCGCAGGACACTACGCACCGCACACGCAAGGTGGCCGCCAGCTGATCGCGCATGAGCTGACGCATGTGGTGCAGCAGGGCGCGGGCGGCGGCGCGATCCAGCGCGTCTCCGCCGGGGAATCCGTGCGGCGCTTCTTCCGCGACATCGGCATCCTGATCGCGAGCGCCTTCGGATATGAGCACGACTTCGACGATTCGGAACTGAAGGAATATCTCGACGAGGCGACCGCCAAGGGCGGACCGGTGAAAGGTCCGCTGAGCGATCAGAAGGCCCGCGGCGTCGTCAAGCGGTGGCAGGCCGGCGTCGCCGAGTTCGATCTCAACGCGATACAAAAGCGCATCCTCATCCAGGACCTGGACGACGGCGTCGTGGTCGATGGCGACCGCCACGGCATGATCACCATCCTGCGCAACTCCACGGATTCCGAGCTTACCTCCGCCATCCTGCCCGGGATCGACTTCAAACAGGTTCTCGACGATTTCGACAGCGGCAAGTTCACCGACCGCATCGCAAGCTGGTTCCTCGATCATCCCGCGATCAACACCGGCAAGATCGCCGACATCTTCACCGAATGGTTCCTGCCCAAAACCGCGCTGCATGCCGACGACGAGTTGCTGAGCGAGCCTTTTGCGAAGCAATACGCCGCCGCCAATTTCGGCGGCGATGCGAAGGCGGCGAAGATCGTGGTCGACATCCTCGACGTGAAATCGAAACTTTCCTATGCCGATGCGGCGGAGTTCCGGGCGGATGTGAAGAAGCGGCTCTCCGTGTCGAACGGAATGGTGGAATCGCAGTCGAAGCAGAAAATCGGCGTATCCAACAAGTACAAGCTGGCATTCGGCTATCCGTCGGAGCTGGATCCCGGTTGCGACGGTTACGTGGCGCCGGCCCCGGGACAGGAGGAGAACCAGAAAAATGCCCGCGTCAACAAGGCGGCGCGCGACAAGAACTATTGGGAGGGGCCGCTCTTCAAAGGCCAGGATTACTACTATTTCGTCCTGACGGCAGAAGGAAAGAAGCACGGCTTCGACGCGCTGCAGACCCTGTTCACGCAGCAGGCCAGCGTCTGCGACCGCACACTCATCCATTGCGATTATCTGGTGAACGTCGTCGAATTCCGCGCTTATGCCGAAGCGATGGGGCAGGAGAAGTTCGACGCCGCGGTGCTGAGCGGCAAGGTCGACATGACCCTGAACTGGTCGGGTTTCGCGCCTGGCTACAAGGACTGGAAGAAATCGCCCAAGAGCCTGGGCTACACCCAGCGTGTCGTTCTCACATCAAAGAACGATCTCATCATCGGCGACCATGTGATCTTCTTCAATCACCTCGCTTTCGCTCCCATGAACACGGTCGGCAACGATTGGCAGCTGGAGAACGCGATCCTGACCGACAAGGACGACGACGGGAACGACCTCTTCCTCGGCCACGGTTCGAAACGCGGAGATGGCCGCGGCCAGACCGAGCACAAGATGCTGGTCGAGCTCGGCTGGGCGTTCAACGCACTGATAAAGGAGCCGCTCGAACTGTCGGAGAAGGTGCGCATCGACGGCGACGCCAGCGCCGAGGCGAAGCTGCTGAAAGGCTGGCCGAACGTCCACAAGAAAGGCAACGACTTCATCGTGCGCGACGCCAAACGGGGCAACCGCGAATATCCCCTGCAGCCGGCCGACACGAACGCGCCCGAAGACGACGAATACCTGCCCGGACTGCTCGATCCGATGGACCGCAGCAAGCTCTACCCCATCGACCGGCCTATCGAGTCCGAGCCCGGGAAAGCGCCGAAACCCTGACCGGCGCGGAGGCGCCGCCGCAGTCACACAAGATCAGGCGTAACGCAACAAAATATTCAATAAATAAAGCCTTGGATAAGTCGAAGATTCTTCGGAAGTAATGACTTGCGAATACAGAGCCGACTGAACAATAATAGTTAAATCTTCAGACAGAAGTGCGTTCTTCCGACGGACAAAACAGCCCGAGCCGGACGAGATAAATATTCGTTTTTCCAAATTCGGCCACGGCAAGCACAGGGTGTGGTGATGGGGCACATGGCGTCAATTTGGCGGCGCGTTAGACCGAGCTTTGCTTTGGTCTTTGCCTTGGCCGGATTCCGCGCGGGCGCTCCCGAAGGAGCCCGCGCATGACGCCGTTTCCGGGCTCACCGCGCGTGCTCAAGGGCGGCATCGTGCTGCTCGATCCGGACAGTTTCGCGCTGCTGCCGAACGGCATCATCGTACTGCAATACAATCCCGACACGCTGACACGCACCTTGAAGGTCAAAGGCATTTCGGAAGGGGGCGACCGCTCCGAAGCACTGCGCCTCACCGGCCCGCCCACCGAAACGCTCAAGCTGGACGCGGAGATCGATGCCACCGACCAGCTCGAATTTCCGGACAGCAATCAGAACACCGTCCAATACGGCATCTTCCCGCAGCTCGCCGCGCTGGAAACGCTGATCTATCCGACGACCGCCACCTTGCAGCAGAATTTCAATCTCTCTCAGCAGGGCGTGCTCGAGATCATGCCGATGCTGGCGCCGATGAGCCTGTTCGTGTGGAGCGCGATGCGCATCGTGCCCGTACGCATCACCGAATTCAGCATCACCGAGGAAGCCTTCGATCCGAACCTCAATCCCCTGCGCGCCAAGGTCAGCCTCGGCATGCAGGTGCTGTCGATCGACGATCTGTTCTTCTCCGACAAGGGGGGCGGACTCTACATGTCCTACCAGAAGCAGAAAGAAAACCTGGCGCAGCTCTACCAGTCCGGATCGCTGAGCACGCTCGGCTTGAAAGGGCTGCCATGAGCTTCTCGGGCCTTGACCCCGTCCAGCAGATGCTGGCGCAGACGTCGCTCAAGACGACGCTGTTCGCTTCCACCAGCCGCTATTACGGCATCGACGTGGAGACTTACATCCAGACGGACGGAACGCCGCTCGGCTACATCAAGCGCCGCTTCCTGCCGCAGACCTCGCGTTTCCAGGTGTTGCAGGAGCACACCGTCATCCAGGGCGAGCGGCTGGACAATATCGCAGCCCAATATCTGGGCGATCCCACGCTGTTCTGGCGGCTGTGCGACGCCAACAACGCCATGCGGCCCAGCGAGCTTACCGAAACGATCGGCCGCGAACTCGCCATCACCATGCCAGAGAATGTGACCGGCTCGGCGCTATGAACCGCGGCTTCTACCTCACCTTGATGATGGGCGGGTTCAACGCGAGCCCGGTGCCGCAGATCGTGATCGACGCACTGACCGAAGTGCAGGTCACCTCCAGCATCGGCGCGCAAGGCGGTTTCCAGCTCAAATTCACCTGGGGGAAGAACGCGCCCCTGGCGCAGCTTCACGCATCCGGTTTTTTCGATCCGCGCCAGCGCGTGATCATCGCCGTCACCGTCAACGGCCAGACCGAAGTGCTGATGGACGGCATCATCACCAAACAGGACCTGGCGCCATCGGGGCAGGCGGGGAAATCCACGCTCTCGATCACCGGCCTCGACCTCACCGCGCTGATGGATTTCATCGATTTGACCGGCATTCTCTATCCGGCGCTGCCGACATTCGTCATTGTCGAAATGGTCATGGCGAAATACGCGGTCCTGGGGATCGTTCCCATCGCGATACCGCCGATCCTCAGCCTGATCCAGAACCCGATCGAGCAGATACTGAAGCAGGTGGGCACGGATTACGCCTACATCAAGCGCCTCGCCAGCTCAGCCAGCGCCATGTTCTATCTCGATCCCGGGCCTACCCCCGGCAGGAGCACCGCCTATTGGGGCCCGGACATCACCAAGCTGTTCGGCAATGTCCAGGGCGCGATCAGTATCGATCTCGACGCCAACACCAACCTGGATTCGATGAGCTTCTCGTATGACGGCACGCTGGCGGTGAACTATCTCGTCACCTTCATCGAGCCCAACACGAAACTCCCCATCCCCGTTCCGCTGCCGAGCCTCGACCTGGTGCGCATGGTCTACGCCGCCAACGCGCCAACGCCGCTGAAATACACGCAGCTCACGCCTGCCGCGAGCGTAAACCCCGTCAAGACCGCGCTCGACGCGTTGGGCAAGATGTTCGACGATCCAGACGTCGTCACCGGCAGCGGCTCCATGGACGTGCTGCGCTACGGCCAGGTGTTCAAGGCGCGGCAGATCGCGCAGGTGCGCGGCGCGGGCGCGTATTACGACGGCAAATATTACGTCAAGAGCGTCACGCACAACATCAAGCGCGGCGAATACAAGCAGAACTTCACGCTTGCCCGCGGCGGCCTTGGCTCCACCATATCGACGGTGAGTCTATGACCACCACGGGCACCTTCTACGGCGTCTATCGCGGCACGGTGGTGAACAACATCGATCCGATGCAGTTGGGCCGTATCATGGTGATCGTGCCCGATGTGGGCAGCATCACGCCCTCGACCTGGGCGATGCCCTGCGTGCCGCTCGCCGGCAAGCAGATGGGCACTTTCATGGTGCCGCAGATCGGCGCGGGCGTTTGGGTGCAGTTCGAGGCGGGCGATCCGGACAGACCTGTTTGGACCGGCGGCTGGTGGGGCATCGCCGCGGAAGTGCCGGCGCTCGCGATGGCGGGCCCGCCGGGCGATCCCAACATCGTTTTCCAGACGACCTTGCAGAACACGTTCGTCATCAGCGACCTGCCCGGTCCCACGGGCGGCATCATGCTGAAGAGCACGACGGGCGCCACCATCATCGTCAACGACACGGGCATCTACATCCAGAACGGCAAGGGGGCGAGCATCATCATGACGGGACCGACCGTGACGATCAACGACGGCGCCCTGGTGGTGGTGTGATGAGGAGAAGAGCACATGCCGGGATTTCTGTTGCATGTCGGCGCCACCGTCATGTGTTCACATGGCGGTCAAGCGCAGCCGACCGCGCCCAATCCGCGGGTTTCCGTTTTGGGGCAGCCGACGGTGCTGCAGACGGCGCCTTATGCGGTCGCGGGCTGCGCCTTTCCGCCGCCACCCAACGGCAATGGGCCTTGCGTGACGGCGCAATGGCTGACCGGATCGGTGCGGGTGACGTCCACCGGACAGCCGCTGCTGCTTCTCACCAGCCAGGCGCTCTGCACGCCGACCGCAACGCCCTTGATGATCACCGTCACGCAGACGCGGGTGACCGCGACGTGAGGCCCCAATGAACATCGACTTCCCTTTCCATTTCGATGGCCGCGGCCGCACCGCGGCGACAGATGATGCGGATCACATCCGCGACATGATCGAGGAATTGCTGTTCACCAGCCCCGGCGAGCGCGTGAACCGTCCGGATTTCGGCAGCGGCTTGCTGCAAATGGTCTTCGCGCCCAACAGCAAGGAATTGGCCGCAGCGCTGCAATTCACCACGCAGGCCGAGATCCAGCGCTATCTCGGCGACCTGATCGATTTGCAGACCCTGGAAGTGCAAGCCGTCGATGCCACCCTCACCGTCGTCGTGAAATATGTGATCCGCGCCACCCAGACGGCGCAGACGCAGACTTTCGCGCGCAATGTGTCGTGAGGGCCGCGCGATGAGCGATCTCGGCTGCAAGGACAACGAGCTCCGCCGCGAGGACGTGCGCAAGACGACGCTCTACGGTCTCGACTTCGTGGATGTAGACGATAGCCAGCTTGTCCTGAACGTCTTCTTCCTGGGCAAGGCGCCGGACAAGATCGAGGCGGCGAACGTCCGCATCACCGGCGGGCGCAGCATCACGAACATCTTCGTCGCCAGCGTGACACTCACGCATCAGAAGGACGCGACGCTCGACGATTTCCTGGTGGTGGAGCTGGAGAATTACGGCGACTTCTCGACCTATACGCTGAGCCTTGTGAAGACAGACAAGAGCGGCGCACCCACCGATGTTCCGATGGACGGCTTCGACCCCCTCTACGCCACCGTCGACTTCAGCTTCAAGGCGAGCTGCCCGAGCGATCTCGACTGCAAGCCCGCGCCCGCCTGCCCGCCGGAGCTTCTGCCCGCGCCGGAGATCAATTATCTCGCCAAGGATTACGCGAGCTTCCGGCAATTGATGCTGGACCGGCTGGCGCTCACGCTGCCCGACTGGAACGAAGCGCATGTCCCCGATATCGGCATCACGCTTGTCGAGCTGCTCGCCTATGCCGGCGATTATCTCTCTTACTATCAGGACGCCGTGGCGACGGAGGCCTATCTCGGCACCGCGCGCCAGCGTATCTCCGTGCGCCGCCATGCGCGACTGGTGGACTACACCATGCATGAGGGCTGCAACGCGCGCACCTTCGTGACGGTGGCGACGGATACGGACGCACCGCTCTATCCGCTGCAAACCTGGTTCTGCACCAGCTTCCCCGGCGCGCCGGACAATCGCGTGTTGCAGCCGGACGACATCGCCAAGGCGCCGCTCGGAAGCTACGAGGTCTTCGCGCCACTGGTGGCCGATCCCACGAAGCCGATCCAACTCTATAAGGCGCACACCGCGATCAGTTTCTACAGCTGGGGCAACCAATCCTGCTGCCTCGCCAAAGGCGCGACAAGCGCCACCCTGACGGACACGTGGGTTGCGCCCGCACAGCCCGATCCGCCGCCTGCGCCACCGACACCGCCTGCTCCTCCCGTGCAAATCGATCCGACGAGGCCGCCCATCATCGCCGAGCCAATTGTAAAGACCGCCGCCATCGCGGCGCCCGTCGCTGTCGCTGTCGCCGTGGTCAACCTCGATTCCGTGACGGGCGAGCCGCCAAACATGGTGCGGGCACTGAACCTCTCCGTTGGTGACGTGCTGATTTTCGAGGAAGTGATCGGTCCCAAAACCGGCAATCCCGCCGACGCCAATCCGAAACATCGCCAGGCCGTGCGCCTCACCAAGGTGACGCGCGCCGTCGATCCGCTTTACCACCCCTACACGGCGGATTACGGCCAGCCGATCGTCGAGATCGAGTGGTGTTCCGAGGATGCGCTGACGTTTCCGCTCTGCCTCTCCGCCGTACTGCCCGCGCCGGATTGCACGCTCACGGAAAACATCAGCGTGGCGCGCGGCAACGTGATCCTGGTCGACAATTCCGCGCCCACCGGCGAGACCATCGGCACCGTTGGCATGGCGACGAGTGTGGCGGCCTGCTCCACCGATTGCGCGCCCAGTGAAACGATCACGACGCCGACGAAATTCCGCCCGAAACTCACCGGCCAACCGCTCACCTTCAGCCAGCCGATGCCGGCTTGCGGCTGCGCCTGCCAGGCCTTGCCGCAGGATCCGCGACAGGCACTGCCGCGCATCACGCTCGCGGGCACCCTGCAGACGCCGCAGGGATCGGTGGTGACGAATTGGACCGCCAAAGCCGATCTGCTGGAGAGCGGGCCCAACGACAACGATTTCGTTGTCGAGATGGATGACAGCGGTATCGCCCATCTGCGCTTCGGCAATGGCAGCGAAGGATACATGCCCGACGCCGGAACCGTTTTCACCGCCGCCTACTCGCTGGGCAACGGTCCGGCCGGTAACGTCGGTTCCGAAACCATCACCTATGTCGTCTTCCGCGAAGTGACGGGCGGCATGGGCAAGCTGCAGCCGCGCAATCCGCTACCGGCCGTGGGCGGCACGTCGCCCGAGCCCATCGCGGATGTGAAGCTCTATGCGCCGAACGCCTTCCGCGACACCCTGGAGCGCGCCGTCACCGCCGACGATTATTCCACGCTCGCGGGCGACAACACGCGGCGTCTCCTGGAGCGGCCAACCTTGGTCTCGGCCGCGCTCGCAGCGGTACAGACGCAGACGGGCATGGCTCCGCCCGGCACGCCGCCGGACAATGCGCGCGCGGGCGATGACGAAGAGGAAGGCAGCGAGACCGCGCCCCTGCCGCCCGATCTCTGCCTCATCCCCTTCGAGCGGCTGCAAAAGGCGCGCTGCACCTTGCGCTGGACGGGAAGCTGGTACGAGGCGCAGGTCGCCATCGATCCGCTGGGTCAGGAGGGCGCGGACAGCGAACTCTGCGACGAGATCGACGCCTATCTCGAACCCTATCGCCGTGTTGGCCACGATCTCGCCGTCAAGCCTGCGATCTACGCGCCGCTGGACATCGCGCTGTCGATCTGTGTTGCGCCGAATGTGCTGACCGGCCACGTCGAGTCCGCACTGCTCGCCGTCTTCAGCGACCGCGTGTTGCCGGACGGCACGCTCGGTTTCTTCCATCCCGACAATCTCACCTTCGGCAGCGCCGTCTATGCCTCGCAGATCGTGGCGCTGGCTCAGGGTGCTCCCGGCGTGACGGAAGTGCGGCTCATCCGCCTCGCGCGCTACCAGCCGGGTACGCCGCCGGCGCCGGAGACATTCCGCAACAAGCATCCCGGCCCCTGGGGCGGCGTTCCGGCGGGCGGCCTGCTCGCGCTGGCGCCGTATGAGATCCCAACGCTCGACAACGATCCCAGCTCTCCGGGCAAGGGACGGCTGACGCTGTATTTCAGGGGCGGACGATGAAAGAGGATTGCGGCTGCTGCGACGGAACCGAGATCGCCACGCCCGCGGTGGAGTGCAACCCACCCGGACTGTCCGCGATCGCCTATCGCGTGGGCACCTACGCCACATTCTACGAGACGATGCTGGCCCGGCTCTCCACGCTTTCGATCACCGTGCCGTCGGTGGGCGGCAGCGGCAACGACACGCTCTATCCGTTGAAGGCGCTGACGGCACGCGACACCTCAGACCCCGCCATCGCGCTGCTCGATGCCTGGGCCGTCGTCTGCGATGTGTTGAGCTTCTACGAAGAGCGCATCGCCAATGAAGGCTATCTCCCGACTGCGGTGGAAAGACGCTCGATCCTGGAGTTGGCAAAACTGGTGGGCTACCGCATGCGGCCCGGCGTGGCGGCCAGCGTCTATCTCGCCTTCACGGCGTCAGCCGGTTTCGACGGAACAATCCCTGCCGGCACGCGCGCACAGAGCATTCCTGGCGCGGGCGAGCTGCCGCAATTCTTCGAGACGTCGGAAGATTTCGAAGCGCGCGATGTCTGGAACGCGATGACGGCGCGGCTGACGCGGCCGCAATGGATCACGCCACCCACCATTCAGCCGGCGGACGGCAGCCTCGTCGTGCCCGCGCCGACCGACGCCAATGTCATCGACGCGCTCTATTTCACCGGCCTCACCACCAACCTCAAGATCGGCGATGCGCTGATCCTGATCGCCGAGGGCCAGCCGCTCCTGCGCAAGATTTTGGGCGTGGACGTGCAGAGCACGCAGAACCGCACCGAAGTCACGCTCGTGCCTTACGTGGATTCCAGGCTGGACCGGACCGTGATTGCCGTGGCGGCGCTGAAAGCGCTCTCGGCCAAGGCGGCTCTGTTTCCCGGCAACACCATTGCGGAAGACATAGCCGGCATCATCGACAATTTCTTCGCCAGCGTGCTGGGAGTCGTCTCCACCGCGGCGGACGGCACTGCTGGAGCGCCCGGCTCCTACAGCAAAATGGGCAGCGTGCCGTCGCGCGATACCACCGTCACGATAGCCTATGCGAGGCTGGCGCTGGCGCAGATCCGCGAGCGGCAGACCATCGCCGGTGCGCGCGACTTCACGCGCCTCTCGGCCTACATCACCGCAGCGCAAGCCGCCTTTGCGGCCGTCACGCTCTACACACCGGGCGAGATTTCGGATGCGTTCGACGGCACGACGATCACCTCCACTGCGAGCTACGTCTCCTATGCGTCCACCGCCAAGGCCTCGGCACTGGCGAACCTTGTCGAACTTTCCAAGCCGCTCTCCGCGCCGCCGTCGTGGCAGCCGCGCGACAAGACCGCGCTCGCGCAATCCATCACCAGCGTCTTCGCGCCGCGCTCCGACACGGCCGCGCGGATGATCAAGGTGTTCAAGAAGAACCTGGGCGCGGACAAGCTTTACGGCGCGTGGAGCAATCTCTCGCTCGCCGGAGACCTCACCGAAGTGCTCGCACCCCGCGCGCAAGCCACGCTCTTCGCCAGCCGCGATCCGGGGCAGATAACGGTTCCGGCGGCGGGCGATCTGACCAGTTTCAATACCCCGCCCAACGTCACCTCGGCCTTCGCGCCTTACAGCGACGCCGGTTTCAACTATACGCCCACGCGCGTGATGCTGGATGCCGTCTACAATCAGATCGCGGTGGGCAGCATCGTCGCCATCGACAGGCCCGTCGCCGGCTATATCGCCGCCATTCCTGGCGGACCGGCAGCGACTTATCCCGCAACCGGCGACCGCACGATCACCTATCACCGCGTGACGGCAATCGACACCGGAACGCAAAGCCTGATCGACGGCTTCACCGCCAGCGTCTCGCAGCTCACGCTGGTGCCCCCCTGGCTGTACAATTTGAACAATGCCGGCACCAAGGATTCCGACGGCGACGTGATCGAGCAGCTCACCTGGGCGCTGAAATCGCCGGACGTTCTGCGCGGCACTATCGTCTATGCGCAGAGCGAAGTGCTGGCGCAGGCGGAAGAACCGCTGGACACTGATGTTTCCGGCGACACGATCTCGCTCAACGCCGTCTATGACGGGCTGGAGGCCGGGCGCTGGGTGATCGTCTCCGGCAACCGCACCGATGTCACCAACGTATCCGACGTGGCGACAAGCGAACTCGCCATGATCGCGAGCGTGCTGCAGGGATCGGAATCGCCGGACTGCGCGCTCTTCGGCGCGACCACCGTTCCCTTCACCAGCGTGAACTACATCACCGCGCCCAACGACAAGGGCGAGCGGCTGGTGGTTGGCGCGGTTGCCGACCAGGGCGACTTGAACACCTTCCTCGCCGGGCTCACCCCGGCATCGGTGCCCGGGCAGCGCTATTGCGACCAGGTGCAGCTCGCGCCGGGCTATTACGCCGACGCGCTGGTGCCCACCGCGCAGGAGATTTTGGGCAACTTCCCCGATTTCGCGGGCCAGCTCATCGATCCCAATTTCAACACGCCCTATGAGGGCGGCCACATGACGATGGGCACCTCCAACGATCCTACGCAAGGCACGCCCTATTATGCCTGGCGCATCTCCTCGGACGCGCTGCACACGATCCTCAAGCTGGCGAGCCCACTCGCTTACAATTACGACGCCGCCAGCGTCGCGGTGTACGGCAACGTCACCAAGGCCACGCATGGCCAGACCATCGGCGAGATTCTGGGCGACGGCGATGCCTCCAAACGCTTCCAGACTTTCGCGCTACGCCAGTCCCCGCTCACTTACGTCTCCGCGCCCACGGCATCGGGCGCGGACAGCACGCTGACGGTGACGGTCAACGAGATCACGTGGCACGAAGAGAACGACCTGACCGAGGAAGGCCCGCGCGACCGCACCTTCATCACCGCCGCGGACGACAACAATGCGGTCTCCGTCATCTTCGGCGACGGGATGCATGGCGCGCGCGTGCCGAGTGGCACGGCCAATATCAAGGCCGTCTATCGCTACGGCATCGGGGCGGCGGGCAATGTGGACGCGAACAAGATCAGCCAGCTCGCGAGCCAGCCGCTCGGTGCGCAGGGCGTGATCAATCCCTTGCCGGCGAGCGGCGGCGCGGACCGCGACACGGCGGACATGGGCCGCGCCAACGCACCGATGGCGGTGATGGCGCTGGACCGGCTCGTCTCGGTGAAGGATTACGGCGATTTCTCCCGCACCTATGCGGGCATCGGCAAGGCGGTCTCCGCGCGGTTGTCCGACGGCTACAAGCAGGTGGTTCACGTCACGATCGCGGGCGCGGGCGATATCCCGATCGATACCAATTCCGACCTCTACAACAACCTGGTGCAGTCGCTGCTCACCTATGGCGATCCCTACCAGCCCATCGTGGTGGCGGTGCGCCGCGTGCGGCTGCTGGTCATCAGCGTCAATGTGATGATGCTGCCCGACTACCAGTGGGAAGACGTCGAGCCACGCATCCGTGCCGCGATGCTGGATCATTTCAGCTTCGACAATCGCGGCCTCGCCGAACCAGCCTTCCTTAGCGAAGCCGTGCGGGTGATCCAGACGGTCGACGGCGTCTCCTATTGCGACCCACAAATCTTCGACTCCGTGGGCGAGGATGTGACGGCCGAGGAATTGGCCGGGCTCGCGGGAACGCTCG
This sequence comes from Rhizomicrobium sp., assembly GCA_036489435.1. Taxonomy (GTDB): domain Bacteria; phylum Pseudomonadota; class Alphaproteobacteria; order Micropepsales; family Micropepsaceae; genus Rhizomicrobium. The sequence continues at coordinate 22,978 of DASXFU010000023.1, read as the reverse complement.
GGCTTCGCCACGCGGTTACCGCGTTGCCGGCGCAGCAGGATCCCACGGCCACCGATCCCACATTGCGGATCGCGCCGGCCGAACTCGTGTTCCTGACGCCGGACATTCCCAACATGCTCATCCTCACCAACCTCGGAACCTGAGCCATGCAGCCCGACCGCCTCTATGACTTGCTGCCCGTGGTTCACCGCTTGCGCGATGCCGAGCGCGGCTACCCCTTGCGCGCGCTGCTCGCCGTGATCGCCGAACAGGCCGGCGTGATCGAGAACGACATCGCGCAACTCTATGAGAACTGGTTCATCGAGACCTGCCAGGATTGGGTCGTGCCCTATATCGGCAGCCTGATCGGCTATCAGCCGGTGCAGGCCGTGAGCCAGGCGGAAAGCTGCTCGGACTGTGCCAAAAGTTCAAAAACCGAGTCCCAGGCCGAGCCGATCATGATCCCGCGCCGCGAGGTGGCGAACACCATCCGCTATCGCCGCCGCAAGGGCACGCTCACCATTCTCGACGATCTGGGCACCGCCGTGTCCGGTTGGCCGGTACGGGCGGTGGAGTTCTATCGCCAACTTTCCGTGGCGCAGAACGTCAACAGCCTGCATCTCAATCGCGGCCGCACCGTCGATCTGCGCAATGTCGACGCGCTCTCGGTGATGAACGGGCCGTTCGACCGCACGGCGCGCAATATCGACGTGCGGCGGGTGACCTCGGCGCGGTCGGCGGGTCTCGGCGGCATCGCGGAGATCGGCGCCTATGCCTGGCGGCTCAAGCCCTACACCATCACCCGCACGCCCGCCTTCTGCTACGAGGAACAGGCGCCCAATTGCTATCTGTTCAATCCGCTGGGCCACGACACGCCGCTCTACACCAATCCGCTGATGGCCAAAGCGGGCGACCAGCCGGATCTGACGGTGCCCGATCCAATCCGCCGGCGCGCGCTGGAGAGCCGCGATCTGGGTGACGGCAAACCCGTCTCCGGTGTGCCGTATTATTTCGGCGCGGATCGCAGCTTTATGATCTGGACAGGCGACTCCGTGGCCGTCGATCCCTCGCGCATCATCCCCGCCGATCTCAGCGCCTGGAGCTATGAACCCATCGGCGATCAGGTAGCCATCGATCCCAAGCTGGGCCGCATGATGTTCGCGGAGAACTATGCGCGCAACGAAAGCATCGAGGTCTCCTACACCTACGCCTTCAGCGCCGATATGGGCGGCGGCGAATATGTCCGTGCCATCCGCGAGCCGGCCAATGCTCACCCGCCCTATCGCGTCGGAGCTGGTGGGGATTTCGCCACCATCGGCGCGGCGCTCACCAAGTGGCGCGCCGCTTCCGATCTGGAAGGCGCCAATCCGAACGCGATCATCGAGATCATCGACAGCGGCGTCTATACCGAGCCGCTGAAGATCGATCTCACCCAGGGCCAGACCTTGCAACTGCGTGCCGCCAATCGCGCGCGGCCCGCGATCCAGCTTCTGCATTGGCACAGTTCGCCCACCAACGACCTCACCATCAATGGCGCGCAAGACAGCTGGTTCATACTGGACGGCATCGCTTTGTTCGGCCGCGGCATCCAGGTGACGGGCGATATCTCCGGCGTCGCGATCCGCCATTGCACGCTCGTGCCCGGCTGGGGCGTGGATTGCGAGTGCAATCCGCAGCGGCCGATGGAACCCAGCATCGAACTCGTCAACGCACCGCGCTGCCTCTCCATCGAGAACAGTATCGTGGGCGCCATCCAGATCGAGCGCGACCAGCGCAGGAACGACCCGCTGCAACTGCGCATCAGCGACAGCATCGTGGACGCGACGGATGCAAGCCGCGTGGCCATCGGCGACAGCGACAACCGCTGCGCCGACGCCCGCGCCGTGATCCTGCGCTCCACGATCATCGGCGAGACGCAGGTGCGCGAGATCGCGCTGGGTGATAATGCGATCTTTCTCGGGCTCGTCACGGTGTGCCGACGGCAGAACGGCTGTCTGCGGTTCTGCTACGCGCCGCTGGGCTCGCGCACGCCGCGCAGGTTCGAATGCCAGCCGGATATGGTGCGCCAGGCCGTGACGGACCGCTTCAACCTGGGCGAGATCGACAGCACCACGCGCGACACATTGCTGGCGGCGGAGACACTGCGCGTGGAGCCCGAATTCAATTCCGCCCGCTACGGCGCGCCCACCTATTGCCAGCTCGCCCGCGAATGCGCGCCCGAGATCGCGGGCGGCGCGGAGGACGATGCCGAGATGGGCGCCTTCCACAATCTGTTCCAGCCGCAGCGCGCGGCCAATCTGCGCGCGCGGCTTTCCGAATACACACCGGCCGGCAGCGACGCCGGCATCATCTTCGTTAGCTAGGGGCCGATCATGAAAGCCGATTTCACCCGCATCACCTACCGCCCAGGCAACAATTACAGCCGCGTGCTGATGCAGCAGGGCCGCGCACAGCTCGATTCCGACTGGAACGAGCAGGGCACGCTTACCATCGGAACCATCCGCCAACTGGCCGCGGACCTGATCGGCGCGCATGGCGGGCCGCTGGCGGGCTCTGTTCCCGGCGCGAATGCCGCGCCTGTTCCGGCACCCGCTTTCGCGGCGCTGCCGTTGCCCACGCCTGGCACGGCGGATTTCCTGCTGCTGCCGGGACATTACTATGTCGACGGCATCCTCTGCTCCAACACTACGACGCCCGTGATCATCCTGGGCTATCCGCAAAACACGGCGCAGCCCGGCAAGCCCGCGACTTCCAATACCATCCAGGTGTTCAGCTGGACGACGGACGGTATCGCCTTCCAGAAGAACCAATATGTCTGGCTCTACAACACGGACGCCAGCAAACTCCTGGCGGACGATCTGGCGCCGGAGCTTTTGCAGATCACAGATATCGACTACGGCAGCAAGACGCTGACGGTGTCGGGCGACATCTCGGCCTATGTCACGGATGCGCAAGAGAACGGCACACAGACCCATGGGCTGCGCCGCGCCTGCACCTACATGACGCAAGTGGACTACGCGCCGCCGCCGCTGACCACCAATGGCGAATATCTCGTCTATCTCGATGTGTGGGAACGCGCCGTGACGTGCGTGGAAGATGCCGCCATCCGTGAAGTGGCGCTGGGCGGACCGGACACGACCGCGCGCGCCCGAACCATTGCGCAGGTCAAGACGTTGCTGCTCGATACGGGTGTGCCGACGGGCGCGGACGCGGTCTGCATGACGCCCTACGAATTGAAGGCGATGCTCGAGCCGGCGAACCGCGGCTTCCTGGCGGCGCGCGCGAAGCCCACGCTGGTGTCGAGCGATCCCTGCACAATCGCGCCGGATGCGATGTATCGTGGGCCGGAGAACCAGCTCTATCGCGTGGAGATCCACACCGGCACCAGTGTCAGCGGCGATTCCAGCCAGGCCACCTTCAAGTGGTCGCGCGAGAACGGCGCGGTGGTGTTCCCCATCGCGGGCGGCGCGGGCACGACCTACACGTTGGAGACGCTCGGCCGCGACGACCGCTTCAGCCTCGTCGAGGGCGATTGGGTGGAGATGGTGGACGACGCTTATGTGCTCGCCAACAACGCGGCGCCGCTCTGCCAGGTGCAATCCATCGATCACGCGCGGATGGTCGTCATCCTGAGCGGATTGGCGGCGACGACGACCGTCGATCTCACGCGCCATCCCATGCTGCGGCGCTGGGACGAGAAGGCTGGCGATCCGGCGCAAGGCGGTCTCACCTTGAGCACGGTGGACAACGCGGCCCTGATCTTCCCGAACGCGCGGCAGGCGGTGGCGGCCGTTCCGGCCACCCACGCCGTGCAGTACAACCAGGTTGGCGCCGCGGGCCAGATCAATAAAACGGACACTCCGGTCCAACGGCAGTTCGGCAGGCTTATCGCCACGCCCATGACCTCGCCCTGGTTCGAGCTGGAAGACGGTGTGCAGGTACAGTTCACCCTGCCGCCGCAATACGCCAGCGAGCCGCAATTCCGCACTGGCGATTACTGGCTGATCCCGGCCCGCGTCGCCACCGGCAATGTCGAATGGCCGACGGAGTCCATCGCGACGGCTGGCGCGCCTGCCACACCCGTGGCGATCCCCATGCTGCCGGAGGGCGTGGTGCATCACTACGCCCCCATCGCGCGCATCAGTGTCGCCGCATCCGCTGCCGGCGGGGCGACCGTGACGGTCGAGCACGACTGCACCGTGGTGTTCGGACCCGGCAACGGCGTGGAGGCCTTCCTGCAGGGCGGCCAGCCCTACAGCCAGGCCGGCTATGAGCTGGTCTTCGAAGCTCCTAGCCAGCAGGAACAGGTCGAGGCGGTGGCCAAGCCGAAAGCTGCGGCCAAGGCCAAGGCGGCGCCAGCAGCGAAGAAGTAAGACTTCGCGCAAGGCATTGGATTTAAAAGATAATCGTCATGGCCGGACTTGTCCCGGCCACCCATACCCGCAGTCTCAGCCAGATGGTCTCAGACCGAGGTTATGGATGGCCGCCACGAGGGCGGCCATGACGTTTGCGGTCCAATTCCGGGCTAAACCGTGCTATCCATGGAGAAATCCGAAACTCAGGGAGTGGAAATGGCGCTCGGGGAGACGCGGGAGCGCGGCGATTTCGGCCGCTATCTGCTCGAAGCTGGCAAGCTCAACGAGGGCGGGCTGGCGCGCGCGCAGCATCTGGCTGGCGAGAGCCAAGAGCGGCTGGAGACGGTGCTCACCCGCCTCGGCCTGATCTCCGAACGCGACCTCGCCGATGCGCTGGCCGGATTCCTCCGCCTACCGATGGCAACGCCCACCGATTTCCCCGCGGCGCCCATCTTCGAGGACAAACTCTCCCGCGCCTTCCTCAAACAGTCACAACTCATTCCGCTTTCGGAAGGCGACACGGGCATCACCGTTGCCGCCGTCAACCCGCTCAACGCTTACGCGATGGATGCGGTACGCTTTGCGCTGGGCCGGCCGATCCAGGTGCGCGTCGCCTATGCCACCGATTTCGACGCGGCGTTCGAGCGGCTCTACGGCGAAGGCAAATCGCAGATCAGCCAGATCCTGGTCGAGGCCGAAGATCGCGCGCATGACAGCGTCAGCGAGGATGTCGACCGCCTCAAGGATATCGCCAGCGAAGCGCCCGTCATCCGCTTGGTGAACCTGCTCATCGCCCGCGCCGTGGAGGCGCGTGCCTCGGACATCCATATCGAGCCGATGGAGAACGAGCTGCGCGTGCGCTATCGCGTGGACGGCGTGCTGCAGAAGGTGGAATCCCCGCCGCAGCGCCTGTCCTCCGCCGTGATCAGCCGCATCAAGATCATGGCCAAGCTCAACATCGCCGAGCGACGGTTGGCGCAGGACGGGCGCATCGGCATGGCGGTGCGCGGCAAGGATATCGATCTGCGCGTCGCCACCGTGCCCACCATCCATGGCGAGAGCGTGGTGCTGCGTATTCTGGATCGTGGCCATCTGGAACTGGATTTCACCGCGCTCGGCTTCGACGAGGAAGTGGTGGCGCCGATCCGCGACATGCTCTCGCGGCCCTACGGCATCTTCCTCGTCACCGGCCCCACCGGCTCGGGCAAGACGACGACGCTGTATACCGCGCTACTCGAGCTCAACACGGTGGATCGCAAGATCCTCACCATCGAGGACCCGATCGAATATCATCTCTCCGGCATCAATCAGGTGCAGGTGAAGCCGCAGATCGGCCTGACCTTCGCGACTGCCTTGCGCTCGTTCCTGCGCCAGGATCCCGACGTGATGATGATCGGTGAAATCCGCGATCTCGAAACCGCGCAGATCGCGGTGCAGGCCGCCCTTACCGGCCACGTCATCCTCTCGACGCTCCACACCAACGACGCCGCCAGCGCCATCACCCGCCTGCTCGACATGGGAGTGGAGGATTACCTGCTCACCTCCACCGTGAACGGCGTGGCGGCACAGCGGCTGGTGCGCACGCTCTGCTCCAACTGCCGCGAAGCCTTCGCGCCGGTGCCGGAGTTGATCGCCAAGATGGGCCTCGACAGGCTCGCCAAAGGCACCGTCACGCTCTATCGCGCGGTGGGCTGCGAGCAGTGCAACCACAGCGGCTATCGCGGCCGCGCCTCCATCGCGGAAGTGCTGCCGATGTCGGACGCGATCCGACAGGCCATATTGAAAAGCCCCGACGCAGGCGGCATCCAAAACCTCGCGCTCGCGGGCGGCATGCAGACCATGCATACGGACGGGCTGAAGAAAGCGCTAAACGGCATCACGACCATCGAGGAAGTGATCCGCGTGACGCGGGCGATCTAGCCATGCCCAATTTCCGCTACAAGGCCATGACGACAGCCGGAAGCGTGGTGACCGGCACGCTCGACGCGCCGACGCAGGCCGCCGTCATCCAGCAATTGCGCGGACAGGGGCATTACCCCATCTCTGCTGTTCTCGCCGGTGAGGACGAAAGCCTCTTCGCGCGGCTGAAGGACATGCGGCTCGGAAAGCGCGTCTCGCAGCGCGTGCTGAGCACGGTGACGCAGGAGCTGGCCGCGCTGATCGGCGCGGGGCTGGAGCTGGACCGCGCGCTCGGCATCCTCTCCAAGCTCTCCAATATCGGCGCGCTGAAGGAACCCATCTCCAACATTCGCGCCCGCGTGCGCGATGGCGCAAGCCTCGCCGACGCCATGGGCGCCGAACCCGTCTTCCCGAAATTCTATGTGAGCATGGTGCGCGCGGGCGAACTCGGCGGATCGCTGGACACCACCCTGCGCAGCCTTGCCGACTACCTCGGCCGCACCGCCGCGATCCGCGAGACGGTAACCTCGGCGCTGATCTATCCCACCATCCTGATGATCACGGCGGGCCTTTCCGTCGTCGTCATCCTCGTTTTTGTGCTGCCGGAATTCGAGCCGCTTTTCGCGCAGGCCGGCAAGCAACTGCCGCTCGCCACCCGCATCGTCATGGATATAGGCGACGCCGTGCGCGATTTCTGGTGGCTGCCACTGATCGCAGGCGCCGGGCTGTACTTCTGGCTGCGCCAATCGCTCAAGAAGCCCGAGTTCCGCAAGCGCTGGGACGGAATGCTGCTCAAGCTTCCCATCTTCGGCTCGCTGATGGCCTCCATCGACATCGAGCGCTTCAGCCGCGCGCTGGGCACGCTGCTCGGCAATGGCGTGTCGCTGACCGTGGCGCTGGCGCATGCGCGCGAGGTGCTGCGCAGTTCCGTCATCGCGGGCGCAGTGGGCGAGACCGCCAAGAAGCTGCGCGAGGGCCGCGGCCTCGCCCAGCACTTGGCCGAAACCAAGGTGTTCCCCCCCTTGACGCTGGACCTTGTCCAGATCGGCGAGGAGACAGGCAAGCTCGACGAGATGCTGCTGCGCCAGGCCGATCTCGACGAGGAGGCGATCAAGCAGCGCATCGACCGCTTGCTTGCCCTGCTCGTGCCATGCCTTACCATAGTGCTCGGCATGGTCGTCGCCGGCCTGATCGCCTCCATGCTGGTCGCGATCCTGGGCGTCAACGACCTGGCCCTTCAGTGAGAAAACCTATGAAAAGTGCAAGAAAAGATTTTCACACAGAGGCACAGAGCCACAGAGGAAGCGTGTCTCGGGGCGAGACCGTGCGTCCTTCCAATTTCCTGGCGCGCTTTGCGCGCCGGCCATCCCTTGCAAGGCTACGCACACAACCCGGCGCCGAGAAAGAACTCTGTGGCTCTGTGGCTCTGTGTGAATCCCCTTCTTCTTCAAAGCGCCGCGGCGAGCACGGCTATACGCTGATGGAATTGCTGGTGGTGATCGCCATCCTTGGCCTGCTCACCTCCATCGGCACGGTGATGGTGCTGCGCTATCTGGACAGCGCGAAATTCGGCACGGCGAAGACCGAGGTGCAGAGCTACACGGCCGCGCTCGACCTCTTCAAGCTGGATGTCGGGCGGTATCCGACGACCGATGAAGGTTTGCAGGCGCTCGTCAAGGCGCCGGCGACGGCGGAGAACTGGAACGGGCCCTATATGAAGGTGACGAACCTCAATGATCCCTGGGGCCATCCTTTCCAGTACCGTTCGCCCGGCGAGCATGGTGAGTTCGACATCTACAGCTATGGCCCCAAAGGCAAGGAGGGGTCCGGTGACGCCAAACCGGCTGTCGCGAACTGGCAGTGAGGACGGCTTCACGCTGATCGAAATCCTGGTGTCCTTGGCGATACTGGGCGTGTCGCTGGCTGCGCTGTTGGGCGTGTTCTCAACAAGCCTCGACCGCGCGCGCCAGAGCGAGGACGAGATGGCCGCGCGCACTCTCGCCCGCTCGCTGATCGAGCAGGAAGCGGGCGTCAGCGATCCGCAATGGGGCGCGCAGAGCGGGCGCATGGGAAATCGCTACAGCTGGCAAGTGAATCTGCAGCCTTACGGCGCGCCGCCTGCTTCCGGCGTCACGCTCGCTGTCGTCACCGCGCAGGTGAGCTGGGCCGGCAGCGGTGGCACGCGCTCGCTGACCTTAAGCTCGCTGCGTGCGGTTGCGCCGCAAGGGCTGCCATGAAGGATGCGGGCTTCACCTTGATGGAATTGCTGATCGCGATGACCTTGCTCGCGCTGCTGTCGCTGGTTCTGTTCGGCGGCTTCCGCTTCGGCACGCGCGCCTGGGACCGCTCGGAAAGCGCGAGCGCCGGCGGAAACGAGATCCGGCGCGCGCAGGACTTCATTGCGCATGCGCTGACCGGCGCTTATCCCGAACTGCAGAACGCCGACCTTCACAATCCGCACATCTTCTTCGACGGCCGGCCACAGCAGGTGACCTTCCTTACCGAGGACAGCCAGAACGGCGGGTTGTCCGTGATGCTGCTGGCGCGGCAGGGTAACAACCTCGTCCTCAGCGAGACGCCGGAACTGGCGCGCGATCCGGCGCGGCAGACCAGACAGCGCCGGTTGCTCACCGACGTCGCCGATTTCTCGCTCGCCTATTTCGGCGCGGCGCGGAAAAACGAACCCCCGCGCTGGTATCCCGCCTGGCGCAATACCGAGCGCCTGCCGGAGCTGGTGCGCGTCCATGCGAGCCTGTCGCGCAGGGGGCCGTCCTGGACCGACCTGGTGGTGGCGCCGCGCATCGCGGGCGACGTGGATTGCGATTACGATCCGCTCACCAAATTCTGCAAGGGACGCTGATGGCGGCAAGCGACATCCCCGGCGAAGACTTCCGCGACATCCTGCGCGACTGGCGCAAGGAGCTCGGCGGCTTCGCGCGCGAGCACGCCTTCTGGCTCAGCGATCCGGACATCACCCGTGTGGAGTTCGCGCCCGGCGGCGTCATCGTCTCACGCGGTGGCGCGGAAGTGGCGCGGCTGCCCGACGCACAAGGCCTGTCGCTCGCCGTTTCACGCGCCGATGCCTCGCGCGACGTGGCGCTGAGCGTGCCGCAAGGCGAAACACTGCGCGCTACCGTCTGGCTGCCGCGCGCCAATGCTGCCACCTTGCGCCAGGCGCTGCATTTCGAGCTGGAGCGGCTGTCGCCCGTCGACCCCGGCCAGCTCTATTTCGATTTCGACGTGGTCGACCGCGATGTGGCGACGAACCGCGTCGAGCTTGCCTTGCGCATCGTGCGCCGCGCCGTGGTCGATGAGGGCTTGCGGCTTTGCCATGCCGCGGGACTGACGGTGGCGGAAGTTCTGTTCGCAGGCGATGCGCGGCCCGCGGACTCGCGGCAATTCCCGGCGGACAAGCCTGCCTATTATCGCCTCCTCTGGCGCAAATGGAATCTCGCTTTCCTGGGCGGCCTCGCGCTTGTGCTGGCGCTGGCGGCGCTGCTCGCCTGGTACGGCCGCAACGCGGCGGCGGCGGACATGCTCTCCGATCAGGTCGCGCTGGAGGAAACGCGCGCCATGGCGGTCAGCCATATCCAGCAGGAGATCGCGGCCACCAATTCGCGCATCACCTTCTTCGCGCACCAGAAGCAGGCGCCGTTGACGGTGGGCATATTGGCCGGGCTGGCGCGCATCGTGCCGGACGGCACCTGGCTCAACGAGATCGAGGTCAGCGGCGCGCGGGTGCATATCCGCGGCTATTCGCATGGCGCGGCCGACCTGATCGGCGCCATCGACAAATCCGGCCAGTTCGCCAACGCCCAGTTTGGCGCGCCCACGGTGCGCAACCCGGCCGGCAATGTGGAGCAGTTCGACCTCGTCTTCGACGTCAAGGCGGGCAAGCCATGACCGTTCCGCGGAACTGGCGCGGCCGCAAAGCCGCTCTCATCGCCGCCAGCCTCGCGGGCCTCGTCGTACTGCTCATCATCGCAGCGCTCGGCGTGCTGATCTTCGGCGGGCAGAGCGAAGCGACGGAAGACGCAGTGCATCAGCTCGCCGTCTATCGCGCGACGGTGGCGATGCGCCCCGAGCTCGAGCAGCAGCTCACCGCCGCGCGTACCCGTGCGGCCGCGACGCCCGGCCTCATCGTCAGCGACAGCCCGGCACTGGCGCAGGCGCAGGTGCAGGACGAAGTGAAGGCGATGGTGGTGGCCAACCAGGGCGAGGTGCGCACGGCGCAAGTCGTACCGGTCTCCACCGTCAACGGCTTCCAGCTCATCGCCATCCAATACGACATCACGCTCCCCATGGCGCGGCTGCGTGATCTCGCTTACGCCATCGAGACGCATACGCCCTATCTCTTCCTCGACGAGACCGACATCCAGGCGCTGCAGGATTGGCAATCCGGCGATCCGCAAACCACCAATCCCATGCTGGAGGTGCGCTGGACAGTGCACGCCTATCGCTGGAGCGGCGGCAAGTGAGCCAGCGTCCGCTCCAGTTCGGTCTGTTCGCGGTCTGCCTGCTGATGGCGGGATTGTTCGTGTACGAACTGTCCGCAGCGCCGGCCGACTTCCCGTTGCCGGACGTGCATCTCAAGCCTCGCGCCGTGGCCATCGCCGAAGCACAGCCTTTCGTACCGCCGCCAGCCAGCGCTTTCGACGCGGTCAACGACCGCACCCTCTTCCTGCCCTCGCGCAAATCGCTCACCGCGCCCGCCACGACAGGCGCGGCCGCCATCAATGGCCCGCCGCCGCCCGCCGACATCACCCTCGTCGGCGTGCTGATGGACGGACAGAACAGCGTGGCGGAGGTGAAGACCGCGGGCGCCGTCCTCTCCCAGCCGCTGCGGGTCGGCGACGCGGTGGGCACCTGGTCCGTCTCCGCCATCGGGCCGGACCATGTCACCCTCAAATCCGGAACTTTCACCCAGGATGTCCATATGGACGCGAAGACCGGCGCGCCGCTTGCCCCCGGATCGCCCGGTGCCGCGCCGCCGCCGGGCCAGCCGCCGGGGACTTTGCAATAAAATTAGGTCGCGAAACCCCGTTCTTCTGTATAAAGGCATGATCTCGAACGAGAATAAGGCTGGGGAGTAGATGATTGCCCGCGGGTTCTTGCGGTTCGGCGCGCTGGCGCTGAGCCTTTTGGCGGCCGCCGCGGCGGGCGCGCAAACCGCTGTGCCCAATACGCAGATATTTCCCGGCAGCGGGCAGTTGACCAGCAGCGGACACCATCGCGTGGACGTGGACACCAAGGGCGACATCACGCTCAACTTCGTCAACGCCGATGTCCGCGACGTGGCGAAATCCGTTCTGGGCGATTACCTGCACCTCAACTACCAGATCGCCGCCAGCGTCACCGGCACGGTGACGATCCAGACGAGCCAGCCGCTCACCCGCGAGCAGGTGATCCCGACCCTGGATCGCGCGCTGCGCCTCAACGCCATGGCGCTGATCAACACCGACGGCGTCTATGCCGTGGTGCCCTTGGCCGATGCGCAGAAGGAAACCGGCGCGATCAAGGGCCCGGGCGGCGGCGTCTCGATGGAATATGGCAGCGAGGTCGTACCGCTGCATTATGTCGGCGCGGCGCAGATGGCCAAGCTGCTGGAGCCGCTGGCGCCGGCGCAAGGCATCGTGCATGCCGACGCCGCGCGCAACATCCTCATCATCGACGGCACGGCCGAGCAGCGCAAAACCCTGCGCGAAGACATCGCGCTGTTCGATGCCGACTGGCTGGCCGGCATGTCCTTCGCGCTCTACACGCCGCAATATATGGACGGCAGCGAATTGGCCCGCGAGCTCGACCAGGTGCTGGGAAGCCAGGACAGTCCGCTTGCCGGCGTCGTGAAGCTCGTGCCCATCGACCGGCTGAACGCGGTGCTCGCGATCTCGCCGCAGAAGAAATATCTGGTGAAGCTGCAAGCCTGGGTCGACCGCCTCGACAAGCCGGGACAGGGCAGTGACCGCAAGATCTATGTCTATCACGTGCAGAACGGCCGCGCGTCCGACGTGGCCTCGACGCTCTCCAAGGCGCTATTCGGCGGAAACAACAGTTCTAACCAATCCAGTCCGGGCTTGGTGCGCACCACGCCGACCATGCCGCAAAGCCTGAGCAGCACGACTTCGACCAGCACGCTGGGCGGCCAGACGGCGCAAACCTCCTCCACCACCTCGACATCGTCGTTGGGCGGTGGCGGCGGGAGTGGCGGCGGCGGCATACAATCGGGACCGCAGGGCGAGTTTGCGGCCTCCGGCACCATGCAGGGCGAACGCAACGCACCGCCGGTGAACATCACCGCCGACGAGGTGAACAACGCGCTCGTCTTCTATTGCACGCCGCGCGAATTCAAGACGATCGAGGACGCGCTGCACCAGCTCGACACCCAGCCGGTGCAGGTGTTCCTGGAAGCCGTGGTCGCGGAAGTGACGCTGACCAAGGATCTGAAATTCGGGCTGCAATATTTCTACCAGCCCAACGGCCAGAACAGCCTGACGCTGTCAGGCGGTTCCACCGGCTATCCGCTGTCGCAGGCGTTTCCGGGCTTCTCCTACATGTTCTCCAACAACAGCAACATCCAGGTGGTGCTGAACGCGCTGGAGAACGTGACGCATGTGGAGGTGATCTCCTCACCCAAGATCATGGTTTTGAACAACCTCACCGCGACCTTGCAGGTGGGCGATCAGGTGCCGATCGAAACCGCGCAATCGATCGCCACCGTCACCAACGACGCGCCGATCATCAACTCGATCCAGTACGAAGATACCGGCGTGATCCTGAAGGTCACACCCCGCGTCAATCGCGGCGGGTTGGTGATGATGGACATCTCGCAAGAAGTGAGCGCGGTGGACCCTTCGATCTCCTCGGGCGACATCTCCTCGCCCGCCATCGAACAGCGCAAGATAGACTCTTCCATCGCCGTGCAGGACGGCGAGACGGTGGCGCTGGGCGGACTCATCACCGACGAAAAGAGCTACGGCAAATCGGGCCTGCCCTTCCTGCAGGACATCCCGCTGCTCGGCAATTTGTTCACCACAAAGACGGATGATCACGACCGCACGGAGCTGATCGTGCTGATCACGCCGCATGTGATCGACAACATCCAAAAGGCGCGGGCGATTACCGACGAACTTCGGCGAAAATTGCCCTCGGTCGAGGCGCTCCTTGGCGGACCGGAAGATCACTAAACAAGGCGCCTAACGGCACTCGACTGCCGCGTTCCGAGCGATTATAATACATCCTATGCGGGTGCTGCGGGCCAACTCTTTCTCAAGAGGTCAGGCCATGAAGTCTCTTTTTGGAATCGCGAAACATGCAGGCGCGCTGTCGTCAGTGGCTGTATGCGCACTAATCAGTACTGCGGCGGCGGCCCAAACAGCGCCTAGATATATCACCACGCAATTTCTGGAAGGTGAATTGATCGCCGATCAGACAAACGGCGCCATTACGGTTTGTATCGGAAATTACACAAGCTCCAATATGTCACCGTTCGTGGCGCCGGCAGGCAAATGCCAACTTCTGGGAACCATAACGCCGAGCAGTACATGGCCCAGTTTGACCATCAGTGCGCCAACGGATGTGAATGTCGGATATTCCACATTCTTCGTGACCAACGTTTACACCGGCGTGGTTGTCCAGTGCGCTTGGAAATATAACTACAACAACAACGGTATCGTCACGGGGCAGTGCGCCAGCCTTGGGATTATGAGTTGAGATCGGCTAGGCTCTCGCGGCAAGGATACCGGCGTCGCTGATGGCCCACGGGCGCTTTTTTCTGGACAGAATGGTTGAGACGCAGCGCGGCTGGGCGCTCGTCTCCGTTCTTTGGGTGGTGGCGATCCTCTCCATGCTGGCGGCATCGTCCGAACAATTGACCGTCATTTCCGCCCACACCGAGCACCGTTCGCAAGACATCACGCGCGCGGAGACGCTGCTCGACGGCGCGGTGGCGCGCGCGGTGGCGGGAATCGAAGACCCTGACCTCACGCAGCGCTGGCGGATCGATGGCGTGGCGCGCGATTTCGCGTTTGACGGCGCGCATATCAGCGTGTCGGTGCAAGACCAGCTGGGCTGCATGGACATCAACGCCGTCGACGTGAGCGCCTTGCGCGAATTGCTGCAGGGCGCGGGCGGCCTCAACGCCGAAGCGGCAAGCGACGAGGCCGACAAGATTTTGGACTGGCGCAGCACCGCCGATCTGCATCGCCTGCATGGCGCGACGGACGCGGACTACGCGCAGGCCGGCCTCCCCTATCGTCAACGGCACGCGTCCTTCCAGACCGTGGAGGAACTAAAGCTGGTGATGGGCATGACGCCCACGCTGTTCGCGCGCATTCGCCCGGCGCTGACGGTCTATTCGCACCGCCCGAGCTTCGATTCCAACCTGGCGCCGCACGAAGTGCTGCTAGGCCTCTATCTCGACGATCCGAAACAGGCCGACACGATCATCGCACAGCGCGAGGCGGGAACCGGCTCCGAGCGCAACACGGTGGCGCCGGGGATCGCCGGCGCCAGCACCAGCTTCTCCGGCCGCGCCTTCGCCGTCGACGCGGCGCTGGTGCTGCACGATAAAGTCTTTCGGCGCCACGCCGTGGTCGAAACCACCGCCGATCCGAAGGCACCCTACATCGTGCTGGCCTGGCGCTAGCCGATCAGCAGCGGGCCATAGAGCCAGACCAGCCAACCGCCCAGCGAGAGGAACGTGCCGAAGGGAATCCGTGTGGTGGCGGAGAGTGCATGGCCGCGCAGCGCGCCCAGCAGCGCCACCGCCAAGCCCAGCACGGCGGCA
The DNA here is from genome assembly GCA_036489435.1 of Rhizomicrobium sp. Classification (GTDB taxonomy): domain Bacteria; phylum Pseudomonadota; class Alphaproteobacteria; order Micropepsales; family Micropepsaceae; genus Rhizomicrobium. The sequence continues at coordinate 7,960 of DASXFU010000023.1, read as the reverse complement.
TAGAGAACGACGCTGGGCAACCCCTCCCAAGACACCCAGGCGCCCAGCGCGCCGAGCAATTTGGCATCACCCAACCCCAATCCGTCGAACCCGCGAAAACGGCGATAAAGGAACGCGAGGGCCGCGAAGACCGCGAAGCCAGCGACGAGCGCGATCACATGGTCGAGCATCGCTTCGCGCGCGAAGACATAAGCCGCGCCCAATCCAGTCAGCGCCAGCACGGCGTTCAACGCATCCGGCAGGATGAAGAAGCGCCAGTCCGCGACGGCGAGCGCCAGCAATATCCAGCCGAGCACAGCAGTCGCGGCGAACACCCAGCCTTGCGTGGCGAAGGCGGCCCAGACGACGACGGCCATCGCGGCCAGTTCCATCAGCAGCGGATAAAACCCGATCGGCGCGCAGCAATGCCGGCATTTGCCGCGCAAAGCGAGCCAGCTCGCCAGCGGGATGAGATCGGGCACACCCAATGTGGCGTGGCAGGCGTCGCATTCCGAGCGCGCCAGCAAGACGGGGCGGCCTTCCGGCAGGCGCGCGGCCAGCACGCCGAGAAAACTGCCGATGAATGGCGCCGCCACAAGGAACGGCACCCATAGCGGAAGGGAATAATCGGGATCGGGCGGCGGCATGGTGCCACCATGCCATGCTGGGCAGGCAGGCTCTAGCCCAGAAGCGCCGCAAGGCCTTCTACGGCGCGGCGCATCGCATCCGGCGGGAAACTCGCGCCCAGGAGGAGCTGCGGCGGCCCCGCGATCAGCCGCAACCTGCTCATGCCTGTGAGCGAGATTCCCGCTTCGGCGGCGCGCGCGACGATAGTCTCTTCCTCATGGCCCAGCAGATCGCAGATCACCTCACCCACGCCGCGCGACGACACCGCCATCAGTTTCGGCGACAGATGCCGCGCGATGGCCTGCACGAGCACGGCGCGGCGCTCGGCCAGGCATTCGCGGCTGCGGCGCAGATGATCGTCCAAATGGCCGCCGTCTATGAAATCGGCCAGCACCATCTGGTTGGGCACGTTGGAATGCCCGTCGAGCCCCTCTCGCACAGCGAGGAAGCGGCCGATCAATCCCGGCGGCAGCACCACGAAGGCGATGCGCAGCGCCGGAAACAGCGTGTGATTGAACGAGTTGAAATAGACGACATTGGCGTGCCCATCCGCCGCCAACGGGCGCGCGGCCGAACAGCCCGCCTCGTTCCATCCGTAATCGTCCTCAAAGATCCAGGCATTGCCCGCGCGCGCCCAGGCGAGCAACCGCTCCCGGCGCCGCTTCGACATCGGCACACCCGTCGGATACTGCGCGACAGGCGAGACCAGCGCCACGCGCGCGTCGCCGCCCATCCGCTCGCCCACCGCGATGTCGATCCCTTCCGCATCCACCGGCACCGGCACGAGCTGCACGCCGCAATTGTGCAGCGATTGCTTGGAGCCGTTGAAGCTCGGATCCTCGACCCAGGCATGCGCGCCCGCGAGACCCAGCGCGCGCGTGGCGAGATCGATGCCCGCGGGGATGCTCGTCGTCACCACGATCTGGTCCGGCGAGCAATCGAAGCCGCGCGCGGCGGCGAGGTGTGCTGCGATGGCTTCGCGCAACGCCGGCCAGCCCGCGCTCTCGCCTTCCTGTAGTCCCGCCTGCGACATGTGCCGCCAGCGGCGTGATTGCAGCCGGTTCCATGTCTCGATGGGGAAGAGATCGAGCGGCGGCAGCCCCGCTTCCAGCGGGATCGCCTGCGGCCGGCGTACGGGCGGCCTCAGCGCCGCGTCGCTGATGCGCGCACCGTCATAGGCGACATAGACGCCGGAACCACGCCGCGCTTCCAGCCAGCCATCCGCGATCAGCCGGTCCAGCGCGTTGAGCACGGAGTTGCGCGAGATGCCCAACGCCTCGGCCAGCACGCGCGACGGCGCGAGCTTCGCACCACGCGCAATCGTGCCGGAAACGATGAGGGTGCGAATGCGCTGATAGAGCCGCTCATGCAGAGGCTGGCCGTTGGCTGCCTCAGCCAAACGGACGAAATTGACGATGCGCGCGCCCGCGCCCGCCTCCTCGTCTTGGGAGATCGCGCGCTCGCGCATCGTCCCGGCCCCGTCTACGAGAATGCCCGATAAAGGTACCGCGAGCGGCGCACAGCGCGGCTTCACAAAAAGTTTTGCAACGGCGGCATGCGATCACAACTTCGTTGATCACGGACGCGCGACGCATGCAAAGCGCGCGCATGTGACCTGCGCAATCGCGATTGGTACCGATGCAGATTGCGAAGTGGCTCTGGTCCAATCGCATCGCTGCGTCCCTCATCGTCGCATTGGTGCCGATACCAAACGGGGACGATGTCATGGAAGTGAACGAGCGGATCGAAACGGAAGCTTCGGCGGAACGGGCAGTCGCGAATTTCCCACTGGCGATCGCCAATATCACCATTAACGCGGATTCACCCGTGCCGATCTATGAGCAGATCTGCACCGCGGTGCGCGTCGCCATCGGCGCTGGCGATCTGCCGCCGGGCACGCCGCTTCCCACCAGCCGCGAGCTCGCGCATGCACTGGGCGTCGGCCGTAACACGATTGTGAGCGCCTATTCGCGACTTTCCGCCGAAGGCTATCTCGTTTCCAACACACGCCGCGGCACGCGCGTGACGGACGAGCCCGTCGGTGCACCAGCCTTCCGGCAAGAGCGGGGCACGCTCGAGGCCCAGCCCGTCCAGCCCATCGAGATCGGCTATCACGCGCGGCGCATCCTGGAGCTGCCCTTCGCGCCGACCCAGGCGGTGAAGTCTTTCGCTCTCAACGCGCCCGATCCCTCGCTCTATCCGCGCAACCCGCTGAGCCGGTTGCTGGCGGAAGAGTTCTGCCGCCCCACCGGCGGCGACATGCGCCATGGCTATAAGCGTTTCCAGACAGCGCTGGCCGCTTACCTGCGCCACATGCGTGGGGTGAATTGCGAGCCGGGACAGATCATCCCGCTCACGGGCCTCGAAAGCGCGCTCGATCTCACCGCCCGCGTGCTGCTCGATCCGGGCCACAGCGTCTTGATCGAGGACCCGGCGCCCGATGCCGTGCGCCATGCCTTCGCCGCGGCCGGCGCCATCGTGGAAACCATGCCGAGCGATAGCGCCGGCGCCGATCCCTCGCGCGCGGCAGGGCCGCCGCCCCGCATCATCTTCGTCTCGCCCTCCATCGGTTTCCCTTTCGGCCGCCAGATGCCGGAACAGCGCCGCCGCGCCGTGCTGGAACTGGCGAGCCGCGCCCGCAGCGCTGTGTTCGAGGCCGATATCGGCGGCGAACTCGCTTATAGCGGCAGCCGCTTGCGCGCCATCCAGGGACAGGACGGCGAAGGCCGTGTCATTTATTTCGGCGGCCTCAGCGAGACGCTCGGCTCGCATATCCGCGCGGCTTACCTCGTGGTGCCGCCGCATCTCGTCGGCGCCTTTACCGATATGGCGGAGCGCATCGCCTATGGACCGGATGCCTTCATCCTCTCCGCGCTCGCCACTTTCATCGAAGAGAACCATTACGCGATGCACATCCGTAACGTTCGTTCCGTCTATGCCCAGCGGCTGAAGGCGATGGTGGAGGCAGCGCGTCTCCACATCCCCGAAGCCACCATCCTGGAGCCGGCGGGCGGCTTGCACCTGCCGCTGCTCTTCCCGCATGGGCTGGACGAGGCGGCTGCGGTGCGTTGCGCCAACGAGCAGGGCCTGGCCGTGGCGCCGCTGTCGCGCTTCTACCGCAACGGCGGCCACACGCCGGGACTGGTGCTCGGCTTCGGCACGGTACCGGAACGGGTGATCGACACGGCAATGCGCAAGCTCGCCTCGGCCATCGCGCAGTCACGGTCCCGCCCCGCCGATCTCGTCGCCTGACCGAGCATCACTTGGACGAGTTGCGGTTTCACGGATTGCTTCTGCGCGCGGCAAACACAGCAGCGGCAGAGCATTTCTATGCAGAACGCTTTGGTCTTATGCCGGAGCAACTCGCCAACGGCCTGACGGCCCTGCGCGATCAGAACGGCCACGTGCTCTATCTGGAGACTGTTCCGCCGGCACCGCGTCCGGCCGCGGATCAAGCACGCGCCTTCGCCAGCTTCGCGGTGCGTGATATTGCGAGTGTCGCGCTGGACGATATCGATCCGCTGACGCCCGAGCCGATCCTCACGCGCGAGGGACTCTGCCAGCGCTTTCGCGATCCGCTTGGCAACATCCACACGCTGATCGAACCGCGCGAAGAGATCACCGCGCCGCGCATCCGTAGCTTTGGAATCAAGATCCCTATCTCCTCCGTTCCGGCGGCCAAGCGGCTCTACGCTGGAACGTTGGGCTTCGTCGCCCAAACCGAACGCCATTACCCGCCGCTTCTGCCCATGATCCATCGCGACGGCGCGCCCGCCTTCACCATCGAGGACAAGGAGATCTGGGAGCCCGACCCGCGCGTCCGCGCGCCGCTCTATCCCGCCGAGACCGGCGCGGTGCTCATCTTCCGCTCCTGGACCCTGCGCGGCCACCGCGAGGCCCTCACCCGCCGCGCCCCGGACCTGCGTCTCACACCCATCGGCGAATTCCCGCTGGGATGGCGCATGGGCTTCATCGATTCTGCCGGGTTGGCCTCGGAAATCTGGGAAATCCGCCAGCCGTGACAAAGCCCGCCCGGGTTGCTAGAACCCGCGCGCTCTTTGAACCCGACCGAACACATCACCCCGCCCCAAGGAGGGCCGCCCGTCCCATGGCCAAGATCAACGGCAACGAAATCCGCCCCGGCACCATGATCGAATTCGACGGCGGGCTGTGGATGGCGGTGAAGACGGTGAAAGTGAAGCCCGGCAAGGGCGGCGCCTACAACCAGGTCGAGCTCAAGAACGTCACCCAGGGCACCAAGCTGAACCAGCGCTTCCGCTCCGATGAGACGGTCGAGGAAATCTATCTGGAGAAGAAGGATTTCCAGTACCTCTATGAGAGCGGCGACATGCTGACCTTCATGGACATGGTGACCTACGACCAGATCGAACTGGCCAAGGATTTCGTGGGCGAGCAGGCGCAGTTCCTGCAGGATGGGATGAAGACCCTGGTGCAGATGTACGAAGGCAAAGCCATCGGCATTGCGCTGCCTCAGCATGTGACCCTCGAAGTGACCGAAGCCGATCCGGTGATGCGCGGCGGCACGGCGGCCCCGTCCTACAAGAGCGCCACGCTTGAGAACGGCATGAAGATCCAGGTGCCGCCTTTCATCAACGCGGGAACCAAAGTCATCATCTCGACGGAAGACGGTTCTTACGTGCGCAGGGCTGAGTAGCTCATGCCCTATTTGTCAGCCGCGTTGAATGTGATGACGTCCGCCGCGCGCAAAGCTGGGCGCCGCTTGATCCGCGATTTCGGCGAGGTCGAGAACCTGCAGATTTCCGTGAAGGGCCCCGGCGATTTCGTGAGCGTGGCGGACCAGCGCACCGAAAGCATCCTGATCGGCGAGTTGCAGAAGGCGCGTTCGGGCTATCCCATCCTCAGCGAGGAAGTGGGCCTGGTGGACGGACCGGACAAATCGCACCGCTTCATCATCGATCCGCTCGACGGCACGACGAACTTCCTGCACGGCATTCCGCATTTCGCCATCTCCATCGGGCTGGAGCGTGACGGGCAACTTACTTCCGGCGTGATTTACAATCCCATCACTGACGACATGTTCACTGCCGAAAAAGGCAGCGGCGCTTATCTGAACGACAAGCGGCTGCGCGTCGCCGCGCGCAAGCTGGTGAAGGACACGGTCATCGCCACCGGTACGCCCAATGTCGGTCACGACGTTGCCCGTCACGGACAATTCCACGCCGAACTGGGTACGGTCATGTCAGCCACCGCCGGCGTGCGGCGTTTCGGCTCGGCGGCGCTCGATCTGGCCTTTGTGGCGGCCGGGCGCTTTGACGCCTATTGGGAGCGCGGCCTCAGGGCGTGGGACGTGGCCGCAGGAATCCTGATGGTGCGCGAGGCCGGCGGCGTCGTTACCGACATGGACGGCGGCGCGAAGATGCTGGAGACCGGCCATATTCTTGCCAGCAACGAAGCGTTGCATCCCCAATTCCTGAAACTCCTGAAAGATGCGGGCCGCCCATGAGTGTTGAGGCGAAAGACCTTGCCGACTATCCTGCCCGCACCATGAAACGCACGATTTTTCTCGGCCTTCTGGCCGGCACATTCCTCGTTCCCGCGGCAGCGCAAGCCCAGATGTATCCGGGGCAAGGCATCACCGTGAATCCGGCCGCGATCAACGGCGCCGGCGATGGATACACCTCGCCTTATGCGCGCAACGGCACGTCGCAGGTCATCCGCCTGCATATGCCCAAGGCCGTCGTGCATCACCGTCACGTCGCGGCGAAGCCGAAGCCTGCCGCAAGCGATGTGGCGACGGCCGCGCCGACCGAGACAACACCGCCCCCCGCCGCGCCGACAAACAACTCATCCTATCCGCCGCCGCTGGATTCGCTGACCGACACGTCCACACCGCCGCCCACTCCGGCGCCGGTCAAACACAAGCATCACGCGGAAGCGGCCGCACCGGCACCGGCGGCAGACAACACCAGCACCGGCGCCGATGCGGCGCTGCCTTTGACGCTCGATCCGCAGGACGAGCATCCGGTAGCGCAGCCGCCCAAGCAAAAGAAAGCCGACGCCGCCAAAGCTGAGAAGACGGCATCGCTGGAGGCTGCCACGCCCGCGGCGACCGCGATCGTGTCGACGCATTCGAGCGATGTTGAAAAAGGCATGACCCGGCGCAGCGAAATCCTGTTTCCGCGCGGCGATGCCGATGTTTCGTCGCCCACTATCGACAAGATGCGCGCCGTCGCCGCCGATCTGACCACCTTGCTCGGTGCCGGCGCGAGCCGCGTACAGCTTGACGCCTATGGCGGCGCGCCCGGCGACAAGGGTTCGGATGCGCGCAGGCTTTCGCTGAAACGCGCGCTCGGCATCCGCCAGCTTCTGATCGAGGACGGCGTTCCGGCGGAGAAGATCGACGTGCGCGCCTTGGGCGGCATCGTCGACGGCGGCGCGCCTGACCGCGTGGACGTTCTGGTCCGTGGCGGTTAGAAGCGCAATCCGAAAAGTGTGAAGCGGTTTTCGGATAAATTGCGCGGCAAAAATTAAGACGCGCTCAGATCTGCGTCCCGCGCTTCGCGGCCCATCAGGGTCAATACGGCAATCGCAACGGCCGCGGCGATGGCTACGCCCGCCAGCGCCAGCGAATAATTCTCGCCGCTCTTCGCCGCGATGGTCGTCTGCAAGACCGCGTTATACGACGCGATGAAATTGCCCAACTGATAGACCGTACCGGGAAACGTGCCGCGCGCATCGTGCGGCGACAATTCGTTCAGATGCGCCGGTATCACGCCCCACGCACCCTGCACGAAGAACTGCATCAGGAACGCGCCAACCGACAGCATCACGGCGGTTTGGGAATAGGCCCACAAATACGCGACGGGAATCGACAGCAATGCCGCGATCACGATGGTCCGGCGGCGGCCCCAACCCTGGCTCAAAATGCCAAATGTCCAACCACCCAGGATCGCGCCGATGTTGTAGATGATTGCGATATTGCCGGTCGTGTGCGTGTCGAAGTGGTGCTGCACCTGCAGGAAGGTTGGATAGATGTCCTGTGTGCCGTGGCTGAAGAAGTTGAAGGCGGTCATCAGCACGATGGCATAGATCGCAAGCTTCCAATTCTTGGCAAGCACATTGAACACCGTGCCGGTCTTCGCGCGTTCCATCGACCAGCCCGGCGATTCCGGCACATGGCGGCGGATATACAGAATAAGCAGCGCCGGAATGACGCCGATCAGGAACATCGCGCGCCACGACGACATGCCGACCAGCGGCCCCAATTGGTCGTAAAAATTGCGATAGACGATGGAGGCGAGCAGATAGCCGGTGGGGTAACCCGATTGCAGAAGACCGGATACAAGCCCGCGTGCTTCCGGCTTGACCGTCT
>DASXFU010000012.1:0-191798 GCA_036489435.1 Rhizomicrobium sp. | reverse complement strand
TACAGTCAGCTCGCGGGCTATGCCGCGAATTACCTGACCTACATCAAAACCAACAACATCCAGGGCGCGCAGATCGAGGACATCGCGGGTGGCGGTGTGATACTTCCGGACTACTCCTCTGTCGTCCGGCAGGTCCTGACGGCGCCGACCTACAATCAGTCGCCGAACTTCCCGGCGCCGCTCGCGGCAGTCCCCGACCAGTTCCGCTCCACGCTGGCCGCCAGCTTGACGGAATACAATCCGAATACCGAAGCCAACGTCACGATGTTCTCCGAGAACTTCTATGCGGACGAAATCTACGGCCGCCGGCTCACGGTCTCGACGAATTTCAACGAGAGCGAAATCACCACCCCCACCGATTACGCCACCTTCAAGGTCTATCTGAAGCTCGACGATCAGCAATTGGGTCCCACCGGCACCATCAACATGACGCCGGAGGCCCATTTTCCGGCCGTCCTGTATCTGACGGCGCAGCATCCCTACGCGGCCTCCGCGGACGGAACCGCGACGACGAATGGCGACTACATGAGGGGCTACGTCCAGAAGAACGTGACGCTGCAGACGCCGTTTTCCATCGTGCATGCCTGGGGCGGCGTCGGCCCGGCGCTGCTGGCCAAATGGACGAATGAGCGCGCGTCGGATAACGGTGCGCCATTCCGCGTCCAGAGCTACCCTTGCGACAATTGCGTCTCGGACTACACCACGCCGGTGGGCGATTTCCAGCGCGAGAAGGCGCAAGCCTCGTTCCTTGCGCAATACACCCGCGCGGCGCGTATCCATGCGGGCATCGCCAACGGCATCGTGCAGCTGCATCATGTGTTGGGCGCGGTTTACGCCGACGACCTGATGGACGACACGGGATTGCAGACCTATCCCGCGTTGCCCGATTATTTCGTCGCCGATACCTATACGCGCTTCGATGTGGATGCCGGCTTCAGCTTCACCAACCGTACCTCCGATCCGGTCCTGCGCCGCGCGGCGGTGCAGTCGATCGCGGCAACGTCGTCGGCGATCGAGGGTTCCGTCATGGCGCAGATGGCGGACGTCATGGACACGTCCTCGACAGCCACCCGCTTCGAATGGGCCAACGCGCCGCCGTGTCCTGTCCCGACAAACTTGACGACGTGCGAGGATCCGGCATCGGCGGGCGGGGCCGCGGGATTGGCCCGCAAGTTCTTCGCCTTCGCACCGTTGACGACCGTGCCGACCGGCTGGGTGCTGTGGGAAAAGCAGGCCACCCCGCCGGCCAACGACCTTTACGACCGGTATGGTGATCCGCAGTTCTACGGCACGGAATTTCAAAATGCGTTGACCTCGGAGATCGGGCTTTACAGCGCCGCCGGCTTTACCGTCACCGCGCCGCAGGAATCCTTCCTGGGCCCGGGCCAGCGCGGCGGCTACATGAAGAAAGTCTCCAACGACATCCACGCGGCCTATGGCACCAACTACACCAAGCAGCGCGGCGGCGCGCTGATCGCCACCAAATACGACGCCAACCACAACCCGACCGAGATCGCGCACGACGTGGTGGGCCTTCTGGGCACGGATCCCGGTACCGGTCATTTGCTGCCGACCAAGGGCGGTGGCGGCGGCGGCCAGCCCAATGCTGTTTCGACTTACGATCCGAACGAGGCGGGCGACATCCTGAAATCCAAATTCGTGGACCGCTCGAACATGTTCGGCGTGGACCTGAAGACGGGCACGATGAGCGAGATGAGCCCGGCCTCGATCGAGACGGGCAATGGCGGCTTCCCTTATTCGCTATCGGCCACTTACACCTGGAAGCCCGGTCCGCCGCCTGATGGCGCGAACTGGGGCCAGTTGCCCCAGGGCCAGCCTTATCCCGGCTGGATTCCCAACTGGTACAACAGCCTCAGCCTTTCCGGCTCCGGCATGGAGGCGATGGGTGAGAGTGACATCCGCGCCGCCGCGTCGACGGTGGCCGCCTTCGTGGCCGAGCAGGACATCTACATCTCCACCGATTCCACCTGGCCCACCACGGCCCAGCGCGACACGGCGGTGGTGCTGACGCAAAGCTGGTGGACGCACCAGATCACCCAGAACGTGATCACCGTGTCGGTGGGCAGCGCCTCGCGGCAGTTCCTGCGGCTGCCGGACAACAGCTGGTTCGAGCCCGGTCCCGGCCATGCCACGCTCGCGGCGACAGGCGCGCCTGCGATCGCGCAGACCATGTGTCCGCCCTCCAGCGGCTATGGCCCGCTCTATGCGGTGTCGCGCGGCTGGAACTACAACCAGATGTCCTACGCCATCACCAACGCGCATGGCGACGTGGAGAGCTTCGGCTTCTGGGTGAGCCATTACGACAACGGCGTGCTGCCGCTGTGCTCACGGCTCTCCGGCTTCCGTCTGAACAGCTGGACGTTCCCGCAAGGCGTGGTGGTCAAGCCGCTCTACGCCGCGACCACGGACTATGACAGCCATACCGAGAACGTGCCGGATGGTCCGTTCCCGTCCTCCAGCCTGCCGATCGGGGTGAGCAATTATTTCGCCGGCTCCAGCACCGCCGCGCGCACGCTGACCATGACGCCCACGGCGGTGACCGACGGCGCGCGTTCGCTCAACGTCGTCAGCGGCGGCTTCAGCGACCCCACCGGCGCGACCACGACCTTCGCCTATCTGGCGCCGCAGACCACCAGCGCCACCCAGCGCCCGGTGCCGTTCCAGCAGCTGACGCAGATGTTCACCGCCGACAACCCCACCCACGCCAATATCCAGTATGCCTACGACGCGCTCGGCCAGGTGGCGAGCGTGGCCGATGCCTATTCCGTGCTGCATCCCACGACGCGCGGCCCCTACATCTTCCGCATCGCCGACGCCGGCAGCGGCGAACGCGACGATCCGCTCGGCGGCGCTTACACCGTCACGTTCGATACCTATGGCCATCCCAGCCGCTACGTCGACGAACTCGGCCGCGAGACGGATGCGATCTACGACAGCCGAGAGCGCGTGACGCAGTACACCTATCCGGAGGGCGACCAGGAGGTGTTCGGCTACGACGATAACAACAACACAACCCTCTACGAGAAGATCGCCAAGACGGCCTCCTGCACGCCCGCTTGCCCCACGCTGACAGCGAGCGCGGTCTACGATCCTACCTGGAACAAGCCGACCTCCGTCACCGACGCCCGGCTGCAGTCGACGGCCATCACCTATTACAACTCAGGCTCCGGCACGTCGCTGCTGCACACCGCGACCCGGGCGGCGGACGCGGCGGGCGTCCATCCCGTCTATAGTTTCACTTATGACGCGGCCGGCGAAGTGCTGACCGCGTCCGTGCCGTTCACTTCGGCGCAAAATATCGTCACCAAGAACACTTATGACTCGCTCGAAAACCTGATCGAGACCGAGGTCGATCCTACAGGTCTCGATATCACGATGCTCCACGGTTACGACGCCTATGGCAACGTAACCAGCACGACCGATCCGCGCGGGGCAGTGATGATCTCGTCTTACGACCTCGACCGCCGCAATACCGAGAACGATCATCACGACGGCAACGCCACAGCGCCGCTCAACTCTGTGTCCAAGACGCAATACGACATCGTTGGCCGCGACATCGAGGACGATGTCGCCAAATGCTTCGACAACGTCACCACCTGCCCGAACTCGGGCTCCAGCGTGGTGACATGGGTGGCGGCCAGGAAGACCACTTACACGCCGACCTCGAAGATCGACACCGTCACAGATGCCGATGGCGGCGTGGTGAGCCACTACTACGACAATGACGACCGCCTGATACGGCAGACCGATCCCCTCGGCCGCAGCACGCGCGCCGTCTTTGACGCGGCAGGTCAGAAATTGAAGGAAATCAGTGCCTGGAGCACGGGCACGGGTTGTGCGGTCTCCGGCACCTTGCAGGAGTGTTACGCCACTTATACCTACGGCAACGATGGCGAGAAGCTTTCCGCCATGGACGCGAACGGCGCCATCGCTACGCCGCAATACGCCACCAACTATACCTATGACGGCTTCAACCGCCTGAATGTTACGACGTTCCCGGACGGGTCGACCGACACCATTCCGTTGGTGGGAGGTTACGACGCAAACGGCAACATCCTGATCCACACCAATCGGGCGGGGCAAAGCGAGACTTTCACCTACGACAATCTCAACCGCATGCTGACGAAAGTGATGCCGGCGCTGTCGCCCCAGGTGCCACAAACAGTAACGACCAAATGGGTCTACTACCTGAACAGTCAGGTCAACGATCTCGCCGACTATCTGGGTACCAGCACCACCAAGAACAATGACTTGACCTATGGCTACGATACGGCCGGCCGTCCGACGTCGACATCGACACAAATTCCCGGCGTCACGGGCTCGCTGGTCACCGGCTACGTGCTCGATCAGATGGGCAACCGCACCCAACTCACCTGGCCGGATGGATATTACGTCGGCTACGTCTACGACAGCTTGAACCGGCTGACCGCAGCGCATGAGAATGGGGCCACGACCGCGCTCGCGACCTACACCTATGATGCGATGTCCAGGCGAACAAGCGTTGCCTATCTCGGCGGCGCGTCTATGAATTATGTGCTCTATTCCGATGCGGGCGATCTGAAAACCCTGAACGAGACAGCGGCCTCGGGCACCGTACCCAACTTCACGCTCACATATACCGCAGCACATCAATTGCAGAGCGAAGCCTCGAGCCAGTCCAGCTATGTGTGGCAACCGTCCACCACATCGGCGACGGACAGCTACACGCCCACCAACAAGCTCAACCAGTATCCGGCCTGGACACCCAGCGGATCGTCTCCGCAGACCTTCAGCTACGACCTCAACGGGAACATGACCGCCGGCACGATCGCCGGGGCGGCCTGGACCTTCGCCTATGATCCTGAAAATCGCCTGATCACCGCCAACAAGACCGGCGTCGCCGCCAACTACGCTTACGATCCACTTGGCCGCAGGAATCATAAATTCGGAACCGGCGTGACGGAGACTTTCTTCGTCGATGACGGCAGCGACGAGATCGCCGAATACAACGCGACGGCCGGCGGTACGCCAGTGACGCGCTACATCCCAGGTTCCTCGATCAACGAGCCCATCGCCCAGATCACCGTCTCCAGCGGTGGGCGCAGGTTCTATCTAACCGACCACCACGGCAGCGTCATCGCGACCGCAAGCTCGTCGGGCGCTGTCGCGGAGGGTCCCTACATCTACGATGCCTACGGCAACGGAGCGCCCACCACAGGCACCCCGTACAAATATGTCGGCATGCGATTGGATGCTGAAACGGGGCTCTACTTCGACCGCGCCCGCTATTATTCCTCCGTACTCGGACGGTTTATGCAAGCGGATCCGGTGGGGTACAAGGATGACCTGAATCTCTACTCGTATGGAGGAAATGATCCCACAGACACCACCGATCCGAATGGTATGGACAAGGTGTGCGCCACGACCACGGGAAGCAAGATTGCCTCCTGTGTGACAGTCAACGGAGACGGCAAAGGGGATACCCTAACCCCCGACCAGAAGGACAAAATTAGCCATGATTTTCAAAAATTTATTTTGGCCCATAACGGGCAAGACATCACATCGAACGGTACCTCGGTGGAGGGAGGTGGGACTGACAGTCAACGAAACTTCATCCGGGCCATCTCTCAGTTCGTGGGAACTGTCGTCAAACAATGGTCTAACCAAGGCTGGAAGGGAATCCATATAATTCTCGACCCTAAATGGGCGATGCAAGAGGACGAGGGAGAGTGGGGTCACGGGGAAACCGATTTTGGCTTCTCAAACGGCAGTATGGAAAACGGCATTCACTACAGAGATATTGATATCGCTTCTGATCAACCGATGACATTCAGATCGGCGGCAAATGCCGCGCGTGTGCTGATGCACGAAAGGCTTCATTGGTTGTGGGGCAGAGACGGGGGGTGGCCGGGCGTGGTAAATGATACTATTGGAGAGCACGAAGCATTGGACGGCCAGGCACGTTATCTGGTGCAGAAGTACGGCCTTGCGAACGGGGGATGTGAACCCATGGGAGATTTTCCGGCATGCCAATAAAAAAAATACCCGGCAAAAGGTATAGGTCGTATCGAGCTGCGGTCTATCTGGTGGCTCTCCTCGCCACGTCGGATTTCGCTTCGGCTGCTCCGGCTGCCCAGGCGGATCACATCGCGACGTTTTGCGGGTTTAACGAAGGAAAAAGCGGCGAATCGGGTGTTACCCGTTTCGACTTTTCGAAACGGGTGGAACTCGGCTCGGATGCCGCGGCGCATTTCCTTGTTGTTCAAAATGAGGTCGCCGTTGGGATCGATGGGGATCTGCCATTATCCTTGCCGAAGAAGCACATCTCCCTGGGCACCGGGCAGTCTCTTCGCTGGCATCTCGGAGATTTCGAATACACGGCAACAGCCCCTGGCGCTGCCGATAATGACTGGCTGTTGATTCACGCTCAGCAGCTTCCCGCTGATGCTGGCTTGCACGCAGGCGAGAAATTCTCGGTGCGGCAATCGTCGTCGATACTGTACTCTCAGAGCGGTGGTGTTCTCGCAATTCGCGATGTGAGGATCGTTGACGGAAAAGTGTACCCCAGCGAGATGCGGGCGTGCGGGGCGCAACGAATAATCCCGGCGTGGTTCGTCGAGCAGCGATAATTACGTGTAGAGAGCTTCGGCTTCTGGGTGAGCCATTACGACAACGGCGTGCTGCCGCTGTGCTCGCGGCTCTCCGGCTTCCGTCTGAACAGCTGGACGTTCCCGCAAGGCGTGGTGGTCAAGCCGCTCTACGCCGCGACCACGGACTATGACAGCCATACCGAGAACGTGCCGGATGGTCCCTATCCGTCATCAAGCCTGCCGATCGGGGTGAGCAACTACTTCGCCGGCAGCAGCATGGCTGCGCGCTCGACCATAAGTTTTATCCGGTGGCGAGAGGCGCATAACCGCGCGGTAAACGCGCCGGATTTAGCTTTAGCGAATCCCGGATTGCCCAGAAAAGCCGCGATTATCTTGAAAAGCCCCGATTGCCTTGAAAAGAAGTGGTGAGGCTGCCTAGAGTTCGCCGCTGCCGTGCAGGGGCTCGCGGCGGCTTGGGTCATCGGTCCCATCGGGCGTTTTGCGTGTCCACGCGTGTCTTCGACAAAAGCGATCTGATCCTCGCCACGTTGCACAGGGTCGATCTGTTCGCCAAATGGCCGGTGGATGTGGTCGTGGCCATGGCGTCTGCCGGCCGGCTCTGGCGCTACACCAGGGGCGAGCGCGTCTTCGAGGCCAATGTGCCCGCGCCCGGCGTGGCCGTGCTGGTCGATGGGTCGCTGCTCATCGCCCGCTCCTGGGCCAACGGCAAGCAAATGGCGACGACGATCACGCGCCCCGGCTGGCCGCATTGCGTGCTGTGGGCCTGGGACGGGATCGAATGCCCGTATGATGGCGTGGCGCGTTCCGACCTTCTCGCGGTGATCGTGCCCAGCGCGGATTTCATAGCCGCGGTGGGCAGTGATGCGAAGCGGCTTTCCGATCTCGTCAACTTCGCCAGCGCGCAGATCCGCCAGGATACCGAGGCCCTGCACACCCGCGCCATCGGATCGCCGCGCTGCCTGATGGCGAAATACCTGGCCTATCTGGCGCGGCCTTCGGTTCATCTGACCGTTGAAGAGCCCGATGCCGTCGATCCCACCGCTTTCGACGTGACGCAGGACGAGCTCGCCGCCATGCTGCATTACGCGCGCCAGACCGTGAACCGGATGATGAAGACCATGGAGCGCGAGGGTGTGCTCGTGCGCGAAGGCAATCGCCTGCGCATCGTGGATTTCCTCAAGCTGCTCGCGATCATGGAGGAAGACGAGCCGATCTATCCCCTCTGGAAAGAGCAGATCGTCGCCTGGGACGCCAAGCTCCGCGCCGGGGAAACGAAGCGGCAGGGTGAAACGCTGCCGGTTTCACCCCGCTTGCCGGTGTGAAGGGCTAAGCCGCACCCCCGGATAGGCGCGCTTTTGCTTTTGCGCGATTCCGTCTCACAATAGGGCCAATCGCTATTGAGAGAGCCCCATGACCAATTCCATTCTTCAGACCTTGGCGTCGATGACGCCCAACCTCAATCCGCCCTCCATCGGGGCGGCGCTGCGCGATGTGGCCGCCGCGAAGGGCGATGCGTGGGCAGTGCGTTGCCAGGATGAGGTGCGCAGCTGGAACGCGCTGCATCGCCGCACCAATCGCATCGCGCGCGGACTGCGGGCGAAGGGCGTGGGGCAGGGGGATTTCCTCACCATCGCGCTGCCCAATGGGATCGGCTTCATCGAGGCGTGTTTCGCGGCGTGGAAGATCGGCGCCATTCCGCAGCCGGTGTCATGGCGGCTGCCGCTCGTCGAGATGAAGGCTATCGCCGATCTCGCCAATTCCCCGGTGGTGGTGAATGACGCGCCGCTGGATATCGGCCGGCCGGTTATTTCCATCGCGGAGCTGGCGGCGCTGTCGGAGGACGAGAGCGATTTGCCGGACGCAATCTCGCCATCCTGGAAGGCGCCGACTTCCGGCGGATCGACGGGGCGGCCGAAGCTGATTGTGGCCGGCGCGCCGGGCGTGAAGCAGGAGATCGGCGCCGCGCTGTGGCGCATCACGCCGGACGATGTGGTGCTGATGCCGGGGCCGCTCTATCACAATGGACCTTTCGTGACAGCCTTCCCCGCGCTGATGCAGGGCGCGCCGGTGGTGGTGATGCCGAAATTCGATGCGGAGGAGACGCTGGCGCTGATCGAGAAATATCGCGCCACCTGGATCTATCTCGTGCCCACCATGATGAGCCGCATCTGGAAGCTGCCCGCGGACGTGCGCGCCAAATACGATGTCTCCTCGCTGCGCACGCTGTGGCATCTGGCGGCGCCGTGTCCGCCGTGGCTGAAGGAAGAGTGGATCGCCTGGCTCGGCCCCGATGTCATCTGGGAGCTCTATGGCGGCACGGAAGGCGTGGCCGGCACGATCATCAGCGGCACGGAATGGTTGGCCCATAGAGGCTCGGTCGGCACCATCGCGATGGGCGGCGAGATCGAGGCTTTCGGAGCGGATGGAACGATCCTGCCGCGCGGCGAGACCGGCGAGATTTTCATGAAGCTCAAGCCCGATCAGCCGTCAAGCTATCGCTATGTGGGCGCGGAGGCGCGCGGGCTTCCGGGCGGATGGGAATCCATCGGCGACATCGGCTGGCTGGATGCGGATGGCTATCTCTATCTCGCCGATCGCCGCACCGACATGATCCTGGTGGGTGGCGCCAATGTTTATCCGGCCGAAGTGGAGGCCGCGATCGACGAGCATCCGCTGGTGCAATCCTCCTGCGTCATCGGCATCCCCGACGACGATCTCGGCAACCGCGTCCACGCCATCGTGCAGCCGCGCGAAGGGCTGACGGAAGCCGCGCTGGACGCGCACCTGGCGGACCGTCTCGTTCGTTACAAACGGCCGCGCAGCATCGAATTCGTGACGGAGCCCCTGCGCGACGATGCGGGCAAAGTGCGGCGCTCGCAATTGCGCGCGGAGCGTATGCCCGCGAAAACATAAGGTCGCCGCCGCCAATCCTTCATAGCCCATCTGCCGCACGGTACCGGCGACGGCTACGACGAAGGCGCCAGCCGGTCCTGCGATCTGGAATCGCCCAATGCGGAAACGATGATGCCCGCGAGGACGGCGGTGAACAGGCCGCGTCCCTGCGTCACGCCGCTTGCGATGGCCAGCGCCAACGGCAGCGCCGCTACCGAGACAGTCAACCCGGCGGCCAAGGCGTGCTGACGGCTTTTATGCTGTTAATCATGTGTGAACGACTTTATTGCAAGTATAAAATAGCTATGTAAATTGATTACAGACGACTATTGATGTATGAAGTATCAATTTTGACGACTAAGACTGGAGCTTTCTGGCGCACGAAGGCGCGGAGCCGTTCCTGCGCTTATCGCCGGTGGGAGGCCGGACCGCATGCAACCCCTGATCGAAGCCGCCGAAGCGGCCAGCAAAATCGCGCACGACGAGCGCATGGCATTGGCCGTGGTTGCCGAGCGCAGTGGCGATGCCGTCACATGGTTCGCGCGCAACATCGCCAGCGTTGTGGGCGCATGGCGGAAAAATGAAGGCGGCGATTTCGAAGCCGCGAAAGGTGACGGCGATATCCAATCCCTCTACATACGGCGCGGGGACCTCGAATCCTATCTGCGCTGGGCCCGTACCGTGCAATGAGCGCGGCTCCCGCGTATGGACAACCAATGACGCATTCGGACCAAGAGACGGCGCAGCCATGATCACCGCGGCGCAACTGCGCGCGGCGCGCGCGCTTGCGGGCATTGACCAGCGCGAACTGGCCGAGCGATCGGGCTTGTCCGTTCCCACGATTCAGCGCATGGAAGCCAGCGACGGCGTGATCCGCGGCAATGTGGATTCGCTGATGAAGCTGATAAGCGCGCTCGATAACATCGGTATCGTGCTGATTGGCGACGACGCGACCAGCCGGGAGGGCGGGCGTGGCGTACGCCTGAGGCGGAGCGCCCGGGAGTAGATATTGACCTCAGGCCCCATGCAGGAGCTGATAGACGGCTACCGCGCTTTTCGGGATGAACGTTGGCCAGCCGAGCGGCAACGCTATCTCGATCTCGCCAGGCATGGGCAGGAGCCCCGGACTCTCGTCATCACCTGCTCGGATTCCCGCTCCGATCCCGCGACGATCTTCAACGCGCGGCCGGGTGCGATATTCGTCATCCGCAACGTGGCTGCCATCGTTCCACCCTACGAAACCGACAATAGCCATCACGGCACCAGCGCCGCCATCGCCTTCGCGGTACTGAGCCTTCATGTGCGCAACATTCTCGTCATGGGCCACGCGCAATGTGGCGGCGTGGCGGCGGCGCTGGACAATTCGATTGCGAAGGGCGTTCCATTTCTGAGCGACTGGGTCGATCTCCTGAAACCTGCCGTGGCGCGTCTGCCCCACAATGCGCTTGATGCGCATACGCTTCTGGAACAGGACAGCGTGCGCCTGTCGCTGGAACGGCTGATGGAGTTTCCTTTCGTTGCCGAGCGTGTGAAAGCCGGGCAACTCGAACTCAATGGGGCCCGCTTCGGCATCGCAGACGGCAAGCTGGAACTGCTGGATCGCGAAACCGGTGTGTTCGCGGCATTTTAGAGCGACGGCGAGCCGTGCATGAGAAGCGAGCTATAAATCCCGGATTTCTTGACAGGCTATCAGGTGGACGAAGCGGAGCATCGCCGCGCGACCACCGCAGGTGCGCGGAAATTGAGCGGGCTCATCGTGCCCACGCCGCAGGAAATGATCGCCGCCCCTCATGATGGAGGACAGCGCCGCTCCGGGCGGCTGGAGATTCCACCACATCGCCGAATTTCCGATCACCGGCCCGCGATAAAAGCCGGACGACAAAAAAGGGCGCGGCTTTTGCGAGCCACGCCCTTTCTGTTTCATCCGCGTCTAGAGATGGTTGCGATCTACAGATGATTGAACGGCGGAACGGATTTCCAGATCGGGCAATGGCCGGTGTCGTCGAGATTGATCTGCGTGACGGCGGTGCCCAGGAGCTGGTTGGCGTTGGCGGTTTGGAAATTGTAGGGCAGCCAGCCGGTGGGCGCCTGCCCTTTGGCGAAGGCCACCCAATCCGCCGACATCGCGGTCGCCAGCGGCTGGTCGGTCGTGTTCGGTGTGAAGCCGCGCGCTTCCATCAAGGCGAGCGCGTTGAACACATAGGGCATCTCGTTGCCGTGGCAGACATTGCCGGTCGTGTAAGCGCAGGCGCCGTCATCCTCCGATTTGGGATAGAGGTCGAAGAACGGCGGTTGTGAGAAGTAATAGACATAGACGGTCTGCGCGCCGGGAATGGAGACGCCGGCATGCGCCGTCTGCTCGCCGCCGCACAGGAACGAGAAATCCCCAATCACATGCGACAGCGCCGTGCCGGACGCGCTGTAATAGTCCGTGGCGCTGCTGTCGTCCGCCCGGTAGCGCGGATCGGTGAATATCCTGTCGTTGCTGCCGTGGAAGGCATGGTCGAGCAGGGCATGGTAGTCGTCTTTGGTGGGCAAGGTCGAGGGCTTCGCCGTGGGGCTCATGGCCATTCCCGCCGCGAACAACACGCCTTCATCCTTGTTCATGCCCAGCATAAGGGGGATGGCCGTCGTCTGCGGCGCGAAACCGGTCCATGGCTCGCTTACCACCACAGTGCCATCCATCACCGGCTGCCAGGGCAGTTCGCGGATGCCGATGACGGCCCGCAGGACGTCTTTCTCGAGGATCGCTTTTTTCAGAAACCCGTTCTGCGCCATCACGATCTTCTGGTAGTTCATTTTTTGCGGGTCCGACGCCCAGTCCGCCGTGGCGCTGCAATTCGGCTTCTTGTCGATGGGCTTGTTGTATTGCGAGGTCTCGCAGAGATAGCCGAGGAACTGGTCGCCGACATAATTGGCGCCGTCGCCCGCGGTGCTGTTCGACAGATATTGCTGGCCCAGCGGGTTGCTCTCCATGATCGCGGCGCGGAAATATTTGGGCTGGTAGGTGCCCGGCGACGGCTGGCTGTAATTGCTGGGCATGACCATCGTCTGCAGCCCCACCGACATGGCGCCGGCGCTTTCGCCGAAGATCGTCACCTGGGTCTTGTCGCCGCCGAAATAGCCGATGTTGGCCTGCACCCATTGCAGCGCGGCCTGCTGGTCGAGCAGTCCGAAATTGCCGCTCACATCCATGCCCTGGCTTCCGTGCTCGATCGGAAAAAGGGCGGCCTTCTTTGCCGCCAGGAAGCCCAGCGCGCCGAGGCGGTAGTTCAACGTCACCACGATCACGCCCTGCGAAGCGAGCGCCGTGCCGTCATAGAGCGGCGAGGATCCGCTGCCGCTGACGAAGGCGCCCCCGTGGATGAACACCATCACGGGCAGCTTGGCCGTGGGCACCGGATTGGGCGTCCACACATTGAGGAACAGGCAATCCTCCTTTCCATCCACGATGGTGCTCTGCTGCGGGCCGCTGTAATGCGGTTGCGGGCATTCGCTGCCGAAGGCGGTCGTGTTGGCGGCGACGGCGGCGGCGACGGGCGGTTGCCAGCGCGCGGCGGTCGCATAGCGAATGCCGCGAAAGGCGACGAAGCCGGGCGCGGTCTGCACGCCGCACATCTGCGCGCCGTTCACCGGCAGCATCAGCGCGCAGCTGTCTGCCTTGACGGTGGGTTTCTGGAACAGGCCGGCATCCGGCACCGTGCCGAACGGCATGCGGCCGGGATGCATGGACAAAGCATCCACCGTGGTGGCGGCGCCGAGCGCCAGGATGGACGCGGCCAGGATGGCCAGGATTTGCTTGCGGATCATCGTTTCCCCCCAAGGTTCGCGTGGACGCGAGGCGCGCCCGCCAAATACCGAGGCTCAGACGCTAGGCGGTCTGGGTAAGTATCGCTGTCGCATTTGCGACAGTTGCGGCGATTCCGGATGGAATTCGCCAAATATTCGCGAATCTGGCCTCCACATTGACGGTTTCCTGATTCCATCAATGCTCTGGACCCGTGCGGGAAGTACTTCAAGCCTCGGCTAAGTCCGGCCATAGCGGCAACTTATGCAGAGTCGGATGACCGGTTTCCCCGGAATAAGAAAATAATCTAATAGATGACTCCCCTTGGGATGGCGGATTCCCGCTAAAAAGCAGAATTCTTGTAAAATTAGTGAAATATTCCCACAATTTGCATATCTCCTTTCCATTAGGTGACTGAACTTTAGACGGAAACTCTCCGTTTGAAAATGCATGAGGAATTTATACTCTTTTCCCTTGAAGAACAAACAGGGAATATTGTAATCTTCCTCTCACGGAACGCACTGCGCGGGTCCAGCAATTTTCCGGGAGAATTTTCATGAGTGTTGGTTCGGTTTTGGGTGGCGGCATCATCCAGACGGCTTCCTATTCGGATCCGTCGGCGATCCCCGGCGGGTCTCCGTATCTGCCGGCGGACGGCTATCGTTACATCGTGAAGGCGGGCGGCATGGGCGGCGCCTGGAACGGCTACGACAACTACATCGCGCGTTACAACGCCCCTGCGATGATGACCCCGTTCTGGGATTTCGAATTCCCCGTGAACGGCCTGCAGCAGCACGTTCTCGACGGCAACACGGTCCTGCAATGGGGCTCGCCGGACGCGACCTCGTCGGCCGCGACCGGTTGGCTGGAAGCGAGCACCGTGCGCGCGTCCCTGTTTCCATCGCTTTCGCTCTCCGACCTGGACAGCCTCGCCGTCGTGGTGGGCGTGCTTGAGCTGGATCTTCTGAACGATCCGAGGCTCGCGCTCTCTTCGGGCCACACGGTGCTGGCCGCGCCGCTCGTGCGGTTCCGCGGCGGCGTCTTCAATCTGACCGGCAGCGGCCGGCTCACCATCCAGGCGATCGACGCGGGCTCCTATCAGTGCTTTGCCCCCGCCACCGCCGGAAGCAACCTCGCAGAAATCGTGGATTCCACTTCAGTCAACGTGCGCTGGTACGGCGCCAAGGGCGACGGCGTGGCGGACGACACGATCGCGCTGCAGAATGCGATCTACTGCGCCAACAAGTTCGCGACGGTCGGCGGCGAGGTCTATGTGCCGTCCGGCATCTACGCCGTCACCAGCCAGCTCATCGCCACGCCGCTCAACGCCACGCAGGGCTTCGCGATGCGCGGCGACGGCCCGCGGTCTTCGATCCTGCAGTCCCAGCTCGGCGTCCCCATGGGTTCCATGCCCGGCGGCACCATGCTCTATGTGGGTTCGTCGGACGGCAAGAAGTATGACGGCGTGTCGATCGCCGACATGGGCTTCCAGTCCTTCTACCAACCGGCGATGATGGGGAACCCCGCCGTCTTTGCCCAGGAGACCATCCTCGTCGATCTCGATTTCAATCGCGACGCCATGGTCGATCGCTGCACCTTCATCGGCGGCTACAATATCCAGCTCTTCGTACAAAGCCCGCAGGGCCAGCAGATCAGCCATTGCGAGTTCTTCGGCCTGTCCAACCTGATCAACATGGGCACGCCGGGCACGGCTTGCGGCATTTACATCACCAACGATCCCGGCTCCCATCCGGGCCAGGCGCTGCGCATCAACAACTGCATCATCCGCGATTTCCGCAACGCGGACGGCACCGCCATCGGCGTCAACTTCACGACCGGCAGCGAAATGGCGGTCGTGGATTGCGACATCGAGAACAACAACTGCAGCGTCAGCGTCGATGCGGGCCGCATCGAGATCGCGCGCAATTCCTTCGAGAGCGGGCTGGTGAACGCCGCTGTCGGATATCCGGCCGGCAACGCCTCGACCGCGAATATGGGCAACGGCTTCATCGAGCCCGACCTGTTCGTACCGGTCGGCACCGGCGCGTCACTCGGCGTCTACACGGTGACGTGCACCTTGGCGACGCTGTATCCGCCGGCCTATGTGTTTACCGTCAAGGATCCTTCGAGCACGACGGTCGGCACGTTGACGGTGACGAACGCCAGCGCCTCCTTCGCCGATCAGATCTTTTTCACGATCTATCCCGGCACCGTGCCGTTCGTGGTCAACGATGCTTTCACCGTGACTGTCCTCAATGTGCCTGTGGCAACCGCGTCGGCTTGCACAGGCGCGGGCAATGGCGCGCTCACCCTCGACCTCGCGACGCCGGTGATCTCTGGCGCCATGCTCGGTACCTATACGGTAACCTGCACGGCGACCACGCCGCATTATCTCTTCAACGTCGTGGATCCGTTGGGCGCGGGCGCCGGCACCTATCAGATCAGCCCGTCGGCCTTTGCCCAGGGGATCATGTTCACGATCATGAACGGCAGCAACCTGTTCCACGTGAACGACTACTTCACCGTCACGGTCACGGGGCTCACGACCTTCGCGCCGTCGAGCTTCGCGCCGTCGGTCGCGGCCAATCCCGGCGTGGCCAATTTCGGCAACGGCACCATCACCGCGGTCGGCGTGGACGCGACGCTCCCGCCGCTCTCCGCAGGCATCTACACCGCGACCTGCACGACGGCGGTCACCGGCGGCGGCACCTTCACGGTCACCGATCCGCAAGGCGTCACGGTCGGCTCGCCGGTTTCCACCGGCACGGCCTTCGCCAACCAGGTCGATTTCACGATCAACGCCGGATCGAACGACTTCCATGTCGGCGACAGGTTCCAGATCAACGCGCTGGGCGACGTGATGGTGAAACTGGGCCGCAACACGCTGGCGGCGTCCATCATCTGCGCCGACAACACGATGTCGGGCGACGCGGTCACCAACCAGCGCTTCTTCGACCTCTACTCCTATCGCGAGGTCTTCATCGACCGGAACGTCTTCATCACCCTGATGGCGCAGGATATCGGCCACGCGGTGTGGTTGAGCCCGGTCAATGCGTTCCGTGACTCGTTCCTGCGCTGGAACAGCGGGGCATTCAATCCGCGCACCAACATCTGGTTCGATCCCGCCTTGCCGGACGGCGCGTGGCACATCTACGGCAACAGCGAGGGCGGCGCTTCCAACACGGGCTCGGCCACCGCGCCCAACGGCAGCACCGCGCCGCTGGTGACCAATCTCGACACGCTCTATTTCGAGAACACGGGCGCCACCACCGTCACCGCTTTCCAGCGCGGCTATGACGGGCAGATGCTCAGCGTCTATTCCAACGACGGCGCGCTGCTCACCACGCTGCAGAGCGGCCCGGATATCGTCATGATGTCGGGCGGAGACGAGGTGCTCTATGGCGGAACGGCCTATGAGTTCCGCGCCTCGCTGCCGCCGGGCGCCGCGGGTCCGGTGTGGCAGCAGATCGGTCCCTCGTACTATCCGATGGATCCCGATGCGCAGGCCTATCTGAACGCCCCCGGGTCCATGGTGCCGCCGTTGCCGGTTCCCCTGCAGCGCGCGGTGAACAGGCTGGTGCTCGGCCTCAAGGGCGCGGGATTGTGGACCACGCTCGACGGTTTGTGGCTCACGGCCGTGAACGATGTGCAGCTGGCGCTGGTCAACCTCCGCAGTCCCGGTACATATGATCTGACGCAGATGCCGCTGCCGTCGGGCACGCTTGCATTCACGGCTTACCAGGGCATCGCGAGCATGAGCGGCAGCTATGCCAGCACCGGCATGACCCGCAATATGCTCACGAATTACACCGCCGCCAGCGGGGCGCTCAGCGTCTGGCAGATCGTCACGACCAACCACGCGACGTCGGCGATCGGCACGTCTGCGGGAGGAGCTGCACGGGTCATTCCGTATCAGAGCCTCAACCGGCTCAATGGCCGCTTGAACGACAACGCGTCGTTCATGCTGCCCACGTCGGGTCTGGGCGTGCCGGGATTGTCGACCATCTCCCGCACCAGCGCGACCGTGCGCACCGGTTATCGAAACACGATAGAGCAGATGACGGACAATCAGACGGACAACAGCTACAGCGGCGACACGTTCTACCTGCTGAATGACGGCGGCACGGTGCACACCGAAACGATCGCGCTGGCCGCGATCGGCGCGGGTCGCACCCAGGCGCAGGAGCAGGCGTTCTACAACGCCGTGCTCAACTACATGGAGCCCCTGTTCCTGGCCTGATTTGGGCCTGATTTGGGCCTGATTTGGGCCAGATCGGGCCTCATTTAGGCCCGGCAGGAATCGGGGTGGCTGCGCGCAGGGAACGCGTCCCGCGCGGCCAGGAAGAGGGTCCGGCTTTTTCGCCGGGCCCTCTTCTTTCTTGTTTCCACGGTCAACCGGACACCGCTGCTTAGACAAAACTTTCCGTCATCGCCGAATAGACGAGCGTCCGCAGGTCGCGCCGCAAGGTGAGGCGGGCATCGGAGCCCATCACCTGAGTCATGAAGACGACGGCGAGATCTTCCCTGGGGTCGATCCAGAACGCGGTGCTCGCAGCACCACCCCAGAAGAATTCGCCGGACGTTCCGGGAACACGCGTCCTGGCGATATCCAACGTCACGCCGCAGCCGATGGAGAAGCCGATGCCGTTGTAACCGGCCTCGCTGAACAAGCCTTCGCCCGCGGCCATGTCGGTGAGGAACGCGTTATTGGGCAGCAGATTGGTGCCGAACATCGCCACCGTCTTGGGCGAGAGGATCTGCACGCCATCCAGCGTGCCGCCGCCCAGCATCATGCGGCAGAAGCGCATGTAATCATGTGATGTGGAGACGAGGCCGCCGCCGCCTGACTCCAGCTTCGGTGGCTCGGCATAGGTGGATTTGCCGGCATCGTCCTGGATGACCAGCTTGCCGCCCTTGCCCGGCATGTAGCAGGTGCAGAAGCGGTCCATCTTGCTCGCGGGCACGCTGAACGACGTGTCCTTCATGCCCAGCGGTTCGAACAGCCGCGTGCGCAGGAACTCGCCGAAGGTCTGCCCCGAAAGCTTTTGCACCAGATAGCCCATCACATCGATGGAAACGGAGTAGTTCCAATAATCGCCCGGCGAGAAATCGAGCGGGATATTGGCGAGCTGTTCGACAAAGGCGTCGAGGCCGCCCGGCGTCTGGAAATCGCCGACCTTCTGGCGGCGATATTCCGCGTCCACCGTGGTGCGGTTCATGAAGCCATAGGTGAGGCCCGACGTGTGAGTGACGAGATCGACCACCTTCATGCGGCGCTTCGGCGGCGTGGTGATGAACTGCCCCGCGGTGTTCGCCACGAGGCTCGGCATGCCGCTCTGATAGACGCGCAGATTCTTCCACGACGGGATGTGGGTGTGCACCTCGTCGTCGAGGCCGAGCTTGCCTTCCTCCGCCAGCATCATCAGCGCCACGGCGGTGATCGGTTTGGTCATGGAATAGATGCGGAAGAGCGCATCCTCGCGCATCGGCTTGTTGCGCTCGATGTCCATCACGCCGCTCATGCCGGTGTGCACGATTTCGCCTTTGCGGCAGACCTGGGTGAGGATGCCGGGCAGCAACCCGGTATCGACGTAACGTTCCGTCATCACCCGATCGAGGGTCTTCAGACGCGCGGCGGACATCCCGGCGGATTCGGCTTTGGACATGGACGGTCTCCCTTAATTCTCTATTCGTCATGGCCGGGCAAGTCCCGGCCATCCATAACCTCGGTCTCGTCGTCTAAGACTCTGGAATATGGGTGGCCGGGACAAGCCCGGCCATGACGGTTTTAGGTAATTGGCCTTGCGTCCAATTATTAGCGCAAAACCTCATACTCGCCATACCCAATATTTGAAAATCCCCCGCCACCCGTCTAGCCTCCCCCGGCAAGAACGACAGGGAGCCACCCATGGCCTGGGATTTCGAGACGGATCCGGAGTTTCAAAAGAAGCTCGATTGGATCGACGAATTCATCGACAACGAGGTCGAACCGCTGACCCAGCTTGGTGTGGGGCTGGGCGGGGTGAAGTCCAAGACCTATCAAAAGACGGTTCGGCCGCTGCAGCAGAAGGTGAAGGACCAGGGGCTGTGGGCCTGCCATCTCGGGCCCGAACTGGGCGGGCAGGGCTATGGCCAGATCAAGCTGGCGCTGATCAACGAGCGGCTGGGCCGTGTGGGCCTCGCGCCTGTCGTCTTCGGCTGCCAGGCGCCGGACACCGGCAACGCGGAGATCATCGCGCACTACGGCACGGAGCAGCAGAAGAAGGATTACCTCTGGCCGCTGCTGAACAATGAGATCACGTCGGGCTATTCGATGACGGAGCCGCAAGGTGGTTCCGATCCGCTCGCTTTCACCACGCGCGCCGAGCTTTCCGGCAATGAGTGGGTGATCAATGGCGAGAAATGGTTCACCTCCGGCGCGCGCAATGCCGAGGTTCTGGTGGTCTATGCCGTCACCGATCCGGACAACAAGGACCCCTACCGCCGCATGAGCATGTTCCTCATCCCGCGCAAGACGAAGGGTGTGGAGGTCGTGCGCTATGTCGGCGTGGGCACGGAGCGCGAGGGCCGCGGCTCGGAAGGCTATATGCGCTACACGAATGTGCGCGTGCCGTATGACGCGCTGCTCGGCCCGCGCGGCGAGGCGTTCGTCATTGGCCAGACGCGCCTTGGCGGCGGGCGCGTGCATCATGCGATGCGCACCGTGGGCCAATGCAAGAAGGCGTTGGACCTGATGTGCAAGCGCGCCGTGTCGCGCACCACGCGCGGCGGCGGCAAGATCTCCGATTACCAGATGGTGCAGGAGCAGATCGCGGACAGCTGGATCCAGCTCGAAATGTTCCGCCTGCTGGTGCTGCAAACCGCGTGGAAGATCGACAAGTACAAGGACTACCGCAAGGTCCGCAAAGACATCGCCGCCGTGAAGGTGGCGATGCCGGCCGTCTATCACGACATCGCCGCCAAGGCGATGCACATCCACGGCGCGCTCGGCGTATCGAACGAGATGCCGTTCACGAGCATGCTGATCGGCGCCATGGTCATGGGCATCGCCGACGGCCCCACGGAAGTCCACAAGATCACCGTCGCCAAGCAAGTCCTGCGCGACTTCAAGCCGGACAACGACCTGTTCCCGTCCTACCACTTGCCAAAGGTGCGCGAAGCCGCCCGAGACCGCTTTCCGGACGTCGTGGAATCGCTGAAGGAAGAGTGGAAAGCACGCGCGGAGGGGATCGACGCGTTGTAATCCCGTTCAGCGCGCCAGTCCCACGTCGTCGAGCGCGATGGCGCCGCGCGATGTGCGGTCGAAGACGAAGCGGACCTGTTTCAGGTTGGCCAGGTCCAGCTTCGGATTGACGATGGCGAAGAACACGAGCGGAAAGCGGAAGCGGCGCAGCACCAGTTCGGAGAGCGGATAGAAATCTATCGCGCCCGCGCGGTGCGTCTCGCCCTGGAGCTGCGGATACAGCTCCTGGTCGTTGGCGAGCGGCACATGCGCCTCCTGGCCGGCGCGATCGACCAGCACGATGCTCCAGGACAGCGCCGCGTCCGGACTGTTGCGGCGCGGGCCTTTCGTTTTGAAGCCCGCGGGCAGCGTGTCCATGTCGACCTGCGAGGCGGAGAAGACCAGCGACGTCGTAACGGTCGTGACCGGCGGTGCGTCGCCGAAGTCGATGACATATTGCGCCGGCGTCTTGTGGATGCGGTCATCCCAGGCCAGCAACGCCAGATGGGTGTCCAGCGGGGAGAATTTCAGGTCGGGATAGTCCTCGCGCCATACGGTGAGGCCCGGTCCGGAAATCGTCGTGCCGCTGCGCGTGCCCGTGGCGGGATCGAGGTCCTCTTCATAGGTGGCGAGCCATTGCGTCTTGCCGTCGGCATAGTTGTTCACGAGATAATCGTCGGGCAGCCAGGCAGCACCATTGCGCGCATCCTCGAAGAGCGGGCGATAGGCGTGGCGGCCCTGCAGCGTGTCCTGCAGGAAGGCGGAGAGGTAGACGGACGCGATGCGGCGCTGTGCGTCGCCCGGCATGATCGTGCGTTCGTCGAGCAGGAATTTGTAAGGCAGCGCGAAATCATTGCGGCCCCAGTCCGTGTTGAACTGGCCGTGATTGGCGCCGCGCACGTAAAGGCTCGCCTTGAAGGCGTCGCTGCCGGGCGAGATCGTGGCGCGCTCATACTGCGCGGAGCCCATGAAGGAGGTGAGGTCGCCGTCCATGTTGCCCTGGATGACGAAATAGTTCTGGTCGCGCATCGGGGTGGGGCGGTTGCGCGGCTGGTATTGGCCGTCGACCGGTGCGATGGCCGCGATGGCGCGAATGTGGAAGCGGAAATCGAATTTGACGGTCGCGTCGTCCGGGAAGGCGCCCAGCATGTTGAAGGCGTTGGCGGTGGAGACCGCTTCGCCGCCGCGCGAATGGCCGATCAGCGCGATGCGGTCCATGTCGACCTTGCCGTGCAGCGGGTTTGCCGCATCCGCTGCCCAGGCGCGCCATAAGGAGAGGTGTTCCAGCAACAGCCAGGCGCGCGCCTTGTTCTCGTCGCCCATGCGCAGATGGAACGGATCGGCATATTCGGCGAGGGAGAAGTTGAGGAAGTTCTCGTCCACCGACACCACGATGAAGCCCTGGCTGGCCAGAAGCTTGCCCAGATAGGCGTAGCCGGGGTCGGAGAACTTCTCCATCTCGTGATTGCCGTGCACGATCAGCACCAGCGGGAACGGCCCCGCGCCCTGCGGCATCCACACCCGGCCGTTGCGTGGCATGTGATGCGCGTCGAAACCCCAATAGCGCGTGCGCAGCCAGCCGCCGAAGCCGGTCCATTGCGTGTCGAGCTTCGCGCCATCGACGGATTGCGTCACGAAGCGGACGCCGCGCGCATATTCGGACCGGTGCGGGTCCTGTCCGCTGCCATAGGTGAAGATCGTCACCTTGTAAGGCCCGGGCTTGCCGGGATCGGGCAAAGCGAGCGTGTTGCCTTTCAAATGATAGTCCGCCAGCGCCCGGTTGAGAGCGGGCGGTGGCGCGAGCATTCCGTAAAGGCACAGCGCGAGCGCTACGGCGCCCAGCGCACCGAAGACCATGGTGCCGGTGCGGGCAGCGCCACTGCGCCAGACGGCGATGGCGCCAAACAGGAGGCTCACGCCCAACACCAGCAGCGGCAAGCCGATCACCACGCCCCGCGACCAGGTCAGCACCATGAACAATAGTAAAGGCGGCAGCACCAGATAGAGCGCGCGGCGGTAGCCGGTCGGCAGCCGGTCCGCCAGCCAGTGCAGAAACAGCAGCGCCGCCGTCACCAGACCCAATACCGCGAAGAAGCCGATCAGTCCGGCGAGCTTCTCCAGGCTGAAATCGATGAACACGGCCACCGCCGCGAACCACGCGAACAGCACGGCCCACAGCACGGCCAGCGCCACCGTCGCACCCCGCCAGGCGGCCGGCGACGGCGTGAGCGCGCGGCGGATTGCGGCGAACCGTGTCTTGATATCCGGCATGAAATGCCCTTATTCCGGGGACTCGATCATACGCTGTTCCGTTACGAAACAGCACCCTGCCTCACATCCCCGTGTGGTGGGCCTGTGTAAGGCGTGCCTTTTCTTGCGGAAATGGGGTATGAAGCCACCGGGCGTATGTATTGGCGTTAAAGGGAACACTCCTTGTCCAACCTCGAAGCCGCCGGCGAGAAGACCGCCGCGGAATGGATCGGCATCCTGAGCCGGTATCGCGATCCCAATGTGGCGCGCAGCACCTTTGAACTGATCGTAACGGCCGTGCCCTTCGTGGCGCTGTGGCTGGCGATCTGGGCGGCGTGGCATTTCGGGCTCTGGTATGTGTCGCTGCTGCTGGTGGTGCCGGCCGCGGCGTTCCTCGTGCGGCTGTTCATGATCCAGCACGATTGCGGCCACGGCTCCTTCTTCAAGCGCCGCGCCACCAACGACTGGGTCGGGCGCATCATCGGCGTGTTGACGCTCACGCCCTACGACGCGTGGAAGCGCGCCCATGCGATCCATCACGGCACGTCGAGCAACCTGGACAAGCGCGGCGTCGGCGATCTCGAAACGCTGACGGTGCGCGAATATCAGGCGATGCCACTGCTCGGGCGGCTGCGCTACCGGCTCTATCGCAATCCGCTGGTGCTGTTCGGGTTGGGGCCGATCTACATGTTCATCCTGCGCCATCGCCTGCCGCTGGGGCCGACGCTCGCCAACTGGCGCGCCTGGGTCAGCCCGATGACGACCAATCTCGGTATCGCGGCGCTGGTCGCGGGGTTGATGTATGTCACCGGCGTGAAGACGTTCCTGCTGACGCAAGTGCCGATCACCCTGCTCGCGGGCTCCATCGGCATCTGGCTGTTCTTCATCCAGCACCAGTTCGACGAGACGTTCTGGGCCGGCGAAGGCTCCTGGACGCTGACGGACGCGGCCCTGCGCGGCAGCTCCTATTACGTGATGCCGACGGTGCTGCGGTGGTTCACCGCCAACATCGGCATTCACCACGTCCATCACCTCTACGCACGCATCCCGTACTACCGCCTGCCGCAAGTGCTGCGCGAACACGCCCGTCTCGCCTCCGTCGCCCGCGTCTCCCTGCTGCAGAGCCTGCGCTGCGCGAGGCTCGCGTTGTGGGACGAATACGAGAACCGGCTGCTCTCCTTCCGCAAAGCCCGCAAGCTCGCGCGCGGTGAGTGAGTAGGATTTTCACGCAGAGCCGCAGAGGCGCAGAGAAGCGAGTTCGTGGTGCCACATTCGCTTCAATCCCTAAACCGTCATGGCCGCCCTTGTGGCGGCCACCCATTACCTCACCACCAAGAGGGTAGGGAATGGGTGGCCGGGACAAGCCCGGCCATGACGAATTTTTAGAGTGAGGCATTCTCCTCTGCGTCTCTGCGCCTCTGCGTGAATCAATCCTCTCTCTCAGCCGCCCGTATACCCGCCGATGATCGGCAGCACTTCGCCCGTGATGTAGCTGGAGCATTGGGCCGAGGCGAGGAACACATAGGCCGGTGCGATTTCTTCCGGCTGGGCGGGGCGTTTCATTGGGGTGTCGGTGCCGAATTTCGAGACATCCTTGGCTTCCTTGTCCGCGGGGTTGAGCGGGGTCCAGACGGGGCCGGGCGCGACGGCATTCACGCGGATGCCCCTCGGAATGAGATGCGTGGCGAGTGAGCGCGTGAAGGCGTGGATGCCGCCTTTGGTCAGCGAGTAATCCAGCAGGTCCTTGTTGCCCAATATGCCGGTGACCGATCCCGTGTTCACGATGGCGCCGCCATAGGGCAGGCGCGCCAACGCCTCCTGCGCCATGTGGAAATAGCCGTAGAGATTGGTCTTCAAGGTCTTGTCGAAATGCGCTTCCGTCAAGTCCTCGAAGCGCGAGACATGGAGCTGGAACGCCGCATTGTTCACCAGCACGTCCAGCCCGCCCAACTCCCGCGCCGTGCGCGTCACGGCTTTGCGGCAGAAGGCCCGCCGCGTCACGTCGCCGGGAATAAGCAGGCAGCGGCGCCCCTCCATCTCCACCGCATCCTTGGTGCGCGCGGCGTCCTCGTGCTCGTCGAGATAGACCACCGCGACGTCCGCGCCCTCGCGCGCGAACAGCACGGCCACGGCGCGGCCGATGCCGGAATCCGCGCCCGTGATGAGCGCCACCTTGCCAGCCAGCTTGCCCGAACCGCGATAGAACGGCGCGCCATACATCGGCTGCGGCTCGAGGCGGCTCTCCTGGCCCGGCTTAGGCAGGTGCTGCTTGGGGAAGGGCGGCTCGGGATAATCCCGCGCGCCCGCCTGCATCGCGCCGTCCGCTTTGCGCTTGGGCCGCTTGCGGTCGGCCTTGGCCACCTGCTTCTGGATGCTGCGATCAGCTTTTGCCGCGCGCTTTGCCATGTCCGTCCCCGTAGGATTCTTGGGGAGACAACGGCGGCTCAAGGCAGCCGTTCCAAAAGACCGCATTGCGGAGCGGTGCGGGAAATCTGCTAGGCTTTGGCCAACCGCTATTCGCAACAAGAAAATCCGGAAACGCCCAATGCCCAGCGCAACTTCGAACCCGAACTACACCCCCAAGCCCGGCTGGCCGGCCATGTCCATCGCCCAGGCCCACGCCATGCTCACCGCACCCGGCACGCCGCTCGAGATGGACGAGGTGATGATCCGCGGCGTGAAGACCCGCGTGTGGAAGAACCTGCCGCCCACCCTGCGCGAACTTCTGGTGGCGGCGCGCGCCGCGCATGGCCACAAGGAATTCCTCGTCTACGAGAACGACCGCGCGACCTATGAGAGCTTCTATCGCGCGTCGGTGGCGGTGGCGAACGAACTGATCCGGCAGGGGTTGAAGAAGGGCGACCGCGTGGCGATCGTCATGCGCAACATCCCGGAATGGCCCGCCATCTTCTACGGCGCGGAAATCGCCGGCGCGATCGTGACGCCGCTCAACGCCTGGTGGACGGGGCCGGAGCTGGAATACGGCTTGGTCGATTCCGGCACGAAGTTCGCCTTCGTGGATGCCGAGCGGCTGGAGCGCATCTCCGAACATCTCGTCAACTGTCCGGACATGAAGCGCGTCTATGTCAGCCGCTATGCGGACGACCTGCCCAATCCCATCGTAGCGCGACTGGAAGACGCCATCGGCGTGGTCAACGATTGGATGAAACTTCCCGATGCGCCGCTGCCCGCCATCGAACTCGGCCCGGAAGACGACGCGACCATCCTCTACACCAGCGGCACCACGGGAAAGCCCAAGGGCGCGCTCGGCACCCATCGCAACATGCTCTCCAACATCATGGCGTCGGCCGCGTCCGCGGCGCGCAACTTCCTGCGCCGGGGCGAAGCGCCGCCGGTGGCGAATCCGGACGATCCGCAGCGTTGCACGCTTCTCTCCGTGCCGTTCTTCCACGCCACCGGCTGTTTCGCGGTGATGAACCCCACCATCGCGGCCGGCGGCAAGATCGTGCTGATGCGCAAATGGGACGTGGATCTCGCCATGCAGCTCATCGAGCGGGAGAAGGTGAACGGCGCCGGTGGCGTGCCCACCATCGCCTGGCAATTGATCGAGCATCCCAACCGCCACAAATACGATCTCTCCTCGCTGGAGAGCGTGGCCTATGGCGGCGCGCCCTCCGCGCCGGAGCTGGTGAAGAAGATCGTGGAGGTCTTTCCGAAATCGCTGCCCGGCAACGGCTGGGGCATGACGGAAACATCCGCCACCTGCACCGGTCATTCGGCGGAGGATTACGAGAACCGCCCGGATAGCTGCGGCCCCGCCGTGCCCGTCTGCGACATCAAGATCATGACCATCGAGGGCACGCGCGAATTGGAAACCGGTGCGGTGGGCGAGTTGTGGGCGCGGGGGCCCAACATCGTCAAAGGCTACTGGAACAAGCCGGACGCGACGGAGGCGACCTTCGTCGACGGCTGGGTGAAGACCGGCGATCTCGCCCGCATCGACGACGAAGGCTTCTGCTTCATCATCGACCGCGCCAAGGACATGCTGATCCGCGGCGGCGAGAACATCTACTGCATCGAGGTGGAGAACGTGTTGTACGAACACCCCGCCGTGATGGACGCGGCGCTGGTGGCCGTGCCGCACAAGACGCTGGGCGAGGAGCCCGGCGCCGTGGTGCATCTCAAACCCGGCATGCACACGACGGAGGATGAGCTCCGCCAGTTCGTCGCCGGCAAGCTCGCGGCGTTCAAGGTGCCGGTGAAAGTGGTGTTCTGGCCGGAAACCTTGCCACGCAACGCCAACGGCAAGATCCTGAAGACCGAATTGAAGAAGATCTTCGCGGGATGAGGACGCTCGCGGCACGGACTGTCTTTGTCGCGGCCATGGCGGTTTCATCCGCCTCCGCCGCCGGGGAAGGGGTGCCGCGCGAACTTCAGAAAGACGTTGCCTGCATGGCGCGTGTGGTGGAAGCAATGCCGGGCGTCGATCATGTCGCCACCGGTGCTGAAATGGGCGCGGACCAGGATGTCGTGAGCGAAGGCCTGCCGCCGCCCGCCGAAAACGCGTGGCTTCAGCCTTACATCCAATATCGCGTCAAGGATCATGGCGAACGGTCCACGATACGATTTATGGCCCAGCGGAATCGCAAGCGCCACGCTGACGGCGCCGGATATGATTATTCATTCTCGACGGTGCTGAGCGGATTGTCCTCCACGGCATCTCCCGGCCCGAGCGATTGGGGGACGCCCCGGGTCTCACAGGCCTGGAAA
Organism: Rhizomicrobium sp.; assembly: GCA_036489435.1. GTDB lineage: Bacteria > Pseudomonadota > Alphaproteobacteria > Micropepsales > Micropepsaceae > Rhizomicrobium. Next base: position 164,305 of record DASXFU010000012.1, on the reverse strand, counting down.
AGGCGCTGTGACGTGGACGCGATTGCTATCTTTGAATGACGGGTGGCGGCCGCCGCGTTACGGTTCCGAAGAGAACACGGAAGACGATCTTACGGAGTGAGTGCGATGCGTGCGATTGCGATCTTTCTTTCCGTGGCCGCTCTTGCCGGATGCGCGGACGCGCCGCCGCCGGGACCCGCCGTGCAGCAGGCGGCGCTTTGCATCCGCGATGTGGTGGCGTCCAACCCGCGCGCCGCGGCTGCCACGGTGACGGATGCCGATCTGGTCCGTTTCGATTTCAGTGAGGATGACGGGCGGACGTATCGTTCGCGGATCGACCTCTATGCGTCCGGTGACGGCGTCGGCTTCACACCGAATGTGGGCGCGCCTTACTTCGGCGAGTTGGGCCGCGCGATCGAAGCCAAATGCCCGGGCACGCGGGAGATCATTCTCGCGTCATGACGAAAGCCTGATCATGGTCCAGTCGAAAGCCGCGACCGTCGATGCCTACATCAAGGAGGCGGATGCCAAGCGCAAACCGGCGCTCACGCGCATGCGCAAGATCGCGCGCGAGGTGCTGGCGGATTGCGACGAGGTGATGGATTACGGCATGGCCACCTACAAGCGCGATGGCGAGATGGTCACCGCCTTCGCGAACCAGAAGGGGTACCTCGCCTTCTATGCCGGCATAGGCGCCATGGGCCGCCACAAGAAGGAGCTCGCCGGGATCGACTGTGGCAAGGGCTGCATCCGCTACAAGAAGATCGATCAGATCGATTTCGACGTGGTGCGCTCGCTGTTCGAGGACATCCGAAAACACAAGATGGCCGGGAAGTAGTCCGCCCGAATTTTGCCCACCCGAATTTCGCCCGCCCGAAATCCGCCTGAATGAGGCCGCATCGTCCTCTCGTGCCCTGGGGGAACGAAGGTGACAAAGCGATTGATCCTGGCCGCGCTGTTCGTGGCGGTATTCGCGGCACCCGCCTCCGCCGCCGATACGCAGCAGGCGGCGATCTGTTTGCGTGACGCGCTCCTCAAATCCGGCCTCGCGACGAGCGCCGAGATCGCGCAGACGCCGCTGACCATCTACTTCGTCTACAAGCCGACGCACGCGCATCAGTCGATGTCAGTCGACAGCGGCGCGGACGGGACCGTCATCTTCTCACTCGATATCGACGGCAGGCCCGGCTTCGACATCGGCGCCATCCTGCTCGACTCCTGCCCCGGCCTGACCCAGGAAATGGTCGTGACGGCCAGATGAGCTGGCTGAGTCGGCTCTGCACAACCTGTAATATTATTGCGCAACAATTTCCTAGAAGTGCTTGACAGCGTGACGCTGCACCGCTAGGTTGAATGCATCTCCCGAACTACGTCCGGACGGCCCGCCCAACGCGGGCCGTTTTGCGTTGGGGAGGGATCGCCCTTTCCACCCCCACGCTCCGTTGTCATCCCCGGCGAGCGCCGCGCGTATCACGCGCGGCGTGAGGTAAAGGGGACCCAGGTAGTCCGTCACGAACGGTACTGATCGCGTCGGGCGTGTCCTGCTGCGTGACCGTCTCAGACGAACCACCTGGGTCCCCTTTACCTCGCATCGCGCTTCGCGCGCGATACTCGCCGGGGATGACAGCGGAGTGGGTGGGCGGGAAGGGTGAGCGCGCGTAACTCAAAAAGGTGAAATCAAATGACTCGCACCGTCACGAACCACAACATCTAGCGCGCACCGCGCCTTTCAAAAAACCGTTCCCGATCCACGCTCTCATTGTGCCCGCGCGGCACGCGAAATTTCACGCCGAGAACAATCCCATCAGCATCGGCTTGGCGTAGAGGGCGGCGGCTTCGTCGCGGTTGGCGTTTCCCACCACGTTCATCAGCGAGGCGGCGGCGTTGAGCGTCGCGTTCAGCAGTTGCGCCGCGATCACGGGATCGATGGCGCGCAGGCTGCCTTCCGCGATGCCGTCGGAGATCATGGCGGAGAAGCGGTCGGAGATGCGGCTCCATTGGGTGAGCATGTCCTGGCGGATCGGCTCGGGCAGGGCGCTGATCGCCGAGGTGCGCAGCAGCGGGCCGTTGTCCGACACCTGGTATTGCGCGAGCGTGGCGGCGGCGGACGATAGGCGGTCCCATTGGCTGCCGGGAAGCTTCATGGCGGCGGACTGCACGCGCTTCATGATCTCGAAGCTGCGGTCGAAACAGGCGACGACGAGATCGTCCTTGTGTTCGTTGTGGTGGTAGAACGAGCCCTTGGTGACGTTGAGCTGGGCGGAGATTTTCTCCACCGAGGCGCCGCGATAGCCGCGCTGGTTGATCAGCCGCGTCGCCGCCGTGAGGAACGTATCGCGCGCGGTGTCCGGCGCGGCGGATAACCCCGGCACCGATGCGGGCGACCACGCGGCGCCATCCAGCGCCAAGCCGTTCGCGAGAATGTCCAGCATGCGCTCGGCGATGCGGGGATAATCCTCCACGTCGTAACGGGCGAGCCAGGCGACGGACCAGAAGATCTGCTCCATCAGCACATGGGTGCGGGCGGTGGCCATCTTGCGGCCGATGAAATCCGTCGTGGGCGACTGGAAGAGGGTGCGGATCTTGCGGAAGAGATCGTTATACGGCGCGGTGACGCGGGAGAGATGCGGCTCCTTCAGCGCGCGCACGTCGTTGAACATCGCCATCGGCGCTTCCTCGCCCAGTCGGATGCGCCGGTTGAGGTCGAGATAGAGCGTGATGAACCGGCGCAGCCGCTCACGCGGATCGGGCGCGCCTAGCGAGGCGGAGATCAGCGTGTCGAAGCGTTCGATGGAGGCGAGGAAGCAGGCGACGGCCAGGTCTTCCTTCTTCTTGAAATAATAGGTGACGGAGGTCGTGATGAGATCGACGCTGGCGGCCACGTCGGCCAAGGTCATGCCTTTCACGCCGCGCCGGTTCATGATCCCGGCGGCGGCCGCGATGATGGCTTCCTTCTTGCGCGCGTAACGGCCGGTGGAAACCGGATTACTGGGCCCTTCGACGTCCATGAGGCCAGTCTAGCCGATAGCGCCGGGGCTTCAACTAGGCCCAAGTTTAGGGATGATCGTCTCCGCGCTCGATGGCCACGGCCACGGGCTCGTTCGCTTCCGCGACTTCGCCGGCGAGACGCTTCAGGTTTTCGTTATGCGTGGCGCGGGTGATGGGGAAGCGGGTGATGATCGCGACGCCGGTGAGGTAGAGCGCGCACACCACCAGCAGATAGACGAGCGCGAAATGGTGCACGATGGCGGGATCGACCTTCCCCGGAACGGCCGCGGTGGGAAAATCCGCGAACCACAGCAACATACCCGAACCGAAGACGCCGAGCCCGGTGACGGCCTTGGCGAGGAAACTGTTGCCCGCGAAGAACAGGCCTTCGTTGCGGCGGCCGGTCTTCAACTCGCTGTCCTCCACCACGTCGGTGATCATGGCGGTGACGAGGATGGAAGCGCCGATGGTGAGCGAGCCGGAGACAACGGCGAACCCCATCAGAATCCACATGAGGTTCGGCATGCCGGCATGGAAGAAGATGCCGAGCAGGCCGAATACGATGGGCACGTTGGCGATGACGAAGCCGACAAGGAACAGCAGCAGCGCGCCGTTCAGCTTGCCGAAGGCGCGCGACACCGGCGGTCCGATGAGGAAAGAGAAGATCACGGTGGGGATGCCGGCCGCCGCCATCGCGCCGATCTGCTGCGTCGAGAGCAGCCAGTAGAACGACACGATGTAGTAGTTGAGCGCGAAGACGAGGCCGGTGGCGAAATTGAACACCACGATGGCCACCATCAGGATGAGAAAAGCGCGGTTGTTCAATGTCGACAGCATCTCGCGCGCATACTGCAGAAGCGTGAGCTTGCGCACCGGCGGCTTGCGCAGCCAGGGAATGAAGCGCTGCGTGCCGTAGGACGAAATCAGGATCACCGCGAACATCACGATCGCCGAGGTGAGGCCGTAACGTCCATAACCCGCTTCGTTGAGCTGTCCGTGCGGCTGCGTGGCCGTGGGCGTCAGGAACACCACCAGCGCCAGCACCTGCATGCCCAAACCGCCAAACCAGGCGAACAGAATGCGGTAGCTGAGGAAAGACGTGCGCTGGTCGTAATCGGAGGTGAGCTCCGCCACCAGCGCGGAATTGGGAATCTCGAAGAAGGTGATGAAGGTACGCACCACGATCGCGACAACGATCAGGTAATAGAACGTCGCCATCACCGACCAATGCGGCGGATGCCACAGCAGCAGGTAAGAGAGTGCGACGGGAAGCGCGGCTGCATACATCAAGGGATGCCGCCGCCCCCAGCGCGAATGCAGATTGTCGGAGAACTGGCCCACGATGGGGTCGAGGAACGCATCGAAGATGAAGGCGATGGCGATGGCGAGGCCGACAAGCTGGGAGGGGATGTGCAGCACCAGCTGGTAGAATGGCAGGAGGATGGTCTGGAAGCCGTTGTCCTTGATGCCGAAGGCGGTGGAGCCGATGCCGTAAAACACCTTGGTGCGGAAGCTCTCCATCTTCCGCGTCACATCCGCATCCGACATCGTCTCTCCTGAGCGCCTCCGCGGCAGGTGCGGCAGGCGCTTCTCTCCCAGCGGCCGCTCTGTTGGCGGCTCTCTTGGAAAGTGTGGTATGGAGCGGCGCGCGTCAACTGCGCCTGGTTAATCTTTGGGGTTAACCTCCTGACGCCGTGAACCTTTGGCGACAGGGGGTGCGAAGCGCACAGTCGCCTCTAAGATGGCGGTGCGAATCTTTGCGTGCTGGGGATATGGCCGGGACTTCGATGGCAAGAAATTCGGCAGATTGGAATTCCGTGCGGAACGGCTTCTGGGGCGCGGCCCTGGGATTGGCCGGTGGCGGCGCGCTGATCCTGTCGGGCGTGAAGGACAATCTGGTCCTGCTCATCATCTGCGTGGCGGTCGCGGTGCTGGCGGCGCTGATCTTCGGCCGGCGCGGACGCAGCCAAATCCTCGCCACCACCGCGACCAACGGCGCAGGCGATGCGGCGGCGCTGCCGCCTCTGGCGCGCGAGATTTTCGAGCGGCTGCCCGATCCGCTACTGCTGCTGGATGCTTCCGGCCGCGTCGTCTTCGCCAACAAGGGCATGGCGACGGCGGTCGGCACCGATCCGCTGAAGAAACACATCTCGGCTGTCTTGCGCATGCCGGCCGTTCTGAACGCCATCGAGAAAACGGTGGAGACGGGTGAGCCCACATCGGTTGCTTTCTCCACGCCGGTGCCTGTCGAGCGGCATTACCAAGCCTATGCCACGCGCATGGAGCAGAGCCCGCGGCTGACCGCGCTGCTGTTGCACGACGTGACGGCCGTGATCCGCGCGGAAGAAGCACGCGCCGATTTCATCGCCAATGCCAGCCACGAGCTGCGCACGCCGCTGGCGGCGGTGTCCGGCTTCATCGACACGCTGCGTGGCCATGCCAAGGACGACGAAGCGGCGCGCGAGCAGTTCCTCGACATCATGAGCCAGGAAGCCGGCCGTATGCGCCGGCTGATCGACGATCTGCTGTCCTTGACGCGCATCGAGCTGAACGAGCACGTCCCGCCCTCCGGCACGGTGGACATCGTGGCCTTGGCGCGCAACGCGGCGGCCGCGCTGCAAAGCCTCGCCCGGGTGGACAACGTGACGGTGACGGTGACGGACGCGCCGGGCCTGCCGCCCATCCGCGGCGACCGGGATGAGCTGATCCAGCTCCTCCAGAACCTGATCCACAACGCCATCAAGTATGGCCGCGAGGGCGGTCACGTCGGCGTGAGTTTCGCGCTGACGCCGGGGCCGGCCGGGCGGCGCGCGCAAGGCGCCATGGTGGCGGTGTCGGTGAAGGACGACGGCGAGGGCATACCCCGCGAGGCGATTCCCCGACTCACCGAGCGATTCTACCGGGTCGATGTGAAGCGCAGCCGCGAACGCGGCGGCACGGGGCTCGGTTTGGCCATCGTGAAGCATATTGCGAACCGCCACGGCGGCCGGCTCGGAATCGAGAGTTTGCCCGGCGAAGGCAGCACTTTCACCGTGTACCTGCCGACGGCGGTTCACGCAGTCACGGAAGTGTCGTAAAATCGTCGCATGAATTTGGTGCGTCGCCGTTACGTCACACCCATGTGGTTCCGGCGACAAAAAAAGAAGAGTGCAGACGCGGCCGTCCCGCCGCCAGCGAGAGACGAGATGACAGATCATACCGTTCGATCCTTCAGCGAGCAGCTAGAGACCCTGACGACCGGCGTGGCCCAGATGGGCGGCCTGGCCGAGGCGCAGCTCGCCGACGCGGTCGAAGCCATCGCGCGGCGCGACACCGGCCTCGCCGAATCCGTCATCTCCGGCGACCCGCGGATCGACAAGCTGCAGCAACAGGTCGAAGAGCAGGCGCTGAAGGTGTTGGCGCTGCGCCAGCCCATGGCCGTCGACCTGCGCGACACGCTTGCCGCCATCAAGATCGCGGGCGAGCTCGAGCGCATCGGCGACCTCGCCAAGAACATCGCCAAGCGCGCGCTGGTGCTGAACCGCGAGCCGCCGCTCCGCCTGACGCAGAGCCTGGCCCGCATGGGCCGCGCCGCGCTGTCGCAGTTGAAGGCCGTGCTGGATGCCTATTCCGACCGCAACGCGGAAGGCGCCGAGGCCGTGTGGCGCAACGACGGCGAGATCGACGAGATCTACAACAGCCTGTTCCGCGAACTCCTCACCTACATGATGGAGGATCCGCGCACGATCGGGCTGTGCACGCATCTGCTGTTCATCGCCAAGAACATGGAACGCACGGGCGACCACGCCACCAACATCGCCGAGACCGTCTATCACATGGTGACGGGCGGCTATCTGGCGAGCGAGCGTCCCAAGGCCGACACCACCAGCTCCACCAACGTACCCTTCGAGCAACGGAAAACATCATGACGCTCAAGCCCAGCGTGCTGATCGCCGAAGACGAAGGCGCCCTCGTCACGCTCCTGCGTTACAATCTGGAGCGCGAAGGCTATCGCGTGCTGGAAGCCCATGATGGCGAGGAAGCGCTGCTGGTTGCGGGCGAAGAGCAGCCCGATCTGGTGCTGCTCGACTGGATGCTGCCGCAGCTTTCCGGCATCGAAGTCTGCCGCCGCCTGCGCGGCCGCCAGGAAACCCGCAACGTGCCGATCATCATGCTGACGGCGCGCGGCGAGGAGACCGACCGCATCCGCGGCCTCGACACCGGCGCCGACGATTACATCACCAAGCCCTTCTCGATGACCGAGCTTCTGGCCCGCCTGCGCGCCGTGATGCGCCGCATCCGCCCGAGCTTGGCCGAGGACGTCGTCAAGATCGGCGACATTGAAATGGACCGCGCCGCCCATCGCGTCCGCCGGGCGGGGCGCGACATCCATCTGGGCCCCACCGAGTTCAAGCTGCTCGATCACCTGATCCAGCACCCCGGCCGCGTCTTTTCCCGCGAGCAATTGCTGGACGCCGTCTGGGGCTCGGATGTCTACGTCGAAGCCCGCACGGTGGACGTCCATGTCGGCCGCCTGCGCAAGGCGCTAAACGTCGAAGCCGAACGCGACCCCATCCGCACGGTGCGCTCCGCCGGCTACGCGCTCGACGACGCGTTTGTGAATTAAGCTACTTCGTCATTGCTCAAATAGATCGTCATGGCCGGGCTTGTCCCGGCCACCCATTTTCCAGAGTCTCTCCGATGATGCTCAGGCTGCGGCCGCTCGGATAGCGCACCCCGCTTTCTCCAAACAAAACTGCGTCATGGCCCGGCCCACGCTGTCGCTAGGCCTGTCCGGACCATCCAATTTCGTGTTCTAAGAAAAAGTAAAATGGATGACCCGCATGAAGGGGCCATGACGCATTTTATCGAGGAGCTGGAGCTAAGCGGGATCGTCGGAGTCAGTTGATCTATTTGTCGTACCCGCATGCTGGTCTGTACCGCGCGACATCATCCGACGGTATTCGTTTTTGGCTATCTCGAGGATTGTTTCCTCGATGTTCTTGCCCTTGAGCTTGGCCAACACCAGAAGTTTCCGCTCGGTCTCCGGATCGTCGATATCGAATGCCATTTGCATATCCTCTTCATGTAGAGAATACACTTAGCTGAGGCGCCGTTCTACGCCGTCGGCACTTCCGCCAGCAGCTTCTCAACCGCGCCATCCAGCTTTTCCGGCTTGGTCAGCGGCGAGTAGCGGGCGATGACGTCGCCGCGGCGGTCGACCAGGAATTTGGTGAAATTCCACTTGATGCGTTCGGTTCCGAGGACGCCGGGCTTTTCGTGCGTGAGATATTTGTACAGCGGATGCGCGCCTTCGCCGTTCACATCGACCTTGGCGAACATCGGGAAGGCCACGCCGTAATTCTTCTGGCAGAACGCGCCGATCTCGCTCTCACCGCCGGGCTCCTGCGCGCCGAACTGGTTGCAGGGAAAGCCCAGGATCGCGAAGCCGTCGTCGCGGTATCGCTCGTAGAGCGTCTCCAGCCCCGCATATTGCGGCGTGAACCCGCACTTGCTGGCGGTGTTCACGACCAGCAGCACCTGCCCCTGGAAGTCGGACAGCGACATGTCCTTCCCCTCAAGAGTCTGCGCATGGAAATCATAGATTTTGGTCATGGTATTTTGGCCCGCTTGCTCATGCCGTCAGCATAATACAAGCGGGCCAGAAAACTCAGCTTGCCATCCGGCTCTTGTCGCGGCGCATCTGTTGCGGCTGGTAGGCCTTGCGGGCATGGGCCTCGCAATAGGGCGAGCCGGACTTCGGGCTGCGGCCGCAGAAGTGGAATTCGTTCTCGCTGGGATCGCCGATGGGCCAGCGGCACATGGCGTTGTTGATCGTCAGCACCGTGGCGAAGTTGCCGTCGGCCAGCACGATGGGATCCTCTTCCACCACCGGCGGCTCCGGCGCGTGGGTGCGCACGTTGAGGCGCGGCGCGGAGGGCAGGCGGGGGCGTTCGATGCGCGACGGCGCGGCGCGGCCGGCCAGTCCCAGCCGGTGGACCTTGCCGATCACGGCGTTGCGCGTGACGCCACCCAGGGTGCGGGCGATCTGGCTGGCCGAGAGGCCTTCCGTCCAGAGCGATTTCAACTGCTCGACCCGTTCATCCGTCCAGCTCATGCAAGCCTCCCATGGAGCCCCAAAGGGCCTTCCGCGCTAAATATCGTAGCCGAGAGGTTAACGCGCACAAGCCCTGCGGGGCTTCCACTATCCCTTGTCCACAGAATGAGTCGGTGCATTCATTTTGCTGCCTTCTCCCCCGAATGGCCGATCCGGAGGGGCCGAATCAGCAGGACCGCATATAGGAACATAGAAAGAACAAGTCAAGCGGAAAGTTTCATTTCCTTCAAATTCGATAGGCTTTTCAAAGGACCCGACAATAGCATCGGCGTAAACTCACCCTGTAGTTGAGTCGAGTTGAGCCATGAAAATTCGTATTCTGGTTGTGTTGGCGCTGGCTGCGGCGATCTTTTTCGCCCGGGACGGCATCGGCTGGACGGCAGGCGGCGACAGGCTGGAGCCCGCAGATATCGCCGCGCATGTGGGGCAGACGATCACGGTGTCCGGAGACGTCAGCGAGGTTTTCACCGACCGGCGCTCCGGCAACACCTTTCTCGATATGGGCGGCGCCTATCCGGGCAATGCCTTCACTGCCATCATCTTCCCGCAAGATGCGGACGCCTTCCCCGATCCGCAGGGTTTCAGCGGCAAATTCGTGCGGATCACCGGCGAGATCAGGCTCTATCGCGGCAAGCCGGAGATCGTTTTGCGCTCGGCCGGCCAGATCCGGACCCGCTAGTTCCACGCGGTTCTGATCTGCAGGGCCTGTGCTTGACCCCTCAGAGCCTGCGGCAGATAAGGGCGCGCTCTTTTCAGGAGATGCGCCCGTGTTCCCGTCGCTCTTGCCGACTTTTTCCCGCGCGGATGTGGCCTTCGTCAAAGGCGAAGGCGCCTATCTCTATGACGAGGCGGGCGAGCGCTATCTGGATTTCGGGGCGGGCATCGCGGTGAACGCGCTGGGCCACGCGCATCCGCATCTGGTGGGCGCGCTGACCGAACAGGCCGGCAAGATCTGGCATGTCTCCAATCTCTATCGCGTGCCGGGGCAGGAGAGCCTGTCGAAGCGTTTGGTGGACGCGACCTTCGCCGACACGGTGTTCTTCACCAACTCCGGCGTCGAGGCCATCGAATGCGCCATCAAGATCGCGCGGCGCTACCACTTCAAGAAGGGCCATCCGGAGCGCTTCCATATCATCACCTTCGAAGGCGCCTTTCACGGCCGCACACTGGCCGGCATCGCGGCGGGCGGGCAGGAGAAATATCTCGAAGGCTTCGGCCCCAAGGTGCAGGGCTTCGACCAGGTGCCGTTCGGCGATCTCAAGGCGCTGGAAGCGGCCATCGGCCCGCAAACCGCAGCCCTGATGATCGAGCCGATCCAGGGCGAGGGGGGTGTGCGCCCCGCCGATCCGGAATTCCTGCGTGCGCTGCGCAGGCTGTGCGACGAGCACGATCTGCTACTGATCTTCGACGAGGTGCAGACGGGCGTGGGCCGCACCGGCAAGTTCTTCGCCCATGAATGGGCCGGCGTGACGCCGGACATCATGGCCGTCGCCAAAGGCATCGGCGGCGGCTTTCCGCTCGGCGCTTGCCTGGCTACCGAGCGCGCCGTGAGCGGCATCGAGAAAGGCAGCCACGGCACGACCTTCGGCGGCAATCCGCTCGCCATGGCCGTGGGCAATGCGGTGCTGGACGTGGTGCTGGCGCCGGGCTTCATCGAACACGTCGAGAAGACCGGCAATTATTTCCGCCAGCAGCTCGCGGGCCTCATCGCCGAACATCCCGACGTGTTCGAAGATGTGCGCGGCTCCGGCCTGATGCTGGGCCTGAAGATGAAAGTGCCCAACACCGATTTCGTCGATCGGTTGCGCGCACACCGCATGCTGACCGTCGGCGCCGGCGCGAATGTGATCCGCCTGCTGCCGCCGCTCATCGTGGACGAAACCCATGTGCGCGAAGCAGTGCGCCTCCTGGGCGAGACCGCGGCGGAATTCGACGCGAAGAACAAGGCAGCAGCCGAATGACCAAGCCGATCAAGGCCATCGAGCGGCCGAAACATTTCCTCGACCTCGCCGATCTGGACTCTGCCACGCTCACCGGCCTCATCGCCGACGCCCGCGCCCGCAAATCCGCCCGCGAGGGCTGGCCGCGCGGCGTGGAAGACGCGGACAAGCCGCTGGCCGGGCGCGTGCTCGCCATGATCTTCGACAAGCACTCCACACGCACGCGCATCTCCTTCGACGTCGGCATGCGCCAGCTTGGCGGCACCACCCTGCTGCTCTCCGGCAAGGACATGCAGCTCGCCCGCGAGGAAACCATCGGCGACACCGCGCGCGTGCTCTCGCGCTATGTCGACGCCGTGATGATCCGCCTGCTCGACCACGAGATGGTGAAGGAGTTGGCCGAAGCCGCGACCATTCCGGTGATCAACGGCCTCACCAAGCTTTCGCATCCCTGCCAGATCATGGCCGATGTGATGACGTTCGAGGAGAAGCGCGGCTCCATCAAGGGCGCGACGGTGGCGTGGAGCGGCGACGCCAACAACGTGCTCGCCTCCTGGGTGCACGCCGCCGCGCGCTTCCAGTTCAAGCTCAACATCGCCACGCCCAAGGACCTCGCCGCCCCCGAAGAGCTGCGCAAATGGGCCGAAGGCGCGGGCGCGGAGGTCCGCTTCGGCCACGACCCCGAACGCGCCGTGAAAGACGCCGACTGCGTGGTGACCGACGCCTGGGTCAGCATGGGCGACGAAGACACAACGAAGCGGCACAATTTGCTCAAGGCCTATCAGGTGAACGAGCGGCTGATGGCGAAGGCGAACAAGGACGCCATCTTCATGCACTGCCTCCCCGCGCACCGCGGACAAGAGGTAACCGACGACGTGATCGACGGCCCGCAAAGCGTCGTGTTCGACGAAGCGGAGAACCGCCTGCACGCACAGAAGGCGGTGCTGGTGTGGTGTTTGGGGTAAAGTCCCTGACTAAGAGGTAGCGGCGATGCAGCCAGGGCTATGGGGTATCGGGATCGCCGGATTCCTTGTGACGGGGCTGTTGTTTTTGTTGGTTCATATAATTCGTCGCTGGATGGGTTCGAACAACGCTTTGATTGACGCACTCATCGCAGTGGGAATTGATATTGTACTATTCGGTGGTGGAGTTGGTGCGAGACTTCAGATCGCGCAAGTCGCTGCCAACGCACTGGGAGCAGCAGTTGTTATGGTGGCTGCATATTTTGCGTTGCGTGGACGCCGCCAAATTTAAGCCGCATCTTTCAGCGTAACCGACAACTCCTTGCCCAACGCCGCTGCCGCCCGCCCCATAGTCTGGAGCGTGACGGAGGTGTTCTCGGCATCGAGCAGGCGGTCGAGTGCGGCGCGGCTGGTGCGCATGCGTTTGGCCATCTTCGACTTGGTCATGCTTTGCTTTTTCATCAGTTGCGCGATCTGCCAGGCCAGCACACGCTTCATCGCCGTGGCCGTGACTTCTTCGAGCAGGCCCTGTTCGGCGAGGTAGTCTTCGAACTTCGGGCCGCGATGCGGGTTTGTTTTCTTCTTCATGGCTGTTCACTCCGTCGATAGGCTTGCGACCTTGCGCGTGCGAGCGCCAGATCGGTGGCTGGTGTCGCCTGCGATTTCTTGATGAAGCCGTGAAGCAGGACCATGTCGCCATTCTCGATCGTGAAGAACACACGCGCGATCCGGTCTTTGAGATTGGTCCTCACTTCGTACAATCCTTTACCCAGTGGCTTGCACACGGGCATGCCGATAGGCCAGCCGAATTCAACCGTTCGAATGTCGTCGCCGATTTTCTTCTGATCCTCGCGCGCCAATGCACGCAACCAATCGCGGACCGGCACGGAACCGCTTTCGGTCATGAAGAAGGTCACGGCGATCTTCTTCGCTATCATATGAAGATGGTACCAAATATGATACGTTCGTGCAAGCGCAAATTGTCTGTGCTTCCCCCTCCCCAGCCCCGCATTTTCCTGTAAAACCCGGCCATCATGATCATTGGGATCGATCTGGGGACGACGAACAGCCTCGCCGCCGTGTGGCGGGATGGGGAGGCGGTGCTCATTCCGAATGCGTTGGGGCAGTTCCTGACGCCGTCGGTGGTGGGGGAGGCGGATGACGGCTCTATCCTGGTGGGGCAGGCGGCGCGGGACCGTTTGATTACCCATCCGGGGTCGGCCACCGCCGCGTTCAAGCGGTATATGGGCACCACGCGGCAGGTGTCCGTCGGGCGCAAGAGTTACCGGCCGGAGGAATTGTCGGCCCTGGTGTTGCGCTCGCTGAAGGCGGATGCGGAGGCGTTCCTGGGCGGCGAGGTGACCGAGGCCATCATCACCGTGCCGGCCTATTTCAACGACGCGCAGCGGAAGGCGACAAAGGCGGCGGGGCAACTCGCGGGGCTGAAGGTCGACCGGCTTCTCACCGAGCCCACCGCCGCCGCGCTGGCTTACGGCTTCGCCACGGGCGACGAGGAGAGCACGGTGCTGGTCGTCGATCTGGGCGGCGGCACGTTGGACGTTTCGTTACTGCATTCCTTCGAAGGCATCATGGAGGTGAAGGCCACGGCCGGCGACATCTGGCTGGGCGGCGAGGATTTCACCGATGTGATCGTCCAGGGTTTCCTGGCCGAGGCGGGCAAGGCCGCCGGTCTCGCCGATGTGGCGTTGGATACGCAGGTCTATGCCACGCTTCGCCGCCAGGCCGAGATCGCCAAGCGCACGTTGAGCGAAGCGGGCGAGGCGAAGGTCGAGTTCAATTACAACGGCAAGCCCATCACCTGGGGCCTGACGCGCGAGCGTTACGAGCAGATGGCCGAGCCGCTGCTGGCCAAGGTGCGCCTGCCGCTCGACCGCGCGCTGCGCGACGCGCGCATCGCGCCGGATGAGATCATGCGCATCGTCTTCGCGGGCGGCGCGACGCGCATGCCGATGTTCCGGCGCATGGTGTCGCGCCTGTTCCGCCAGTTGCCGGTGCAGCATATCAATCCGGATGAAGTGGTGGGGCGCGGCGCGGCCGTGCGCGTGGGCCTGCTCGAGAAGAGCAAGGGCCTCGAAGAGCATGTGCTGACGGATGTGTCGCCCTTCACCCTCGGCATAGGCATCTCGTCCGATGAGAGCGGCGTGGTGCTGCATGGCCTCTATCTGCCGATCATCGAGCGCAACACGGTGATCCCGACGAGCCGGTCGCATATCGTGCAGACCATGTCGAACCAGCAGCGCCAGGTGCATGTGAAGATCTATCAGGGCGAGGCGCGGATGGTCAGCGACAACGTGTTCCTGGGAGAACTCACCATCGACGTGCCACCCGCGCCGGCGGGGGAGGAGAAGCTGGATGTGCGCTTCTCCTATGACACCAGCGGCCTGCTGGACGTGGACGTGACGGTGCTCTCCACCAAGCGCCAGATGAATCTGGTGATCGAGGGCAATCCCGGCGTGCTCACGGCGGCGGAAGTGGCGGAGAGGCTGGCCAAGCTCGGCAAGCTCAAGATCCATCCGCGCGACGAGGCGCAGAACATCGCCGTGGTCTCGCGGGCCAAGCGCGTGTTCGAGGAGCATCTGGGCCTGATGCGCACCCGGATCGGTGAGATGCTGGACGGTTTCATGGCGATCGTCGAAGGCCAGGACGCCGACCGTATCCGCGAGGCGCGCGAGGTCCTCACCAAGTTCCTGGATTCGGTCGATCGCGATATTTTGGTTTAGGCATGTGGGAAGAACTCGGCATTCCGCCCACGGATGATCGCAAGGAAATCCAGCGCGCTTATGCCCGGCGCTTGCGCTCCTTCGACCCCGACGCCGACCCGGCCGCGTTCCAGCGCCTGCGCCAGTCCTATGAATCCGCGCTGGCCCGCGCGGCTTATCTGAAGAAGCAAGTCGAAGCGGGCGCGCCGCCGCCCGAACAGGTGCCTGCCGAGCCCGCGCCGCTGGAACACGTTGCGCTGGAACGGACGGAGCCTTCGTCTCCGCCGCGTGGGGAGGCGCGCTATCCCGATTCGCTCTCGCAGCCGCCGTTGCCGCAACCTTCCGCCGCGCAGCGCCACCAAGCCACGCTGATCAATCCCGGCTCGTCACCCATCTCGGAAGCGGAGCTCGAGCGCGAGGCCATCGGCGCGAAGATCGATGAGGCGCTGAAGGCGCGAAACTACGATCAGGCATTGGCGCAATATGACAGCGGCATGGCACGCGGCGCCTTCCCGCTCGGCTATCGCGAGCGGCTGGTGGAGCGGATCATGCGCGTGGTGCTGCGCGACACCGATCTCTCAAGCGACCGGTTCCTCAAAGTGGCGGCGCATGTCGGCTGGCAAAGCGCGCCGGGGCGCGGCGAATACATCTCGCCGGTGCGCCAGGCCGCGATGCAGCGATTGCAGGCCGAAAGCTGGTTCAAGGCGCTGAAAGAAAAGGCCGAGGGGCGCGCACCGCGTCAGGCGCTGCCCAAATGGGATATCCGCAAACGCCTGCGCGCTTTTTTCCTGCGCGACCTCGAACGGCGCAACGCACGCATCTTCCTGGGGCATCACCGGTTCACGGTCACGTCCGCGGTGCGCGCCGCCAGCATGCAGAACATGGTGCGCGAATACCGTCACTACGGATCGTTCCTGAAGGACCGCATCAAGCCGAAAGATGGCGAGCGCGCCGAGCGCATCGCCCGGCGCGAGAACTTCTGGTATTCGCCGCCCAATCTGCTGCGCGTCGCTGTCTGGACCATCTATCTCGTCTTCGGCGCCGTGATCATGAACGCGATCGGAATAGAATCGCCGCTGCCATTCATGCTGCCGGTGGCAGCCTTCTGGGGGTTGCGGGCGGGCTACAACAGGTTGATGCGCAGCTCGTGACGGGCGCGTTGTTGAAATCGGCGGCGGCCTCGCCCATATAGGATTTCCCATGTCATCCCCAGGCTACATCCACGCGCCCGCCGCCGATTTCGTGCTGCCCTTCGACTTGCCCGGATTCCGCGGCCGGCTGGTCCGCCTCGACGAGGCCTCCACGCGCGCGCTCCAGGCGCACGCGCTGCCCGAAGCCGCCCAGCGGATCGTGGCGGAGAACATCACGCTGGCGGCACTGCTCGGTTCCTCGCTGAAGCTCGACGGGCGTCTGACCATCCAGGTGCAGAACGATGGCCCACTCAACCTCGTGGCCGCCGATTACTATGGCGCCGAAGAAGGCAAGCCCGTCGGCCTGCGCGGCTACGCCCGGTTGAGCGAGGCGCCGGTCGACAAGACCACCCCGCTTCTGGGCAAAGGCTCGCTGGGAATCACCATCGAGCCGCGCCGGGGCGAGCAGTCCTATCAAGGCATCGTGGCGCTGTCGGAGGAGGGCATCGCTGCCTCGGCCGAGGCCTATTTCGCCCAGTCCGAGCAATTGCCGACCGTGATCCGGCTGGCCGCGGCCCCGCTGTTCGAGCCCGGCAAGCCGGTGCGCTGGCGGGCCGGCGGACTGTTGCTGCAGGCCACGCCCGAGGGCACGCGCAACGAAGACGACTGGGACCGGCTCACCTCGCATGTCCGCTCGCTGGAGGATCTCGAGCTGGTCGACACCGCGCTGACAGCGGAAAAGCTGTTGTGGCGGCTTTTTCATGAAGACGAGATTCGCGTCCTGCCCTTCGAGCCGCTCGCCTTCCGCTGCGAATGCGATGGCGGGCGAATCGCCTCGGTGCTCAAAGCCTATGCACCGGAGGAGCGCGCGGGCCTGGCCGATCCGGATGGAATCGTCCGTGCCCGGTGTGCTTTCTGCGGCGCGCTGCATGAAATCGCGGCAACGGCGCTGGATTAATCCCAATCAATTGTTTTGCGCCCCCGTTTCGCGGTAAAACATCCGTGGAGCGTGCGCAATCAATGTTATCATTCGGGGAGTTTCACCATTGCTCAAAAGGACGGACTACGAGGCGTTGGCGGCCTTCCGCCACTCGCTTCGGCGCTTTCTCGCGTTCAGCGAGAACAACGCGAAAAGCGTCGGGCTGACGCCGCAGCAGCATCAGGCGCTGCTCAGCATCAAGGCGGGCTATGAAGGCCGCCAGTCGATCAATGTCGGCGAACTCGCCGCGCATCTGTTGATCGAGAAGCACAGCGCGGCGGAGCTGGTGGACAGGCTTGAGAGCTCGGGACTCGTCAAGCGCAACAAGTCCAAGACGGATCGCCGCGTGGTGATGCTGACGGTGACGCCCAAGGGCGAGAAGCTGTTGGGAGCGCTATCACGTGAGAACCTCAGCGAGCTGCGCATGGCGGCGCCGATCGTCACCGCGCTCGTCAAGAAGCTGGACCAGAAAGCGGCGCGCTGAGTTAGCCGCGTCGCGTCAGTACTTGTCCGGATGCTTCGCCTCGCCGGCTTTTACTTTTTTCTCGGCGGCAACGACATCGTGCGCGTCCGGCGTGGGCGCATCGCTTTCGCGCGACTTGGGCGCACCAATGGCGCCGCCGGAATAAGAGGGCGGATCGCTGGTGGGGAAGCTGTCCTGCAATTGCTTGTCCAGCTTGTCTTCCTTGTTCATCGCGGGCGTATCGGTGCTCAGATGTTCCGTTTTGGGCATGCTCATACCGGCGGCTCCTCAGGTCTCCGATAGGGAAACGCTTGAGGTCGCATTCGGGTCGCAGGCTTATCTCGCCCGCGCCCTGCGCTGGATTTCGGCGTTGAAGGTGCCCGCCTTTTCCGACTTGATGAGGTCGAGCGCTTCCTGGATCAGGACGCGCATGGCGTCGGCGGCGGCTTGCGGCTTGCTGGCCTGGATCGCATCAGAGACCTTCTTGTGGTCGGCGACGCTGGCCAGGCGCACGCCCTTGTAGCGGTTGGTGAGCTTGATGCTGAAGCGCAGCGCGGACTCGATGAGTTCGGAAAGCTGCGCGTAGAAGCGGTTGCCGCTCGCCTGCAGCACGGCGACGTGGAAGGCGATGTCGGAGTCCAGCGGCTCGTCCTCGCCGCGCTCGGCCGCGATCATGCGGCGGATGGCATGCTGGATGGCTTCCTTCTCCTCCGCTCCGCCCTCGGTCGCCGCCAGCGCGGCGGCCGCGGGCTCGACGGCGAGGCGGATCTGCGTGAATTCGATCAGCAAAGCGGGCGAGAATTTGCGCTCCAGCAGCCAACGCAGCACGTCCGGATCGAGCAGGTTCCACTTGCTCTCGGGCTGCACCCAGGTGCCTTGGCGGGGGCGGGCGCTGAGCAGGCCTTTGGCCGTCAGCATCTTCACCGCCTCGCGCAGGATGGAGCGGCTGGCGCCGTATTGGGCGCAGAGGTCGGCCTCCACCGGGAAGGGATTGTCCTTGGAGTAGGTGCCGGTGACGACGGCGATGCCGAGATCCTCGACGATGCCGTAGGTCATGTTGGTGGCTTTGCCCGCGGATCGGGCGGAGGGCTTACGGCGCCGCCGGTTGGGTGGAAATTTTATCGTGGCCGAAGCGGTCATCAAGCAATCCCGGGACGGGCGATTGGAATACGAATATGTCGCCCGCCTGAGGTTGCCCCACAAGGGCCTCCGCGTTCAAGCCGTCGCGCGCCGATGTCACGAAGAGAAGATCGAGACGCGCGCCACCGAAGGCAATGCAGCTCGGCTGGGTTGCAGGGACCTTGAGTTCCCGGTCCACTGCGCCGTCCGGGCTGAAGCGCACGACGCGCCCGCCGCCCCACAGCGCGCTCCACACGAAGCCTTCGGAATCGACATTCGCGCCGTCCGGGTATTCTCCCTCCGGCGTGTGGGCGAAGACACGGCGATTGGCGATGTTGCCGTTGTCGGTGTCGTAAACAAAGATCGTCCGCGTGGGGGAGTCGGCGAAGTAGAACTTCGTGCCATCCGGGCTCCAGCAGATGCCGTTGGAGATCGAGATGCCCCGGGCGTGGATCGAGGACGCGCCGTCCGGATCGAGCCGATAGAGCGCACCCGCCGGTTCGCCCCCGTCACCTTCAACCATGGTACCGCACCAGAAACGGCCTTGGCGATCGACGCGGCCGTCGTTGAAGCGCAAGCCGGGTGTTTCGAAGATCGGTTGCAGCAGCCACTCCACGGCGCCGCCCGGTTCGTACAATCCAAGACCGGACTCGAAAGCGGCGATGAGCTTGTTGCTGCCTTTGACGAAGCCGAAGGAGGTAAGGCGCTCCGGCGGCACGAACGTTTCGATGGCGCGCGTCGCGGGGCGGTAGCGGTGGAGATGGCGTTCCTGGATGTCGGTCCACCACAGGCTTTGGGTCGCCGCGTCCCACAAGGGGCATTCTCCCAATGTGTTCTTCGCCGGAATGATGTCGATCAGCTCCATCGCTACCACCAGGTCGCGTAGAGCGCGATGAGAATGGCGGCGATGGCTGTGGCCGCCACGTTGAAACCGGTGGTCGTCGAGTAATCGACATTCGTGGCGTCGATGGTGGAGGTGGTGGCCCTGCGCGGCTGCAGCAGGGAGACGATCACCGCGAGGCCAAGGCAGATCAGGAAAGTGTAGCCGATGCGGTTCATGAACGGGATTTGCGGCCAGTAGAGCTTGTAGGCGAAGGACACGCCGACCGAAGCCACCGCGGCGATGAGCGCGGAGGCGCTGGTGGCGCGCGGCCAGAACATGCCGAGCAGGAAGATGACGCAGATGCCAGGCGTGAAGAAGCCCGTGAATTCCTGGATGTACTGGAACGCCTGATCGAAATTGCCCAGCAGCGGCTTGGCGGCGGCCATGGCTGTGACGAGCGCGACAAAGGCAGCCACGCGGCCGACGACGACGAGGCGGGTTTCGCTGGTTTTCGGGAAGGCCTGTTTGTAGAGGTCGATGGTGAAGATGGTGGCGATGGAATTGATCTTCGATCCCATGGACGCAATGATCGCCGCCAGCAGCGCCGCGAACACCAGTCCCAGCAATCCGCTCGGCAGGAACGTCATCAAGGTGGGATAGGCCTGATCGGGCCGCGCCAGATTGGGCGCCAGCACCAGTGCCGCGATGCCTGGCAACACGACCAATACCGGCATAAGCAGTTTGAGGAACGCCGCGAGCACGATGCCGCGTTGCGCCTCGCGCGTGTCCTTCGCGGCCAGCGCGCGCTGGATGATGTATTGGTTGAAGCCCCAATAGGAGATGTTCATCACCCACATGCCGCCGATCAGCACGGAGAGGCCGGGCAGGTCCTTATAGTTCGGATCGCCCGGCGGCAGGATCATGCGGAAATGCTCGGGGAAGCGATGCGTCAGCGCCTCGAAACCGGCGAGCGGGCCATGGCCGCCGGAGATCTTGTCCAGCGCGATATAGGCGATGACGAGACCGCCCATCACCAGCAACGTCACCTGCACCACATCGGTGAGCGCCACGGCTTTCAACCCGCCATAGAGCGCATAAGCGCCGGCGAAGACTCCCAGCGCGATCAGCGCAGTCTCCAGCGGAATTCCCGTCACGGTGTGGACGGCGGTGGCGCCGAGCCACAGGATGGAGGTGAGATTCACGAAGACATAGACGCCGAGCCAGAAGATGGCGAGCACGAGCTGCACGCTGCGGCCGTAACGCCGCTGCACGAACTCCGGCATGGTATAGATCTTGTTCTTCAGGAAGATCGGCAGGAAGAACTTGCCGACGAGGATGAGCGTCAGCGCCGACATCCATTCGTAAGACGCGATGCCCAGCCCGATGACATAGCCGGAGCCCGACATGCCGATGATCTGCTCGGCGGAGATGTTGGCCGCGATCAGCGAGGTGCCGATGGCCCACCAGGGCAGCATGCGGCTGGCGAGGAAGTAGTCCTGGCTGGTCTTGACGTGGCCCGGCTTCTCGCGGCTCACCCACTGCGCCAGCACGAAGATGCAGACGGCGTAGACGGCGACGACGGCGATGTCGATCGCGGACAGATGCATGGCATTCCCCTCTGAGCCCCGCGCCTTGCTGGCGCTGTGTCTTATGAATTTGCGTGTTTGAGCACCTCGACGAGGCGTCTGGTGCGTGTGCGGATGTCGTCGTCCGAATAGTCCGTGCGGAACAGTTCCGAGCCGAAGCCGAACCCTGCCGCGCCCGCCGCGATCCATTCCGCGACATCCTCCGCGCCCACGCCGCCCACGGCATAGACCGGCACATCGCGCGGCAGCACCGCTTTCAGCGCTTTGAGATGGCCCGAGCCATAGGTCTTCGCGGGGAAGAGCTTGAGCGTGCGGGCCCCGGCCTTGATGGCGGCGAAGGCCTCCGTCGCGGTGGCGAAACCTGGGACGACGGTCATGTCGAGCGCCACGGCCTGCGCGATCACGGCGGGATCGGTGTTGGGCGTGACGATGAGTTTGCCGCCCGCATCTTTCACGCGCGCGACATCCGCCGCATCGAGCACGGTGCCCGCGCCGCAGAGACACTCCGCACTGAAAGCGCGGCTAAGGCGCGCGATGCTGTCGAACGGCTCAGGCGAGTTCAGCGGCACCTCGATGGCGCGCACGCCTTCCTCGAACAGCACGCGCGCGACGGCCTCGATGCGCTCCGGCGTCACGCCGCGCAGGATCGCGATGAGGTTAGGAGGCATGGGCGAGCTCCAGCGCGTCATGCAGCGCGGTCAGTCCCGAGAGTGACGCCTGCGCGCCGTCGATGATCTCGCTCGTTACGTCGTGGGCACGGAGGGCAGCCGCATAGAGCGTTGTCAGATGTGGCGCACCGATCAGGATGACCGGCTTGTCTTGTGGAAATAGCTTCAATGCGCCGGACACGTCCTGTCCGATCACCAAGCCCGACAGGAAGCTCGCGGCCTCATCGGGGCGGATGTCTCCGGCGAGCTGGCGGCTGCGTGTCTGGAACAGCAGATGGATCAGGCTCGCTTCGGGTTGCGCGATGCCTTTGTCGAAAGCGTCTGCGGAGTGCGGAGCATCGGCCTGTTTGCCCGCGAGTACGCTGTGGCGCGCGAGGATGTCGTACAGTTCGCCGCTGACACCGGTCACGAACGTTTCGATCCGGCCGGATTTCAGTACCGCCCATTTGGTGTGCGTGCCGGGTAGGCAGAGAAGGTGGGCGCCTTCCGCGAACGAAGGCCGCGCGCGCAAGGTGCCGAGTATCTGCGTTTCCTCACCGCGCATGACGTCCGGTGCGCCGAGAACATTGTTGCAAGAGAGGCCCGGCGCGATGGCGATCCGGCGGCCCGAGGCCTCGAAGCGCACCGCGCCGGAGGCGATGCGGCGCGGGTCTGCCGGGCAGGGCAGGTACGGCACCTCGCGCCAGCCGAGAGTCGATCCGGCCATGCCGCAAAGCATCACGGGCAGGGTCGCGTCCCAGCGCCGCGTCAATGTCTCGAAGGTTTCAGCGAGCTTGCCGCCGAGCGTCGACACGCCCGGGCCGGTCTCGGTCTCAAGCGCGTGCCCATCTGCATCGCACAGCGTCAGCCGTAAATGGCTCGTGCCCCAATCGCCCGCGATGAAGCTACCCATCAGTGGGACTCGCGCTCGACCACATCGCCGCTCGCGCCGGTCAGGAAGTCGAGGTCGCAGCCCTTGTCGGCCTGCATCACGTGATCGACATAGAGTTTGTAGTAGCCGCGCGTGTATCTCGGCTCCGGCCGCGTTGCGCGCCAAGCCGCCAACCGCCGCTCGATCTCTTCCGCCGGCACCAGAAGCTCCAGCTTGCGCGCCGGTCCGTCGAACAGAATCTCATCGCCCGTCTGCACGATGGCGAGCGGGCCGCCGGCTTCGGCTTCCGGCGTCACATGCAGCACGACGGTGCCGAAGGCCGTGCCGCTCATCCGCGCGTCGGAGATGCGCAGCATGTCGCGCACGCCGCGCTCCAGCAGCTTGCGCGGAAGCGGCATGTTGCCGACCTCCGCCATGCCGGGGTAACCCTTGGGGCCGCAGCCTTTCAGCACCAGCACGCTCGTCTCGTCGACGTCCAGGTTGGGATCGTCGATGCGGGCGCGCAAATCCTCGATGGTCTCGAACACCAGCGCGCGGCCCTGATGCCGATAAAGCTCAGGCGAAGCGGCGCTCGGTTTCATCACGGCACCGGACGGCGCCAGATTGCCGCGCAGCACCCAGATGCCCGCCTCGTCACCGACTGGCGCGGCGTGGGTGTGGATCACATCGCGATTGTAGCATTCGCCGTCCGCGATGTTCTCGCCCAGCGTCTTGCCGGACACGGTGGGCGCATCCAGCGACAATTGCGAGGCGATCTCCTTCATCACGGCGGGCAGGCCACCGGCGTAATGCAGATCCTCCATCAGGAACTTGCCGGAGGGTTGGATATCCACCAGCAGCGGCACTTCGCGCGACAGCCTGTCGAAATCGGCGAGCGTCAGCGGCACGCCGAGGCGGCCGGCCAGCGCCAGCAGATGGATCGCCGTGTTGGTCGATCCGCCGATGGCCGCGCTGACGAGGATGGCGTTCTCGAACGCCTGTCGCGTGGCGATGTGCGACATCCGCATACCGCTCTTCGCGAGCGCCACGATGCGCCGCCCCGTCTCATGCGCCATCACGCGGCGGCGGGAATCCACGGCGGGGATCGTCGCGTTGTACGGCAGCGCCAGGCCCATCGCCTCGACGACGCTGGCCATGGTGGAGGCGCTGCCCATCGTCATGCAGGTGCCGGGGCTGCGCGACATGCCGCTTTCGGCGGCGAAGAAATCCCTGGCGGCCATCTCGCCGGCGCGCACCGCTTCGCTCAGCTTCCACACATCGGTGCCGGAACCGATGTCGCGGCCGCGGAATTTGCCGTTCAGCATGGGGCCGGAGGAGATCACCATGGTGGGGAGATCGACGCTGGCGGCGCCCATCAATTGCCCCGGCGTGGTCTTGTCGCAACCGCCCAGCAGCACCACCGCATCGATCGGATTGCCGCGGATGGATTCCTCGACCTCCATGGCCAGCAGGTTGCGGAACAGCATGGCGGTGGGGCGCATCTGCGTCTCGCCCAGCGACATGGCGGGGAATTCGAGCGGCAGGCCGCCGGCCTCCCACACGCCGCGCTTCACGAATTCGGCGATGTCGCGCAGGTTCATGTTGCAGGGCGTGAGTTCGGACCATGTGTTGCAGATGCCGATCACGGGGCGGCCGTCGAACACGTCGCCCGGCAGGCCCTCGCTTTTCATCCAGCTTCTATGGATGAAACCGTCGCGATCCTGGCGTCCATAAGCGTGGGCGCTTCGCATTTTGCGCTTGCCGTCCGTCATCCGAGCCCGCCTGCCTCGATCATCCCGCCGCTCCCTGCCCTGGATTTATATGATAAAAGCGTTCTGTGCAAAGACCTTAGCACATTTGGCCCCCGGGAGTTGACAGTCCATGGGTCATTTATATTATAAATGCAACAAGCTTCGCAAACGAAGCGGCTAGGGGAGGCATTCGTGAAAACCATCTATCGGGCGCTCCTGTCGGGCGCCAGCGCGGTCGCACTCGGGGCGATAGCTGTCGGTCCGGCGCAGGCGCAATCGACATCGGGAACTTCGGCGCAAAGCAACGACCAGGTCGAAACCGTCACGGTCACTGGCATGCGCAAGAGCATGCGCGATTCCATCATTATGAAGCAGAACTCCGACCTTGTGACGGACGACATCTCCGCCAAGGACATCGGATCGCTCCCCGACATCACCATCGCCGAGGAACTGAACACGCTGCCGGGCGTCAACGGCACGCGCGACCGCGGGAATGAGAGCCAGGCGACGGTGCGCGGCCTCGGCCCGCGCCTCGTGCTGGGCCTGGTGAACGATCGCGAAATCGCTTCGTCCGAGCCGGATCAGAATGTGCGTTGGGAGATATTTCCCTCCGAGGTCGTCTCCGGCGTGCAGCTCTACAAGACGCAATCCGCCGATATGATCTCCGGCGGCATCGCGGGCGTGGTGAACATCAACACCCTGGCGCCGCTCGATTACGACGGCCCGACTTTCACCTTGCGCGCCGGCCCGTCCTATAACGAGGAAGCCAACAAGCTTCCCGGCAATTACGATCCGTGGGGCCTGCGCGCCAGCGGCGCCTGGGTTGACCAGGTGACGAGCAATTTCGCGATCGCCATCGGCGGCAGCTTCCAGCGCGAGAAGGACGGGTACTCTTCGTTCCAGGGCTGGGGCTACAATCTCGCGCCGCCCTATGCGAGCCTCGGCTCCAGCACGGCCGGCGACGTGACCGGCGACGGCATTCCGGATTCCACGCCCTGGGGCGCGCAGACGGAAATCTCCGAGATCCAGCAGGATCGCACCAGCCTGATCGGGGCTGCGCAATGGCGGCCGACTTCGGCGCTGGAATTCCGCTGGGACGCGCTCTATTCGAACTACGACATCGACGAAAGCCAGCAGCAGCAATGGTATGGCCGCAACAACGCCTGGGGCGACTACACCACGCCCGAGCCCGCGACCTTGCCGGGTTCGGCCTGCTATGGCGCGACCTCCTGGGCCTATGATTGCCCCGCCTTCAACGGCAGCGAAACGGCGAACCATGTAATCACGGCCGCCACGCTGACCAATGCCTACTCCTCCGTCACGAACGTGCTGGCGCATTACACCGAGCAGCATTCGCTGCTGGCCACGGGCATCAACGGCAAGTGGACGTCCGGCAACTGGGTTGCGACGGGCGACGTCTCCTATTCGGAAGCCGAGCGCAACAATCGCTGGCGCGCGCTGGAGACCGAGGATTATCCGCCGACCATGACGTTCAACACCGGCGCCGGCGTCACGCCGTCGGTGACGACGCCGGGCTACGATCCCGCCGATCCCACCAACCAGACGGCGCAGTCCTACACGCCGGGTGAAAGCGCGGGTCCCGAACATACCCGCGACCATATCGGCGCGGCGCGGTTCGACGTCACACGCTCCTTCGACGGTTCCATCATCACCGCCTTCGATTTCGGCGCGCGCTATTCCGACCGCACCAAGTCGCATCAGGATTATCAGTGGTACCAATGCCCGGGCATGTCCGGCGCGGCGGGCGCCACCGCCAACAGCGGCGGCTGCGGCACCAGCTTCTATATCCCGTCGAGCTATCTGAGCGAGTTCTCGGCGCATGGCTTCACCGTGCCGTCGATGATGTATGGCAACTTCAACCAGCTCGCGAACCTCGTCTATGGCGGTTTCGGCAGCATGCCCACCGGCGCCGATCAGCTTGCGCAGGACTGGAAAGTGCACGAGGGCGATTTCGAGGGCTACGCCAAGCTCGATTTCGGCGGCAATTGGGGCAGCGTGCCGTATAGCGGCAATGCCGGCGTTCGTGTCGTCAGCGTCGATACACGCAGCTCCGGCTATGAGACGACGGATGGCGCGACCTACACGCCGATCAGCCTCGGCAAGTCCTACACAGACGTGCTGCCCAGCGCGAACGTGAAGTTCAACGTCGCGGACGACCAGGTGCTGCGCTTCGCGGCGTCCGAGGCGGTCTCGCGTCCGCCGCTGGATGAGTTGCGCACCGGCTTCTCGCTCAACCCCACCGGCACGCCGCCGACGGGCTCCGGCGGCAATCCGCTGCTCAATCCGTACAAGGCCTGGCAGCTCGACGCCTCATGGGAATGGTATTTCCACGAGGAGTCGATGTTCTCCGTGGCGCCGTTCTACAAGCATCTGGAGACGTTCATCGGCTACAACACGTTCCAGCAGACGATCGGCAGCGTGAACTACACGATGACCGCTCCGTTCAACGGCAAGGGCGGCAACGTCACGGGCTTCGAGACGACGTTCCAGAGCCGCTTCTACTTCCTGCCGCCGATCCTGAGCGATTTCGGCGTCTATTCGAACTACTCGTTCGTGGACTCGACGGTGCATGAGTTCACGCCGTCCTTCAATCCGCTGGACGCCACGGGCTTCGCCAAGCACACGGCGGAACTCGATCTGTGGTACAGCCATGAACCGTTCGAACTCCGGCTGGCCTACAAATATCACAGCCCGTTCACCGTCATCTATGGCTGGAATGCGCAGCAGCTCACTCGGCTGGACGCGGAGCGCACGCTGGACTTCAACGCCTCCTACCAATGGGACAAGAACTTCCAGCTCCGCTTCGAAGCGCACAACCTCACCAACACGCCGGTGCGCATGTATTGGAACAACGATCCGAACCAGCTGGCGCGCTACGACGTGTTCGGGCGCTCCTACCTGCTGGACCTGACCTATAAGAACTGACTTGGCGTTGAACTACACAAGTTGAATACCCCGTAGACTGGCGGGAGGCTTCGGCCTCCCGCGATTTTTTTGGGCGAGCCGGCATGAAGCAGCTGTTGCTGGGCATTCTGATCGCGAGCCTCGCCTGCCTGGGCGCGCGGGCGGGCGACCGCTACTTCGGCGCCGATCTCTCTTTCGCCAACGAGATGGACGATTGCGGCGCCGTCTATCGTGAGAACGGCAAGCCGGTGGACGTCTACGCGCTCTTCAGGGAGCACGGCGCCAATCTGGTCCGCATCCGCATCTGGAACGACGCGACCTGGACGAAATACAGCAACCTCGCCGACGTAAAGCGCAGCATCCGGCGCGCCCATGCGCAAGGCATGCAGGTGCTGCTGGACTTCCATTATTCTGACGATTGGGCGGATGGCGACAAACAGATCATTCCCGCGGCGTGGGCCGGCATCACCGATCCGGATGCGCTGGCCAAGGCGCTTTATCAATACACCTTCGACACGCTCGCGAGCCTCGACCATGACGGGCTGATGCCGGACATGGTGCAGGTGGGCAACGAGATCAACCGCGAGATGCTGGGCCGCGCCGATTGGACGAAGGACCGGCCGATCGACTGGACGCGCAATGCGAAACTGCTCAACGCCGCGATCAAAGCGGTGCGCGATGCGGGCGCGAAGTCGAAGATCGCGCCCAAGGTGATGATCCATATCGCCCAGCCGGAAAATGTCGAGCCGTGGTTCGCGGCGGCGAAGCAGGCGGGCGTTACCGACTTCGATGTCATCGGCATCAGCTATTATTCGAAATGGTCGCACGAAACGCTGGCCGGGCTGGGCGCCACGATCGACCGCCTGCGCTACCGCTATCCGCAAGCCGAAGTCATGGTGGTGGAGACCGGCTATCCTTGGACGCTTCGTTACGCCGACACCACGCCCAATGCGCTGGGTGCCGATGCCGTGCTGCCGCAATATGGCGCGTCGCCGGAAGGCCAGTCGCAGTTTCTCACCGACCTGACGCAGATGGTCATTTCGAGCGGCGGTGTGGGCGTCGTCACCTGGGCGCCGGATTGGGTGTCGACCACGTGCCGCACGCGTTGGGGCACCGGCTCCGGCTGGGAGAACGCCACCTTCTTCGATTTCACCCATGACGACGAAGTACTGCCCGGTATCGATTATATGCGCCACGCCTACAATTGGCCGGTGAGCGTGACGTTCCGCTTCCACGGTCCTGCCGCACCCCCCGGCCGTCCGTATTATCTCTGGGGCGACTTCCTCGGCTCGCGCGAATTCGCCGTGCGGCTTCCCGCGAACGGCGAATACACGACGGCGTTGATGCCCGGTCAGAAGATACGCTTCCAACTCTTCGATGGCATCCAGCTTCACGCCAGGCTGCTATCTGGCGCCAAGGTGGTGGACGGCTTCGCGACAGAAACGATCCCGTCGCAAGACGCGACGCTGGATTACGACCTTACCGCGCCTCCGCAATAGCTACGGCACGAAGGGCCGCGGTATTGCGGTCTGCGCCATCATGGTGAGCGTGCCAGACGCGAGTCCGGGCGACGTCGCGATGATCCGGATATCGCCCGCCGCCTTCCCCGACTGCACCAGCGCCATGCAGAGCCCGTTGAAGGCGCTGCGCTGCGAGGCCTTGTCCGGCTCATGGCTGCGCGGATCGCCATTGCCGACGCCCAGGACGGCGCCGGGGCCAGTCGTCACGAACGTGACGAGATTGGCCGCCGTCGGAACCGCGCGGCCTTTGACGTCGACGATCTCCGCCGTGACCACGGCGACATCTTCGCCGTCCGCGTTGAGTTCGCTTCGATTGGCGGTCAGCCGGATGGCGGCCGGTGCATCCGCCGTCTCGCGTATCGCGGTCAACACGAGGCGGCCGTCCTTGTATCCCCGCGCTTCCAGCACGCCCGGAACGAACATCACGTCCCATTCGGCATGGTTGTAACGTTCGATAGTCCGCGCGCCCTGGCTGCGGCCGTTCAGGAACAGCTCGACCTGGTCGAGGTTGCTGTGGCACCAGATTTTCACAGCCTGTCCGTTTGCCCAGTTCCAATGTGGCAACAGATGGAGGACAGGCGTGTCCTGCCACCAGGCGCGATAGTAGAAGTAGTTGTCTTTCGGGAAGCCGCAGAGATCGAGAATGCCGAATTGGGATGAGACATTCGGCCAACGGTTTTGCGGCGTCGGCTCGCCGCGATAATCGAAGCCTGTCCACACGAAACCGCCCGCGATGTAGGGCGCGCGCGCGACGATGTTCCACCACGCCTCCGCGGTTGAAGCCCACCAGGGGAATTCCGTGTCGTAGGCGACCTCGTAATCGGGATCGCGCGTGTAGATGCCGCGCGTGGAAACCGTGCTGCCCGTCTCCGTGCCGATGACGGGCTTGCCCGGCATGCGCGCGTGAAACGCCGCGATCCTGTCCGTGCGGTAGTTGCAGCCCAGAACATCCAGCACCGGCGTAATGCCCAGCCCCCAGGCATCCGGATCATCCACCGCCGCCGTGATCGGCCGCGTGGGATCGAGTCGACGCGCCAGACGCTTCATCGTCCCGGCGACGCGCGCACCGCGGGGCGTGCCCTGTTGCGGCTCCTCGTTCCCGATGGACCACAGGATGATGGAAGGGTGATTGCGGTCGCGCCGGATCATGCGGGAGAGTTCGTCGAGCCCCTCGGCGTCGGACGACATGCGCCGCGTCTCGTCGATGACGAGCATGCCCAACCTGTCGCAGGCGTCGAGCAGTTCCGGCGCCGGCGGATTGTGGGCGCAGCGATAGGCGTTCGACCCCATCGCCTTCAGCGCCGCGATGCGCGCCGTGTGCACCGCGTCGGGCAGGGCGCTTCCCACGCCCGCATGGTCCTGATGGTTGCAGGTGCCTTTCAGTTTCAGCGGCTGGCCATTGAGGAAGAAGCCTTTCTCCGCGTCGAACCGGATGGTGCGGATGCCGAACGGCGTCACCATATCGTCCACCATGCGCCCGCCGGAGACGATCTGTGTTTTCACCCGATACAGGTTCGGCGCATCGACGGACCACAGTGCGGGCGCGGTCAGCTTGAAGCGCTGCTCGACGGCTTGGCCCACCGCCTCTGCGCGGCCAACGACGTGGCCTTGCGGGTCGAACACCGTCGACACCACGCGGCATTCCCGGGTGCCGTCGTTCTCGACCTCGGTGAGGACGGTGACGGTTGCCGCATTGCCCTGCACGATGCTGCGCACCACAACACCCCATTGCGCGACAGGCTGCGGATCGGTTTTCACGAGCCAGACATGGCGGTAGATTCCGGCGCCTTCGTAGAACCAGCCTTCACCCAGGCTGGCATCGGCGCGGACGACGAGGGTGTTCTTGCCGCCAGTGTTCGCGAAGTCCGTGATGTCGATCTGGAAGGAGGCGTAACCGCTCGCGTTGCGCCCTACGGCATAGCCGTTGAGCATCACGATGCAGTTGCGGAACACGCCGTCGAATTCGAGGGTCAGGCGCTTGCCCACGTCCGATGCGGGCAGATCGAACACCCGGCGGTACCAGCCGATGCTGGTCTGCGGGAATTCGCGGCCCAGCGGCTTGAAGCCATGTGCGGCCCGCGGATCGTCGCCGTCTGGTGGATTGACGGAAGGCACGAAGGGAAGCTCCACCGCCCAGTCATGCGGTAGGTTGATCGGACTCCAACTACCGTCGTCAAAATCGAGCGCGCACGGCGCTGCTACATCCTTGCCCGCCTTGGCGAAGGTGCGTTGGTCCTTGCCGAAACCGAAATCCTTCACCTCATCGCAGGCGTGACCCAGATGAAAGCGCCAGCCGAAATCGAACAGCAGCCTTTCGCGAACGCCTGACTCCGACGTGATTTCCGCAGGCGTAGTGGCAAGCGGCTTGGCCTCGACATGCGGCGCGGCGAGGGCGGCCAGCGTGCTGCCCTGGAGCAAGTGCCGGCGTGTGACCCCGCTCATTCGTGGAACGGCTCGACCGCGAGCCGCCGTCCCATCAGGAACGCATCCGCGACCAGCCGGAATGGCCGCGCGTCGACGTCGGATCGTCCCGCGCGGACGAGTTCGGCGAAGCGGCGATAGAGCGGTGTGTATTCGGGATGGTGTGCGTCATGGGGTGTATCGAGCGTCTTGCCGTCGACGGCAACGACGCTACCGCCCTGTTGCAGTAGAACCGGCCCTTGATCGGTCTCAAGCGCGATGTCCCACGTCTGCGTTCCGGTGTGCCGGAAATCGAACTCCGCCGCGATCTCCGCGCCACCGACCGTGCTCAGGCTCAGCTCAGCCGCGATAGGTGTCTGACAATTCGTGGGAACATGGAGCGTCGCGTCGCGCAGGAAGATTTCGTCGGTGACGACTGCGGTCAGAATCGACAGCGCGTTGATGCCGGGATCGAACACGCCGAAGCCGCCCGCCTCCCAGATCCAGCTTTGTCCCGGATGCCAGCGGCGCACGTCTTCCTTCCAGATGACGGTGGCGCGGCGCAGTTTCCGGCCACGCAGGATCTCGGCCGCCAACGCCACGCCGGGTGCGAAGCGCGAATGCCAGCTCTGGAGCAGGGTAAGGCGTTGCCGCGCCGCCTCGGCCGCGAGGATATCGAGCTCCGTGGTGGAGGCGCAGGGCGGCTTCTCCAGCAGCACATGCTTGCCGCGCGCCAGGCATGTGCGCGCCGCTTCGAAATGGTTCTGCGGTGGCGTGCAGATCGCCACCGCGTCGATCTCCGCACCGTCCAGCATCTGGGAGAGGTCATGAAAGCTCGGCGTGCTGTCCACCGCGCTATGGCGGCTGGCGACAGCCGCGAGCGTGAATTCGGCGCTCGCACGCAGCACGGGGATATGCTGGTCCCGGGCGATCTTTCCCACGCCCAGCAGACCCAGACGGATCGTCTTCACTTGTCGCTCACTCCCCGTGATCGCTTGTGCGGAATTATCATATAAATGTGGCCGCAGCCAGCAGCAGATCGCTTGCGCGTGGCGACTCTATATACAGCGCAGGCCTCGCACCGAAATTCGAGGCGAATCGGATTCAGATCAAACAGTTAGCAGCCGCGGCAATCAGCGCCGTTTTAACCTTCATGATCGATCCGTACGCCGGATATTCACTCAGGTGTGAATGAGTGTTGACGGAAGCTGGCTTTTCTGCGAGCGTGGTCGAGCGTGCCGCAGAGCACATGAGGCCGCCGCCGGCGGCGAGGGGAGAGAAATACCATGGGGCGCAGGCTTCTTCTGTCTGTATCTGTTTTCGCGTTGGCTAGCGGCTGGGGATTCGCCGCGCACGCACAATCCACCACAACCAAGTCCGGCGTTGAGGAAGTGGTCGTGACCGCCGAGCGGCGGCACGAGAACCTGCAGAAGACCGCCATTTCCGCGACGGTCCTGACAGGCGCCGACCTCACGAACAAGAACGTGCTGACGGTCGATCAGCTTCAGTTCAACATGCCCTCCGTCACGGTCGACAATTTTGGCCAGGGCAACGACTTCAACATCCGCGGCATCGGCAAGGGCGAGCACAACTCCCAGACTTCGACGGGCGTGATCACCTATCGCGACGACGTGGAGACCTATCCGGGTTACCTCCAGGAAGAGCCGTATTACGACATCGCCAGCATCGAAGTGCTGCGCGGTCCGCAGGGCACATTCGTGGGTTCGAACGCCACCGGCGGCGCCGTGTTCGTGAACACGAACGATCCGGTCATCGGCGGCGGTTACAACGGCTATGCCATGGTCAACGCCGGCAACTACAGCGAGTATGGCGCCCAGGGCGGCGTCAACATCCCGATCGACGACACGCTGGCCGTCCGCGTCGCGTTCTTCGGCGACGAGCGCGACAGCTTCTACCACATCACCGACGCCAACCCGGCGGATGCCTGCCCGCACAATGAATATGCCGGTTGCAAGCACGGCTACAATCCCGGCAACGTGCGCTGGGGAGCGGGTCGCTTCAGCCTGCTGTGGAAGCCGACGAACCCGCTCACGGTTTCGTTCAAATACGATGCCGGCTATCTCGACAACGGCGCCTATCCCGCCGATCCCGCCACGGACAAGAACGATCCGTTCCGCATCTCCGCCAACGCACCGCAGGGTGGGCTGGACCGGTACCAGCGCGCGATCCTGAAGGCCGATTACGTCTTCGAGAACGGCGTCACGCTCCGTTCGGTCTCGGGCTATCAGTTCAGCAATTCGCGCTACCGCGCCGATCTGGACGGCACCGATTCCTCTGCCTTTGTGGGCGCGCCCGACGAGACATTCTTCGACGCGGTCGACACCACGCTCTGGTCCGAGGAAGTCAACCTGATCTCGGCCGATACCGGCCGGGTCACCTGGGTCGTGGGCGGCTTCGCGCAGTGGCTGAAGTACAACTACCTGTCGCCGTATCAGTTCGACATCGATCTCTACCAGCCGATCTCCCTGCCGGCCTACAATTACTCGCTGCAAGGCAAGAACCCGGAATCGAGCTATGCCGGCTTCGGCCAGGTCGACGTCAAGCTGAGCGACGATTTCAAGCTCGAGCTCGGCGGGCGCTACTCCACGCACAACACCAGCAACGACGTCAACGTGCAGCAGTACGGCACGCCGATCCTGGACGTTCAGTCCGCGCACTATCACAACTTCTCCTACAAGGCCGCGCTGGACTGGACGGTGGACGACGACAATTTCGTCTACGGCTTCGTCGCGACCGGCTTCAAGCCCGGCGGCCTGAATGTGCCGGTGGGCTTCGGCCAGCCTGCGCCGTTCGGGTCGGAGTCGGTGACGTCCTACGAAGCGGGCTGGAAGTCGACGATGCTCGACGGCCATCTGCGCACGGATATCGACGCCTATTACAACGACTATCGGGATTTCCAGGTCTCCATCGGCTATCCGACGGACCCGATCTTCGCCTTCGAGCTCAACGATCCGAATCCGTCGAAGATCTACGGTGTGGAAGGCGAGCTCGATGCGGTGTTCGACCAGCTCTCGTTCAACATGGGCCTCGGCCTGATGCACAGCTCGCTTGGTACGTTCTATGCGAACGACCCGCGGCTTGGCATTGGCCCCGCCTGTAATCCGAAGACCGGACCGGCCGTTCCGACCTACTGCATCAATCTGGGCGGCCATCCGCAGGCCTATGCGCCGAACTTCACGTTCAACCTCGGTGCGCAATACGTGTTCAACATGGGCGGCGGCGACACGCTGACACCGAGCGTCAGCTACGGCCATATTTCCGACCAGTGGGCCACGCTGTTCGACAATACGGCCCAGGGCGACAGGCTTCAGGAACGCAACATCCTGGGCGGCCAACTCGCCTGGTCGCACGGCACCTGGATCGCTGCGATCTACGGCAGCAACCTGACAGACCAGCATTACATTGCCGCGGCAAATTCCGGTGTGCGTTGGGCGGGTGCTCCGCGGCAATACGGGTTCCGCCTGACGAAAGTGTTCTGATATCACTCCCCCTTGGCCGCCGGCTGCTTCGCACCCAGCCGGCGGCCAAATTCTTTCAAAGGGTGCTTTAAACGCGCATGCAACCCTTCGCGCTCACGGTAGACAAATTCCTCGACCACGCAGCCAAGTGGTGCAGTAACCGCGAGATCGTCACGGCGGGTGCAGGGCGTATCACCTACGCGGAACTGAAAGCGCGCAGCAACCGGTTATCGGGCGCGCTGGTATCGCTGGGGCTCGGCGTGGGCGACCGCGTCGGCACCTTGGCCTGGAACACGCAGCATCATCTGGAAATCTATTACGGCATCTCCGCCGCCGGCATGGTGTGCCACACGCTGAACCCGCGCCTCACGGCCGCCCATCTGGCCGCCATGGTGAACCAGGCGGAGGACCGCGTGTTGGCCGTCGGCGCGGGGCTCACCGATCTGGCGCTCGAGCTCGTCGCGCGCTGCCCCACCATCGAAGCCGTCGTGCTGATGGATGGCGCGACGGATGCCGACATCGCGCGCTTCAAGCAATGCCGCGCCTTTGAATTCGAAGCTTTTCTGTCGGAACTGGGCAGGGAAGCGCAATGGGGTGCGTTCGACGAGAATGCGCCGGCGGGGCTTTGCTACACCTCCGGCACCACGGGTGCACCCAAGGGCGTGCTCTATACGCACCGCTCCAACTACCTGCACACGCTGCGCTCATTGCAGGCCGATGCCTTCGGGCTGACGGCGGCGGATGCGGTGCTGGTCGCGGTGCCGATGTTCCACGCAAACGGCTGGGGCATACCCTTCGCGGCGCCCGCGGTCGGCGCGAAGCTGATCTTGCCCGGCCGCCAGACCGACGGCGCTGGGCTCGCGCGGCTGATCAACGCGGAGGGCGTGACGGTCGCCGCGGGCGTGCAGACGGTGTGGTTGGGCCTGCTGGATCATCTCGACGCAACAGGGGGCGACGTGCCGAGCCTCGAGCGCATTTTGATCGGCGGCGCATCATGCCCCGATGCGCTGATCGAGCGGATGGAAACGCGCCTGAAGGTCCGCGTGCAGACGAGCTGGGGCATGACGGAGCTGTCGCCGCTCGGCACCATCGCGGCGCCGCGCGGGCCGGAGCGGGCTGCGGCGTCCGGCCGCCCGCCGCTGGGCCTCGACCTGAAGCTCACCGATGCCGCTGGAAAGACCCTCCCGCAGCAGCGGAATATCACCGGTCATTTGAAAGTGAAGGGCGCCAGTGTCGTCCAACGATATTTCCGGGCGGATCGGGATTCCGTCGATAGTGAGGGCTATTTCGACACCGGTGATCTCGCCAGCATCGACGATGTGGGCAACCTCACCATCTGCGGGCGCTCGAAGGATCTGATCAAATCCGGCGGCGAATGGATCAATCCGGCGGAAATCGAGTCCCTTGTGGGGCAATTGCCGGGCGTGGGGCTGGTGGCCGTCATCGGTCAGGCCGATCCGAAATGGGGGGAACGGCCCCTCTTGGTGGTCGAGCCCCAGAAGAACCACACGCTGGACGACAAGGTCCTGCTGGATGCCCTGCGCGGCAACGTCGCGGATTGGTGGATACCCGATCAGGTCATCCAGGTGGCGACTATGCCGCTGGCGGCCACGGGAAAGATTGACAAAATTCGCCTGCGCGCGGAATACGCTGGGTCCTGAGCTCCGGGCGACCGGGTGGTTCCCGGCAGGCACGCAAAGCGGATCGGATTGATGGCGCGTACACAGAAGGCAAAACCCAAATCCGGCGCAGGGCCCGGCGCACAGAAAGCGGCCCGCACGAAAGCGGAGCAGCGGGCCGAGACGCTGGAACAGATCCTGGATGCCGCCGAATACCTGTTCTCCAAACACGGCCTCTATGGCGTGACCTTGCGCGACGTGGCGCTGAAGGTCGGTGTCCATACCTCGCTGATGCATTATTATTTCGATGACAAATTCGCCCTGTTCAAAGCGGTCTTCGTCCGCCGGGCCACGGTGACCAGCGAGCGCCGCATGAAGGCGCTCGACCAGTACGAGAAAGACGCGAAGGGCAAGCCGACCGTGGCGGGCGCGCTGCACGCCTTTCTGGACACGGATTTCGATCTCTACATGGGCGGCGGTGAAGGCTGGCGAAATTACGGCGCATTCGGTTCGCAATTGTCGAACACGCCGGAGGGTGCGGCCATGTTCGACGAGTATTTCGATCCGGTGGTGCTGCGCCTTATCGGGATCCTGAAGAAGGCGCTGCCGGGCGTCGCCGAGGAAGACATCTTCTGGGGCTATCACTTCGTGACCGGCAGCTTCATGCATTCGCTGGCGCGCAGCGGCCGTCTCGACCGGCTCTCCAGCGGCTTGTGCAAGTCCGACGATCTCAAGGCCGTGAAAGCCCGCATGGCCGATTTCATGACCGCGGGCTTCCTGGCGCTGAAGAGCTGATCAATCGAGAGATGGGGGCAGCCGGAACGTCGCCAGATAAGGCGACATCACCGATCCCACATAGCCGGTGCGCCCGTCCGGCCCGCCGAACGCGACGCTGGTCGGCAGTTGTAACGGACCGTTCAGCGACGCACACGCCGCCAACTGCTCGACAACGCCATCGCGGCGCTCCACGGCACCCGCGATGGCCGCGACGGCCAGCTCGTTGCGGTCGCGGTAGACGACATGCGCGCCACCCTCGCGGTCGATCACGGTCAGGCCGTTCTCATTGATCATCGTGACCCAGATATTGCCCCACTGGTCGGAAGTGATGCCGTCCGGAAACGCGCCGCGGCCGAGGCTTTCGGGGCCGAAGATCTCCTTCGTGCCAAGCGTGCCGTCAGACCGCAGCGGGAAGCGCACCACCCGGCATCCGAAAGTCTCGACGGCGTAGAGATAGCGTCCGTCCGGCGAGACCTTCACCTCGTTGGTCAGGTCCAATCCGTCGGCGACGATTTCGCAGCGCGCGCCATCGCCCTCGACGCGCAGGATATATCCGTCGCGTATGTGAGACGTCAGCGCGGCATGCCAAGGCTGGTCGCGCGTCATCACGGAGAGCCAGATGCGATCCGGCCCGTCCGCGCAAGCGTAGTTGACGGCGCCTAGCGGCTTGCCATCGAAGCGGTCCAGCAATTTGCGGGTCTTCCCGTCCGGCGCGATCAGATGCAGCCCGCCATCGCCGATCCCGGCCACGACAAAGCTGCCATCCGGCCTGCGGCTGAAGCCGTTGGGCTCGCCGATGCCGGATCCCAACAACTCCGCGCCGCCATATTCCAACACGCGCGACACGCCACCACGCGCGTCGGATGTCCAGATGCCGTCGGAGTCGATCCAGGCGCATTCGGGCCGCTGCAAATCCTTGCCGAAGGTGCCGAAGTCGCCGGCGCTGAGTTTGAAATCCGCGAGTTTCATTGGCAGCCGGGCGCTTTTGGCGGAAGTGGCGGCGAGGCGAGGCCGATATTCCAGTTCCACGGGGTGTTGCCTTCGGCGCGGCGGCGGCAGACGACGGCCTCGTGAAGCTCATACATCATGGGCATCAGGTTGGTCGACAGATGCGGCGCATCGGTGAAATCCATGTATGCGCCGGTCGGTGCGAAGGTCTGCCACTGCGGCGCGCCTGCCGCCTCGGGATGACCGGTGCGCGCGAAGCTCGTCCAGTAATCGACCATGGCGGCGGAAAGATTGTTCTCCACCGGCGTATCCGGCGCCTTCGGCCAATTGGGCGCCGTGCGGTCCAGCGTGCCGAACATGAA
Source organism: Rhizomicrobium sp. (assembly GCA_036489435.1). Classification (GTDB taxonomy): domain Bacteria; phylum Pseudomonadota; class Alphaproteobacteria; order Micropepsales; family Micropepsaceae; genus Rhizomicrobium. The sequence goes on along the minus strand of DASXFU010000012.1, from coordinate 126,220 downwards.
GGGCAGTTCGCTGCCGTGGAAGCCGTGCAGGTTCTTGGCCTCCGCATCCGGAACGGCGTGGTCGAAGAGATAGAGATAGGCCGGCTGATGGAGAACCGCCGCCTGCTTGCGCACCAGCCGCTCGGCCGTCCAGCCATAGAGCCCGTCGCGCGAGGCCGCCAGGATGCTCTCGCGCATCGTCGCGCTGGGATAGAGCTTCAGGAACGCACCCGAGAGGCTGCCGTAGCGCTCTTCGATGGCTTTCTTATAGTCGTCCGGGAAAGAAGGGGCCGGCGGCGCGAGGACGAGCAGCGAGCGGATCTCGCCGCTGTTGAAACCGGCCAAAATCGGCACCGGTGCCTGCTCGCCTTTATCGAACACAGTGACGAGCTGGTCGGGCAACACATGTCCGTCCACCGCGCCGAAGGGGAAGAAGCCGGCATAGGTCGCTTTTGTCGTCAGCGTCGTCGCATCCATCGCGCGCAAATCCGCGATGCTCTTCGCGTCGAGCTTGTCGGCGAGCTGCTTGCCGCTCTCCTCCGCGGATACCTGGCCGTATTTGTGTTCTTTCAGATCCGGCGTGGAGACCATATAGGCGCTCTGCGCGATGGCCTTCGCGAACAACCCGCGCGCGGGAGGTGACGCCATCAGATACATCACGCTGAGGCCGCCAGCGGATTCGCCCGCGATGGTCACGTTGGCCGCGTCGCCGCCGAACGCTGCGATATTGGCTTTCACCCAGCGCAACGCCTCGATCTGGTCGAGCAACCCGTAGTTGCCGGAGATGCCGTCGGGCGACTCTTTGCTGAGCTCGGGATGCGCGAGCCAACCCAGCACGCCGAGACGGTAATTGATCGTAACGACCACGATGCCATGCGCCGCCATCTTCGCGCCGTCATAGATGGCCTCGCTGCTTGCCCCGCCAGACAGCGCGCCACCATGAATCCACACCAGCACCGGCGCGTTGTGCGCGTCCTTCGGCGCCCAGATGTTCAGCGACAGGCAATCCTCGCTCATCGCGGGCAACTCTTCCGTATAGAGCCCTCCCGGCGGACCCTTGAGCTGCGGGCAGGCCGGACCATATGCACCGGCGTCTTTCACACCCGCCCAACGCGGCATCGGCGCCGGTGGTTTCCAGCGCAGCGGCCCGACAGGCGGCAGGGCGTAGGGAATGCCCTTGAAGACTTGCAGCGTGCCTTCGGTCTTTCCCGCGAGTTGACCCGCGGGTGCGTCCACGGTGACGGCATAAGCGGGCAGGGCGAACGCGGCAGCAGCGGCGATGCTGAGGATGAGGCGGCGAAGAGTCATCGGGAAACTCCGGTTGAGGCTTGTTCCTTCCGCAGCACGCGTGCGAGCCACAGGAAAATGCCGATCGCGAGGAAATAGAACGGCACCAGCACATAAAAGGCGAGCTGCAAGTGATGCGGACGCGGGCTCAGATACTGGCTGACGGCGCCCACCAAAGTCGGCCCCACGCCCATGCCGATCAAATTCATGATCAGCAACAGCAACGCGCCCGAGGTGACGCGCTGATCGGGGCGGACTTCTTCCTGCACCAGCGTGACCGACGACGACAGATAGAAGTAGTTGAAGAGATACGGGCCGATCAGGAACGTCAGCGCGAGCTGCCAGCCCGGCGCCCAAACGAAGCCGACGAAGCACGGCACGGCGAACATGAGCGATATCGCGGGAAGCAGCGCATAGGCCTGTTTGGAGCGGCGCGTGAAGTAGTCGATCACCCGGCCGGAGATGAATATGCCCAGGCTCATGCTGATGCCCGAGACGAGCGCCAGATAGACCGCCACTTCGCTGAGCGTCATGCTTTTCTCGCGCATGAGAAGCAGCGTGGCGAAGGCGCCGCCGCCATAGGTGACGACTTGCGTGGCGCCGCTGCCAAGCGCCGCCAGCACGAGCGACTTTTTGGAGAAGAACATCCGGATCGTTTCCCAGAAGCCGGACGCCGCCTCCGCGATATCGCCTTTGGGCTTGGCATCCAGCCCGCCGCGCACCGGCTCGCGCACGATGACGCGCACCAGCACGGCTGCCAGAATGCCCACCGATCCCAACACGATGAAGGCCACGCGCCAGTTATAAGCGGCCGCGATGGCCGCGCCGAACGCGATTCCCAATGCCGCGCCGATGCCCGGGCCGAGATTGTAGATGCTGAGCGCGGTGCCGCGCCGGCCGGAGGGGAAATAGTCCGCGATGATCGCGTAGGAGGGCGGCACACCGCCGGCTTCGCCCACGCCCACCGTCATCCGCGCGATCGCAAGCTGCGGATAGTTCGCCGCGCCGCCGCACGCCATCGTGGCAGCGCTCCACAGCGCGCAGGCGACCGTCAGTACCCAGACGCGGTTGGTCCTATCGGCGATCCAACCAACCGGGATCGAGATGAAGCAGTAGAACACCGCGAAGAACAGCCCGCTGATCAGGCCGAGCTGGTAGTCGCTCACATGCAGCGTGTCCTGGATCGGTTTCGCCAGGATCGACAGCAGCGAACGGTCGAGGAAGTTCAGCACATAGATGAAGCACAGCATGATGAGCGCCACCCAGGCGCGCGCGCCCACGGCGCTGCTGGCTGGCGATGAAGGAGTGGCGATTGCCATGGTTCAGCCGCCTCGCTGGTGGAGGCGCGATAGGGAAGTTGTGATGCGAGCCTGCTTCGCCGCGTGCGCGACGGTCTTCCTCTTCACGTTTCCCCCTTTTCGGCATCTCATGAATGCCGGTTTTGCAGCCACCTTGCCGCCGCGCCGGAGGTCCGTCAACACTCATTCACACACGAGTGAATGTCGTAAGAGCCTGCCGGGATGGCGCAAGTCCGGTCTTCCCGCAACGACAGATTGGAGAACTGACGATCTGTCATAAAAATCCGGAATTTAGGCTTGAAATCCTCATTCCGAAACTCTACTTCTAGGTGTGGAACACACGCAGGAGTTTTGTCCGATGACGTTGTAGCAATGCCGCAAGACCATACAGGCAAGGGCGCAAACTTGCGTGCGCCCGTGTGAAACGGAGTGGCCGGAATGCCAAGGCTCAATACCCCCTTCGGGCGCGCGTTGCCCGAACCAACAGGTGGGGCCTTTGCGCATCCCACTCCGGCAAGCGCCACCCAGCCTCTCGTCAGAGGATGCGCTGGGAAATGCGGAGCCGGATGGAGGGTGACGGGGCGGGTGTCCGCCGTTTCACAAAGCAGCCGTGGCGGTTGAACCGGGCGCGCCCATCCTCCGTAACGGAAGCATGGGCCGGCTGATGAGCGTGGAGACCACACAAAGCCCTGGCGTAGTCGCGATACGCGCAGGGCTTCGTCGTGTCTGGAAAACCTGGAGCGGGCGAGGCGAATCGAACGCCCGACCCTAACCTTGGCAAGGTTATGCTCTACCCCTGAGCTACGCCCGCGATCCAAGTGGACGCGGGTTATGGCGCAAGCCCCCCTCAGGGGTCAATAGCTTTGCCGGTCAATGGTTTCCCTGGGAACCCGCTGGGTAGGCCCGGCTCAGGGCTGGTGGCCCAGCCAGGCGAGGCGATCCTTGTAGAAACCGGTGAGGCAAACGGCTTTGTTGGCGGCGGCGTTGCAGGTCTGGTCGCGTTTGGCGAGCCAGGCGCGCTGGTTGGTGCGGAGATTGGTGGCGTTGGCGGTGTTGGGGGCGGCGGCGTTGTCGCGCATGTGGGTCGCGTAGGTCTCGGCAACCTGCCGGTCGAGCCGGGCCAGCGCCACGTCCGAGCAGATCGCTTGTTCGAGTTGGGTGCGGGCGGCGGCGCAATCGAAGGACGCGGCAGGGGCGCGTGTGTTGGGGCGCATCACGTCGCGCAGGGCCGCGAGCGGGATGCGGCTGTCCTGGGGGCCGGCGGCGTAGGACGCGACCTGATAGGGCGGAAAGCTCAGCGCGATCGCATTGGGCATCAGCACGAAGTCGCGGAAATTGTCCCACCAGGGCTCCGTGCCGGATTTGACGGAGTCCGGATCGCTCATCGCCTCGGGGCCGGTGGTGATGCGCTTGTCGAGATCGGCGCGGGCGAGATCGCTGATGCGCTTCAACCCGCGGCTGCCGTCCAGAAGTTCGGGCAGATAGATGTGCCAGCCATCGGGCAGCAGGTAGTTGGCGGTGTAGAAGTCGTGGTTGGGATGGGCGCCGCCCGTGTCGGTGTATTCCTCGCACAGGATGGCGAAGACCTGCGCGTCATTACGCGGCACGGTGCAGGTGACCTCCAGCATGTAGGCCACGTCGCCCGTCATGTGATCGGTCGTGGCTTCTTTGCGGAAATCGTCGAGCGTCGTTTTCGCCCAGGCGGCGAGGTCGTCGTCGATCGCCTTCACGCCGGTCTGCGGATAGGCGACGGAGATGTCGTAGGTCGCGGACTTCGCGGTCAGCGTCTTGGTGGTGACGGGCAGGGCCTGTGCCGGAATGCTGACGACGGCCAGAGCGGCCACGGCCATGATCCATGATGAAAGTCGCATGTCATCTCCCCAATTGCGCACACCCGCGCGGCACTTTAATCCAGATAGCATGAGCCGTCCCGCCACCGACACCGAACTTTTCGCCCGCCTGGATGCGCTGGGCATCCCGCACAAGACCTATGCGCACGCCGCCGTCTTCACGGTGGAGGAATCCTCGGGCGTCACTGCTGCCATCCCTGGTGGGCACACCAAGAACCTCTTCCTGAAAGACAACAAGGGCGGGTTGTGGCTGGTGGTGGTGCGGGCGGAATTGCGGGTGGATCTGAAGGCGCTCTCCACCGCGCTGGGCAGCCCGCGCTTCTCCTTCGGCTCGGCGGAGTTGCTGATCGAGACGCTCGGCGTGCCGCCGGGATCGGTGACGCCGTTCTCCCTGATCAACGATCCCGCTGGCAAAGTGCGCGCGGTGCTGGACGAGGGCATGAAGGCGTTCGACCCGCTGAACTTCCATCCGCTGCGCAATGACCGCACAACTGCCGTGTCGTGGGACGACCTGGTGAAATTCGTCCGCGACACAGGGCATGAGCCGGTGGTGCTGCCGATACCGGAGCGCGGCTAGAGCCACGCCGCTTTCTTCAAGCCGAAATGGCGCTGCAGCATCGTCTCCGCCCGTTCCAGCGCGCCCTCAACCCAGCCGGCGGAGTAGATGCCGTAGGCCTCGCCGCAGATGAAGAGGTTCTGGCCGGGAAGCGGCTGCATCACGCGATCGGCGAGTTGCAACCCGTCGCGGCCGGGCGCCCAGTAATGCCAGCCGCCGCCATAGGGTGCGGCCGTCCAGTCCTGGAAGCAGGCGGCGAGGGGTTCGGGCGGCGTGGTCTGGTAGACAAGCGACGCTTCGCGATGCAGTTCATTCGCGAGCTGCGAATTGGCGGGCAGGAACCGGAAGCCCGCCGCATCGGGCCGCGCCGGCGGAACAAGCTCTTTCCAATGCTCGACGGTGTCGGCGTCGCTATACATCATCAGCAGGCCTATGCCGTTGGTGGGCTCGATGGGCAGGCGCTCCTTCTCCGCGCCGAGCGCATAGAATTGCCGCGCCGGCATGTCGGTGACGCACCGCCCGCCCGCGATCCCCAGATCGCGCCACCAGGGCTTGGGATAGAGCAGCAGCGCCTTGCAGGCGGGCACCGGTGTGACGGAGGTGAGGAGATCGGCGGCTGGTTTCAGGATGCCCGCTTCGGGAATGGCTTCGATGGCGCGGCGCGGCATGGCGAGCACGACGCGTTTCGCGGAGACGGTTTGAAGGTGATCCTTATCCCCGAAGGTTAGCTTATAGCCGCCGGTTTGGGCCTCTATTCCGAATAACGGCGCATGCATCTCGACGCCCGCGCCAAGGTGTTTCGCTTCCTCGGCCAGCGCCAGTGGCAGGCGTTGATAGCCGCCGGCGAGGGTGAAGAACGGTTTGGACTCATCGTCGGCCAGGAAGGTGTAGTCGAGTTCGTCGAGGCCGGTTTCATACAACGCGATGTCGTCATAGCCGCTCGAATCCTGCATGAAGCGCATCTCTTCGGCGGTGAAGACATCGGCGAGCAGCGCCCAGGCCGCCCAATCCTTCAGCAAGCGGCCTTTGTAACGAAACGTCGAGCGCACCTGCTTCCATTTCGCCGCCGTCATCGTGCGCGCGCCGGGCACGATGCGCGACATGCCATCCATGTAGAGCGTGCTGGTGGGAGACTGTTCGCGCGGCGGGATGTTGTAGGGATAGAGCTTGGTCGGCTGCCCCATTTCGGCCAGCGAGAAATCGCGGCCGCGTAATAGCATGCGATCCTGCGCAAACGTCACGGGATAGCCGCGCATCGGCAGGTTCAGCTTCTTCACCAGATTGAACACATGCTTTTGCGCCTGCAGGAACCGCATGCCGCCCACTTCGCCGAAGAGATGCGGCGCTTGCGGGAAGGCGATGGAGCGCAGGCGCCCGCCGATGCGGTCGCTCATCTCGAACAGGCGCACGCTCAAATCCGGCCGGTCGTTGCGCAGCCGCCATGCGGTGTAGGCGCCTGACACGCCGCCGCCGATCACCGCCACGTCGAGCACTTCGCTGGATGCCGCGCGCGAGGCCACGCTTACCAGCGGCAGCGCCGCGGCCGTGCCCAGAATCTGCCGCCGGGAAAATTTCATGATTCCGTATCCCCATACACCCAACTCAGGCTTAACACGGCCGAAACCGGATCGGCGACCGGGCCTTTTCTTTCCCGCGCCCAAAGCCCATCTTTAGGGCTCAGCAGAGGAACAGGAATTCATGACTCTCATTGGTCCAGGCGGACGCCCGGTCGCGGCCGCCCCCGCCGAAAAAACCGCACCCACGGCCAGCGGACCCTATGTCAAGGACGTCTCGCTCGAAACCTTCGCCGCCGATGTGCTGGAGGCTTCGCGCGAGGTTCCCGTTATCGTCGATTTCTGGGCGCCCTGGTGCGGCCCGTGCAAGCAGCTCGGCCCCATCATCGAGCGCGTGGTCAACGAGGCCAAGGGCGCCGTGCGCCTGGTCAAGGTGAACATCGACGAGAATCAGGAGATCGCCCGCCAGCTGCGCATCCAGTCCATCCCGACTGTCTATGCTTTCAAGGATGGCCAGCCGGTGGACGGCTTCATGGGCGCTATCCCCGAATCGCAGATCCGCGCCTTCGTGCAGCACCTGACGGGTGGCGAGGCTGGTCACGACCATGCCGAGGAAGTGCTCGCCGCCGCCGATGCGGCCTTCGCGGAAGAGGACCTGACGACGGCGGCGCAGGCCTATGGCCATGTGCTGCAGGACGATCCCGGCAATCCCAAAGCCGTGGCCGGTCTCGCGCGCTGCTATCTCAAGAGCGGCGATATCGAGCGGGCGCGCAACACGCTGGGCCTTGTGCGCCCCGATGGCGCGGCCGACGAAGCGATCCGTGCCGTGGAAGCCGAACTCAAGCTGCGCGAGCAATCCGCCGCTGTGCCGGACGAGACGGCGACGCTCAGGGCGGCTGTCGAGGCCGATCCCAAGAACCATCAGGCGCGCTACGATCTCGCGCTGGCGCTGGACGCGCAAGGCGATCGCGAGGCGGCGATGGACATGCTGCTCGACATGGTGCGCGCCGACCGCAAATGGAACGACGAAGCGGCACGCAAGCATCTCGTCACGCTGTTCGAGGCGATGGGGCCAACCGATTCGCGCACGCTTGCCGGGCGGCGCAAGCTTTCCTCGATCCTGTTCTCCTGATGCGCCCCTATCACGCCACGTCGGACCTTCCGGACCAGTTGCTGGTGTTCCCGCTGTCGGGCGTGCTGCTGCTGCCGCGCGGGCAATTGCCGCTGAACATTTTCGAGCCGCGCTATCTGGCCATGATCGACGCGGCGATGTCCGGCAACCGCGTCATCGGCATGATCCAGACGCGCGAGCCCGAGAACGTGAAGCTGACGCCGACTCTATCGGCGGTCGGCTGCGTCGGCCGCATCACCTCCTATTCGGAGACGGATGACGGGCGCTATCTGGTGACGCTTTCCGGCATCTGCCGTTTCGGCGTGGCGGAGGAGTTGAAGGTGCCCACGCCTTATCGCCAGGTGCGCCCCGATTACGCGCCTTTCGCGGGCGATCTCGTGGCGATGCCGGAGACGGATTTTCCGCGCGAACGCCTGCTCGATGCCTTGCGCCGCTATCTCTCCCAGCGCGATCTCAAGGCGGATTGGCGCTCGGTGATGAGCGCGCCGGCGGAGACGCTGGTGAATGCGCTTGCCATGCTCTGTCCTTTCGAACCGGCGGAGAAGCAGGCGCTGCTGGAAGCGCCGGGCTGGATGGAACGGGTGGAAACGCTGGTGGCGCTGCTGGAGATGGCGGGCATGCCGTCTCCCGGCGGCACGACGCTCAATTGAGGGCCAGATGAGCGAACCCGATCCCAAGCTGCTCGAAATCCTGGTCTGCCCCGCGACCAAGGCACCCCTGATCCACGACCGCGAGAAACAAGAGCTGATCAGCAAGGCGGCCGGGCTGGCCTATCCCATCCGCAACGGCGTGCCGATCATGCTCGTCTCCGAAGCGCGCGAATTGACCGATGCCGAATTCGGAGACCGCTAACCCCCCCTGGCCGGTCGAGCTGCGGTTGGCGCCCGACAAGGCCACGCTGACCGTCAGCTTCGACACGGGCGAAGCTTTCGCCCTGTCAGCGGAATATCTCCGCGTCGAATCCCCCAGCGCCGAAGTCCAAGGCCATGCCGCGGACCAGAAGCAGATCGTGGGCGGCAAGCACGCCGTGAGGATCACCGGCCTCGAACCCGTCGGCAACTACGCCATCCGTATCCTCTTCGACGACGGTCACGACACCGGCCTTTTCAGCTGGTCCTACCTCCTCGAACTCGGCCGCCAGCACGACAAGAAATGGGCCGCTTACCTGAAGGCTCTGCGCGCGAAGCACCTTGAGCGGTAGACGGATGAAAGAGGTGAGTCCGCTTTCGCCTCCTGATAGACTCGCGCGGTGATTTGCGAGGACGTTGGATGGGCAAGGCGATTACCGGCAGGAAGGCCGCGGCATGAGCGACGAGCGCAAGCCGCCGCCGCGTCCATCCGCGGCGTCTTACATTCCACCGCGCACCACGGGGCGGGTCGCCATCGTCAGGGGGCAGGATAAGACCCGCTGGACGGATTTCTATCACGCGGCGCTGATCATTCCGTGGTGGCTGTTCTTTCTGGGCCTCGCCGGCGCCTTCGTGCTGATCAATGTGATCTTCGCTTTCGCCTACATGGCCGATCCGCGCGATCTGGATCACGCGACGCCGGGCAGCTTCTGGGATGCCTTCCTGTTCAGCGTGCAGACTATCGGCTCGCTCAATTCCGTCTATGTGCCGGTGACGCGTTACGCCAACATCATCGTCTCGTTGGAGGCGTTTGTCGGTATCGTCTATATGGGCGTGACGACGGCGATCCTGTTCGCGCGCTTTTCGCGGCCCTACGCGCGGGTGATCTTCAGCAAGGTGGCGTTGATCACGCCGTTCGATGGTGTGCCGGCCCTGATGTTCCGCGCCGCCAACCAGCGCGGCAACCAGGTGCTCGACGCATCGGTCAACGTGACCGTCGCCAAACAGGTGACGACCGTCGAGGGCATCGTGATGCGCCGCTTCGAGGAATTGCCTCTCTTGCGCTCGCGCACATCGCTCTTCGCGCTGTCCTGGACCATCCTGCACAGGATCGACCAGACGAGCCCGCTCTACGGCCTCACCGCCGAGGCCATGGCGGAGAAACAGATGGAAATCGTCGTGCTGCTCAGCGGCCGCGACGAGACACTGGCCGACACGATCTATGCCCGTCATGCCTACCAGCCGGAATGCATCGTGTGGAACCACCGCTTCGTTGACGTGCTGTCGGTGACCGCGCAGGGTGTGCGCGTGGTCGATCTGACGCGGTTCCACGATACAGAACCGGTGACCTACTTGGTGGAGATGTAACGATGCGCCGGATCGGATTGGGATTGCTGTTCGTGCTGTTCGCGGGCGCCGCGCAATCGGCGCCGCTTTATGTGATCAAGGATTGCAACCGCTATACCGTGCAGATGGAGATGAACGAGTGCGCCAATACGAATGCCGAAGCGGCGGACAAGGCGCTGAACGCGCTTTATAGCCGCGTGATGGCCTCGCGCACGTCGCAGGCCGACAAGGACGGACTGAAGCAGGCCGAGCGGAGCTGGATAAAATACCGCGACAAGACGTGCGCCGATGAAGTGGGCGCGGAGGAAGACGGCGGCTCGATCTGGCCGATGGAAATGGCGATGTGCCAGCAGAAACAGACCGACGCGCGGCTGCGCACTCTGCAACGCATGCTGACCTGCACCGTCGGCGTCAGCGTCTGCAATCCGCACTAGCGCCCAGAAAAGCGCGAGCCGATCACGCTCAGCACCGGGAGCGATACGAAGAACGTCAGGTGATACCAGAGCGGGAATTTGTCCCAGATCGTGAGATGGAACGGCACGAAGCAGGCGAGCAGCACGACGCCCGCGATCAGCGCGGCCCGGGGACTTTCGCGCGAGATCAGGCTGGCGACATAGCCGCTCACCAATGAAGACGCGCCGCTCATCGACAGCCGCGCCGCCATCATAGGCACCGTGAAGGCCATCGCCTTCTCGACCGCAGCGTAGTCCGCCCAGCCGTGACGCAGGCCCAGATTGAGCACCGTCACGCCCACGCCCCATACAAGGACGCCCGCGATGGCGGCCAGAATCGTTCGCACCATGATGAATCCCCCTCGAAGCCCGGCCAGTCTGCCATGTCCAGTCGCCTGTGTGGAACCCATGGTGTAGCATCGGCCTGAAACGGGATTGGACGATTTTTCCATGTCCGCAGCCATTCACACCAGAGGACGCCTGACGGTCGAGAAGGCTGCGGGGTCCTGCGGGGCCTATGTCACGGGCGTCGATCTTTCCGCGCCGCTTGATGCGGAAGAGATCGCGGGTCTGCGCGCGGCATTGCGCGATCATCTCGTGGTCGCGCTGCCCGATCAGGCGATGTCGCTTGACGATCTGGAGCGGCTGACAGACCAGCTCGGCGGGCGAGACGTCACGCCCTTCGTCAAACCGCTGGCGGACAGGCCTTATGTCATCCGCATCCTGAAAGAGCCGCATGAGCGGTTGAATTTCGCCAATGCCTGGCACAGGGATCTCTCCTATCTCACCGCGCCGCCCAGCTACACGGTGTTGCATTGCCTGGACGCGCCACCCTCCGGCGGCGATACGATCTGGGCGAACCAATATCTCGCTTACGAGACTCTTTCCGCCGGGTTGCGCGAGACCTTGTTGGGGCTGGACGCGGTGCATTCCGCCGGCATGGCCTATGGCGACGGCGGCTATCTCGACGGCGTGAAGCATCTGATGTCGACGCAAATCGCGCCGTCGCCCGATGCGAGGAAAGAAGAGATCCATCCCGTCGTCATCGCGCATCCCGAGACCGGCAAGCCCGCGCTCTACGTCAATCCCGTCTACACCACGCGCATCGCAGGCTGGAGCAATCCGGAGAGCCAAGGCCTGCTCGGCCATCTCTACAAGCACGCGGTGAACGAGAATTTCACTTGGCGGCTGCGCTGGGCGAAGAAGATGCTGGCGATCTGGGACAACCGCACGACCCAGCATTTCGCCATGAACGATTATCACGGTCATCGCCGCGAGATGGTGCGCACGAGCGTCAGAGGCGCTGCTCCGAAAGCCGCCGGACGCGCCTGATTCGGCCTTCGTGACACTACTGTGAAGTGCCCCTTAGTGTCTCCACACCCGGCTTTCAACCCTTCGGCCCATGTGTATCGCGCATGGCTGGGACGGGGAGGGTATGCGGCCTGAAACCATTGTGCGGTGCCGTATCGGGCCTATTTCCCGGGTGTGGTTGCGAGGGCGTCCCCCCTTCGCCCGGCAGCCCGAATGGAGAGGCAAATGTCGACTTTATCTTCGAAATCTGGCGAGGTTTTCGGCGCTCGCGCCTTCTATGTCGCCATCGTCGTGGGCGCGGTCGCGCTCCTGTTGGGCGCGGTCGCCGGACCGCCCGCGGGCTATGTTGCAGCGCAGTCGCATGCCCATGTGGCGGCTCAGTCCGTGGACGGACAATCGGCAGGCTGATCGCTTTCGATGCTCACGAACCCGTGACGGATGCGGCGTGCAGGCGTAGACTGCCACGCATCTGTCTAAGGGCAAGCCGGTAGGCCGCTCTTTTGGCAATGCCGGCGAGCCATGGAGGAGGAAACCATGGAAGCGCCAATTCATGCGGGTAAGGATGTAGACGGCGATAGCATGATGCCCCGCATCATCGTCATCGTCGTGGGCCTGGTCATCGTCGCCGTTTTGGGCGTCGGTGTTGTGTATTCAGGACTTTGGGCGCCGCCCGCCACGACCGTGGCAGTGGCTTCGACGCACCATTAGGTCCGTTCGTCAGTAAGCGGCCGGTTAGTCAGCCGCCGCGTCTTCGGAGATTTCGCGCAGGGCCACTTCGTGCCCCCATAGATGCTCGACATGCGCGAGCACGGTTTCGCGCGTCTTGTTGTGCAGCGGAACGCCGCGGTGCATGCGGTGTTCGAGCACGAGTTTCCGGTCGCCTTTGATATCCGCGCGCACCACCTGGATGTTGGGCTCGGCGATGCCGATGTCGTATTGCCGGGCGAGGTTGGCTCGCACGCGGCGATAGCCGGTGTCGTTGTGGATGGCGGCGACGCGATAGACGGAATCATCCGCCTTGTCCGCAAGGCCGAACAGCCGGAAATCGCGCATCAGCTTGGGCGAAAGGAACTGCTCGATGAAGCTTTCATCGCGATAGTTCGCCCAGGCATCGCGCAAGGTGCCCATGGCGTCGTTGTTCCCGGCGAAATGGGGGAACCACTCACGGTCTTCCGGCGTCGGCGCCTCGCAGATGCGTTTGATGTCGGTCATCATCGCGAAGCCCAGCGCATAGGGATTGATGCCGGAATAGCGCCGGTCGTCGAATTCCGGTTGGAAGACGACGCTGGTGTGGCTGTGCAGGAATTCCAGCAGCGAGCCTTCGCTGATCTGCCCCTTGTCATAGAGCCGGTTCATGATCGCATGGTGCACGAAGGTGGCGCAGCCCTCGTTCATCACCTTGGTCTGTTTCTGCGGATAGAAATATTGCGACAGGTTGCGCACGATGCGCAGCATCTCCCGCTGCCAGGGCCGCAGGCCGGGCGAGTTCTTCTCCAGGAAATAGAGAAGGTTCTCCTCCGGCAGCTTCATGGTGCCGTCGTCGTCTTCCGGATCGGGCGTGAGTGGCGCGGTGGGTGGCTCGACGCCGGCGGGGAGCGTGCGCCAAAGCTCGTTGTAAGCCTCTTCCTCGTATTTCGCGCGGGCGCGCTGTTTCTCCAGCGTGCGTTCCTTGGACGGCCGGGGGGGCCGGGCATAACGGAATACACCCTGATCCATCAGCGCATGCGCGGAATCGAGCACGGCTTCCACGTCTTCGCGGCCGTGCCGCTCCTCGCAGGCCGCGATATAGGCCTTGGCGAAAGCGAGGTAGTCGAGGATGCCTTCCGCGTTCGTCCACTGCCGGAAGAGATAGTTGTTCTTGAAGAAATGATTGTGCCCGAAGGCGGCATGCGCGATGACCAGCGCCTGCATCGTCATCGAATTCTCTTCCAGGAGATAGGAGATGCAAGGGCTGGAATTGATCACGATCTCATAGGCGAGCGCGGAATAGCCGGCGCGATACATTGCCTCTTCGCGCGCGAACAGCTTGCCGAAAGACCAGTGATTGTACATCAGCGGCATGGCGAGCGAGGAATAGGCGTCCAGCATCTGCTCCGACGAGATCACCTCGATCTGGTTGGGGTAGACGTCGAGGCCCATCTCCTTGATGCCGATCTCCTCGATCGCCTTGTAGATGCGGTCCAGCCCGGTGAAATCCCACTCGGCTTCGGAGAAGAGGAGGGTCATGACGCCATCTCCGTCTTCTTGAACAGCTCGCGGAACACGGGAAAGATGTCGGCGGGTTTCGAGATGCGCTTGGTAGCAAAATTCTTCCAACCCTCCGCCACTGTGCGATAGGCCCGCCACAACTCCGCGCCGGAGTCGTCGGAGGCGAATACTTCCATCTCGCGCTCGTCCAGGATTTCGATATACGCGTAGTACTGGCACAGTGGCATGATGTCGTCGTTCAGCATCTCGACGCAGCGGCGTGCGTCGCCGGACTGCGTGTAACCGTCGCTCGCCTGGGCCGCGTAGATGTTCCAGTCGGCGGTGGCGTAGCGCTCTTTCTGGATCTCCAGCATTTTATCCAGCGCGGTGGAGACGATCGTGCCGCCGGATTGGCGGGAGTAGAAGAATTCCTGCTCGTCCACTTCCTGCGCGTCATGGGTGTGGCGGATGAAGACGATGTCCACCCGCTCATAGCGCCGGCGCAGGAACAGGTGCAGCAGCATATAGAAGCGCTTGGCGAGATCCTTCTCGCGCTCGCCCATGGAGCCGGACACATCCATCAGGCAGAACATCACCGCTTGGCTGGTCGGCACCGGCTGTTCGCTGAACGAATTGAACCGCACATCGACGGGATCGATGAAGCCTACCCATTTTCGCTTGGCCACGGCGCGCGCGATGCGCTCTTTCAGCGCCGTGATCTCCGCCCGCAAAGCCTCGCTCTCTGGCTGTGACTCCAGCGTTTCCAACTCTACCTGCAGCGCCTCGACATCCTTCAGCTTCGGGCGATGCAGCGCCATGCGGCGGCCTTGCGCATTGCGCATGGTGCGCACGAGGTTGATCTGCGTCGGCGAACCCGCGGTGCTGATGCCGGCGCGCTTCCAGGTGCGGTTTGGAGTCTCCTTGAGCGTGGTGCGGACGAGATTGGGGAGCTCCAGATCCTCGAAGAAGATGTCGAGGATTTCGTCCTGCGTCATGGTGAATTCGAAATCGTCGTCGCCCTCGGCGTAATCCGCCGCTTGCTTGCCGCTGCCGCCACCTTGCGAAGGCGGCTTCTTGATCTCGTCGCCCGGCATGAACTCCTTGTTGCCGGGCAGCACGAAATCATGTTCGCCGCCCGCGCGCGGATCGAGCCGGAAGCGCGGTTCTTTCGTGCCCTTGGCCGAGATTTTGATCTTGCGATCCTTGGCGAGATCGGCAACGGACGCGTCCTTCAGCGACTTCTGCACCGCATCGCGAATCTGGTTGCGCGCCCGCCTTAGGAAGCGCTGCCGGTTGGCGAGGCTCTTGCCCTTCGGATTCAGGCGACGATCGATGAAGTGGGTCACCGTTAGGCTCCCTCACCCCGCCTTGTTCACGCGCATGTACCATTCCACGAGACGGCGCACCTGGCGGGGCGTGTAGCCGCGGGCATGCATGCGCTTGACGAACTCGTTGTGCTTGGTCTGCGTGTCGCTGTCCTTCTTGGACTCGAAGCTGATGACGGGCAGCAGGTCTTCCACCTGGGTGAACATCCGCTTCTCGATCACGGAGCGGATCTTCTCATACGCCGTCCAGGCCGGATTGGCGCCATCATGCTGGGCGCGATAGCGCAGCGCGAATTTCACGACCTCGTTGCGGAAGTCCTTCGGGTTCGCGATGCCGGCCGGCTTCTCGATCTTGCTGAGTTCGTTGTCGAGGGCCGAACGGTCCAGAAGCTGGCCGGTGTCGGCATCCTTGTAGTCCTGGTCTTCGATCCAGGCGTCGGCATAGGAGATGTACCGGTCGAAAAGGTTCTGGCCGTATTCGCCATAGCTCTCCAGATAGGCCTTCTGGATTTCCTTGCCGATGAATTCGGCATAGCGCGGCGCCAGTTCGGCCTTGATGAATTCGAGATATTTCTTCTCCGTCTCCTCTGCGAACTGTTCGCGCTTCAGCGCCTGCTCCAGCACATACATCATATGCACCGGATCGGCGGCCACTTCGGTGTGGTCGTAGTTGAAGGTTTCCGACAGCGTCTTGTAGGCGAAGCGGGTGGAGATGCCCGTCATGCCTTCGTCCACGCCGGCCGCATCC
The DNA here is from genome assembly GCA_036489435.1 of Rhizomicrobium sp. Taxonomy (GTDB): domain Bacteria; phylum Pseudomonadota; class Alphaproteobacteria; order Micropepsales; family Micropepsaceae; genus Rhizomicrobium. The sequence goes on along the minus strand of DASXFU010000012.1, from coordinate 110,386 downwards.
TTGTATTCCTGCAAGGTCTTGGCCTTCGGATCGGTGTCCTTCAGCTTCTCGCCGTCGTACACGCGCATCTTGGAGGTGAGGTTGGAGTTCTCATGCTCCTTCAGCCGCGTCATGACGCAGAACTTGGCCAGCATCTCAAGCGTTTCCGGCGCGCAAGGCGTGCCGTCAAGATTGCTGCCCTTGAGCAGCTTCTTGTAGATCGCGGCTTCCTCCGTCACGCGCAGCGAATAGGGCACGCTGACGACGGAGATGCGGTCGAGGAAGGCTTCGTTATTCTTGTTGGCCTTGAACACCGTCCATTCCGCTTCGTTGGAATGGGCGAGGATGATGCCACTGAACGGGATCGGCCCCAGCGTTTCGGTGCCGACGTAATTGCCTTCCTGCGTCGCGGTCAGAAGCGGATGCAGAACCTTGATCGGCGCCTTGAACATCTCGACGAATTCGAGAAGGCCCTGGTTCGCGAGGCACAATCCGCCGGAGAAGGAATAGGCGTCCGGATCGTTCTGGCTGTAATGTTCCAGTTTGCGGATGTCCACCTTGCCGACAAGGCTCGAGATATCCTGATTGTTCTCGTCGCCCGGCTCGGTCTTGGCGATGCCGAACTGGCGCAGCTTTGAGGGATAAAGACGCGCCACTTCGAATTTCGAGATGTCGCCGCCGAATTCGTCCAGCCGCTTCACGGCCCAGGGACTCATCACCTGGCCGGTGCGGTGACGTTCGATACCGTAACGGTCGGCCAGCAGCGAGGAGAGTTCGGGAGAGCGGAAGAGGCCCAGCGGACTCTCGAACACCGGGCTGATCGCGTCGCCGGCTTTGAGAACATAGATCGGATGGGTCTCCATCAGATCCTTCAGCCGCTCGGCCAGCGATGACTTGCCGCCGCCGACAGGGCCCAGCAAATACAGGATTTGCCGCTTCTCCTCGAGGCCCTGCGCCGCGTGCTTGAAGTAGCCTACGATGCGCTCGATCGTGTCTTCCATGCCGAAGAAGCCCTGGAAGACTTTGTAGGACTTCAGCGTGCGGTTGAAGAAGATGCGGCCCATGCGGGCGTCTTGCGCGGTGTCTATGAAGTCCGGCTCGCCGATGGCGGCCACCATGCGCTCGGCAGGGGTGGCATACAGCATCTTATCGTCTCGCGCGGCGAGCAGCCAATCCCTGAGGCTCATCGTCTCGAAACGCTCGCGGGCATAATCGCGAGAGAAAATGTCAAAGACGTCCAGCGTGCTCATATGTCCCGGCTCCTGTTCGTCCAGCACGCCCTCCACAACATATCTAATGTTGTGACCCTTCGGCCGTGATCAAGACGGATCGTTGGTCCCCGCGAAAACGTGATCCTCTCATTTCATAGTAAATAAAGCTTAACTCGCCCTTGGAGTTCCGCCTCCCGTCGTCGACACAAGCTACAATCCCGACCCGCGCCGGTTTCCCGCCGCAGAGCCTTTCCTACTGACACTTCCTTCCCGCAAATCCGATGGCCCTTCCGTTCGCCGACACCGGGCGATTCCCAAGGCACATTCGATGTTGAATCGATTCTAAACCCTTTTGGGAAAATCCCAAAACGGATTTGTCGAAATGGTTGCTGGCGTTACAAACAGCGGCGTGATTGCGGCGCGCTTGCCACATTCCGCGAAGCGCACATCCGCCCTTGCTCATGCGCGAAAGCGGGTACAAGCTTCGCGTCATGGAAGACGTGATCAGCATCCGTCAGGCCCGGCGTGAAGATGCGTCCGCTGTCGCGCGCGTCTACATCGACTCGTGGCGCGACACCTATCCCGGCATCATGCCGGCCAAGCTTCTTTGCGCCATGACGCAGCAAGGCCAGTCGGCACGCTGGCGCGCCGCCATCCATGCGCGGGGGCGTGAGAGCGTGCTGGTCGCCGAGTTCGGGCAGCACGGCGTCATCGCCATGTCGAGCTTCGGCCCTTCGCGCGACACCGCCATCGGCTTCGACGGCGAAGTCTACACGCTCTATGTCGATCCGATGTTTCTGGGCATCGGCGCGGGCCGCGCGTTGTTGCGCGCCGCGTTCCTCAATCTGCGCCAGCAGGGTTTCGGCTCTTGCGTGATCTGGGCGCATGCTCGCAACAACGCACGCTTCTTCTACGAGAAGATGGGCGGCCGTGTGATCGCCGAGCGCGCCATCTCCATGATGGGCGACCCGGTCCCCGAAGCCGCCTTCGGCTGGCGCAAACTGGCGCTGGCGGAGAGCGCGGTTAGGTAACGGACGTTACGGCTTCAAATCCCGCGGCCTGACGAACTCGACGAGCGCGCCGCCGCCTGCTTCCATCTCGCTCCACTCCGCGATGTCGAAATCGAGCACGGCCAGCGTGCAGGTGGGGAATTTCTCGCGCATGGTTTCCAGCTGCTTGGCTTCGTCTCTGCCAACCGGTTTGCGGGCGAGTTCGAGGGCGCAGTCTTCCAGGCCGGAATTGTGGCCGATGACGAGAAGCATCGCCGCGTCCGCCGCTTCGCGGATGAGACCTTCGATGCGCCGCGCGGAGGCCAGGTAGAGCAGGTCGGCGAATTCGGCCTTGGGGCCGTCGCCCAACTCTTCCGAGACGATCTTCCAGGTCTCCCGCGTGCGCGCGGCGGACGAGCAGAGAATATGATCGGGATGGTAGCCGTTGACATGCAGCCAAGCCCCCATCGCGGCGGAGTCGGCGCGGCCCCGGGCCGTGAGTTTGCGGTCGAAATCCTTGCTCTCCTTGCCGTCGGGCGACGCCTTGGCGTGGCGAAGGAGAAGCAGGCGTTTCATCAGGCGACCTGATAGCGGGCCCGCGCCGCGCGTTCGAGGGCGGCGGCTTCGAGTCGCTCGATGCCGAGCGTGCGGCGGATCATCTCCAGCACGCGGACCTCTTCCAGCATCACCCGCGCATCGGACAGCGCGACTTCCAGCGCCAGCCAGTAGGCGGTCTCGAAGAGGTGGTCCGGCAGCGCCTCGCGAACGAGGCCGAGGACGGCGTCCAGCCCGTCATTCTCCTGCAGGATGGCCGCGCATTCCTGGCAGACGGGCAGGAGGCGATGCTCCTCGAAATCGCGGAAGACGGGCAAGTGCTTCACCAGATCGCCCATGGCGCGCATCTCGCGCTCGCTCATCGAGCGGTCGGAAGCGGCGATGAGCACCATCACATAGATGAGCGCGGAGTGGTGGCTGATGGTCTTCATCTGGGGTGTCCGCAAGTCGCGCGCGACCTTAATGCGGCTTGACCCCGCCGGGCAAGAAGCGGCAATTCTTTCGGAATGACGACGAACAAAAAGCCCGGCGCCTGGCGCGCGCGCACGCAGGCCGTGCGCGGCGGCCAGACCCGCACGCCGTTCCAGGAGACGAGCGAGGCGCTATTCCTCACCTCCGGCTATGCCTATGAGGCGGCGGAGGAAGCGGAGGCGCGCTTCAAAGGCACGGCGGAGGGCTACCAATATACCCGCTTCGGCAACCCGACCGTCACGATGTTCGAGGAGCGCATGGCCGCGCTTGAGGGCGCTCCGGTTGCGCGGGCCACGGCCAGCGGCATGGCGGCGGTGACGGCGACCTTCCTTTGCGCGCTACGCACAGGGGATCACGTCGTCGGCGCCAAGGCGATGTTCGGCGCCTGCCGCTATGTGATCGAGGACATCTTGCCGCGCTTTGGCATCACCAACACGCTCGTGGATGGCGACGATGTAGCCCAATGGCGCGCGGCGATGCGGCCCGAGACCAAAATGCTGTTCCTGGAGACCCCGGCCAATCCCACGCTCGCCATTGTGGATTTGAAGGCGGCGGCGGATATCGCGCATGAAGGCGGCGCACGGCTGATCGTGGACAATGCCTTCGCCACGCCCGCGCTGCAGCGCCCGTTCGAGACCGGCGCCGACATCGTGGTACATTCCTCGACCAAATATATCGACGGGCAGGGCAGGGCGCTGGGCGGCGTCATCCTCTGCAAGCCGGATTTCCTGAAAGACCATCTGCAGGTCTTCCTGCGCCAGACAGGGCCATCGATCAGCCCGTTCAATGCCTGGCTGCATCTGAAGAGCCTGGAGACGCTCGACCTGCGCATGCGGGCGCATTGCGAGAACGCGACGACCGTGGCCGATTTCCTGGCCGAGCAGAAGCAGATCGCCCGCGTGCTCTATCCCTTTCGGGCCGATCATCCTCAGGCGGCATTGGCCCGCGCGCAGATGTCGGGTGGCGGCGGTGTCGTGACCTTCGAGATCAAGGGCGGCAAGGACGCGGCGTTCCGCTTCGCCAATGCGCTCGCCCTGATCGACATCTCCAACAATCTGGGTGATTCCAAGAGTCTGCTCACCCATCCCGCGACGACGACGCACCAGCGCCTGTCACCGGAAGCTCGCGCCGAACTCGGCGTGACGGAAAGCATGCTGCGCCTCTCCGTGGGATTGGAAGACGCGCAGGATCTCTGTGAGGATATCGAGCAGGCGCTGCGGTCGGTTTAGTTTCCTGGCAGCGGCGTGGGCCCTGGCGGAGGCGTCTTCTTCCTCGTGAAGAATTTGCGGAACCAAGCGCCCGCCGCCGCGAAGCCTGCCACGATGAAGGCGAGGCCTTTCTTGGCGAATAGCAGCACGACGGCCAGAAGCCCCAGCTTTTTCGCCGCGGCGACGCCGATGGCGGCGGCAACGAGACCCGCCACGCCATATTCGGCCTTCTTGTCCACGCCTTCCTTATAGTCTGTGTAGCGCGCGCCCGGATCGAAGGTGCCGACATTCTGGAGCTGGCTGGCAGCGGCCTTCACCTCGTTCATCTTCGACATGGTCGAGATGATGTTCATACTGAGCACGCCGCCGCGGCCCAACGCGCGCAGATCGTAATTCACCGTGTGATCGGTCTGGTCGCCAAATTGCAGTTCGCGCGCCCAGACGAGCGTGTGATGCGCCTGGTCGTAGAAGGGCGGCGTTGCCCAGCCGACGACATGGATCGGGACGAGGTTCTCGGATTTGCGCTCTTCATTCATCCGTCCTTCACCGTCGCGAACGGACTGAATCATCTTGTCGTAGTCGGTGCTCTTGGCATCGCTGTCGGAGACGTAGCCCTGGTCGGTGTATGTCACCACCGCGGCCCAGCTATCGTCGAGGAAGCCCTTGCCGGCGGGGAAGATCAGCCCCTTCTCGTCCTCAGTCGATTTCGGCGAATTTTCCCACGCGTCCACCAGCACTCTGCGCGCCTCGTCCGGTGGCAGGTAATAGAAATCTTTGCCCAGATGCAGCGTCGCGTTGGCGCCGGGTATCTTCACGTCGCCGTATTGCGGATGCAGCGCCGCCTGGATGGCGCGCAGCTTGGCGACTTCCGCCTGCTGAGCCGGCGTGAGCGGCGGATCGGCTTGCGCCGTGCTTGCGACGAACAGCGCCGCCGCGAGGCAGCCCCAGAATTTGCGCATGATGTGCCCCAATATTCCCCCAACGCAGAGAAGCTATGCGATCAAACAGGCCGATGGAAGTGCGGTTTCTCACAGGATTGTCCTATAGAGGAACCGCAACGCGAAACAGCGCGCACCATGTCCGAACATCACGCATCCGTCGCCTGGAAGAGAACCTCTTCCGACTTCACCTATGAGAGTTACAACCGGGCCTTCGACACGCGCTTCAAGGATGGCGCGGTCGTACTGGCGAGTTCGTCCGCGCCCGAGTTCCGCGGCGATGCCGACCGCGTCGATCCGGAGGAAGCCTTCGTCGCCTCGCTGTCGTCCTGCCACATGCTCAGTTTCCTGGCGATCTGCGCACGCAAGAGGCTGACGGTTGATGCGTATGAGGACGATGCGGTGGGGCATCTGGAAAAGCGCGAGGACGGGAAGTTGTGGATCTCGCGCGTGATCCTCCATCCACGCGTGCGGTTCGGCGCGGAAACACCCGTCGATTCGGCCGCACTCGACGCCATTCATCATCAATCGCATCGGGAATGCTTCATCGCGAATTCCGTGAAAACCGAGGTTTCCGTGGCGCGGGAGGCTTAACGCGGCTGCGTTAACGTTGCAGGATTTGTTCCGCTTGCGCACACCGCGTTGTCGCGCAATAGTCATCGACATGAGGGGATTATCGCAGGGCGAGCGCGGGGAAACCCGCTTTCCGATTTATGAATCGATCACGCGGGGCATCCGCGTGGCGGTGAAGCCTTTCTTCCTCGACGATCAATCCGATCCGGAAGAGGGCCGTTTCCTGTGGTCCTATGAGGTGACGATCGAGAACAACGGGCGCGAGACCGTTCAGCTTCTCTCCCGCAATTGGCGCATTACCGACGCGCATGGCCATGTGCAGGATGTGCGCGGCCCGGGCGTTGTCGGCGCCCAGCCGATCCTCGAGCCCGGCCAGCTCTTCACCTACACCAGCGGCTGCCCGCTGCCCACGCCGTCCGGCGCCATGGGCGGGCATTACGACATGCGCGGCGCGGCGGGAGACGGCTTCACGGTCGAAATCCCGCTTTTCCTGCTTGAAAGCCCGTTCGAGCGTCGCCAGATCCATTAGAGCGCCAAATCCCTGTCGCGCGCCGGGTTGATCCCGAAGGCGTGTTCGCGCGTAAATGGAATCTCCCCTCCCTTCGAACGAGCTTTGCCATGTCTCAAGACCCCATGCCGTCTCCCACGCGCGAGGAAGCCGAACACGCCGTGCGCACGCTGTTGCGCTGGGCGGGCGACGACCCCGATCGCGAGGGCCTGCGCGATACGCCCGCGCGGGTGGCGCGCGCCTATGAGGACTGGTTCTCCGGCTACACCGTCGATCCGGAGGAATTCCTGCGCCGCACCTTCGAGGAGGTGGATGGCTATGACGATATGATCGTGCTGAAGGATATCCGCTTCGAGTCGCATTGCGAGCATCACCTGGCGCCCATCATCGGCCGCGCTCATGTGGGCTATCTGCCGACCAACAAGGTGGTGGGAATCTCCAAGCTCGCCCGCGTGGTGGAAGCCTTTGCGCGCCGCCTGCAGGTGCAGGAGAAGATGAACGCCCAGATCGCGCATTGCATCCAGAAAGTGCTGGAGCCCAAGGGCGTCGCGGTGGTGATCGAGGCGACGCATCAGTGCATGACGACGCGCGGCGTCCACAAGACTGGCGTCACGATGGTGACCAGCGCCATGCACGGCGCCTTCCGCGAGAACTCCAGTACACGCCGCGAATTCCTCGCCGTGATCGGCAATCCCACGACGCGGAACGAAGGTTAGGCCGTGCGCGCATAAGCCGGCGCGGATTGCGCGGCGCGGGTTCTGAGCCAGCGTGCGTAACCGCGCGCCATCCAGCCGGCGGCGTACCAGAAGAAGAAGCCGAGGCTCGCGCCCGCGATGGTGTCCACCGCGTAGTGCCAGGCGAGATGGATCGCGCCCAGCACGATGATCACGGCGAAAGCGGTGAGCGCCCAGCCGAGCCAGCGGTTGGTGCGCCAGGCCAGCATCATCACGATCACGGCGATGACGACATGCATGCTGGGCATCGCCGAGATTCCGCTGACCACGGAGTCGCCGCCGATATAGGAACGCCACAGCGCGTCCTGCACGCCGATGGACCAGATTGGCCAATGCTGCGAGGCCTCGCGCAGGTAAGCCATCTGCGCGGTGTAAGGATCATGCGGCAGATGCAGCAGGCCGTAATAGCAAGGCCCGGCGGAGGAGAAGACCACCGCCAGCACATTGCCCGCGAAGAACCAGCCGAAGGCGAAAGCGAGCAGGAACTGCATGCGCAATACGCCGATGCGCGAGGAGAACGCCTGCCAGATCAGCGCGCCGAACATCACGGCGAACCATCCGTCATAGACGAGGTTGATGGCGGCGGTGATGGGTGGATGGCCGATAAGCGGCTGCAGCCATTCCCATGGCGCGTGGCCGAAGCCGATGAGGCTGTCCCAATGCGCGAACGTGGTGTCCCAGGAGAACGGCGCGATGAGCGGGATGTCGTTCTTCAGCGCCGCGAAGCTCACCATCAACGGCGTGAAGGCGAGGAGGCCGTGGAAGATGTTGCCCGGCCGGTCGCCCGCCAGGAAACCTTGCGCGAACCAGCGGCCCATCTCCTGTAACGGATGGTCCGCGCGCTTATGCGCCAGCACCATGAAGTAACGCGCCGCCGAAAGCCCGATGCCCAACAGCAGGAAGATCGGCACCATCTTCAGGAAGAAGAGACTCGCCGACCATGACAGCGGCACGCGGAAATACGACGTCGCGGCCCAGCTCACCCCGCAGAACAGTATCGCGCAGGCGTAAAGCGGCAGATGCGCCGCGAAAGTCCGGCGGATGCTGGCGAAGGTGAGGCTCAGGAACGGGCGCATGCCCGGAACTATGCCCGGGAGTGGTGAACGGAGCGTTGTCAGCGCCGCTCAAATTTCGGCACCCGTTTCCCACGGAACGCGGCCAACGCCTCGGCATGGTCGGCGCTCTGGACGAGGGCGTTCATTTCGCCACCCGCTGCCACGGCGCCCTGCTCAGGGGGAAGCGAGGCGATACGCTTGGTGGCCTCGACGGAGAGAGGCGCGCGGGTGGCGATGCGCTCAGCCAGCGCGCGAGCGGCAGCGGGCAGGGCGTCCGGCGCGTGCACCTCGGTGACGAGGCCGAAGCGTTCGGCAGTGACGGCGTCCTGGGGCAGACCGGCCAACAGCATGTGCTTGGCCCGCGCCATGCCGATGGCCCGCGGCAGCCGCCAGGCGGACGCCATCAGCCCCACATTCACCCCCGCGCAGACGAATTTCGCCGCCGTCGAGGCGATGCGGATGTCGCAAGCCAGCGCCAATTCCAGCCCGCCGCCCATGCACCAGCCATCGATGGCGGCGATGACCGGCGCGCGGAACGTTTCGATCCGTTCCAGCACGGTGGCGAATTCGCCGAGCAGGATTTTGCGGGCATCGAGGCCACGCGCCGCTTCCTGTTCCTTCAGATCGTCGCCGGAGCAGAAGGCGCCGCCGCGTCCCGTCAGCACCACGGCGCGAATCGCGAGATCGCCCGCCAGCGCGTCGAGGTGCCCCAGCAACAGATGACGCAACCGGCTGCCCAGCGCGTTGGCGGGCGGATTGTCGATCTCCAGCAGCGCCGCATGCGGGCCAAGGGGACTGAGATGGATGGTGGACTCGCGCATTGTGTCCCGATCAGGGAACTTCGGGCAAGCTTCTGTCAACTTCCCTTAACGAGGCGGGAACGAACCCGCGCTGCGCCGCATTATATCGCTGGAAGCTGTTTGGGCGTGGACAATGCAACATTTGGCAATGATCGCGGCGAGCGCCGCACTTGTCTTGGGTGCGGGCACCGGCGCCGTCACCACTGTGGGTAACTCCCAGCCGCAATCGCAGAGCGACCTGCTCAATCCGATGGTGGCCGGCCAGGCCATGTCGCCCGACTCCACAATCCTCGACAACGCCGCCCGTTCGCCGGAGCACAAGGAATTCGTGGCCGAGATGCGCGCCTCCGGCTTCGCGCCGCTGCTCAACACCGGCGGCGGCTACTACACCGTTTTCGCGCCGACGGATGCGGCCTTCGCGGCGCTCCCCGCCGACACACGCGCGAAGCTCGCCGCCAACAAGGACAGCGCCGCCAAAGCGGCCTCCTATCTCGTGCTGCGCGGCAAGTATGACTCCCAGACGCTGCTGAAACTGATCAACGAGAATGGCGGCGCGGTGAAGCTGAAGACGGTGGAAGGCGGTACCATCACTGCCATGATGAACGGCCCCACCAACATCGCCCTCATCGACGAGAAGGGCAACGTGGCCGACATCGCGATCTACGACATCTACCAGACCAACGGCGTCATCCAGGTCGTCGACAAGGTGATGCTGCCGGCGTGAGCTAGCGCGTCCATTCGGCAATCCAGTCCAATATCGATTGTGGGTCCATGTGCCGCGCGTCGGCCAGCGCGGAGACATGGCCCGCGTCGATCAGTCTGTTGGTGACGGGATCGACAATCAACACGGCTGGCACGCCTTCGAGGCGGTCGGTGATGCCCCAGCGCGCGGGGATCTGCAGGTTCTTGTTGAAGCGCCCGACATCGACGGTGACGACCACGTAATGCGCGTCGATGAACCGCTTGTACTCCGGCAGCTCCATCAAGCCGGCTAGCACGCGGCAGTCGCCGCACCAGTTTCCACCCAGATCGATGAAAGCGAGCTTGTGCTGGCGCTTCGCGTCGGCCAGCGCCGCATCGACATGGGCATCGGCATTGCCGGTCTCGTCATAGGGATAGGGCAGTGGAGTCTGCAATTCGCCCAATGACCCGATGCTGGTGACCCTGGGCGCGGGAGCTGCCGATGCAACGCCTACGGAGGAAATCGCGGCTGCGAGAAGGCATGCGGCAAGACGCGCGTTCATGAATTTCCTTCCATGGGCCGGGTGGTGGCGAGCGGGGTTGCACCCCGGCCTTCAAGGATGGGATTGTAGACCCCGCAGCGCAGGGCCGGCAAACCGGCGGGGATTCCATGAGACTCGCTTTAGCCGGCCTCGTTGCCGCGGTTCTGCTCGTTGCCGTGATCGTGATCGGCCACACCATGATGATCGCGGCCCCGCCGGGCGCCACCACGGTCGTGCGCTCGCCACTGTTGGCCTCCATCAGCGCGCGCCGCGCGGCGCAGCATCTTGGCGAGGCGGTGCGCTTCCAGACCATCTCCTACAGCGACGGCGTGAATGAGGCGGAGAAGTTCGCCGCGCTGGACGCCATGCGCGACTGGATGGCCAAGACCTATCCCGCCTTCCACAGGGCGGCGACGCGCGAGATCATGGATCACACGCTCGTCTTCACCTGGAAGGGCAAGAATCCATCGCTGCCGCCTGTGTTGCTGATGGCGCATATGGATGTGGTGCCCGTGGTGCCGGGCACGGAGAAGGATTGGGCGCATGCGCCGTTCTCCGGCGAGATCGCGGGCGGCTACGTCTGGGGCCGGGGCGCGATCGATGACAAGGGTTGCCTGATCACCTTGCTCGAAGCGGCCGATGCGCTGGCGGCGAAACGTTTCGTACCGGAGCGCACCATCATGTTCGCCTTCGGGCAGGACGAAGAAGTGGGCGGCGCGAAAGGCAATGGGCTTGCCGCGCAAGCGCTCGCCAAACGCGGAATCCATTTCGCCTGGGTGCTGGACGAAGGCGGCGTGATCGCCAACGAACCTTTCCCTGGCGTCGAAACGCCCATCGCTTTCGTCTCGGTGGCTGAGAAGGGTTATCTCAGCCTCAAAATCGTGGCGCACGGCACGGGCGGCCATTCCTCGCGTCCGACGGGTGATATGGCGGTCGCGCGGCTGTCGAAGGCGGTGCTCGACGTGGTGGATCATCCCTTCGTGTCGGGGCTGGACGGCGTGCAGCGCGACAAGATGGCGACCATCGCGCCGCGCGCGCCGTTCTTCACGCGGCTGCTGCTCGGCAACCTCTGGATCACCGCGCCCGTCGTGCAGCGTTACATGGACGGTATTCCCGACAGCGCGGCGCGCTTGCACACCACCATCGCGCCCACGCTCATTTCCGGTGGCGTGAAGGACAATGTGTTGCCGCCGGTGGCGACGGCCACGTTCAATTTTCGCCTGCATCCGCGCGACACCATCGCAGGCGTCGTCGAGCATGTGAAGAAAGCCATCTCCGATCCGCGCGTGGACGTCGTCGCGTTGACGGAGACACAGGCCGAAGCCTCGAAAGTCTCCGACCTGCAAAGCCCCGCCGGCCAATATCTGGTGGCGCAGTTGCAGGCTTCCTTTGGCGGCATCCCCGTCGCCCCCGACACGACCACCGGCGCCACGGATTCACGCCACTATCTGCCCATCGCCGACCAGGTCTTCCGCTTCGACCCGTTCCATTTCGACGTGGACGATCTCGGCCGCGTGCACGGCACCAACGAGCGCCTGTCGGTGGGTGAGTTGGGCCCGGCCGTCGCGTTCTATATGCGGCTGATGCAGAACCTGAAGTGAGCACACGAGGGGCGAGCCGGATGCATGTCCCTTAACTAGCCGCAATCTGCGGTTTTCACAGTCCCGTTACCGGCCCCCCATTGTGAAAGTCCCCACAGGCACTAATTTCTTTCCGGAGATGAGGGGAGCTTTCCGATGAAGCGGCAATTCCTGGCTGCGGCGCTGCTCGCGGCCGTTTGCGTACCGGCTTTGGCGCAGGACACCGGCGCGCCCGCGCCCGGCATGTGGGATCTGCGTGATCTTTATGCCACGCCCGACGCTTGGCAGGCCGAGCATGACAAGGTCCTGGCCGCCGCCAACACGCTCGATCGCTTCAAGGGCACCTTGGGCAAGAGCGCGCAGTCCATGCTGGCCGCGCTCTCTGCCGTCAGCGGCGTGCGGAAGGAAACCGCCCGGCTTGCCACCTATGCGTCGCTCAAAGGCGACGAGGATGTGCGCGTGGCGGTGAACCAGGAGCGGCAATCCGCGGCCCAGGCGCTGCAGACGATCATCGGCGAGAAGACCGCCTGGATGTCGCCGGAGATCATCGCGGTGGGCTCCAAAAAGGTGCTGGCCTTCGAGGCGCAGTCCCCCGAACTGAAGAAACGCTTCGCCTTCTTCCTCGACAACACGTTGCGCTATGCGCCGCATACTCTGAGCGTGGAGAGCGAAGGCGTGATGGCGTCGATGGGCGATCTGCTGGGCCAGCCCAATGCGATCTATAGCGTGCTCGCGAATGGCGAGTTGCCGCGCCCCACGGTCACGTTGTCGGATGGAACGAAGGTTACACTGGACCAGGCGGCCTATTCGAAATACCGCACCGCCTCCAACCGCGCAGACCGTAAAGCAGTGTTCGACGCCTTCTGGCCGTCCTTCTCGGCGCTGCAGGGTACCTTCGGGCAGACCTTGACCACGCAGGTGATGGCGGAAGTGCTGGACGCCAAGGTGCGCCACTTCCCGGACTCGCTGGCCGATGCGACTTTCGCGGACAACATGCCGGAAACCGTCTATCGCGAGCTCGTCAGCGAGGCGAACAAGAACCTGCCGACGCTGCATCGCTACCTGGCCCTGCGCAAAAAGGCACTGGGGATCACGGATGATCTTCATTATTACGATCTCTACGTGCCGATCTTCGACCTGCCGAACCCGCCGAAATTCTCCGTGGCGGATTCCGAGAAGATCGCGCTGGATGTCGATTCCATCTACGGCCCAGAATATGTTGGTTTCCTGAAGAAGGGTTTCGCGGGAAACTGGATGAACGTCTATCCGCATCCCGGCAAAGCCAACGGCGCGTATATGAACGGCTCGGCCTACGACGTGCATCCCTATCTGCTGTTCAACAATCACGACGATTACGAGTCGCTGTCCACCTTCGTGCACGAATGGGGACATGCGATGCACACCATGCTGGACGACGAGACGCAGAATTTCGAGAACTCCAACTACTCCACCTTCATCGCGGAGACAGCCTCCATCGGCAACGAGATGCTGCTCAACGACTACATGGTCGCGCATGCGAAGAACGACGCGGAGAAGGAGTATTATCTGGGCCAGGGGCTGGAGCTGATCCGCACCACCTTCTTCCGCCAGACGATGTTCGCTGAATTCCAGCTCGCGCTGCACACGGAGATCGAGAAGGGCAACCAGCTCTCCGGCGAGAAGATGACCAGCCTCTATTGCGGTCTGCTCAAGAAGTACTACGGCGAGGCACAAGGCGCGATGAAGGTGGACCCCGCCTATTGCGTGGAATGGGCCTTCATCCCGCACTTCTATTACGGCTTCTACGTTTATCAGTATGCGACCTCAATGGCGGGCGCGGCGCAATTCGCCGACGCGATCGAGCATGAAGGCGCGCCCGCGCGCGACCGCTACATCCGCATGCTGAAGGCCGGCGGGTCGGATTATCCCTACACGCTCTACAAGCAGGCGGGTCTCGATATGGCGACGCCACAGCCTTACGAGGCGCTGATCGCCCGCATGAACCGCATCATGGACCAGATCGACGCCATCGAGGCGAAGAAGAAGTAACGAAGGGGCCTATAATGTTTCGCAAAATCTTGCTCGCGGCGGCATTGCTCGCCGCACCCGCGCTCGCGCAGACGGCGACGGACGACCAGCTCGCCAAGGCGCCGCCCGACGCGAAGATTTTGACGCTGACCTCCAGTGCCGGAGAGACGCATCACGGCCAGATCGCGTTCTGGGTTGATGCGAACGGCACGCATTGGTCGCGCATGAGCATGAACATGCGCGGGCTGGTGCAGGAGATGGACGAGCAGAACCGCTTCGCCGCGGACGGTTCGCTGCAGAGCCTGATCGTGCGCGGCCATGTGCCGGAGGGTGACGCCGCCGAAACCTACACGGTGAAGGACGGCACTTACACCTTCACCAGCCCGGTCGATCACGGAACCGGCAAGGCTGTGCCCGGCCAGGAATATGTCGCGTTCGGCGGTACGTTCGATTCCTTCATCTTCCTCATCGAAGAGATGTTGCGCTCGCCAACCCATTCGCTGGCGCTTCTGCCGTCTGGCCACGGCTCCATGTCGCCGCTCACGACGCTCGATGTCACGAACGGTACGGAGAAGAAGACGCTCACTGCTTACGCCGTCAACGGCTTCGGCCTGTCGCCCCAGCCGGTCTGGGTGGATGGCGACAAGTTCTTCGGCGTCGTGGGCGTGGTCAGCGCCGTGCCGGCCGGCTGGGAAAAATCCACCGAGGCGATGAACAAGGCGCAGGACGAAGCACTCGCCAAACTCGCACCCGCGCAATACGCGGCCGTCGCGAAAACACCGGCGGGTCCCGTCGCGTTCAAGAACGTGAAGCTCTACGACGCCGATGCGCGCAAATTCCGCGACGGTATGACCGTGGTGGTCGATAACGGCCGCGTCACCGCCGTCGGCACCGTCGCCAAGACCACCGTGCCCGCCAATGCGCAGGTGATCGACGGCACCGGCAAGACGCTGGTGCCGGGCCTGTGGGACAACCACCAGCATTATGGCGACGACAGCACGGGCCCGCTTCTACTGGCCTCCGGTATCACCAGCGTGCGCGATCCGGGCAACCAGCCCGAAGAGCTGATGGCGCGCAAGAAGCGCATCGACGACGGCCAGTTGCTCGGCCAACGCATCGTGCCGTCCCTGCTGATCGATGGGCCGGGGCCGTATACCGCGCAAGTTGCCGTCACCGTGCGCAATCTTACGGAAGCGCTGGCAGCGGTGCATCGCGCCAAGGACTCGGGCTATTTCGGCATCAAGATCTACGGCTCGATGGACCCCGCCTGGGTCAAGCCGATGGCGGCGCTGGCGCACAAGCTCGGCCTGCATGTCCATGGCCACATCCCGCACGGCATGCGTCCGCTGCAGGCGGTGCGCGATGGCTATGACGAGATCACCCACATCAACTTCGTGATGATGCAGGCAATGCCGGATAGCGTGGTAAACGTCTCCAACAGCACCGCGCGTTTCGTCGGCACTGGCAAGCTGGCGGCGGATGTCGACCTGCATTCCAAGATGATGACGGCCTATCTGGATGAACTGGCGCGCCGCCATATCGCAGTCGATCCGACGCTCGTCACCTTCGAGGATCTCTATGTGACGGATCGCGGCAACTATCCGCCGGCCGACGCGCCCTATGCCGACACGCTGCCCTCGCAATTCGCGCGCGGCTTCCTGTCGAGCGCGCTGGCGCCCACGCCGGATCTCTCGCGCGCGCGCATGCGCGCCAGCTTCGCCAAGCTGCAGGCGCTGGTGGAGGAGCTCAACAAGCGCCACATCCGCATCCTCGCTGGTACGGACGGCGCGGGCTTCGAGCTGATCCGCGAGCTGGAGCTCTACGTGCAGGCCGGCATGTCGCCGGAAGACGCGATGGCGACCGTGACGATCAATCCGGCGGTGGTGTACGGGATGTCGGACAAGACGGGCTCGCTCGCCAAGGGCAAGCTCGCCGAGCTGGCGCTGATCGACGGCGACCCGCAGCACAACATCAGCGACCTGCGCCAGGTCGAACTCGTCATGCGTGACGGCAAGCTGATGAACGCGCAAGACTTGCGTAACCTGCTCGGCATCAGCGGCCCGCCGAAGAAGTAAGACGCGAAAAGCACCTCCCTCTCGTGGGGAGGTGCTTTTTCACATCGCTCGGAACCGCTTCGTCGCCATCCAGCCCGTCACAACAAAGAACACCAGCGTCAGCCCCTGCGCCACCAGAAACGGCGCGCCGGATTGCGTCGGGTCCAGCGTGTGCAAGGCGGGCACTTTCTGGAACGACTGCACCACCAGCACGAAGCAGTTGAGATAGAGCAGCAACACCGCGCCGATCACATAGACCGGACGCCACACGCCCCTCATGCCGAACTGGTAGCGCGCGAGAAGCGTCGGCACGAGCACGACGCAGGAGATGATCCCCAGGATGATCGCCGGCGTCACGCCGTGGAACGGGAAGAAGAAGCCCGTGACCGATGTGGCGGCGGTGAAGAACAGATAGAGAGCCGTCATCCCGTTCATCCGCTTGTTGTCAATCAGGCCGAACAGCACGACCAGGCCGGAGAGAATGGCGATCAGGCAGATCGCGACGTGGATGAGCGTGAAGGTCGAAAGCGCTTGAACCATGACGAAAGCCCCCTGAAGTTCCGCCGATCATAGGCGCGCTTTGGCCCGCGCCGCTACCGCGCGGCCTTGACGGCCCCGCGCCAGTCGCCGACGCTGAAAGAAAAGCCAACCGGGAGAGGGACATGATCGAATTCATCCGCGAGAAAACGGAAAACGGCGTCAGCGAAAGGCTGTTCGATCTCGCGGTGGATGGCGAGCGCGTGCCGGCGGTCATCTGGTCGCCAGAGGGTGCGACGGGCCCGCGTCCGCTGGTGCTGATGGGCCATGGCGGATCGCAACACAAGAAGATCGGCTCACTCGCCGCCCGCGCCCGGCTCTATGCGAAGAAGCTCGGTTACGCCGTGCTCGCCATCGACGCGCCCGGCCATGGCGACCGCATCAGCCGCGAGGAAGCAGCGCAGTTGGCTGCGGAAGTCGGCGCCCGCGTGCGCGGCGAAACCACCGGCAATCCGTTCTCGCTGCTGAAGACCATGCGCGAACGCTCCAAACGCGCCGTGCCGGAATGGCAGGCGGCGCTCACTGCCGTGCAGGCGCTGCCTTTCGTGGGCGAGCATGAACGCGTCGGTTATTGGGGTGTGTCGATGGGAACGGCCATCGGCGTTCCGTTCCTCGCCGCCGAGCCGCGCATCAAATGCGCCGTGCTGGGATTGGCCGGCCTGCGCGCCGGGATGGACGAATACCAGGCCTCCGCCCACGCCATCACCATCCCGCTCGAGTTCGTCTTCCAATGGGAAGACGCCGTCGCCAGCCACGAAGCCGGCCTCGCGCTCTTCGACGCCTTTGGCTCGAAGGAAAAGACCATGCACATCAACCCCGGCCCCCACGCCGACATCCCACAATTCGAAGGCGACAGCTGGGAGCGGTTTTTCGTGCGGCAGCTCGGGATGGGTGCGTAGCCGCCGCGTTTTTTAAGCCCGTGATTGGTTACTTCGTTCTGAGACGGGGCCGCGTGACTTCAATTTCCACCGGCCGGATCGATCGATTTGCAGAGCGCTTCGCGGGTTTCGGCGTTTGCGTTCCGGTGATCGGCAACAGCAATTCCCCCTGTCCCTCCACGCGCTTTCGGCCACCCTTCGAACGCTTCCTCACCATCGAGGAGCCTACTGCTTCCGGCGGATCAAGCATTCCAGGTAGCCGCACGGGATCGGCGGTGAAAAGCATGTCCACGTTTATGATCTGGATTTTGGAAACGCGCCTGGATCGCGGCCCGACTTCACCTTCGGATGCGGCCTCGGCGATCATCGCGGGGGTTGGCGGATCAAGGCAAACCAACACCCCAAGTTCCGCTTTCTCGCGCTGAACAACCGATTTGAGCTTGTGAATCGCGTCCACTCCGACGTGAACTCCGCCCTTCACGGAAACGACGGCGCGATTGGGTTGCTCTATGCCTACGCGATGGTAGCGAATGATTCCATCAATGCCGCCGTCGGCGCCGGGCTTGTCCTTCGGCAGGCCGCCAAGCACCATCACGGCCCACTTCTGGAATTCGAGCCAGTCGCGCGCGGCGAGCGCCCTGGCGTCGCTGGCATCTTCCGGCCGGCCAAAAAGCTGGTACGTCTGCCTAACAAGAGGCCCAAAAGCTTTTTCCAGCCGGCCTTCAATGACGTGAATCGCGAGGTATGTAACGTCGATTCCGACCCATTTGCGCTCCAGCTTCTCGGCGGCTTCGATTGCGGTGCCGCAGCCGCAAAAGGGATCAAGCACGATGTCGCCCTTGTTGGTCGACGAATTGATCACCCGTTCGAGCAGGACAAGCGGCTTTTGCGTCGGATAACCGATGCGCTCTCTGGAAGTGTTTCCGACGCGTTCGATGTCGGTCCAGATCGATTGAAGAGGCTGGCCCCGGAGTTCGTCCAGATAGACTTTCAGGCCATCCATGCGCGGCGCACCGTCCTTGCGCGTCAGTATCCTTCCCTCGGCCCACCACTTTTCAAGCTGCCCGAGCGTGTAGCCCCAACCACGTGTGGGAGGAGGCGTGACGCCACGCCATTCGAACTTGCCTGAATTGGAGTTCGCCCTGTCCGCCGTCAGATTTTCCGCTTTGTAGAGCCTTCCGTCGTCGCCCTTCTTGTAACGCGCCAATTGCTCGGCGCTGAACGGCACGTATTGCGGGTTCCAGGTGTAATTTTCCGTCTTGCTGTAAAACAGCAGATGGTCCGCGACGTTACCATATCGCTTTGCGGTGTTGTGCGAACTGGTTCGCTTCCAGGTGATTTCATTCAGAAACCGTTCCGGTCCGAAAATCGCATCCAGCAAAATTTTCAGATAGTGGCTCGCGGTCGGATCGCAGTGAAGGTAAAGCGAGCCGGTCGGCTTCAGAACGCGATGAAGCTCGATCAGACGAACCGCCATCATGGCGAGGTAAGCCATCATGTCGCTTTTCGGAAATACGCGCTGAAAGGAATCCAGGAGCGCGCCTGCCTGCAGATGGCGATCTGCCGTCTCGTTCAAAGCGCGCTGGGGGGCTGGCCCCCATCGCCACATGTCGTCAAAAGTGTGTGACTGGGATTCCGATGGACCGGCGCGCCGCGTTCCGTAAAGAATGTTGTATTCGACATTGGAATTGAACGGAGGGTCCAGATAGATCAAATCGACGCTATCGCTCGGGATCGTTTCCCGGAGAACTGCCAAATTGTCCCCAAAAAATAATTTGTTCATAAGCCGCCCCGTGCAGAAGAATTAGATTGACATAAAACGAATCACTTGGGGTTAATGGGATTCGTTTTCATAACGTTCGTTACGGCCTGCCTCCGGCCAGGAGAGGCTTTGGTATATCTGGCGCGCCAGCGGCAAAAAGATGCCGCGTGTTCAGCGAATCTCCCAGGAAATCGTCACGCTCGCATCGATCCGCTTCTCACCCGGGGCCATCGGGGTCGGCTTGTCCGCCCGCACGTAGCCGAGAACGACGCCTCCTTGCGGTTCGGCGCTGTTGCTCTCGTCGGTGATGTTGGCGATGGGGCCGAGCGTGACGCCGGCGGCATCGGCAAGCACATGGGCGCGGGCGATGGCGTCGGCAACGGCGGCCTTGCGGGCCTGAACGAGAAGCGCCGCGTTGTCGCGGAAGCCAAAGCTGATGTCGCCGATGGTGTTGGCACCGCTGGCGACCAGCGCGTCGATCGTGGCGCCGAGCTTGGTGAGATCGGTGAGCACGACCGCAACGCTGTTCTGCGCCTGATAGCCGGTGAGGCGCTGCGGCGCGCTGTTCGTCGCTTGCGTGTATTGGGGCTCGACGGAGAGGCCTGTGGTCTGGATATCGTGCGCGGGAATGCCAGCCGTTTTCAGCCGGTCGAACACGGCATTCATCGCCTGCGCGTTGGCGGCGAGTGCCGTGGCCGCTGTGCGCCCGCTCGTCACCACGCCGGCGGTGAGCGAAGCCTGGTCAGGCACAGCACTCGCTTCGCCCTGTCCGGTGACGACGAGCAGGCGCTGGGGTGCATCGGCCATGGCAGGTGCTGCCCAAACGGCCAGCAAAAGCAGAATGGAAAGCGAAATCGAACGGCGCATGGCGGGTTCCTCCGGCGGTCGATCCTTTTTACGCTGCCCACATCCTGTGACCAAACCGGGGCGGCGAGAGATGTTTTGCACGCCTCCAATTCCTGATAGGAGACGCCCGGGGCCTGTAGCTCAGTTGGTTAGAGCTGACCGCTCATAACGGTCTGGTCGCAGGTTCGAGTCCTGCCGGGCCCACCAGGCTTCGCTCACGCGCCGCTCTTCTTCCGGCCGAGCCGCGCGGCGAGGAAATCGGCCAGAGCGTCGAGGCGGCGGGATTTGGGGCCGCCGGGCGGTGTCACCCAATGCACGGCGCTTTGGGAAAGCGACCACTCCGGCAGCACGATCTCAAGCTGTCTGGATTTGAGCGCGTCGCGGGCGATGAATTCGGGCAGCACGCCCAAGCCGATCCCCGCGATCAGGCTGGGTAGCATCGCCTCGCCATTGTTGACGCGTAGCGGGCCCGTGGGCCGCACGCTCGCCACCTCGCCGGACTTCCTGGTGAAGCGCCAGGTGTCCTGCGTGAGCTGGTAGGAATAGCCGAGGCCGACATGCTCGCTCAGTTGCAGCGGATGTTTGGGCCGTCCATGCGCCTTTATGTAAGAAGGCGCTGCCAAGAGATGGACGGACATGCCGCAAAGCCTTCGCGCCACCAATGACGAGTCGGGCAAGGCCGCGATACGGATGGCGGCGTCAAAGCCGTCGCCGATGATGTCCACCAGTGCGTCGCTCAGATGCAGGTCGATAGAGATCTCCGGATAGGCACGGAAGAATTCCGGCAATAGCGGCGCCACATAAAGCACGCCAAACGACATGGGCGCGGCGAGCCGTATCAGCCCGCGTGGCGCGGTGGATTGCGACAGGGCGGCGGCCTCGGCCGCTTCGCCCTCGGCCAACATGGCGGCGGCGCGGGCGGCGAGCGCACGTCCGGCTTCGGTCAGCGCCATCTGGCGGGAGGTGCGGTTGAACAGCCGTGTGCCCAGCCGCGCCTCCACCCGGCTCACCGCCTTGGAGACGGTGGCTTTGGAGAGGCGCAGTTCCTCGGCCGCGCGGGCGAAGGAGCGGGCTTCGGCGACCTTGGCGAAGATCGCCAGGCCTTCCAGGTCGGGCAGTTTTGACATCGCGCTTTTGGAAACAATGTGTTTCGATTGTTTCTATTTCTGTTTGCTCCGGTCCGCAATACATCTGCCTCCAGGAAAAGCGGCACCAAGCGCCGCAAGGAGACGAAAATGATCGAACGCAGACCCTTCAAAGACCTCGGCGGCGCGGACCATGGCTGGCTGCGCGCCAAACATCACTTCTCATTCTCCGATTATCACGATCCCAAGCGCATGGATTGGGGCGCGTTGCGCGTCTGGAACGACGACGAGATCCAGGCCGGCACCGGCTTCCCGCCGCATCCGCATGCCAATATGGAGATCATCACCTATGTCCGCGAAGGCGCCATCACGCACAAGGACAGCATGGGCAATGAAGGCCGCACCGAAGCGGGCGACGTACAGGTGATGAGCGCGGGTTCGGGCATCCGCCATGCCGAATACAATCTGGAACCTGAGGCCACGAAGATCTTCCAGATCTGGATCCTGCCCACGAAGTCCGGCGGACAGCCCGCCTGGGGCGCCAAGCCGTTCCCCAAAGCCGACCGCTCGGGACGCTTCGTGACTCTGGCCAGTGGTCTCGCCAACGACAACGACGCGCTGCCCATCCGCGCCGATGCCCGCGTGCTGGGCGCGACGCTCAAGGCGGGCGAGAGCGCCGATTACGCCATCGGCGCCGCGCGCCGCGGTTATCTGGTGCCGGCCAAGGGCGCGGTCGAAGTCAACGGCGTGCGCATCGAGGCGCGCGATGGCGCAGCCATCGCAGACGTCGATGTCGTCACGGTCAAGGCGCTCGAAGATTCGGAAATCGTTCTGGTAGACGCCGCGTAGCTTTCCCCCGGCTACGCGCGAAGCGAGCGAGCACGGTCCATGCCCCTCCGGGCCGTGCTCGTTCCCCCTCTCAAACCCAAGGAGACACGTCATGGCAAAGGTTCTGGTTCTCTATCATTCGGCTTACGGACATATCGAGACGATGGCGGACGCCGTCGCCGAAGGCGCGCGTGAGGCAGGCGCCATGGTGGACATCAAGCGCGTGCCGGAGCTTGTACCGGATGAGGTCGCCAAGGCCTCCTATTACAAGCTCGACCAGAAGGCGCCCATCGCCAGGATCGACGATCTCGCCAATTACGACGCCATCGTCGTGGGCGCGGGCACGCGCTTCGGCCGAATGCCGTCGCAGATGGCGAATTTCCTGGACCAAGCTGGTGGGCTTTGGGCCAAGGGCGCGCTGCACGGCAAGGTCGGCGGCGCTTTCACCTCCTCCGCCACGCAGCATGGTGGCAATGAGACGACCCTGTTCTCCATCATCACCAACCTGCTGCATTTCGGCATGGTGATCGTGGGCCTAGATTACGGCCATGCGGGCCAGATGACTTTGGATGAGATCACTGGCGGCTCACCCTATGGCGCCAGCACCATCGCGGGCGGCGACGGATCGCGGAAGCCCAGCGAGAACGATCTCAAAGGCGCGCGTTACCAAGGCCGCAAGGTTGCGGAGACGGCGCGGAAGCTGCACGGTTAGCGCGAACTTGGAGGGCGGATCATGGCACGCGCGAAAGCGACCATCGGCACGGCGCATTATGCAACCACCATCGACGCGGGTGGTCATGCCATCACTGCCGACGAGCCGCCCTCCAATGGCGGTGCCGATGCGGGGCCAGCGCCTTACGATCTGCTGCTGGCGAGCCTCAGCGCCTGCACCGCGATCACCTTGCGCATGTACGCCGATCACAAACAGTGGCCGCTCAAATCCGTGACCGTCGAGCTTCACTTCACGCGAGACGCGGACAAGGTGGAGCGCGTCGACCGCACGCTGCATCTGGACGGCGATCTGAGCGGGGAGCAGCGCGCCCGCATCGCCGATATCGCGGAGCGGACTCCCGTGACGCTGACCTTGAAACGTGGCCTCGCCATTGTCACGACGCTCGCGAATTGAGGATTAGAAAATGCGCACACTCGCCGCTCTCGCTTTCATCATGTTGCTGGGGAGTTTGCCGGCGCGCGCGGCCCCCGGCTTCGCGGTCGGGCCACAATATAACTCGACCCATGTTTATGTCGCACCGGAGGATTTCGACCGTTTCGTCGCCAGCGTGATCGCCACCTTCGGCGGCACGGCCTCGAAAGAAGGTGTCTTCCAGGTCACGCCGACGCCGAGCCAGACGATGTCGCAGGCCGTGTTGACGCCCGCCGGCATCTTCTCGGTCTTCGGTTTCAAGACGCCCATTCCCTATCCCTTCGGCATCGAACGCACCGGTTATCTCGTCACCGATCTCGACAAGGCCACCAAGGCGGCGCGCGCGGCGGGCGCGGACGTCATCGTGGCGCCGTTCCCCGATCCCATCGGCCGCGACGCCCTCATCCAATGGCCGGGCGGTGTCGGCATGCAGCTCTATTGGCATACGACAGCACCGCATTATCCCGCTCTCACGAACGTGCCCGAGAACCGCGTCTATGTTTCTCCGGATCGCGCGAAGCTCTTCGTCGCCGATGTCGTCCGCTTCGCGCATGGCCGGATCGTGTCGGACGAGACGCGTGCGCCCGGCGTTGAGATCGGAAGGCCTGGCGAGACCTACCGGCGCATCCGCGTCGAATCCGGCTTCGGCAAGATGGTGGTGATGGTCAGTGACGGCCATCTGCCGTGGCCTTATGGCCGTGAAATCACAGGCTATGAAGTGCCCGATCTGGACGCGACCCTGGCGAAAGCGAAGGCGGCGGGTGTGAGCGTTCTGGTGGCTCCGTTCACAGCGGCGGGGCGCACTTCGGCCATGGTGCAATTCCCCGGTGGTTACATCGCGGAAATCCACGCTGCCCGATAGCGGACGCGGCCCGGACGTGCCTATAGTGCGTGATCCGTTGAGGGAGATTCCGCATGACGACGCTGCGTATCAACGGTGAGGAAAAGAATTTCGACGCGCCGGCGGACATGCCGCTGCTCTGGGTGCTGCGCGATATTCTCGGCATGACCGGCACGAAGTTCGGCTGCGGCATCGCGCAATGCGGCGCCTGCACCGTGCATATCGATGGCAAGCCGGTGCGCTCGTGTCTGCTCGCCGTGGGCGCGGTGGGCAACAAATCCGTCACCACCATCGAGGGCATCGGCAACACGCCGGCCGGCGCGAAAGTGCAGAAGGCGTGGCTCGACCTGGAAGTCGTGCAATGCGGCTATTGCCAATCCGGCCAGATCATGTCGGCGGCGGCGCTGATCGCCGGCACGCCGCATCCCGACGATTCCGATATCGACGCGGCGATGGCGGGCAACATCTGCCGCTGCGGCACCTATGTGCGCATCCGCAAAGCGATCAAGCGCGCCGCCGGCGAACCGGCATAGGGGACGGATATGGGATTGCTTGAGAAGATTCCGCAGAGCCCCTCGCGCCGCAACCTGCTGAAGGGCGGTGCCGCGGCGGGTTTCGTGTTCGCTTTCCACATGCCGGTGCGCGCGGCGAATGAGCCGGAGCAGACGCCGGATGACACGGCCGGAAAATTCGCGCCCAACGCCTATATCCGCATCGACCACACGGGCAAGACGACGCTCGTGATGCCGCAAGTGGAGATGGGGCAGGGCGTCTACACCGCCGTGGCGATGATCCTGGCTGAGGAGCTGGACGCGGATTATTCAAAGGTCGCGCTGGTGCATGCACCGCCGAACGACAAGCTCTATGCCAATCCGATCTTCGGTATCCAGGTCACCGGCAATTCCAATTCCATTCGCGCTTTCTGGACACCATTGCGCACCGCAGGCGCCTCCGCGCGCGCGATGATGGTCAGCGCAGCCGCCGCGCAATGGAAAGTCGATCCGGCGAGCTGCACCGCCTCGAACGGGCAGGTGATACACTCAGCCACCGGCCGCAAGCTCGACTACGGCGCGCTGGCGGATGAGGCGGGCAAGCAGACTCCGCCACCGAAGTCCGCGCTGAAAGATCCGAAACATTTCACGCTGATCGGCAAACCGCTGAAGCGCTTCGACACGCCTGGCAAGGTCAACGGCAAGGTGATCTACGGCATCGACGCCATGCTGCCCGGCATGAAATTCGCCACCATCGCGGCGAGCCCGGTGTTCGGCGGCAAGGTCGGCCATGTCGACGACAGCGCGGCGAAGAAGATTCCCGGCGTGCACAAGGTGGTCGTGCTGGACGACATGGTGGCCGTAGTCGGCGATCACATGTGGGCGGCGAAATGCGGCCTCGACGCACTGGTGGTCACCTGGAACGAAGGCCCGAACGCGGCCATCTCGTCGGACGCGATCTGGACCGACCTGCGCGCCGCCAGCAAGAAGCCCGGCGCCGTCGCCAAGACACGCGGCGACATCGCCAAGGGCCTCGATCAGGTCGAGCGTTACGAGGCGGCCTATGAGCTGCCGTTCCTGGCGCATGCCACGATGGAGCCGATGAACTGCACGGTGCAGCTCAAGCCCGGTTCCTGCGAGATCTGGCAGGGCACGCAGGTCATCACGCGCGTGCAGGGTACGGTGGCGCAGCTCCTTGGTTTGCCGCAGGAGAAAGTGACCGTGCACAACCACCTGCTCGGCGGCGGCTTCGGCCGCAGGCTGGAGCCGGACATGGCGTTGAAGGCCGTGCGCGTGGCGCAGCATCTGGACGGCGAGCCGGTCAAGGTGGTGTGGACGCGCGAGGAGGATATCCAGCACGACGTCTACCGCCCGGTCTATCGCGATACGATCCAAGCCAGCCTGAAGGGCGGCAAGATCGCGGCCTGGAATTACAAGGTCACTGGTTCCGGCGTCATCGCGCGCTGGCTGCCGCCGGCGTTTCAGCACGGCATCGATATCGACGCGGTCGATAGCGCCATCGACATGCCCTACGACATTCCGAACTTCCATGTGGAATATGTCCGCGCCGAGCCGCCGGCCGTGCCCACCGGTTTCTGGCGCGGCGTGGGGCCGAACAACAACGTCTTCGCCATCGAATGTTTCATGGATGAATTGGCACGCAAGGCGGGCAAGGACCCAATCGCGTTCCGCCGCGACATGCTGGGCAAGGTGCCGCGATTGCGCGCAGCGCTCGATCTGGTCGCGGAGAAATCCGGCTGGGGCAAACCGTTGCCGCCGCGCGCGGGGCGCGGTGTCAGCGTGCAGCCCTCCTTCGGCAGTTTCATCGCCACGGTGGTGGAGGCCGAAGTGGGCAAGCTGGGCGAGGTGAAGTTGCGCCGCGTTACCACGGCAGTGGACACCGGCATCGCCGTCAATCCCGACACCATCAGGGCGCAGTTGCAGGGCGGTCTGATCTTCGGCCTCACCGCCGCGCTCTATGGCCAGATCACCATCGCCAATGGCCGCGTGCAGCAATCCAACTTCAACGACTACCGCATGCTGCGCATCGACCAGGTGCCGGAGATCGACGTGCATGTCATCCAGAGCGGCGAAGCGCCGGGCGGCATCGGCGAGACGGGCGTCACGGCCGGCCCGCCCGCTTTGCGCAACGCGATCTATGCCGCGACCGGCGTCGCCCTGCGCCGCCTGCCGATCGATCGTGACGCGCTGGCGGGGAGGTCGCTATGAACACCTTCCTCCGCCTCAGACCGGTGACGCGTTACGTCTTGAGTAGCGTCGCCATCGTGGTCGTCCTAGTGCTTCTCTTCGGCATCTGGCTGATCACCGGTCCGGGCCCGATGTCCTTCGCGGGTGGCGAGACCGTCGCGCTGGCCGATTACAAAGGCCCCAATCCGACCGGCGTTCCGGCTTCGCTAGCCCATGCGAGTCTCGTGCAGCGCGGCGAATATCTGGCGCGCGCCGCCGATTGCACCGCTTGCCACACCGCGCCCGGCGGCAAGCCATATGCGGGCGGCTTTCCGTTCCATCTGCCCTTCGGCACGATGTATTCGCCCAACATCACGCCGGACAAAGAGACCGGCATCGGAACCTGGAGCGATGCGTCGTTCCTGAACGCCATCCACAAAGGCATCGACGACGAGGGCCAGCGGCTCTATCCCGCCATGCCCTATGCCTCCTATTCCGTGATGACGGATGCGGATGCGCTGGCGATCAAGGCCTATCTCTTCAGCCTCGCGCCCGTGCATGCGCCCGCGATCCCCAACGACCTGCATTTCCCGTTCAACCAGCGCTGGGCGATGGGCATCTGGTCGTGGGCCTTCAACCCAGGCAAGACATTCCAGCCCAACACCGCGCACAGCGCCGAATGGAATCGCGGCGCCTATCTGGCGGAAGGTCTCGCCCATTGCGGCGAATGCCACACGCCGCGCAATCTCGCTTTCGCGCTGGATAACCGCAGCAAGTTCTCCGGCGCCGTGACGGCGGGCTGGAAGGCTTACAACATCACGTCCGATCACGACACCGGCGTCGGCGGCTGGAGCGGCGCGGAGCTCGCGCGCTATCTCTCCACCGGCCATGCGGATGGCCACGGCACCGGCTCGGGCCCGATGGGCGAGGCGGTCGATGACAGCCTGCGCTATCTGTCGGACAGCGACATGCACGCGCTCGTCACCTATCTGCAGAGCATTCCGGCGATGGCGTCGTCCGACATGCCGGCCACGCTGAAGGGCCCCGCGCCCGCTTCGCATCGCGACGGCGTGGTGGCGGGCTTCGATGAGCGTGGCAAGCACCTCTTCGCGGGCGCCTGCGCGAGCTGTCATGACTGGACCGGCGTGAGCCCGATATTGCCGTACGCAACCTTGACCGGCGCACGCGCGGTCAACGATCCCAGTGCCACCAATGTCGCGCAGATCATCATCCTGGGCACGCGGCGGCAGACGGCGCGTGGCGCGTCGGTGATGCCCGCCTTTGGCAGCGTCTATTCGGATTCCGAGATCGCGGCGCTGGCCAATTACGTGACTGCCCGGTTCGGCACGAAAGGTTCCTCGCTCGCCGCCAAGGATGTGGCCGCGCTTCGCAAGCAAGGGGCGAATTAGGAGACTGCACGATGAAGATCAAACGACACGGATCGGCCGCCTGGCAAGGCGGGCTGCGCGACGGCAAAGGCTCCATCTCGACCGAGAGCGGCGCGCTGAACGCCTATCCCTATGGCTTCGCCAGCCGCTTCGAGGGCCAGAAGGGCAGCAATCCGGAAGAGCTGATCGGGGCTGCGCACGCCGCCTGCTTCACCATGGCGCTGTCGCTCGCGCTGGGCGAGGCGAAGCTCAAGGCCGACCAGATGGACACTTCGGCCGAAGTGACGCTCGAACAGGTGGACGGCGGCTACGCGATCACCGCCGTGCACCTGACCCTGAAGGCCAAGGTGCCCGGCGCGGACCAGGAAACCTTCGCGCGCATCGCCGCGGGCGCCAAGGCCGGTTGTCCGGTTTCCAAGCTGCTGAAGGCGGAAATCACACTGGACGCGACCCTTCTGCCCTAAGGGCGAAGTGACAGCTTGCCTCCACCATCCGCCCTGTTAGACAGCGCGGATGGCGCCGCCCCTTCTGCTCCTCAAGGACATCCACATCCGCTTCGGCAACACCCAGTTGCTCGATGGCGCGGAGCTGTCCGTGGGCGAGGGCGAGCGGCTCTGCCTGGTGGGCCGCAACGGCTCGGGCAAATCGACCCTGCTCAAGATCGCGGCCGGGCTGGTCGAGCCCGATGCTGGAACTCGCTTCGCCCAGCCGGGCGCCGTCATCCGCTACCTGCCGCAGGAGCCCAGCCTCGCCGGTTTCGCCAGCACGCGGGATTACGTCGAAGCCGGATTGGGCGACGGCTACGATTCCAACCGCACGCATTATCTGCTGGGCGAGTTGGGCCTGACGGGCAACGAGACCCCGTCCACGCTTTCCGGCGGCGAGGCGCGGCGCGCGGCGCTGGCCCGTGCGCTGGCGCCGATGCCCGACATCCTGCTGCTGGACGAGCCGACCAACCATCTCGACCTGCCGGCCATCGAATGGCTGGAGGATGAGCTTGCCGGTCTCAACGGCGCGCTGGTGCTGATCAGCCATGACCGGCGCTTCCTGCAGGATCTGTCGCGCGCCACGGTGTGGCTCGACCGTGGCGAGACGCGGCGGCTGGAGAAGAGTTTCGCCTCCTTCGAGAACTGGCGCGACGAGGTGCTGGCGCAAGAAGAAGTCGAACGCCACAAGCTCGACCGCAAGATCGTCATGGAAGAAGATTGGGTGCGCTACGGCGTCAGCGGCCGCCGCAAGCGCAACCAGGGCCGCCTCGCCAAGCTGCGCGATCTTCGGACCGGGCGCCGCGAGCAATTGCGCGTCACCGGCAATGTGAAGCTTGTGGCGAGCGAAGGCGGCGAGGGCGGCACGCGGGTGATCGATGCCAAGGGGATTTCCAAATCCTATGGCGAGCGGGCGATCGTCACCAATTTCTCCACCCGCATCCTGCGCGGCGACCGCGTGGGCGTCGTCGGTGCGAACGGTGCGGGCAAGACGACGTTGCTCAACATGCTTACGGGCAAGCTCAAGCCGGACACCGGCAATGTGAAGATCGGCGTGGCCGTCGAGATGGCGGCTCTGGACCAGAACCGCGCGGAGCTCGATCCCGACACCTTGGTGAGCGCGGTGCTCACCGGCGGCCATGGCGACATCGTCCATGTCGGCGGCGAGGCGCGCCATGTGGTGAGCTATCTCAAGGACTTCCTGTTCACGCCGGCCCAGGCGCGCACGCCGGTGAAGGTTCTGTCGGGTGGCGAACGGGCGCGGCTGCTGCTGGCGCGGATCCTAGCCCAGCCCTCGAACCTGCTGGTGCTGGACGAGCCCACCAACGATCTCGATCTGGAGACGCTCGACCTGCTCGAGGAGATGCTGGCCAATTATCCCGGCACCGTGCTGGTGGTCAGCCATGATCGTGACTTCCTGGACCGGGTGGCGACCGCCGTGCTGATGGCGGAGAGCGATGGCCGCTTCGTGGAGTATGCCGGCGGCTATAGCGACATGGTCGCACAGCGCGGCAGCGGCGTGGCGGCGCGAGACGTGCCTCAATCCCCACGCAGCGGAAAAGCCGCCGCGCCAAAGGAAAAACGTCCCGCCTCCGTGCCCAAGCGCAAGCTCAGTTTCGCCGACAAGCATGCGCTGGAAACGTTGCCCGGGCGCATCGCCGCGCTGGAAAAAGAAGTCGCGCGGCTCCAGTCCGGCCTGTCGGAAGGGACCTCTTATGCGCGCGATCCCAAGGGCTTCGCGGCGCAGGCGGCCAAGCTGAAGCAGTCGCAGGACGAGCTTTCCGTGGCGGAAGAGCGCTGGCTCGAGCTTGAAATGCTGCGCGAGGAACTGGCGCGGCAATAGACGCCCGCATTCACGCATCACCGGATGGCGCTGATGCAGTTCTACAGCGCGCTGTCACACAATATGTCCGTGTACGTTGGTTAATGTTCGAGTTCCGCGTTTGACGAAGCGATTGTTGCCATCTAATTCTCACGCGTCTGAATTTTATTGAAAAGCTTTTCAAATGGGTGGGATTGATGAGCGAGAACGAGAAAATCGATTTCAATAAAGTCGCCGGTCAAATCGTGGAAATCTCCAAACAGCCGACGCCCGACGCAAGCGGCGATCCGAAAGCGGACGCGAAGCTGGCCGAGCTTCGCCGCATCGGCCTTCATTATGTGATCGAGTTCGATGCCGTGGAGGGCGGTGCGGGCGTGAAGATCGACGATGCGGCGCATCTCTTCCAGGTCCTGCAGCAGATCCTGAAGGAAGATATATTCGGGGATGTGCTGCAAACGACCCCGCGTCCGGATCATCTGGGGCCGCTTCTCGAAACGCAGATGCCGCTCGAGATTGCCCTCACGGGCCGGCCGCATCTGGCGCGCTTCGTGAGCTTGCGGATACACGGCTGCAGCTTCGACGATCTCGATGAGGCGCTTCAGGAACATGGCGAGCGCAACAGCCACGACATGGCTTACGAGCTGCGCGACATGCTGAACGCCGGGCTTGCGAAGCGCGGCCACACTGCGATCACCGTCAAGCATGTGGTGGCGAACCATCCGTTCATCTTCACCTGCCACCGCGAAGCCCACGATACCCCGATCCTCTGGCCGCTCGAGTGTATGCACGTCAACGAGGCATGGGCGCTGGCGCCGCCGCCGGGCGGCAAGCGGCTGGGCGAGGGAATCCTGGTCGGCCATATCGACACCGGCTGGAGCGAGCATCCCGCCATGCAGCCGGGTGTCGATACGGATTTCGCGATGCAGTTCAACGCCGCAGACAACACCAGCAACGCGAAGGATCCGCTGAAGACCACGCTGGTCAACAGCGAACCCGGCCACGGCACGTCCACGGCGACGCTCATCGCCTCCGCAGCGCGCGCTGACTGGGAGACGCCGGTGGATGAGGACGGCGTCGTCGGCGTGGCGACGCGCGCGCGTGTGTTGCCGATTCGCGTCTGCGACGGCACGGCGTTCTTCTGCAATTCGAAAGTGGCGACGGGCCTCGCCTGGGCCGTCAAGCAAAAATGCCATGTGGTGTCGATGAGCATCGGCGGCTTCTTCCTGCCGCAGATGCAGGCGATCGTGGAAGAAGCCTACAAGCAGAACATGATCATCATCGCCTCCGCCGGCAATTGCTGGCCCGCCGTCGTCAATCCCGCCGCGATGCCGCAATGCGTGGCGGTGGCGGCCACGAACGAAGACGATGAATATTGGAAGTGGTCTCCGCAGGGCCCGCTGGTCGATATCGCTGCGCCCGGCGTCAATGTGCGAACCACCTGCATCCAGGTAAACGGCGACGACATCTCCTATTCCTACAATTACGGCAGCGGCGGATCCTTCGCCACCGCCTATGTCGCCGGCGCGGCAGCCCTGTGGCGCGCCTTTCACGGCGAGGAGGTGCTGAAGGATTACTATCCGCTGCAGGACACATTCGCCGCCGCGCTCAAAGCCTCCGCCCGCAAGCCGGATGACTGGGACACAGCCACGCGCGGCGCCGGCATCATCGACGTGGAGGCGCTGCTGAAGGTCGACCTGAAGACCCTGCCCAGGACTCCCAAGCACGCCCACCCGCCGGGCAGCCTGGCCGAATTCCTCGGCCAGTGCTTTCCCACCGATATACCGTTCGTTCCACCGCCCCGCATCCGCGGACTGGAAATCCTCGTGGGGGGGCTGATGCACCAGACCTTTGGCGAGAATGGGCAGGCTGGAGAGCTAATAGACGCGGCGGAGCAATGGTTTGGCGTCCAGGGAGCGGCCGAGGCGCTGCAGAAGATCACGCATTTCGGCTACGAGATGTCGCAGATTCTGATCACCCGGCCCGGCGAATGCCATTGCGCGAATGCACCGCCCCCGGACTATCATGCCCCCGTGGGCATCGAGGGTGCTCGGGCCCACTTCTGGGACGCGGGGTCGAAGGCGTTGCGAGAGGCATTGCATAGGTGACGGCAGACGTCGAACGCCTGGTCACGAAGGCCGAGCGCGAGCGCCGAAACGCGCGGCGGCTGGCCGTCATCCTTTACGCCGACGGCGCCGACTACACCGCGCTGTCCAATCTGGAGGAAGACTGGACGCTCGGGGCTTTGGCCATCGCACGCAGCCGCTTCTCCGGCGCCATCCTGTCGCGTGCCGGCCGTGTGATCGCCACGCCGGGCGATGCGATCCTGGCCGAATTCGCCAGCGTGACGGAGGTCGTGCTCTGCGCTCTCGATATCCAGCGGCAGTTCTCGCGGTCTCCGTTGATTTCGCCCTTGGGCAATCTGCTCCAGTTCCGTATCGGGCTTCACATCGCCGACGTCTTCGCGGACGGGTCTGACATTCTCGGTGATGGCGTGAACATCGCAGCCCGTATCACCGAGGTGGCCGAGCCCGGCGGCATCTGCATGTCGGCCGGAATTTACGAGCAGGTGCGCGACAAGCTCGACCTGCTCTGTAGCGATCTCGGCGACACAAGCCTGCGTGGCATCGAGAAACACGCGCGGCTCTACCGCATCGACGTCGGCGCGGAGGACGACGCAGGGCCTGGCGGGCGCGAGACGCGGCCCGGCTCCGTCCATCTCGTCACCTACAGGCCATCGGTCGCCGTTCTTCCCTTCGCCGTGCTAGGCGGTGACGGAACCGATGACCACGTCGCGGACGGCATCACCGATGCGCTGATCAACGCACTGTCGTCGTCGCGCTGGTTCTATGTAATCGCCCGCACGTCGTCGTTCCGCTTCCGCACCGCGACGCCGAACCTGCGTGACGTCGGGCGCTCGCTGGGCGTGCGTTATATCGTGGACGGCACGTTCCAGCGCGTCGGCGACGAGGTGAAGATCACGATTCAACTCAGCGAAGCCGCCACGGGCCGGCTCCTGAAGCCGTTCGAGTTCATCGAGCGGGTTGCCAGCGCCTTTTCGATGCAGGAAACGATCGCGATGCGGATCGCGGCCGTCGTCGAGCCCGGCGTCATGCGCAGCGAAGGCGGAAACGCGATGCGGCACGCCTCAGATCCCGGCGCGCTGGATCACATCCTGCGCGCCTATTCGCGGATCTGGGAGCTGACGCCCGACGGTATCGCGGCCGCTCTCCCCCATCTTCAGGCGGCGCTCGCCATCGACGATACGATTTCGCAGGCCCATAGCGGTGTGGCGCTCGCCTCCATCATCGAAACCTATATGGGCTGGGCCGCCGACCCGCTGGCGACCTTGAAGATCGCGCGCGATTCCGCGGCGCATGCGATCCGCCTGGATCGCACCGACGCCTGGGCGCATATGGCGCTCGGCATCGTGACCCTGCAGACCAACGAGGTCGAGACCTCCGTTGGGCTGTTCCGGGCGGCCATCAAGCTCAACCCTTCCCTCGCGATGGCCTATGGCTTCCTTGCCCATGCGATGATTTTCGAGGGCCGGCTATCGGAAGCACTGACCTTGCTGCGCATGGCCATGCGCCTCAGTCCGCATGATCCCGTGATGTATTATTGGCTCGACGGCATGGCGATGGCGGACCTGATGTCCGGGCGCTTCGCGGAAGCGCTCCATTGGGCGCGGCGCGCGACCCAGGAGAATCCGGCTTGGCCGGGTGGCTTCCGGGTGCTGGCTGTCGCCCACGCCCATCTCGGCAATCGCGAGGCCGCGGCCGAGTCGCTCGCCCGGATGCTGGAGTTGCAGCCCAATTTCTCGCTCGATTACATCCGGCGCATCTGGCCATTCCGCGATGCGGCCCTGTTCGACACCAATCTCGAGGGCTTGCGGCTGGCCGGGTGGAACGGCGGCTAAACCGGTTCAGCGGCTCTTGTCGTGGTCCGGCGGAAGCTCGCCCGGTGCGTGCGGCGCCATGTAGATGCCGGCCGTCTGCCCGCTGAACTCGCGCACGATGTCGGACAGCTTCTCGACATTGAGGATCTCCAGCGTGCGGCCCTTCTGGAGCAGGATGCCCTGCTCCGTGAGGTCTCCCAGCGTCCGCGTCACGGCTTCGCGATTCGTGCCGATGCGGTTGGCGATTTCGTTGTGGGTGGGCGCGTGGTGGATGATCAGGCGATTGTCGCGCACTTCGGACGACAGACCCAGCCGCAGCAGCTCGAAATGAACCCGGTTGCCGACATTCAGAGTGGCGAGCTCGAAGATCTTGTTGTTCAGCCCGCGGATCTGGCGGGAGAAATGGCGGGCGAGCCAGAGTGCTGCGCGGGGCGTGCGCTCGGCGGCATCGCAGAAATCCGCGCGCGTCATCGCGCGCAGCTTGGTCGGCGTGACGGCGACAACGGTCGCGGCGCGCCTGGCGCCGTCGATCGCCGCCATCTCACCGACCATGGCGCCCGGCCCGATGGCGCTCATCGAGACTTCTCTGCCGTTGGGCGAATAGAGAAGCACGCGAAGCTCACCCTCGACGACGAAAAACACCTCGTCGGTTCTGGAGCCGTATTCCACGATCACGCGCCCCTTGGGCACGCGCAGCGCGCGCATGCGTTTCTCCAGCTCTTTCCGGTCGAGCGGATCAAGCTGATCGAGGAAGCCGGTGATTTTTCTGGACTGTCCGGAATTTTGTGCCGACATATGCCATCATCGCGATGCCGCGGCCGGTAGAAGCGCCAACCCGAAGCAGAAATTAGCACAGGTTGTGCGCGAAATCACATATCTCGTAACGGACGTGATAAAAAGCACAGGAGC
The DNA here is from genome assembly GCA_036489435.1 of Rhizomicrobium sp. Classification (GTDB taxonomy): domain Bacteria; phylum Pseudomonadota; class Alphaproteobacteria; order Micropepsales; family Micropepsaceae; genus Rhizomicrobium. The sequence continues at coordinate 75,403 of DASXFU010000012.1, read as the reverse complement.
CGCGTGGAACGCGGCACCGACGCCCCCGGTGGAAGACCACTAGCCTTCCCAGTCGAATATCCCGGGGGGGAGGGCCATGTCTCGAGAGGACTTTCCAGGCGGTGGAGCGAAGGACGGTGTCGTCGTCAACGACAACGAAAGCCTGTCGCTCACCGGGACCGATCCATCGGACACCACACCGCAGCCGGCGTTCCCGGCTGAAGTTCTCGGGCTGGAGCGGCTGGAAACTGTCCGCCCGGTCTGCCCAGCCGCGGATACCGGAAAGATGGCCGGTAAGATGGCCAGAAATATGGACGGCACGGTTCTGATGATCACGGAAGTTTACGTAAGGGTCCCGCCCCCGCTGGGTTGAGATCACATCGCGCGCACTACTCCGCCGCGAAGTCCTTCGCCGCGATCTCGCGCGCTGGCGCTTTCCCCGTGAGGGTCTCGAGGAAGCGCGTTCCCCAATTGGCGATGTCGTTGGCGAGGAGCGCCTGCCAGAGTCGTGCGTGCCGGGAGATGCGTTCCTCGCGCGGCATGGTCAGCGCCTTGAGCAGCGCTTGCGCCACGGCTTCGGGGTCGTTGGGATTTACGATCAGCGCGCTTTCGAATTCGGCCGCGGCGCCCGCGAATTCCGACAGGACCAGCACGCCGGGATCCTCGGCGTCCTGCGCCGCCACATATTCTTTGGCGACGAGATTCATGCCATCGCGCAGCGGCGTCACCACGCCGGCGCGGGCGATGCGGAAGAAGCCGGCCAAGTCCTTGCGGGGATAGGGCCGCGTCACGTATCGCACCGGCGTCCACAGCACGTCCCCGAAATCCGAATTGATGCGGCCGGACATGGTGGCCAGCGTCGTCTCCATCGTGGCGTATTCCGCGATGGCCGAGCGGCTCTTGGGCGTGATCTGCAGGAGAGTCACCTTGCCGATCCAATCCGGATTGGCTTTCAGGAAACGGCCATAGGCGTCGAGCTTGAGGTCGAGGCCTTTGGAATAATCCAGCCGGTCCACGCCGATCGCCAGATGCGGGCTGATCGCTTTCAGCGCCCGCACGGTCGGCGAGTTTTGGCCGGCCACCGCCATCTCCTGGAACGTCTCCGTCTCGATGCCCACGGGGAAAGCACCGATGCGCACGCTGCGCCCCGCGAGGCTGACGGCGAAATGCGGCGTGGTGCCGGAGATCTTCGCGAGGTAGCGCGCGAAGTTCGACATGTCGCTTTCGGTCTGGAAGCCGACGAGATCGTATTCCGCCAGCGCACCGATGACGCGGCGATGGCCCGGCATCGCGGCCACCACTTCCGGCGGCGGCATGGGGATGTGCAGGAAGAAGCCTATTCTGTTGGTGACGCCGCGCTCGCGCAAAATCTGCGCAAGCGGCATCAGGTGATAATCATGCACCCAGATGACGTCGTCGGGCCGGAGCTGCGAGCATAGCAGATCGGCGAAGCGGTGGTTCGCGTGGAAATAGCCGCTCAGATCCTGGCGGTGGAATTCCGCCAGGTCCTGCCGGTAATGCAGCACGGGCCATAGCACGCGATTGGCGAAGCCGTTGTAGTACTCTTCGTATTCCTGCTTCTGCAGATCGGTGACGACGAATTCGGAATTGCCGGAATGCGTCGTGTGGACTTCCACCGCGCTTTCGTCGTCGACGATGTTTCCGCTCCAGCCGACCCAGACGCAGGCATGGCCCTGCAGGACCGCGCGCAACGCGACCTCAAGCCCGCCGGTGTTGATGCCTTGGCCTTCGCCGGGGACAGCAACCCTATTGGATACAAGGAAAATCCGCATCGACCACCACTACCGGGACGAGAACGTGCGCGGTACGCGGGCGGTTCCCGTGAAATCCCGGTGGAGGCGTCTTTTGTTAACTCGCGGCGGTCTCGCTGGGTTGCAAGGCTGGCGTCCACGCCTTGGCGCCGCTGCCCGCGAGCTTGCGGTGCAAATGCTTGGCGAGGCGCGGCGCGGCAAACTCCGAACCCACCATGAAGCGCATCAGCGGGCCGAAACTGTTGGCGGCGGAGGGGCCCACGAAATAAAGCCCCTTCACCGAGGTTTCGAAATCCAGCGACAGGATGGGCGTTTTCTCGACGGTCGCGATGCGCGCGGCGAGTTCCGGCGCGAGCCAGGTGAGGCGGTCCACATTGACGCGATAGCCGGTGGCCGACACGACATGGTCGCAGGCCAGCGTCCTGGCGCCTTCCGGGCTGGTCACGTCCAGCGCCACGCGGCCGTCTTTCCAGGTGGCGCGATTCAGGGTGTGGCGCAGGAAGGTCGGGATACGACCTTCGATGCGGGCGCGCATGAACCAGCCGGGTGCGGGACCCAGGTGCTTTCGGGTCGCTTCCAGGCGGAAGGCTTGCGGCAAGCGGTGGAAAAGCTGCGGCAGGTGCACGCAGAAGAACGAGCGCCAGCCGGGGCCGATACCAGTCGGCGGCTTGTGCAGCTTGTTGATCAGGCGCTCGCCTTTGGGATCTGGCGCGGTGTGGTAGCGGATGGCGTCGCCACGGGCGAGGATGGTGACGTTCGCGCCGCAATCCTGGAGCATGGCCGCCGTGTCGATGGCGGAGGAACCGCCGCCCAGCACCACCACGTCGCGATCCTTGAACTGCTCGCCGCTGCGGTGGTCGAAGCTGTGCGAGAAGGCCGTCGCCGGAAGATCGGACAGCACTTCAGGCGTATAGGCATAAGAGGTGATGCCCACGGCCAGCACCACCTTGCGGGCGGTGAGCGTCTCGCCGGTGGCGAGCGTCAGCGCGAAATCGTCGCCCCCACGCGTCACGGAGGTGACCAGCGTGTCTTCCAGCATCGGCACGAAGCGTTCGGCGAAGCGCGATGCATAAGCGTTGAACTGCTCCAGCGGGATGGGCAGGTCATGCGACTGATAGGCGAGGCCGTTGGTGGCACAGAAATCCTCAAGCCGGCTGCCGGATTTGGGTGCGGAGAGGCTGGAGGCGAGGCCTTCGGATTTGAGCTGCATGGTGCGCGGCATGTGGTTGCGCCAGGTTTCCAGCGGCTTGCCAAAAATGCGGAATGACATCCCCAAGGCGTCGAGGTGGGCGGCGAGGGAGAGGCCGTAAGGGCCGGCGCCGACGATGGCCACGTCGATGGTCCGGCCAGTGTGCTGTCGCATAACGAACCTCTGTTTCGTTTCATCCAGTCCCAATCCGGGACGTTTTCCCGAAAGGGCACGCGCTGACCCGCTGAGTGTGCGGATTGCCCGGGTTTCTTCCAATTTTCATACCAATTGTGGCTGCGCAGACCGGCCCAGAACCTGCAAAGCTAACCGCGATCTCTTGCGGAACGGTTTGCCCCGATGCCGAAAATCCTGCTCTCCACCACCGTGCGCTGGCCGTCCGCGGCCAGGCTCGCGGGCGCCCTCAGCGAAAGCGGATGCGCGGTCGACGCACTGTTTCCGGACAATCATCCGCTCTCCGCCAGCCGCTATCCCACGACCCGCTTCGCTTATCGCGCGCTTGCGCCATTGGCCTCACTCGCCAAGGCGATCCACCAATCGCAGCCCGACCTGATCGTCGCCTGCGACGACCGCGCGGTGTCTCATCTGCGCACACTGCATGAAGCAGCGCCGGAATTCCGCACCGTTATCGAACACTCCTTTGGCGATCCGCAGAGCTACGCCGGCCTCGTCTCGCGCAGCGGCTTCATTGCGGCGGCGCGGCAGGCTGGGATCACAGCGCCCGAAACCGTTTCGGTGGACGACGAAGCGAGCCTCGAATTCGCGCTGCGGCTCATCGGTCTTCCCGCCGTGTTGAAGGCGGATGGAAGCTGGGGCGGCGATGGCGTCGCCATCGTGCAGGACATCGACGCGGCGCGCGCCGCTTGGCGGCGGTTGAGCGCCACGCCTTCGCGCCTGCGCGGCCTCGCCCGCGCGCTCCGCCGCAAGGATGCGCATTATCTCGCCAAACCCGCCAGGCCCGCGATCAGCTTGCAGCGTTACATCCCCGGCACACCTGCTACCTCCAGCTTCTTCTGCTGGAAAGGCCAGGTGATCGCTGCCAACCATTTCGACGTGCTGAACACCTGCGGCACAGCCGGTCCCGCCAGCGTGGTGAAGCGGGTAGACGATGCGGCGATGGAAGCCGCCGCCTGCCGCCTCGCCAGCCAGTTCGGTTTGTCCGGTCTCCATGGGCTCGATTACGTCCGCGACGCACAGGGCAAGCCGCATCTGATCGAGATCAACCCCCGCGCCACGCAAACGAGCCATCTGGGCTTCGGCCCCGGCCACGATCTGTGCGCTGCTTTGGCCGCCCGCGCCGGTGGACACGGCTTCGGCCGGACGCCCATTCCGGGCCGGGCTGTGGCGCTTTTTCCCCAGGAATGGCGCCGCGACCGGACCAGCACCTGGCTCAAATCCGCTCATCACGACGTGCCGTGGGATGACCCGCGGCTGGTCGATGCCTGCCTGGCGTCCAATGCTTAACGGAAATCGTCGCGGCGTTAACCGTTCCGCAGGTGACTCGGCGGTAAACGATTCGAGGGCGGGGCAGAGGTCTGGCGTATCCATGGATTCCGGTCGGACCTATTTCTCCGGCGAACAACGGGCCGAGCGTGGCGACACGTTCCGGCCGAGCGATCTCGCGCGCGTCGCCCGTGCGCGGTCCAAGACCATCCTCGTGACCACCCTTTGCGTCGTGCTGCTCGCCGTCTGCGTGGCGATGCTGCTGCCCACGCGCTATTCCGCGTCGTCGATGGTGATGCTCGACCCGCGCAAGAACAACATCGCGGACGCCTCCGCCGTGGTCTCCGAACTGCCGGTCGATCCGGCCTCGGTGCAGGACCAGATCCAGATCCTCACTTCGCGCGATCTCGCCGGCCGCGTCATCGACAAGCTGGGCCTTGCCAACGATCCCGAATTCAATCCCTCGCTCAAGCCGGGCATGTTCGCGTTCCTGCAAACCGACCAAAGCGCCGCCAAGTTGCGCAGCGCGGAGATCGATACGTTCCTGAAGCACCTCACCGTCGAAGGCGTGGGGCTTTCGAGCGCGATCTCGATCTCCTATTCCTCCGCCGACCCGGAGAAAGCCGCGCGCCTCGCCAATGCCACCGCCGACACCTATATCGCCACTGAAGTGGACGCCACGCTCAACGCCACCCGCACCACCACGGATTGGCTGACGCAACGCATCCGCCAACTCTCCCATCAGGTGCAGGCCGCGGAAGCGAACGTGCAGGCCTACAAGGCCGAGCACAATCTGAACGAGACGGCGGACGGTTCGTCACTGGTCGACCAGCAGCTCACTGCCATCAACGGGCAGGTGGTGCAGGCCAGAAGCGATCTCGCCGAGAAGCAGGCGAGCCTCTCGCATATCAACAGCTTGATGACGACGGGCCACGCGGGCGATGTGTCGGAAGTCGTGTCCTCGCCGCTTATCGTGCAGCTGCGCGAGCAGCAGGCGGAGGCGATCCGCCAGGTCTCCGATCTCGCCACCAAATACGGCCCGAAACATCCCAAGCTGATTGCCGCGCAGAACCAGGAGCGCGATCTCGAAGCCAAGATCGACCAGGAAGTGAACCGCATCGCCGGCTCCGTCGCCAATGATGTGTCGGTGTCACGCGCCCATCTGGGATCGCTGCAATCGAGCCTGCGCCAGACCGAAACCGAATCCACCGACCAGAACATGGCGCGCGTGCGCCTCAAGGCGCTGGAGGCCAATGCGTCCTCCACGCGCACGATGTATGAAGCCTTCGTGGTGCGTCTGCGCGAAACGCAAAGCCCCATCGGCATTCCCGACGCGCGCATCATCAGCCACGCTTCCGCACCGAGCTCGCCTGCCTCGCCGCCACGCCTGCTGATCATGGCCGCGTCCGTGCCTGCCGGATTCCTGCTGGGACTTCTGTTGGCGCTGCTGGCCGAACGTCTCGGCTGGGCCGTACCGGTTCGCCGCGAGCGCGTCCGCACCAGCCGCATCCCGGTGCTGGGCGAAGTGCCCGGCGCCGCCACCGTCTATGCCGCCGACCAGATCCTCGACCGCCCCGGCGCGCCCTTTAGCCAGAGCATCGCGGTGCTGGCCCGCCAGATCATCAACGGCCCAAAGGTAGTGATGGTCGCCGCCGCCGAGCCGGGCGAGAACGCATCCGCCATCACCGCCGCGCTCGCGCGCGCCGCCGCCGGTATGGGCTGCCGTGTGATCGTGGTGGATGGAAACCTTCGTGCCCCGCGCGCCGCCGGCAATCTCGGCCTGCGGCTCGCACCTGCCGGATTGATGGAAGTGCTGGGCGGCAAGGCGCCGCTGAGCAGCGCGCTGCAGCGTGACGCGCGCTCACAGGCTTTCGTGCTGTCGCCCGCCTGGCAGACGCGCGACCCGGCCGCGGTGCTGGGTTCGCGCCAGATGGCGAATCTGATGGGGCATCTGCGCCGCTCCTGCGATCTCGTGCTGATCGACGCGCCGCCGGTTCTGGCCGCCGGTGAGCTGCCGATCCTGGCGCATCTCTCCGACGCCATCGCGCTGGTCGCGACCGGGCCGGGCTCCGCCGACGCAGCCGCCGACGCGCTGGCCGCCATCCAGGCCCCGCCCACCGGCCTGATTATCGCGCGCTAATCCACACTCACGCTTGCGTGATCCAGCCGCCCTCTCGCGGCGTAACAAACGCGTCTGGCGAGCGAATAAAGGTCAGACCATCTCCCGGCGGATAGGCCCATGTTAGGCTGACGGCCGGAAGAACAGGAGAGACCTCTTATGATGCAGTCCCGCCGCCAATGGTTGTTGTCCGCCACCGCGCTGGCCGCTTCAGCCGCCATTCCGGCTTACGCGGCCGGCCCCGCTGTCGTGGTGATCGAGAATTTCTCGCCCGCCGGCAAGGACCTCGGCGCCCAGAAGCTCGCCAAAGTCGTGAAGAGCGAAGCGGACTGGAAGAAGATGCTCCAGCCGCTGCAGTTCGAAGTCACCCGCCATGCGGACACTGAAACCGCCGGCACCGGCATTTATGCCGAGAGCACGGGCGATGGCCTCTATCGCTGCATCTGTTGCGGCACGGCGCTGTATGACTCGAAGACCAAGTTCGACTCCGGCACCGGCTGGCCCAGCTTTTATCAGCCCATCGCCCAGCGCAACGTGACGCAGATCAGCGACACCAGCCTGTTCATGACGCGCACCGCCGTGTCGTGCACGCGCTGCGACGCGCATCTGGGCCATGTGTTCGACGACGGGCCGAAGCCTACCGGCCTGCGCTATTGCATGAATTCCGCGTCGCTGAACTTCGTGCCGCGCGGCAAAGCCTGAAAGGAAACATGATGCGTTCGAAATTCCTCGCCGCCGCTTCTCTTCTCTCCTTGATCGCGCTGCCGGCCTGCGCCGACCAGGCGCCGCGTGCGCTGCCCTCTCCCGTCGTCGATGAGCACGCGACCGCGCCGAGCGAAACGGCCGTCGTGGCGGGCGGCTGCTTCTGGGGCATGCAGGGCGTGTTCGAGCATGTGAAGGGCGTGACGCGCGTCGTCTCTGGCTATTCCGGCGGCACGGCGGCGAGCCCGAGCTATGAAGAAGTGAGCGCTGGCGGAACGGGCCACGCGGAGTCGGTGAAGATCACCTTCGATCCGCGCCAGGTGAGCTATGGCCAGATCCTGCAGGTCTATTTCTCCGTGGCGCACGATCCCACGGAATTGAACCGCCAGGGCCCGGATGACGGCACGAACTACCGCTCCGACATCTTCTTCGCCTCCCCGGAGCAGCAGAAGATCGCGATGGCCTATATCGCGCAGCTCGGCAAGGCGCATGCCTTCGCGGAGCCCATCGTGACGCGGGTGGACAAGTTCACCACTTTCTACGCGGCGGAGGACTATCACCAGGATTACCTGATCCACAATCCGGATAGCGGCTACATCCAGGCGAACGACCTACCCAAGATCGCCAACTTGAAGCGCATTTATCCAGCGCTGTATCGGGACAAGCCCGTCACGGTGGCCTCAAGGTAAAGAGCGCGGCCCCGCGAAGTGTGAAGCGGTTCGCGTCAGGCCGCGCGACCACCAAAAGGCGGAACTTTTCCCGCGCGCGTGCGATACTCCTTGGGACGTTCCAGGAGAATTTCGATGGCACGCGCGCGGAAGAAGGCCAAGGCGAAAACCCAAGAGAAATCCCATCACCCCATCGGGCGGGGCGGCCCGCGCCCGTCCTGGCAGGGGCATTTGCGGCTGTCGCTGGTGAGCTGCCCGGTAGCGCTCTACAACGCCACCACCCGCACGCGGGACGTTTCGTTCCATCTGCTCAATCCCAAGACCCACAACCGCATCCGCATGATCCCGACGGACCCGGATTCCGGACCGGTGGAGCGCGCCGATCTGGTGAAAGGCTACGAGGTCTCCAAGAACGAGTACGTCGTCGTGACGAATGAAGAGCTGGACGCCGTCAAGCTGGAAACCACGCGAACCATCGACATCGAACGCTTCGTGGAAGCGGACAGCATCGACCGCCTCTATTGGAACGATCCGTACTACCTGGTGCCGAACGGCGGCGAGGGCGAGGAGGCGTTCGGCGTCATCCGCGAGGCGATGAAGAAGGCCGGCCGCATCGCGCTCGGCCGCGTGGTGATGCACACCCGCGAACGCCTGCTCGGCATCGAGCCGCGCGACGAGGGGCTGCTCGCCTATACGCTGCGCATGGACGACGAGGTGGTGGCGTCCAAGCCGCTGTTCTCCGGCATCGAAACCGGCAAGCCCGACCGCAAGATGATCGAGATCGCCACGAAGATCATCGAGCAGAAGGAAGGCCCGTTCGATCCCTCCGGCTTCAAGGACCGGTACGAGTCCGCGCTGCGCGATCTCATCAAGCGCAAGCAGAAAGGCCAGAAACCCATCACCGCCGAACCCCCGGAAGACACCAACGTGATCGACCTGATGGCGGCGCTGAAGAAAAGCCTGAAGGGCAAGGCGAAAGTGCCAACAGCGCGCCACCCCGCCAACGAGAACAAGAAGCGAGCAAGTAAAAGATAACCGCCTTCCCTCAAGGGGAGGGCGGTTATTTATTTGGGTAGCGCCTTGGCAGTCCCGTCAATTCCCTTCCAGGGATCGGCGCGTTTGATCAGCGCCTTAGCCTTGTGCATGGTGAAATCCAGCGGATCGAGGCCCGATTTCAGCGCACTCCAAGGGAGCGGCATCGAGATCGTCGCGTGGGCGCGCGCGCGCGGCGACCACGGCGCTACCGCTGTCGAAGTGCGATCGTTGCGCAGATAATCGAGGAAGATTTTTCCCTTGCGCAATTTCTTGGACATGTTGGTGGTGTAGCGATCCGGCGCGTCTTTCTCGAGCGCCAGGCAGACATCGTGCGCGAAGGATTTCGCGTCCGGCCAGGTGATGGGTTTCTTCGGTGTGCCTTTCACCGCGATCACGACATGGAGACCCTTGCCGCCGGTCGTTTTCACGAAAGGCTCGAAGCCCAATTTTTTCAGCCGGGTACGCATTTCCCTCGCCGCCGCGATCACGGCGGGAAATTTCAAATCCTCGGCCGGATCGAGATCAAAGACGATGCGCGCGGGCGTTTCGGGATCGCCCTTCTTGCAGCCCCAGGGATGGATTTCCGTGCTGCCGGATTGCGCCAGCGCCTGCAAGCCTTCCGCGCTGTCGAGCGTGAGATAGGGCTTGGGTTCGCCTTTCACCTTCACCGGCTTTAGCGCGGATGAGCTTCCCGGCATCAGATGGCGCTGGAAGAAATGCTGACCGCCGATCCCGTCCGGCGTGCGCACCAGCGAGAGCGGACGATCCGCGATGTGCTCCAGCAGGCGCGCCGACACGATGTCGTAATAGGCAGCGAGATCGGCCTTGGTGACGGCGGCGTCCTTGCCGGCTTTCGGCCACAGCACTTTGTCGGGATGCGTGAGCTTGGCTTTGGGCATCGGTTTCGTCTCCCGTTTCGCGGCCGGTTGCGGTTCCGGAACGATCGTTCCGGCGGGTTTGTCCTCGCGCAAGCCCTTGAACGCGGCCTGGCGCAGCAACCCGCCGGCAGTGATGGTGGTGAACTCCACCTCCGCCACCAGCACGGGCTTTACCCAGTTGATCTCGCGGCGGCGCGGAATCTCGCTGTTGGGCGCGAAGGGCATGGCGGATTGCTTGAGCGGCACCAACGCCTTCAACAACCCGCCGATGTTGCGCGCATTATAGCCCGTGCCGACGCGGCCCATATAGACGAACTTGCCGCCGCGATGCGCGCCGACCAGCAGCGAGCGCAGATGCGTGGCGTCGCCCCACCAGCCGCCGATTACCACTTCCTGCCCGCCGCGGCATTTGGCTTTCGTCCAGCTTCCGCTGCGGCCGGAGCGATAGGGCGAGTCCAGCCGCTTGGAGACCACGCCCTCCAGATGCATGCCGCAGGCTGCGTTCAACATCGCGCTGCCGGAGGATTCGAAATGATGCACGAAGCGCAGGCGCGTGCCGGGGAGCTTCTTCAGCAGCGTTTCGAGACGGGCCTTGCGCGTGGTGAGTGGTTCGTCGCGCAAATCCTCGCCCTGGACGAATAACGCATCGAAGACGAAGCAGACGAGCCCGTCGGTCTTGTGGTCCGACAGGGCCGCCTGCAACCCCGCGAAATCGGAGACGCCGTGGTCGTCCATCGCGACGATCTCCGTGTCGATCAGGCAGTCGGGAAGCTTGCTTGCCTCCTTGGAGATTTCCGGGAAACGTTCCGTCCAGTCGAGGCCCTTGCGGGTACGCAACGCCGCCTTGCCGCGCTCGACACGAATCTGGATTCGGTAGCCGTCAAACTTGACCTCATGCGCCCAGCCTTCACCCGGCGGCGTGTCCACCACGCGACATAGCTCGGGCTCGATGAAACTGGGCATCCGCGTCATGCGCGGGTGCGTTTCGTTTTCTTTTTTTTTGAGACGGGAGTTTTCGCTTTGGCCTTCTTGGCGGGTTTTTTCACCGCTTTCTTCGCGCGCGCCTCGGTCTGATGCGCCTTGTTGGAGTGCCAGACGCTGCGGGAGGATTTGGCGATCTGTTCCAGCGTGCGGCCGCTCTTCACGGAGGTGACGTCCTTCGCCAGTGCGTCTTCGTCGCCCACTTCGTCATCGCGCTCCTTGATCAGCAGCCAGTTGTGGCCGCGATCCCGTGGCGTACGATCGCGCAGGCGCACAAGCGCCCAGCCACCTTTCATGCGCTCGCCGTCGAGCGTGATCTTCAGATGGCCTTTTTCGAGATCGCGCAGCGGATCACCGGTGGATTGCGGCTTCCAGGTGCCGCGATCCCAAAGCTGCACCGTGCCGCCGCCATATTCGCCTTGCGGGATGGTGCCTTCAAAAGTGCCGTATTCGAGTGGATGGTCTTCCACCTGCACGGCCAACCGCTTGACCGACGGATCGGGCGAGGGCGTTTTCGTCACGGCCCAGGATTTGTAGACGCCATCGAGTTCGAGGCGCAGGTCATAATGAAGCCGCGTCGCGTCGTGACGCTGGATCACGAAGCGGCGCGACTTGGTCGCATGTTCCCGCGCACCGCGCGGCTCCGCCGTCACGCCGAAATTGCGTTTCGAGCGATAGACGGAAAGCCGCGCCATATGTTTCCCGCTAGATTCGTCCCATTAAGACCAGAATCAGGACGACGATGAGGACCAGACCCAGTCCGCCGGAGGGATAGTATCCCCAACCGCCAGAATAGGGCCAGGACGGCAACGCGCCGATCAGGAGCAGGACGAGGATGATAAGTAGAATCGTGCCGATATTCATGGAGCAAGCGCCTCCCGCGATTTCAACAAATGAAACGCGGGGAGGTTGTGACAGGTTCCCTTACGAACTCGCGTGCCAGTACCGGTCTTCCCAGCTCCGCGACAGCCGCATGGCGGTGGTGATGAGCCCGGCCATGGAATAGGTCTGGGGGAAATTGCCCCACAGCGCGCCCGTGCGTGGATCGACGTCCTCGGCCAACAGGCCGTAATGGTTGGTCATCTTGAGCGCCTCCTCGAAGAAGTCGCGCGCCTCCTCCTTGCGGCCTTGCAGCCACCAGGCATCCGTCAGCCAGAAGCGGCAGACGAGGAAGGCGCTCTCCGGCATGCCGAAATCGTCCTCGCCGGCATAGCGCATCACATGGCCCTCGCGCACCAGCTCCCGCTCGATGGCCTTGATGGTGGAGACGAAGCGCGGATCGTTCGCGTCCACCAATCCCAATTCGGGAAGCAGCAGCACGCTGGCGTCCAGATCGTCGCTCTCCACCGCCACGGTGAAGGCGCCGCGCTTTTCGTTCCACGAACGCTCCAGGATGGTGGACTGGATCATGTCCGCGATGCGTGTCCAATGCTGCGCGCGATCGGCGTGACCCAACTGCGCCGCGATGGCGCCGACGCGGCTCACGCCCGCCCAGCACATGGCGGCGGAATGGGTGTGCACGCGCTTGCGGCCGCGATATTCCCAGATGCCGGCATCGGGCTCCAGCGCAAGCTCCGCCGCCTTGTGGCCGAGGCCTTCCATCAGCCGGAAATGCGAGTCGCTGGCGGGGCGCGGCAGGCGACGGTCGAAGAACATCGGCATGGCGGCCAGGATCACGCTGCCATAAACGTCGTGCTGCACCTGGTCCGACGCGGCATTGCCCACGCGCACGGGGCCGTTGCCGTTATAGCCGGTGAGGGCAGGCGCAAAACGCTCCGTGAGCGGATCGTTCGGCACGATGCCGTAAAGCGGATGCAGCTCGCGCACGTCCTCCGCCGCGATGCCCAGCATGTAGTTGATGAAATCCTCCATCGCCTTGGTCGAGCCGATGCGGTTCAGCGCTTTCACCACGAAATAAGCGTCGCGCATCCAGCAATAGCGATAGTCCCAGTTGCGCCCCGATCCCGCCGCTTCCGGCAGCGAGGTGGTGAGCGCGGCCACCACCGCGCCCGTTTCCTCATAGGCGCAGAGCTTCAGCGTGATGGCGGCGCGGATCACCTGCTCCTGCCAGTCATAGCCGATGGAAAGGCGGCGCACCCATTCCAGCCAGTAATCCCGCGTACGCTCCACGAATTCGCGCGCGGTGGTTTCGAGTTCGCTGGGGAAGGATTCGTCCGGCCCGAACACCATGTGGACGGGCCGCGTCAGCACGAAGGGTGCCTCGCGCTCGATATAGGAGAGCGGCGCGTCGGTGGTGAGGCGGATGGCGGTCTGACCGCCCCAGTACCGAATGTGATTGCTGCCGAGCGAGCGGCCGGCCATCTCCTCGCCGTAGTTGCAGCAGGGCCGGAAGCGAAGCGTGACGCGCGGCAGGCCCGCGATAGGCTCGATGATGCGATAGAGCTGCGGCGCGCGCGTGATGCGGCCGAAATTGCGGAAGCGCGGCGCGAAATCGGTGATGCGTACCGCCGAGCCGTCTTCCGCCGTCAGAACCGTGGTCACGATGGGCGTGTTGCGGAGGTAATGCGATTCCGATTTCGCCTGGCGATCCAGCAACACGTCGGAGAATCCCTTCTCCTCATCTCCCGCCAGCAGGCGACAGAACACGGGATCGCCGTCGAAGCGCGGGAAGCACCACCAGAGCAGCCGCGCATTGCGGTCCACCAAAGCCGCGGTGCGGCCATTGCCGATCACGGCGAGATCGAGATTCATCGTGATGCCTCCTCGCTTGCCATCGCCGACAGCCAGTCGCGCACCGCGGCGGGGGATGGGATTTCGGCGCTCGCCCCTTTCAGCAGCGTGCCGACGGAAATCCCCAAACCTTTGTATTCGGCGAGCACCGCCAGCACGTCCTCATCCGTGCGGTCGTCGCCGAGGAAGACGGGGCGGCGCCCCATGAAAGGCGGCCGCGCCATCAGCGCGCGCAAGCCCGTGCCCTTGTTGAAGCTGCCGCTCTTGATCTCCACGATGGCCTTGCCGCGCAACGTGACGAGGCCTGGGTCTAGCTTGGGCAGGCGCGCGGCGATCGTGGCCAGTACCTCGCTCTCATATTGCGGCGCGAGGCGGTAGTGGAAGGCCAGCGTATAGGTCTTGTCCTCCACGCGAACGCCCGGCATGCGCGCTTCGACATCGGTGAAGGCTTGCTTGACGGCGTCGGAGATGGGCGGCGCCACCGCCACGAAGGGCGCGTCGGGGCTGTAGCGGATCTCCGCGCCATGCGCGCCGATGGCGGCGAGCTTCAGCGGCGTGAAGAGATGATCGACCGCCTCCAGCACGCGTCCGCTGCAAAAGGCGAGCGCGCCGCCGAACAGCGGCTGCAAGGCGGTTAGCGAACGCTTCAAGCTATCCGGCACCACCACGGCTTCCGGCGTGGGTGCGATCTCGATCAAGGTGCCGTCGATATCCAGCAGCAGCGCATCGTGCGCAAAATCGAGCTCAGGCAGCATGGCGCACCACGATGGGTTTGCGCTTGCCCCGCGTGCCGGCGAGGTTGAACGCCGAATTGACCAGCGCCACATGGCTGAAGGCCTGCGGGAAATTGCCCAGCATGCGCTTGGCCACGGGATCGTACTCCTCGGACATCAAGCCCACATCGTTGGCAAGCTTGGTGAGCTTGTTGAACAGCGCGAGCGCCTTGCGACGCTGACCGGCGAGCGCGAAATTGTCCACCAGCCAGAACGAGCAGGCGAGGAATGCGCCTTCGCCGTCGGGCAGCCCGTCGACGCCGGAGCTGGTTTCGTAACGGCGCAACAAACCCTTGTGCATCAGGCGTTTCTCGATCTCACGCACGGTGTTCTTGATGCGCGCGTCCCTGGGCGGCAGGAAGCCCACGATGGGCAGCATCAAGAGGCTCGCATCCATCTCGGTGTTTTCATAGCACTGCACGAAGCAGCGGCGCTTCTTGTCGATGCCGCGCTTCAGCACCTCGCGGCGCACGCGGTCGGCCAGCACCTTCCAGCGCTTGGTCGCGCGTTTGTCGCCGCGCTCCTTGGCGGCATGCCAGGCGCGGTCGAACGCCACCCAGGCCATCACCTTGGAATGCACGAAATGCCGCTTGGGCCCGCGGATTTCCCAAATGCCTTCATCCGGCTGGGCCCAAATCTCCGCCAGATGGCCGAGGAACACGTCGCGGATTTCCGTGCGCCTCGGCACGGGCGGCAAGCCGCCGCGCGAGGCCTGCGTGAACGCATCCGCGAGTTCGCCATAGATGTCGATCTGGAGCTGCAAGGCCGCCGCGTTGCCGATGCGCACGGGCCCGGAATTCTCAAAACCTGTCAGCCACGGGATCTGCCATTCGTCGAGCCTGCGCTCGCCGCCCACGCCGTACATCGTCTGGAACTGGTCCGGCGATCCGGCGATGGCGCGCACCAGCCAGTTCTGCCAGGCGTCTGCTTCCTCCGTATACCCCGCATTGAGAAAGGCGAGCAGCACGAAGGTGGCGTCGC
Organism: Rhizomicrobium sp.; assembly: GCA_036489435.1. Taxonomy (GTDB): domain Bacteria; phylum Pseudomonadota; class Alphaproteobacteria; order Micropepsales; family Micropepsaceae; genus Rhizomicrobium. The sequence continues at coordinate 60,174 of DASXFU010000012.1, read as the reverse complement.
GCAGCCAGCAATAGCGGTAATCCCAATTGCGCTGTCCGCCCGGCTGTTCCGGAAGCGAAGTGGTGGGCGCGGCCACGATGCCGCCGGTGGGGCGATAGGAGAGCGCCTTGAGCGTGATCAGCGAGCGCATCACCGGCTTCTGCGTGCGCTTGTCGAGCAGAGCCTTGCCGCTCCAGCCGCGCCAGAATTTCTCGGTCTCCTCCAGCGCCGCTTCCACGCCGATGGGGAACGGCATTGGCAGATGCGATTGCCAATAGGTGAGGGTGAACGGCACCGTCTCGCCTTCCGCGACGCAGAATTTGCCGGAGGTGCGCATGTCGCGGCCTTCGATCGCCGCGGGCGTGCGCAAGGCGAGCGCATGCGGGCCGGCGACGGCGCGGATGGTTTCTTCGTCCTCGCGCTCGACCCAGGGGACGGTGATGCCGTAATCGAAACGGATGGCGAGATCGGTCTCGAACTCCACGCGGCCCTTGAGCCCGGTGACGAGGCGGACGAGGGCGCTGTGATGGTCCGCCACCGGCATGAAATCGGTGAGCATCGCCTCGCCGGATTTCGTCTTGTAACGCGTCTCCAGAATCAGCGTGTCGCCGCGATAGCGCCGGGTGATCGTGGCTTTCTCCGTGGGCGTGATGCTCCAGCGGCCGTTGTCCGGCGTGCCGAGAAGCGCCGCGAAACAGGCGCCGGAATCGAAGCGGGGCAGGCACAGCCAGTCGATCGAGCCGGTGCGGCTGACGAGCGCCGCCGACCGCAAGTCTCCGATCATGGCGTAATCTTCGATGCGTCCCGTCATGCGCCCGCCGCCGCGCGGTCGAGGAACCACAGCGTCTCGCCCTTGGGGGAGAGACGCGCGGCCGGAAGGTGCATGTCGCCATCGCGCACGCGCGCCACCGCGTCGCGCTTCGCAGCACCAGTGACGAGGAAGACGACGGCCTGGCTCGATTCCAGCGCGGGATAAGTGAGGCTGATGCGCGGCTCGTCGCGCCCTTTCATCACCGGCGCCACCCAATGCGCGCGCTCTTCCAGCACCGGCTGGCCGGGAATGAGTGAGGCCGTGTGGCCATCCGCGCCAAGGCCCAGCAGCACCACGTTGAAGAAGGCGGGGCCGCGCCGGTCGGCTATGGCGCGCAGGGTACGTTCGTAACGTTCGGCACAATCCTCGGGCGTCGTGTCCGTCGGGATGGGATGGACGCGCGCGGCCGGCGCATCGGCATGCGAGAGCCAGGCGTCGTATGCCATCTTGTAGTTACTGTCGGGATCGTCATGCGGCACGAAGCGTTCGTCGCCCCAGAACAGCTCCAACCGGTCCCACGGCAGCGTTTCTTTCGCGAGCAGTTGATAGAGCAAGCGCGGCGTCGATCCGCCGGAGAGCGCAAGACGGAAAGGTCCGTTGCTGCTCGCGATGCGCTCCATCAGCCACTCGGCCGCGCGCCCCGCGAGCGTCGCGGAATCCTGTTCGATGATGGCGTTGTCGTTCGTCATCAGCGGATCGCGCGCCAGGCGCGGCCGTCGCGGGCGAGCAATTCGTCCGCCGCTTTCGGCCCCGCGCTGCCCGCCTCGTAATTGGGGAAGTCGCTGGGCTTCGTGGAATGCCACGCCTTCAGCAGTGGATCGACCACGGCCCAGGAGGCTTCCACCTGATCGGCGCGCTGAAAGAGCGTGCCGTCACCGATGAAGACATCGTAGAGCAGGGTCTCGTAGCCAACCGCGGGCGCGGATTTGAACCAGTCCGCATATTTGAAATCCATCGACACGCTTTCCAGCGCCACCTCCGGCCCCGGCTTCTTGGCGTTGAAGCGCAGGCGGATGCCTTCGTCGGGCTGGATCTGCAGGATCAGCCAATTGGCGCCGAGCTCGTCCACCGGCGTATCCTTGAACAGCATGAACGGCGCCTCGCGGAAGCGGATGGCGATTTCGGTGGTCCGCTTGGTGAGCCGCTTGCCCGTGCGCAGATAGAACGGCACTCCCGCCCAGCGCCAATTGTCGATGCAGAGACGCAGCGCGACATAGGTCTCGATCGGCGAGGCGGGATCGACATTCTCCTCCTGGCGATAGCCCGGCACGTTCTTGCCGTCCATCGTGCCCGCGCCATATTGGCCGCGCACCGCGTTGTCGACGTTGAGCGGATGGATCGCCTTGAACACTTCCGCCTTGCGCGCGCGCACCGCATCCGCCTCGAAGGAAGCGGGCGGCTCCATCGCCGTCATGGCGACGAGCTGGAACAGATGGTTCGGCACCATGTCGCGCAGAGCGCCGGTCTGCTCGTAGAACCCGCCGCGCCGCTCCACGCCCACGGTCTCGGCCACGGTGATCTGCACATGATCGATGCGGTCGCGATTCCAGATGGGCTCGAACAACCCGTTGGCGAAGCGCAGCGCCATGATGTTCTGCACCGTTTCCTTGCCCAGGAAATGATCGATGCGATAAATCTGCTCTTCCTTCAGGCATTTCAGGATTTTCGCGTTGAGCGCTTTGGCGGATTCCAGATCGTGGCCGAATGGCTTCTCGATCACCACGCGCCGCCAGCCTTTGTCGTCCTCTTTAAGAAGACCGGCCTGGGCCAGCGAATCCACCAGCGGCCCGAAGAAACGATCGGCGGTGGCGAGGTAGAACAGCACATTGCCACCCAGCTTTTTCGCGAGCTTTTCGAAGGTCTCTTTCTTCGTGAAATCGCCGGTGACGTAATCCATGGTGGAGGCGAGGCGGTCCCAGGCCTTCGCGTCGATGCTTTTCTCCGCGGCCTCGCCGCCGCCTTTGGTCGTCTGCTCCAGAAAATCGTGAAGCTGCTGCTGCCACTGCTGGGGCGTGCGCTCGTTATGGTCCACGCCGATCAGCGTGAACTTCGCGGGCAGCGAACCGGCGTTGGAGAGGTTGTAGAGCGCGGGCACGACGAGACGCTTCGTCAGGTCGCCATTCGCGCCGAACAGCACCATCGTGCAGTCTGGCGGGGTTTTCATTCTTTGGATTTCGGCGCAAGGCCGCCTTCGAGCATGCCTTCCGTATGCCCGCCAAATTCGTTGCGCATGGCGGAGAGCAGCTTCTCGCCAAAGCTGTGCTCCACGCGGCTGCGGAAGCGGGTATAGAGCGCGGCGGACAGCACGTTGGCGGACACCGCTTCCTCGATGGCCGCGTTGATCGTCCAGCGGCCTTCGCCGGAATCGTCCACATAGCCCTGGAATTCCTCCAGCTTTGGGCTCTTCGCGAGCGAGATGGCCGCGAGATCCAGCAGCCACGATGAGATCACGCTGCCGCGCCGCCACACCTCGGCCACATCGCCGAGATTGATGTCGTAATGCTCTTCCAGCTTTTCGTTGCTCTTACCGCGCAAGATGTCGAAGCCCTCGGCATAGGCCTGCATCAAGCCATATTCGATTCCGTTGTGGACCATCTTGACGAAATGGCCCGCGCCCGCTGGCCCGGCATGGATGTAGCCGCGCCCCGCGCGCGGATCGTCTTTCTCGCGGCCCGGCGTGACGGCGATGCTGCCGGCGCCCGGTGCCAGCGCGTCGAAGATGGGATCGAGGCGATCGACGGTGGCTTTCTCGCCGCCGATCATCATGCAATAGCCGCGCTCCAGCCCCCACACGCCGCCGGACGTTCCGACATCCACGTAATGGATGCCGCTTTCGGAGAGCATCTTCGCGCGGCGCACGTCGTCCTTATAGAACGTGTTGCCGCCGTCGATGATGGTGTCGCCTTTCTCGAAGATCTTCGCGAGCGCCGTGATGGTGTCTTCCGTCGGTTTGCCGTTGGGCAGCATCACCCAGGCGGTGCGCGGCGGTTCAAGGAGCTTCTTCAAGTCTTCCAGCGACGCGGCGGCGACGGCGTGGTCGATGCCCGTCGCCGCTTTGGGATCGCGGTCGAAAGCGACGACCTCGTGGCCTTTGGCGATGAGGCGGCGGGCGAGGTTGCCGCCCATGCGGCCGAGCCCAATCATGGCGATCTTCATGCGAATGCCTCATCCAGTGCCCGCGCGACTTCCGCGAGGCCTTTTTCGGTGTCGTGCAGATCGATGCGCAGGATGCGCCGTCCGCGTTCCGCCAGCACCGCGCAATCACCCATGGCTTGCGCCTGTTCGACGGTGGCGAAGCTGATGTTGCGGCCGGGAATGGAAATATCGTCGTCGTGATGGCCGACGAGCACCAGGAACACGCCCGTATTGGGTCCGCCTTTGTAAGCCTGTCCCGTCGAATGCAGGAAGCGCGGGCCAAAGCCGAGGCAGGTGGCGGCGTGCGTCTTTTCGCGCAGTCTTAGCCGCATCGTCTGGATGGGCACCTCATGCGCGTCGTTCTGCTCGAGATAAGCCAGGATGGCGATGTAATCGCCGGCTTTCACCCGGGCGAAATGATCGCGCAGCAATTGCGGCAGCGAGCGTTCGCCTTTGAGGTCGCCATACGCCGTCACATCCGCCGCGCCATAGATGGGCGTTTCCTTCGGCAGCGCGCCGCTTTTCTCGAACGCGTCCGTCAACTCGCGCGCCTTGACCTTGGCGGCTTCCACGTCGGGCTGGTCGAACGGGTTGATGCCGATGACGGCGCCCGCCGACGCGATCGCCATTTCGAAGAGATAGAACACCTGGCCGATCTGGTAGCTGTCCTCGATGGAAATGCGGATGACGGGATGGCCCGCGTCCTCCAGCGCCTTCAGCGGCGCGCTCAAATCTTCCGTGCCCGCCAGATGCAGATGCACGAAGACGCGGTCCTTGCCGTAAATCTCCGGCCCGGCCAGCGGCTCGCCCGCCACGGGGATGAGGCCCTTGCCGTTCTTGCCGGTGGATTCCGCGATGAGCTGTTCCAGCCAAAGCCCCGCGCTGGCCAGTGCCTTCGACGAAACGATCGTGACTTTGTCGCGCCCGCATTTCGTGGCGAGCGTGCCGAGCACAAGGCCCAGTTTCACGCCGGGATTGACCGCTGCCGATACCATGGCCGAACAGCTCACCACCATGCGCTGCGTTTCGGAAAGGATGCGCCCCACATCGAGGCCCATCGCCGCCGCCGGCACCAGCCCGAATTTCGACAGCACAGAGTAGCGGCCACCGATGGCCGGCTCGCCGTAGAAGACGTGGCCGAAGCCTTCGTCCTTCGCTTTCTTCTCCAGCGCCGAGCCCGGATCGGTAATGGCGGTGAACTGTTTGGCGTTCTTCACCTGGTCCTGGAAATAGGCATTGAGGATGTTCGGCTCCAGCGTCGTCCCCGATTTGGAGGCGACGAGGAAGAGCGTGTTGGCGAGATCGACGGATTTCTGCACTGTGGCGATGCGGCCGGGATCGGTGGAGTCCAGCACATGCATCCTGGGCCGCGCGAAGATTTCGGCCAGCACTTCTGCGCCGAGGCTCGATCCGCCCATGCCGAGCAGCACGATGTCCTTGCCCGCTTCCTCGCCCGCGAAATCGCGCAGATTGGGCAGGTCCTGAATCTCGCGTGAGACGACATCCAGCCAGCCCAGCCATTTGTCCTCATCCGCGCCGGTCCAGAAGCTCTTGTCCTTCGCCCAGATGCGCCGCGACGCGTCGGAATAGGTCTTGAGCGCTGCGTCCACTTCCTTCTGCGCGGGCTCGGATAAAGCGTAAGACGTCTTCGCCACCGCGCCGTCGAGAATCTTGTCCCGCTTGGCGGAGAGCGCGCTATAGATCTTGTCGGCGGCTTGTGAAAACTGGTCCACGCCATCGATCACCAGCGCATCGGTGATCGTGTCGAGCGAGATGCCGCTGGCCTTCAGATCGTCCAGAACTTTCTTCGCGGCCGGAACGTCCTTCTCCAGCGTCGCTTCCGCCGTGCCGTGGTCGCGGAAAGCGTCCATGGTTTCGGGCGGCATGGTGTTGACGGTGTCCGCGCCGATCAGCGTGTCCACATACAAAGTATCGGGATAGGCCTTGTTCTTGGTGCCGGTGGAGGCCCAGAGCAGGCGCTGCCGCCGCGCGCCCTTGTCCGCCAGCTTCTGCCAGCGCGGGCCGGAGAAGAAGTCCTTGTATTGCTGATAGGCCAGCTTGGCGTTGGCGATGGCGACCTTGCCTTGCAGGCTTTTCAGCACATCGCGCTCGCCGTCCTTCGCGTCCTTGATCTTCTCATCCAGCGCGGCATCCACCTTGCTGTCGATGCGGCTGACGAAGAAGCTGGCGACGCTGGAGATGTTGGCGATATCGAGCCCCTTGGCAGCGCGCTCTTCCAGCCCGTCGATATAGGCCTGCGCCACGGCGGCATAAGCGTCGCGCGCGAAAAGCAGGGTGATGTTGATGTTGAGGCCCGCGGCGGTTAGCGCCCGCACCGCCGGAACGCCCGGCTTGGTGCCCGGCACCTTGATCATCAGGTTGGGGCGCGCGATCTCCTCCCACAGCGATTTCGCTTCCGCGATGGTGGGCTCGGTCTGCATCGCCAGATAGGGCGAGACTTCTATGGAGATGAACCCGTCCGCGCCCTTCGTCTCGTCATAGACCGGGCGCAGCGCATCGGCCGCCGTCTTGATGTCCGCCACCGACAGTGCGCGGAAGATGCGCTCCACATCCCAGCCCTTGTCGACCAATGGGCGGATGTCGTCGTCGTAATCGCTGCCCTTGGAAATCGACTTCTCGAAGATCGAGGGGTTCGAGGTCATACCCCGCACGCCGTCGCGGGTGATCAGGGTCTTGAGGTCACCGCTCTTGAAGAGGGGACGGCTCAGGAAATCCAGCCAGACGGACTGGCCGAGAGATTGCAATTCTTTCAGGCGGTTCATGGCGATCCATATCCAAAAATGAGTCCCCGCCGGGCGGTTGGCCGGTGAGTTCCTGGTAGCCCCTGCTTAGGAAGGTAGGTCTTTGAAGCTCTTGGCCAGCCGCATTTTTGCAACGCGGCGAAAGACTTAAAGTTCCCAACGGGAACATCACTAGCACCTGTTCACCACTTGCCCCAGCCGTTCTGGTAAACCGCTGGAACTTCTCGTATATCCGGGGCGTAAGGAGACCTGCCGTGGCCCAAGGCTGGAGCCCGAAGAGTTGGCGCGCGAAGCCGATTTCGCAGATGCCGGGTTATGCCGATCCGGTAGCCCTGGCGGGCGTGGAATCGCGCTTGGCGACTCACCCCCCGCTGGTTTTCGCCGGCGAGGCCCGCAAGCTGACCGAGGCGCTGGGCCGGGTGGCCGAAGGCAAGGCCTTCCTGCTGCAAGGCGGCGATTGCGCGGAGAGCTTCGGCGAGTTCACCGCCAACAACATCCGCGACACCTTCTGCGTTTTCCTCAGCATGGCGACGGTGCTCACCTTCGCGGCCGATGTGCCGGTGGTGAAGATCGGCCGCATCGCCGGCCAGTTCGCCAAGCCCCGCTCCGACGACAACGAGAAGCGCGGCGACACGGTGCTGCCCTCCTATCGCGGCGACATCATCAACGGCGAGGAATTCACCGCCGAGGCTCGCCGCCCCGATCCCGAGCGCATGCTGCGCGCGTACTACCAGTCCGCCGCCACCGCCAATCTCGTGCGCGCTTTCGCCGGCGGCGGTTACGCGGATTTGTCGCGCGCCCGTTACTGGTATCGCGACGACCACAATCATCCGGACCTGCTGCAGCGCTATCTCTCCGTGGTGGAGCGCATCGGCGACGGCATGGGCTTCATGAAGGCGTTCGGCCTCGCCGATGCCGCGCGCACGTCGTCGGTCGATTTCTATTTCAGCCACGAGACCTTGCTGCTGCCTTACGAAGAAGCGCTGACCCGCGAGGATTCCATCACCGGCCGCTGGTACGACACCTCGGCGCATATGATCTGGATCGGCGACCGCACGCGCCAGCCGGATGGCGCGCATGTTGAGTTCTGCCGCGGCGTGGAGAATCCCATCGGCCTCAAATGCGGCCCGTCGATGACGGAAGACGATCTCGCGCGGCTCTTGAAAATCCTCAATCCGAAGAACATCCCCGGCCGCGTCACGCTCATCGCGCGCTTCGGCGCCGACAAGGTTGGCGAGGCGCTGCCCAAGCTGATCCGCACGGTGGAGCGCGAGGGCGCGAAGGTGGTGTGGTCCTGCGATCCCATGCATGGCAACACCATCAAATCCGCCACCGGCTTCAAAACGCGCCCCTTCGACCGCGTGGTGAAAGAGGTGAAGAGCTTCTTCGAGATTCACCGCGCCGAAGGCACCCATGCCGGCGGCGTGCATCTGGAGATGACGGGCCAGAACGTGACGGAATGCACCGGCGGCGCGCAGGCGATCTCGGAAGAGGACCTGTCCCAGAAATACGATACGCGCTGCGATCCCCGGCTGAACGCGAGCCAGGCGCTGGAGCTCGCTTTCCTGATGGCCGAATTGATGGACGCGCAAAAGAAGGATTCGCGGCTCTCCGCGTGAGAGTTTGCTGGGGGCGGCTGCGATGCGGATGAAAATCTCCAGAGGGGCAGTGTAACGCATGGGCGCGGCGCGTTTGCTGGCCAAGGCCTGGGTCGCGTTCTGCCTCTTCGCGGGCGCGCACGCGCTGTCGCACGCTTTGGCCACCGGCACGCCGCCGGCGCAGGCTATCGGCTCCGTCGCCATCTGCGTAGGTTTGTTCGGCGCGATGGGCCTGATGTTCGTGGCCGGTTACGGCGCCGCGTTCCGAGGGTTATCGCTTCTCAAACCCGCTTACTTCACCCCCGGCTTCAACGAGATCATTTTTATCCTCTTCGCCGTCGCCGTCTTCACGGTGCAGATCGCCTATCGCGAAGGCCAGGACCCGCAAGGCATATTGGGCGCTCTCGAATCCGCCATCCGCTTCGTCGTCCCCGGCCAACGCGCGCTGGGCGACGTCCTGTCTGCCGCGCCAACAGTGGTGACTCCAGCGGGCCCAGGCGCCGGCGCCATCAGCAACGTCCTCTTCGCCTCCGCCACCTCGTGGCTTTTGGCTTTCATCTTCCTCGGCTCATCGCTGTCGCGCCTACGCATCTCCGCCGCGCTCCTGCGCTTCGAACGCAAAGCCCGCACCTCCGCCCTGACCCCCGCCTCGCAAACAGCCGTGCTCGGCATCCTCGCCATGATCGGCTGCCAGTTGCTCTTCGTCGGCTCGGCGTTCGCCTGGATCCCGCCCTCGGTGCTCACCGGTCTGCCCGGCAGCGTCCTGATCGGCCTCGGCCCACTCGCGCTCGCCTATTTGATCACTGCGGCGCTGACGAATTTGTGGTCGTTAAGTCCGGAAGCGTAGGCGGCGCTTCATCACCCAAACTCTTCGCACCCACCCCACAACCGTCATGGCCGGGCTTGTCCCGGCCACCCATATTCCAGAGTCCTGACCGGTTGGCACTCTGGAAAATGGGCGGCCGGGACAAGCCCGGCCGTGACGATTTTGTTTGTTTGAAAGCTCCCAACTCACCCCGCCGCCCGCAGCTTCACCCACAACGCCTGCACCGTCTTGAGATTGTCCGACAGGCTCATCGCGATCCCGAACACGGCATCGGTGCCGTCCTCCTCGTGGCTGTGCATGCCGAAGCCGACATATTCCAGCGCCTCCACCAGATACGCCGCCCGCACCAACGGCATCTCCATCGCATCGGAAATCGCAAGCATCCGCTCCCGCGCCGGATCGCTCCGGACACGCTTCTTTCTCTTGGAGGCCATACGGCTCTCTCCATGGGCTGGAATCGGCTATCATCAATTCGTAGCCGAAGCAGTATGTTTTGTCAACAGGGTAATGCACTTTGGTAACAGCAGATCAAATCCGCATGGGCAGGGCTGGCGTACACATCAGCGTGCGCGAGCTCGCAAAGCTGGCCGGCTTGTCCGCCATGACCGTCACACGCATTGAGAACGGCCACTCAGGCGGTTATGGCGAGACGCTGCGCAAAATCCAGATCGCGCTCGAGTCCCTCGGCGTCGAATTCACGCACGGCGATGCGCCGGGCGTGAAATTGCATAAGAAAATTACTGCGTCGGTGGCGCATAAGAAAAAGAAAGCTTAGTTGGTTTTCCGATCTGGCTGCCATTTCGCACCCAACCCACAACCGTCATGGCCGCCACAAGCCCGGCCATGACGATTTGTTTTGTTCGATGGGTCATAGTTTGTGACGTAACATCAAATAATTCGTGCCCCTGAACTAGTTTGAACAGTAGCTGATGCTGCAGAATCCGCGCTCAAATTGGAGGTGCAACATGCTCGTTCAGAGAGACGTTGTGGCGTTCCTGATAGCGAAAGGTCCAAGCAGGACCCAAAGAGAACTGGCGAAAGCGATTTTCGGCTCAGATGGATGTCAGCAGAGAGTCAATCAAGATTGCTCGATGCTGGCCGCTAGCGGAAAGATAGAGCGCCAAGGCGGCGGAGGACAGCTAGACCCGTATCGCTACTTTCCAAAACGCCGACGCGGTGATTGATCTTCGATACTCTTTTTCGCGTTGGGCCCTTCACTCCGACCCTCTCCCCATTTGGGGAGAGGTAGAAGTAATGTGAGCGCGTATCACACCGCCTTGTCCGGCCCCAGCCGCACCAGCATCTTGCCCATGTTGTCGCCTTTGAAGAGGCCGATGAAGGCTTCCAGCGCGCGGTCGATGCCGTCGAGGATCGTCTCGCGCCATTTCATCTTGCCGGCGGCGATCCATTTGCTCATGTCGGCGATGAATTGCGGAGCCATGGCGCCGAAGTCGGAGACGATGAAGCCTTTGATCAGGATGCGCATGGGGATGACGTTGATGATGTTCGCCGGGCCGGGCGGCAGTTCCGTCGCGTTGTATTGCGCGATCATTCCGCAGACGGGGATGCGGCCGTGCATGCGCATGTTGCCCAAGGCGGCGTTCAAATGTTCGCCGCCGACGTTTTCGAAATAGACGTCGATGCCCTCCGGAAACGCGGCGCGCACGGCGGGTTCGATCTCGCCGCAGCTCTTGTAGTTGATGACCTTGTCGCAGCCGCCTTCGGTGAGCAGCCAGTCGCATTTCTCGTCCGCGCCGGCCGAGCCCACCACGTAGCAGCCCTTGGCCTTGGCGATCTGGCAGACGATGGCGCCCACCGCGCCCGACGCGGCGGAGACGAACACGCGTTCGCCGTCCTTGAGCTGGCCGACATTCAACAGGCCCGCATAGGCGGTCAGCCCGGGCATGCCCAGCGCGCCGAGATAGGCCTGGATCGGCGCGATGGCCGGATCGACCTTCTGGAACTCCCCGCCGCCCGAGACGAACCATTCCTTCCAGCCGGAGAAATTGGAGACATAATCCCCCTTCTTCCAGTTGGGATTGTTCGACTCGACCACCTGGCCGACCGCCCCGCCCGACAGGGCCTCGCCGATCTGGAAGGGCGGCACATAGCTCGCCCGGTCGGTCATCCGCCCGCGCATATAGGGATCGACGGACATATAAGCGTTCCTGACCAGCACCTGGCCCGGCCCGGGGGTGGGGATTTCGGTCTCGGCCATCTCGAAGTCGGACGGCTTGGGCATGCCGACGGGGCGGCTTTTCAGGCGGATTTCGAAGCTTTTTCCACCGGGCATCTTAAGTCTCCTTAACCATGGGGATAGGGGATAGCGTCAGGCGGAACCCTAGCAGGGGGCGGGGGTGTAACAAGCCGAAACATTTTATGTGTGGCCCCGGCCGATGCATCCGTGGCTCATAGCCTCGGTTCAAAGCCTCGAGGATTCCCTTGTTCGGTCAGTCGCCCACCACCCGAGTTCTGAAAGCCGGTGTCGTCGGCATCGGCGCGTTCGGCCGCCATCATGCTTCGAAATATTCGAAGCTGCCCGGCGTGGAGCTGGTTGCCGTGGCCGATCCCAGCCATGACGCCCGCAAGGACGCCGCCACCACGCATGGCGTGAAGGCCGTTTCGGACTGGCGCGAGTTGCTGGGCGCCGTCGACATCGTTTCCATCTGCACCCCCGCCGTCACGCATGCCGAGATCGTCCGCGCGTTCCTCAACGCGGGCGCCCATGTGCTGGTCGAGAAGCCCATCGCCACCGACCTCGACGAGGCCGACACGCTGATTGCGCTGGCCGAGGCCAAGAACCTCGTGCTCACCGTCGGCCACCAGGAACGTTTCGTTTTCGCCCGCACGGGCCTGCTCGATTATGTCGATGCGCCGCTCGAGATCGAAACCTGGCGCAACGGCCCGTGGACCGGCCGCGGCGCGGACGTTTCCGCCGTGCTCGACCTGATGATCCACGATCTGGACCTCGTGCACCGCCTGGTGCCGTGCGATGTCGCCGACGTGATCGCCACCGGCCGCGCCACGCAAGGCCGCCATGCCGATGAAGTGACGGCGCGCGTGACCTTCGACAACGGCACGGTGGCCAAGCTCACCGCCAGCCGCATCTCGCCCATCCGCCGCCGTGGCCTTCGCGCGGTCTATCCGGACGGCATCATCGAGATCGACTTCATCACCCGCGTGGTGCGCAACACCACCAAGCGCCCGCTGGGCTCGCTCGACATGGGCGATCCGCTGGGCGAGTCGGTGGCGTCGTTCGTCAATGCCGCACGGCGCAACTCGCCGACGCTGGTCAGGCCGGAAGAGGCCCGCCGGGCGCTCGAGACGGCGCTCCTGATCGACGAGGCGGCCGCGCCGCTGCTTTCGGGCACGCGCGCCAACGAAGATATCGCCCTCTACGCTTGAGCGCTTTCTCCAAAATCCCGCTGGCGTTGCTGTTTCTCGCTGCGCCTGCGCTTGCCCAGAGCGATGTCGAACTCACCATCGAGACTCACCGCATGAGCCTGATGATGGAGCAGGCGGATGCGGCGCTGCACATCCTCTCGCCCGCATGGCCCATCTCGCAGCCGGCGGATGATGGCGATGGCGACGCCTATGCCCAGCTCCTCTATGCGACGAACCGCTTCAACCGCACCATCGCGCAGGCCTGCCGCGCGAAATTGGCCGATCCGAAATTCTGCGCAGCGCCTTACGATCCGCCATGGCTGAAGACAAAGCCCGCCGATCTCCACGCCGCCGTGGAAGACGCCTCCACCCACATCACCCCCTTCTGGACGGATGTCTGCGCCCGCGCCAAGCCGAAGACGGCGGATGCGAGCCTGTGTGTGATGGAGTAGTTCCTGTCACCTCCCCCTTGAGGGGAGGTCGAAAAAGCGTAGCTTTTTCGGGCGGGGGCTCACTCCGAACTCTATGCCGTTTGATGGAAGCCACGCGGAAATATCCGGAGTGAGCCCCTCCCCGAAAAATCCTTCGGATTTTGTCGACCCTCCCTCAAGGGGAGGGTAGAAGGCTTTTATGACCGACCGTTTCCGCATCGCGCTCGCCCAGTTCAATCCCATCATGGGCGACATCTCCGGCAATCTGCGCAAGGCCCGCGCGGCGCGCGCCGAGGCGGCGAAAGCTGGCGCGGATCTCATTCTCTTTCCGGAGCTCTACATCGTCGGCTACCCGCCGGAAGACCTGGTGCTGAAACCGGCATTGCAGGACGACGCGCGCGAGGCCATCGAGAAATTCGCGCGCGACACCGCCGATGGCGGGCCGGCCGTGCTGATCGGTTCGCCCTGGGTGGACGACGGCAAGCTCTACAATGCCTGCCTCTATCTCGACGGCGGCACGGTCGCGGGCCACACCTACAAAGCCGACCTGCCGAATTACGGCGTGTTCGACGAGAAGCGCGTCTTCGCGGCGGGGCCGTTGCCGGGGCCGTTCAACATCCGCGGCATCCGCATCGGCGTGCCGATCTGCGAGGATATCTGGACGCCGGATGTTGTGGAATGCCTCTCCGAAACCGGCGGCGAGATATTGCTGGTGCCGAACGGTTCGCCCTTCGAGGCGGGCAAGGAAGGTTTGCGCGTCAATCTCGTTGTCTCGCGCGTCAAGGAAAGCGGCTTGCCGCTGATCTATCTGAATCAGGTGGGCGGGCAGGATGAATTGGTGTTCGACGGCGCCTCGCTGATCGCGAATGCCGACGGTTCGCTCGCCTGGGCATTGCCGGCGTGGGAAGAAGTGCTCGCCATCACCGATTGGTCGCGCACCGAAAGTGGCTGGGTGTGCAAACCCGGCGAACGCGTGACGGAAGAGGACCGCCTCACCTCCATCTACAACGCGATGGTGCTGGGCCTGCGCGATTATGTGAACAAGAACCGCTTCCCCGGCGTGGTGCTGGGCATGTCTGGCGGAATCGACTCCGCGCTCTCCGCCGCCGTCGCAGCCGACGCGCTGGGTCCGGACCGCGTGCGCTGCGTGATGCTGCCCTCGCGCTACACCAGCCGCGAAAGCCTCGACGATGCGGAAGAATGCGCGAAGTTGCTGGGCGTGAAATATGAGAGCGTGCCGATCGAGGGCGCCGTGGACGCGTTCACCAATGCCCTCGCGGGCACTTTCGCCGGCAAAGCAGTGGACACGACGGAAGAGAACGTTCAGTCGCGCGCCCGCGCCGTGATCCTGATGGCGATCTCCAACAAGTTCGGCCCGATGGTGCTCACCACCGGCAACAAGAGCGAGATGAGCGTCGGCTACGCCACGCTCTATGGCGACATGTGCGGCGGCTACAACGTGCTGAAGGACGTCTACAAGACGGAGGTCTTCAAGCTCTCCCACTGGCGCAACAAGAACCATCCGCGCGGCGGATTGGGACCCGAGGGCCGCGTCATCCCCGGCCGCATCATCACCAAGCCCCCCAGCGCCGAACTGCGCGAGAACCAGAAAGATCAGGATTCGCTGCCGCCTTACGACATCCTCGATGGTATCCTGGAATGCCTGGTCGAAAACGAGATGACCTTCGAGGCGACGTGTGCGAAGGGCTATCATCCCGCGACGGTGAAACGCGTGGAGCAGCTGCTCTATACGAGCGAGTACAAACGCAGACAGGCCCCGCCCGGCGTGAAGATCACGCGGAAGAACTTCGGACGGGACAGGAGATATCCGATCACCAACGCTTTTAGAGACGCACGCGATGTTTGAGCGCGACATCCCCCTCTCCCCCCTCGGGGGAGAGGGTCGGGGTGAGGGGGCCTCTCCACGAACTCTGACGCCGGAGCATGCGGCGGCACCCCCTCATCCCGGCCTTCTCCCCCGGAGGGGGAGAAGGAGTAGTGTGGCGTCATGACCATCGTCCGCTTCGCTCCATCCCCCACCGGCCTCCTCCATGTCGGAAACGCCCGCACGGCCATGCTCAACTGGCTGTTCGCGCGCGCCTCGCACGGCAAGTTCTTCCTGCGGATCGACGATACCGATACCGAGCGCTCCAAGCCGGAATACGAAGCTGCCATCCTCGAAGACCTCGCCTGGCTGGGTCTCACCCACGATCTCTTCGCGCGGCAGATCGAGCGCGCGGATGCGCATGCGCGTTCGGCGGAGGCGTTGAAGGCGAGCGGACATCTCTATCCGGCTTACGAGACGGCGGACGAATTGGAGCGGCGGCGCAAACGGCAGGCCGCCATGCACAAATCGCCCGTCTATGACCGCGCGGCGCTGAAGCTGACCGAGGAAGACCGCGCGCGGCTGGAAGGCGAGGGGCGCAAACCGCATTGGCGCTTCAGGCTTTCGCAGTCGAAAGTGAAATGGCGCGATCGCGTGCGCGGCGAGGTGGAGATCGACACGGCGCATCTCTCCGATCCCATTCTGATCCGCGAGGACGGGCGTTTCCTCTACACGTTGCCGTCGGTGGTGGACGATATCGATTTCGCCATCACCCATATCGTGCGCGGTGAGGATCACGTCACCAACACGGCGGCGCAGATCGAGATCTTCGCGGCGCTCGGCGCCACGGTGCCGGAATTCGCGCATTTCCCGCTGCTGGTGGGATCGGGCGGCGAGGCGCTGTCGAAGCGGTTGGGCTCCATCTCGCTCAAGAGCCTGCGCGAGGACGGCGTGGAGCCACTGGCGCTGGCCTGTTATCTCGCCAAGACCGGAACCTCCGATCCTATCGCACTGCGATCCAATCTCGACGCGCTCGCCAGGGAGTTCTCCTTCGACAAAGTGGGCCGCGCGCCCGCCCATTTCGATCCGGCGGAGCTGGCGCATCTGAATGGCAAGGTGTTGCACGCGTTGCCCTTCGCCGAGGTCGAGGGACGGCTCGCGGCACTCGGCATTCCCGCGACGCCCGAATTCTGGGATGCGGTGAAGGCCAATGTCGCGAAGCTTTCCGACACTGCCGATCTGTGGACTTTGGTCGAGGGTCCGGTGACGCCGGTGATCGAGGACGCCGCGATGGCGGCGAGCGCGGCGGAACTGCTGCCGCCCGAGCCGTGGGATGAGGCGACATGGTCGGCGTGGACGAAGAGCGTGGCCGAGGCCACCGGGCTGAAGGGCCGCGCGCTGTTTCATCCCTTGCGGCTGGCGCTGACGGGGCGCGAAAATGGACCGGAGCTGAAAAAGCTGCTACCGCTCATCGGCCGCGCCCGAGCAATCGCGCGGCTCAAGGGAGAACCGGCGTGAAGACCCTCCGTCCCATCTGGTGCTGTTGTCGCGGCTGACGTTTCGCCCGCCGCCCACACGCCTGGATTGACTCGGAGACCGCTGATGTTCTATATTCGTTCTATGATGGAGGAATCGCCCGGCACCTATCCGCCGGAAGGCTTTAATGCTGCCAAAACGCCAGCCGGGACCGGAGTTCCCGCGCGTACAAAAACACGAAAAACGCAAAAACGAATACGCAGTGTAGAACCTGACGAACCACAACGCGGGCGTGGCGGCCAGCCCGGCAACAAGAACGCCCGGAAAACCGGCCTTCACACCGCCAAGGCCAAACAACTCAATGCTGAAGTCCGCGAAGTGGTGCGCGAAACGCGCCGCGTGGTCGCCATCGCCAAGCTCCATCTGGCCATGCTGCGGAGGAAGGCGCCATGAGCACCCTGCGCCTTCACAACACGCTTTCCCGCGCGAAGGAAGAGTTCGCGCCCATCGATCCGGCGAATGTGCGGATGTATGTCTGCGGGCCGACGGTTTACGACTACGCCCATATCGGCAATGCGCGGCCCGTCATCGTGTTCGACGTGCTGTTCCGGCTGCTGCGCCATCTCTATGGCGAGGCCCATGTCACCTATGCCCGCAACATCACGGACATCGACGACAAGATCAACGCGCGCGCGCTGGAGCGCTCCGCCGGACGCAACGTGCCGATCCTGGACGTCGTGCGCGAACTGACCAACGAAACCGCGCGCATCTATGAAGAGGATGTCGCGGCGCTGGGCTGCTTGCCGCCCAGCATCGCGCCGCGCGCGACGGAGCATGTCGCCCAGATGATCGCGATGATCGCGGAGTTGGTCGCGGCCGGCCACGCTTATGCGGCGGAGGGCCATGTGCTGTTCGACGTGTCGTCCAAGCCCGATTACGGCAAGCTTTCGCGCCGCCCGCTGGACGAGATGATCAACGGCGCGCGCGTGGAAATCGCGCCGTACAAGAAGAACCCGATGGATTTCGTGTTGTGGAAACCGTCGGACGAGAAAACGCCGGGCTGGGAGTCACCCTGGGGCCGCGGCCGCCCAGGCTGGCACATCGAATGCTCCGCGATGAGCGCGCAGTATCTGGGCGAGACGTTCGACATCCATGGCGGCGGCATCGATCTCGTTTTCCCGCATCACGAGAACGAGGTGGCGCAAAGCGAAGGCGCGCATCACGGCCATCCGCTGGCGAACATCTGGCTGCACAACGGCTTCCTGCAGGTGGAAGGCGAGAAGATGTCGAAGAGCCTCGGCAATTTCGTCACCATCCATGAGCTGCTGGCCGGTTGGCCGGGCGATGTTCTGCGTTTCAACATGCTGCGCTCGCATTATCGCCAGCCTATGGACTGGACGGTCGCCGGGATGAAGGAAAGCTGGACCATCCTGGAGCGCTGGTACGGCGTGGCCGAACCGCTCGCCAACCGCCGCATCGGCGAGGCGTTCCTGGCCGCCTTGTGCGACGACCTCAACACGCCGCAAGCCATCGCCGAATTGCACAGCGGCACGGACGAGGAACTGGCCGGCGGGTTGTCGCTGCTCGGCTTCTCACCAGATCCGGAACGCATCGCGCGCAAGGCAGATGTCGATGCGGTTGTGATCGCCGACGCCATCGCCGCGCGCAAGGCGGCGCGGGCGGCGAAGAACTTCAAGGAATCCGACCGCATCCGCGACGAGCTTCTCTCGCAGGGCATAGTCCTCAAGGACAACCCCGACGGCACGACGACGTGGGAGGTGAAGAAATGAACCGCCCGCTTTCCATCTTCCCGTTCCCATTCCTTACTCGTCATGGCCGGGCTTGTCCCGGCCACCCATACCCGCAGTGGGAAAAGTAAGGGCGATGACCGTCATTATCTTTTTCTGCAAAGACCGTGTTTATGGGTGGCCGGGACAAGCCCGGCCATGACGGTGTTTTGTATGGGTGGTGTGTTGGATGGACGCTGTTGTGGTTGAGTGATGAACGACGCCGCCGAAATCTCGCTCGAAAGCCCCACCATCGCCGCCGCTGACGAAGGCGCACCGGTCGTCACCTCCGCCGATCCTTCGTCGCAGCACGACGATATGGGCGGAATCCTGATGGCGGGATTCGCCTATGCGTTCTGGGGGATCATGCCGCTGTATTGGCGGCTGCTCTCCAGCGTGCCGCCACTGGAGCTGACGGCACATCGCATCCTGTGGTGCGCGATCTTCGTGGCCGTCGTCGCGGTCTTCCGCAAGCGGCTGCCGCAATTGCTCGCTATCATCCGCACGCCGCGCCTGATCGCAACGCTCGCGATGACGAGCATACTCATCACCTGCAACTGGACGCTCTACATCTATTGCGTGGCGACGCACCAACTCGTGGAGGCGAGCCTCGGCTATTACATCAACCCGCTGATCTCCATCGTGCTGGGCGTGCTGCTGTTCGGCGAGCACATGTCGCGCTTGCGGCTGGCGGCGGTGGCGCTGGCGACGGTGGCCGTGGCGGTGAAGGCGGTCGGCCTCGGCCATTTCCCCTGGATCGCGCCGTGCCTGGCGCTGTCGTTCGGGTTCTATGGCTATTTCCGCAAGCTGACGCCGGTGGATTCGCTGGACGGCCTCACTATCGAGACCTGGATCCTGTTTCCCGTCACGCTCGGCCTCACCTTGTTCTGGCATGCGCAAGGCACCGGCGCGTTTCCCTCAAGCGATTGGGTGAAGGATGCGCTGCTCATCTTCGGCGGGCCGCTCACTGCTTTGCCGCTCGCCATGTTCGCGGCCGGGGCGCGCCGGATAAGGCTGTCGACATTGGGTTTCCTGCAATATCTCTCGCCCTCGATCACGCTGGTGCTCGCCATCTTCGGCTTCGGCGAGCGCTTCACGATGATCGACGGTATCTCGTTCGGGATCATCTGGATCGCGCTCCTCTTCGTGGCGATGGAGGGCCGCTTTGCGCGCGCGGTTAAGGCTTGAGCAGCTTGCCCAGCAACTTGATCGCGTCTTCCGGTGTGGCGACGGTGTGGTAGAGCCGCAGCACGCTGTCCTGCGCGAAGCCGGCTTCGATCATGTGCAGCATCAGGCTTTCCAACACGTCGAAGAAGCCGCCGAGATTGACGAGCACGATGGGCTTGTCGTGCTGGCCGAGCTGGGCGGAGGTGACCACCTCGAAGAACTCGTCCATCGTGCCCGGGCCGCCCGGCAGGATGACGAAGGCACCGGCCCGCGCAATCATCTCGCGCTTGCGAACATAGAGATCGGGAACCAGCACCAACTCCTCCGCCTTGCGCAGCGGCGGTTCGAGGTGGCGGAGGAATTCGGGCAGTATGCCTGTAACGGACGTTCCAGCCTCGCGGGCGGCCCGCGCCGTCTCGCCCATCAAGCCGATATTGCCGCCGCCGAACACCATGGCGTAACCCTGTTCCGCGATGAGACGGCCCAGCGCGCGCGCCGCGTCGGTGAAAGCGGGATCGGCGCCGTGCGAGGAAGCGCAGAAAACGCAGATGGCCTTGCTGGGCGTATCCATTTGGGCCTCGTGGGTTTGGGCTTTAACTGTTGCCATGTCGCCCGCCTGTTCCTAAACAGATTCTTCCAAACTTTTATGAGGTTTGTTTGTCCCGTCCGCTGGTCATCTTTAGCATCGTCGCCGCCCTCGCGCTGCTGGCCGGGTTCCTGGCTTTCGGCGGCGCCAATATGGGAAACTGAGCGATGGCGCGAATCCTGACCGAAGACGGCGACGGCGCGCCCTCCCTGCGCCCGCTGTGGACGCTGCTGCCCTATCTGTGGCCCAAGGGGCGGCCGGACCTGCGCTGGCGCGTGGTGCTCGCGATGTTCTGCCTGTTGCTCGCCATTCTGGCGACGACGGCGTTCCCGGTGCTGATGGGCTCCATCACCAACCTGCTGGCGCACAAGCCCGCGGGCAACATCGCCATCGGCATGGTGATCGGGTTGACGGCGGGCTACGTCGCCGCCCGCATCCTGATGCAGGCCTTCGCCCAGCTTCGCGACGGCATCTTCGCGAAGGTGCAGTACGAAGCGGTGCGCCAGGTCGGCGTCTCCACCTTCGCGCATGTGCATACGCTGTCGCTGCGCTTCCATCTCGATCGCAAGACGGGCGGGCTCAGCCGCGTCATCGAGCGCGGCACCAAGGGCATCGACACGCTGCTCTCCTTCGCCGTGTTCAATATTTTCCCAACGCTGTTCCAGCTTCTTCTGTTCAGCATCATCCTCGTGGTGCGGCTGGATTGGCAGGTGACGGCGGTAACCATCGCCATGGTCGGCGCCTATATCTGGTTCACCTTCGCCATCACGCGCTGGCGCATCCGCTTCCGGCGCGAGATGAACGAGAGCGACCAGGACGCCAACACCAAGGCGGTGGACAGCCTGCTCAATTACGAGACGGTGAAATATTTCAACGCCGAGGCGCATGAGACGCGGCGCTTCGACCAGTCGATGCTGAAATATTCCCGCGCCTCGATCCAGGCACAGCTCTCGCTGTCGCTGCTCAACACGGGGCAGGCGATCATCGTCTCGCTGGGCATGGGCGGCGTGATCCTCTTGACAGCTTTGGGCATCCGCTCGGGGCGTTTCTCGGTCGGCGATTTCGTGATGGCGAACGCCATCCTGATGCAGCTCTATCTGCCGCTGAACCTGCTTGGCACCGTCTATCGCGAGATCGTGCAGGCGCTGGTGGACATGGACGCGATGTTCCGCCTGCTGCACCAGCCGCAGGAAGTGCAGGACAAGCCGGGCGCGACAGATCTCGCCGTCTCGGGGGGCGCGATCGTCTTCGACAATGTGATCTTCGCCTACGATCCGGAGCGCATCGTGCTCAAGGGCGTCAGCTTCACCGTGCCGGCCGGCAAGACGACGGCGGTGGTGGGGCCATCCGGCGCCGGCAAGTCCACCATCAGCCGCATCCTGTATCGCTTCTACGACATCAAGAGCGGCAGCGTGACGATCGACGGCCAGGACATCCGCGACGTGACGCAAGCGAGCTTGCGCGCCCGCATCGGCATCGTTCCGCAGGATACCGTGCTGTTCAACGATACCATCCGTTACAACATCGCCTACGGCCGCATCGGCGCGAATGAGCACGAGATCAAGGACGCGGCGCGGATGGCGCAGATCGACAAGTTCATCGGCGATTTGCCGCTGGGCTATGACGCGATGGTGGGCGAGCGCGGGCTGAAGCTTTCCGGCGGTGAGAAGCAGCGCGTCGCCATCGCCCGCACCATCCTGAAGAACCCGCCGATCCTGCTTTTGGACGAGGCGACCTCCGCGCTCGATACCCATACAGAGCGGGAAATCCAGAGCGCGCTGGCGGAGGTTTCCCGCAACCGCACCACGCTTGTCATCGCGCATCGGCTGTCGACGGTGGTGGATGCGGATGAGATATTGGTGCTGGATCACGGCCAGATCGTCGAGCGCGGCCGCCATGCCGATCTCGTCACGCAGGGCGGCCCTTACGCCTCGATGTGGAACAAGCAGAAGGAAGCCGCCGCCGCCCGCGAGAAGTTGCAAGAGGTCGAGAACGACCCCGACGTACAGCCCGGCATCGCGCGGGTCACCGTAGAATAAATTACTCCGCGGCCTGATCGTAAGGCGGCTCGTCGGCCTTGGGCATCACGACGGCGCTGGCGCCACCGTTCCGGCTCTGCCGCACGGACCGCCACTTCTTGCGGATCACATAGGGCATCGCCAGCATCGCCGGCTGCAGGCCCAGAGTGATCAGCTTGGAGAAGCCCAGGCCGAACACGATGGCCGTGGAAAGCTGCACCCACATCATCGCGTTCGGGCTGCCGACCGTGACGGTGCGCGAGAAGAAGTCGATCTCGATCGCCAGCATCATGGGAAATAAGCCGCCGATGGCCGTGATGGTGGTGAGGAACACCGGGCGCAGACGCTGCGCACTGGATCGGATCACGGCCTCGATGGGATCCATGCCGCTGTCGCGCAATCGGTGGAAGGTATCGATCAGCACGATGTTGTGGTTCACCACGATGCCGGCCAAGGCCAGCATTCCGGTGCCCGTCATGATCACCGAGAAGGGCTGCCCCATCACCACCATGCCGAACAGCGCGCCGATCATGGCCAGGATCACCGCCACCAGGATCAGGATGGTGTGATAGAAGCTGTTGAACAGCGCCAGCAGCACGATGCCGATCAGGAACAGCGCCATCAACCCCGCGACGCGCAGGAACGCCATGGACTCGTCCTGCTGCTCCTGACCGCCGCGGAAGGCGACGTGGACAGTGGACGGAAGGGTCTGCGTGGCGAGCCAGGTCTTGAGCTTGTCGACTTCGGCGCTGGGCAGAACCGGCGTGGCGACGCAATCCTTGATCACGCCTGGCGCGCATTTCGTCTTCATGTTGGCGCGCACGTGATAAACGCGGTGGCCGTTCACCCGCTCGATGGAGTTGACCTGCTGCGCAGGCACCACCTTCACGAAGGTGGACGCCGGCACCATGCCGTTGGCGGTCGCCACGCGCACGTCGTCCAGCGCGTGGATGCCGCGCGACATGCTGGGGTAGCGCACGCGGATGTCGACCTGCGCGTCGGAATCGTCGGGGCGGTAGTCGCCCACGAAGATGCCGTCGGTGACGAGCTGCATCGCCGTGCCGATGGATTGCACGTTGGCGCCGAAGCGGCTGGCCACGTCGCGGTCGATCTGCAGATCCCATTCGATGCCGGGCAGCGGGCGCGTATCTTCCACGTCGCGCAGCTCGGGCTGGGCGTTCATGTGCTTGGCGATGAGGCCGGTGACGTTGGCGAGCGCTGTGTAATCGTCGCCGGAGACGTCGATCATCACGTCCTTGCCGGTCGGCGGCCCGTTCTGCGGCAGGCGCACTTCCACATGCACGCCCGGGATGTTGGCGGTGGCGTGCTGGATGTCGTCCTTGATCACCAGGCCCTTGCGGCGCTCGGTATAGTCTTTCAGCTCGATGGAGATGTGGCCGATATTGTCGACCGGCGTGCCGCCCTGGCTGTTGAGGTTGGAGCTGTTGCCGCCGGATGAGGCGTAGAGCGATTTGATGCCCGCGATATTGGCGATGCGGTGCTCCACATCCATCACGATGTTGCGCTTCTCGGCCGCCGAAAGATTGCCGCGCGCGGAAACCAGCACGCTGAAGAAATCCGGATCGGTATCGACGAAGAAGGTCGTGCCGTGATTGTCCACGACGAAGAGGAAGATCACCACCACGACGGTGGCGAGCGCGCCGAACATCACGCGGAAGGGATGGCGCGTCAGCCATTCGGCGATATGGGCGTACCAGCCCGTGATGCCGCCGATGGTGCGCCAGTCGCCGGTCTCGGAGGCTTCGATGGCGCGCTCCTGGTCCAGGTCGCGCGGCGGAGGCTTGCGGAACAATCCGCCCATCACCGGCAGGAAGATCAGCGCCACCACCATGGAGGAAAACAGCACGATGATGAGCGTGATGGGGAAGTAGCTCATGAACTTGCCGGAAACGCCCGGCCACAGCAGCATCGGCAGGAAGGCGCCGATCATGGTGAGCGTGGCCGAGACCACGGGCCAGAACATGCGCTGCGCCGCTTCCGCGAAGGCGAGCTTGGGCGCGTGGCCCTCCGCCATCTTCCGGTCGGCATATTCCACCACGATGATCGCGCCGTCGACCAGGATGCCGACCGCGAGCAGCATCGCGAACATGATCATCTCGTTCAACGCCATGTTGATGCCGTTGATGATCATGAAGGCCATGAGGAACGAGGTCGGGATGGCGATGCCGACCAGAAGGCCCGCGCGCAATCCCAAGGCCGCCACGATGATGATCATGACGAGCACGATGGCGAGGAAGATGGAATCCGACAGCGAGCCCAGCTGCTGGGCGATGTCCGTCGACTGGTCGAACAGATAGGTCGCCTTGATGCTGTTGGGCCAGGTCTTGGACGCCTTCTCGATCAGCGCCTTCACCGCCTCGTTGGTCTGGATGATGTTGGCGCCGATGCGCTTGGTCACGTCGAGCGTGATGGCGCGTTTGCCGTTCACCATCACGAATTGGGTGGGGTCATAGAATCCGCGATGCACGTCCGCCACGTCGGAAAGCGTGATGGTGGCGTCGGCGGTGGAGCGTATGGGTAGCGACAGCGCGTCCTTCGCCGTCTGGATCACGCCCGGAACTTTCACCGCGAAATTGCCGTGGCCGGTGTCGATGGAGCCCGCCGCGATCAGCCGGTTGTTGTTGTTGATCGCGTTGAACATCTCGGTCTGGGTGATGCCGTAGGTCTCCAGCTTCGCCGGATCGATCACGATCTCGAGCTGCTCCTGCCGGTCGCCGCCGATGTCGACGTCGAGCACGCTGGGGATTTGCTTCAGGTCGTCGCGCAAGGTGCGCGCCATGGTCAGCAGGGTGCGTTCCGGCGCATCGCCGGAGAGCGCCACCGTGATCACGGGCTGCAGGCTGGTGTTGAATTCCTCGACGATGGGCTGCTTGGAATCCGCGGGCAGTTCGGCGCGCGCGGTCTCCACCTGGGCGCGCACGTCCTCCAGCGCCTTGTTCTTGTCGAACGAGACGTCGAATTCCATGATGATCACGGCCACGTCCTGATAGGCGCGGGCGGTGATCTCCTTCAGGCCCTGGACGGAGCGCAGATAGGTCTCCATCGGCTTGACGAGCAGACGTTCGCTATCTTCCGGGCTAATGCCGGGATAGGGCACTTCGACCAGGATCACCGGGATCGGTATGTCCGGCTGGGCTTCCTTGGGGATGGCGATGAACGCGCCGATGCCCGCGATGAGCACCACCGCGAACAGTCCGAGGACGACACGGGTGTTGTTGACGGCCCAGTCGACGATGCGGTTCATCCGCGCGCTCCGGTTTGCACGGGCACGACTTTCGAGCCCTCGGTCACGAATTGCTGGCCCACCGTGATCACCGTCACGCGGTCGGGCAGGCCGCTCACCCACATGCCGTCGGGACCGTCGGAGACGATCTGCACCGGCAGGAAGCGAACGATGTCGTGCTCCACGATGCGCACGCCATAAGCGCCGTTGTCGGCCAGCACGAGAATGCCGGGCGAGATCTTCTGCGCCATCACCTGGCGCACGGGGATGTGGATGTCGGCCGACACGCCGTCCCGCAGCTTGGCGTCGGGATTGGGCAGTTCCACCTCGATCAGGAAGGTGCGGGTGGAGGCATCGGCGCGCTGGGCGATGAAGCGGATCTTGCCCTCCACCGTCTGTCCGGTGACGAGCGTGGCCGAGGCCGGATCGCCGACCTTGAGGCCCGCTATGTCATGTTCCGACACGGTGCCCACGGCCAGGAACGGCTCGGGCGCGATCACCATCTCGCATTTGTCGCCGATGCGCATGTAATCGCCTTCGTTGACATAGCGGTCGTCCACGATGCCGTCGAAGGGCGCGCGGATGTTGATGTTGGAAAGCGCGATCTCTTGCGTGCGCTGGTCGGCCTGGGCGGCCTCGAGCGCCGCATTGGCCTGCTTGGCCTGGGTCTCGGCGACATAGCCCTGGCGCGCCAGCGTGGAGGCGGCTTCGAACTCTTTCTGGCGCTGTGAGACGAGGGCGCGCGACATGTCGAGCCTGGCGCCGCGGTCGTTGACCTTCAGCTCGCAGAGCACGTCGCCGGCTTTCACCTTCTCGCCCTTGTCGAAATGGATGGCCTTGACCATGCCGTCCACCTCGGCGCGCACGTCCACCGCATGCAGCGCCTCTGTGCGGCCGCGCAACACAAGCGTGGCGTCGCGGCGCTGCGCGTCCAGCGTCATCACCTGCACGCTGGGGATGTCGGAGGTCTTGGCAACGGCCGCGGTCTGGTGCTTGGCGCCCAGCATGCCGGAGGCGAGCCAGATGACGACCACCGACGTGATGATCACCGCCCAGCGATAGCCGGGTTTCATCCGCATGAGGAAGCCGGGCAGATAGCGATCGGCCCAGCTCGGCTCGGGATTGGAATTGTCGAAGTTCGTCATGGCGCTCTCTCTGAACTCACGGTGGTCGCGGGGCCTATTCCGCGGCTTGGGCTCCCCGGCACTCGACGTCCGCGCGATTGGCGCGGATGTAGTCGAGCATGCTGGCGTAGATCGTCTGGCCGAGGCCCATCACGAAGCGTTCGCCAGGCGTCTGCGGCTCATGTCCCCCGATATGGGCGCGCAGGTCTTCACATTGGGCGATGTAGGTATCGATCATTCGGGCGACGCGCTCTTCCGGCAGCAGATGCGCGAACAGCATCGCGAAGGCGAAGGGCGAGCGGTGGCGGTCCTCGGGCAGCGGCTTCAACAGCGCGCCCAGGAAGGCGGTGCGGCCGGCGGCGGTGATGGAATAGACCTTGCGGTCGGGGCGCTTCTCCTGCGCCTCCTCACGGACGGACACGAGACCTTCGTCGGTCAGCCGGCTCAAGGCGGGATAGATCGACCCGAAGCTCGCCTCGACGAAATGCTGGTAGCCGTCCTCTTCGAACAGCTTCTTGATCTCGTAGCCGGTGGCCGGCCCGCGAGTCAGGATACCCAGACAAATGGTGCGTACGTCCATGCCCCTACAGCCCCAGCCGGGGCAGCCCTATATTGGTACGATATAGATCGACCCTATATAGGTGCGCATCGTAGGGTTTCAACCCTGTAAGCCCGGCAAACGGCGCAGACCTGC
The DNA here is from genome assembly GCA_036489435.1 of Rhizomicrobium sp. Classification (GTDB taxonomy): domain Bacteria; phylum Pseudomonadota; class Alphaproteobacteria; order Micropepsales; family Micropepsaceae; genus Rhizomicrobium. Next base: position 33,327 of record DASXFU010000012.1, on the reverse strand, counting down.
CTTGCACAGCCGCGCAGGGGTAAAACTAGTTTGGTTAAGCGCCTCCCCCGAACGGGAAGGCGCAGCCGGCTTCAGATCACTTCGACGCGGTCGACTTCGACGCCTTTCTGGCCTTGGCGCGTCGAGTAGCGGATGCGCTGCTCGGGCGCGAGCACGGCCAGACCGGACCGGCGCAAGGCGCTCGCATGGACATAGACGTCGCCGCCGCCATTGTCGGGCATCACGAAGCCAAAGCCCTTCTGGTCGTTGAAGAACTTCACTTTGCCTTCGACCATCGGGCCCGTGGGGCCGGAATCGCGCTCGCTGCCGCCGAAGCGATCGCCACCGCGCCCGCCGCCGCCGAAACGGTCACCGCCGCCGAACCGGTCGCCACCGCCGAAACGATCGCCACCACGTCCACCGCCGCCGCCAAAGCGGTCACCACCGCCGAATCTGTCGCCACCGCCAAAGCGGTCGCCTCCACCGAAGCGATCGCCGCCGCCGCCGAACCGGTCGCCGCCACCGCCGCCGAAACGATCTCCACCGCCGCGCGGGCCGCCGCCGCGACTGGGCGTGGCCTCCGCCGTCGACGTGTCGATGCTATGCACCGCCACGACTTGCAGACCGCGCGGAGAATCCTGCAGGTCGCAAACGACCGTGGATCCTGGCGCCACGTTGGGCTCTCCCAACGCCTGCAACGCGGAGGCATGGCAGAACGCATCGCCGCCCGTTTCCAGGGTGATGAAGCCGTAGCCTTTGGTGGAGTTGAACCATTTGACCGTGCCCTTCACCGAAGCCTGGGCGAGGGAGCGAGAACCGCTATCGAAATTTGCCATGCCTAAATGCCTGCCGGTATGCCAAGTGAGCTTGCTGATCCTGCCGGCGCCAGGACCTGAGCGCGCTTGCCCCAATCATGCCCAGAACCTCTCGCCCTCCGCAAGGCGGGGGTGGGACTTTGAAGTATTCGCGACGGCCAAGGCTTCAGGCGGTCTAGTGGAGACCCTTGAGCTTTTTGGCGATATGGGCCCCGACCTGCTGTGCCGTGAAGAGGTTGTTCTCCCGGATGCCGACCTGGGCATTGGTTGCCGCCGATTTGAGTACCTTAAGCTTGGCCGCGTCGTTGGCCGCGTCCGGGATCGCACCCTTGCCGCTGCCTGCACAGGGGTTGATCTCCTTGGCATCGAAGCCATCGCCACCCGGCCCTACGAGGCAATTTAGGGTGTGATGCAGATGCGCATGAACGGTGGCGATATCTGTCGCGCTGGCGGCATAGTCTGCATGTTGTGCCGCTGTCACGACCTCGCCGGCGAGGTCGGCCCACGCGGCGGCCGGGATGAGAAGCATTGCGGCTGCAATTACAAACGTCTTCATGTTGATCCTCCCACTGTAGAATGGCGTAAGCTTAGCACGATTCAGGATGGGACGGACGCCATGACTTACCGGGCGCCGGTGCGCGACCTCACTTTCGCGCTCTACGAAGTGGCGGGCTTCGGCCGCGTGGCGGAGCTGGAGCGTTTCGCGGGCAGCGACAAGGCCGGCACGGCCGAGGTGCTGGAAGGCGCGGGACGCTTTGCGGAAGGCGTGCTGGCGCCGCTCAACCGGCCGGGCGATGTGGAGGGAGCGCGCTTCGAGAACGGGCGCGTCTTCGCGGCGGCGGGCTTCGCGGATGCCTATCGGCGCTATGCCGCCGATGGCTGGAACTGCCTGGCCGCCGATCCGGAACATGGCGGCGCGGGATTGCCGCGCGCCGTGGCGCTGGCCGCGTTCGAGTTCGTGCACGCCGCGAATATGAGCTTCGGCCTTTGCCCCACGCTGACGGAAGCCGCCGTGCATTGCCTCGACGCGCATGGCAACGAACGGCAGAAGGCGATCTATTTGCCTGAGCTCGTTTCGGGGCGCTGGACCGGCACGATGAATTTGACGGAGGCGCAATCCGGCTCCGACCTCGCGCTGGTGCGAACGCGCGCCGAGCCGAATGGTAACGGTGGTTACAAGCTCAACGGCCAAAAGATTTTCATCACCTGGGGCGATCACGACGCGGCGGACAACATCGTCCATCTCGTGCTCGCGCGCCTGCCGAACGCGCCGGCCGGCGTGAAGGGCATCTCGCTCTTCCTCGCGCCGAAATTTCTCGTGGACGAGAACGGCAAGCCCGGTGCCGCCAATGCGCTGCGCGCCATCTCCATCGAGCACAAGCTGGGCATCCATGCCTCGCCGACTTGCGTGATGGCCTATGAGGACGCCTCCGCCGAGCTGGTTGGCGTCGAGGGGCAAGGGCTGCCGCAGATGTTCACGATGATGAACGCGGCGCGCGTCAATGTCGGCATGCAGGGCGTTGGCATCGCGGAACGCGCCTATCAGCAGGCTCTCGCTTTCTCGCTGGAGCGCAGGCAGGGCCGTTCGCCCTGGGCCAGCGATTATCCCGCGCGGCTGTTCGATCTGCCGGATGTGCGCGGCATGCTGATGCTGATGAAGTGCAAGATCGAGGCGGCGCGGGCGATCTGTCTCTCCACCGCGGTGGCCGCCGATCTCGCGGATTACGCGGCCGACGCATCCGCGCGCGAAGCGGCGAAGCTCAGGGAAGAATTGCTGGTGCCGATCGCCAAGGGCTGGTCGACGGATGTGGGCGTGGAGGTGGCGTCGCTCGGCGTGCAAATCCACGGCGGCATGGGCTTCATCGAGGAAACTGGCGCCGCGCAACATTATCGCGACGCGCGCATCGCGCCGATCTATGAGGGCACCAACGGAATCCAGGCGATGGATCTCATCGGCCGCAAACTGCCCGCGATGCCGGCGCTGATCGCGGAGATGCGCGAAACGGTGGCGCAGATGCAGTCGCGCAGCGAACTCGCCATGTTCGCGGCCACATTCGATCAGGGCGTGCAGTCCCTGCAAGGCGCGGTCGATATCCTGACGGCACGCAAGGGCACGCCGGATGCGCTGGCCGCCGCGACGCCGTTCCTCGCGCTAGCGGGCGATGTGGTTGGCGGCTGGATGCATGCGAAGAGCGTGCTGGCCACCGGCGCCGATGCGGATTACGCCAAGACGCGCCGGGCGCTGGCGGAGTTCTACGCCGCGCATGTGCTCGTCCGCGCACCGGCGCGCATCGCCGCGATCGCGGCGGGTGCCGCGTCTTTCGCGGACCTCACGCCGTCCGCGCTGGGTGCGTGAGCTGAAGCCTACTTCTTGTGATGCTTCGTCGGCGGCGCTTGCGTGGGGGCATCGCCCTGCTGGATTTCGCTCGGACCGGGCGTCTGCGGCACCGGCTGTTCCGGCTTGGACTCGATGGCCGGTGCCGCGGTGGGCGCTGGGACCGGTGTCGTGGCCGTGGGGATGATCTGCGTCTGCTGCACTTCGGCTTCCGACCAGCCGCCGCCCAGCGCCTTGTAGAGACCGACATCGGCCTGGATGCGGGCGAGCTTGATCTGGATCAGTGTGTCCTGCGCGGTGAACAGCGTCTGCTGCGATTGCAGCACCGCCAAAAGATCGGCGACGCCTTCGCGATACTGGATCTCGGAAATGCGGAAGGCTTCCGACGCCGCGTTCACTTCCTGCGTCAGATAATCTTCCTGCTGCGCCAGATGCGCCACCTGGTTCAGCGAAGTCTCGACATCGGAGAAGGCGCTGATCACGGCCTTGCGGTAATCGGCGACGAGCTCCTGCTGCTGCGCCTTGGCGAGGTCGTACTGGCCGTTCTTGAGACCGCCGTCGAAGATCGTCTGCAACAGCGAAGCGCCGACACTCCAGGCGAAGTTGCCCGGGTTGATCAGGCTCTTGATCATGTTGTTGGCATAGCCGGCCGAGCCGCTAAGCCCGATGGCCGGGAAGAAATTGGCGCGCGCCGCGTCCACGTTGCCGTGCGCCGAGGCGAGGTTGGCTTCCGCCAGCGCCACATCCGGACGGCGAAGCAGAAGCTGCGAGGGCAGGCCGGGCGCCACCAGCGGCGACTTGATCGCGTCGAGGGTCTGGCCCTTGACGTCGAAGCCTTCCGGCATGCGGCCGAGCAGGATGGCGAGCGCGAACACGGCCTCGCGTTCCTGTTCCTGCAGCGCGGGGATTTGGGCTTCCTGACCTGCGACCTGGGCTTCCTGCTGCGCGAGATCGAGGCGCGAGGACACGCCGTTCTGCACCTTCGCCTTGGTGATGACGAGAATGCGGTTCGCCGCGTCGATGTTCTGCTGGGCGATGGAGATACGTTCGCGCAGCGCCAGCACGTCGAGATAGGTGGTGGCGACCGTGGCCGTGGTGGTCAGCGCCACGCTCTGCATGGAGTAGCGCGAAGACTTCAGCGCTTCGTCCTCGGCCGTCAGCGTGTCGCGGTTCTTGCCGAACACGTCGAGCTCGTAGCTCGCCTGCAGGCCGACATCGAATTCATTGCCGGTCGAAGCGGGCGTCGTCAGCGTGGTGCTGCCGCCGCCACCGGCCGGGATCGTCACGGTGCTGGAGCCGTTGCGCGCGCGCGTCGCGGTGCCTTGTGCGTTCAGCGTCGGCCAGAGCGCGGAGCCGGCGATGCGGACATTGGCCTTGGCCTGCCGGACGCGGGCGATGGCGGCCGCGATATCCAGATTGTCGGAGCGGGCCTGCACGATCAGGCTCGACATCTCGTCGCTGCCGAAACCCTGCCACCAATCCGCCTTCGGCCAAACATCGGTGCCGGCCACAACCGGGCCGGTGAAGTTGGAGGGGAGGTTCTGGGTCTGGATCGCTTGGGGCACCTGCGTCGCGCAGCCCGCCGCCGTAAGGACCAGCACCGCCATTGACGCCGACTGAAGAAGCAATTTCATGGAGTTACTCGCTTGGCCATGGATAAGGGCGCGCCGCCAGGGGCGGCCGGCGCATCCCGCTCGCAGATGCACATGTAAACGCAATTGCGCCGTGCGCAAGAGCGGAAGGAATAATCGAATGGGGACATCATGCCACCCATGCGCTCTGGCGAGCCATGCCCAATAGCGGCGGGCGAAGGGGCGCGGCCAAGAGCGGCAGGAATCGCATGAACTCCTTGTTATCAGGACATTTTCTGGAAGTAGGTTGGGCGGCCGAAGGCTGGATCCGGTTCGGGGTCCGGAAACCGCTTCGGCCGCCCACGCGACCACACCCTTGATGGAGCGCCGATATGGGCATGGACACGGTAGCTTGGCGCAACAGTCACGCGCCGGAATTTCTTGTCTGATTCTCGCCCGGATTTGGCGTTTGCGCGCTTCGCTTGGCCGTCCGGACGCCGACGAGAAAGAAATAACCGCCACCAGCGCGGACGCCTATATGTAAGTTGTATCGAATTGTCGCCGCAGCCCGTGGGCGCGGAGTTCGCGACCAAATTCTTCGGTCACAGCCGGATTTGCAAACAAACCGGGCCCGAAAAATGGGCACACGCACGTAACCCGCGAATGCAGGTTACGTGCGCGAACAAGAGTGGGAAATCACGTACCGTTGGTGGGCTTCTTGATGACGCGGAAGCGCGCGAGCTGTTCGCTGGCGAGATTGAAATCCGGCGCGAGCTCGACCGCCTTGCGGTAATCGAGATAGGCGCCGCGAATGTCGCCCAGCGCCTCGTCGACGATGGCGCGATCGTAATAGGCGATCTCCGGCCGCTTGGCGCCGATGCCGATGCCCTTGTTGATGTCGTTGAGCGCGTCCTGGTAGCGCTTCAGCACGATCAATGTCGCGCCGCGATCGACGTAACCTTCGCCGAGACCGTCATTCAGCCTCAGGCCGTGATTGTAATCGTCCAGTGCGCCTTCCGGATCGCTGGCGTGCGCCTTGAGGATGCCGCGGTTGACGTAAGTCGCGGCGCGATCCGCTGTCGGCATGGTGCCGGCCAGTGCGTAGGTGCAGGTGGCGATGCCTTGCCCGGGATCGCCGCCGAACTCGGCCGCCTCGTAGCAATTGTGCGCGAGAGACTGACCCAATACGGTGATGGCCGCATTGGCTTGCGAGCCCATCAGGGCCGCGCCGGCCGTCATCGCTGCTGTCAGAAGAAGTCCCCGAATCTTCATGCCATGCTCCTGTTCGTCATCCCAAGAGAGTCTCTCACCAGCCCGGGACTCCGTCTACGGAAAAGGCCCTGTCCCAGTCTGGCGCGCCCGTTGGGCAAAAGGGCAATATGCGAGTGTCTTCCGGGCCTTGCGTGTTGGCGCCCGTTTCTCTCTCTTTCACTTCGACGTGAGGTGACGACATGGCTTGGCCTTTCATCGCGCCCATCCTGCTGCTTTGCATCTCCAATGTGTTCATGACCTTCGCCTGGTACGGCCAGCTGCGTTACCCAGGCGTTGCGCTTTGGATCGTGGTGCCCGTGAGCTGGGCCATCGCCTTCTTCGAATATTGCTTCGCGGTTCCCGCCAACCGCATCGGCCACACTGTCTATTCCACGGCCCAGCTCAAGACGATGCAGGAGGTGATCACGCTGATCGTCTTCGCAATTTTCTCCGTCACCTGGCTTGGCGAACCGCTGAAATGGAATCACGCGGTGTCGTTTTTGTTTCTGGTGGGGGCGGCGTATTTCGGCTTCGAGAAATTTTGATTCACACAGAGCCACAGAGACACAGAGGAAAAGTAAGGAAGTTGAATCACGCGGAGACGCGGAGCGCAGGTGTTGAATAGCGAGCTTTAAGCTCCGCCACCTCCAATCGTCATGGCCGGGCTTGTCCCGGCCACCCATTAACACCGTTTGGCAGGGAGGGACTGGGTGGCCGCCACGAGGGCGGCCGTGACGAATTGAGAAAGAATGCGCGACGCGCGCTATCTAACACCTGCTCCTCCGCGGCTCCGCGTGATTCAACTTCTTACTTTTCCTCTGTGTCTCTGTGGCTCTGTGTGAGTCCACTTCTTCCTACTGCGGCCAAGGACTGTCGCTGAAGTCCTTCACCGGATGCAGCGGCACGCGGATGCCGTTGCGCATGCCGAGGTAGACGATGAGGACCATGTTGTTGGAACTCGAGTCCCACTCGATCTGCGGCGCGACGCCTCCGGGTTTGCGGAAGACTTGGCCATCGAATTCGAAAGCGCGCGGCTGCACGTCGCCCCAGCCCGCCGTCAGCCCTTGCGCGAGGTTGTGGCGGATGGCGGCGCGGGCATCCTCCGTGTCGGTGAAATTCTCGGCATCCGGCGCGCTGACATAGATGTTGCCTTTGGCATCGATCTCGAGGCGGGCGGCGATCATCGTGTTCTCGGTTTCGAGCGTGCCTTCCCAGCGCCCGGTGGGCGGCTGGGCGTGGTGGCTACAGCCCGTCAGCACGCACAGGGTAAGCAGAATGGCCGCAAGGACGCGCATGGCTTGTCCGGTCCGAATCGCGAGAGCGATCATAGCCTCGCATGACAGCCTTGCCATCGCGGGTCTTGCGGGGATGGTGGCCCAGTTGTTACGAGATGGTTTTACCGAAAGGCCGTGCCGTGTCCGCTTTGCCTAAAGGCTTCCTCTCCGAATCGCTGAACCGCATCCAGCCCTCGCCGACCATCGCGATGTCGCAGCTTGCCCGCGACCTGAAGGCCCAGGGCCGCGATATCATCGGCCTGGCGGCCGGCGAGCCCGATCACGACACGCCCCAGAACATCAAGGACGCCGCCATCGCCGCCATCAAGCGCGGCGAGACGAAGTACACCGCCGTCGAGGGCATTCCGGAACTGCGCCAGGCCATCGCGCGGAAGTTCAAGCGCGAGAATGGGCTGGACTATACCGTGGCCCAAACCTTCGTGGCGCCGGGCGGCAAGGCCATCGTCTACAACGCGCTGCTGGCTACGCTCAATCCGGGCGACGAGGTGGTGATCCCCGCACCCTATTGGGTGAGCTATCCCGACATCGTGCTCTTGGGCGGCGGCAAGCCGGTCATCGTCGATACCCATATCGAAGACGGCTTCAAGCTGAAGGCGGAAGAGCTGGACCGCGCCATCACGCCGAAGACGAAATGGCTGATTTTCAACCAGCCTTCCAACCCCACCGGCGCCTGCTACACGCATGACGAACTGAAGGCGCTGACCGATGTGCTGATGAAGCATCCGCAGGTCTGGGTGCTGACGGACGACATGTATGAGCATCTCGTCTATGGCGGCTTCAAGTTCGAGACCATCGCCGCCGTCGAGCCGCGCCTCTATGAGCGCACGGTGACGATGAATGGCGTGTCCAAGGCCTATGCGATGACCGGCTGGCGCATCGGCTATTGCGCGGGGCCGGAGTTGCTGATCAAGGCGATGTCGAAGTTGCAATCTCAATCCGCGTCGTCGGCGTCGTCGGTCTCGCAATGGGCGAGCGTGGAAGCGCTGAACGGACCGCAGGATTTCATCCCGAAATTCCAGAAGATATTCGAGGAACGCCGCGACCTCGTGGTCTCGATGCTGAACCAGGCGCATGGACTGGAATGCCCCAAGCCCGAAGGCGCGTTCTATGTCTATCCTGGTATCCGCAAGCTGATCGGCAAGAAGACGGAAGGCGGAAAGGTCATCGAGACGGACGCCGATTTCGCCGCCGCTCTGCTGGATGCCGAAGGCGTGGCCGTGGTGCATGGCGAGGCGTTCGGCCTGTCGCCGTTCTTCCGCATCTCCTACGCCACCTCGACGGAAGCGCTGGAAGAAGCGTGCCGGCGGATCCAGCGGTTCTGCGGAAGCTTGCGCTAGCCTGCATCTTCGAAGCGTTCGCGCTTCAGCGGATCGGGATCGAGCAACCGTCCCGCCATGGCGCCCAGCCAGTCGAGGCCCTCGCGCAGACGCACATTCTGGCCGATGACGAGAATGGCGGGTGCGCCGCTTTCCCGCGCGCGTTCACCGAGCTCGGCCAGCGTCGTCACGCGGACGTTTTGGTGCTCGAAGCTCGCGTCGCTGACGATGGCGGCGGGTTCGTCCGCCGCGCGGCCGCCTTCGATCAGCTTGCATGCGATCTCATCGGCATGGGCCAGTGCCATATACAAGACGATGGTTGGCGAACCTTTCGCCACCGCGCTCCAGTCGAGCGCGGGCAACCCGCCATCCACGCCGTGTCCCGTGATGAAGGTGACCGCATGGTTCGTGTCGCGATGTGTCAGCGGGATGCCCGCATAGGCGAGGCCGCCGATGCCGGCCGTGATGCCCGGCACGATGCGGAAGGGGATGGAGGCGCGCGCCAAAGTAAGCGCCTCTTCCGCGCCGCGCCCGAAGACGAACGGATCGCCGCCCTTCAGCCGCAGCACGCGCTTGCCTTTGCGGGCGAGCGAGACGAGCGTGCGCGAGATATCCGCCTGCTTGGCCGATTTCACCCCGCGCCGTTTGCCGGCATAGATCTTCTCAGCCCCTGGCCGGGCAAATTCCAGCAGTGTCTCGTTGACCAGCGCGTCGTAGAGAATGACGTCTGCCGAGGCGATGGCGTGCAGCCCTAGCGCCGTGATCAGTCCGGGATCGCCCGGGCCGGCGCCGGCCAGCCAGACCCAGCCCGGTTCAATCGCCGGCAGGCCAAGAACCGGGCCGAGCTGCAAGGCGCTCGAATGCCTGGATTTTTCGAAGGCGATCGGGTTCGCCATGATTATCACATCACCAGATTGTCATATATTGTGACACACATCTTCATGCCGTGAAATAAGCATCGTGGATGGGTAGCACAATTGGCGCGCGGCGGTATGATCGCCTGGGCTTTGTGGTGGGGGGAACGATGCGTATTTTCCTGGCGGGACTGTCGCTTCTTGTTCTGGCAACCGCGGCTTCGGCCGCGCCGCATTGGCTGCTGTTTCATGATCCCGACGGCATGTTTTCCGTGAACTTCCCCAGAGCGCCCGCCGTCTCCCACGAGTCCACCCCGAACACCTCCGACAACACCACGGTCGACATGCTGGAATACACGATCGATGACGGCGATACCGCGATGATCGTGATCGTTTCCGACCTGACCCGCTATCCCGATGCCGATCCTAGCAAGGTGATCGAGGGCGCGGTGGGCGGCGCCAAGGGCAGCGCCGTCCAAACGCTGTCGGACCACGATATCAGGCTGGGCGGACATTCCGGCCGCGAGGTGGTCCTGCTCGACAAGGACAGCAACAATATCGAAGACGACATCTTCTTCGTGAACGGCAAGCTCTATCAAGTCATGTACGTGCTTCCGGTCAATCCGGCGGCCGGGAAAGTCGACGACGTACGGCGCTTCGAAGCGAGCTTCCGGTTCACGCACTGAGGCAGTTGACGGGCACACGGCAATTCGGCACTGAACGGCGCCGCCAAACACAGGTAACCGAAGTGTCTGACTTCGGTTAAGCTGCTTCCAGACGAACGGAGGCATCCCATGTCCGACATCGACGAATATGCCGGCGAGCACGTAACCGTCGTCAATGACGGGAAGCGGTGCATCCATTCGCGCTATTGCGTGCTCAATCTGAATTCGGTGTTCGTGCCGAATATCGATGGGCCGTGGATCAGGCCGGATGCGGCGTCGCGCGAGGCGGTGATCGCGGTGGTGGAGAAATGCCCCTCCGGCTCGTTGCGTTACACGCCAGTGGGTGACACCGCGCCGGAACATCCGCCGACGGTGAACACCGCGCGCATCTGGGAGAACGGGCCGCTGGCTTTTCACGCCGAACTTGACGTCGGCGGGGATACATCCAGCTTCCGCGCCACGCTGTGCCGCTGCGGTCTGTCGAAGAACAAACCCTATTGCGATCACTCGCACTCCGAAGGGAAGTTTATCGCGACCGGCGAGCCGGAGACGCGTGACGCCGCGGCCGTCGAGACGCATGACGGCCCGCTGAAAGTCACGCCGCAGAAGAATGGTCCGCTGATGGTGGAAGGCGCGCTGGAGATTTGCGCGGCGAGCGGGCGCACCGTGTCGCGCGAGACGAAAACATGGCTCTGCCGCTGCGGCCATTCGGGCGACAAGCCGTTCTGCGACGGTAGCCATAAGGCGGCTGGGTTCGTCGGTTGAAGCGCGATCCCGCGAAGTGGAGACGGTTCGCGTCAGATCGCGCGCCAATTAAAGCAGTGCGTCCCAGATCATGCGGGCGGCGGTGACGGCGATGAACGCGGCGAAGAACAATCGCAGTCGCCGCTTGTCCAGGGAGTGGGCGAGGTTCGCGCCCACTGGCGCCATGAAAAACGACGCGGGCGCGATGAGCAGGAAGCCCAACAGGTTCACGTAACCCAGCGACCAGGCGGGCAGGCCATGCGCGGTCCATCCGTTTGCGATCATGCCGATCGTTCCGGGAATGGAGATCAGCACACCGAAGGCCGACGCCGTTCCCACCGCGCGATGGATCGGCACGCCGCACAACGTCATCGCCGGAACGCCGACGGTGCCGCCGCCGATGCCCATCATGGTGGAGATGCCGCCGATGAAGGTGGGAATCGCGAGACCGCCAATGCCGCCCGGCAGATGATCCGCCAGCCTGCGGTCCTCCCCGCCGAAGGCCAGATGCAGTGAAACTGGCAGTGCGACGCAGACGAAAACCAGCGACAATGCGCGGCCACTCGCGATGCCGGCCAGCGCGCTGCCGATCAGCACGCCCACGACCATCGGCGCGGCCCAGCGGCGCAGCAAATCCCAGTCCACCGCGCCTTTCGCATTGTGCGCACGCACGGAGGAGAAGGATGTCGGGATGATGGTGGCGAGCGAGGTGCCCACCGCCACATGCATGCGCACGCTTTCATCCACGCCGATCAGCGCCAGAACATGATAGAGGATTGGCACGATGACGATGCCGCCGCCGACACCCAGCATGCCGGCCACCAATCCGCCGGCGACGCCAGAGACCACCAGCCCCGCGCCCAATACGGCCAGATCGCCCGGCGATGTGCCCGCGAACAGCGCCATCAGGCGGCGACGCGTTCGCTGGCCGGTTTCAAATGTGCCAGCGCCGCATCGAACACGGTGAGGCCCGCATCCTTGCGCGTCGCGTTCTCGCTCAGATGGCGGCGGAACTGGCGCGCACCCGGCTTGCCGTTGAACAGGCCCAGGATATGCCGCGTCATCGCATGCAGCGGAACGCCCTCTTCCAGCTTTCGCGCGACATAGGCGCGATAGGAGCGCATCGCTCCGTCCAGCGCGACCGGCGCATCGCCGAAGAAGCGGGCGTCGACGTCCGCCAGCATCGCGGGTGCATGATAGGCGGCGCGGCCCAGCATCACGCCGTCAACATGCTCCAGATGGCGCTCCGCCGCATCCAGCGTATCGATGCCGCCATTGATGAGGACGGTGAGATGCGGATTCTCCCGCTTCACGCGGTAAACGAGCTCGTAGTCGAGCGGCGGCACGTCGCGGTTCTCTTTCGGCGACAACCCGTCGAGCCACGCCTTGCGGGCATGGACAACGAAAGTCTCCACGCCGGCGGCCGCGCAGGCCGCGATCATCGTGCGCAACGAAATCTCCGGGTCCTGGTCGTCCACGCCCAACCGGCACTTCACCGTCACCGGAACGTTCGTTACAGCCCGCATCGCGGCCATGCACTCCGCCACCAGTTGCGGCTCGCGCATCAGGCAGGCGCCGAAGCGCCCCGATTGCACGCGGTCGGACGGGCAGCCGACATTGAGGTTGATCTCGTCATAGCCGAATGCAGCCCCGATCTTCGCCGCTTCCGCGAGCCGCGCCGGTGCCGATCCGCCCAGTTGCAGCGCCACGGGATGCTCCATCGCGTCGAAGCCGATCAGCCGTTCGCGGTCGCCACGGATCACCGCCTCGGCCGTCACCATCTCCGTATAGAGGAGCGCGCGCGCGGACAGGCCGCGATGGAGGGCCCGGCAATGCCGGTCCGTCCACTCCATCATCGGTGCGATGGCGAATTTGTGACTTAAGCCTTTCATTATGCTGACTAATATCCGTTCCCGCCGAAACTTCAACGAAATTCGGTGCTACAGGTATAAGTCTTTGAGTGCGCTATCCGATTTGCGATGCCAAGCCACCGCCACACGAACGCCGGGAAATAACGCCATGTCGCAGGACGCGAGCATCGATAACGGCCAGCGCCCGATGCCAGGGGTTTCCGGGAAGTACGCACCCGGGAGCGCAAACCGCCGCTATCTGACCGGGTTCGTGCTGGCCAGCATGGCGATCGCGTCGGTGTGGGGAAGTTGCTCCATCCTTATCCCCAACCAGATTCAGATGCTTGAGACCGCGCATTGGTTCACCGGTCAGGACGCCGGCGTGAACATCCAGCACCTCACGCTTCTGCAGCAGCAGATCAGCGCGGGAGCGGCCACGGCGACTGCCGCGCAACTGCGCCTACTCGCGATCCTCAATCATTTTAATATGTCCAAGGCGTCATCGCTCGCGATCGTCACCGCGATCGGCGTCGCGGTGACGATGATCCTGCAGCCGCTTATCGGCGTGGTTTCCGACCGCACCCGAAGCCGTCTCGGACGCCGGGCGCCGTGGATTCTGTTCGGCGCTCTCGCCGGAGCGGCCACGCTCGCTGTGCTGTCTTTCGCGCCAAGCGTTTTTATGGTCGGGTTGCTCTACACCATCGCGCAGCTGTTGATTAACGTCGCCATGGCGCCGGTCAACGCGACCGTCGCGGATCGCGTTCAGGTCTCACACCGGGGCACCGCATCCTCGCTCGGCGGCTTCGGAGGGTTCTTCGGTTTGATCGGCGGCGCCGTATTCGCCGGCGCGATGTTCGGGCACCTCGGACTTGCAATCTACGCCATTGCCGCCGCTTTCGTCGCGGTGGCGTGTGTCGTGTTCGTGTTTGCGGCGCCGGACACATCGTCGAAGAATCTTGTTGTAGAGACGTTCAACTGGAAGGAATTCCTCCTCGGTTTTAGCGTCGCGCTGCGGTCGCGGGACTTCCGCTGGGTCTGGATTGCGCGCGTCTTCCTGACGTTTGGCATGAGCGTCTCGACCACGCTGGGCATCTATATGATGCAGAGCTATATCCATCCGGCGCTGAGTGTCGCGGAAGCCACCGCACTCGCGCCGAAGCTTTACCTTGCCGCCGCCCCACTCAGCATCCTCTCGACTGTGTTTGTGGGGCGTCTTTCGGACTGGCTGGGCCGGCGAAAGCCGTTCGTCATCGCGGCGTCCCTGCTCCTGGCGTTGTCGTTCCTCATTCCGATCGTCTCGCCGACGCTTCCCGCGCTGTTCATCCAGGCCGCGATCGCCGGCCTCGCTTATGGCATCTATCTGCCTGTCGACCAGGCCCTGTTCATCGATGTTCTTCCCGATGCGAAAAGTGCCGGCCGTGACTTGGGCGTGGCCCAGCTCGGTTTCAACCTTGGGCAAGCAATCGGTCCCATTGCCGCCGGTATCGTGGTGGGCATGACAGGAGGATATCTGGGCGTCTGGGTCACGGGTGTCGTGGTCGTCACCCTCGCCACCGTCGCGATACTCCCGGTTCGGGTCCGGTAGCCTACAGCTTTCTTTTGTGCCGCCCGGCGATACCGCTCGCCATGGCCGCCATCGCGGCGCGCAGGGTTGCGGGTGCGAGGACCTCGACGTCCCCGCCCAGCCGCATCAATTCGCGCAAGCCGGTCTCCGCGGATTCGATGGGAATGGCGCATTCCACCCAGCCATCGCGGTCCGGCGGGCCCATGCTCTTCTGCGCCGCATCCACCACCTGCGGACCCAGCAGCCCCAGCAGCGAGCGCCCGCGCGGCGACAGGCGTACGCGGGCTGTTTCGCGGAAGAGACCCGCTTCGTAATCGCGCGCGGCATCGCTCCAATGCCCGGCGAGATCGAAATGTTTGGGCCGCGCGTAAGCCTCGTCCAGTATCTGCGTTTCCGCGATCTGCGAGCAGCGATAGGTGCGCACCGCCTTGCCGCTTTGCGCCACGAGATACCAGACGCCCCCTTTGAGCACGAGGCCGATGGGGCCGAGCTTGCGCGGATAAACCTGTCCACTGCTGCGATAGCGGATGCGCAGGTACTTTTCGTTCCAGACCGCGCGGGCAATCTCGGGCAGCAGGTCGGAGCGGTCGGCATTGTGGAACCAGCCGGTGGGATCGAGATGGAAGCGCTGCGCGATGCGCTCCGCCTCCATGCCCGCCGGTAGCGCCGCCATCAGCTTCAATTGCGCGGTGGATAGAAGGTCCGCGAGTCCGAGTTCGGCGGCAGGACCGGGCAGGCCCGCGAGGAACAGCGTCTCCGCTTCGGCTTTCGTCAGCCCCGTCAGCTTGGTGCGATAGCCGTCGAGCAGCGCGAAGCCGCCGGCGCGGCCGCGCTCGGCATAGATCGGAATCCCCGCCGCGCTGAGCTGATCGACGTCGCGATGGATCGTGCGGATGGAGACTTCGAACTCCTCCGCCAGCGCCGCCGCGCTCATCCGGCCGCGCGCCTGCAGCAGCATCAGGATGGAAAGAAGCCGGCTCGCCAACATTTTTCGAGATTACCCGAAATACATGACATTGGATGGCATGTTTAGGGGGCTACACCATGGCGCGCAACGACAAAGGAGTTCGCACCATGAAAACCGCCTTCCTCGCCCTCACCGCTCTGCTCGCGGCCACGCCCGCCGCGCAGGCTCAAACCTCCGGAGAACCCACAATGGCCACGCAGACCGATCACGCCCATGATTTCGATTTTCTCGTCGGCAAGTGGCGCGTCCACCACCACCGCCTGAAAGCGCGACTGGCCGGCAGCACCGAATGGCAGGACTTCGAAGGCACGTCCGAGATGCAAATGACCATGGGCGGGCAGGGCACCTTCGATGAGAACTATCTGGACATTCCCTCCGGCGCCTATCGCGCGGTCGGCATCCGCGGCTACGACCCCAAGACGCAGACCTGGGCCATCTGGTGGCTGGACGCGCGTCAGCCGCACAGCATCGAGCCGCCGGTGCTGGGCAATTTCCAGAACGGCGTCGGCACCTTCACGGGCGACGACACGTTCAACGGCAAGCCGATCGTCGTGCGCTTCACCTGGTCGCGCATCACGGCGACATCCGCCCATTGGGAGCAGGCCTTCTCGCCGGATGGCGGCAAGAGCTGGGAAACCAACTGGGTGATGGATTTGACGAGGGTGCGGTGAGCAACGTCATCGAGTTGCGCCAATACACGCTCAAGTCCGGCCAGCGCGACGTGCTGATCGAACTGTTCGAGCGCGAATTCGTGGAAAGCCAGGAGGCCGTGGGCATCTCGCTCATCGGCCTCTTCCGCGACCTCGGCGATCCGGACCGCTTCGTCTGGCTGCGTGGTTTCCCCTCCATGGAGGCGCGAGCGGAATCGCTCGCGGCCTTCTATGGCGGCCCCATCTGGAAAGCCAACCGCGAAGCCGCCAACGCCACGATGATCGATTCCGACAATGTGCTGCTGCTTCGCCCGGCACGCCCTGAATGGGATTTCAAATCCGCGCCCGGCGGCAGCGGCACTATCAGCGCCACGATCTGCACTCTCACAACTCCGGCGGACGATGCATTCCTCTCGGCCTTCGGCAAACCCGCCATCGCGGCACTCGTCACCAAGCCCGCGCCAAACACATTCCCTGCGTTGCCGGTGCGCGAAGGGGAAAACGTCTTCGTCTGGTTCGCGCGGGAGACATCGTCGCTACCCATGGGGATGAGGCGGCAAGTGATTGGCGAGCCGGTCGTGCTGCGGCTTGAGCCGACGGCGCGGTCGCGATTGCGTTAGATGCTCACTTCGCCGTCGTCACGCGCCAGATCGTGTTGCCCACATCGTCGGCCACCAGGAGCGCGCCGGTCTTGTCGACTGTCACGCCGACGGGGCGGCCGTGGGCGACTCCCGTCTTGATGTCGGGCACGAAGCCGGTGAGGAAGTCTTCCGGCTTGCCGGAGGGCATGCCGTTGGCGAACGGCACGAACACCACCTTGTAGCCGGACATCTGCGCGCGATTCCAAGAGCCGTGCTGGCCCACGAACACGCCGCCCTTGTAATGATCGCCGAAGCCGTCGCCGGTATAGAAGGTGAGGCCGAGCGAAGCGGTGTGCGCGCCCAGCGCGTAATCGGGTGCGATGGATTTTGCCACCATGTCCGGGCGCTGGGGCTGCACGCGCTCATCCACATGCTGGCCCCAATAGGACCACGGCCAACCATAGAAGCCGCCATCCTTCACGCTGGTCATGTAGTCGGGAACGAGATCGTCGCCCAAGAGATCGCGTTCGTTCACCGCGACCCAAAGCTTGTGCGTCACCGGCTCCCAGCCCATGCCGTTCGGATTGCGCAAGCCACCGGCATAGATGCGCTCGCCGGTACCGTCCGGATTGATCTCCAGAATGTCGGCGCGGCGCTTCTCGATCTCCATGCCCTTGTCGGCGATGTTGCTGCCGGAGCCGACGCTGACATAGATCTTCTTGCCGTCTTCACTGGCGATGAGATTGCGCGTCCAGTGATGGCCCACGGGAATGTCGAGGATCTTCTGGCCCGGTCCCACGATCGACGTCTCGCCGTCCTTGTAGGGATAGCGCACCACGCCGTTGGTATTGGCGACATAGAAGTAACCGTTCAACAGCAGCATGCCGAAGGGCTGGTTGAGGCCGCTGCGGAAGACGGTGCGTACATCCGGCTTGCCGTCGCCGTTGGTGTCACGCAGCAGGGTGATGCGGTTGGCGCTGGGGGGCGTGGAGCCGTTCCTGACGTTCATGAAATGCTCGACGGCGCCCGGTACGGAATCGATATCCGCGTTGGGCGGGGCCGCTTCGGCCACCAGCACGTCGCCGTTCGGCAGCACATAGATCCAGCGCGGATGCTCCAGCCCGCTCGCGAAAGCGGTGACCGTGAAGCCGGGCAGGGGCTTGGGCGTCTCGCCCGCAGGCCAGGGCTCGACGGAGTTGACGTTCATGGTGGGGATGGATTGCGGCGCGGGCGCGGGCAACGTGGGATTGGCGCCGAAATTCGTGGCCGGTGCCGGATGGCCCTTGTCGCGCATCATCCACAGCGCAACACCCGCGATCGCCAGAATGACGACGAGCCCCAATAGTCCCCGCAGAATACGCATCGCAAACCTCGTAGCCCTCACGGGCAGAATCCTAGAGTAAGGAATGTCGAAAGTTAAACCGAATGGCCTACACTCTCCTTAACGAGAAGCCGCGTTCAGCCGTTCCAGTGGCCCACGATCAACACCAGCCCATAGACGGATGCGGCCAGGATCATGCCCCAGTTCACCGTGTTGCCGCCGGCCCTGAGCAGGTTCGGCGCGGCCATTCCCATGCCCAGCATGATCATCAGCCGCGACAGCACCAGCGCACTGGCCAGCCCATAGAGCCAGATGCGCTGGGCGCCGCTCAGTTCCAGAACAAGCAGCAATATCAGGGAGATCGGCACATATTCGGCGAAATGCCCATGGCGTCGGACGGCGATCAGAAGGCGCGACGCCTTGTGCTCAGTGCCCAGCGCCACGCTTGTCTCGCCGCCTGTGCCGAGGCCGACTTTGCTGCGGCCACGCTCCGACGTCACCGCCGCGCTGAGCACGACATAAAGCACGCCCAGTACAGACGCTGTCGCCAATGTCACCGGAATAGCGAGCGTCATCTCACGCTCCCGTGCGCTGTTTGAAGAACTGGATCACGCGTTCCTCGGCCAGCTTGGTGGGCGAGCCGGGCTCGTCTTTCAGGTTGATGGTGAGCACCGAGTGCGCGCGGCCGCCAGGGCCGGGCCTGGCGTCCTTCGGATCGAGCTCGATGGCTTCGAAGCGCGAGCCGAACTCCTGCTTGAGCATGGCGAAGCGCTCATCCGGCACGAAACCGTCTTCGTAAAAGCGCAGGCCGATCATGGAGAGGTCTTCCTTCTCCATGCGGTCCTTGGCGCATTTGATTTCGGCGGGCGAGGCGTCCGTCTTGAACTGCTTGTTCTTGCCCAGGATGGGATTGGAGGGCTGCGACAGGACGGGCGCCACCATGGCGGGCTCCGTCATCATCGCCAGCGCGTAGCCGCCGGTGAAGCACATGCCGACGGCGCCTACGCCCTTGCCGCCGCAGGTCGCGTGCGCCTTGCGGGCGAGCGCGCGCAGCCAGTCGACGATGGGGCTCGATTTGTCATTGGCCCAGACGTTGAATTCGCGCGCGACACAGATCGTCTTGAACATGGTGCCGAGCGCGTAACCCACCGTCACCGGCCGGCCCGGCTCGCCGAACAGGCTGGGCAGGAAGACGGTCATGCCCGCCTCCGCCACCCGGTCGGCGAAGCGTATGACATCGGGATGAAGCCCCGGCATCTCATGGATGACGATCACGGCCGGGCCCGTGCCGCGCTGCCAGACCCGCTTGGTCCATTTGCCGTCCGTGAAATCGAAAGAGGCGTAGTCCTTCAATGCGGCCGTGTAATCCATGCCAATTCCCCATTTCGCCCGTGTCATTCTAGGCCAAGAATTCGGGAGGCGGGAGCCTTGTCTGGCGCGCCACCTCGGCTAGGCTGGCGCTCCATTCAGAGGGCATCCGCCATGCAGGTCCGTTTCGCAGCTTTAGCCGTCCTTGCCGCCGCCACCGCCACGACGGCGCTCGCTGTCGATTTCCCGGCGCGCAAAGCCGGATTGTGGACCACCACCGTGTCCGTCAACGGGACGAAGGTCGGCGCGAACATGACGAGCAAAATGTGCGTCGATCCCAGCGTGGATGCGAAGATGATGGAGCGCGGCATGTCGATGCGCCAGGGCATGGACGCCTCCTGCAAGCCGGTATTCGCAGGCTCCGGTTCGACGCGCACGATGGACTCATCCTGCACCATGCACGGCATGGCGACGAAGATGCACGCCAACATCGTCTTCTCGGGCAACTCGTCCTACCACATGGACATGAACGTCCAGGCCGGAGGAGATGGCCACGCGATGCATATGGTCGCCGACGCCAAATGGGCCGGCGCATGCCCGCCCGACATGAAGCCGGGCGACATGGACATGAACGGCATCCGCATCAACGCGCTCAATCCGCAGGGCGGCATCAGCACGCCGCATGGCCATCTCACCAAGGAGCAGATCCAGGAGATGATCAAGGCCGCGCAAGCGCAGCAGCAGCAACATCAGCAATGACGGACGCGACGAACGAATTGCTGCGCCTGCGCGACTCAATCGACAACATCGATGCCGCGCTGGTGCATCTGCTGGCCGAGCGGTTCAAATGCACGAAGGCCGTGGGCGAGTTCAAAGCGACCCACGGCTTGCCACCCGCCGATCCGGGGCGCGAGGCGCAACAGATCGCGCGGCTGCGCGGGCTGGCCCAGACCGCCAAGCTCGACCCGGATTTCGCGGAGAAATTCCTGTCCTTCATCGTCCAGGAAGTGATACGCCACCACGAAGCCATCCGCTCGGGCACGTAGCCTTTATAAAATCGGGCTCTTGCCAACCTGCTTCCGCCTCCCGACATAGAACGGGATGCCATCTCTTCTCAAGGAGACTTCCATGTCGCTCAGGATCAACGACGTCGCGCCGGATTTCGAGGCCAACACCACCGAAGGCAAAATCCGTTTCCATGAATGGATCGGCGATCATTGGGCGGTGCTGTTCTCGCACCCGAAGGACTTCACGCCTGTCTGCACCACCGAGCTCGGCTACATGGCCCGGATGAAGCCGGAATTCGACAAGCGCAATGTGAAGATCATCGGCCTCTCCGTCGATCCCATCGACAAGCATTCCGGCTGGGCGAAGGACATCGAGGAGACGCAAGGCACGGCCGTCAATTTCCCGATGATCGGCGACGACGATTACAACGTCTCGAAGCTCTACAATATGCTGCCCGCGGAAGCGTCCGGCGATCCGGCGAAGCGCACGGCGGCGGACAACCAGACCGTTCGCAACGTCTTCGTCATCGGGCCGGACAAGAAGATCAAGCTGATCCTCGTCTATCCCATGACCACCGGCCGCAATTTCGACGAGGTGCTGCGCGTGATCGACTCGCTGCAACTGACCGCCAAACACAAGGTGGCGACGCCGGTGAACTGGAAGCAGGGCGACGACGTGATCATCTCCGGCTCCGTCAGCGACGAGGACGCGAAGAAGGTCTATCCGGCCGGCTGGAAGGCGCCAAAGCCCTATCTGCGGATCGTGCCGCAACCGAAATAGGTTGTTTCCGGCCCGCCGTTGCCCTCGGTTGCGGAGTGTGCCTTAATTCTCCCGGTATTTGAGGGCGGTTGATTTCGCTTGCGCCCAGCGGCGTTCCATTTGTCGTGCAAATCGGGGCGGCCGTATGCGGAAGATCGCGCGTGTGTTTTTCGTGGGCGCGGGCTTTTCGGCGCCACTCCGCTATCCGCTCGGAGCCGGCCTTCCCGGCGAACTCATTTCCAGGCTCCACAACACCGGCAAACCCAGCAGAAAGAATTACCTTCAGCGCGATATGCAGGGCGTCGAGGATTGCAACGATCTCCTGCGCGATCTGAATGACTATCTAAAGCAGTTCTTCAATATCCCGAATGGCGTCAAGCGCGCGCGCGAGGGCCATCGAATCGACGTCGACCTCGCGGACTTTTACTCTGTGGCGCATGCCCTCGCCGAAACGCCGGATTTGTTCATGTCCGACACGAAAAGCCGGGCGGCCGGACGCATGATCGCGCTCTATTCCCGCATCGCCGCCGCAACCAGGACCTATTTCGGGGATATAAGCGCGTCCTTCGACGACCTGCCGCCGGATCTCGAATCGATCATCCGCATGTTGCGAACCGACAGGGATGCGGTTGTCGATTTCAACTGGGACGAAGAAATCGATATCGCGATGTGCGAGCGCGGAAAGGATTTCGATGTCACCTATACGCGTGGCGCGTGGTTGGGGCGGTACGATTTCCTCCTCCTGAAGCCTCATGGCTCCATCAACTGGTACGATGTCTCGCAAGGCGTCTACAATGAGGGGCTTTATTTCATCTCCGAATCCGATCCGCGCATTCCCCTCGATCAGCGGCGGCTGGTCGCGTATTACGATGTGGAACATCCCCTGCAGATCGATCGCAAGACCGAGCATGGCCCGTTGGACTGCCCGCCCGTCATAACGCCGCCGACTTTTTCGAAGCGCTTCAACTATGTCGAGCAACGTTGCGTCTGGCAGGATGTGGTCGAGGTCTGTGCGCAGGCCGGGGAATTTGTTTTCCTGGGTTACCGAATACCGCGCGACGATTACCTCACGCGCGCCGCCATGCGCGCGGCTCTCACGCGCAATCCCAACGAGAAAATCAGGGTTCTGGTCGTCGATCTGCCCAATGGAGAGACCGGCGTTTCGCAATCCCTGGTGGATTCTTTTCGCGGAATATTCGGGCCCGCGTTCGATCCGCTTCGCAACGTCTTGCCGCACGAATTCGGCAAAGGCGATCGCGGTTTCGGCGACGCGCTCGGGCGGAAACTCAAGGAAGCGTATTTGCCCGGATGGTCCGGGCGGCGTGGTTGAACCAACTTTATATAACCGGGAGGAATTGACATGAGTTCCAGCGGAGCCGCGCCGGATGCGGAAAATGACGACCCCATGCACCTGATCACAGTTCTGCTTCTGGTGCTGTATTTCGTGCTGCTGTACGGCAGCCTCGTGATGATCCAGATCGCGTTGTGGACGGGCTATGACTCCACCGGGAAATCGTATGCGATTCAATTCGGCTGGCTCGGAAACTACGGCGTGAGCGTCGATGCCTGGTATCTCTTCCAGGTTCTCAGCGTTGGCGCACTGGGCAGCTTCATCCACGCGGCCACGTCGCTCGCGGATTACGTGGGAAACCGTGAGGCTTCCAACAGCTGGGTGGTATGGTTCTTCCTGAGGCCGTTCATCGGCAGCGCGCTGGCACTCGTGTTTTATCTCGCGTTGCGCGGCGGATTGTTGTCCGGCACCACCAGCGCGACTTCGCTGAACGTGTATGGATTTGCGGGCCTTTCCGCGGTTTCGGGAATGTTCTCGAAACAGGCGACGGACAAGCTGCGTGAAGTGTTCGACACGCTGTTCCGCACCAAGGCCGGCGATGGCGACGACGCGCGCAAGGATTCGCTCGCACCCACGCAGGCTCCCCCCGGAGGTAGCTAAGCGCCGGGCAACAAAAGCTAAAACGGAACCGGATGGATGGCTTCACGTTCTATTCTCGAACTTCCAAGAGGATTCGAGAACATGGATCATGATCGCATCAAAGGCGCGGCCGACCAGGCCAAGGGTGCCGTGAAGGACACCGCTGGCAAGGTAACCGGCGACCAGAAGCTTCAGGCCGAAGGCAAGGCCGACAAGCTGAAGGGCAAGGTCGAGAGTGCCGTGGGCGGCGCCAAAGACGCCATCCGCGATGCCAGTCGCGACTAGGGAATAGCCTCGCAAAGAGAGCGCGAGGCAGGGCGGGACGCCGGGAGACCTGGCGTCCCGCTTTTTTGCGCAAGTTCCGGAATGACACGCGCTCTGTCCTGGCCCTAGCATCGGGTCATGGCGCGGAATTACACATCATCCATCGATTGGGGCGCCGTTGGCGAAACACTCGACGCCGCCGGTTATGCTGTCCTCCCCAACATTCTGTCTCCCGCGCGGTGCGTGAAGTTGTCCGCGCTCTACGAGGATCAATCCCGCTTCCGCAACACAATCGTGATGAAGCGTCACGGATATGGCAGCGGCGAGTACAAATACTTCTCCTACCCTCTGCCCGAGATCGTTCAATCCCTGCGCGCTGCGCTCTATCCACCGCTGGCTGAAATCGCCAATCGCTGGGCCGCGATGTTGAAGAGCCCACTGCGCTATCCGGCGACGCTTGCCGAATTCCTCGCCCGCTGCCACGCCGCGGGACAAGAACGCCCGACACCTTTGCTGCTGCGCTACGGCCCCGGCGACTACAACTGCCTGCATCAAGATCTCTATGGCGAGCACGCTTTCCCGCTGCAGGCCGCGTTCCTGCTCTCGCGTCCAGGCGAGGATTTCACCGGCGGCGAATTCGTCCTCACCGAACAGCGCCTCCGCATGCAATCCCGCGCCGAAGTCGTGCCGCTGGGGCAGGGCGACGTCGTGATCTTCCCGGTCAACGAACGCCCGATCGTGGGCACGAAAGGTACCTACCGTGTTCGCCTCCGCCACGGCGTCAGCCGCCTGCGCTCGGGACACCGTCACACGCTGGGCATCATCTTCCACGATGCAAGTTGATCATAACGTGATGATTTCATCGGCTAGCCAAATTTCTACAATGAATTCAGCACACTAGATTATTTCCGCTCTTTGGAGCCGTTTGCGACTGCTGGATTCGCGCGCGCAACGTTAACATTTAACCTTAATAAGAGTTGCGTTCGATTCAAAAGGGTGCCCCAATACCCTTGGTTGGAGTCGGCACACAAACCCAATAGGGGAGTGTGTCTTGAGTTGCTTCGGCTACTTTCAATCACATCACGTTAAGCAATCACCTGTAACACTTCCTTTACCATTGGATTGGTGGAGGTTGGCATGTGGTCGTGGCTGACAATTTATGCCGCGCCAGCGATAGGTGGCGCCGTGGGCGCGATTGCTTCAATCGCGACTATTTGGGAGGGCATTCGTCGCTCCCGGCGGGCAAAAAGGCGCAGAGCGATGGAGGCGCTCGAACTTTGGCGAGCGGCAGATGAAATGGTTCGGCTTTTTGGGAGAGAAGCTGAAGCGACTGCCATGTCGCGCGCCTACGCATCGCTTGAAGAAGGAAACGCTCAAGATTTTCAATTTTGGAGGCGAATGACGTTAGCGATCCGCGATCTTGAACGTCGTTCAATCGGATAAGGCGCTGCATATACGGGGAAATTCTGTGCTTGCGACACGGGAACACCGGGCTATCATGCGCCGCTGACAAATTGTCGAGGGCGCGCCGCATGGATGTAAGCTTTTCGCCGGAAGAGGAGCGCTTTCGCGCCGAGGTGCGGGAGTTCATCGCCGAGAATCTGCCCAAGCTGGGCAAGACCTCGCGCCGCGAATTCGAGACCAAGGAGGATTTCCTCGCCTGGCACCGGCTGCTCTACAAGCGCGGCTGGGTGGCGCCGCATTGGCCCGTCGAGTACGGCGGCACGGGCTGGAACGTGACGCAGCGTTACATCTTCAACGAAGAGAGCGCGCAGGCCGAGGCGCCGGTGCTTCTGCCGTTCGGCCTGACCATGGTGGCCCCGGTCATCTTCACCTTCGGCAACGACGCGCAGAAAAAGAAATTCCTGCCGCGCATTCTTTCGGGTGAGGATTGGTGGTGCCAGGGCTATTCCGAGCCGGGCGCGGGCTCCGATCTTGCCAGCGTGAAAACGCGCGCGGTGCTTGAGGGCGACCACTATATCGTCAACGGCCAGAAGACCTGGACGACCTTGGCGCAATTCGCGGACTGGATCTTCTGCCTCGTGCGCACCGATCCCACCGCCAAGCAGCAGGAAGGCATCAGCTTCCTCCTCATCGACATGAAGACACCGGGCATCACCGTGAAGCCCATCATCGTGCTGGACGGCGCGCATGAGGTGAACGAGGTCTTCTTCGACAATGTGAAAGTGCCGGTGGAGAATCGCGTCGGCGAAGAGAACAAGGGCTGGACCTATGCCAAGTTCCTGCTCGTCAACGAACGCTCCGGCATCGCGGGCGTGGCGCGCTCCAAGAAAGCCATCGAGCGGCTGAAAGAAATTGGCCGCGCCGAAATGCTGGACGGCAAGCCGCTGGTGGAGACCGACGAATTCGCCCGCAAGATCGCGGAGACCGAGATTGATCTCTCCGCGCTGGAATACACCGAGCTGCGCACGCTCGCGCAGGAGAGCAAGGGCCAGATGGCGGGGCCGGAAAGCTCCATCCTCAAGATCAAGGGCACGGAGATCCAGCAGCGCATCACCGAGCTGGTGGTGGAGGCGATCGGCTACTACGCCTATCCCTACGACCGCTTCTTCGGCGACAACGAATATCCACCGGGCCCGGACTATGCCTCCGGCGCCTCGGGCAACTACTTCAACATGCGCAAGACCTCGATCTTCGGCGGCTCCAACGAGATCCAGCGCAACATCATCGCCAAGGCGGTGCTGGGCCTTTAGAGCCCGGCGCTCACAGGGAAGACACACATGGATTTCTCTTTCAGCGAAGAGCAGACGCTGCTTCGCAATTCCGTCTCGAAGTTCCTGGCGGACAATTACAAGTTCGAGGACTTCAAGAAGATTTCGCGCACCGATCCCGGCTGGTCGGAAGCGAACTGGAAGCAGTTCGCCGAACTTGGCCTGTTGGCGGCGCCGCTGCCGGAGGAATATGGCGGGCTGGGCGGCGGGCCGGTCGATGTCATGATCCTGATGGAAGAGTTCGGCCGCGCGCTGGTGGTCGAGCCCTTCGCGCAGACGGTTGTGGTCGGCGGCGGTTTCCTGAAGCGCGGCAGCGAGGCGCAGAAATCCGAGTGGCTCGCCAAGATCGCGGGCGGCGAGACGGTCATCGCCTTCGCCTTCGCTGAGCCGCAGGGTCGTTACAACTATGCCGATCTCACGACCACGGCGAAGAAGGACGGCTCAGGCTATGTGCTGAACGGCGCCAAATCCGTTGTGCTCGGCGCACCATGGGCGGATACCTTGATCGTCACCGCGCGCACGGCTGGTGGCCGCCGCGATGAGAAGGGCGTCAGCGTCTTCCTCGTCGACAAGAAAGCCAAGGGCGTGGGCACGCGCGATTATCCGACGGTGGATGGCTTGCGCGCGTCGGAGATCACCTTCGAGAACACGCCGGCCACGCTGATCGGCGAAGCCGATGAAGGCCTCGCGCTGATCGACCAGGTGACGGATGAAGCCATCGCGGCGCATGCGTCAGAGGCCGTCGGCGCCATGAAGGTGCTGCTCGACCAGACGGTGGAGTATTGCAAGACGCGCAAGCAGTTCGGCGTGCCGATCGGCAAGTTCCAGGTGCTGCAGCACCGCATGGTGGACATGTTCATGAACGCCGAACAATCCGCCTCGATCACTTACATGGTCACGCTGAAGCTGGGCGAGAGCGATGTGGAGCGCAAGAAGGCCGCGTCGGCCGCGAAGGTGCAGATCGGCAAGGCAGGGCGCTTCGTGGGCCAGCAGGCCGTGCAGCTTCATGGCGGCATGGGCATGACCGACGAGCTTCCCGTCGGCCATTACTTCAAGCGCCTGACCATGCTCGACACGCTCTACGGCAATGTCGATCACCATTTGAAGCGTTACGCGTCGTTCGGCTAAAGCGCAATCGGGCGAAGTGTGCAGCGGTTCGCCCGAAAAATTGCGCGACAATCAAAAATCTGGAGCGAAATCGCGACTCGAAGAGGAGCGATTTTGCTCTAAGCCACCGCGCTGCGGGCGTAGGTCGGGACCACGCGCTCTTTCGGCAGCGTGACAGTCACCCGCGTGCCGAGGCCCTGTTCGCTTTCCAGCAGCACTTCGCCGTCATGGGCTTCCGCGAAGCCCTTGACGATGGCGAGGCCGAGGCCCGTGCCCTTGTCGGCGGTCGTCACGTCGTGGCGGCCATGGCCGAAGCGCTCGAAGACCTGCGTCTGGTCCTCCGGTGCGATGCCGATGCCGGTATCTTCCACGCCGAAGCAGATGCGCCCATCCGCCTCCAACCGCGCGAAGGCGGTGACGCAGCCGCCGGGCGGTGTGAACTTCACGGCGTTGGATATCAGGTTGGTCACGATCTGGCGCAAGCCGCGCTCGTCGCCATGCACCATCGGCAAGCCGCGCGGCACGTTGCGGGCGAGCGACAGATTCTTGGACTGCGCAGTCTGCTCCACCTCCATCACCGCCTCGGAGATGAGGTGGGAAATGGAGAGATCGCTCTCGCGCAGATAAAGCTTGCCGCCCTCGATCTTGGCCAGATCGAGCATGCCGTCGATCAGCGCCAGCAGATTCTTGCCGGAATCGTGGATGATGGAGGCGTATTCCGCGTTCTTTTCCGGGCCGGTGGGTACGCTCTTCATCAGCTCCGAAAAGCCCAGAATCGCGTTCATCGGCGTGCGCAATTCGTGGTTCATGTTGGAGAGGAATTGGGATTTCGCGCGGCTGGCGCTGGCGGCGCGTTCGCGGTCGCGGTCGGATTCCGCTTTCGCTTTCAGCAAACCATCCAGCATGCCGGCGCGCTCGTGCTCGAGTGTTAGCATCTTGGTGGTCGAGGCGTTCAACGCCACAGCTTGGCCCGCCATCAGCACGATGAAGATGCCCGAAAGCCAGGCCAGCGTGTGGTCGAGCGGCCACGCGGAGAATGCGGGCGGTGCCAGAATGAACACCGCGTGCATCAGGAAGATGCAGAGCGCCGAAGCCGGGTGCACGGCGGCGATCGCGGTCGACCCTGCCAGCGAACAGGCCAGCACGAGCACGATCAGCATGTTGTCCACCGGCTCGCCAGGCGCCCAGAGGAACGCGCCCATCGAGCACCAGGCGAGAAGGAACGCGATGTTGAGCGCGAGGAAGACGCGCGCCTGATGGCGCAGGTCGGACAGTGTTTCGACCGGCTTTGCCAGCATCCGGCGTTCGATCGCGAAAAAGGCGAGGCAGACCGTGGCGAGCACGCCCCACCAGCCGTAGCGCATCTCACGCGACACCCAGGGCTCGCAAGCTTCCGCGACGAAGAACGCGCCGACGGGCACCAGCAGCATCGCGTAGCGGGAGCCTTGGCGGTAGAGCTTGATCTGCGCGTCGGCAAGCCAGGCGTTTTCTTCCGTGGGCTGGACGGAGCGCACAACCGCCGCGACACCTTCGTGCCACGCCGCCACTGCCCGCGCCCAAAGCGCGGTCAGCGAGTGCTGTGCTCCATCCAAAATCGGCAAGATCGGGCTCCGCCATCAAGCCCGAACATCATGGCAAGAATCGATTAAGGCATGATTTAGTGTCAATGATCGGGGATGCTAAGACTGTCCCGGAATGGGACCGGAATGGAAATTGGGAGAAAGTCATGTCCGCTTTGCTGCTGGAAATCGAAGGTCCGCTTGCCATCCTCACGCTCAACCGGCCTGAGAGCCGCAATCCACTGGGCGAGGATGGTGACGGCGATCTGTTCGCGGAAGCCGCGGCCAAGATCAACGCGGACCGCTCCTTGCGTTGCGCGATCCTGACCGGCGCGGGCAAGGCGTTCTCCGCCGGCGGCAATCTCAAATCCATGCGCGAGCGGGCCGGCACCTTCTCCGGCGTGGGCGTTCACATCCGCGAGCGCTACAGGAACGGCATCCACCGCCTGGTGAAGGCGCTGTGGAATCTGGAAATCCCCCTAATCGCGGCGGTGAACGGCCCGGCCATTGGCCTCGGCAACGATGTAGCCTGTCTCGCCGACCTGCGCATCGCGGCCGACACGGCGATCTTCGGCGCAACGTTCCTCAAGATCGGCCTGGTGCCGGGTGACGGCGGCGCGTGGATCCTGCCGCGCACCATCGGCCACGCCCGTGCCGCCGAACTGTTCTTCACCGGCGACACGATCGACGCCGCGACCGCGCTGTCCTGGGGCCTCGTCTCGCGCGTCGTTCCGGCCGAAAAGCTGCTGGACGAAGCGCGCGCGATGGCCGCGCGCATCTGCCGCCAGCCGCCGGATGTGCTGCGCATGACCAAGAAGCTGATGCGCGAAGGCCAGGGCGTGAGCTTCGACACCATCATGGAGATGAGCGCGGCCATGCAATCCATCGCGCATCTCACGCATGACCATCACGAGGCCGTGGCCGCGTTCTTCGAGAAGCGGGCCGCGAATTACACGGGGGAGTGATCTTCACAGGCGTGTCCGTGGCGGCCCGTCCCTCGGACGCCTACAAAATCCCGGTACATGTTTACCGCCGATTTACGCTGCTACAGCATAGTCCAATGTTATGTTGCACGTCCTCGGGTGCATTGTGGAACAGCATGATCTGCGGCTGGTGGTCCTGGCCGCGTTCATTTGCGTGTTCGCGTGTTGGAGCGCGGTGAGCCTCGCCTCCCGCGCACGGGTCAGCGCCGGCCGGCCCCGGCAGCTGTGGATCCTCGCCGCCGGCAGCGTCTTCGGAGCGGGCGTCTGGGCAACACATTTCGTTTCCATGCTGGCCTATCAGAGCAGTTTGCAGATCGGCTACGACCTGCTGCCCACCGTCTTGTCCGTGCTGATCTCCATCGTGCTGTCCGTCATCGGATTCGCACTGGTCCTGCGCCCCGGCTTCGCGCCGTTGGGGGGTGCTGTTATCGGGACTGCGGTCGGCGCGATGCACTTCGTGGGCATGCTGGCGGTCGAAGGGCCGTTCGTTCTGCGCTGGGATACGTCCTATATCGCGGCGTCGCTTGTCCTGTGCCTGTGTTTCGCGACGCTGGCCGCGATAGCGGGCGTCACGATCCGCAACATCAGGGGACGCATGCTGGCCGTCGCTCTGCTCGTTCTTTGCATCGTCTCGCTTCACTTCACCGCAATGAGCGCCGTGACGCTGATGCCAGATCCGCGCGCGATCTACGACGACATCGTGTTGGCCCCGGGAACGCTTGCGATCGCCATCGCGGCCGCGGCGCTGCTGATCGTGGCGCTGGGTCTGGTGGCTGCGCTTCTGGACAATCACCTGGCGCTGCGCCGCAGCGACGAGGCCGCGCGCCTTCGCGCCTATATCGTCGAACTCGAGGACACCCAGCGCACGCTCAAACGGACGTCCCGCGATCTTTCGGAAGCGCTCGCGAAGGCTTCGGCGGCAAGCGACGCCAAATCGGCGTTTCTCGCCGCGATGGGCCATGAACTGCGCACGCCCCTGAACGCGATCATCGGATTTTCCGAGGTGATCCTCGGCGGGGCGTTCGGTCCCATCGAGAATCCGCGCTACGGGCAATATATCGGCGACATCCACAGAAGCGGCAGCCATCTACTTAGCCTCATCAACGACGTGCTGGACCTGTCCCGTTTCGACGCCGGTGAAGCGGACCTCGTGGAAGAAGAGGTCTCCCTGGACCGCGCGATGGACGAAGCGCTGCACATGATCGCACACCAGGCCGAGCAGGGCGGTGTGCGCATCTCCCGCCAATCCGCGGCGGGGCTGCCGTATCTGCGCATCGATTCCCGCCGCATGACGCAAGTGTTTCTCAATATCCTGTCGAATGCCGTCAAGTTCACCCCGGCGGGAGGCAGCGTAAACGTCTCCATTGATCGTCATGGCGACCGCCTTGGCGATTGGTCCGGCGGCGTGCGGGTGCGAATTTCGGATACCGGCATCGGAATCGCGCCGGAGGATGTCGCGCGCGCGTTCGAGCGGTTCGGTCAGGTCGATAGCAGGCTGTCGCGCAAATATGAGGGCACCGGGCTCGGTCTTCCGATCGCCAGGCAACTTGTCGAGCTTCACGGCGGTACCCTGACGCTCTGCTCGCAGCCGGACGCCGGCACGACGGTGACGATCACGCTGCCCGAATCGCGCATCGTCCGGACTGCCGCTGCGGCTTAGGCGTCCCATAACAAATCCCGGATCAGTGGCCTGTCTTCACGGCGCGGCCTTCAGGATGCGGCCTTCAGCTCCGGCGGCTGCACGATGCGTGCTACGGGCAACCGCACCGTTACGATCGTTCCTTCTCCGACGGAGCTCGTCAGAGTCACCGTGCCGCCATGCGCCTCGACCAGGCCCCGGACGATGGGAAGGCCAAGGCCTGTGCCTTTATCGACGGTGACGATGTCGTGGCGCCCTTGGCCGAAATTCTGGAAGACGCGCTCCTGGTCTTCCGGCGCGATTCCCACGCCGGTATCGGAGACACCAAATTCCGGCCCGCCGTCCTCGGCCAGCCGCGCGAAGCAGGTGACGGCGCCGCCGGGCGGGGTGAATTTCACGGCGTTGGACAGCAGGTTCAGCAGCACCTGCTTCAGCGCGCGTTCGTCGGCCGCGATGAGTGGCAGGCGGCGGGCGATATCCATATGCATCGTGATGCGGCCGTCGCGCGCCTTCACTTCCATCAGCGGCATGCATTCGGCGATCAGCAGCGTGAGATCCATGTCGGCCTCGCGCAACCGCAAGCCGCCCGCCTCGATCTTGGCGAGATCGAGGATGTCGTTGATCAGCGCCAGCAGATGATGCCCGGATTGGTGGATGATTTTCGCATATTCGCCATGCCGCGCCGCCGGCAGCAAGCCGGAGAAGATGGTTTCGGAGAAACCCAATATGGCGTTCAGCGGCGTGCGCAGCTCATGGCTCATATTGGCGAGGAATTCCGATTTGGCGCGGCTGGCGTTTTCCGCGCGCACCAGCGCCGCGTCGGATTCCGCCTTCGACCCCGCCAAGGCCGCGATCAGGTCGTTCTTGTCGTCGCGCAGCATCAGCATGTCGCGCGCGGTGGTGAAGATCTGCCGCGACATCCAGGCGAGATAGCCGACGTAGAGCGCGGCGAGTAGCGACAGGCCGTAATATTCGAGCCCGCCTTCACGCAGCGGCAATCCCACCAGCACCACGCCATAGACCGCATAGCCCACGATGGTGAACGGCCGGCTCGATCCCACCAGCGCGGAATTGCCCGATAGCGTGCAGCCCACGATCAGCATGACCAGCATGTGGTTGATCGGTTCGGCGTGCTTCCAGAAGAGCAGGCCCTGGCTCACCCAGGAGATGGCGAAGATGAAGTAGGCGGCGGTCGCCGTGCCGATCCAGCGGCGATCGGCAGCCGTGCCCGGCGGGATCTTCAGGAAGCGCCATGATATGTAGCCCAGCGGCGCGCCGCCGAGCGTCAAGAGCAGCCACCAGCCGGTGAGCAGCGCGCGGCTTTCCCATTTGGCGAACATCATGCAGATGATCGCGCCGAACACCGGCATCAGCCACCAGTTCGGCGCCAGGTTCTTGAGCGCAAGGCGCAATTGATCCAATGCCAGCTTGTCGCTGGCGCGTGGTTGCGCGCTTGCAAAAATCTCCATCGCTCTGCTCCCCCGAGCCCGGCCTTTCGAACCCGGCATCGTGATGGTCCAGGGTTAAGGCGGGCTTGAGAGACAGGGTGAGCGGGAAGTTAACGCTAGGGAACCGGGCAGGGAACGGCCATGACAGGCAGGCGCGAAATCGCTAGCTTTGGCGTCCCGCTATTCGAAACAGGAGATTGCCATGGCCATCGGCGTAGTCGCGACCCTCAAGGTGCAGGACGGCAAGGGCGAGGAATTCGAAGCCGTGTTCGGCGAACTCGCGGCGCAGGTGAAGGCGAACGAGCCGGGAAACAAGCTCTATCAGGTGTTCAAATCCCGCGCCGACGCCAACACCTATGTCGTCATGGAGGTCTATGCCGACCAGGCCGCGCTGGAAGCGCATGGCAAGTCCGACCATTTCCGCGCCGCTGGCCCCAAGATCGGCCCGACCTTGGGCGGCCGCCCCGACATCCAATATTTCGACGCGATCTGAGCCATGGACCTGTCCTTCTCGAAAGAAGACCTCGCGTTTCGCGATGAAGTGCGCGCGTTCGTCGCCGAAGCCTATGACGATGAGCTGCGCGCGAAGAACGCGCAGGCGAAGAACAATTATCTCGACAAGGACGGGATGCTGAAATGGCAGCGCGCGCTCTATCGCAAGGGTTGGGCGGCGCCGAACTGGCCAAAGGAATATGGCGGCCCCGGCTGGACGCCGACGCAGAAATACATCTTCGAGCTGGAGATGAGCGCGGCGGGCACGCCGGTGATGTCTCCGATGGGTCTGAAGATGGTCGGTCCCGTGATCATGGCGTTCGGCACGGATGCGCAGAAG
>DASXFU010000030.1:0-30098 GCA_036489435.1 Rhizomicrobium sp. | reverse complement strand
TACAGTCAGCTCGCGGGCTATGCCGCGAATTACCTGACCTACATCAAAACCAACAACATCCAGGGCGCGCAGATCGAGGACATCGCGGGTGGCGGTGTGATACTTCCGGACTACTCCTCTGTCGTCCGGCAGGTCCTGACGACGCCGACCTACAATCAGTCGCCGAACTTCCCGGCGCCACTTGCGGCAGTCCCGGATCAGTTTCGCTCCAAGCTCGTCACGAACCTGACGATTTGGAACAACCCGATCAATGCCGCGACAACGCTCTTTACCGAGACGTTCTTCGCCGATGAGATCTACGGCCGGCGGCTCACAGTCTCGACCAACTTCAACGAGACCCAAATCGGCGTGCCGAACGATTACTATCATTTCGTCACGTATCTCAAACTCGACGACCAGATCCTCGTGACATCGCCTACGATCAATATCATGCCGGAAGAACATTTCCCGGCTGTGCT
This sequence comes from Rhizomicrobium sp., assembly GCA_036489435.1. Taxonomy (GTDB): domain Bacteria; phylum Pseudomonadota; class Alphaproteobacteria; order Micropepsales; family Micropepsaceae; genus Rhizomicrobium. Next base: position 29,640 of record DASXFU010000030.1, on the reverse strand, counting down.
CACGCTGACGGCGCAGCATCCCTACGCGGCCTCCGCGGACGGCACCGCGACGACGGGTGGCGACTATATGAAAGCCTACGTCACGAAGAATGTGACGCTGCAGACATCGTTCTCCATCGTGCACGCGTGGGGCGGGGTCGGCCCGGCGCTGCTCGCCAAATGGACGAATGAGCGCGCGTCCGACAATGGCGCGCCATTCCGTGTCCAGAGCTATCCTTGCGACAATTGCGTTTCGGACTACACCACGCCGCTGGGCGATTTCGAGCGCGAGAAGGCGCAGGCCTCATTCCTCGCGCAGTACACCCGCGCCGCGCACATCCATGCGGGCATCGCCAACGGTATCGTGCAGCTTCACCATGTATTGGGCGCGGTTTATGCCGACGACCTGATGGACGATACGGGATTGCAGACGTCTCCGGCGCTACCCGATTTCTTTGTCGCCGATACCTATACGCGCTTCGATGTCGATGCCGGCTTCAGCTTCACCAACCGTACCTCCGATCCGGTGCAGCGCCGCGCAGCGGTGCAGTCCATCGCGGCAACATCGTCTGCGATCGAAGGTTCCATCATGGCGCAGATGGCAGACGTCATGGACACATCATCGACAGCCACGCGCTTCGAATGGGCCAACGCGCCGCCATGTCCTGTCCCATCAAACTTGACGACGTGCGAAGATCCGGCATCGGCGGGCGGGGCCGCGGGATTGCCTCGCAAGTTCTTCGCCTTCGCGCCGTCAACGGCTGTGCCAACGGGCTGGGTGCTGTGGGAGAAGCAGGCTACGCCGCCGGCCAACGACCTTTACGATCGGTATGGTGATCCGCAGTTCTACGGCACGGAGTTTCAAAATGCGCTGACGTCCGAGATCGGGCTTTACACCGCCGCTGGATTTACCGTCACCGCGCCGCAGGAATCCTTCCTGGGCCCCGGGCAACGCGGCGGCTACATGAAGAAGGCCTCCAACGACATCCACGCGGCCTACGGCACGAACTACACCAAGCAGCGCGGCGGTGCGCTTATTGCCACCAAATACGACGCCAACCACAATCCCACTGAGATTGCGCATGACGTGGTCGGTCTCCTGGGCACGGACCCCAGCACCGGCCACTTGTTGCCGACGAAGGGCGGCGGCGGCGGCAGTCAGCCGAACTCTGTTTCGACCTACGATCCGAACGAAGCGGGTGACATTCTGAAATCCAAATTCGTGGATCGTTCTAGTCTCTTCGGCGTGGACCTAAAGACGGGCACGATGAGCGAAACGAGTCCTGCCTCGATTGAAACCGGTAATGGCGGTTTTCCCTATTCGCTCTCCGCCACTTATACTTGGAAGCCTGGCCCGCCACCCGATGGCGCGAATTGGGGTCAACTGCCCCAAGGGCAGCCTTATCCAGGCTGGATACCCAACTGGTACAATAGCCTCAGCCTCTCCGGCTCCGGCATGGAGGCGATGGGCGAGAGCGACATTCGCGCCGCCGCGTCGACGGTAGCCGCCTTCGTGGCCGAGCAGGACATTTACATCTCGACGGATTCCACCTGGCCCACCACGGCCCAGCGCGACACGGCTGTGGTGCTGACGCAAAGCTGGTGGACGCACCAGATCACGCAGAATGTGATCACCGTGTCGGTGGGCAGCAGTTCGCGGCAGTTCCTGCGCCTGCCGGACAACAGCTGGTTCGAACCCGGCCCCGGCTACGCCTCGCTCGTGGCGACCGGCTCGCCCGCGATCGCGCAGACCATGTGCCCGCCCTCGACCGGCTATGGACCACTCTACGCGGTGTCGCGCGGCTGGAACTACAACCAGATGTCCTACGCCATCACCAACGCGCATGGCGACGTGGAGAGCTTCGGCTTCTGGGTGAGCCATTATGACAACGGCGTGCTGCCGCTGTGTTCACGGCTCTCCGGCTTCCGTCTGAACAGCTGGACGTTCCCGCAAGGCGTCGCGGTCAAGCCTCTCTATGCCGCAACCACGGACTACGACAGCCATACCGAAAACGTGCCGGACGGTCCCTATCCGTCGTCCAGCCTGCCCATCGGGGTGAGCAATTATTTCGCCGGCAATGCCACCGCCGCGCGCACGCTGACCTTTACTCCCACCGCGGTGACCGATGGCGCACGCTCACTCAACATCGTCAGCGGCGGCTACACCGATCCTGCTGGAGCGACGACTACTTTCGCCTATCTCGCCCCGCAAACCACCAACGCCACCCAGCGGCCGGTGCCGTTCCAGCAGCTCACCCAGGTCTTCACCGCCGACAACCCCACCCACGCCAACATCCAATATGCATACGATCCGCTGGGCAAAGTGGCGAGTATGGCGGACGCCTATTCCGTGCTCCATCCCACCACACGCGGGCCTTACGTTTTTCGCATCGCTGATGGCGGAAGCGGCGAGCGTGACGACCCCCTCGGAGGAATATACAGCGTCACCTTCGACACCTACGGCCACCCTAGCCGCTATGTCGACGAGCTCGGCCGCATCACTGCGGCACTGGTCGATAGCCGCTCGCGTCCTATCAGCTATATCTATCCGGAGGGTGACTGCGAGGCGTTTGCCTATGACGACAACAACAACGTCACCACCTACACACGGGTGGACAAGACGGGGGCGTGCAATACCGCGTTGACCTCGCACCGTATCCAAGCGCGTGCCACCTACGATATGACCTGGAACAAGCCGATCTCCATCACTACGCCGAATGCCAATATAACACACTTCACTTATAACAGCTCGGGCAACGGCATATCGCTGCTCGCGAGCGCGACGCGGCCAGCAGACGGCGACGGCAATGTCGGCGTCTACAACTTCACCTACGACGCTGCGGGAAGGGTGGCGACATCCAGCAAACCATTCGTGGGCAACGCCACGACCACCACGCAGTGGATCGTCACCAAGAATACTTATGACGCTACCGAGAACCTGACTAAGAGCGAGGTCGATCCTACCGGACTCGACCTGTTGACGCTCCATGGCTACGATTCATACGGCAACGCCACCAGCACGACTGATCCACGCGGCAACGTGACGGAATCTTTATACGACCTCGATCGCCGCAAAACCGAGGACCATCATCACGACGGCAATATCAGCGCTACGCTCAACGCGGCCACGAAGATCCAATACGACATCATCGGCCGCGACATCGAAGACGACGCTGGTGTCGCCTTCTCGGGAACCGCCGTCACTACTTGGCAGATGATCAAGCAGACAAGCTACACGCCCACTTCCAAGGTCGCCACTGTCACCGACGCCGACATACGCGTCATAACAAACGATTATGATAACGACGACCGTCTCATCACGGTGACCGATCCGGTCGGCCGGAAGACGCATACCGTCTACGACGCTGCCGGCCAGAAGCTGACGGAGATTCGCAGCTGGACAGGAACGATCAATGCCTGCGCCGTCACCGGCACCTTGCAGGAGTGCTACGCGAGTTACACGTACGGCATGGACGGCGAGAAGCTATCGGAAATGGACGCCAATGGCGCCATCGCTTTCACGCCTTATGCCACCAACTACACCTATGACGGCTTCAACCGGTTGCAGATAGCCACCTATCCGGACGGCTCAACCGATCACATAACCAGTTACGACAAAGATTCTAACATTCTGGCTCGAACCAATCGGGCGGGGCAGAATTTTAACTTCCTATACGACGCACTGGACCAGATGACAGAGAAGGACGCGCCTGCCGCAGGCTCCATCGCCGCAGTGACCACGTTGTGGCACCACTATCTCAACGGTACGGTCTCGGATCTCAACGACAGCAACGGTAACGATCTTTACACGCTGAACGGCACCAACACCTACTACGATACCGCGGGTAGACTGGTACGTGTCGATACCAGTATTCCCGGCATCGCCGCACCATTGACCACCGCCTATGTTCTCGACGCCAGCGGCAACCGCACCCAGCTCACCTGGCCGGATGGATATTACATTAACTACGCCTACGATTCGCTGAACCGCATGTTCACCGCAAAGGAGAACGGCTCGACTACGGCGTTGGCCACCTACACCTACGACCCGCTTTCCCGTCGCACAAGCCTGACTTATCTCGGTGGGGCCGCCATGTCCTATGCATCATATTCCAATGCTGGTGATCTGAAGAGCCTGAATGAGACCGCTGCATCGGGTATTGTGCCCAACTTCACACTCACATACACCTCCGCGCATCAGCTCAACAGCGAGGCATCGAGTCAGCCGAGCTATGTCTGGCAGCCCTCCACAACGCCCGCGGCGGACATCTACACCCCTGCGAACAATTTGAACCAGTATCCAAGCTGGACGCCCAATGGCTCGACTCTCCAGAGCTTCACCTACGACCCCAACGGCAATATGACTGCGGGCACCATCGGTACGGCGGCTTGGACCTTCACTTACGATTCCGAAAACCGGCTAATCACCGCCAATAAGACCGGTGTTGCTGCCGCCTACGCCTACGATCCCTTGGGCCGCAGGAACCATAAATCTGGCACCGGTGTCACCGAGACTTACTTTCTCGACGACGATACAGACGAAATCGCCGAATACAACGGCAGCGGGATGCCCATTGCCCGATACATCCCTGGGCCTGCCGTCAACGAGCTCATCGCTCAGATCACTGTTTCCGGCGGTGGACGCAGATTCTATCTCACTGATCATCGTGGTACGACAATCGCGATGGCGAGCTCATCCGGTGTGATCACAGAAGGTCCCTATACTTACGATTCTTACGGCAATGGCGCACCCACCAGCGGGACGCCATACAAATATGTCGGCATGCGCTTAGACGCCGAGACCGGGCTCTATTACGACAGAGCGCGCTATTACTCATCTACACTCGGGCGATTCATGCAGGTCGATCCCGTGGGATATACGGCAGATATCAATCTGTATGTCTATTCGGGAAATGATCCTGCAAACCGGCTTGACCCGTCAGGAGAAGGCGATTGTGGAGCGGATGTGCCTGTATCGGGCTGCCGTTTAACGCCTCGAGGGAGTGAAATCGGCAACGCCACTGACGCGGAAGGTCAACATGGCACTAACGTTGGCACGGTCGTGGTAAGCGCCCAAACTGCTTCGGCCAGCTCCTCATCCGCGAGCGATAACTCAAAAACTTCCAATGATGAAGATCTGTCTCGCATACCGGGAGGCTTCAAGATACTGAATGATCTCACCGAAGACCACGGCACCTATAAGATTTACTACTACCAACTGATCAACAAATTGGGCGATCCGATTACGGCCCCTGGGTACCGCGCTCTGGAACACATTCAAGCTATAAAAGGAACTTTCCGGGTAAATGACAAATGGGTCGAGCTGATCAATGGGAGGTTTCATGATAGTATTGGACCGGAAGTTTTGCCGGCCGATCACAAAGGATATCAAGAAAACATCGGTGTTCAGACCTTTACAGTGAGGTATGGAGGGCATGATTATAGCCCTCCAACACAATTCTTGCACAACACGCTTATCGACGATGGGACTGCAACTAATGAAGTTACGGACATGACTCCATGAGAATTCGGACAGGACGAACAGCTATCTCAGTGGTGATCTTGCTCGTTGGGTTGTCTATATGCCCGGCTATTTCTTCGGGAAGCGACTCGCGAGAATTAAAGCCTTTGCTCGCGTATTCGAACTATGAGAGCATCGTGCTCGCGCGCTTGAAACCGCTTCTCGCTGCAGCGAACTATGGAGCAAGGCTGAACTACCGTGGCAAATGTGTTGCCGTCTCGACTGACAATGAACTCCTTCCCGATCAAAAAACGGAAGTAATGTTATTTCCTAAATTAACATTGCAAGGTCCACCGACAGATTCGGGAGGCGCGGCTGCAATTAGAGCGTTGTTTCAGCGCGGTCAATCCGTCGCGGTTAAGCAATTGCTTCCTGACGTGGTGCAGATAAATATAGGTGATGTCCCCGACGCGCTACTCCAAACCAAGATTTCTGACCTAACGCTTTCACCCATGGAGCAATACAATCCGATCTTGCTGATGGGAGCGATTATTAAAACCCGGGAAATGGAAGCTGCTCTCAAGCGACTGAAAACGATACCTCTTATGGTCGTTGACAACTATTCGCTGGTTGATCCAGCCGAGGGGCTGCCACACCTACCGGCCATCATACGAGGCATGACAATCGGACAGATTTTCGATCAGGTTGCATCTGTTTTCAAAATTCCCGTCATCTACGGGGCGTGCGAGAATCCCGGAATATTTAATGTCGATATGGGAACTGCACCTATCTACGCGAATGTTCCCGACGGCCAATAAACCCAGACCAAGTCGGCACAATTGCGCAAGCACGATATACTACCGTGACAGCGAGCGACGTCACGTGGTGGCAGTGGTTGTCTAATTGTGCGCCTACGGGTGTCAACTGGCCAATTTATACTTACTAGTGATTACCTGGGTGTGATTCTCCCATCTTAAGATCGCCTCGCGCATCTCCGTCATGAAGTCGTAATGCTGATAGACGGAGACGATCCCGCCGAAGCTGCCGGAGACATGGTTCAGTAATCGCTCGATAACCGGAAGCTGAACGCCAACAGATGCTAGCCCGGATGCGAAAGTGCGGCGGAGGTCGTGGATTGTCCAATCGGAGAAGCCGCACACCTTGTCAAGATGAGCTTTCCCGGTGGCGAAGCCATCATATGGGGTTGTTCGTCCGCGTGCCGGGAAATAGAGCGTGTCGGGCGCAGGCGTTACTCCGAGAATCGCTTTCGCCATTGGGTCGATGGGAAACGTGTGTTGGCGACCGTTCTTCGTGTGCTCCGCAGGGAACGTGATGGTATTCGTTCCCACCATCGCGCCCGTTAGTCTGGTTATCTCGCCGCGCCGCTGGCCGGTGAGAATGAGGAGCCTGACGATGCGTCCGCATGTGTTCTCTCCCGATGCATTCCATACACGCACGATCTCTTCGTCGGTGAGGATGCGGGTGCGCGGTCGCGAGGGGCGCGGTGCTTGCATCCGTTCCATCGGGCTTTGGTCGAGGTAGTGTTGTCGGTGCGCCCACCGCAAGAACGCTCGCACGGTTGCGAAGGCGTAGCGCCGCATCGCTGGGGTGTCGGCGAGCCGTTCGAGGCTTGCTTTCAAATCGTGCGGCTTAAGCTCGCCGAGCTTGGTGTCTCCGAACCGGAAATAGCAGTTAAGAATGCGGGTATATTCCCGATGCGTGCAGGGTTTCCGCCTTGTCGCAAGTTCCGCGAGGTACTCCGTCTTAGCGTCATTCCACGACACCGAACGCGGCTTGTTCCTGCCAAGCGTATATTCGGCTAAGCGCCGCTTCGCTTCCGCCCGGGCGTCCTTGAGAGAAATGACACCCACCCGTCCAAGGGTTTCCCGGATGCGGCGTGGACCGTGAGTGAGAACGAAGCTCCTAGTGCCGCCTTCGCTCACGCGGACGCCGAAGCCGGGGATGAGGTCGTCCGGGAAAATGACAGCGCCCCTGTCGGGCGCGGGAAGAGCACGGATTGTCGGATCGGTCAGAAGCATTTTTGTCTCGCCATTGTCTCGCGCGAGTCTCTTGATGGAGCGTTCGCGCATGTTAAGCCGCGTTACTCTCCTTTCGGGAAAGTACAACGGCACCAACGGCTTATGTGCTTCTATGCGTCTCGATGTTCCGAGATCAAATTTCCCTCTTAATCAGCTTGTCGTAGGTTCGATCCCTACATCACCCACCATTTTCCAATGGGTTACGCCCCAAAAGAGAACGAAGCGAAATGGCATCCGACTTTTCAGTCGGGCGCCCGACTGATTCCGCGCTCACATTATCCACAGCCTTAGATCAAACCCGCGGAATGGCGGGGAATTTCGACCTGGCGGTGGACGTGGACGGACATCAGCAGCCCGAAGCCCACCATCACCGCGAGCATGGCCGTGCCGCCATAGGAGATCAGCGGCATGGGGATGCCCACCACCGGCATCAGGCCCATCACCATGGCGGCGTTGATCATGATGTAGAAGAAGAAATTCAGCGTCAGGCCCATGGCGACGAGGCGACCGAACTGGCTGCGCGAAGCCATGGCGATGCGGATGCCGAAACCGATGACGATGGCGAACAGCGTGAGCAGACCCGCGCTGCCCAGGAAGCCGAACTCCTCACCGATGCTGGTGTAGATGAAGTCGGTGTGTTTCTCGGGCAGGAAGTCGAGCTGGCTCTGGGTTCCCTGCACGAAGCCCTTGCCGAAGAAACCGCCGGAGCCGATGGCGATCTCGGCCTGGCTGATGTTCCAGCCCGCGCCCAGCGCATCGGACGCCGGGTTGAGGAAGGTCATCACGCGGGCCTTCTGGTAATCATGCATGAAGCGCCAGGCGATGGGGATGGCGGCCACGATGCCGCTGACGGTGGGCGCAATCCACCACCAGGATAAACCGGCGAGGAACAGAAGCGAGCAGCCGTCCAGCGCCAGGATGGTCGCGGTGCCGAGATTGGGTTCGAGCAGCACGAGCACCACCGGCCCGCCGATCATGGCGAGCGGAATGGCGAGGCGCAGCGGCCAGGACACCTCCTCGACGCTCTGGCCATGCAGATAACGGGCGAGCGCGAGGACGAGCGTGATCTTCATCGGCTCGGAAGGCTGGATCTGCATCGGGCCCAGCTCAAGCCAGCGTTGCGCGCCGAGGCCGACATGGCCCGCGATCTCGACGCCGATGAGGAGCAACAAAGATGCGGCATAGAGCGGATAGGCGAGCGCCATCCAGACGCGGATGTCGACCAGCGCGATGGCAACGAGCAAACACACGCCGATGAGGAAGCGGATGATCTGCGGCATCGCCCAGGGCAGGAAATGGCCGCCGGCCACCGAATAGAGCATGGCGAAACCCATGCTGGCGATGACAGCGATGAGGAGCACGAGGCCCCAATTGATCTCGAGCAGCTTCTCGCCCATCGAGAGTGCGCGGCGTTGCGCGGCATAGGGTCTCGAGCTCATCCGTGCACGCCTCCGTCGTTCTGGGCGGTGTTCGAAGGATAGGCCGTCGGCAGTTTCACGATGTCGCGCTTCTGGGCGAAGAGCAGGATGTCGCGTGCCATCAGCACTTGCGGGTGGCCCAGCGCGCCATGCTCGACCACCACGGAACAGGCGTAACGCGGCGCCGCGACCGGCGCGAAAGCGATGAAGAGGCCGTGGTCGCGCAGCTTCCAGGGAAGCTCGGTGTCCTTCTTGACGCCGGATTCGCGCTCCGCCTTGGAGATGACGCGGACCTGCGCGGTGCCAGTCTTGCCGGCCATCTCGTAGCCGGGGTCGGGGATACGGAATTTGTAGGCAGTCCCGGCCGGATCGTTGGTGACGAGGTTCATGCCTTCCTGCACGGTCTCCAGCGCCTTGTCGGAGAACGACAGGCGGTTGAGCGTCGGACGATCCGATTTCTCGTGGCCGACGAATTTGGTGATGCGCGGGCTCACTTCGTTGCCGGACGCAATACGCGCGGCGAGCGTGCAGAGTTGCAGCGGTGTAGCCAGCACATAACCCTGGCCGATGCCGGCGGAAAGCGAGTCGCCCTGCTGCCACGGGGATTTGTAGTGTTCCAGCTTCCAGGCGCTGCTCGGCATGACACCGGCATGTTCTTGCGGCAGCTCGATGCCGGTCGCCTTGCCGAAGCCGAGCTTCACTGCGGCATCATGCATGCGGTCGATGCCGAGACGCCGGGCCACTTCGTAAAAGAACACGTCGCAGGAATGCTGGATGCCCTGCTTCAACCCGACATGGCCGTGGCCGCCTTTTTTCCAGCAATGGAATTCGCGATTGCCCAGCGTGATGGCGCCGGTGCAATTGACGGTCATATCTTCCAACCCATTGTCCATCGCCGCGACGGCCATGGCGGGTTTGAAGGTCGAGCCGGGCGGATAGACGCCGCCCAGCACCTTGTTGAGCATCGGCTTGTGGTCGACATCGTCGTTCAGCGCATGCCAGTCGGTCTTGGAGATGCCGACATTGAACAGATTCGGATCGAAGCTCGGCGTGGAGACCAGCGCCAGCACGTCGCCGTTGGAGACGTCCATCACGACGCAAGCGGCGCTCTCGCCCGCCAGCCGCTGGGCGGTGAAATGCTGGAGCTGCTGGTCGAGCGTGAGATAGACATCGTCGCCCGCGACGCTGGGCTTGGAGCCGAGCTCGCGGATCACGCGGCCATAGGCATTGACCTCGACGCGGCTGGCGCCGGCTGTTCCGCGCACCTCGGCCTCGTAGACCTTCTCGACACCGGCCTTGCCGATGTGGAAACCGGGAAGCTCCAGCAGCGGATCGTCGTCGTTCTTCTTGTCGTCCGGACTGACGGAGGCGACGTAGCCGATGACATGGCTGAGCTCGTCGCCATACGGATAGTCGCGGGTCTCGCCGATATCCGGCTGCATGCCGGAGAGATAGGGAAGATGCATGTTCACCCGCGCGAACTCTTCCCAGCTCATGTTCTCGGCGACCGCGACGGCCACGAATTTCTTGTTGCCCGCTATGTCGCGCTTGATGCGTTCGCGGTCGTGATCGGTGAGCACGATGAGGCGCGAAATGGTGTCGAGCGAGGCATCGACGCCTTGCGCCGCCTGCTCCGGCACGAGCAACACGCGGTAGTTCTTGCGATTGGTGGCGAGCTCGACACCGAAGCGGTCCACGATGCGGCCGCGCAAGGGGGCTACCAGCCGCTGGTTGATGCGGTTGTCCTCGGCGCGAGTCATGAACTCGTCGCCTTCCAGGATCTGAAGCTGGTAAAGCCGTCCCGCCAGCACGCTCATCACGCCGCCCATCAGGCCCGTCATCATCAACGTGCGGCGGGTGAAGGTGGCGTAGCGGCTTTTGTCCTTGCGGTCGAAGAGCGGCATCAGAAGTCGCTCCGCAACGGACCGACTATGCGGCGATGGACGAGGCCCAGCAGCATCACCACCGGGATATAGGCCAGCACGCTCATCGCGAATTGCATGCTGAACGCATTGACCGGAAGGAAGCGGGCATCGACGAAATCGCCCACCAGCCAGGCGACAACCGTGGCCGCCAGCATCGCCGCCGCGAAACCCAGTATGGCGCCGAGGCCGGAGAGGCTCGCGAACGTATCGCGCTCGCGGTCGACCAGTGCATAGGTGGCGACAAAGGCCAGCGTCCAGGCGCCGGGCGGGGCTCCGGAGAAGATGTCCTCCAGAACGCCGATGGCGAAGGCGACGGTCGGCGGCATCAGATCGGGCCGGACGAGGCACCAGAAATAGATCGGCATCAAAGAAAACATCGGCGGCGGCACCAGCCCGCGCAGCAGCGATACCGGCGCGTTGGAGAGGACTACGCCCAGCAGGGCGAAAGCGAACGGAATGACCGCCGCGAGGGTCCTGCCGAGGGAGATGTCGAGCCGGTCGAACATCTCACTGATCCTGCTCTTCGGTGGTGGCGTCGTCCGGAGTGGCCGATTTCTGCGGTGTCGGCACTGCGGGTTTGGTCGCGACGGGCTTCGTCTGGACCTGTGCAGGCGGCGTCGCCATCGGTTGCGGCGGCGGCTGCGTCACCGGCGGCTTGGGCGCCAGGGGAGCGAGACCCGCGGCCACCGCCGGAAGATCGTTGGGCGACACCGTGGGCGGCTGTTCCGGCGGCTGCTTCAAATCGACGACGCGGACATCGTCCGCCGAGGTCGCATCGGCCAGCAGGGCCACGCGATAGGAGCTGCCGTCCCACACCACTGTGCCGACCGGTACGCCGTTGGGCAGCAACCCGCCATCGCCAGAGGTGACGACCTGGCTGCCTTCCTTGATCTGGGCGCCTTGCGACATGGTCTGCAGGGTCGGTGATTGCGAATTGTCGCCCGACATCATCGCCTGGACGTTGCCGGGCTCGATCACCACCGGCACGCGGCTGTTGAGATCGGTGAGCAGGATGACCCAGGCCGTGCGATCGCCGGCGAGGTAGACGCGTCCGATCATGCCGCGCAGATCGACCACCGCCTCGCCCGGCTTCACGCCGCGGTTCTTGCCGGCATCGAGGATCAGCGTGTCGAGGAACGGACGGTTGTCGCGGCCGATGACGCGTGTGGTGATGGATTCCATCGCGGGGTCCGGCACGGCGTTGAGCAGGAGCTGATAGCGCTTGACGCGCGCATCAAGAACCATCGCTTGGGACTGGAACTGGCGCAGCCGCGCGTTCTCGGCGCGCAGGCGCTGGTTTTCCTCATAGACATCGAAGAGATGGCCGATGCCGCCGAACCAGTTGGCGACGCCGTCAAACGGGCGGCCGACCGATTTCAGCGCGGGCGAGATCGAGTCCGAGTAATAGGTGCGCACGCGATCGAAGATAGAGGATTGTGCTTTGCCGAGGATCACGATGCCGACTGCGAGGATCGCAAGGATCGCCAACGACAATTGGGCACTGCCCTTGCCGCGTGCGATCTTCCACGAACCGTTCGCCATGACTCACTCTCGCGCCCTGGAACGCACCTGTTAAAACGCGGTCGACAACACGTGACGCATGCCCTTCGTGTTCTCCAGCACCCGTCCGGTGCCGAGCGCCACGCAGGACAACGGATCGTCCGCGATGGAGATCGGAAGGCCCGTCTCCTCGCGCAGCACCTGATCGAGATTGGCCAACAGCGAGCCGCCACCCGTGAGCACGATGCCCTTGTCCACGATATCGGCAGCCAGTTCCGGCGGCGTCGCTTCCAGCGCCACTTTCACGGCCTCGACGATGGCCGAGGTGGGTTCGGAAAGTGCTTCTGCGATATGGCGTTGCGTGATCGTGATCTCTTTCGGCACGCCGTTCAGAAGATCGCGGCCCTTGATTTCCAGCGTCACGCCATTGCCTTCCAGCGGCGGCGCGGCGGAGCCGATTTCCTTCTTGATACGCTCGGCCGAGGCTTCGCCGATCAGCAGGTTCTGATGACGGCGGATGTAAGCGATAATCGCCTCATCCATCTTGTCGCCGCCGACGCGCACGCTGCGCGAATAGACGATGCCGCCGAGCGAGAGCACGGCCACTTCCGTCGTGCCGCCGCCGATGTCGACGACCATCGAACCCGTGGGTTCAGAAACCGGAAGGCCCGCGCCGATAGCCGCCGCCATCGGCTCCTCGATGAGGAACACGCGGCGCGCGCCGGCCGACAACGCAGACTCCTGAATCGCGCGGCGCTCGACGGCAGTGGATCCCGACGGAACGCAGACGATGATCATGGGATTGGCGAAGGAGCGGCGGTTGTGAACCTTGCGGATGAAGTGCTTGATCATCTCTTCCGCGATTTCGAAATCGGCGATGACGCCGTCGCGCATCGGGCGGATCGCTTCGATGTTGCCCGGCGTGCGGCCCAGCATCATCTTCGCGTCGTTGCCGACGGCGCGCACGGATTTCTTGCCGCCGCGGTTCGTCATCGTGGCGACCACCGATGGCTCGTTCAACACGATGCCGCGCCCCTTCACATAGACGAGCGTGTTCGCCGTGCCGAGATCGATTGCCATGTCGCTCGACAGCATGCCGAGGAGACCGCCAAACATTCCGAGTATTCCTTTCTCCTGACCGATGCGCTTGCAAATGCCGTACCTGCCGAAGGGCGGTAGCCCTCCGTCAGCGACGTATGTTCGCGTCCTCAGCCAATTTTACGGTCGCTAACCTTGACGAAGCGCTATCGCCCAGCGCCTGCGACTTCGTCGCGGAACTTGTAGGCTGCTTCGCGCCTGCGGCGCAAGGTCAAGACACTGTTCCAGCGGCCAAAATTCGTGTTCAGCCGTCAACCGCAGACGTCGACCGGACGCACCGCGGCGGCGGCCTCTTTCGCCCTCCGGCGCGCCTCGTCTACATCCGCGCCCCGCGCCAGCGCCACGCCCATCCGGCGCTTGGCAAAAGCTTCTGGTTTGCCGAACAGCCGGAGTTCCGTTTCGGGAACGGACAGCGCCTGTTCGGCCCCATCGAAGGCAATCCCTTTGGCATCCATCCCGCCATAGATCACCGCCGAAGCGCCCGGCGAGCGCAGCGCGGTCGAGACCGGCAAGCCCAGTATGGCTCGGGCGTGTAAGGCGAATTCGCTCTGGAACTGCGAAATGAGGGTGACGAGACCGGTGTCGTGCGGGCGCGGGCTGACCTCGGAAAACCACACCTTGTCGCCCTGGATGAAGAGCTCCACACCGAAGATGCCCCAACCGCCCAAGGCACCCGTCACCGCCTCTGCCATGCCTCGGGATTTGGCCAGTGCCGTCGGGCTCATGGCCTGAGGCTGCCACGACTCGACATAGTCGCCGTCGACCTGGACATGGCCGATAGGGTCGCAGAAATGGGTTCCATCCGCCGCCCGGATGGTGAGCAGGGTGATCTCGAAGTCGAATTTGACCTCGCCTTCCACGATCACCCGGGGCTGTTTCACCCGGCCGCTGGAAAGCGCCTTGTCCCAGGCCTTGGCCACGTCATCCGGCCCCTTGAGCCGGGATTGCCCCTTGCCGGAAGAGGACATCACCGGCTTGACGAAACAGGGATAGCTGATGCCCCCGTCAATGGCAGCCTGGAGTTCCGCCTGCGAGGTGGCGAAGGCATAGGGCGAAGTCGGAAGCTTCAACTCCTCCGCCGCCAACCGCCGGATGCGCTCCCGGTTCATGGTGATGTGGGCGGCCTTGGCGCTGGGGATGACGGTGGCGAGCCCGTCGGCCTCGATCGCCACCAGCTCATCGGTGGCGATGGCCTCGATCTCCGGCACGATCAGATGCGGCCGCTCCACCTCGACAAGCGCGCGCAGGGCCCTGGCGTCCGTCATGTCGATGACATAGGCGCGATGGGCCACCTGCTGGGCCGGCGCATCGGCATAACGGTCCACCGCAACGGTCTCCACACCCAGCCGCTGGAGTTCGATGACAACCTCTTTGCCCAACTCGCCCGAGCCGAGCAGCATCACTTTGATCGCGGAGGGAGAAAGCGGTGTTCCGATGCGCATGATCGAGTCCTGACGTGCCTTAGTGTGTCGGAATCGCGGCCAGCGGAGCGTTGAGGCCGGGTGCAAAAGTATCGGTGTCGTATATCACGACGGTGTCGTTGGTTCCGTTGAAATAGGTCACCAACAGCGTATTGCTTCCAGTCTGCACGATGTTGGTGATGCGGCGGATGGGACCAAGCAGCTTCACGGCCACCGGCGTCTTGTCCGGCTTATAGTAGTAGAGCGTCTGATTGTCCGACTCGTTGATGGCGCCGTCGCCATTGGTGTCTGCGTCCGCGACGCAAAACAGCAGCGCACTGACCGCGCTATCGCTCTTTCCGGGTCCGTCGGCATAAATGGCGGAGGTCGACAAGATGGTGCGATTCAGTCCCTGAAACAGCCAATGCGACTTCAGGTCATGCAGGGTCAGCACGAGGACATTCACGCCCTCCGCACTGCCGCCACCGGAACTCGCCAAGGAGCTCAACCGCCTTCCGTTAACGCGGTTGAGGACCATCGCGGCTTCATGGGTGCCAGTGAGAGTGTCCAACGCACCTTCATGGCCGCCGTCGATCCCGCCAAGCAGCGGGCCAAATTCGTAAGTCAGGCCGGTGTCTTTGGCGACATGTTGCACATCCGCGAGATGCTCGCCCGCGAACGGCAATAACGACAGAAGCGCACCAGAGGCCAACAACAGAACCGCAATCGCGGCCAGCGTGATGAGGATCGCGTTGACCCGATTGAGAAAGCGGAAGAAAGCAATGTTGTCCATCGCGTGTTTCCTCGTGGCAGGCCAGAGATAGCACTATTTGTTCAGCCACGGCATCATCGCCCGCAGGCGCGCGCCGACGGCTTCGATGGGATGGCTGGCCGCCTTTGCGCGAAGCCGTTCGAGTTCGGGCTGGCCGGCGGCATTGTCGGCCATGAACGCCTTGGCAAAACGGCCGGACTGGACATCGTCGAGCACGCGCTTCATCTCGGCGCGCGAGGCGTCGCCGATGATGCGCGGACCGGTGACATGCGCGCCGAATTCCGCCGTGTTGGAGATCGCCTCGTACATGCCGGCGATGCCGCGCCGTTGCATGAGATCGGCCAGCAGCTTCAACTGATGCAGGCATTCGAAATAGGCGAGTTCCGGCGCGTAGCCCGCGCCCACCAGCGTGTCGAAGGCGGCGCGCGCCAGTTCGGCGGAGCCGCCACACAGCACGGTCTGCTCACCGAACAGATCGGTTTCCGTTTCGTCGCGGAACGTGGTCTCGATCAGGCCGGCGCCGCAGCCGATGGCTGCGCCATATGCCAACGAGAATTGTTTCGCCTGCCCGCTCGCATTCTGGTGGATGGCGGTGAGCCCGATATAGCCGTCACCCGCCAGGAAGTTCGCGCGCAAGGCAGATCCCGGACCGGCCGGCGCCACCATGATGATATCGAGGTCCTCGCGTGGCTTGATAAAGCCGAAATGCAGTGCGAAGCCGTGGATGAACAAAAGCGCCGCGCCGCGCTTCATGTTGGGCGCGAGATCGTTTGCGTAGATCTCCGGCAGCGATTCATCCGGCCCGCCGAGCACGACGATATCGGCATCCTTCACGGCGGAAACGTTGTCCGTCACCGTGAAACCCGCCGCGCGCGCCTTGTCCGCGCTGGCGCCGGGGCGCGCACCGATCGTGATGTTGGCAACGCCGCTATCGCGCAGGTTCAGCGCGTGGGCCTCGCCCTGGTTGCCATAGCCGATCACGGCGATGCGTCGCGGCTTGAGCAGGGCGATGTCCGCATGCTTGGCGTAATAGGTCGTCATGTCTGGTCCGTTTTGTTCTCTTGGGACAATAGCGCAAAGCGATCCGCAATGGCGTCCGGAGCGATCCAGTTCCACTCTTTCATCCGGTTGCGGAACCAGGTCATTTGACGCTTGGCGTAATGCCGCGTCGCGGTCTGGGCCGCGGCTCGGGCGTCCTCCAGCGTGATCGTGCCAGCGCGGACGGCCAGCAATTCCCGTAATCCCAACAGCTTGGCGGACGGAAGCGAAGGGTCGAGCCCCGCCAATGCGGCCGCTTCCTCCATCGCGCCCTGCTCCAGCATCGTGTCGAAGCGGGCGTCGATGCGGCGGTAGAGTTCGGCGCGCGGTATGTCAACGACGAAGCGGATCAGCGTCCGCCCCGTCAGCAACGCCGGCAAAGGCTTGGCTTGCCAATAAACGAGCGACCGTCCTGTGGCTTCGAATACTTCGTAAGCGCGCAGCGTTCGTTGCGTGTCGGACGGCCGCAATCGGGCCGCGATCTCCGGATCGCGGGCTGCGAGTTCGGCGAAGAAAGCCTCCGGACCGAGAGCCAGGCGGCGCGTGGCGGTGGCGTCACGAACCGCCTGCGGTACATCGGGAACCTCGGCCAAGCCGTTGATAAGGGCGTCGAAGTAGAGCCCGGTACCACCGACGAAGATGGGTACGCTCGTCGCTTCCTTCAGCATGCTGGCAGCATCGTCGAGGTAGCGGCCGGTCGAGTAGTGTTCGTGGACGCTGACATGCCCGTAGAGACGATGCGGCGCGCGGGCCATGTCTTCGTCCGGCGGGCGCGCGGTCAGGATGCGGGGCTCGGCATAGACTTGCATCGAGTCCGCGTTGATCACGGTGCCGCCAATGCGCTCGGCCAGCGCCAGCGCGGCGGCCGACTTGCCGCTGGCGGTCGGCCCTGCGATAAGCACGGCGATAAGGTGATCCTTGGACGACACGGCGGATATGGCACGTTACGAAGCGCTGGCGGAAGAAGCCTGGAGCGCAATGTACGAGGCCGCGCCATATTCTGTGAAGGATTATTACGACGACGCCCGCCTTTATCTGAACAAGGCCATCGCGTTGGCTTCGGGCGCCGACCTTGAGAGGCTGACCGCGCGCAGCCAACACTTTGTCGCCGTCTACAACAGCCAATTCCGCTACGTTAGGCGCTGAGCGATGCGCCATGTGCTGAACGCCATCGGACCCGACGTACTGGCCGCCTTCGGCGCGCCCTATCTGCCCGACAATGGCGCGCCGCGCGTGCTGTCCCGCGACAAGGCCTTCGAGATCACGTTCGACGGCGATCCGGCCAAGGCGCTCGCTTATGCCCGCGACTTCAACGCCGGGCGCCGTTTCGACATCAATGTCGTGCCAGCGGAGAACCGCCGCAAGAAGCTCCTCATCGCCGACATGGATTCGACGATCATCTCCTGCGAATGCCTCGACGAGCTGGCGGACATGGCGGGGCTCAAGCCACATATCTCGGCCATCACCGAACGCGCCATGCGCGGCGAGATCGCGTTCGAGGCGGCATTGCGCGAGCGCGTCGGCCTGCTCAGGGGCTTGCCGGTCGATGCGTTGGAGCGCACATGGCGCGAGCGGGTCAGGCTCAATCCCGGCGCGCGGGAATTGGTGGCGACGATGAAGGCGAATGGGGCGCGCACCTTGCTCGTCTCCGGCGGCTTCACTTTTTTCACCGAGCGCGTCGCCGAAGTGGCCGGTTTCGATTTTCATTTCGCCAACGTGCTCGAGCATGACGGCGCTGTGCTGACCGGCACGGTGAGCGATCCGATCCTGGGCCGCGAAGCGAAACTGGCGGCGCTCGAAACCGCCATCGCCGAGCTCGGCATCACAGCCGATGACGTGCTGGCCGTGGGCGATGGGGCCAACGATCTCGCCATGATCGCGAGAGCGGGGCTCGGCGTCGCGTTTCATGCCAAGCCGGTCGTGGCCGAGATGGCCGCCGCCCGCATCGATCATTCCGATCTCACCGCCCTGCTCTACCTGCAAGGCTATGGCGATGACGAGATCGCGCGCTTTTGATTGTCGCGCGATCTAACGCGAACCGCTCACACTTCGCGGGATCGCGCTCCTAGCCCTCGCCATCCAGCCGCATGGCCACAAAGGTCGACGCGCCGGCACGGTTGACCAGCAGCAACTCCACCTTGCGGCCGGATTTGGAATCGGCATCAAGACGGCGGACCACATCATCCGGCGCGCGGACGGGCTGGTTGTGCACTTCCACGATCACGTCGCCGGGGCGGAAGTTCTTTTCCCCCGCCGGGCTCTGCGGATCGACGGCGGTGACGACCACGCCCTGGACCTGATCGTCGAGATGATATTTCGACCGCGCCGCGCCATCGAGCGCGCCCAGCGAGAAGCCGAGCAGCTTGTAGCCCGGTTTGGCGGGCGCCGGCGCGGGCTTATCCGCCGCCGCGACTTCGTCATCCGCCAATTTGGCCACGGTCAGATGTGCGTTCTGGCGCTGACCGCCACGCACATATTCCACCAGCGTGGGCTTGCCGATCGTCGTGTCGGCGACGATGCGCGGCAAGGCGCGGGAATCCGCGACCGGCTTGCCGTCGAACGTCACGATTACGTCGCCCTGCTGCAATCCCGCCTTCGCCGCCGGCCCGGCCGGATCGACTTCCGCGACGAGCGCGCCGGCATCCGACTTCATGTCGAGGCTCTCGGCGATGTCCTCCGTCACCTGTTGCACGCGCACGCCGATCCAGCCGCGCCGCGTGGCGCCGAATTTCTCGATCTGGCCGATCACATCGCGCGCCATGTTGGACGGGATGGAGAAGCCGATACCCACCGATCCGCCGGTGGGCGAATAGATGATCGAATTGATCCCCACCACATTGCCGTCCATGTCGAACAGTGGGCCGCCGGAATTGCCGCGATTGATCGGCGCGTCGGTCTGGATGAAATCGTCGTAAGGCCCGGCCGCGATGTCGCGATTGCGCGCCGAGACGATGCCGGCCGTCACCGTCGAGCCGAGCCCGAAGGGATTGCCGATCGCCACCACCCAATCGCCCACGCGCGCCTTGCTGGAATCGCCGAAATGCGCCGAGGGCAGCGGCTTCGAAGGCTTGACGCGCAGCAGCGCCAGATCCGTGCGCTCGTCGCGGCCGACGACGGTGGCCGGAAGGCTGGTGCCATCGTTCAACGTGACGGTGATATCCACCGCCTGATCGATGACGTGATTGTTGGTCACGATCAGCCCGGCCGGATCGATCACGAAACCCGAGCCCAGCGAGGTGACGCGCTGCGGTAGCGTCTTGTCCTTGTCGAGCAGGCCCTTGAACAACTTGCGCAGTTCGGAATCCGGCGGCAGATCGGGAAGCTGCTCGTTCTCGGCCGTGGGCTTCAGCACTTCCGTGGTGGCGATGTTCACCACCGTGGGCAGGAGCTGGTTCGCGAGATCCGCGAAGGACTCCGGAGCCGGGCGCGCCGCCAGCGCGGAAGCAGGCAGCATCAGCCCGAAAAGACCGGCCGCCACGAGGCGCGAGCCCCTGCGCAACACATTCCACACGCCCATCGCCGGCAACCCTCGTACTATCGCTTTCTTCAAATATAGTATGCGGAGCCGCCGACAAGAGCCGGTTAACCGCGCGCCGGGACAGTTTTTCCGCGCTGGCGTGGCAAAGACGCCGCCAGGCAATCTCCAGCTCCGCAAGTTCCCGCATCAATGCCATCCGCCGGAGCTGGGCGGCGACACGCGCGGCGAAATCCTTGCGGACCGCGATGGCCGCGGCAGTATATCCGCCGTGCTTCAGAGCATTGCGATTTCCCTTCGGAGCGCCGCCCCGCTTTTTGGTCTGCAGGCGGGGTCTTATGACTAAGCCATTATTCTTGTTCATTTTTCTCTTAAAAGTTGTTTTCCCTGAACTGGCGACCCCCTCCCCCCTCAATCGGTAGCCCTGCTTCCGGCCTCAACTCAAGGTTATAGATCAAAACGGGAACAGTCAAGCGCAATTCTCACCCGACTTCAGGATAAGCCCGACTTCAGGACAAGGAGGTCGACGGCGTCCAGAACGTCACCACCAGCCCGCCGGCCACGATCAGCGCGCCGCCCAGCAGGATCGGCAGACCCGGCGGCGTGCGGAATGTGACGAAGGTCACGATCTGCCAGACCACGAAAAGCGTCGCGATATAAAGCCCCACCACCCGCTCGAACGGCAGCGGCGCGAGATTGAGCATCAACCCGTAGCCAAACAGCAGCGCGCCGCCGCAGGCCATGACGGCTGCCCGCGTAAAACCAATGCGATTGAACAACCCGACCCGCACAGTGGCGTCTCCAAAAGATTCCAGCGTGGTTGCGCCGATCAGGAACAGCCAGGCGATGAGATAGCGAAGCATGCGGGTCTCCATGGGAGTCGCCAGCACCGGCGACAGCCCCTACCTTACGACAAGAGTGGGAGAAAACATGACAAACGCGGAATGGGCGGTCTTCGGCGCCGTCATCCTCTATCTGCTCACGGTCGCGCCCGTGAAGGCATTGGGCTTCCGCAACTTCGACAACTCCAACCCGCGCGATCCGGCATTCTACAAACCGGGCCTCGTGACACGGGCGCTCGGCGCGCACATCAACGGCATCGAGACATTCCCATTCTTCGCAACCGCGGTGCTGCTGGCCGAATTCCGGCATCAGCCGCAGGGCTGGATCGATGCCCTCGCGATGGCGTTCCTCGCCGTGCGCCTCGTCTTCGTGCTCGCTTACATCGGCAACTGGCCGGCGACACGCACGCTGCTCTGGACCTCGGCTTCTTCATCAACGCGGCGATCTTCTTCCTGCCCTGGTGGGGACCGGCGCTGCTTCGCGGATAGACACGCATTGGAAAAGCGGCCCACCTCCGCGAGGAGATGGGCCTGATGCCTGGTCAGATGAAATTGGCCGTGGTCAGGCCCGGATTGCCGCCGGTCAGTTCCATCACATAGTCCTGCCCCGCCTGGTAACCGGCCACGCCGTTGGCATCGACGATCAGGTAGGTGTGCCCAGCGAGGTTTCCGGACGTGGCTGTGAACACCACGGCATGGCCGGCGGCCATCTGGGTCGCGCCGATGGCGGAAGCCAGGTTGGCGTCGAAGGTGGTGCTGCGCAGCACGCCGCCCGTCACCGGCAGGTCGACGCCCGTCACCGTCACGTCGAGGTCGAAATGGTCGCTCGATGCGAGGAAGCCGGTGATGACGTCATGCGCCGTGCTCGTCGAATCCGTCACGTCGTAATAGACGAAGCGATCGTTACCGCCGGTGCCGGTGATGCGGTCCGCGCCGGCCTCGCCGATGAACCAGTTGCGTCCCACATTGTCGACCAGCACATCGTTGCCCTGGCCGCCCTCCAACACGTCGGCGCCCGCGCCGCCGAGTTCGTAATACCAGCCATCGGTTTCCGCGGCGCCGTAGAACTTGATCGTGTTGGTACCGGTCAATCCGGAGCCGTCGATCTTGAGCTCCTGGCCGGCGGCGACGTTGCCGTCGTCGGTGACGAGCTTGTAGGAGAAGCCATCGGTGAGCTTGATCTGCTCGACGGCGGAGAGCGTCTCCTGGCCGAGCGTGAGGCCGAGGCTGTAATCGCCGTTCAGCACCAGCGTGTCGTAGCCCGAGCCACCGTCGATCGTATCCGCGGCGTTGAGGTACGACGTCATCAGGATCATGTCGTTGCCGTCGCCGCCGTGGATCGCGGCCAAGGTGCCCGCAGCCGTCAGGATGTCATTGCCGCCGTTTCCATAGATCGTATCGTCGCCCGAACCGCCGTCGAGCCGATCCTGACCGGCGCCACCCGTCAGGCTGTCGTCACCGCCGCCGCCATGCACATAGTTCGTGATACTGCCCAGTGTGCCATCATAACTGTCGTCGCCTTCGCCGAAGACGATCCCACCCGCGATATGCCCGGAATTGGTGACCGTCAGCGTGGAGTCCGACGCGGATGTAACGTTGCCGTGGATCGTGCCGCTGTTGTCGAGCGTGTTGGCAGTGTCATCGGAGTCGAAGAAGATCGCAGTGCTGGCGCCGCCCGACAGCGTGCCGCTATTGGATATCTGCAGCGCCGCGCCGCCGACTTCCTCGACCGCATTGTACAGGTTGCCATCTATCGTGCCGGTGTTGGTGAGTATGTCGGTAAGACCGCTCGCGCCTTCAAAGGCGACACCGTAGTTGCCGGAGATGTACCCGCTGTTGTCCGCCACCATGTTGCCGAGATGATTCTCGTCCGCGACGCCGTAACTGTATGTGGCCTCGGGATTGGTGACGTTGGCCGCGATCGTGCCGCTGTTCGCCAGATAGTCCGTCGCGGCCGTCGTGCCGTTGCCGAACTCCACGCCCTCGCCGCCTGTGATCGTTCCGGTGTTGGTCAATGACCCATTGGCACCCGCGAACGCGATCCCCAAATAAGAGCCAGCGATCCGGCCGTTGTTGGCCAAATTTTCCTGGTCTCCGACGAGTTCGACGCCGTAATAATAACCTTGCACGAGGCCGTCATTGGTCACGAAGTTCTGATCATCGAAAAGCTCCACGCCATAGCCAGACACGCCGCTCACGATGCCCGAAGTGCCGATATAAACCGAGTTGGCGGAGATGCCGGTGTTGCTCTCGATGATGCCGCTCTGTCCATAGATGCCGCCGAAGACGGATATCTGGCAATCGCCGCTCGCCAACGTCATGGCATAGCCCGATGCATTGGTGATGGTCCCAGTTTCCTCCAGCGTGTAGGCGCTGCCACCCGCGATGGAGACGGCGCCCACGGCGCCTGCGTTAATCGTTGTCGTCATGAAATGACCTTTCCTTGAAAAATCGCGACGGAATCGCCGCTGGACGACACTGCCCGAAGGGTCGCGGCAAAGCAGGGCCGGAGCTGCAAAGGAATCGTGACGCGAACCAAAGGGCGTGCGATAAGCCCCAGTGTTTCCTCACCTCCTCGTATCAACCCCGAATAACCCTATGCAGAATTCCCGCCCTCCCGAAATCCGCGCATTGCTCGGCGCGCGTGCGATTCCGCCGCTGATCCTCGTGCTGTTTCATTTCTGCGAGGGGCATGGCTATCGCGGCGCGAAGTGGTTCGATCTGCCGGTGGGACGCGGCTACCTCTGGGTTGAGTTCTTCTTCGCGCTGTCCGGCTTTGTGCTGACATACGTCTATGGCGGACGCGTTGCGGAGTTCTGGGGCGGCAAGGCGTTCGTGCCGTTCCTGAAAGCGCGGCTGTCGCGGCTTTATCCGTTGCATCTGGCCATGCTGCTGGTGATGCTTTGCATGGTGTTCGTGATGCGCGCCATCGCGCAGCATTACGGTTATGTCTCGATCTATGACGAGCCCTATCATCCCATCGTGGATGTGAAAGGTTTCTTCGCCAGCCTGTTCCTGGTGCAGGGCTGGAATTTGATGCCGTATTTGTCGTGGAACGGCGCGTCGTGGTTCGTCAGCGTCGAGTGGCTGCTATGTCTGCTCTTCCCGTTCTATCTGTTCGTGGCACGCGGACGCTGGCCATGGGGCGTGGCGCTGATCGCCGTGGGCGCGGGTGCACTGGGCTGGCTCGCCAATACGGGATACGGCCTCGACCTCACCTTCCACAACGGCATGTTTCGCGGCATGGCGGATTTCGCCATTGGTGTCGGCATGGCGATGGTGTTCCGCGAGTTGCAGGCGCGCGCGACGGCGTTGCCCGACTATGTGTTCTCGCTGGCGCAGGCAGCCGCGCTCGCGGCACTGCTGCTGGCGCTCTACGACACCGGCTGGGCGCGCACACCGCTCGACATCCTCACCGCGCTGGCGGAGATGGCGCTGATCTTCGCCCTCGCCTTTGATCGCGGTTTCCTCGCCGCGCTGTTCAAGACGCGCCTGCTGCTGTTCCTGGGGGAGATCTCTTACGCCGTCTATATCGGCCAGCTCGTGGTGCTGCAGCTGGCCCGCCACGCGCAGCTCCATTGGCTGCCCGATCCCACGACCGTCGTGTTCGGCAGGACATGGGCCGCGTGGCAGCCCGTCTGGCATTGGGTGGTTCCTTTCGCGGTGCTGGGGGCGGCGGTTCTGTGGGGCTGGATCATCTTCGCTTCCATCGAAAAGCCAGCCTCGGCGGCCCTGAAACGCTGGACGCAGCGGAAAGCTTGACCGCGCCCGCGTCCTCCGCCATCACTCCGCCCGGCTCATATCCACAGGGAGTTTTCGCCATGACCATCCGCTATGACGGCAAGGTTGTCATCGTCACCGGCGCCGGCGGCGGCCTCGGCCGCGCGCATGCGCTCGAATTCGCCCGCCGCGGCGCCAAGGTCGTGGTCAACGATCTGGGCGGCGCGGTGGACGGCACCGGCGGCAACAGCGCCGCGGCCGAAGCGGTGGTCAAGGAGATCACCGGCGCGGGCGGCACGGCGATCGCCAACGGCGCCTCCGTCACCGACGACGCGGGCGTGGCCCATCTCATCAAGCAGACGATGGACACCTGGGGCCGCATCGACGTGCTGATCGCGAACGCCGGCATCTTGCGCGACAAGAGCTTCGCCAAGATGGAGCTGAAGGATTTCGATGCGGTGATGGCCGTGCATGTCATGGGCACGGTGAAGCCGGCCAAGGCGATGTGGGACATCATGAAGACGCAGCAATATGGCCGCATCGTCGTCACCACCTCCTCCACGGGCCTCTACGGCAATTTCGGCCAGACCAATTACGGCACGGCGAAGCTCGGCCTCGTGGGCTTCATGAATTCGCTGAAGCTGGAAGGCGCCAAGGACAACATCAAGGTCAACGCCATCTGCCCCGTCGCCGGCACGCGCATGACCGAAGGCCTGATGCCGCCCGCGCTGCTGGAAGCGCTGAAGCCGGAATATGTGACCCCGGCCGTGGTCTATCTCGCCAGCGATGACGCGCCGACGGGTGTGGTGATCTCGGCGGCGGCGGGTGCGTTCTCGTCGGCGCAGATCGTGGAAAGCGCGGGCATCAATCTCGGCCAAGCCGCCACCGCGGACGACGTCGCGGCCAACTGGTCCAAGATCTCCGACTTCACCGGCGCCAAGCACTTCACCATGGGCGGCGAACACAGCGCGCATTTCTTCGAGCTCTTGAAGAACAAGCCAGCGGTGGGCTGACGCCAAAAAAACGGCGCATTGCGGGCGCGGGATCAGGCAGGAGAGGAACAGCACATGTTCATCAATCTGGCGGTCCTTGCGCTCGCAACTTTCACAACCCCGGTTGCGGATCTGCCGCAACCGGCGGCCTGCGCCAATTACGACAAGCCGGGCGCGGGCGAGCAGGATTGCGATGCCGGCATCGCCGCGGAAACCGATCCGCATGCGAAATCGATGCTGCTGTTCCGGCGCGCCTTCCTGGAGGACGCCGGCGGCGACTTCTCGAAATTCCCCGCGGCGATCGCGGACCTGACGGAAGCCATCCGCCTTTTCCCGGAAAACCGCATCGCTCTTCACGAGCGCGGTTATCTCTACAACGCGCAGGGCCGCTGGGCTGAAGCGGCCGCCGATCTCGACCGCGTCGTCGCCATCGCGCCCAATTGGCCGGAAGGCTATAACGAGCGTGCCGTGGCGCGTTTCGAGCTCGGCGATCTGGCCGGCACCTATGCGGACCGCGATGCGCAGGTACGTCTCGAGCCGGATAACGCGGCCGCCATATTGGCCCGGGCGAGTGCGGAATTGTGGCTCGGCCGCTTCGAAGACGTGGCGCGCGACATCGACGCGGGCGCGAAGGTCGCGGTTTCACAATCCGACAAGGACTTCGCCGTCCGCATCGCCAAGGAGCTCGCCGCCTGGCGCACAACGTCGGGGGCCGCCGATCCCGCCGCGTCCTGCAACGCCGTGAATCCGGCGAGCGACATCAGCAAGCCCGGCCTGTTCGGCGATTGCACCCGCGCCTTCCTCGATGCGCACGACAACGCCGCGCGCGCGCAAATGCTGACCGGCCGCGCGATGGTCTCGCTTCTCGCCAATCAGGATGAGGAGACCAGCCGCACCGATTCCCAGATCGCCGTGGCCCTCGATCCGGGAAATGCCCACTGGCATTCCAATCTCGCTTTCGCCTATATCCGCGCCGCGCACTCCACTGCCGCGGTGGAAGAATTCAGCAAGGCCATCGCGATCGCGCCCGAGTTCTATCTCTATGGCGGGCGCGCCGCGGCTTATTACAATCTGCGTCGCTACGCCGAGGCTCTCGCAGACGCGCAAAAATCCTTCGAGATGAAACCCAACGACCTGGCGTTGACGGTGCTCGGCGATCTCGCCTACGAGCAGCGTCACGATTCTGCGGCCGCCAAAACCTTCTGGATGGACGCCTACCAGCTCGGCGATCGCGACGACGGCCTCATCGGGCGGCTGAAGAAGGTGGGCGTCGACAAACCGGATGCGGAACCGAAGCCTTAGAGTCCCAACACGGCCTTCGCCATGATGTTGCGCTGGATTTCGTTCGAGCCCGCATAGATCGAGGCTTTGCGCAGATTGAAATAATACGGCGCAACCGGTGCCGCGAAATCCGGGCCGGGGCGGGGTTCGTTGGTGCGGGGCCAGGTATCCTGGATGAAGGGCATGGCGTAATAGCCCACCGTCTCCACCGACAATTCGCTGATCGCCTGCTGCAGCTCCGTGCCCTTGCATTTCAGCATGGAGGATTCCGCGCCCGGCCGCTGGCCCGCGCTCATGGCGGAGAACACGCGCAGCTCGAAGAACTCCATCGAGGAGAGCTCGATCTCGAGCTGGTCGATGCGCGCACGGAAGGCGGGATCGGCAAGCAGCGTTTCGCCGTTCGCATCCGTCTGCGCGGCGAATTTCTTCACCTTGCCCAGCGCGCGCTTCAAACCGGGGCCATAGGCGTTGCCGCGCTCGAATTCGAGGAGGTATTTGGCATAGGTCCAGCCGCGGTTTTCCTCGCCGATCAGGTTTTCCTTGGGCACCTTCACGTCGGTGTAGAAGACCTGGTTGACCTCCTGCTGCCCGGCGACCGGCTCATCCAGCGTGATCAGCGGCTCGACCGTGATGCCGGGCGTTTTCATATCCACCAGGATGAAGCTGATGCCTTCCTGCGGCTTTGAGCCCTGCTTGGTGCGCACGAGATTGAACATCCAGTCCGCCCATTGCGCCTGGGTGGTCCAGATCTTCGAGCCGTTGAGCAGATAGTGATCGCCTTTGTCCTCGCACTTCATCTGCAGGCTCGCGAGGTCACTGCCCGAGCCCGGCTCGGAATAGCCCTGGCACCACCAGATTTCGCTGGCCAGGATCGGCGGCAGGTGCTGTGCCTTCTGCGCTTCCGTGCCGAACGCCATGATGACCGGCGCCACCATGCGCAAGCCCATGGGCGACATGATGGGCGTGCCGGCCGCACTCATCTCCAGATCGAAGATGTATTTCTGCGTGGCGGTGAAGCCCGCGCCGCCATGCTCAACCGGCCACTGCGGCGCGGCCCAGCCCTTGCGGTAGAGCGCGCGCTGCCATTTCAGCATGCCGTCCTTGTCGAGATAGCCGTTCTTGGATTGCGCGTTTCTGGCGCGCAGATCGGCATCGTAATTCGCCTCGATGAAGCCGCGCACATCGTCGCGGAACGCGAGGTCTTCTTTCGAGAAGGACAGATCCATGGCTCAGATCGCGTCGAAATACGCGATGTCGGGACGCCCGCCGAGCGTCGGGCCGATCTTCGGGCCTGCCGCCTTGAAGTGATCGGACTTGCCGTGCGCTTCCAGCGCCGCCTGATCGGCATAGACTTCCATCACGATGTAGGTGTCCGCATCCTTGCGCGACTTGAACACCTGATACATGCGGTTGCCCGGCTCGTTCGCCTTCACCTGCGCCGCCAGATCGCGGAACACGGCTTCGAACTCGCCGCCCTTGCCTTCCGCGACCTTCAACGTCGCCACAACACCGACAGCCATGAAATCTCTCCCGGATAGCTTTGCGGCCAAGGCTAAACGCCTGTCAGGGTGCGCGCAACGCGAACATTAAGACCTTGATCACCATGTTCCTCAAAGCGCTCTTAACGGCGCCGCGGCGATACTGCGGGTTGCAGGTGAAAGACCGTAGTGGCTGGAAACAGGCATTCGCAATGATTGACGTAGCGGCCGCAAAGGGCAGTGGCGACAAGCTGGCGATGGACCAGCTTCGTCTCTCGTTGCGCAATATGAAGCCCAATCACTGGGTCATGCCGATTTTCGCGGCGATCATCTGCGTGATGTTCTCACCGTGGACCAGCAAGCCGCTTCTGATTGGGTGGTGGGCGGCTGTGACGCTCGCCGGCATTCCGCCTGGAATTCTTGCCTCACGCCTGCTTGGGAAATATGCGGACGACAACCGCGCAGGCTATTGGCTGCCGCGCGCAACCATCGCCTATGCCGGCTTCGCGATCGTGTGGGCGGCGCAAGGCTTCCTGTTCTGGCGGCACGGCGATCCGCTCAATCAGATGCTCATCATGCTGATCGTGGGATGCACGCTTTCGGGCAATTCCGCGCTCACCGGCTCCAGCCGCCCGCTCACTGTCATTGGCTACGTCGTTTACGGCTTCACGCTGATCGCGCTGCCCCTGCACGAAGGGGGCCCGGAATATTATGGCTTGGCGGCGCTGGCGTTCGTCTATGTCGGCTATCTCGCGTTCATGTCGCGCCAGATATTCGAGACGGCGCGCAGCATGTTCCTTCTGCGCGACGACAAGAACGATCTGATCGAGGCGCTGGCGCAATCCAAGGCGGAATCCGACAATGCGCTGCTGCGCGCCGAAGCCGCCAGCCGCGCCAAATCGCAATTCCTCGCCAATATGAGCCATGAGTTGCGCACGCCGCTGAACGCCATTCTCGGGTTCTCCGAGATGATCTATTCCGGCGCGTTCGGCGCCAATGTCGGCAAGCATGTGGAATATTCCAAGATCATCCACACATCGGGCCATCATCTGCTGGCACTGATCAACGACATTCTCGATCTGGCGAAGATCGAAGCCGGCGGCCTGAAGCTGCGCGAAGGCAATTTCGCGCTGGATGGACTGGTATCGGAATGCGTTCAGTTGATGAGCGTGAAAGCGACGGAGGGCGGACTGAGCCTGACGACGCAGATCGCCTCGAACCT
>DASXFU010000002.1:0-376302 GCA_036489435.1 Rhizomicrobium sp. | reverse complement strand
CCGGTGATGGCCGCCAGGCCGTCGGTGGATGTCGTGCTGGTGCCGTAAAAATGGTCGCCCTGGTTGGCGTTGGTACCCGGCGCGATAAACGCAGCCGTTCCGATCTTGATCGAAGGGAGATAGGTGGGCGGCATCTGGCTGTGCGCCGGAACGATCCCCACGAGCGCGATACAACCCAAAGAAACAGCCGCGAAAACAGAAAGCGCCCAGAAAGCTGAATGAGAGACACGCATGCGCCGCCTCGCGAAATATATCGGCAATCCGCGGCGAGCATTATGCCGAGATTAAGCCCCCGATGAAATTGACGCTAGGAGTGCGTTTGAAAGCCGTCAATCTGGCGCGCAGAAAAGAAAAGCTCTCGCTCGTTCTTGACTACAAAATTATTGGACGATTCGATTCAAATTTACGAATTCAAGTCCTTGTACGGAACAGATTATTTTGGAGCTAGCTGCAAATGCATAAGTTCTGCCTGGATTATGCAAACGAAGATTACCTCGACTTGCGTGTGCGCCGCGCTTGTTTGTAGAGTTGTGGTGTTGGATTTTTGGGCCTGAGGAGTTTGCCATGACACGCATGATTCTTCTCACTGTGGCGGCGCTACTGTTTTCGAGCCCCATTCTGGCCGCGACAGTCTACACCTACGACACACTTGGTCGCGTCGCGACCGCCACCTACGACAACGGCATGGTCATCACCTACAGCTACGACCCAGCCGGCAACCGCACACAGGTCGTGACGGCGCCGTAGAACTGTCTTCTACGATAGACGGACGGGTGAATCTGGCATCTCGCAACGCGGTTCGCACATTGCGATTCAATTCTCGCGAGAGGTGTTCGTTGATAGCTCCTGGTAAGCCTCTCCCTGGATAACGTCCATCGCATTGGTGAGATTGGACTGGATCGCGCCGAGTAGTTCTCGTGTTCCGGCAGGCACGTCGATCCGCGACAATGACTGTTCCAGCGCCTGCAAGCTCGTGGCGGCGGACACCAAGTGCGAAAAGCATAATGACTTGGTGTCCACCGCCGCGCGCCTCTAATGCGGGTTGGTGGCAGGACGTTCTGCCGACCTCTCTAGGATGCCGAGTTCGTCCCAGCGCCCTTCGGGCCGCACAAGCAGGTATGGATCGCTGTCCATCGTGATCGGGTCGCCGTTGGGCAATATCGTGCCCCACATCTCGACATATTCGTGATCCGAGTAGACGACGCGCTGTGTCTTCGGGAGCGTCTCGAATCCGAGATGCTCCCAGAACTGTACGAACCGCTTCTGGGCCTGGCCGTATCCCTTGCGGTAGCCTTTGCGGCCGCAGAGCCGGAGCGCGAACTTCACGATCTCGGGCGCGATCAGGGTGCGGCGAAAGCGGGAGAGCACCGCGAGGCGCTCGAACTTCACAAAGTCAGCGAAATAGCGGATGCGGAGCGTCGCCGCCGGCTCGCCGTCGATGAGCCCGAGTATGTGGGTGCATGTGTAATCGTTGCCGTCGAACTCCTCGCCGTAGGGGCAGTTTTGCTCCGCGATATATGTTGCCGCCCGGACGGCTCGCATCTGCGCGGCTTCTTCGGCCGTTGAGACCACGATGATCTTGAACCGTTCCGTTCTCCTCTTGAGGCGCGCCGCGCGAGCGCTCGCTTCGGCCGCCGTCGAATAGCGTTTCAAGATGAAAAGGCCGCCGAGCCCGTCGTCTTCGGGCGTGACGGGCTTGTAACGGAGGCTGCGAAGGCGGTTGAGACCGGCATGCGTCGCTGCGGTTGCACAGATAGGCCGCCCGGCGTGGAGGTATTCCATGAGCTTCGCGATGGTCGGGCCAGCCACCGTCGTGAGCCCCGACGCGATCATCACCCAGATGTAGATGACCTCGGGCCGTTCGCCGGACTTGGCGAGCTGGTCAAGCCTGGGGTTGCGGGCGTCCAGGGCGCGGCTGAACAGATCCTTGGCACCCTGCTCGTTTAAGAGCAGGAAGCTGTAATAGCCCACCAGCCGGGGCGGGATATCCACATCGGTCTGCCGGAAAATGCCCCAGAAGGCATCAGGATTGTTCCGCACGATCGTGCGGACGATTTCGGGGTCTGCAAGTTCGACTTTCACCCATTCCCGCGTAAGCTTGATGGCTTCGTCGAGGTCGCCTTCATCAAGGCGCCGCACGGAAATCGTGTCGTTCACGCGCACGAATTCGCTGCCGACCAGCGCACCATTCAGCGCGTCGGGCTGCTCTGTTTCTTTTAAAGAGTCGTCCATTTTATCTGTCCCATTCCAATACCGAGTTGGCAATCTTCTTGTCGGGCGGCGCGAGTGGCCTGCCTGCAATCAGTGTGGGAGTAGGGGTGTGGCGGCGAAAGATTCAAAAAGTGGGTCGGGAGTAACGCGGAGTGATACCCCCCGATCCGCCGACGTTGATTGGGACGATCTGCGCGTGTTCCTCGCGATCGCGAGGACTGGGAGTTTCCGAAAGGCGGCCAACGATATCGGTCTTACGCTGCCGACCGTGACGCGGAAGATTGGCCGCCTGGAGGAGGCGCTCGATGCCATACTCTTCAAACGAACATCACGCGGGCCCGAGCTCACCTATGAAGGGGAAATGGTTTTGGCGGAAGCCCGCTCTGCCGAGGTGTCGATTTACCGCGCCGCTGACCGCATTAAGGGGGCCGCGCGCAGCGTTGAAGGCGATTGCCGGGTGCTCGTGCCCGAAGGACTGAACTCTTACTGGTTACCGCACTTCCTTCCCGCCTTTCTGGAACGGTATCCGGCGCTCGACTTGCGGCTGTTTTCGGTACTGGATCAGAGCGTGAATGCGCTGCCGCAGTTTGATGTTCAGATTCAACTTGCGCCGACAACCGACGCAGACTCGATTGCCATCCGGTTAGGCACCCTGCATTTGGTTCTGCATGGCTCCCAGACATATTTCGCCAGGAATGGAAGGCCCGAGCGGCGATCCGATCTCGCGCGGCATAGCCTTCTCGACCATGCTCAATCGCTGACGACCAAGGGGCGATGGACGGCATTTTCGGACAGCCCGTCACCCGTCAGGACAGCGCTGTTCACCAACTCAAGCGTGGTGCTGGCGGAAGCCGTTCGGCGCCACGTCGGAATGGCGCTGCTGCCGTCCTATTCCTCGGCCGTCGAGGAACAAGTCGTGCCGGTTCTTATGACCCATCACCTTTCAACGGGCATCTATGCGAACTTCACGAAAGAAGCTGGGGAGCGGCCGCCGGTACGCGCAATGATCGACTTCTTCAAGACAGTCGTATTCTCAAGCCGAATGCCTTGGTTCACCGAGGAGTTCCAGGCACCGACCAAGGAGTGGCGTGGGCTCATCGACTCCTTCATCGCACGCGCGTCTATGCACGCGACGGCAACAACGCTGCAGAGCGCCGTGGGCGCTTAAGAATATGGCTCGACGTATCAGTCCTCCGTCTCGGCCACTCGTTTCAGTTTGCGGAACTTGAGCGTGCGGGCGCGAGCTGGGGCTTCAGGAGCTCTTACAAGCGGCCTCGCGGAGTCTTCGCCCGATTCTTTGGGATCGGCACTCGGAAGCTGTTCTTTTCGGAACTGTTCGAGCCCGTCGAAGAAGAAGACGATATCGACGTCTAAAAGGTGGGAGATTTCAAACAAGCGCGAGGCACTGATCCGGTTCGTGCCTTTTTCGTATTTTTGCACTTGTTGAAAGCTGATCTTGAGCGCTTGAGCGAGGCTTTCCTGGCTTATGCCGCGGGACTTCCGCGCCAGTATCAAGCGTGAGCCGATGTAACGATCCGGCTCGCCTGGCTGTTTGGCGGCGGAAGGGTCCGTTTTTTCGCGATATACCATATCTGATCCGGCTAGCCCGATTCATGTCGGGTGTGATTTAGCGCACAAATATAGCGTGCAGAGTAAAGAGCAAACAAGCTAGGGTTAGTTCTGCGCGCTATTTGTAACGAAGGTGTCAGCGCGGGCAGACACGTGTGTCGTCATGCATCGCCGATTTCCAGGCGAGTTGCGGCTCGGGCGCTAAATGGCTGGCTCGGCACCCCATCAATCATTAGCTTCAAGTAGATGTCGTGGTTCGGCAGATTGAGCAGATCGGGCACATCGAATTTCGGCTGAAACTCCTTCGCTAGTATCGCCGCATCCTCCGGCCCCACCCGAAACGAAATCAGCGTGCCGGCATTGCCGAGCACGGCGTGCCGGATGTCGGGATCGAGCTGGTGGAAATACTGGTTCGCGAGCACCAGCCCCGTGCCATACTTCCGCAACTCCGACATCATGTTGGCGATCATGAGCGTCGTGAAGGATTGGAATTCATCCATGTAGAGGAAGAAAGGGCGGCGAGTCTCGGGCTCGGATTCGGCGCGCGAGAAGGCGGCGAGTCCGATGGTCGAGACAATCAACCCGCCCAGAATATGCGCGCTGTCCTCGCCGAGTTGGCCTTTGGAGAGATTGACCAGCAACACTTCGCCAGCATCCATCATTCGGCGGAACCCCAGATCGATCTTGGGCGCCACCAGGATGCGATGGAGCACGGGGTCGGACAGCAGAGCTCCTAGCTTGTTCTGGATCGGAGCCACGGCCTCTGCCCGCAAACGCGCTGGGTAGTTCTCAAATTCGTCCGTCCAGAAACGTTTGACGGTCTCGTTCTTGACGTCCCGGATAATCGCTTTGCGGAACTTGTCATCGGAATAGAGCGCCAGGATATCGGGAAGCGTCGAGCCGTCCCGCTCAAGAAGCGCATACAGAGAATTCCGCAGGACGTGCTCCATGCGCACGCCCCAGGCATCCGGCCAGAGTTTGCGTAACGTCTCCAACATGCCGGATACGGCGAGCGGGATCTTGTCGCTTCGCACCCGCCGCAAGGGATTGTATCCGTAAGGCTGGTTGGGGTCGGGGGCGTTGAGATAGGCCACGCCCGTGGCGCCCGCGTCGGTGGCCGCTTGCGCCACCCGTTCCACCAGATCGCCGTGGGGATCGATCAGGGCGAAGCCGCGGCCGGCAGCCAGGTCCTGGAGCGCCAGCGTCTCCAAAAGCGTGGACTTGCCGACCCCGGTCTTGCCGATGATATACATATGGCAGAGGCGGTCAGCCTGCTTGATGCCGAACGGTATGTTGCGCGCCCGGAAGTTCGTGCGCGCGAAATAAGAAACCTCCTTCTTTTGCTCCATCCCTCGATATTCAGGCAGGGTCCCCGCTCCCGCACGGTGGGGAAATTCGCCGGCGCGTCTCCTTCGTCGCCGGGTCGTTTTGGTTTGCGCTGACGCGATAGCGCCGCGCGGGCGGCGGGAGAGACCAGCAGTGTGACGGAGAGCCTCCGGCGGGCGCACTCGGTCCCGCAGCTGCGCTGCTCCTGCGGGTGCGCCGCGTGGCGCGCGCTTCGCGCGCCGCCGGAGGCTCGACGGCGCGTCCCGCCCGCGCGCTAGCGCGGGCTCCTGGCAGCCTGGCGCAGAGCGCCCGCGGCTAAAGCCACACTGCACTCCGCGCCATTGTTGGTTGGGGTTGCTTAGGGGCTCTGCCCCTCGCGCGGTCAAGGGATCGCTGCGCTCGGATGGGCGGTCTCCCCGGTCTTCCGCGCTTCGCTTGTGCAGACCGGGTGATCCCCCTCCCCCCATCCGCCCTTGACCTTGCTATCCCCGGTCTCGCCGACGGGCAGGGGTTATGCGCGGCATTCGCTTCGCGCTTAACCCGAAAAGGCAAAACACCATGTCTAAAGACACACTTCTCCAAACCGTCGCGGCGTCCGTGCGGGATATCCCGCTCGACAAGCTGGTGTCATCGAAGGCCAACATCCGGCGTGGCCGTTCCGCCGCCACCGTCCGGGCACGCGCGAGCAGCATTCTCGCGCATGGCCTGTTGCAAAACCTCGTCGTGCGCGCCCAGCGCGACGGACAAGGCCAGTTCACGAACGTCTTCGAGGTCACGGCAGGGCGGACGCGGCTGGCCGCCTTGAAGCTGCTTGCCCAGCGTAAGAAGATCGCCAAAGACGCGGCCATTCCCTGCAATGTCCGCGAAGACGGTATCGCGGAGGAATTAAGCCTTGCCGAGAACCTTTCGCGCGAGGCGCTGCATCCGGCGGATGAGTTTGAGGCATTCCATGACCTGCATGACCGCAAGGGCCAGAGCGCGGACGAGATCGCGGCGCGCTTCGGCACGACGAAACGCCATGTGCAGGAGAGACTAAAGCTCGGTGCGGTCTCGCCCAAGCTTCTGGCCCTCTACCGGGCCGGTGAAATGGCGCTGGACCAACTCATGGCGTTCGCGGTCTGCGATGACCCGGCGCGGCAGGAGGAAGTCTGGGCGGGACTGTCATGGGACAAGACGCCGGGCATTATCCGCGACACGCTCCTCGCGAGCCATGTTCGGGCACGCGACAAGCGGGCACAATTCGTGGGCCTTGCAGCCTATGAAGCGGCGGGCGGGACAGTGTTGCGGGATTTGTTCTCGGAAGGAGACGATGGATATCTTGCCGATCCCGCGTTGTTGGACCGGCTGGTTGCCGAGAAGTTGGAAGGGGTTGCCGCCACGGTTCGGGCGGAGGGTTGGAAATGGGTCGAGATCGCGACAGACTTCCCGCACGGGCACGGCTTCGCCCGCTTTTACGAGCGTGAGGTTCCGCTCTCCGAACGAGACGCGGGAAAGGTCTCCAAGCTGGAAGCCTGGATCGAAGAAATCGAACGCGCTCTTGAACAGGATGGACCGGACCAAGCCTTGGAAGCGAAGCTGGACACCCTCCAGATCAAGCTTGCCGCCTTCGACGCCAAACGCTCCGTATTCGATCCGGACGCAGTGGAAAAGGGTGGCGCATTTGTTGTGATCGGCCACGACGGCGAACCCGAAGTCCTGCGTGGCCTTCTTCGCCCCGAAGATCGGGACGCCGAGGGTTCGTCAACGAAGCAAGGCCGTAGCGGTGACAGCGAAACCGTTGAAGCTGACGGTGCATCCGTAACCGGGGATGCGAACAGCCTTTCCGACCGGCTTGCCGCCGACCTCACGGCGCACCGCACCATGGCGATGCGCGATGCGCTGACCGGAAACCCTGATGTCGCGCTAAGCCGCGCGCAGCAGGCGGTGGAGTACCTGATGGGCCTCGCGGCGGATAACAGAGCATGACAACGGCCCCGGCTTTGCCGGGGCCTTTCTTTAAGGGCCAGGACAGTCCGCGTTCGGCGCAGGCGGCGGGTACGGCGGCGCGTTCGCCTTGTCGGCGAGCAAATTGGCGTCGAATTGGTTTTGGAGGTCGAGCGTCGCGACCACCCATTTGCCGGAATCGGGGTCGAGATACATCTTTGCGCTCCCGGTGCCCGTCCCCGAAACGCTGAACCACGGCACGAACGGCACGATCTGAAAGGTGAAGGTGCCCGCGAAGAACTTCACGTTCCCTTTGTCCGCCGTCTGCGCCTCGTATTCGTTCGCATACGTCCAGCGGGTGCAGACGCGCCGTGCGACCGGGACGTTGAGGCCGTTGTGGTAGGCGTTGCTTTGCGCGAGACCATTGAATTCGGCTCCGGGCATGTATTGGAGGACGTTCTGCTGCAAGAAGATGCAGTAGAAGGTGACGGAGGAATACGGGCCGTTCGTATACTTGACGGTGTACGCCTCTTGATGCGCGAACCCGCTTGCGAGGAGCCAGTCGGACAGCACCGTGCCGCTAAAGTTGAACACGTCCACCGTCGCGTTGACCTGCTGCTCGCGGGGATTAAGCCCGCACCGGCCGTCTCCCGCGAGGTCGGGTTCGGTTGACCAGTAATCGTAGGTGCCGCTGATGTGCGAGGAGACTTGTTGCGCTTTGGCGAACTGATCGGGCCCGAAACGCAGATATATGGGATCGCTCAGTCGCGGGTCGCTCCAAACGATCTGTTTCTCGTTCTCAACCGCGCTCACTCCGCCGCCCGCCGCGTTGCCTCTGCCACCCGCATGGAGACTGTCGCTCGGCCCGCAGGCCGCGAGCGCGAACAGGAGTGCTCCGAGGAGCGAGAGGCCGAATGTGCTGCGCATGATCGGCGCCTCCTCTACAGATACCAGCGGAAGCTGCCGAGGATGGCCGTGGTGGTGAGCTTGGCGGAGGAACCGCCGTCGAGGAAGCCGGAGCCCTTCATGCTGAGGGTGGTTTCCTCGTACCGGAAGCCGACCGACCAATGCGCGCCGAGGAGATAGTCCGCGCCCACGCTCCACACCGGCCCGTCACCCGTCGCGCTCATGGAATTGCTTTGAGAAACGGCCGGATCGACGGTGGCCCGTTCTTTGATGTCGCCGCGCGTCCAGCCGTATGCACCGATAAAGAGGAGGCGGTCGGCGACGACGTACCCGGCTTCGAGCCGTCCCGACGCTATCCATCTATTGCTCGCGGTGTACGTCTCGGTCTTGGTGGCGCAGACCGTGAGGTCGGGGCACACGTCAACCTCGGTCGCGGAGTTGCCGAGGTCCGAGCCCTCAAGTTCGATCAGGGGGCCGACCACGAAATTGCCGAGGCGCAGATGGTAGCCGAGCCCAACGCCGAAGAGACCGCCTTCCGGGTGCAGTTCTGAAAAGTGCGTGTCGGAAGCCCCGCTCGGAATGTGCCGCTCGCCGTATTCCGAGAAGGCTTTGCCGAGGTTGCCTTCGATAAAGACCTGGGCCGACGCCGGGCCCGCAAGGAGCAGGCAGGCAGCGAGGGCCGCCGCCGCTATGAGCGGGCCTCTAAGCCGTTGATGAAATGGCATGAATGTCCCCCCCAACGTTCGGGGAAGGGGCCGGTCAGGCAAGCGCAATGGCGCTCGCTACAGCACAATGCGGTGGTTCAGCCCCATTCCGAACAGAATGAGGCATTCTGTTCGCCGGGCTAATTGGTGAGTCATTGCGACGCTTCGCGTTTTGATCAATGACCGGAACGGGCTGTTCTTCTTACAATAGGTAGCTACGCACCCGCCGCTGAGGATGCTGGCATCAGAAAGTTGACGGCGAGAGCTGCGACATTCGATACGAAAATTAGCGTGCCTGCTCCTGCAGCCAAAACGAGTTCGCTATCCGTTGTTGAGAGTCCATAGGTAGACCATGCAATTGCAATCACTGCGATAGCAGGAAACGCACAGGGAAGATCTGTAAATATAAAATAAGACCGTACTTTCTCGCGCAAAGCTCCGCTAAGGCGATTGCCATTCAGGAATATTAAATTGGCCAAAGTGAAGGCAAACAGAGGCGCAATTGCAAGCAGCTCTGAATAAGTCATCAGCCAAACTAGTATGCGACCGCCATGGCTCAAACCATCTGGATGATAGCCGAGCAATATCGTGAAGCAGATCGCGAACGGGAGGAGTGCAGCTATTGAGATTGCTCTACTCGCTATTCGCAATGATCTAGGAATCGTTATTCCGACGGCCTGTGCCTCCTTAACCGAATCAAAGCCAAGAACAATCAAACTGCCGAGCGACACGAGCTCTACGGTTCGAAAATAACTAATCAGCGGCTGACCCGATTTGTTCAGAAATGCAAAAACCACGAGAGCGACAACATAAATGGCGCCGCCGACACCAATTCCACGTATAAACTTACCCCACTGCATGATGCCCCTCCGACCGCCATCAAGAGATAGATGATACCTCGTTATTGCTTTTGCTTGGTGTGGCAACAATTAGATGGTCTCGAAAATCCGTCTCATCGCGCCAATGCGCTCGAACCATTCGAATGAACTCCGCGTCCGTGAGATCATCACCGTTTGCGAACGCCTTGAGCGCCTTTAACGTATTAGAATTTTCCAATATCTCCGGCAGTATTTTGATGCGAGATACCAATTTGTATAAAGTAAGCGAATAGCCAGCCTTTGATAAAGAAGCCTGAACGTGTTCCGAGCAGCCATACGTTTGTCGCCCAATTGAAAAATAAGGGCTGTCCTGAGGAAGCGCCAAGCACAAGATTGTACCGTTCCCAAGGAGACGCGATTTCAACTGCTGTATGGATTGGTCCAAGTCCGAAACTTCGTAACTCGAATGCATAAGCAACGCTACGTCATGTGGTGATTCCGTTGGTACTTCGGGGAGCGAAGAGTATATAGCGGCGCCTCCAGGCGAGTTCTTTTCGCTTGAAAACAAGAACCTGCAACAGTCGCGCGCACCTGAATCGGGTTCAACCAGCGTCCAGCTCGTTCTTAATTCAAAGCGAGTAAGCAGAAGATTCGAGATCGCCGAGGCGGGCCTTCCCGTACCGGCGCCAAAATCTAGTATTCTGCTCAACCGCCCCCGTTCTGTAATTGCACCCGCGATTTCCGTCGCGATCGTTTGTAATATTGCCGCCCAATCGCCTGCATCCGAAAAGTAGCAAAGTACCTTATACCCTTCGCCCACATCTCGCCAGAATTCGCGCCGATTGCTCTCCAACTTGCGCTGCCACTGTTGTTGATTCAGTTTAGGAATGCTCATGGAGAAAGCTCTAGTACTTGGGTAACGGGTAAGTTCGATGGCGGTGATTCATGCGCCGAAATCAAAGTCACTTTATTTTCCTTGCATCTGCGAGCAAGAACATAGTGGACAGCCTCCATCACAAGCTTGCTGCTTATATTTGGAAGCTCATCAACGAATAGTACCGCAGGATTGATGATAAATCCAATTGCAAGCGCCGAGCGCCAGGCCTGAGTATACGAGAGGTCCAATGGATTATTTTTTTCCAAACCCACCAGACCACAACTTCGTATCGCTTCTTCAAGCGTCACAGAGAGACCTCTTAAGTTAGCCTGGCGTGCCGCGAATGAAAGCTCTTTACCCAACGTTGCTTTTACGAACCCTAGGAATGTCCGTTGCTGTACAACGAAGGCTAGTCTGGTTCGCTGCTTTATAGAAACGTCGGATGGTGCAAGACCGCCAATCGTCACTTGACCCGATATCGGCCGCAAGGCGCCGGCGATTAACAGTGCCAGGGTGGTCTTACCGGTCCCATTGTCCCCGACGCACCACACCACGTCCCCACCGATTGTTTTGAATGAAAGATTACTCGTGATGTCTTTTGCTCCGCCCGGATAGCGGAAGACCACGTCACGGCAGCCAAGAACTTCTGCGTTACCAGTTGGCATTGGACCCCGGTCGATCGCTACCCTGTCGTTCTCTAATCACTCCGTTTCGGAAAACGACTTTTACAAATTGGCTATATAACTTCTCGAGTCTCGCGGTATCCATATCAACAATAAGAACGCGCTCCAGTTGAGCCAATTTCTCCAATGCGATCAAAGACCGACGTGAATCAAGGTAGTGAAACGCTGAAACTAGCAGCACACCAAAACTAGCTTCGGAACTTTCCACAAAGAGGGCCAACGATAAATACTTCCTCCAACCTGAAGATAACGTCAGTACGGGATAATCCCGGTATTCAGAGAAACCCCAATCGTCGATACACTTGAGAATTGTTGAGCGGAGTTGGTGTCTATCTGCGCAGTGGGAACTGAGCACAAGCTCAATTTCATCGACAACCCTCTCGCCATATCCCGATTCAGAAACAAATCTGAACTCCTCAAAGACTTTCGGCGGATGACCAAAAAACGCGCGAGCCGCAACGATGATCTCGTCGCGCATATCCTCAAAAGAATCTAAATCATCCAAAAGCAGCAAATACATGAAGCCCCATCACGCTCAAAAGAAGCAGATTGAGTGAGTCGAGAAGAAACGGACCAAACCAGTAGCTCCGCTTTGGGCGGAATAGTCCCTCGTATAGAGCCAGATTTATACCCATCTGTTGTTCGTAAGCAGACGATTCTAATGCTTCTACGAAAGCGGTACTTACTAACACCGGAACCCAAAGATTGGCGTGCCGGAACCGCCCCAGGGGATGCCGCACATCCAACCCACGCAACTCAAGCGTCTCGAATACCTCTTTCGCGCGGCGGACAAGTGCCGCGCGTCTGTGTGCGGTTTGAACAAGAATACTTCGAATGATGCCACTTGGCTTACTCGAACGTTTTGAGGGAGCGACATCGTATACATTTATAAGCGATGACAAGAAAATCATTGGAATAAAAAAATATGCGAACAATAGCAGGTACGCATCGTGAGAATGGACAATAAGCAGAGTAACCGACGGAGTGCTCCCAGATCGACCATAGGCGTACAGAAGCGTAATTCCACAAATCGCCAGAACCGACGTGCCTATCAGTGCCGCCGAGCTTCGTTTACCGATGCTAAGACTCAAGCTGCCAAAGACTAGAGCTGACCACATGAACGGTACATTTTCCATCTGACCACTAGCTAGCCAGACGAGGAGCGTGCCAAAGAGGGTGAGCCTTAGGGCGATCATGGCCGATCAACTGGGACGCGAAGGCAATCGTAGACCAAACCGAGCGGCTGTCCTCAGTGGTATACGCAACAGGGTGAAATAGACCACTATCGCAACAAGCACTTTATCAACGGGTTCGGACGACAGTCCGGCCAAAAGAGCAGAGTTAAGCAATGTTTTTCCTGTAGCCAGAAAATATGCTGTTACGGCATCGGCGCCGGACAGCGTTATTCCGCCGAAGAGGTACGTTGTGACTGGCGCCGAAACAGTTGCTGATACTATTGCAATCGCGAGACCACTAATGACCGATCTCAAAAGGGTATCAAACATCTTAAGTCGAAATAGAAGTTCGGTCGTTGCGCAGATGGCAACCCCCGTTAGGACATATGCAGGCAAATAGGGATTGATGACAAAAAAACCGACTCCCACTGTTAAGACTGCGCAGGCCAATCCCCATCCGAAACCCAAAGTGATGGTTGCTAATAGTAATCCCACAGTGTCGAGATAAATTGGCAGCTTCAAATAGGATACCAGCGCCCCCAACGCGAGATTTACGGCCGTCAGAGAAATCAACAGGGAGGCTTTGAGAGATCTGTCCAAGTGCGCTGTCCTACATTCTGGCAAAAAGCCGTAAAACATTACGGCTACATTCGTACTCAATTCTAGGGGATGGCGGCCAAGATTGAAACCATATTGCTCCCCCTCAGTTGCTGTCTCCTTGAGCGCCGTTCCACATTCGTGCCGCGAGCAGGCGTTCTTCGGCCCCGAGAGCGTCCGCATAAATCGCAGTCGTCTCTATGCGCGCATGACCTAGCCACCGCTGAATAATGTTAAGCGGTATCGCCGCGCTAGTTATCCCCTCAACTCCGAAGCCGTGCCGCAGTCCCTTGGGGACGCCCCAGGGGCCGTTTACTCTTGCTTCCCGCATAACATCCTTCACGCGTAACCACGCAGTTGTGCGGCCCCACGGCCATATGCGCTGGCCGGAAAGACTCGGATCGCTCTGTTTCGCGCGTATCTGATGAACCAAATCTAGTTGATTGAGCATGGATTCCGGTACGGGCACAGCGCGGAAAATTCCCAAGCGACGTTTTTTTAATGACTCAATTACAACGCCCTTTAGAGGAAAATCGATTCGACTGGGGCAAAGCGCAAGAGCCTCCGAAATTCGGGCGCCGGTAAGAGCGAGGGTCAAACAGAAAGTTTGGGCTTCGGGTTCCGCCTGATGAGCAGCAGCGATAAAGGCTCGCCGCTCTTCGGAAGTTAGATATTCTCGATTTCCTTGTCGGTCATAGAGCATTTGAAATTGATTAGGCGCAGCGGTCTGCAGGCCAAGTCAAAGACCTTGACGCCGCTAATGTTTGCTGAACAGAATGCCTCATTCTGTTCAACGCAATTGAAGCAGAACGCTGATGAAATTTCGATGTGTTACTGGGGTTTTGCGTGGCGCGATCTTTGATAAGCAATGAATTTTTCGATGAGTTTAGATTTGAATGCGAACGGCCTAGCCACGACTTTCCGGAACAAGGTCGTTTATTTCGCACATGTATTTCTCAA
This sequence comes from Rhizomicrobium sp., assembly GCA_036489435.1. GTDB lineage: Bacteria > Pseudomonadota > Alphaproteobacteria > Micropepsales > Micropepsaceae > Rhizomicrobium. The sequence continues at coordinate 362,553 of DASXFU010000002.1, read as the reverse complement.
AGAAAGCTCTGACCGCTTCGCAACTGGTGTAGGCAGCATATGTTTGCCAACGATCATCTTTGAGTTCGTCAGCGAAATCACAAACCGATTTGCAGGTAAAAGCAACGGGTCGCGGCCTCGTTGCTATGGAAGCAGCAGCCATCACGCCGTATGCCTCCATTTCGATACCCAGAAGACTCCTATTTTGCTCGACAATGCTCTGCACGATATCGGAGTTGGCCAAAACTGAGGAGCCGGTTGCTACAGGCCCTATACGAAACTTTAGTTCGGTCTCTGGTGGACCAGCCGCCCATCCGGCTCGGACAGTACTGGCCACGTCTTTGGCGCTCTTGAGTTGATCGACACGCGCTCGCACAAAACTAGGCAACGGTAGCGGGTCTGGCTCGATTGCAAAGCCTGGTCGGCCAGATCCGACAAAGTGTTTACCGCTTTGCCAATTCCACACTGGATCGCCAAATATAACGTCTCCGAAGTTCGTTTTACCTCTCATGCCCGCACAAATTCCAACCATGACAACGAATTTTGGCCGTTCTCGAAGAATGAGCTTCGATGCCAAAAGAGCTGATGACACCATCCCAACCTTCGACGCTGAGGCCGCGACAACGGAAAATGTATGTCCGCTTGATGTAAACTGCCCCCGCCTGACGAATGTAGTATCATCCAATGGCACCGGCGTCTTCCAGCTCCACGGTAACCGGACGACCGCCTCAAATTCTGGTGCGGGAAGCGCCGTAATTAGGCAGAGATCGCTCCCATAGTCGGGCTTCGGCTCCTGAGCAAGCGTCTCCCTGATGTAGCCCACGCAGGCGGCCACCTGCGATTTCCATTCGTCAGACTCGAAAGCAAAGCGAACAACCGTCCACGTACGTTTGATAAACGCCGGGCCTGCGTCTCTGATAGCGTCGTCATACGCCGTCAACCCCAATATGTGACTAGGTTTTCGAAGAGTGCGCCTTGCAGACAGTTCCTCAAGCAAAGCTACCGTACCGGTGTGAGTGGGGCTATCTCCAGCTCTATTAGGGAGAAGGACGTCCAGTATCAACAAATCAAAATCGACATCGCGAAGTTCGCGCCTGGCATCGAAGATTGTCTGCGCAATATGGACAGCATTTCCGTCTATTTCCAGCTCTTTGGTGAGCAAGCTGATCAAGCGCTTGATTTTCTCGCCATTGTCCTCGGCAATCAAGATTTTCATTTCTGGTTCACCGCGCCCCTTACTACCTTAGCTAAATTGTCAGACCAGGCACTAAATAAGGAGTTGTAGAACACGATGTCCTTAAAAATATTTGGGTGCGCCTTCTCTAGCTGAGCTCGAAGCGCATCCAGATCTATCTGATGCCCATCTCTCGAAAACGCTTCATATGCAGTTACCACAACTACTGGTACCTTTAGCTTGTATCGATCCAGATATCTCAGGACCTCAATTCCACCAAATCCCTGTGGCCGGCCGCCTGGTTCCCCAGGACCAATGTCGAAGGTAGGAAGCGACATATCCAGTAGAATTAAATCGGGGGTCGAGTTCCGCACGCAGCTAATCGCCCCTTTCACGGACCTGGCCTCCCCGATTGTACAGTCGGGCATAATTTCTCGGAGGGTTCGAACGATATTGTCCCGCTTCGGTGCTTCGTCTTCTATGAGTAAGATGTTCATCACGCGAGCACCCTCGCGGAAGCAGAACCTTCTTTATCGCTAATAACGGAAAGCCTCACCCTCGTTAAAAAGTGCCCATCGTCGACGAATCCAAATTCGAGAGAGCCTCTTTTTGACTGCTGGGTGATGCTCGCAATTTTCAAGAGCCCCGATCCGCCCTCGCGCCTCGCGCCAGTTTGAATATCCCCGCGCGCAATTTTCTCTCGAAGTATTTCGAGCTGCTCTTCGGCTTTAACTCGATCTAGTGATCGGCCAACCGTATTCACAGCTTCAAGCAGCAGCGTTTCAGTATCCCGCTCGAAAACAAGATTCATATTGATAGAAGGGCACGATCCGCTCATAGAGCGGCGGCAAACGTTGTCTATGATGACGAATACAACATCCGCTACGATTGAAAGTAGTGCGGCAGGCGCCGTCACGTTGCCAGTCACGTGCCGCTCGATTTTCGGTGAGAAGGCTTTGTGAGTCTTTAAAGCGGATTGTATAGCTATATCCAATAGCTCGGCCAACTCGAACCGACGTGATAACTCTTCAATTTCAGGCCGCTTTAGCCAGTCTGCCATCGTATCGAGTTGCCGCTGCACCTCGGAAGCCGTGTCACGAATGACTGTACTAAAATAATGGTAAGCATCATCTTGAATCGCATTTGCTCTCACTACTCCGAGCAATTCGTCGAAAATCCGAGTGGCTATTTCTTTAGCTCCCGGAGTTAACAGTTTTCTCGCTGCAGTCAGCGAAGGATCCAATAAAGCCCAAAATGTCGTGTAGCAGCTCTTTAAGAATGCTTCAAACTGCAACTCTGTCTGAATAGCGCTACGCATTACGTGAATGGTTGGACTTGTAATATTGATTTCGAACAAGCCTTGCCTATGAAATTTCGATTTAACATGCAACGCGTTGTCTTTTAATTGGCTCACCATTTCGTCATAGCTGCTAGCAAATGCGGTGAAAGCAAAATCAACCGCTTCACGGTCGTCGGCACTTGGGAAAGACAGTCGATCTAGCCAAAATACATTTGATTCGTAAGGACCGGCTTCGGAGGAACGTTGCGTAATTAATTGCGCCTTTTCCAGGGGGCCTCGTAAATGACCGGAAAGCGTTCCGTGACGAATTCTCTTGCCTAGATAGAATTCCAATCCACTTACCGGATTATTTAGAAACTCTTCTTTTATCGCGAAAATCATTTCTAGCAGCAAGCTGTCGGCTTCACTCTCTGGGACGTTAAAGAAATCATTGACCTTTCCAGTCTGCTTCAAAACAGCTCGCAAGACTTTATCGAAGTCATCGGCAACGCCGATGCCAGCCTCCACCAGCGCTTTGTAGCGAGAAAAACTTTCTCGGTACCTCTGCTCGGCCCATCTTGATATAGCGGCTGTATCGACATTGACTCGGCTATTATCAACTATTTGCAGTCCGTCTTGGATGAGGATGCGTCGCTCGGCTTCGGCGATTTCATCCTCGTACGTGGCTCCAGATTGCGGATCCATCGCCGCGAGCCGTCTGCAAATAGAGATGCGCTCCTCGGCTAGCTCTCTAGTGGTATTGAAGGCTCCCGATTGATCAAGAATTGCTGGAACGCACACGTATCGAAGAAAATACACAATGCGGTCATGTAAAGAGGGGCTCGGATCTCCAATGTCGCTCGGCCTATCGATTTTCTCGTGCGCTAGATGATCCTCAAGGGCAAACCTCAAATATGTCGCATACAAGTCTTCGGAGGTCTTGCGCCAAAGAACATCGAGAGCTATCGACAGATCCAGCTTATTTTGAATTTCGCCAAGTTCGTCCCACGATCTGCCTTCAATTGCGAGCTCAGCCGGAAGCTCTAGGCGGAACGACGGGCTAACGGCGGCGGATTCCGCAATATACGTGATAGCCAAATTCCGGTCGCCCTCTCGAAGAGCGAGGTCGATCCGAAGATTGGACACAATACCCCGGAGCGCCGGTGCCAAATGGTTCGAATCTATGTCTTTGAGAATTGAAAGGGCACGTGCGGGATTTCGCCTAGACGCTATGGTGGACGCGATATAAAGAGCCCCACCTTTCGTAACGTCAGATGCGCTTTCCTGAACGCTGCCGCTCCACATGGAAGCGACGCTAAAACCGTATGCTGTTTTAACTTTTGCTTCAAACTCCTGCCGTAGCGAATCATCTACCAACAGATAATCCATGGGAGACCAAGTGTCCGAGTTTAGCGACATAGTCGCTATGTTGGTCTGAACATTGATTGAAGACCCGATCAGATATGCACTGAAGTCCCCCAGAGCTACGGCCGTCGAAAGGCCCCGAAGATTTCGGCAAAATTTTTCTGTCGTACCGGACGCCTCTTCGAATCTTTCGTTTCGCGCGAGAACTGCCCATAAAGCTTGGTCAATGAGTGCCCACGGCTCGCGTCGAAATACCGCACACGGATGATTCAAAAAACTGCCCAGCATCGCTCGTTCAGCGCCAGCCAACGCATCTGCCGGCTTGAGTTTCTGATATCGGATCGCTTCTCTGTATGCTTGCTTTAGATCACCTCGCGCAACAGCCTGAAACGATTTTGCATGAAGAGGCTCGAGATCAGCGGATGAAAAAAAGCCAAGTCTTTGCCGAAGTTTCTCCACTCGAAAATCACCAATCGTTCCGAGCGCGCTAAGAATTCCAATGGCGGCAGATTTATAGCGGTCGATCGCGTCGATCTTTACGAGGCGCTGAAGTACATCGATGACTGTCTCGTAAACATCAATGATGGACTGGCCTTGCTCGGTTCGCAAAATGGCAGAAATGTCAGAGTCCTGTCCGTTGAAGCAATCAGCTAGCTTGTATCTAAGATATATTCTTCCTTGATCGCTGAGTTTGGTATCTTCGATTTTGCGCAGAGCGTCACTCCGAAACAACCTAATTGTAGAACGAGCTTCGTTTCTAACACTTACAAAGTGCGCGATATACGTTGCCAAGCCGCCGGGGAAATCACTCTTAACTGTTTCTAGATAGGCCTTTTGAGCCTCAAGGCCGTGGAAAAACTGCTCCAACGCGATACGCAGCTCCATCGACCATAGGGATGTACCAAAATCGGATTCAATTGTTTGGAGTAGATCCCACACAGTTCGTTCATTGCCGTCCCAAAAAGCTATGTTTAGTCTGTCTGCTGTTTGGCGAAAGGAGCTCAATTCATTGATGTGCGATCCAAGTCTCTTAGCTAGCCAATCTAGTTCATCGCTGACCGATATTCTTGGCGCCATCAACATCGGACGCATGATGCCATACGAAAATGCGCGCTGAACCCCTCGGCTCCCAGCAGCCGTCACTTTCCCGAGCCACCCTAGGAATTCTGGCCACGCGGATGGCTCCAGCTCATCACGCGCCTTCAGGAGAACCGCACGAATTCTTTCACGATATATAGTTTCCGGTTGATGTGTGTTTCTGCCTTTGGTTTGTGCGTCTCCCAGAACCCCGCGGATTTTGTTTTTCTGACGCAATAAGCTGCGCTTTGCGCGGCGTCTGAGTACGTGATCATTTGCCATCAGCAGACTTTTTCAGCCTATTTCTCAATAGGAACGCCGTCGAAGAAGATGCCATTTTACTGAAATCTTGTTGAGCTGGCTATAGTTGTTACCTTCGAACTGTAGTGGAGGCCAGCCGACTAACCCTTAATTCAAGGTTCGGATGAGACGGGCCTCCTCCTTCCAGTTCCTGTGCGCAGAGCACTTTATTATCGACACTGCGCCATCGCGGCGATAGCTTCGGGCGCCCACGTGCGGCTTTCGCAACCGGGGCGTCGGCGCTCCCTATTCTAGGGAGTAGATCGATGGCTCGGTACGAAAATCAGCTCGTATCAAAGAAGGAGCTCAAGACTGTCTGTGGCATTCCCTACGCCCCCCAGCACATCGCGCGGCTTGAGGCCGCCGGGCAGTTTCCCAAGCGGATACGGCTCGGCCAAAATCGAGTCGCATGGCTGCTGGCGGAAGTAGACGAATGGATCAGCGCGCGCATCGCTAGTCGCGAGGCAAGCGTCAACCACTGACACTTCCTTCTAGGGTTATGAGGGGATCGGCTCGCTACCGGTCCCCTTTTTTCTTGGCGCGCTCGGGGGATACGGACAGGGATACAGAGCGGGATACCGTATCCCCAAGGCTAACCCTATGCGAGCGGGCACAAGAAGTCGTATCGTTTCTTCGCGCTCGAAACGGATCGGGGGACGATGCCGGTATCGCGCTCGAACACCAGCCAAACGTCGTACCTCGCTAAGCTCTCCGCCTACAGCGCCATCATCGGGAGCCAAACAAACCGGACGCATCTCGGCACTCCCAATCTGCTCGTACTGACACTGACAACCGGAGGGAGCCGCATGCAGGAGATGCTGCGGTTGAGCCGCGAAGAGCGCTGGGATACCGCGCCGTTTTTGTTTGCCACGGCTACCGACGATGACCTGAAGTTTCCCCTTGCCCGACTGTTCGCCGAGCCTTGGGAGCGGGCCGGACATCCGGCGCTTTGTCTCGCGAGTGGCACTTCGACTCATGCCGCACAAGATGCTTGAGACAATAGCGAGACAAGGCGATTATGCGCTCGGCTTATGTGCTTCGCGTGCCCGGTGTTTTGGGGGATAAGTGGCTCTATTGCCTTAGTTTTTCGGCGGGGGATTTGGTGGGTGATGTAGGGATCGAACCTACGACAAGCTGATTAAGAGGCGGCTGGCGTGATAGGGATATCAAGGGCTTGCGCCGCGAAGCATCCGACATTTTCCCGTTCGCGCCGGCTTGACACGTCTTAGGCGCGCTGGGCCATCATGGCGATCAGCCGGTCCAGTTTTTCGTCCAGGCGCTTATATTGCTCGCCCACCCGGTTCTCGACATCGCGCAGATAGCCGATCGAGGCGAAGGTCTCGGTGGCCTTGATCTGGTATTCCAGCAAGGTCTTGTCCTGCGCGGCCATGTCTCTACGCAGCCCGTCCAGCGCCTCGTCCACGGTGCGCTTGCGCTGGGCCCGCTGATAGGCGACGTGGCCCGCCAGCGCCATCGCCAGGGGCGACAGCACCGCGTTGGCCACTTCGATCACATCCCGCAGGTCCATACGCCACTCCCATCGCCGTGCGCGCCTCACGGCGATGGCGTCAGCTTCACCGTGTACTGGTCGAGCATAAGCGTATCACCCGAACTCGCCTTGAGCCCGGTGATCACCACGGTCTGCGACGCGGTGGTGTCCGCCGAGCCGGTGATCAGCGCCGCGGTGCCGGCGCCGTTGCCGAAGCTGGCTCCGGCCATGCCGCCGATCTGGCTGTTGGTGGCGTTCGCGTTGCAGATCTTGGTGCGCCAGGTCCCCCCCGCGCTGGTCGTCGGCGCCACGTTCAGATAGGCCGAGCCGCTACCGCCGGAAAATCGGATGCGCAAAGTTTTTGTGTTGGCCCCGTTGGTGATGGTCCAGATGGTGTCGATGTCCAGACAGCCATTCGCTCCCATCGCATTCGCCGGAATGGTGATGGTGGCAAGCGTGTCCTCGGTGGTGTCGGCGCCCGCGCTGACCGCGGCCCCGCTTTGCGCCACGATCACGGTCGCATTGCACCAGAAAGGGTTCTGGCTCGCGCCCAGGGTACATAGCGCCTGATAGGCATTGGCGGGCGCCAGCACGCTCCAGCTCGAGGCGCCGCGATAGATCATCTGGCCTTGCGTCGAGCCAAGCGCGCGGTCCAGCAGAGCGGTCACGGTGGTGTCGGCCGGCGCTGCGCTGGATCCTGTCGAATTGGCCACCACGTCACCGGAGCCGATCGCGGCCAGATCCGAAGCCGCGGGCTGCGCGCAAGAGGGTTGCGTCTGGGTGGTGGGCACCACGTCGATCCACTGATGTGACGGACAGCTGATGCTTTCCACCGCGCCCAGTGTCGAGGTCGTGGGCAACGGCATTTGCGCTGGCGGGATGGTGCCGCTGTTGATCTCGCTGCCGGCGATCGACTTGCCCGTCAGCGTCTGCGTGTCGCTGGTGCCGACGATCGCGCCGCTGGGCAGCGTCTTGCCGCCGTCGGCCGCGCGCTTGCCGGTGGTGTCGGCGAAGATCGCGACGTCATTCGCGGTTGCGCTTGAAGGTCCGATGATCGCGGAGCCCGTATTGTTGGCCAGCTTCCAGTCGGTGTTCGCCGCGTCGTAGGTGAACATCACGTCGCGGCCGTAGGGGATCGCGTAGCTGGAGCCGCTGGCGATCGTCGTGCCGGCGCCGGCCGCGATGGTGTCGGTCGCGCTCGCATCGGAATTGGTGACATGCATCACCGTGCCGTTGGTCAAGCCCGTCGTGCCCGCGGCGGGGAACGTATCCGTCATGGCGGAGCCGCTGTTGGAGCGGCGCGTCTTCTTGAACAGATCCGCAGTGACGAAGGTGTGGCTGGCGCCCGTCACGAGCTGCAGAGGCAGGATGTATTCTAGATTGCCTGTGCCCGGATCATTGACGCTGGTGCCTAGCCCTTTGCCCGCCGATCCGCCGGCAGCGCTTCCGCAATCAACAGCGATATCGGAATTTGCCGTGCTTCCGAAGCAGACGAGATGCGACGGTGTTGACGTGGCTGGCGCCTGCATCGGCTTTCCACCACCGGAAGCCTGCGCCGGCGTAGCGAGGAAAAGCTCGGCAACCGCAAATAAAGCAAGCACAGCACGAACGTGACGCATAGTTTGACCTCCATCATGGGCATAGCCGTACATTCACGGCATCGATCAGTCTCGCGATACTCCAGCCGCCTTTGGTGTCGATCGTGTCGAGCGGCGCGCCGGTCGGATTTAGAATGGTGAAGGGATGGACGTCCGCGCCGCTGTTTCCGATGTCCATGATCTCGATCCGCTGGGACGGCGAAGGCGATGCGGGCCATTGGATCGTCGGCGATGCGGCATATTGGTTCGTGATGTGCACGATCTCATCGCTCGGCAGCAGCACCACGGTGGCGGCCGTCGTGATGGTGATGCGTCGCGGCAACTTCACCAGCTGGTTCACCGTCACGCGCTTGATCTGCGTCGCGACATGTGTGCCGTTGCCCTGGAAGCCGGTGAGATTGTAGGGGACGCCGTGGATGTCGCCGGCATAGCGGCCGCCATAGAAGCTTGTGCGGTTGCCGATGCCGGCGCCGACATCGATGACGAACCGCATGTTGATCTCGTCCTGGGTGTGGACGTGATGCAGGCTGTTGTCGCCGCCGGAAATGAAAATCTGGGAAGACCAGCCGCCGCCCAGATGGCTTGTCGTCACCACGCAGGTCGCGGCCGACACGCTGCCGGTCACCGTCTCACCCACGCGGAACACGAAATCGTCGCCGTTCGGATTGACGCCACGCAGCCCCATCTCGCCGCCGGCAGTCACGAAGATGTACCCCGTCACGCCGGACAGTGAGCCCGTGACCATCTCCTCTGCCACGAATGCGCCCACCAGGCTGCCGAAGTCGAGCACCTGGCAGGCCGTCATTCCGCCCAACGCACCGCCGCCCTGGATGACGTGGATGCAGGTGCCGACCGCGCCGGACGTCTCGCCCAGCACCAGATGGCTGCTGCTGAAACTGCCGACGATATCGGTCACCTCGAGGTGACGGTTACCATGCGTCCAGCTCACCACCACCGCTGTGGCGCCGCTCGTCTCATCGATGACCGTTTCGCCGGGGGTGTAGTCGCCGACCAGGTCGGTGTTGATGCCGAGGATCAGGCCGGTGCAGACGAAAGAGGCGCCGGATGTAACGCCGGTGACCGTGTCGCCATTGTTGAAGCCGCCCACCACGTCATACAGCGTGAGCACGCCGCTGGCGGCGTCCCAGTCCGCCACCTTGCCGGTGGCGCCGGCTGTTCCCGTGGCCACCTCGAAAAGTTGGAACGCCCCTGTGACGGCGCCGGAGGCAATCAGGGTGGTGCAGGCATGCTTGACAAGATTGCAACTCGCGCCGCTTGTGCGGCCGCTGACGGCCTCGCCTGTCTGGAATTCGCCCACCACATTGTAGACGATCAGCGCGCCAGCGCCGGCGCTGAAGCGCGAGACCATCGCTGTGGCGCCGGACACGCTGCCCGTAACGATCTCGCCGCCAAGGAATGTGCCCACGGCTGTATTGATCGCGAAGCCCCAGGCGCGATTGTTGAGCTCCGCATGCAGCCCGAAGAAGCTGTTATATTGCGCGGCGCTGTCGAGGAAGACCGTGCCCTGGCCGTTCTGGTCGCAGGAGATCCCGAACAGGTGGTTGAGGTTGAACCAGGAGCGCGGCGATAGGCTGGCCAGCGACCGTGCATAGATCCCGTTGCGTCCGTTATTGCCGAACCGGCAATTGATGAACACGCCGGTCTGCACCTGGTAGTCGGCCAGCGCCACGGCATCATGCGTGCCGAAGGCGGCGCCGTTCTCCGGGAAATTGTTGACGGTGATGTCAATGATGGTCGAGCCGCGGTCCTGGCTGTGCTCGAAGCCGCTGACTTTCTGGCCCACAGGAATGGGATTGAGCGCGGCATCATGCGTACCGCCCACATAGCAGCAGTTCGGGCTGGGCAAACGGATCGCGTGATCGAAGACCGTCCCGCGCGACAAGAGCGTCTGGTTCGCCCAGGCCGCGTTGGAGAAAGTCAGCGGCGCGCTCAAATGGTGCCTGCGCGCCGGCGTCCACCACGAGGCATTGTTATAGGGCTGGGATGCGAAACACACGGTGAGCTCGGCCAGGCAGTCATGCGTGATCCCATCGCCGGGATCGCAGAACAACATGGTGGGGATCGCGTTCTTCGGTGCGTCGAAGATCACTTGCCCGCTGCCCTGGCAGACGAACATCTTGCGCACGCCGTTCGCGCTGGGCGTGTGCAAGGTCACCCCATCCGGCACGGTGATGATGCCGCCCCAAGCTTCCAGGTCCGAAACCATCGTGTAATTCGCGGTGACGGTGAGGTTCGCGGTGGAAAACAGCAACGCGCCGCCGGCGGCCGCATCGGCGAGCTGCAGCGAGGCAAAGCCCGTGGTGGTGTTGATGTCCGGCAATGTGAATGACGACGGCGTCGGTGTCGCCAGCATGGGCAAGCCGGAAACCGGGTCGAAGCCCAGAAGCTTGCCGGCGCGTGCCGCGGCCGACGCCAGCACATAGGATGCGTTCGGCTCCTCGGTGGCCGGGATCTGCAGCGCGTACCCCATCTGCAGCAGGACCTGCTTGATGAGCACCGTCAGCCGGTCGTTTTCGAGATTTACGCCCTGCGCCGGGAATTTCGAATTGTCGCGCACGATCAGCGATTGCGTTGCGGGCACCGCGAGCAGCAGCACCACCTTCAGCCCCGCCGCCGGCGCGCTGTTGAACTCGATATTCGCGCCGGAAAGATATTCCGCTGTCACCGCATCGAGCACGCCATCGACCATATAGTCGTAAGGCTGCATGCCGTTGAGCGCCGGCGCTGGATCGAGCGGCGCGTCCGCCACCGTGTCGTAGAGGATCACGCTGACATCGCTGGCCGCGAAGAAGGGATGATTGAAGCCGAAGGCTGTCGTCGTGCCGTCGGCCACGTACGAGAACCGCACGGGCCCGGTATTGATCGTCATGGCGTCGCTCCGTCGATTTTGGGCGCGTCACCCGCAAGCGCGCCTTTGCGCGCGGTGAGCCCGGCCGACACCGCATCGCGGATATCGGGGTTTTCGTTCAGCATCTGCTTCTTCGCCGCGGTCCGGAATTTGTTGACCGTCGTGAGGACCATCAGCGCGCGCGCCGCCGGCGTGCTGTCGTTCCAGCGCTGTTGAACCACGGCCACGGGATAGCTGCCCTTGACAAGGCTGTTGAGCGTATCGAGCGCACCCATGCCGGTCTGCGGATCCTTGAGCCCATTGCCGGCGAGCTCGCGGAAGCGGTGCAGCTGCTCCGGCGTGAACTTCACTTGAGCGCTGAGTTTGCGATCGGCGCTGTCGAAGCTTTGCACCTGTCCTGCCTTTGTGAGGCCGAGACGGCCTTCATCCGCGCGCGGAAAGGCGTCGCGGTTCTCCCAGGTCCATTTGTCGATCGGCTCCGCCTGGTCGGCCGGCGCGGTGGAGATCGGCGAGAGCACCCGCGCCATGCCGCCCAGACCGGTCGGCGACGGAAAGCCGTCATGCAGCTTAATGTCACGGCCCCATAGATCCTGTTGCGCAGGCAAAGTGTTCGACCATCCCGGCGTGCGCGCCGCGATCGCATCAACCAGCCCGTAATGCGCCCGGGCGAAATCGTTGGTGGCGTTGGCCAGCGCGTCCGCGCCTTGCGGCATGGCCATGCTGGCCATCAGATTGTCGGCGTAGCGCGCGCCATCCTGATCGGGCTGCTGCAGCGCCTCGAGGAAATTGGCGAAGCCCTGCATATAGGTCTTGGAAAGCATGGCGTTGCCGGTGCCGAGCACCAGCGACCAGGTCGCGGCGGAAGCGTCTTCGTCATGCGCGTAGTGGAGCAGATCGACGGTGTCGGCGGTCGCGCCCAGCACCGTGCCGAGTGGTTCAATCTTGTTGTAGCCGTACCAGCTGTTGCCGATCCGCAGGCTGTACGGCTCGTTACCGGCGGCGCGCCAGGCGCGTTGCATCTGCGGATCGGAAGGCCCACGCCCCGTCAGCATGCCGCCCACGGCCATCATAACCGCAGAGAGCGATGCGGCCGTCCCAAGCCCCACGCGCGCCATGGCGAGATCGCGCTGCGCGCCTCCGGCGGAGAGTTCGGCGCGGAAGGCGTCGGACGGTGCGATTAGCGGCATCGGCGAATTGCGATAGGCAAACTTCGTGATGTTCGCGGGCACCTTCACGAAGGGCATCACGATGCGTCCCAGCGGGATCTCCACCGGCGATCCGAATGGCTTGATGTTGATCTTATCGACCGTGTTCTGCAGGGCCTCTCCCAGGCCGGTAAGCGGCTCTTGAAAGGTATTCTTCAGAGCAGCCGCCATGGCCTGTTCGTGCAGGCCCGGCGTCGGATTGTTCAGCAGCTGCTTGTACAGATCGGACACGCCGAGTTGTGGAGCATTACCGACGGCCGCGCCCTTGGCCGCGGCTTGCTCGCGCAATGCAACGCGCGCGGAAGCCTCGCGATAGGCAAGAGCATGAAGTTCGGCGCGGTAATGCGCGACCTTTGCGAAATCGTCGGCAGCGCCGATCCAGCTGGTCGGCATCGCGCTGCGCAGATAGTGCACGGCCGCCAGTGTTGGGCTGTCTGTCGGGATCGCATCGGGCGCGCCATTCGCCATACGCGACAACCGCGACACGCTCTGGCCGTCCATCGTCTGATAGTCACCATAGAATTGGCTCTTGCCGGCGCGCAGCGCCTTGCCGGCGGCCCGGATCGCATCCTGCATGCTGCCGAGATAGCCGGTGGCCAGCGCACCGACCTCTCCCTGGCTGACCGCGCCGCTTCCGAAGGTCGCTGCGGCCTGTCGCGTCGCGACATTCCACGTCGCGACCGCGACGTCGCTGGAAAGTTTCTTGACGATGGTGGCCGGATTGGAAAGCAACCAGTTGTACCAGCCATAGAGCAAGCCATCGCGGCCGCCCATCCAGCGCAGGCTCGAGACGAACGGTGGCACCTTGGCCGGATCGTCGAGCGCGGCAGCCTTGTGGACAAGGTCCTGCACATTGTCCGGGCCCACCGTCGCGATCGCGTCCTGGATATGTTTCGTGAAGGCATCGAAGGTGCCGGCCGCTTCCTGCTGGATCCTGCCGGCGCGGCCCCAGTCGGTCTTCGCATCGCGAAACGCACCGGCATAGTTGTTGAACAACGTGTATGCCTTGGCGGCCTCTTCGAAGTCGGCTGGATCTCCGGAGGCGTTTGCCTTGCGGGCCGTTTCCCAGAACTGTTTCGCCGCGCTGTTCATCACCATCGCGGCCGCGTCGAACATCTCATCGCTGGCGAATTTCGGGCGGATGTTCTCCATCACCTCGTCAGGCGTCAGATTGAGCGAATAGGCGCCCATCCGCGTGACGTCGATGGGTTTGACGTCATCCTTTGGGATGATCTTCGCGATTTCCTGGACGGCCGCGTTGCGTGTCGACGGATCGGCCAGCTGGTCGAGATGCACATCCACCGGGTTATCGCGGTCGCCGGCAAGGAACGCAGCCGCGCGCGCGCGAAGCTCGGGCGTCACGTCGATCTTCGCACCAGGCTCGTCTCCCGCGATATCGAACGGCCGCGCTTTCGGGCCAGCATTGTCGGCCGCGGGCTGTTCTGGCGGCGGCGCACCACCACCACCAGGGCCGCCACCATCCGGGCCGCCACCATCCGGCTTCGGCACGTCGTCGGCGGCTTCCGCCAAGTCGGCTGCCTTGGAGCCCTTGGCGAGTTTCGCCAGATTGCCGAGCTTCGAGGCCGCACCGGGCGCCACCATGCTCAGGAGGTTGCCGACGAGCTCGCGATGCACGCCCGTTGCTTCTTCGACCGGACGGCCGATCGCGCTGGTGAGAAATCCGGTGAGCGGCGAAAACGCGCTACCGAGAAGGTCGAAAGCCGGCTTCGGGATGATCCCGCCTATCGGCGCGCTGTCCTGCAGCTTCTGCAAATTGCCTTGCGCATCACCGTCTTTGAAATCCGGAAGCGTATGCTTGTAGGCATCGTTCAAGCCGCCGACGAACTCCTTCCAGACCTCGGCTGGAATGCCCTTGACGCCCTCCCATGCCGCATTGCTCAGGCTGGAACCCGCTGCGCCGGGTTTGGCAAAGACCAAGTCGTGCGCGCGCTGCTCGACGCCGCTCCACCAATTGTCGAGCTTCATGCCGATCGGCTGGTCCACGGGGAGCGGCGCGGCCGCCGGACGCGCGGAAGATGGCGCTGGTCCGGGGCCCGGCTGCGCCGCCGGCGCGCCGCCCCCCATGGGCTCGTGGGATGCGAGGGCTCGCATCCAATCGTCGTTCGGCTTTGCCGCCTGGGAGCGGACAGCCAGAAAATCATCGCGCACGCTGCCGTCGCCGGGAATGCCAGGACTGCTCATGGCCCACTCCCCGGTGAGACGCCGCTAAGGGTCGCCCCATTGCCGCCCTGCTTCTGCCCACGCGCCTTCGCGGCCGCCTGGGCGCGCGCGTCTTCCTCGGCATAGAACCGGCGGTAGTTCGACAGCAGCTCTACCTGCTGGGCGTAGTCCGGATCGGAGAGTTTCTTCGCCTGGTGCGCTTTCACCGTCGCGGCCGCGACGGCCATCAGATCCTTGGTGGTATTGACGGGCCCGAATTTCGGCGACGCCAGCCAGCTCGGCTTCACGAAGACGCTCGAATAGCGCGGGATCATATCCGACAGCACCGCATCGGAATTCTCGCCGCCGGATACGACGCGGCGGTTCCACTCGCCCTGCGCCGCGGCCCAATTCGACGCCGCCGCCGACTTGTCGCCGAACACGCCGGCGTCCACGGCGCCACCGGACAGGGCTGTCTTCAGCACATTGAACGAGGCCTTCGTCTGCGCGCTGTCGCCTTTGCCGTTCTTTGCGTCGATCGCCTTGATCATATCCGTGGCGGTATTCTTGCTCAGATGTCCGGCACGGAACTGGTCGTAGACGTCGTTGGCGGTGATCTGGTTCTGGTCTACCGCGTGCCAGAGTGACAGCGAAACGGCCGGCACATCGCGTCCGTCTTCCGCGCGATCGCGGGCGGTGTGCAGCGCCTCGACGCCATTCGCCGTGATCTGGCCATGATCGGCCATCTGCTGGATATCCGCGTCGGAGAGTTGTTTGCCAGCATTCACACCGGCCAGCAGGACCGCTTCGTTGTGCGCCTGGCCGATGCGCAGATTGCGATCCGCGACCGCGTCATTATGGGCAATGCGCGATGCCTCGCGAATATCGAGCCGATAGGCATAGGTTTCGAGATGCTGGCCCAGCGCTTCGCGATCTTGTGGCAGCAGTCCCGGGAATGTCGACGGATCGTTGACCTTTGCGGCAAGCGCGCGCATCCCGTCGGCATTCTGTGTATCCAGCGCGGTATTGATCTGCTGACGGATATGGATCGCCTGGATCTGGGACTTGAAAGAGAGCTCTTTCTGCGATGCCTCTTCCGGCTGGATCCATCCGGCGGCCGAGGAGCCTTTGATTTCGGCGATGCCATCATCCGTCAGTTTGGCGCGCAACGCGTCGCCCGTAGCGCCCTCACCGGCGCTGGCCGCGTTCTGCGAGAATTGGAAGAGGTGGGCATCAAGGTCGCCGCGGTGCTTGCTGCTTTCGAGCTGGAAGGATGCGTTCTGCGTATCGAGGCCGCGGATGATCCGTTCCTGCGACACGCGGTCCTGCACATGCGCACGCACCAGCGGGTCGCTGATGTCCTTGTAAAGATTTTTCTCAACCGCATCGGCATCGTTGTTGTAGCCCAGCGTGGCAGCGGCGCGATCGGGCACCTTCGACCACTTGAACTGAAGGTCGCCCAACTGCTTGCTCCCGCTGGCCACCAGATCGGAAGCCTGCGCCTGGCGACGCGCTTCGGCATAGCGCTGCGCCCACACCGTCTCGACGTCGGACAGTTCCGCGCCACCACGCTCCACTGCCGCGCCCGGCTGGCTCAGCGCTTGCGGATCGCCGCGTTGCGCTGTGGGTGTAGCGTCCACCCGCGCTTCATTTTCGAATGTGGGGACTACCGGCATCGATCAGCCCCAAAATCCGCCGCCAACGGATTGCTGTAGCGCATTGTCGGCGGCCGTCAGCACAGTCGAGCCGGCAGCGATGTAGCCGGCGCTGCGGTCCGCCGTTGCTTGCTCGCTATCCAGCATCGACTTGTTGAGATAGGCCGTCGATGTCGTCTGTCCCTGGTATTCGATGAGCTTTTTCTGCAAAGCGCCCTGCGTCACCAGATCATGCATGACGGCAAGCGGCGACCCGGTATTGGCGTCGACGCCGGACGCCGAAATGGCCGCGCGCGCTTCCGCGGTCTTGCGCTCGAGATCCTGGCCCGCCAGCGCGGCATTCGCATTGCCAGTCTGCTGCGCCTGTTCCGCGTTCAGGAAATCGCCCTTCGCGTTCATCCGCGAAACGTCACCCGCTTCTTGGCCTTGCATGATTTGGCCGAACCCCTGAAAAGCCGCCGCGGATAATTGGCCTGCCATCAGCGCATCCCCTCTTCGGATATACGCGCATGCAGCACATAGTCCGCGCCATCCAGTCCCCAGCGCCGCAACTTCGCGCCTTGTTCCGCGCAGCCCAGCGCGCGCGCGAAACTTTCGCGCCAGGGTGCATCCGCACGGATATAGAATTCGATGCGGGCGTAATCCGGGTCGCGCAGCTTGCGGTCCAGCCAGGCGCGCGCGGCGCGCACGCCGGCCACGACCTGGCGCGGCCGCGCCAGCCGCGACACCAGCAGCCAGCCCTCCGCTCTCCCGGGCCAGACCGGCACGAGGCCGCCGGCGCCCAGGAGCTCGCCGCCATCGACAAACGCGAAAGAGCGATCCGGCGCCAGCAATGCGCGGCGTTCATAGAGATTGGTGAACCGCGCGGCCAGTTGGTCGCGCTCGAGCGCGATCGCGATGCGCAACAGCGTATCGTCCAGCGGAACCAGGCGCGGGCGGATCATGTCGTCCCCACATCGGAAGACGCGCAGATGCCCAGCACCGTGCAGGGATAGGGTCCGGAACCCGCGATGCGGATTTGCCCTTCGAGATCGAAGCTCGAAGGCATCGGCAGCCGCTGGATGCCGCTGTAGAGCGGCGGTGCTTGCCCCATGATGTCGCCCGCGCTGCGGGTCTGCAGGCTCTCCATCTTCGGGAAGATTTCGCCGGTGCCTTCATCGGTGACGAGCTGGCCGAAATCGCAGCCCAGCGTCTCATGCAAGCGCAAATAGAGATGGTCGATGATCTTGGCCTTGCCCGTCGCCGGCGCCGGCAGCGCGCGCGCCGGCGCCCAGGGCATCGTCACCGTTTCGTATTCGATCGGCAGCCCCAACGTGGCGTATGAAGCTTCACCATCCAGCGCCACGCCGCCGTTCACCACGGTCTGCGTTCCGAAATCCGCGCCATCGCCCAGGATCTGGACGGTCGCGCCGTTGAGCTCCGGAATGCCCCCGAAGCTCTGATATTGCGGCGTGCAGCTCCACGCGCCGGACACAAGCGGCCGCGTGCTGGTCGCGGGCGAAAGATAATCCGCGGTGACATTCCGCGCATCCGCGACCGC
The DNA here is from genome assembly GCA_036489435.1 of Rhizomicrobium sp. GTDB lineage: Bacteria > Pseudomonadota > Alphaproteobacteria > Micropepsales > Micropepsaceae > Rhizomicrobium. The sequence goes on along the minus strand of DASXFU010000002.1, from coordinate 344,863 downwards.
GGTGATGACGGCAACACCATTGTTGACCCGCAGCATGGCGCCCACGCTGTCCGCGTCAAACACATCGGCATCGGCCGAGAAAAGCACGCCATCGCCCGCCATCCCCGCGGGCAGCAGCGTCGCCGCCGGCTGCACCAGGCTGGAGCGTATGCCGCAATCGACGAAGAAGGCTTCTTCCTGCGGCTGTCCGTCGAAGAACCGCGCCATCACTTCCGTGGTGCGCGTCGGCACGCCCGCCACCGTGCGCAACACGCTCGCCCACAATTCGTCATACGATCCATCCGGCGACGGGATCGTGTCGATGCTCTCGACGATCGGATGGCCGCCATAATACGCGCCGCCCAATGTGTGCCGGTGCCAGGCCTGCACCTGTTGCTCCGGCAGATAGGTCAAGCCGATCAGGTTTCCATCGCCGAGAACGCACCAGTCGATGCCATAGGGTTGCTGCTGATAGGCCTGGGTGATGATGCCTTGCAGCGTCGCCGGCACGGGCCGCGTGATGTGCTCCGCGTCGACCGTGCGATCGACCGCCAGATAGCCGTTGATCGCCCACTGCCAGATCCAGTCCAGCACCTTGCGGCCGGAGCGGTTGGCGAAGAGGACGGATTTTCCGATACGGATCGCCGGGACGTTCGGCGCGGAGCCGATGCGCGTTTCGGGGTAGACCTGGACGTTGGTCTGCGAAAGCGCCAGCGAGTTGGTCGCCGGCTGCATGATCTGCTCGCCGCCGGTTGTGCCGATACCCAGCTGCATGGCGACGGAGGATCCCGCCGCCGTGGACCAGCGGATGGCGTTGACCTGGTCGTCGCTGATCACCCAGGAAAGCGCGTTCGTGGCGAGCACGGTGCCGTCGGCCGCGGTGGGCGCGAAGTTCGTGAAATCGCTGCTGCTCGAAGCCTCTGCCGCGCTCGGCTGGTTGTCCGTGCCCAAATGCGCAAGGCGCTGCTGCCAGAACGTCGGGATATAGGGATGGCCCGTGGTGGCGCTCCATTTGCCGAGCGCCCAATCCTTCGTCGACGTTGGGAAGCTGAAGGGCGGCAGGTAATTCCAGATCACACTGGCGTCGGCGATGTTCTGTCCGGTTCCGGACGGTCCGCTGCCTTCGCCGTTCGCATTGCCCGGCTGCACGCAGATGTAATGGTGCTTGTCGATGCCAGATCCGTTCGAGACGATGTTCCCCGTATTGTAGTAGCTGTTGCCGACCCAGGGCGCGTCGTTGAAGCCGCCCACTGTGTTCCAGGTCACGGTGCCGTCGAGAATGTCGAGGCCCGTCCCGGCGGGCCCGAAGCCGATGTTGGACGTGCCACCCAGAACGGCTTGATAGTAGAGCCCGTTGGAAAGAACGACCGCGCCCGTGGGATAATCCGTGCTCGCTACCCACGCCTGGCCGTCGATCCCCGCCGTCGCGCCGCCGTTCACCTTGTCCTGGACCGTCGCCGTGACATGGGTGGTGTCCGTCACCGCCGTGATGATGCACCACGCCCAGAGCGAATAGAGCTTGATGCGCACATGACGGCCGACATCGGCCGAGACGAAGCCACGGCCGCCGTTGATGCCATCCGCGGCGGACGCTTCAAGTGTAATCGAGCCCGTTTGCCCGGACGGCGACAGCGTCGTATCGGTGACATTGACGTCGAGATAGGGCCCATCGCGATACTGCGTCACGCTATAGGTCCAGCTCGTATGCGAGCTGCGCGTCACCGTCGCCGGCGGGTAGGCGGGATGATCGATGTAGAGCGTGTCGGCGCTCTGGGTGAATTGCAGCGCCGCCAGGTCCGCGGCCTGATACGGCACCGCGATATCCACCGGCACGCCGCCGGACAGAACCGCGGCATCCTGCATGTAGACGCGCACATTTCCGTCGGAGAATTCCAGCATGTAGGACTGCACGGTGCTGAAGGTGAAGCGGCGCAGGCGCACGCGGAACGGAGCGTCCGTCTGATCCTTGGACAACGCCGCAAGCTGGAAGCCTGGCCGGCGCGTGACACCGCCTTGCGGCAACACCACCATGTTGGCCAGCGTGGCGCAGCCGTTGAAATAATTCTTGTAGTCGGTACGGCCCTTCAGCCGCGGCGTGAGCTCGCCCGCCGTGAAGCTGCAGATCTCGATGTCTGAGCGCATCTAGCGGCGGCTCCTCAGCAGTACGTCGTCATCCCATTCTTCCGGCGAGTTCTCCTGCGCATCGATGGATTTCGCGCCCTCGATCTTGTCCTTGAGTTTTGCGGCGATGCGGTTCATCGCGGCCGCGTCGCGCACGATGCGCGGGCCGATTTCCAGCGCCAGCGTGTAGCCGATGCACTGCGCCATCTTGGGATCGAAGCGCGTGGGGTCCTGCAAGTCGAAATGGTAGATCAAGTTCAGCGGCGCGCCCTGGTCGGTGTAAAGCACGTTGCCGGCGTCGCAGGCCGCCACTTCCCATTCGGCGTCCAGATCGTCATCGATCCGGTTCATGCGGATATAGTCCGGGGGCAGCAGGAAGGCGCTCTGCCACTTGAAGGGCGGCGCGGTCACCTGCGTGGCAAGGACGACGTATTTCTTGGTGCAATTCCAAGGGTGCTCGCGGATCACGCCTTGGCGCACGTCGTCGTAACGAGTCCGGCAAAGGATCGCCGGCGTGCGGTTCTCACTGATATCGGTGATCGGGCTTTCGCCCAGCTCGATCAGGGCGATATTCGCGATCCCGGTGATGCTCTGTCCTGCCGGCATGATGCGTGCAGCGGTCGGCGGCGGCGCGCGTCCGCGCCGCCGCTTCCCGCCCCCCTCAATCGATCGTGTAGTGAACGATGGTGACGAGATTGCCCGAGCTCGGCATCGTCGCCGCGCCCACGCTCATCAGGATGTCCTCGTAACCGCCGCCATAGCCGGAATTGTTGGCATAGGTGGTTTCGGTCCCGGTGACCCCGTCATAGCCGTGCACGATCGGCACGCCATAGGTCGCGGCCTTGGCCCAGCTCGTCGGCGTATTGGTCGCCGTCAGCGTGGCAGCCGCGCCGTAGATCGCGGCGTTGCCGCTGGCCGCGTCGCCGAACGCCAGCGTCGAGGAGCCGAGCGAGGTGTCGGTGAGCACGGTAATGCCCAGCAGCGCCGCGCCAACCGGCACGCGGCCGATATGAATGAACGTGCCCGACACCTGGCTGGCAAGCGTGAGGCGCCCGATTTGGACACGTTCGCGCCCACCCATGGTGGTGACGGGATTGAGGGTCTGGAGCGCGCCGCCGACATTGCCGGTGACGTTTGTCATCAGATCGTTCCAGGCGGTGGCCGGATTGATAGCCATGGTGTTTTGTCCTCTCTCTTGGTTTCAGGAATGGCATGACGCGCCCGTCAGACGCAGATCACCTCCACCAGCTTCGCCTCTTCCAGGCGCGAGGCCCCGAAGCTGGCCGCGGCATAGGCCTGCCACGAATAGCTTTTGTCGGGCCGCTCGCTGACCTTGCCGTAGATGTCGGTGACCATGCCGAGGCCCACCGCCGATTTGCGCCAGAACGGCACGCGGTATTGGCTCGAGTTGTTCTGCAGCAGCCGCTCGCTGTGGATCAGCTCGAAGCCCAGCACCATGGTGATCTTGCCGTCGCGCAAGGGCGCCAGGTCGTCTTTCGCGATGCCGAATTCCTTCAGCGTCGCTTCGGTGGTGGCCAGCAGGTTGCCCTTCTGCTTGGCGGCGATCACGCCATAGCGCGGCTCTTCATCGGCGTCGGCGTCTTCCGACGCGCCGCCTTCAGCCGCGTCCAGCGCCACCATCGCCGAGATCATCTTGGTGATGGTGAGACCGGAATTGCCGCTGCCGTTGCCATAGGTCCAGTCGCTGACCGAGACTTGGGTTCCACCGGGCGCGGTGGGGGCGCTTTCGTTGTTGCCGCTCGGCCAAGTGACGGCGGTCGATCCGTTGTGCCCGGTGTAGGCGGTGGCCCACATCGCGTAGAGGATTTCGTCGTCCATGGCGCGATTGGCCGCCATGGCCAGGTTGATCGCATAGGCGCTGGTGGGATCGATCAAAAGGCGCGCCTTGTCCTCCTTATCGACCAGCTCGGCACGGTCGAAGTCGTAAGGCGCGATGCGCCGGCGCAGATGCTGCGAATTGCCGAGCGGTGTATCGGCATGTCGCACCGTGCGCTTCTGCATGGTCGTCGGCGCGAGCTGTTCCATATAGGCCGCTTCGCCGGTGATCATGTCCTCGATCACGCGGCCGCGCAGGCGCGCTTTTCTTTGCTGGGCGAGGAAACGGATGTTCCCCGAGAACTGTTGAACAAACGGGTCGGTGATGGTGAAGCTCATGTGGAAGTCCCTTCCGTCTGCGCGAGGCCTCCAGCCGCGCGCGGTTGATTGACCGCGCGGCCATCCGCACGATCGCTTTGACGGCTGAGATCCCCGATCCTGCGAGACGCGCTCGCTCCATCGGACCCGTGCCTGGCGCTTAACGTCCGCTCGACGAAGCCCTTGTGCCGGACGCGCGCCCCTTCGAGCTGCGATCCCCGGCCGCAGGAATGCGTTAGCCCTGTTTCTGGGCGGGATAGGCAAGCTCGTAGAGGCGCTGCATTTCCTTGACCGCGTCGGCGTGGTCCGGTGCGCGCTTGTTCTGGTAAGCCGCCATGAACTTCGTGTCCGCCTGCCTGGCGTTGATGTGCTGCTGCGCCTCGGCCGGCGACAGCGCATCCCCCTGGCCGCCACCGCCGCCCTTGCCGATCAGCCCGTCTTCCTGCATTTGCGCGCCCAGATAAGCGAACAGCCGCGCGAAAGCGGGATGCGTTCCGAGTTTCTGTCCGGTAGAGGGATCGGTCTGCTCCAGCGCCGCGGCCAGGTCGCCACCGAGCTTGGGGCCCTTCTCATCGCTCGCGAGGAAGTTGATCGTGCTCTGCGCCAGTTTCAGCTTTTCGCCCTTAGCCGCGCCCCACTCCTTGTCGAGATTGGCGTGGCCCGCCTTGATCTCGTTGACGCGCGCCGTCTCGGCCGCTGCGCCCACCTGCTGCTGCAGCGCATTCCATTCCGGCATGATCGCGGCGAATTGGCGTTGCGTGACGCCGGCCTTGTGCAAAATCGGCAGAACCGCATTCTGAAAATCCCTGTCGGCCGGAGTGTAATCCTTGCCGTCCGCGAGCTTGGGGATTTCGTATTTGTCAGCCGCTTCCGGGCGCCCGAGTTTGGCGTAGACGCTCTCCCAGGCTTTCGCATCGTCATTCGCCGGCAGTTCGACCAGCGTATCCGGATTTTTGCCGATCATCTTGGCCTGGTTGAAGGCCTTCGTCGCCAGATCGGGGAAGCTCTTGATATCCTTGAAATAGGCTTCGCCGCGGATTGCTTCGGGCAGTTGCTCCGCAAACGGTTTCTGCGTATCCGCGTAGCGCTGTGCCAGGCTGCCCACATCGCTGACTTCCTTGAAGGCCGGATGCGCGCGCAATGGCTCCGGCAGCGTGCCCAGAAATGCGTTGTTGTTGGCCGCGCCGCCGCCCGCACCGCTATCCGCAGCCGCGGCGCCGGCCGAGGATGTTGTGCCCAACAGAAAGCCATCGAGGAAACGCAGCATCGTTTTTCTCCGTCAAAAGAGTTTGGCCGCCAGCGCGAGCACGCCGGCGACGAGGAAACAAAGCGTTGCTGGGACCTTCAGCAGCGCGAGAAGGTTTCGGTCGATCATGGTGTGACCGGCGAAGCTTTCCGCGAGCAGGAAGATGCCGAGCAGCGCGAAGACGAGCGCCGGGACGTAGCGCTTCATGGCGCCTCGCCTCCGGTTTCTTGTTCCTGCGTCAGCGCCACCACATGCGCCGGCGTCCAGCGCAGTGTCTCGAGGATATCCAGCGCGGCGGCGCGGCGCCCTTCATTGTGCGCGGACATGTGGCTGTCACCGGCGACGGCGGTCGTTTCGAGGATATGGCACTTGCCCAGGATGTCGCGCAGGACAAGGCCTCCATCCGCGGTTTCGAACACGCGGCGATAGGCCTGGGCGACCTGCGCCTGGCGCAGGAAGGCGCGGCCCATTTCGCGGACCTTCTCGATCGCCCCGTCAAGCAATGGGGCCTCCCCAGCGATCTTCCGCAGCGTTGAGGCCGGCCTCGAGCACTTTCAGGAAATTCTTGTACTGCGCGCCATAGACATCGACATACTGCAGGAAGGCACTGTCGAAATCGGGCTTCCAGTCGATCGGCCGCGCGCGGCGTCCGAATTCCTCGATCGCGGCTTTCAACTTGTCCGTAAGCAGATCATCGAGTTTGAACGCGCCCTTGTGCAGCTCGCAGCAATGCACCGTCAGCGACATGCGCGCCTGGGCATGCCCGGGCGCGTCCTGGGTCTTGCTCGGCACGTGAATGCGCAAGCCGTAGAGCACGGGGTTCGGGCACCCCGCGATGACCAGGCTGAAGCCGTCACAGGTCATGCCGGAGATCCGCTTGAGCGGCGAGAATGGCACGTTCATGTCGCCTCCTGCATCTGCTGCTGCGGCATGCCACCGGCCTGGGCCACGTTCTTCAGCGCGGCCGAGCCGTCCTTGGCGGCGCCGGCGACATTGGCGAGCGCCATGTGGTTCGCCATGGCGGCCTCGCTCTGCGCCTTGGCCTGCGCCTCCTGCTGCAGCTGATCGGCCGATTTCAACACCTCCACCGGCGCATTCCAGTCGCGCGACGCCAGCCGCAGGATCGCCTCGCCGTCGATGATGGTCGCGGAGTTGTTGTCGATCTGCTTCAGCTGGCTCTGGATCTGCATCAGCCGTGTCACGCCGTCCATCTGCGTCGACTTCTGCGCCAGCGCGATCGGCGAGACGTATTCGATGTTGAGCTTCTGCCCCTGCAGCTGTGGCGGGGGCATCCGGAACGGCGAGCCGGGCCCGAATTTCATGCGCTTGGATTTGCGCCAAAGCATGGCGAATACGCGATCGATCAGCGGCCCGAGGAATTCCGCCTGCCGGCGCGCCAGCGTGGGCGCCAGCATCATCATTTCCTTGTCCCGGCGTTGCAGCCAATAAGTCGCGGTGACGCCCTTGCCCTCGCTCACCGGGTCCTGCGGATCGACCGGCATGCGCAGCATGTCCACATAGAACGTCTTGGCGATCTGGTTCTGCAGCGCGTTGAGCATCTCTATGCCGAGCTGGATATCGCCGCCCGTCTTGATCGGCTCGATACGGCCCGTGGTATTGGCGCGATAATAGTTGAAGCTGCCCGGGACCGTGCGGATCGCCATCAGGAAGCCGCTATCGGGTACCTGAAGCGGCGGATCGATGACTTTCTGCGCCGCCTTGACGATGAGCTTCTTGAACTCGTTCAGCATCTGAATATCGGGCAAGCCGATCGACGCTTCGCCGCGGCCATAGATTTCGCCGGACGCCTTTGACGATCGCGGGCAAAGATAGGGAAATTCCTGGAACCCGGAGACGCTGATTTCGCTCTTGTCGGCGAGCGACACATAGACGCTTTCCCATTCCATGTTGCCGGCGTCCGCGCGTTGCGGATCGCGTTGCTTGCGCGGCCGCACGCCATGCAGGAATTGGAAGACCGTTTCCGGCTTGTTGTCGTCCAGCGCCTTCTTGACCGCCGCGCCCGCCTTCTCGCGCCACTGCGCCCACGCCTGCTTCGCGGTCCACTTCCACTGGCGGATGTTCGCGTCGATGCGGTCCTCTTCGTTTTCGAACCAGACGCATTCCTTCATGTGCCGCGTGGTGAACAGCACATCGTTGCGCGCGCTGTCCAGCACGCCCATGCAAGCCGTGCCGATCGACGCCAGATCGAGATACACCTCATAGCTCTGGCTGGCGAAATTGTGCCGGGGGCTGTTGAACAAGCCATACATCGCGGAGGCCGCATCGTTCAGCCAGCTGCGCACGTCGTCGTTGGCGTTGATGCGGTCGTCGTCGCAATGCATGAAGAACCACTGCAGCGACGTCGACGTCATCAGCGAATGCATGCCGCAGGCATTCTGCTCGAGCGCCCAGACCGGCATCGCGTCGTAGATGTAGGTCATGCGCTTCTGGCCGGGCGTCTTTTCCACCAGATAGTCGCTGCGGTTCGGCAAGGTGTAGTTGGCGATCTGCTGCCACGCCGTCAGCGTGGTCACCTTGTCGGTGCTCCCGCGTTCCCACTGCTGGATGACGTCGTTGGCCAGATCGCCCATCTCAGCCGCCCGTCAACTGTTTCTTCTGCAGCTGCGGGTTGGACGTGTCGCCAAGCCCGCTTGTCAGAATGGTCGATGCACGGCCTTCGGCATTGGCGTCGGCCGCCGTCTGATCGCGCGCCGCGGCCTGGACCGACGGATCGGTGAGCGACGGCGGCGCGTTCGGCTGGGCCGGCTGGGAGATGTGGGGCATCGCGAAAAGGTGCGTCATCACCAAGCCCTGTTCTGCAGCCATGGGCCGTACTGCACCCAGCCGTCAAACGGATCCTCGTTGGAGTCCGCGAAGCGCGGCATCGAGGCCGGGGGCAAGGGCAGCGGGCCGGTGATCGCCAGCACCTGGTCTTGCGTCAGCGCCGTATAGTCATTCGCCGCGTAGCGCGCAGCCACCGCATCGACGAGCTCGCGCGTGGCGACGACGCCAGGCGCCATCGTGTCCAGCACGCTCCAGTAATCGTAGCGCGGATCGGGGCCGCTCATCCGAGGCCCACGATGTTGGTGGCCGTGGTGCCGGTGGCGTTCACGCCCTGCACGGCGATCGGCAATAGACCGACCGGCACCGCCTTGAACAGAACCGTCGTGACGCCGCCCGCGCCGTCGCCATTGCGCATCACCACAGTGACGTCGCCCGCCACGCCGATATAGAGCCCTTGATAGGGCCCGATCGCGGAATTGTCGGTTGGCGTGATCGCCTGCGCGGCCTGGTAAACCGTGGCGATCTTGGGGATGATGATTTGCTTGGGAACGCCGTAAGGTGTCGTCATGGCGTGCGCACCGTGGCGGAGAGTGGTCCTTCATCCTTCGGCGCCGGGTCGACGGCCAGATAGGCGCTATTGGTGGCGTCGATCGCCGTGATGATGAAATCGCCGTTGTTGAGATTGGTGCCCTGCACGAAGACAGGATCGCCAGCCACGAAGGCGGTGAAGGTGCCGTTGGCGGCTTCGAGCTTCCCATCCGCGGCTGAAAACGTGATCGACGCGGTGACGTTCTTGCTCATCGACTTGTCGCGCGTGTAGCTGCGCGTCGATCCCGCTTCCGAGGGATGCTCCCGACGCTGGCCCTGCAGCGTGCGCGTGCCCAGCCGCATCGTCATGGCGATTTCCCCATCTTGAATTCGCCGCACCAATCATTCCCGTGCTTCGGCACCACGTCGGGAAAGCGATGGCAGCCGCCGCGATCGGCATCGAACCCAGGGGGCGCCTGCACGCCATCCGCGAGCGCCTTGCGGTGCTCGAAGAACGTGCAATTGGCGCAGCACCCGGCGCGCGCGACATCGGCGGCCGCGACCATCAGTTTTCGATGACCTCGATCTCGCCGGCTTCGCGGCCTTCGCTCACGCCCTCGACGTGTGTCGGTGCGCGGCCGGGCGGGAAGATCACGATGTCATGGAGCTGCGCCGGCTTTTTCTTGCCGGCGGAGGGACCGGCGCTCAGCCGCGTCACCAGTCCGGCGAAATCGGTGAGTTCGGGATGGTGGATCGAGCCCTGCAGCTCGACCGCCTCTTCGCCGAGCTGCTTCTTCGTGGTGACGGTGCGGTGTTCGTCGTGCGTGTGATAGATCACATGCGAGCCAAGCCGTGCCATGTCGAATTCCCCTTCGGTTGCAAACGGTTTGGGAGGAATTCGTCTGCCCGTCCGGCGGCTTTATCAATAACCGGACTGGTTAAACTTCAACCGAGCGGGTTCCAATCGTGCTGCGCGTCGCGGATGCGCGACGCCAAATCCTGCTCCTGCGCCGCGGCGCGGCCGCGAATTTCGATGTCCTCTCCGCCAGCCGAAAGCAGGTACTGCAGGCTATCATGCGGGTGAGAATACTCGTTCTTGTCGACCTCCGTGCTGTAACGCTCGGTGTCCACGCCGGCGAGCTTGCGAAAGCGATAGCCCGAATTGAACCCCTCGCGGAGAACAGGGCAAGCGGGGCTGAGCAGCAGAGCTGGCACGCCGGCATCGATCAGCATCGTGAGCGGCCGGCGCACCGCCTCCCAACGCGGAAGTTGCTGATTTGTCGGCGCGGGATCTACGCGCAAGGCCGCGCGCGCAGACACGATCTCGATCCAGCTGGCCTCGCCGGCATGCTTGTCCGCGCCGTACGCTGCAGAGGGATCCGCCCAGGCCTGGATCTCGGTGATGCCTTCGAAATTTTCGTGCAGGCATTTGGCGATCATGTCGGCGAAACGTAGAGCGCCGGTAACCGATTTTGCTTCCGTCGTCAGCTCGCGATAAATCCGCCACTGGCCGTTCGGCATGCGCTGACCGAAACAGGCCGCGGGCGTTCCGCCGGCATCAAGGCCGATCTTCAGCGCCAGTCCGGGAATTGGCTGCAGGATATGATCGGCAACGTGAAGCTGATCGTTGAATTCCGGATAGATCGGCTTTCCGGCGCGGCTGTAGCCGGGCTTGTTTTCGATCATGCGCGCGATGTACCAGCGCGGCTGGCCGCGGCGCTGCTTCGCGTAATAGCCGGGCGGCAGGTTCGGGATATTCTCGGCTTCCGGCGACAGCGCACTGGGCTGGCGCAGGAGAACGCCATATTGCGAGAAACGCTCTGCATCCGGATCATCAGCATCCGCGGGCTTGTCGAGAAAGACGCGCTGGTAGAGCCATGCGTTCAATTCCGGCGCATTGCAGTCGGCGACGACACCGTACCAGCTCGGTCCGCCCTCGCTCATGTCGGGGTAGCGGCCGACGCGGCCGCGGGCAAACGTGTAAACGTCTTCCGCCAGCAGATCGCACTCGTTCAGGAAAAACGCCGTCGGCTCATAGCCGCGCATGACATCTTCCGCAGCGTTCTCGCCGATCGCGATGAAGTCGATCTGGAAACGCACCAGCGATCCATCCGGCAGCACGAAATCGACGACATGTTTTGCCGGCGCGTTTTCCGCGCCGGTGAATTCGCCGGCGTCGCGCGGCATCAACTTCCACCAGCTTGGCAGGGTGGAGCGCCAGAGCTGCCGATAGTTGGCGTGTACGACGCAGACTTTGAACTTGCGGACGCCGTCTCGCGTGGAAGGCTTTTGCGCCGCGGCGCGGAGGATCAGCTTCGTGAAGATCGTGCGCGTCTTGCCGGCGCCGATCGGGCCATTCAGGATCTCGACGTCGCGATCGACGCGCATGTACTGGCTCGAGACCGGGCCGGGCGATCGCCATTGCAGATCGAGCTTAATCGGCATCGGGAGCCCGATCGACAATGGCGCCCGTTAGGGTGAATACATCGCCATCATCCGGTGTCTCACCAGAAGGCGGTGGTTCAACGTAGATCGCCAGATGCACAGCCTTGGTGTTGGTAATATCAACAGATACGGGCATTTTTTGATGGACGTATGGCAGCATGGCGATAGCCGCCAATCTTTTTTCTTGCCATGCCTCGAGTTTCGAGCATCCTAGTTGGAGACAGAGTTCATCGACTCGGGCCGTCGCCATCTGCGCCAATACTTCGAGCGGCGACCCGTAGCGTCCCAGAAGGTATTCGGCCCTGGCAATCGTTCGTTTATTCCGCGAGTTCAGCGGGCGACCGACCTTTTTGGCGGCGTCTTGCGTCTGCAGCTGCACAAGCGTGGCTGGCGATCCCGCTTCGGGCAATCCCAACAAGTCGAGTTGCTCGGCCTCTTCGTCGATTTCATCGCGCGTAGCAGCCATGGCGAGCGCTACGGCGGTTTGATCGCCGCTCATAGTTCGCACCCCGACCCAATTGGCATTGGTAGATTTTCCGCGATCCGCGTCAAAACTGCCCCGATTTGGGCTAAGCACACAAGAAGGGGGGCGCGGGGCGCGCGCGGCGCGAAAACCGGGGTGCCCCCGGCCCAGCCGGATTTCGTCGACCAGGCTCAGGAGGCTGATTTCAGATCAGCAGGCAGGGCCACCGATCCGCGAGGAGGGTCAATGGGTTAGCCCGCCCGTCCGACTTCCGCCATCCGACTTCGCGGGCGGTCGCTCCGCTAACCTATTGATATTCCACCATTTTGCATTTCACGGCCGCCATGCCGGCCGATCGCCGGATCCAGCTCCGCCGCGCCCTCGCGCGCCCCTGGGCAGATCGCCGCCTCCCACCCATTAAAGGGCCCATTGTTTATTGATTTTGGCGGGCCAGCGCCCGATCCGATGGCTTTCAGGTGCCCGTTCCATGACGGTATGTCGCACGGAACAGCACATGGAACAGCTAAGCTATTGATAGATATATATATTCTCTATCATGTTCCGCTGTTCCACTGTTCCATCGCGCGCGCGCCCATGAGTTCAGCCAGAGCGCGACACACATCGCTCGCTCTCACGCGTATCCCGCACGGAACAGCAGAACAGTGGAACAACACGGCATTAATCGAGCATTATCATAGGCTTAGCTGTTCCACAGGCTGTTCCCTCCCCAACCCCGATGGAACAGCAACGACGCGGCGGCGCGACTTGATTTTCAATCCTTTGGTTGGGTGTGGGCAGCCAGTCAGATTTGAACGCTAAGGCGGGAAATGTGGCTTGGAGGTGCGGAGATCGATGCGGTGCGCGCGCTGGCCGCGCGCGCGCTTCATGCGGTCAAGCGTCCGCCGCCTGATAGCATCGCAGACGGATAGTCCTGTGCCGGCGGACGCTTGCCGCGTCCACAAACAAGCACGCGAAAATATTTTCGCGAGAGACTTGACGTAGGAAACTGTTTCCTATTCATTGATGGGCGGCCGGCGCGTGGTGACACACGCGCCGGCCAGTCACACGGGTAAAAACTTGGAGGTTCCAACCCATGCAACAGTCCACTTATACCGCAGCTGAACTTTCCGGCGATGCGGATTTTCCGACCCATCTTTCCGGCCGCCAGGCGCAACGTCTCATCCGCGACCACGATCACAAGGCCGCCGCCGCAACGGACGGTTCGATCCTTGTGACCTACATCTGCACCAAGGGCGGCAAAACATTCGAAGCGCTCAAGCGCTTTACCCCAACAGTCGACGGCACGTTCCGCGCCGCGCCGATCCTGTTGTGGCTGGGCTATTGAGGGAGATGACCATGCAACAGATTTCCGCCGGCGCGTTCGCGCGCAAAGTCTCCATCACCGCTTCGAAGGCGCTGGCCGCAAACGACGCGGTCACGCTCGCCGCCCTGGTGCGCAATCTCCTCGAGCGCCAGGCGCCGGCGAAGCCGCAGCGCAAATCCGCGCGCCCCGCGAAGCGTGCACGCAACATGCTTGATCCGCGCAACAACCCGCGCCTGCTGGTGCCGAGCGAGCGCGAGGCTGCCGGCATGGCGCCGGCAGCGCGCGAGAAATTCGGATCGGGCGAATATGCGTGGGTTCTTGTCACCTTCGCGGACGGCTATCGCATTCTGGCCGGCCAATATCCGCGCGCGAAATTCCCCGGCGATTTCTCGCATGCGGTTTCGAGCGCGCGCTATCAGCGTTTGCTCTTCGCCTCCGGTGGGGAGCACGTCGCGGCCGATGCGAAATGCCCGCGTGTCACCGCGGCCGACCAGCTGACCGATCCGGCCGAGATCTCCGCCTGGCGCGATCGCTGTTTCGACATGCGCGCCGCGGCCGAGTGCTTCGCCTTCGTGCCCTATTGGGAAGGCGATGTTCCGCGCTCCATCGATTGGGTTGGCCAGCGCGCGCGCGAAGCGCGCGAGCTCGCGGGCCCGCTCGCCCAGCCGAGCAGCTGGGATCGCATCCTCACGGCGTGGTTTCGCAAGCCGCTGTGGTGGCGCTGCCAGTTCGGCGGTTAGGATCGCGGCCCATAGCCCACGCGCGCCGGCGCGTGGGCCTTGGGGCGCGATCGGCGCCAACAGATTTGAGGATCGCCATGATCGCCGCTGACTTCATCGCCTGGCGCCACCGCCTCGGTCTCAACCAGACCGAGGCGGCCGCCGCGCTGGGGCTCACCGCCCGCATGATCCGCATGTACGAGCTGGGCACCCATCCCTCGCGCAAGGATCGCCGGGGCCGTGCGCTGCCCGTGACCATCCCGCGCGTTGTGGAGCTCGCCTGCAGCGCGCTCGAGTTCGGGCCTCTCTCCCTGCTGCGCGCCCGCCGCGCCGATCGCGAGGCGTCCTAGGCCGCGGGCGGGCGCAATCCCCTGCGTCCGCCAAGTCAGCACCCCCAAATCCTAGCGGCTGGACTCCGGCTGCATTCGTTTCCATTCTGTTCTCATGAGCAAAATAGTCCCGATAGAGCCGGAGCATGTCCGGTCCGCCCTCGATTTCTCCCTGCGCAAGGTGAGGCTGGAAGCGCTGCGCCGCCGGCTGACGCCCGAAGAACGCGACAAGCTCACCCAAGCCATTACCCAGCATCTGCAGCTCTGTGGCTGGAGCGTGTGGCATGAGGAAACCGCCGCCGCCACGCATTTCAATCCATACCCGAACAGATGACGTCCCTTGCCGACCTCGAGGCCCGCTGCGGGCCGCCACAGGGCCTGCCGCCGGCGGACGCCACCACCATGCACCGCCTCTGCCGCGTCCTGCTGGAGCAGCGCCGGCGCGCCATCGTGCAGCGCCTGAAGCCATACCGCCGCAACGGCCGCACGCCGCCGGACGAGGATCTGGAAGAGCTCTATGCCGTCGCGAAAGCCTACGGCCTCAATACCGGCGACTGGCGCAAGGACAACACGTCCGCCTGGTGGCAACACCCCTTCCACCGGCCCACCTGGCGCGAGCTGCACGCGCTCTACGACAGCACGTCGCCCTTGCTGGAGAAACGCCGGCTGCGCTAGTCGAACGGCAACGGATCGTTTCTCCGTTTCGGGTAGAGTTTTTTGTTCTTTCTGGCCTCGCGCACGAGATCCGCGAACAGCATCACGAAACTCTCCGGATCTAGCCCGCAAGTGGCATAGACGCGCTGTTTGTTGTGAAAGCGGATAATCACTTTGCCGCGACGCGTCACGTTGAACGAAATGCTGCGCGCCTCCTGCGGCGCATTGCGCTTTTTCATCGCTTGGTTTCCTTGTCCGCGTCGATCGTGCCGGCGGCGCGGCCGCGCAGGTCCTCGAGCTCGGCCTTGTCGATCACGACCTGGCCGGTGAATTTGAACAGCGCCAGGAACAGCTGCCCCACGAACTGCGCGCCGCCCGGAAAGCGCCGCACACGATCCGCCAACGCCGCCAGTGCCAGACAATCCGCACGCTGATCAAGCGTAAGCTTGTCGAGATCGCTCATGGTCGCGCACTCGGCACATAGCGCGCGCGCGGCGCGCCCTCGTCCTGCAGGACGCGGAGGTACTTGTCCGTTTCACACAGGATGTTCGGCACGTCGCTGAAATCCATCCGCACGCCCGTCGCGTCGAAAGCGAGCCGGTAAATCTCGCGCATTTCGGAAAGCGCATAAGGCTGCGTGAATTTTGTGTTCAGCGGCCGCCCATAGATGCGATTGAGGCCCCGCATGGTGCCCGGTCCTGCAGCTGCCCACGTTTCGCGATCGCTCGCATCCTCCATCAGAGCGGTGAAGCGCATATCCACCACTGCCTGATAGGCCATGAAAGGCCCCCAGCAATTGTAGCGCCTCAGCGCCGCATGCGCGCTCTGCAGCGTTTTCCCAGGAACAAAACAACCCGCCAGCCGCGCGCGATCGCGCCAAAGATTGCCAAGCGTCACCTGCGCGACGTGGTCGGTCTTCTTCGTGCCCTTCGTCGACGGCGCCGTGATTGTGTAAGCGCCGGTAAAGACCTTGTCGCCGCTGTCCGCGATCTCGTTCAACTCATTCGCCAAGGCTGAGAGAGAAAAGAATTTGCTGGTCGGCCAGCCGTCGCTGCCAATCAGCCATCTCAGTGTGGGCGGCCAGTTGATGACGCGCGCGGCGCAGAGCATGAACCATAGATAAGGATGATCGCGGAACGGCTCGCGAATATTTTGCCGGATCCAGATGGTGACGCTGTCATCCTCCCGGCGCACGTTGCAGAAGCGGTAGTTCGCGAGCGCCGCATCGTCCGTCCAAGGCGGCGGCTCGCCAGCCTCCCGCAGCACGCGGATTGCCTCACGCTTGGTGACCCACTGCCACAACGGTTCAAAATTGCCTTTGCTCATATCGCCCTCAATCCCTGTCCCGCGCGTCGACGAGCTCGCCGTCGTCGTCATTGTCGGCCGCCGGCGGGAACACCGTGTCCCAAGGCAACAGGCAGCAATAATTCAGCGTGCCGTCGAAACGCAGCCGCAGCGGCTCGCCTTTGCCGCTGCGCGTCACCGCGCCGTGCAGCCGCGCCATCATCTGCGCCCAGGCGCCAGGCGCGCCGGGCAAGCCGCTCCAATCCGTCTCGCGGAATATCCGGCCGAGGCCGGGATGATTGTTGCTGATGGCCACCTGCCAGACTTTCACCTGGGGATCGGTGTTGCGCGCATCGCGGAACAGCTTCACGCCGATCTGCTCGAGCGCGGCGACGGAGGGCATGTCGTTGCTGATCGCCGTGGTGCCGCGCTCGCTGCGCGCGCCGCGCAACAGCCGCGCCACGCTTTCGCGCGATCCACCGCGCCACATCTCCACCGTCGCGCCCAGCAGATGGGCAAGGCAGGCCTGGTGCGAGCTGGAATAGCCGCTGGTCTCCGGCAAGCTCGCCGCCGGCAGGCGCGCCGCCCAGGCCGCCGCGCGGTCCGCCTCGAAGCCTTCGAACATCAAACAATCATAGGCCGCGCCCAGCGCGCCGAACTGGTCGCGGCCGCGGGCGTTGTGCCCGTTCGCCTCGAGCGCGCGGCGATAGGCGCGGAAGGTCCTCTTGTAGCGCGGCCATTCCGCCAGCGCGCGGCCGCGCAGCTGGCGGCCGATGCGCTCCCATTCGGCGCGCTTGCCCAGGATGCTGTCGTCTTCGTCCTCGCCGGCGTCTTCGTCCAGAT
This sequence comes from Rhizomicrobium sp., assembly GCA_036489435.1. GTDB lineage: Bacteria > Pseudomonadota > Alphaproteobacteria > Micropepsales > Micropepsaceae > Rhizomicrobium. The sequence continues at coordinate 327,990 of DASXFU010000002.1, read as the reverse complement.
CCTCGCCCGGCTCGCGCGTGGGCTGCGCGCCTTCCCATTCGACCTGGTCGAGCTGCAGGATCGCCATGCGGTTCTTGTCCTGCTGCGGCAGGCTGGGAATGACGATCGACGAAAACTGGAACGTGTTGCGGCTCACGAAGGTTTGCGCCGCGCCACCCGGCTGTCCGCGCAAGCTCTCGCCGCCGCTCGACGCGATGCGCGCGAGCTTCACGATATCGCGCGCGCGGCTGTTGTTGCCTTCGCTTTCGATTTCGTCGAGCGACACCGGCAGCGCCGTGTCGCGCACGCGCTGCTTGATGCCGGCCGGCGTCGCGTCTTCGCTCTTGATCATCGCGCGGCCGCCGAAAATCCAGCGCGTCAATTTCATCAGCGTGGATTTGCCGGTGCCCGATCCGCCAGTGATCCATTCGATCGGCCGCCAGTCCGGCGCCGCGCCATAGATGCCCGCGCCGATCCAGCCCAGATGCAGCATGGCGTCGAGATCGCCGCGCTCCCAATTCCACGTCTTCAGCTTCGCCAGCAGCAGCGCCGCGGGCCCCCTGTCGCCGCCGCGCGCAGTCTCCGGATGCGGCTGCGGTGGTGCGGCCGGATAGAGCATCTTGCCGCGCAAGCCGGTGGCCACCTTCATGCCGTTGGTGAGGAAGAGATAGTCGCCGCAATGCATCACCAGCGTGCCGTCATCCTCCATCCAGGTGCCGACGCCGCGCACGTTATCTTCCGGGCTCCAGATGCCCTTGTCATGGCAACTCGCGATCAGCACCGGGCTCATCAGCCCATGGTCGAAGTTCACGACGTGCTTGCCGCTGCGATCGTATTTCGGCCATTGCGCCCGCAGGAATTCGTCGCCGCCGAACAAGCCCAGGATCGCGTTACGCCCGATATCCTTGTCCAGCAGCATCTGGAACTGGCCGCGGGCGTTGAGGAAGTAATACTCCCGCTGGTTCACGCCCAGCGCCTGCACCGGCGAGCTGGGCGGCAGCCGTGGCGGCGCGATGTGCCGCCCATCGGGCGGCTGCGCCGGCGGCTCACCGCCGCCCTTGCCGCCGCCACTCTTGCGCCCGCGCTTCTCCGCCTTGTCGAAGGCGGCCGCGATCGAGATGACTTTGTCGGAGTGATCGGTCATCGCGCACCGCGCAGATGCGCGAACTCTAACCGGACAGCCTTGACAGCCCGTGCAACGACCGAGGAATTCAATTCGTGATCCGCGTCCCCGCCGCGCATGCACGCGGCCACGAGGTAAACACGTCTGCAATCCCTAACGTGTTCTTGCTGCGAAAACGTCATCCAATTGATATCTTCATACACGACTAACAATGCTTGCCGCACGGCCTCTTCGATATCTTCCTGACGGAATATCGCGATCATGGCATCCGCCCAGGTCGCGCGCGGTAAAACAGGCTGCAGGTGCGCGCCGATCGCGGCATCGAAATCTTCCGCGTTCACGGCCGCGCAGCCATCCGGCGGCGGCGAACTCACCCACTTACTCACCGCACGGCCTCCCGCTCGTCATCCTCGCGCTCATCGTCATCGAAGAGGCAAAGCGCCTCGAGCAGCTGTCCGGAACACTGCACCCGCAACACCCCCCCCCCGAACGGATACGCCGTCTCCAGGTCCGCGCCATCGATCAGCGCCAGCAACAATTCGCGCGCGGACGCGCGCGGCCGCGAGGCCATCGCTCTCGATCGCAATGTGCCCCGCAGCCGCGTCATGCCGCTAACCGAGTTCCTTTTCGATCAGCCGCAGCGCCACATCGATCAGATGCTGGCGGATGCTGCCGCCATCCAGGCTCGCCTTGCGCACTGCGGCCGCGTAGATCTTCGCGACCGACACCGCGTTCACGGCGGCGAGCGTTTTCTGGCCGTGCCGGCGCCACAGCGGGCGCTGCTTCAGAACCTCGCAAAGTCCGGAGATGACGGCCGCGCGCAGCAGGCCAAGATTGCCCCCCCCCCGTGCCCGTCACCAGCACGAGCGCTTCGGTGAGGATCTCCGCGCCATGGATCCGCATGCAGCTCTGCAGCGTGCCGATCGCGTGCGTCTCGCCGATCTTGGTGATGGTGGTGGCGTAGCGCGGAATGGTGACGCATGCGTCGTTCAACACGCGCCGCAGCGCGCGCGCCGCCTTGTCGCCACCGGCGAGCTTGGCGTGATAGATCTGCAAGCCGCTGATCTGGGTGATGTTGCCGTTGATGGTGGCGAAGCAGATCGCCTCTTCCTCCGCGTCCGCATCGATCACGTAGCAAGGCAGAAGCGGCACGCCGCTATACTTCGCGGCCGCGGCGTGGTGCTGGCCATCGATCACCGCGAACAACCCCTTCGGGCGGCGGCCGACAACAAGAGGCGAAAATCGCGACCAGCGGAATTCCTCGACGATCCGCTTGCAATTGCGTAAACCGTCGCCGCGGATGTCCCTTTGATAGAGAGGATCGATACGCAAAAGCGCCACATCGATCCATTCCAGCACGCCGGCGTTACCGAAATCCGGTGAAATCGCAGGCGCATTCGCGAACTGCAAAGAAGGTAGCTCGAGAAGCACGTCGGGCGCGGATTGATTGTTTGTCACTTATTCGCCTCCTTCGCCGGCATCTTGAGCAGCAGCGGTACCTCGAGCTTCGTGCCGACGATCGTGCGCATATCGTCGAGATGCGATCGCAGCGCGGCCGTTTCCAGCGTGTGATCCTTGAAGCCCTGCGGGCGCAGACCGAGATCCCAGGCGGCGTCGAGCGCTGCCTGCAGGAACTGCCTTATCGATCCATCGGGCGTGCCAGCATCTTCAATGAGACAGTTCTGCTCCGGCACATCCTTGAAACTCTCCGTGACTTCCACCAGCTGGAGCGGTTTCGCATAGAAGAACTTTTCTTTGAACTGACCACCAGTGAATGCGAGGTGGAGGCGTTCGCGATACATGCGCCACGGCTGTTTCTCGACCCAGATTTTCCACGTCATGTCGGCTTCCTCTCGCTCTTTTCGATCCGCAGGAATTATTCAAACGTTCCGGATTTCCGCCGTCAGGCCTTTCCGATCGCCCCAGCGGGCTACGAGCGTCCGAAAAACCGCATCGCTCGCTGTCACACCGCGGCCAAACGGAAGAATATCGGCGACAACCAAGCCGACCGCCACGCAGCCTTCCAATTGTCTGGGCCAATTCGCCGGGTGGATTTCACAGAGGCTACGGCCTTTGCAGCCAGCAGGTATTCGGTCCGGGGTTCCGTAGATGCCGAGCGCGGGATTATGGAAAACAACTGTCTCACCGTGCTTCGGAGAGTTGTAAGGCAGCAGATCATATTGTCCGGCCGGTATGCAGGAATGCCCCGGGGCGTTGTTTTTCCATGGCTGCTCGCACGTCACAGCAAACGCCGCGAGCAGCGTATCGTCCAGGTAAAGCACTCCGAAGGTGCCTTCATCGTTAGACATCTTCGACGATCTCTCGATAATCAGGTGCATCCGCCCTTCTCCCGCTCGCTCTTCTCGATCCGCACGCCGAACAGCGCGCCTTGCGTGCGCACCCAATGCTTGAGCGCGCGCACGTCGCCCGCTGTGATGTGGACGTTGTTGCCGGCATCGCTCATCACGATGCCGTCGTCCGGGATGTCGACGTAGCCCGGCGCTTGCTGGAAGACAGCGAAAGCCGCGCGCAGATCGCCACCGCAATTGCACGGCTGCGTCGCCGGCAGCGTGCTGCGCGGGCAGCTTCCGAAATGAATGCCGCTGCTCATGCCGCGCGTTCCTTTCCCTGCAGGATGTCGTTGAAGTCCTTGAAGCGCGGATCCGCGCGCACGATGGCGGGCTCGAAGCCGCGCTCGCACAATCTGTCCATCGCCTGGTCGAATTGGCGCAGCGTGGTGGGATCGGTGTCGTTCTGTTTGAGGATGTAGACGCCGCCCAGCTGCGCCGGCAGCACCAGGCCGCCGATATTGGAGAGGCTGACGCCGGCCAGGCTGCGGATCTCCGGCTTGGCGATCGCGCCCGTCAGCGCATCCTCGATGCCTTCGGAGACCTGTATCCATTCGCCTTCGGGCGCGGCCTTCAGCGTCTTGCCGCTGGCGCCGCGCGTCAGCCGGATGGAGCCGCCGGCGAAAGGCCCCTTCACCTGTTTGCCGGTCTTGCAATCGGGCCAGCAATGCTTGGCCCAGACGCCGCGGGTGCAAGCGAGATAGGTGCGATGCGCAGCCGCGAAGCCCTGCGGCTCGCCTTCGCGGCTGATGCAGGCCACCATGCCCGGAAACGGCCCCATGCGGTTCGCGGCCCAGATCTCGGGATGGAAACGTAGCGCGTGCGGAATGCCCTCCGGCAGCTTTGTCACGTCGATGTCGCGCGATTTGAGATAGAGCGAGGCGGGATCGGTGCCGTCGAGCGGCTTCGCGTCCAGCCACAGCTTGAACGCGCCGGCGCGCGCCCGGCTGCGCAGCTCGGCCGCTTCCGCCTGGTCGCGCTTGACGCGCGCGGCGATCGCCGCGGCCTCGGCCGGGTCGGGCGCGTGCCCGGTGAGCCCCAGAAAATCCAGCGCCCAGGACACGGCGCCGGCGCGCACCACGCGCCCGGCCGCATCGCGCTGGGCCTTGTATTCGCCGCGCGTGGCGAACTTCGCGATCAGCGACAGCAAGCCCTTGCCGGCGCAATCCTCGAAGCTGAAATCCTTCCAGATGAAACTGCGCGTGTTGTACGAGAACGACGTCCAGTTCGGGTCGCTGCGCAGCGGGTTCTGCATCCAGATGTCATGGCCGCGGATCTGCACCGCGCCGAACAAATGGATGCAGAGCTCCCGCGCGCGCCCCGCCAGCCGCGCATTGATCTCGTCGAGGGAATAGCGCGCTTGCATCATCCCAGCGTGATCCTCACGCCCTTGCGGACTGTGAGCCGTTGTTCGTAGCGTTGGCGTTCGTCTTCATACGCCTCCGCCATGCGCTCGAAATATTCGAGGCGCGTCACGATCCCTTTGTCGACAAGCAGCCTGCCGAGCGCGCCGGTCTCCACCAAAGCGGAATTGATCCCGACACGCAGATGCTTCGCGAGCAGGTTCTTTTCACCATCCGCGAGATCGACGGCGACACCGGACTGGATGCCATGCTGGGCCGCAGCGATACGCTGCATGGCCGCGCTCTCCGCCGCATTAAGCGGCTCTTCTTTTTGCGTGCTCATGGGGCTTTCTTCTGCCCCCAGCCGCACAACGCCTGGCCGACCTGGTCGTGGTGCGCGATCTGCTTGATCGTGTCCATCGTGTCGCCAAGGAGAAGCCGAAGATCCTCCGGCGATACGGTGGACACAGCGGCCGCCGCGCGCACATCCGCCACGGTCACATGCGGTTTGCCGCCGTGATAAGTGAGCGGCGATGCCACGTCGCAGAACGCGGCATGGCCCAGATCGGCGCTGTCCGCTTCAGCTTGTGTGATCGTCGGAATTGAAGGGGCTGGCGGTGTCCCGCAGGCTGTCAGGATCGACGCGAGCAGCAGCGTCGGCAGCGTCGCCCGCGTTCTTTGCAACCTTGATCTCATTGAGTGCGCCTTTCATATGCGTGTTTAGCACCGCCATGGTGGCGGCCTGTTCTTCGGATTTTCCGCGTTCGAGATCGATCAGGTAATTCGCGCCCTTGATCAGGAAGCCGATCACCGATCCCCACGGGATATTGGCAAGCAAACTGGCGAACATGATGTCCTCCCGCTGGGCGCGCGCGGCGACATGCCAGCGCCGCGCGCGCCCGTGGCTTCAGTTCGCGATCGCCGCCTGCGCGCCGCGATACGCGGTCTGCACCAGCGCCTGGACGTCCTGCTCGGCCACCGGCCCGAGCTTCACCTCGAGCTGCTGCGTCACGTTGGTGACGGCGTTGCCGAACTTCTCCTCGCCGGTGATCGTCTTGCCGGCCTCGGTGATGACGGCCTGCAGCGCGATCGGCGCGCCCACCTGGAACACTTGCTTGATATCGGCGACGGCGTCTTGCTCGAGATTGACGGCGACAGTCTTCAGCTCGTCATAGACCTTTTCAGCTTCCGCCTTGATGTCGTCCCAAAGCTGGATGAAGGGATTGGTTGATGCTGTCGCGAGGGCCGCGACGGCTGTGGCTGATGCGTTGCTCATGGTGATGCCTTCCAATTTTGCCCTGACGCGCGGGCCGCGCATTCCGTCGTGGAATTGGGTTGGATCGCCGCCGGGGCAGCTCGCGAGGCTGCGCCGAAGCGCATCGCGGCCACGGCTCACCGCCGCGACGATTGCTTTGTTGATCGGCCCCATCGTCGCGAGGGCTTCGAGTTCGGCGAAGGGCATGCCGTCACGAACAAGCGCGCCCAGCACGGCCGCCTTTTCATAGACGGCCACTGCATCGGGCCCCTTGTTTTCCAGCAGTGACGCAATGTTCCGCACGGCGCCATCGCGGATATCCGCGATCACGACATAGGTGTGATCGTCGAACCGGAAGCCGCAGACGATCCCGGGCATCTTCAGTCCCTGTCCGCGTAAAAGGGTTTCGGGACGGCGTGATTGAGCTCTATCGCCAGAACGTCGCTCACCGTGATCAGCAGCGAACGCCACAGCGCTTCGCAGCCTTCGTGGCTGTGGGGGAGTTGCCGCACCAGGCTGCGCGCGCTTGTGGCGAGCACCGCGGCAGCAGCGCCCCCCTCGGAGGTGAGCACGCGCGGCTGCTGATCGATCGCGAAGGCGAATTGATGCCAGTTCGCACGCGGGGCTTTCGCGGCGTTGCGCAGCACGTCGATCAATTCAGGCAAGGGCCCGCTCATGCTGCCCGCCGGCGCGACGCGAGCGCCACCGCATAGTCGTGCCACTGCTGCGGCGTGACAGGATCCCCGTCGAAGCCTCTGGTGTAAGCGAGGATCGCTTCCTGGTCGGTCGCGCTGGGCGAGCGCACGCCCGTGGCCCAGCGGCTGATGCTGACTTCCGATTTTCCGAGGGCCGCGGCGATAACCCGGTGGCGGACGTTGTGGCCCCGCAGCCACAGGGCCAGAGGGTTACTTACCGTTTTGGTTGCCATATTTTGGGTATCCCGAACCAAAATTCGCTACATCCGGGATTAGCCACAATGGAAAGTATTTCGTCAAGCGAATAACCGAAACGGATATTTCGGTAACTTTCCATTTTGGTTATAGAGTTTCGGTATGATCGGCGAACGCATCGCGGAATTGCGCAATGGCAGGGGGCTTACCCAGCCCCAGCTGGCCCAGCGCCTGCACACGTCGCCCGTGCAGATTTCCCGCCTCGAGAACAATCAGCGCAAGGCCACCTATGACTGGCTTAAACGCATCGCCGATGCGCTCGACGTGAAGGTTTCCGATTTGCTGCCGGATGAAGACGTGGCCGATCGCCTGAGCGAGACCGAGCGCAGCCTGCTGGCGGAGTTGCGCGCCGATGGCGCACTGCCGCCGACCGAGATGCTGGCCATGGTTCGCGCCCTGAACAATTTCGTCCAGCAGCAGGCCAGCCGCCGCGTCACGCGCGGCGCCTTGCCGGGCGACCCGACTCAGGTGGCGCTGCTCGCCGATGCCTGGGCGGAGCTTTCCGCCGATCAGCGCAATAGCGCCCTCGACATGATCCGCGCCGCGGCGCGGATCGCGCCCGGCTACGCACAGGCCGCCAGAGCCGCCTAGACGGCCTCTCCGCGCAGCCGCCGCTTCTGTCGCCACCCGACAAGGATCGCCGCCGGCAACGCTGCCAGCAGGTTGACGGCCAGGAATTCGCCATGGGCGAGCAGCAGCCGCGGATGGCTCAGGGCCTGAAGCGCAAACATCCAGCTGTAGAGGCCCGCGCTTTCCGAAGGCATCCACCAAAAGGCCGCGGCCAGCGCGCCGCAGATCTGCGCCAGCACAAGGCCACGAATGGTCCAGGTCAGGGTCACGTCGAGGGACGGCTGGTCGCGCATTGCGGCAATATGCCACCAATGCGGGCTTTAGGGCAGATAGGGGGCAGACTTTCCACTATGGCTTGACAATTCCGCGTGATATTTCCATTTTGGTTATATCCGGACTGCGTCGCCGCAATTCGTTCCGGATTGGTTGTTTCACAGGAAACAACCAAAGCGGAACAATTGAAGGCAGGATCATGATCCATCTCCAGAACCCCACGCCGGACCAGGAGCGTTCTATCCGCTTCGTCCGCCAGCACACCACCAACCTGGTCATCTGCCTGCAGAGCGGCGGTCTGTTGTCCGAACAGGTCGCCTGCGACGTCTCGGTTCTGGGCTTCTTCGAAGCGCTGGCCGAACGCATCGTGGCGGAAGCCGATCCCGCCCGCACGACAGCCGCGATCCACCTGATGCTGATCGACAGCGTTCAGGCCGCCGCCCTCAAGACGAAGGCTACGCGCTGAGATGCCGAAGAAACCCACCACCCAATTCGACGTTCTGGTCGGCCGGCGCGTGTCGATGCTGCGCAAGAGCGCCGGCATCAGCCAGATGGTGCTAGGCGCCCGGCTAGGCGTGACCTATCAGCAGATCCAGAAATACGAGGCCGGCGCCAATCGCATCTCGCTGGACTTCCTGTTTCGCCTGTCGCGCATGTTCGCGGTGCCGCTCGACCACTTCATCGAAGAGGCCGACGTCATCGGCGATGAGCCGAACGCCGATGCAGGCCGCATCGCATCTTTCGTCAAGACCAGCGAAGGCCAGCAATTGCTGCGCGACTATCTCGCCATCTCCAGCCCAATCGCGCGCAAGCGCGTCGCTGCCTTGATGGAGAGCATGGCCGGTGCGCCCAGCGAAAGGATCGCGGCGGAATGAGCCTTAAGCGCGACATGAGCGATAGAGAGTTCAAAGCAGCTCTCGCCCGAAACGGGTTTGCGCCAGCGGGCGATGGCATCGGCAGCATCTGGTTTGTCGACAAGACGGGCATCAGCAAGGTCTGGATCGGCGCGTCCTTCAGGAAGACGCCGTTCCGCATCCTGAGGCGTGAGACGCTTCGCCGCTTGATCCAGCACCGCGCCGACGAAGCGAAACGTGCAGATGCCGCCAAACGAAAAGCTGCACAACAACGGCGCGATGCATGACCGCCATCGACCCCGCCGGCCGCTATACCCGCGAGCAGGTCGCGGAGCTCGTGCTGGGGCAGAGCGCGCGCTGGTTCAGCGAACACCGCGCGACGCTGCACCGGCTGGAAGGTTTTCCACAGCCGATATCGCACATCGGCCGCCCGCGCTGGCGCGGCAGCGATCTGCTGGCCTGGCTGGAACGCCCGCGCAATGCCGAGACGCCGCAGGCGCCCAACGTCACCCACCTGGCCGAGATCCTGCGCAAGCGGGCCAAGGCCGTGGCATCGGCCGGTTGATCATGTGCCCCTTCCGGAGTCACTGTCCGTGCCCATGAAGATCCCCGCCTATTTCCGCTGGAGGAACGGCCGCCCCCGCTGGGAGCCCGGCCCGGGCCTGCGCGAAGCCGGCCACCACGGCCGCGACCTCAAGGACGAAAAAGGCGCGTGGCTGGCCCGTGGCGCGGCCATGGACGCGGCGGCGGCGATCAACGCGGCGATCAAGGCGCGCGGCGAAGCGGCCGTCAGCGGACTTCCTGCGCGCTCTGGACGCACGCTCGCCGATCTCTTCGATCTGCGCTTGCGCCAGGGCAAATTCCGCATCGATCCGGAATACAAGGGCAAGCGCCTCGCGCCGAAGACACGCTCTGGCTACGCCTCCCATTTCCGCCTGCTGGAGCAGTGGGGCGGCGACGTGCCGGTGGCGGCGCTCACCCGCGCCGACATCCGCGAGTTCTACGACGAGCTCGCTTCCGGCCGCGGCCTGGCGCAGGCGCATGCCGTGCTGCGCTCGCTCAAGCTGGCGTTGAATTACGCCGTCAAGGACCTGGAATGGATCTCGGTCAACCGCGCCAGCGGCCTCGACATGAAGACGCCGGAAGGCCGCCTGGTGCTGTGGACGCGCGAGGAAGTCGACACCGCGATCGCCGCGGCAGACTGGTGCGGCCTCGAGGGCGTGGGTGATGCGATCCTCTTCGCCGTCACCATGGGCCAGCGCCGTTCCAACATCCTGGCGCTGCCGGAGCTCGAGCCGCGCGACGATGTCTTTCAGCTGAAGACGCACAAGACGAACCGCGAGTGCTTCATCCCCAACACGGACTTTCTCCGTACACGGATCGAAGCCATGCGCGAACGCAAGCGCAGGCTCTGGCCGAACGTTTGCTTCTCGCACGCCGTCATCGACGCCCACGGCATCCCATACTCGATGGACGGGACGAAATTCTGGAAGGAATACCGGCTGGTGCGCGCGATCGCGAGCGGCCAGAAATTCGCGATCGAGGATCTGACCCGCGCGCTCGGCGGCCATCCGCCGATGCTGCGCAATCTCCCCTTCACGCCGCTGCATGCCATCGCCGGCAAGTGCTTCGCGGATCTCCGCGACACGGCCATCACCTGGCTGCTCGATGCGCTCAAGGGCGACATCGCCCGCGTCGCCAACATCACCGGCCACTCGCTGGCCACCATCAAGCAGATCGCCGACAAGCACTACTTCGTCCGCAACGCCGACCTGGCCCGCTCGAGCGCGGCGATGCTAGACCAGTTCCACGCCCGCGGCAGGAAGGGATCGTGATGCGTGATCCGTTCGATTATTTTTTCTCATTGAACTTCGAATTGAAACCCGGGCAGGCCATCAAAGTACCGGCAACGATTTGGTCAGAGCTCCAGAGAAACCCGATGACAGACGAGCCGGGCCTCTGGCGAGCGATGTCGTCGCTGGTCGGAAGCGGGTACGGTGCTTGGCGGTTTTCGATTGCTTCCGATACCGACATTCTCACCGTATCCCGGCACGAGCCCGGTGAGACCCGAGTGTTCTGGGATTATGACCGTGCTCCGCCAGGTTGGCGGCCGGCGTGGTTGCCCCGATGATGCTGCTCTTCAATCCCGACAAACTCCCCCGCACGATGACTCGCGCGGAGTGGAAAGAGTGCGATCGATGGCGCCGGGTGACGCAACAGGTCCTCAAGAAGGCGGTGGATCAGCAGATGATGGACTTCGCCGTCTATGGTTCGACGATGCCAGCGGGTTCTCGGGAAGCTGCCGTATCTCGCATTATCAACCCTCCGGTGCTCTTGCACCCAAGTGCCGACCCTAGTCGGACGTCCGACTGATAAGTCGGACGCCGTTCCACTTCGTTCTCTTTTTCGGGACGCAACCCATTGAAACTTGGTGGGTGATGTAGGGATCGAACCTACGACAAGCTGATTAAGAGTCAGCTGCTCTACCAACTGAGCTAATCACCCGGGGAGGGGGCCTATAGCAGAGGGTTTCTGGCGTGTCCAATAGCGTTTTTGAGCACCCCGAAAACCCCGCCGGGAACCTGCCTTACTCAGGCACCTCTGCGTCATAGGTGAGCGTCGCGCTCTCGCCCGGCTTCAACGCGAACTGCCACACCATGTTCCCACGATCCAGCCCGTGGGGCGCGGATTCGGTGAGGATGCGAAGACCCTCATAAACCGGCAGCTGGAACTCGAAGCGGATCGGGACCGATTTGTCGTTGGTCACCGTGGCTTCGAAGGTTCTCTGCTCGCGCTTGTCCTTGCCTTCGCCGACGGCGTGCAGATCCTTCACTTGGCGATCGACGGAGATGTCCTGCGCGGCTCCGGTCCCCACTTCCAGGGGCGAGTCCACGGCAGTGTCCTTGATGGCGTCGCGCCCGGCGAACACCATCGTGCCGCTGCCTGCGATCTCCATCACGGAGACCTGGCCGGCGGGCAACGGCTTGCCGAGGCCGTCATCTTTCTTGTTCTTCAGCCGGAACAGAACCCGCGCGGGATCGATTCGCTCGTCGTGGTCCCACAGATCGATCCGATAGCCATAGATCTTGTCGAACTTCACATCGCGCTGATCCAGGAACTGGATCTGCTTGGTCTGCTGTGCCGCCATCAGCGTGGGCTCGGGCAGCGTGTAGAGCTTGTAGTCTCCCAGCGCCCGCGGATCGGGAATGCGGCTGCCGGTGACGACGACCGTTTCCGTGCTCGCATCCGCCATTGACTGGGGCGGCGGCGGAGGTGGTGGCGGAGCCATCAGCTTGTACTCCTGCTGCCCGACGGCCGTCATCATGCGCGCCGTACCCCAATTGATGTTCGTAGGCCAGCATTGCCGCGACAGCTGTTTCGCATAGATGTTGAGCGGCTCGTCTTCGCCCGTCGTGTTGAGCTTTCCCGCGACGATGTCGACCGGAATGGTGCCAAACCCCGTCGCGCTGAAATTGGCGAGCGTGATCCAGCCCGACAGATCCAGTGTCTTTCCGTTCGGCGCCACATGGGCCACGTAGTCCGCGTTCCAGTTCAGGCCCGTCGCGATATAGCTGAGCTTGATCGTGTACCGCCCCGCAACCGGCGCGGAGGTGTTCACCGACAAGGTCGGCGTATCGGCCAACCCTTCCGGCACGGAATCGAACACGATCTTTTCCGGCAGCCCGCTGCATCCCAGCGCCTCGACGCGGCCGCCAACATCCAGCACCGTGCCATTGGGCGCGGAGCGGACGATGGCCGTCTCTTCCGTTCGCTTGCCGGTCTTGGGATCGGTGCGCACCAGACGCACGGTCTGGCCCACCGATTTGGCGAGCAGCGCGCCGGGGCTCAGCAGATCGTAATCGAAATTCGTCTCGGCCGCGCCGCCGGGCAGGCCCTGCAGGATCGCCGTCTGCGGCACCATGGTCGACACCACGCCGCGCAAGCGGATGACGGACGGCCCCGCCGGCAGATCGACGGTGCGCGTCTCGGTGACGAAGGCGAGGCCCTCGCGGCGCATATATTCGCTCGCCGCCATCAGGTCGGACGTTTCGATCCCCTCCGTGTGATAGAGCGTGAGCGACACCGCGTCCGGACGCTCCGAGACGGTCACGGGTGCGCTCGCGATGAGCGCCGCGGCGACGAGCGCCAGCATGGCTCAGCGGTCCGTGGTGAGCGCGACGGTCACCGTGGTTTCGCCATTGGCCGGAACCGGGACCGACCAATCCAGCGTGTTGGAACTGATGCGCTTGCTGGGCAGGCTTTCCGTTTCCACCCTGGCGCCGGTCCACACCCTCACCTGCCGCAGATCGACCGTCACGGCTTCCGGCTTGGCGTTGTGCACCACATAGGACATCGAGCAGCGCCGGCCCGTCTTGCCGACGTATTCGCTGCTGACGAGGGTGGGCTGCACCGTCACGTCGAAAGCCTCGCCAATCTTCACATTGACGTCCGATCCCGCCTGGGTGTGGCCGATGTCATCCTCGCCCACGAATTTCGGCTCGCCCGCCTCGTCGCGCATGTAGACGCGCACGATGCCGGAGGGCAGAGCGTGACCGGTGTTGTTGAAGGTCAGCACCACATCGGCATGTTCGGGATCGGACGCGCTTTCGAGATCCTGAACACGGAAGCTGTAACCTTTGGCGGCCTTCACGCCCTGCAGGTCGAGGAAACCGACTTGCTTGGTCTCGTTCTGCGCGATCGTCACGCGATCCGGCAATTGATAGAGCTTGTAATCGGCGATGGCCGCTTCGCTGCTGTTGCCCCGGCCGTTGCCGCCGCGGTTTGCGTTCTGCTGGCGGCGCCAATAATCGTCCTCGCCATTCACCAGGTTGATGTCGCCCGCGATGAGCTGCGTCTTCGCATTGGCGTAAGTGGTGCCGGAACTGTTCGTCAGCGTCACCCAGCCCTGGAACTTCAGCGAGCTCTGCTTTTCGTCGAACAGCGCCACATAGTCCGCTTTCCACGACAATCCGGTGGTGAGGTAGGAGAGCGTGGCATCGCGCCGGCCCGCGCCTGCCGCGTCCACAGTCACCGACAAGGTGGGGCTTGCGCGCAGATTCTCCGGGATGCTGGAGAAGATCACCCGCGTCGGCACGCCGTCGTCGCGCAGCACCTCGATGCGGTTGCCGATCTTCAGCACCACGCCTTCGTTGACCGACAGCACGGTCGCTGTCTCGGTCGTTTGCGCGCCGTTGCCGGGATTGGTGCGCACGATCTGGACCTGCTTGCCGACGGCCTTCTCCATCATCTTGGAAGGCGTGAGAAGGTCGAAATCGAAATTCTGCTCGACGACGCTGAGCCCCTTGCCGGACAGCGCCACGGTTTCCGGCTTGATCTTGGCGGAGACGTTCTTGAACTCGATCCGGTTACGGCCGGAGGTTACGTCCAGCTTGCGCTGGTCCTGCACCAAAGCGAGGTCGTTGTTGTAGATGGTGACCGACAATTGTTGCGGCTGCGAGGTTTGATCCGCCGCCCACGCCGCGACCGGCGCGACCCCGGCCAGCAACAAAAGTCCCAAAATGGTTCTGTTCATCCCCGTCCCCTGTCTCAACCCAGCAAGCCTAGGTGACATGGCGATTGCGTTTCAAATAGGGCGATTTCGCGCCGCCTTTATGCGCGGCCCATGTCCGGGCATAGCGCTTGCATCATCCGTTCGCGGCCAAGGGCGTTGCGCCGAAACGGGACAACGCGGGCTTAGCGGAACCTTAAAGCAAAGGCGCGAGACTGCCTGCTGGGCAGGTTCGCGGTGGTGGTTATGGCGTCTCTCAAAGTCTGGATCGGCGCGGTTGTGCTCGCACTCGTCGTCGCGAGTCCCGCTGCCGCTGCGAGCGGCGCCGCGAACTACAAGCTCGGCAGCGGCGACAAGGTGCGCGTCATCGTTTACGGCGAGGACGACATGGGCGGCACCTTCGAGGTCGACGGCAATGGCACCATCAGCCTGCCGCTGATCGGGCCGGTGAAAGCCGCCGGCCTTTCCGCGCCGCAGCTCGAAGCCGCGATCACGGGCGACTTCGCCGCCGGCTACCTCAACGATCCGCGCGTCTCCATCGAGATCACGACCTATCGCCCGTTCTACGTCATGGGCCAGGTCAACCGGCCCGGCCAATATGCCTATGTCAACGACATGAGCGTGCTCAACGCCGTGGCCATGGCGGGCGGCTATACCGACCACGCGGTGGAATCCTCGATCTGCATCCGCCGCAACGGCGAGGCGGAGGAGAACTGCGTGGATACCGACGAGACGATCAAGGTCTATCCTGGCGACGTGTTGCGCGTCCGGGAAAGTTCGTTCTGGTCGGCGGTCTCCGTCATTGGTCCGCTGTCGGGACTGGCCTATCTGAAGTTCTAGCCATCTCGCGCACGGCGGTGAGTCCCGCCCACAAGCCATCAGCGCCGCGCTCCGTGACGGCCGTTCCCAGCTCCGTCGCCCAATGGCGATCATTGCCGTATTCGCTCTTCCAGCTCCACAGGCGCTGCGTGTAACGGTGCAGCGCGTGCTCCTGCGTGATGCCGATGGCGCCATGCACCTGATGGCCGACATTGGTGGCCACATCCACCGCGCGATTGGCGCGCAGCTTGGCCGCCGCAATCTCGAAACCCGCATCGCCACGGTCCGCGGCGCGGCAAGCGGCCGCCGCCGCCGCACCCACCGCTGCCGTCTCGCTGGCGAAGGTGGCCATCTGCTGCTGGATCGCCTGATAATTGCCGATGGCGCGGCCGAATTGCTGGCGCGTCTTGGCGTGTTCGATGGTCATGGCCAGCATCGCTTCCATCGCGCCCGCGATCTGGCAGACACGCGTCAGCGCGCCCATTGGCGTGAAGCCGTGGTACTCGCCCTCCGGCCACGGCGCCATCTCCATCTTCGCTTTCTCGAAGCCGAGTTCGCCGCGGGGTTCACCCGCCAGATTGTTCCGCGCCCCGCGCTCCTTCGCGCTGTCGCTATGGAACACCAGCAAGAACGACGCGCCGCTCTTCTGCGCCCGCGCCAGAATGCGCGACGCCGTATCCTCGAACGGAATGGCGCGCAGCACGCCGGTGAAGCTGCCGTCGCCCAGAACTTCGCCGTCGGCCTTGGTGATGAAGCTCGCGGGCTGATCGTCAGGCGCTATACCCGCTGCCGCCAGAATGCGGTTGGCGATGATCGTTTCCGCGACGGGCAGGGGCAGCGCCAGCGCGCCCAGCTCGCGCAACACCGGCAGCGCATCTTCCCAGCCGCCGCCGAATCCACCGGCCGCTTCCGGCACCATCACATTGCACAACCCGGATTCGGCGACGGCCGCCCAATCGCCGCCGCGCAGGACTTTCGAGGCGGTCTCGGCCAGCATGTTGCGCAGTTCGGTCATGGCGGTTCCTTTGTTCGCGTCATTGTGGCGCTGGCTTGCAGCCAAGGCAATTGTCGCTCTAGGGTCCGCCGCCCGCGTTCGCGGGCCAGAGGGGTGTTCATGCGGTTCGTCAAATGGGGCGCTTTGGCGCTGGTCCTGATCGTCGTGCTGGGGCTCGGCGGCATCATCCTGGCCGACCGGATGGCCCAGCCGTCCCCGCCTGATCCCGCCACGCTCATCGCCAGGGCCGCGCGCTACCACGTCCGTATCGTTCGTGACACTTACGGGGTGCCGCATGTCTTCGGGCATACCGACGCCGATGTCGGCTTCGGCATTGGCTATGCCCATAGCGAGGACGATTTCGCCACCATCCAGGACGTTCTCCTCGCCACCCGCGGCACGCTGGCCGCCACCAACGGCCCCGATGCCGCGACCACCGACTATATCGTCCATCTCCTGCGCGTCTGGGAAACCGTGAACGCGCGTTACGAGAAGGACTTGCCGCTCGACGTGCGCAAGGTTGTCGAGGCCTATGCCGACGGCGTGAATTATTACGCGGCGCTGCATCCCGATCAGGTGAAGCCCGGCACCTTGCCCGTCACCGGCAAGGACATCGTGGCCGGCTTCGTGTTCAAGACTCCGTTCTTCTACGGCCTCGACGAGACCCTCAAGAAGGTGACCGCGCCGGCCGAGGACAAGAAGAAACTCCCCAGCGGCTCCAACGGCATCGCCATCGCGCCCTCGCGCTCGTCCGACGGCGCCACGCGGCTGCTGGTCAATTCGCACCAGCCTTATGTGGGCGCCGTGTCGTGGTACGAGGCCGTGCTGCAGAGCGACGAAGGCTGGCACGTCGCCGGCGGCTTCTTCCCCGGCACGCCCTTCATGCTGCATGGCCATAACGAGCATCTGGGCTGGGCCAACACCGTCAACCAGCCGGACCTGGCCGATGTCTATCGCCTGACGATCAATCCGGACAACGCGAACCAATACCGCCTCGACGGCAAATGGCGCGATTTCGAGAAACGGGACGTCGCCATCCGCGTGAAGCTGGTGGGCCCGCTGATCTGGACGTTCCACCGCCCGCTTTTGTTCAGCGCCCATGGCCCGGTGATGCAAACAGACCACGGCACCTTCGCCATCCGCTACGCCGGCATGGATGAAGTGCGCCAGGTGCTGCAATATTACCGCCTCAACAAGGCCCGCAATCAGGGCGAATGGCTGGCCGCGCTACGCCTTCAGGCGACGCCCAGCATCAACTACATCTATGCCGACGAAACCGGCACCATCGGCTATGTCTATAACGGACAGTTCCCGCAGCGGAAGCCGGGCTTCGACTGGAAGCACATCCTGCCGGGTGACCGCTCGGATCTGATCTGGCATGGCTATGTTCCCTTCGACAAAATCCCGCAGCTCTGGAAGCCGAAATCCGGCTTTGTGTTCAACTCCAACAACACGCCCTTTCAGGCGAGCGGGCCGGGCGACAATCTGAAGCCGTCCGATTTCCCGGACTGGATGGGCATCCAGACCAACATGACCAACCGCGCCTACCGCGCCGAGGAAACCTTCGGCGCCGACACCGCGATCAGCGCCGACAAATTCCGCACTTACAAATTCGATCTCGGCTACAGCGCGCGCTCCGACATCGCGAAGGAGGTCGCGGAAGTCACCGCCATCAATCCCGGCAACGATGCCGATCTCAAACAGGCGCAAGCCATTCTGCGCGGATGGAACCGCAAGACGGACATCCACAATCGTGGCGCGGCGCTCGCCATCCTGATGGGCCTGCGCGTCGCGCCGGTGGAGATGGACGGTCCGCGCAAGGAACAGCCGCTGCCCGCCCTGCGCGAGGCGATGGCCGATCTCAAAGCGCATTTCGGCCGGCTCGATCCCGAATGGGGCCAGGTGAACCGCTTCCGGCGCGGCCGTTACGACCTGCCCATCGATGGCGGGCCGGACGTCTACCGCGCCGTCTACGGCAAGCCGCAGGATGACGGCACGCTGACCGCCGTGGACGGCGACACCTTCATCATGTTCGTCACCTGGGACAAAACCGGCAAGCTCTCGTCGCAATCGATTCACCAGTTCGGCTCCGCCACGCTGGACAAATCGAGTAAGCATTACGACGATCAGGTTCCCCTCTTCGTGAAGATGCAGATGAAGCCGGTGCTCTTCACCCGCGACGAACTCAAAGGCCATATCGAGGCGGATTACAAACCGGGAGACGCACACAACTAACCGCCCTCCCCTTGAGGGAGGGCCGATAAAATCCGAAGGATTTTTCGGGGAGGGGTCCTAACTCCGCTGCCTGTGGCTTGACCCCTCCCCGAAATTTGCTTCGCTTCGCTCACGCAAATTGTCGGCC
This sequence comes from Rhizomicrobium sp., assembly GCA_036489435.1. Classification (GTDB taxonomy): domain Bacteria; phylum Pseudomonadota; class Alphaproteobacteria; order Micropepsales; family Micropepsaceae; genus Rhizomicrobium. Next base: position 309,611 of record DASXFU010000002.1, on the reverse strand, counting down.
CTCCCTCAAGGGGAGGGCGGAAAGGAACCTACAATGCCCATCTCTTCCCTCTTCGACATCTCCGGCAAGACGGCGCTCATCACCGGCGGCTCGCGCGGTATCGGCTTGATGATCGCGCGCGGCTTCGTGGAGGCCGGCGTGAAGATCTACATCTCCTCGCGCGACGCCAAGGCCTGCGCCGAGGCCGTCGAGCAACTCGGCAGCGCCTGCACCGCCTTCCCGCACGATCTCGGCCGCACGGACGAAGTCCACAAGCTGGCCGAGGAGATCAAGGCGCGCGAGACCAAACTCGACATCCTGATCAACAACGCCGGCGCCGCCTGGGCCGAGCCTTTCGAGAAATATTCCGAAAAGGGCTGGGACAAGCTGATGAACATCAATCTGAAAGCGACGTTCCTGCTCAGCCAGGCGCTCTATCCGCTGCTGAAAGCGGCGGGCACCGCGGAAGACCCCGCGCGCATCGTCAACATCGGCTCCATCGACGGCCTCCTCGCACCCAGCCTCGAGACCTACGCCTATTCCGCCAGCAAGGCCGCCGTGCATCACCTGACACGCAACATGGCCAAGCACCTCGCCGTGGACAACATCAACGTCAACGCCATCGCGCCAGGCCCCTTCGAGACCAAGATGCTGGCGCCGGTGCTGGCGGTTTCGCGCAAGGCCATGGAAGCCGGCGTCCCTCGCGGCCGCATCGGCAACGACGACGACATGATCGGCGCCGCGATCTTCTATTGCTCCAAGGCGTCCAGCTACGTCACCGCGACGGTGCTCCCCGTCGACGGCGGCATCTCCGGCACGCCTTACTCGTCGCTGGCGTGGGAGAATGGGGTGTGAGCCAGCACGCCTAATTCTCGTTCTGCGGCAGGCCGTCGGTGATGTCGTAGTAGTCGCCTTTGTGGGCGGTGAAGATGTTGATGGCGAGCTTGGTACCGGTCGGCTTGTCGAAGGCGCCCATGGCGATGGCGATGAAGTCGCGGTAGATCGGATCGAAGAAGAGCGATGCGCCGCAAGTCTTGCAGAAACCGCGCCGCACTTTCTCCGATGAGCGGTACCAGGTGACGTTCTCTTCCCCGCGTATCGTCACGGCGGTGCGGGGCAGGTCCGTCGAAGCCCAGATGTGGCCTGAGGTTTTGCGGCACATCGTGCAATGGCAAGCATCCGGTGGATGTAATTCGCCCGACACTTCGAATCTGATGGCGCCGCAGAGGCAGGAGCCGGTGTGCATCGCAATCTCCCTTACCACGCGTCGATCCATTGCAGCTTTTTTCCCGTCCGCTTCGGCGGCGCGGGCACGGCGCGCAGGCCGGCCAGGATCCATTTTCGCGTCTCGGCCGGGTCGATGACCTCGTCAAACTCCAGCAAAGTCGCGGCGCTGATGGCTTTACCGCGTTCGTACATTTGCGCGACCATCTGGTCGAACTTGGCCTTGCGCTCGGCGGGATCGGCTATTGCCGCGAGTTCGTTGCGGTAGCCGAGTTTTACCGCGCCTTCCAATCCCATGCCGCCGAATTCGCCCGTCGGCCAGGAGACGCAGAAGAACGGCGCCACGAAACTCGCCCCCGCCATGCCTTGCGCGCCGAGGCCGTAGCCCTTGCGCAGCACGATGGTGAACAGCGGCACCGACACGTTCGCGCCGATCACGAACAAGCGGCTGTTGTGCCGCACCAGTCCCGTCTTCTCCGCTTCCGGCCCCACCATGTTGCCCGGCGTATCGCAGAGCATGACGATGGGGATGTCGTAGCCGTCGCAAAGCTGCATGAAGCGCGCGGCTTTGTCCGATCCGTCGCGGTCGATGGCGCCGCCCAGATGTTTCGGGTTGTTGGCGATGATGCCCACCGCGCGGCCTTCGACGCGGGCGAAAGCCGTGACCATGCCGGGGCCGAACTGGCGGCGTAGCTCCAGCACGCTGCCGGTATCGGCCATCATCTCGATCACGGACCGCACGTCATAGATGCGCAACCGGTTCTCCGGAATCACGCCGCGCAAGCCGCGTTGGTCGGCACACGACCAATCCGGTAGCGTACCCTGAAAATAAGAAAGGTATTTCTTCGCGGTCGCGACGCCTTCCGCTTCGTCCTCCACCACCACGTCGATGACGCCGTTGGGCGCCTGCACCGACACCGGTCCCACTTCGCCGGGCGCGAAGACGCCGAGCCCGCCGCCTTCGATCATCGCGGGCCCACCCATGCCGATGGAAGAGTTCTTCGTGGCGATAATCACATCGCAGCAGCCGAGCAGCGCCGCATTGCCCGCGAAGCAATAGCCGGAATTGATGCCGACCAGCGGCACCAGACCGGAGAGCTTGGCGAATTGCAGAAACGTGGTGGTGTTGAGGCCACCGGCGCTCATGCCGTCCGTGTCGCCCGGCCGCCCGCCGCCGCCTTCGGTGAAGAAGACGATGGGCAGCCGCCATTTCTCGGCGATGGTCAGCATGCGGTCTTTCTTCTGATGGTTGCGCATGCCCTGCGTGCCGGCCAGCACCGTGTAGTCGTATGCCATGGCCACGATGCGTGAGCGCTCATCGGGGAAGACGTGGCCGTTGACATGGCCCAGCCCCATCACCAGCCCGTCGCCCGGCGTGCGCTCGATCAGCTCCTGCATGGAATTGCGGCGCAAGCGCCCGGCGACCACCAGCGAGCCATATTCGGTGAAGCTGCCGGGATCGCAGAGGTCTTCGATGTTCTCCCGCGTGGTGCGCTGACTTGTCTTGCGGCGTCGCGCGACAGCCTCGGGCCGCGCCTCGTCCTGCGTGTAACGCCGACGCTTATAAAGTTCTTCGAGATCGGGGCGGATGGCATCCGGATCGAACGTTACATTCTCCGCCGCCGCGCCACCCGCCACGTCGCTTTCGGCGATGAAGGCCAGCGCCGCGCCTTCGAACACCGTGTCGCCGGGCTCGACCGCGAATTCGGCGAGCACGCCGCCGCGATCGGCCGTGATGACATGCTCCATCTTCATCGCTTCCATGATGAGGACCGGCGCGCCCGGCCGCACCACATCGCCGGGCTTCACGGCGAGTGACACGATCGTTCCCTGAAGCGGTGCGCGCAGCGCTTCCGTGCCGTCCGGCGCGTCGAGCTCGTCAGCGAGCTCCACGCCCTCGCGCGCGGATTTGCCATGGGCGAGCACGGCGAGCGGATCGTCGGTTTCGAGCTTCGCGCCAGCCTGCCGCACGCCGCGTCCCGGTTCCACATAGAGCCTGCGATGCTCGCCTTTCAGCAAGGTGTCGAGATTCTCCTCGATGAAACCGGTGTGGATTTCATGCGAGGGATGCGTCAGCACGTTCTGCAGGAAGGCGATGTTTGTTTGCACGCCCGTGATGCGGAATTCGCAGAGCGCGCGATAGGCCTTGCCGCGCGCCTCAGCCAGATCGCGCGCATGGACGATCAGCTTCGCCAGCAGCGAGTCGAAGCGCACGTTGGTGGCGTAGCCCGCGTAACCGTAGCCATCGACGCGGATGCCGCGGCCGGAGGGCGGGTCGTAAGCCGTGAGCGTTCCGCCGGCGGGTTTGGCCGTGCCGTCCGCCAGCATGGTCTCCATGTTGATGCGCGCCTGGAGCGCCACGCCGCGTGGCGCGGGCGTTTCGAAGCTGGCGAGCGTGCGGCCGCCCGCGATCTCCAATTGCAAACGCACCAGATCGAGACCGGTGATTTCTTCCGTGACCGTATGCTCGACCTGCAGCCGCGCATTCGCCTCGATGAAGACGAAGCGCTCGCCCGCAACCAGGAACTCGATGGTGCCGAGGCCTTTGTAACGCGCAGCCGCGGCCAACCGGATCGCGGCGTCGAACAGTCTCGCGCGCATCGCGTCCGGCACGTCCGTGACTGGCGCGATCTCGATCAGCTTCTGCCGCCGCCGTTGCAGCGAGCACTCGCGGTCCCACAGATGCGCGACCCGGCCCGTGCCGTCACCCACGATCTGCACCTCGACGTGGCGCGCGCCACCGAAATATTCCTCCGCATAGACCGCGCCATTGCCGAACGCGTTTGCCGCTTCGGATTGGCAACGGGCATAGGCTTCGTCGATCTCGCTTGCGTCGCGCACCACGCGCATGCCGCGTCCGCCGCCGCCGGCCACGGCCTTGATCATCGTCGGCCCATGCGCGGCGAAGAAGGCCTTCACCTCATCGAGGCTCGCCGCTGCCGTGCCGCGCAGAACCGGAACGTTCGTTTCCTCCGCCAATTTCCGCGCGGCAGCCTTGTCGCCGAACAGCGCCAAGGTCTCGGGCGAGGGGCCGACGAAGGTCAATCCGGCCTCGGCGCAGGCGCGCGCGAAATCCGCGTTCTCGCTCAGGAAGCCATAACCCGGATGCACCGCGTCGCAGCCCGCTTCGCGCGCCACGGAAACGATCCCGGCGATGTCGAGATAGGCGGCGGCGCCTTTGCCCTTCAATCCGCGCGCCTCGTCGGCCTTGCTGGCGTGCAGCGAAGCGGAGTCGTCTTGCGAGAACACGGCGACGGTCGCGATCCCCATCTCGGCGGCGCTGCGCGCGACGCGAATGGCGATCTCGCCCCGGTTGGCGATGAGAAGTTTCTTCAGCATGTGCGAGTCCGATGGCTTTGGAAGGATCAAAGGCGGTTTCGCGGCGGGGCCGCAAGGCCTGCCGTTTGTCCGCGCGCAATTCGAGAGATGCGAGGAAACTACTCCGGCAGCGTCACGCTGTCAAGCACTTCTAGGAAAAAATCGCGCAACAATATGTCAATTTGCGCAGATCGGGGAATCATTCACAGGTTCAGGCGGATAGCATCGAACGGCGCCAGGGGCTGGGCGGGGGTGAGGGTGAGGCCGCTATCGGTATTTACCGCTGTAACGGACGTTCCGCTGGCGAGATGGACAGCGGCGCGGGGCATGGGCAGATCGTCGCCCTCCAAAGTGAACGCGCCGCCGCCTTCCAGCAGATGGACGAACAGCGCGCCCGGCTTGGCGGTGAAACGAACGTTACGGCCATCCGTGGTGCTGGCCGCCGCGCGAGACCACGGTCGCGTGCCAATGATCGCCTCGCCATTCCGCGCCATCCAGGCGCCGAAGCCGGCGAGCCGCGCTACTTGCTCCTCCGGGATCAGTGCATCCACGCCGCGCGGGCCGACATTGAGGAGAAGGTTGCCGTTCTTCGACACCGCATCGATGAAGCCGCCCACCAGCGAATCCACGCTCTCGTAATCGGCATCCGTGTCGGCGCGGTTGTAGCCGAAGGAGTGGCTCATGCCGCGCGTGGCTTCCCATTTGCGTTCGGAGATCTTCGTGAAGGTCGCGTATTCCGGCGTGCGGAAATCGTAATGCGGCGGCTTGGGCGGGGTGACGCCCTTGGGCGCATCGGGCCGCGTCACGCGCTTCTTCATCGCCGCGTCCAGCCGTCGCCGCAGGAATTTGAAGCGCAGCAGCCGCGTGCGCCATGAAGCGGGCATCCAGCGGTCATTCACCACGCCGTCCGGTATGGCATTGTAGTAATCGGCGAACAGTTTGAGCTCGGGCTGCAGCGTCGTGGGCCAGGAGATATCGTTCCACAGCACGGAGGGTTTGTAACGCTCGATCAGCTCGCGCGTTTGCGCCTCCGCGTAAGCCGGATAATCGCCGCCCGGCACCGATCCCAGGAAATCGCCGAGCGTGCGCAGCGGCTCGCGGTTGAACGTCCAGTCGATGCCGCCGGAATAATAGAGGCCGAATTTCAGGCCTTTCGCGCGCACGGCCTGCGCCAGTTCGCCCACGATGTCGCGCGGGCTGGTCCAGTTCTTCTGGTGCGGATTGCGCACGTCGCTGGGCCACAGGCAGAAACCGTCGTGATGCTTGGCGACGAGCACCACGTAACGCGCGCCCGCCCGCGCGAAGAGGTCGGCCCATTCTTCGGGATGCCAATTGTCGAGCGCTTTCAGGAAGGGCGCGCGGAAATCCTCATACGGCGCATCGCCCCAGGCCTCGCGGTGATGCGCGGCGCTCTCGCTCTCCTTCACGCGGATCGCGTTCCAGTACCATTCGGTATAGGGCGTGTGGGCCACGGCGTCGTCGTAGCGGTCGCGGAAGACGTCCGAGATCGAACCCGGGCGGCTGGCGAAGGCGGGGATGGAGAACAGGCCCCAATGGATGAAGATGCCGAATTTGGCGTCTTCGTACCATTCGGGCACGGGATGGGCGTTCAGGGACTCGAGAGTGGGCGCGAATGTCATTTGCGGTTATCCTCACCACATGATCGAAGAAAGCAACTTCCCCGAAATCCGCGCCAGCGTGCGCAAGCTCTGCGCCGAATTCCCTGGCGAATATTGGCGCGCGCTGGATCGCGAGCGCGAATATCCCACCGAGTTCGTGAAAACCCTGACGCGCGAGGGATTCCTCAGCGTGCTGATCCCCGAGGAATATGGCGGATCGGGGCTCGGCCTGGGCGCGGCTTGCGCGGTGCTGGAGGAGATCCACCGCTCCGGCTGCAACGGCGGCGCGGCCCACGCACAGATGTATACGATGGGCACGCTGCTGCGCCACGGCAGCCCGGCGCAGAAGGCGAAATATCTTCCCGCCATCGCCAAGGGCGCGTTGCGCCTGCAGGCCTTCGGCGTGACGGAGCCCACCAGCGGCACGGATACCACGCGCATCCGCACCTTCGCGCGGCGGGATAACGATCGTTACATCATCAATGGCCAGAAGATCTGGATCAGCCGGGTGGAGCATTCCGATCTGATGGTGCTCTTGGTGCGCACAGCCCCGCGCGGCGAGAAGCCGGGCGATGGGATGAGCGTGCTGCTGGTCGACCTGCGCGAGGCGGTGGGGAATGGCCTGACGGTGCGGCCCATCCGCACCATGATCAATCACGCGACGACGGAGCTGTTCTTCGACGATCTCGCGGTGCCGGCGGAAAATCTGATCGGCGAGGAGGGCAAGGGCTTCCGCTACATCCTGGACGGGATGAACGCCGAGCGCATCCTCATCGCGTCGGAATGCATCGGCGACGGGCGCTTCTTCATCGACCGCGCAAGCGCCTATGCGAAAGAGCGCGAAGTGTTCGGCCGCGCCATCGGTCAGAACCAGGGCGTGCAATTCCCCATCGCGCGGGCCTATGTGAACGTGTCGGCCGCGTCCGGCATGGTGGAGAAGGCGGCGGCGCTGTTCGAGGCAAGCGAGCCCTGTGGGACCGAGGCCAACATGGCCAAGCTCGTGGCGTCCGAGGCCTCATGGTTCGCGGCCGACATGTGCGTGCAGACGCATGGCGGCTTCGGCTTCGCGGAGGAATTCGACATCGAACGCAAATTCCGCGAGGCGCGGCTGTACCAGGTGGCGCCGATCTCGACCAACCTGATCCTCAGCCACGTCGCGACCCATGTGCTGGGGCTGCCGAAGTCGTTTTAGGAAGAGGATTCACACAGAGTCACAGAGCCACAGAGGAAAAGGAAGAAAGACGGATTCACGCAGAGCCGCAGAGACGCAGAGGAGGGAGCGGGTGGAAAGTGTTTGCGCCCCACTCCCATCTACCAACATTCGTCATGGCCCGGCTTGTCCGGGCCACCCATTTTCCTTCTCCCAGGAGAAACAAATTGGGTGGCCCGCATAAAGCGGGCCATGACGAGTGTGGATAGTAGGGAGCGAGACGCGGGCGTTTCATCTGCACCTCTCCTCCGCGCCTCCGCGTGAATCCATCTTTTCTTTTCCTCTGTGTCTCTGTGGCTCTGTGTGCGAATCTTTCTTTTTCCCCTAAGCTCCGCATGATGACAGACGATCTCAAATCCTGGATCGGGCGGCGCGAAACCGTTGAGGACGTAGCCAGTCCCGTGCCGCTCTCCGGCCTCGCGGCGTTGCTCGATCACGAGACGCCGCCATGGTCGGAGGGTGAGGTGCCGCCGCTGGGACATTGGCTGTATTTCCTCAATCGGGCGCGGCAGTCGGAGATCGATATCGACGGCCATCCGAAGCGCGGCGGGTTTCTGCCGCCCATCGCGTTGCCGCGGCGGATGTGGGCGGGGAGCCGGATCGAATTTCTGGCGCCTATCCGGATCGGTGCTGCGATCCGGCGGCGCTCAACCATCGCGGCGGTGGAGCCCAGGACGGGCGCGTCGGGGGAGATGACGTTCGTGACCGTGCATCACGAGATCGACAGCGACGGCCGCGTCGCGATCCGGGAAGAGCAGGATATCGTGTTCCGCGCGGCCTCGACGGGCGAGGCGCGGAAGGCGCAGGCCGCTGCCCCAATGCCCACGCAGGAATGGTCCCGGTCGCTTACGCCGGATGCGACGCAGCTGTTCCGCTTCTCCGCGCTGACTTTCAACGCCCATCGCATCCATTACGACCGGGATTACACGCGCGACATCGAGGGTTACCCGGGCCTCGTCGTGCAGGGGCCGTATACCGCGATGCTGCTGATGGATTTGGCGCTGCGCCACGGCGCGCGGCCCAGGCGCTTCGCCTTCCGCGCGCGCGCCCCGCATTTCGAGGGGCGGGTGCTTAACCTGTGTGCAGCGGGCGGGCGGCTGTGGTCCACGGACGAAAGCGGACAGGTCGGTATGACCGCCGAAATCTGACTCGCCAAACCCGGTCTTTGGCGAGATAGTATCGCCAAAAGCTATAAGAACACCGGGAGTGAACATGCCTTGGAATTACGGCGACATACTGGACGCCGTCGCGGACGCCGTGCGTCCGGACGCGCCTGCTTTCGTGCATGGCGACCGCGTCATCAGCTGGGCCGATGCCTCGGCGCGGATGAACCGGTTGGCGCGCGCGTTGATCGCGAAGGGCGCTCGGCCCGGCGACAAGGTGGCGTTCTACCTGCGCAACGGGCCTGAATACATGGAAGGTGTCGGCGCCACCTATCGCGCGCGGCTGGTGCATGTGAACGTGAACTACCGCTACAAGCCGGAGGAGGTGCGCTACATCCTCGACAATTCCGACGCGGTGGCGCTGATCTATGGCAGCGAATTCCGCGACACGGTGGAGCGGATCAAGGATGCGCTGCCCAACATCAAGGCCTTTATCGAGGTTGGCGCCGATGCCGCGCCCTTCGCGGAGGGCTATGACGCGCTGGTGGACGCGGGCGATGGGTCGCGTCTCGATATAAAGCGCTCGCCGGACGACATGCTGTTCATCTACACCGGCGGCACCACCGGCATGCCCAAGGGCGTGATGTGGCGGCATGGCGATCTTTGCCTGCTCTGGCACAACCGGCTGGAGCGCACGGTGGGTTACCGCCCGCCGACCCTGGAAGCCTTCGCCGGCGCGATCAAGGCGGTGGGGCAGGGGCCGGTGTCGCTGCCGACCTGCCCGCTGATGCACGGTACGGGCTTCATCTCCGCTTCCACCGCCATGCTCTCCGGCGGAACGGTCGTGACGACGGACAACGCCTCGCTCGATCCGCAGGCCATCTGGGCGGCGGTGGAGAAGAACCGCGTGCAGAGCATGGCCATCGTGGGCGATCCCTTCGCCAAGCCGCTATTGAAGGCGCTCGACGAAGAGCCAGGGCGTTACGATCTTTCCAGCATGCTGAGCATGACCTCCTCCGGCGCGATGTGGAGCGTCGAGGTGAAGCGCGGACTGTTGAAGCACATGCCGCAGCTCAGCCTCGCCGACAGTTTCGCCTCGACCGAGGCGATGGGCATGGGTGCGTCGGTGATGACCAAGGATGGCGAGGCGCAGACCGCCGCGTTCCAGCTTCTGGAGAACACCATCGTCATCGACGAACAGGACCAGCCCATCCCGCCCGGCAGCGGCAAGTCGGGCCTGGTGGCGCTCGGCGGACCTTTGCCGATGGGCTATTACAAGGACCCGGAGAAGACGGCGCGCACCTTCCGCACCATCGGTAACGTCCGTTACTCGATCCCGGGCGATTGGGCGCGGGTGGACGAGAACGGCGCCATCACGCTCTTGGGCCGCGGCTCCAACTGCATCAACACGGCGGGCGAGAAAGTCTATCCGGAGGAGGTCGAGGAGGCGCTGAAGACGCATCCGGCGATCGAGGACGCGCTGGTGCTGGGTGTGCCGGACGAGAAATGGGGCCAAGCCATCACCGGCGTGGTGAAGCTGGCCAGCGGCGGCGAGTTCGACGAGGCGGCTTTGCGCGAACATGTTCGCACGCAGCTCGCCGGCTACAAAACGCCCAAGCGCATCCTGATCGCGGAGGTGAACCTGCGCGCGCCCAACGGCAAGGCGGATTACAAAAGCGCCAGTGAATTCGCGCGGGCGGCATTGGGGATCGCGCCATGAAGTTCACCTGGTTCAATCTGATGCCGTGGCCTTACCTGCCGGACGATTTCCGGGAGAAGAACCATTCGGTGTGGGTCGATATCGACTCGCGCCTGTTCGATCCGGTGAAGGCGCACAGCGTCTACAACACCTATCTCGACCTGCTGGAATATGCCTCGACGGTGGGCTTCGACGCGGTGGGCGTGAACGAGCATCACCAGAACGGCTATGGCATCATGCCGTCACCCAACCTCATCGCGGCGGCGCTGTCGCGGCGCACGAAAGATGTGGGGCTGGTGGTGCTGGGCAATTCCATCGCGCTCTACAATCCGCCCATCCGCGTGGCGGAGGAATTCGCCATGCTGGATTGCATCTCCGGCGGGCGGCTGGTGGCGGGCTTTCCCGTCGGCACCTCGATGGACACGAATTACTGCTACGGTCAGATCCCGGCGCTGACCCGCGAAAAATACCAGGAGGCGCACGACCTCATCATCAAGGCCTGGACGGACCCGGACGTCTTCGCCTGGAACGGCCGTTACACCAAGCTGCGCCATGTGAACATCTGGCCGCGCCCGGTGCAGAAGCCGCATCCGCCGATCCACATCCCGGGCGGCGGCAGCGTCGAGACCTATGATTTCTGCATCGACAACACCTATTCCTATTCGTACCTGTCGTTCAGCGGCTACATCCGCGCCAAGGCGCTGATGGACGGCTATTGGAAACGCGTGGCCGAGCGCGGGTGCCCGGACAACTCACCCTATCGCGCCGGTTTCGCGCAGACGATCTGCGTGGCGGACACGGATGAAGAAGCCGAGCGGTTGTATTCGGAGCATGTCAGCTATTTCTACAATCGCTGCCTGCATGTCTATCCCGGCTTTGCGGATGCGCCGGGCTATCGCACCATCAAGACCATCCAGTCCGGCGCGCTGTCGCAATACGCCCCGCCCAAGGGCTATGCGAACATCAGCTGGAAGGAATTGATCGAAGGAGGCCACGTCATCGCCGGTTCGCCGGAAACGGTGCGCCAGCGCATGGAGGAGCTGATCAAAACGCTCCATGTCGGCAACATCTTCTGCCTGATGCATGTGGGGAACATGCCCAAGGAGAAGTGCATGTATTCGACCAGGCTCTTCGGGGAAAAGGTGCTGCCCAAGCTGCGCAACATGTTCCCCGATTACGCCGATGACGACCGCTTCTGGTGCCACCCGATCGAACAAGTGGCACCGGCTGAAATAGGCTCCCTCGCCCCCGCGTAGCGGGGGAGAGGGCCGGGGTGAGGGGGACGCGACGCGAACTCCAACGCCGGAAGATGCCGCACCACCCCCTCATCCCGACCTTCTCCCCCGAAGGGGGAGAAGGAGGAAAACGAGGAAGAGATGACCATGGAACTCAAGACAGTCGCCACGCCCGCTATTCCCGTTCGTTACTTCGAAAGTGGCAGCGGTCAGCCGCTGGTGTTCCTGCATGGCGCGGGCGGGTTGACGGCGAATGATCCATTCTTGGCGGCGCTTGCCAGCAAGTATCACGTCCATGCGCCGCTGCTGCCCGGCTATGGCGACAGCGAGGAATGCGGCGAGCTGCGCGACATGCTGGATGTCACGCTGCACAGCTGGGACGTGATCGAGGCGCTGGGCCTGAAGGATCCGATCCTGGTGGGCCATTCGATGGGCGGCATGATCGCGGCCGAAATGGCGGCCATCGCCCCCAACGACGTGTCGAAGCTCGCGCTGATCGCGCCGGCGGGATTGTGGCTCCCCGATCATCCGATCCCCGACATCTTCGCCACCATGCCATATGATTATCCGGCGCTGCTCTTCCACGACGTGGAAGCCGGCACGGCGCTGCTCACCGCCGGCACGCGGCTGGACGATCCGGAATGGCTGAAGGGCTTCCTCGTCACCAATGCGCGCCAGCTCGGCATGGCGGGCAAGCTGCTTTTCCCGGTGCCGGATCGCGGGCTGGCGCAGCGGCTCTACCGCATCAAGGCGAAGACGCTGCTCATCTGGGGCGACAGCGACAAGCTCATCTCGCCCGTCTACGCGCAGGCTTTCGAGAAAGCGATCAAGGGCGCGGAGCTGGCCGCCATCTCCGAGGCCGGCCACATGGTGACGGTGGAGAAGCCGGATCAGGCGCTCGCGGCGCTGGCGCGGCTCGGTTAGTCAGCGCGTAACGGTAGTGGCCAGTGATCTTGAAGGCGAAGAGAACGTCTTCGTAAATTTGTCCGCTTCCCATATTGTGCAGGATCAGCGGGCGTTTTCCGTTTGCGGACCGCCGCGGCATGACGATGCCGATATGCGGCGTGGAGCCGCGCGGGTCCAGATTCCAGGTGACGAGATCGCCGGGCCGGTAGTCCCTTGGATCGTTCGTGATTTTCAGCGCCGTCCCGTGGCGGGCGAAGAAGACACGCAAATTCAGCACACGGCGGTGGTCGATGTTGGCGTCGGGGCCCGGCAATCCCCAGATCTTCGGATAGAGCACGAAGTGTCGCTCCATGTCCTCATGGACGAGCTTCTGCAGGTCGATCCCCACGCCGCGATAGGCCCGCACCACCACGTCGGCGCAGACGCCGACATTCGGGGGCACGTCGCCCATCGGATAGGGGATGCGGCGGTATTCTCGGTCGAAGCTGATGTTCTTGTTTTCCAGCGCGGCGGCGGCATGGATGAATTGCGCCGCGGGGACGGCGAAGGAAGGGCCGAGCATCCCGATCCACGCCGCGAGAACGAGCCCGGCCAGTCTGGTGGAAATCACGGAGCGCCCTTTCGCGTGAGGGGCACTCTATGCGCCGCTTGATGGCGAAGTTATGGCTGGCCTTAATGCCGGCAGTCAAAAACTCACAAAATCCACCGTCATGGCCGGGCTTGTCCCGGCCACCCATAAACGCGGTCTTTGCAGAAAAAGACGGTGAAGGTCCGCGCTCTTATTTTTCCCACTGCGGGTATGGGTGGCCGGGACAAGCCCGGCCATGACGGTTTTGTTTGTTGCGTGCTTAAAACTCAGGCCGATGCCACCTTCGGCGTCTGAAGAAACCCGATCCGGCAGTACAGCCCATCCGGTTGGTATTCGATCTTCACCTCGCCGTTGCGTTCGCGGGCGGGGACCGTCTTGATCACGCGGCTGCCGAAGCCTTCGCGGGCGGGCGGTGCCGGCACCGGACCGCCATGCTCCTTCCATTCGATCAGCACGCGTTCGCCGTCGCCAATGGTTTCGCTGGACCAGGTGATGTCCACATAACCGTCGGCATCGGACAGCGCGCCATATTTGATCGCGTTGGTGGCGAGTTCGTGCATGGCGAGCGCCAGGCTGCCGCCGGTGGCTTCGGAAAGCGTGGTGTCCGGGCCCGCCATGCGCAGCCGGTTCGCGTTTTCCTCCAGGAAAGGCGCCAAGGTCGCGCGGAGGACGGCGCCGATCTCGACATATTGATGCTGGCCGGCGAGCACGAGGTCGGCCGCGGCGCCCAGCGCGTGCAGGCGCCCCAGGAAGCGTTTCTGATAGGCGTCGAGCTCGGCATTCGCCTCGGCGTCGCGGCGGCGGGAATTCTTGGCCAGCGCGTCGATCACGGTGACGAGGTTCTTCAGCCGGTGCCGTGCCTCGCCGATCATCAATTCGTCGCGCTCGCGGGCGAGTTTGGATTCGTGCACGTCGCGGATGGCGGTGATCCATTCCTCGACGTCGCCGCGCGGGTCGCGCATCGCCACGGCGCGGGCGCGATACCAGCGCCAGTCTCCGCTCGCCAATTCGCGGATGCGGAAATCGGCGAAATGATTGCCGGTCTTCATGTTGGGCCGCAGCGCCTCGCGGTCTTCCTCATGCACGGCCTGCAGCCATTTGTAGCCGGAATAAGCGGGCCACGGCATGCCGGTGACGCGGCCCCAGCCGGGATTGGGTTGCTGCGCCTTGCCGTCGCCATCCGTCACCCACACGATGTCGGAGATCACGGAGATCAGCGTGCGATAGCGCCGCTCGTTGCGCAGCGCGGTCTGCAGCGACACGCGCAGGAAATGCGCCGTGGCGATCAAGAGCACGCTGACGATGGACCACAGGCTTACGGTGACGAATTGCAGCCGCGTGATGCCCTCGAACGAGAAATAGGGCGGCACGAACATGTAGAAGACGAAGAGCACGCTGGCGACCAGCGCGGCGGCGCCATACTCCCACCCCGCCACCAGCGTCACCGCGAGAATGGCCGGCAGATAGAACACCAGCGGCACGCCGCTCGAGCCGAAGCCCAGTTGCAGGCGCAACGCGGTGACGAGGGAGGCGAGCGCCAGCGCGCCCACAAGCCACGCCGCGCGCGTGAGCTGCGCGCGGGGCCTGATCAGGAACACGACGAGGGGCGAAGAGTCGGATTCCGCGCCCGCTGCCCCTTCCTGCACGCCTGCCATGAGGTCCTCCAACACCAGTCTAAAATTAGTCTAAACTGGCTTGGGTGCAAACATCCTGCGTTGCTGACGCAACGGAAATATTAGCCGAACTTGACACGAGCGGGACAGGGGCAAACGCTGGGCGGCTGCCATTTCCGGACCTATCAAATGCATGACAAATTCGATCTGGTCGTCCGCAACGGTACGGTAGCGGACGGACTTGGCGGGGCGTTGCGCGAGGCCGATATCGCCATATCCGGCGGCCGTATCGCGGCAGTGGGCGCGGTGTCGGGGGCGGGCCGGGAAGAGATCGACGCACGCGGTCTGCTGGTGACGCCCGGCTTCGTGGATATCCATACGCATTATGACGGACAGGCAACCTGGGACCAGCGCCTCCAGCCGTCGAGCTGGCATGGCGTGACGACGGTGGTGATGGGCAATTGCGGCGTGGGTTTCGCGCCCGTGCGCACCGCCGACCGCGAGCGTCTGATCGAGCTGATGGAGGGGGTGGAGGACATCCCCGGCGCGGCGCTGCATGAAGGCCTGCCGTGGAACTGGGAGAGCTTCGGCGATTACCTGGACGCGCTGGACGCCCGCCCGCACGACATCGATTTCGCGGCGCAGCTGCCGCATGGCGCGCTGCGCGTCTATGTGATGGGTGAGCGCGGCGCGAAGCTCGAGCCCGCGACGGAAGCGGATATCGCCCAGATGCGCGTGCTGACGGCGGAGGCCATGCGGGCCGGTGCGCTCGGCTTCTCCACCTCGCGCACGCTCAACCACCGCACGGCGAAGGGCGACCCGACGCCGTCGTTGCGCGCCACCCAGGCCGAGCTGATGGGCATCGTGCGCGGCATGAAGGATGCGGGCTCGGGCGTGATCGAGCTGATCTCCGATTTCGACAATCCCGATCCCTTGACCGAATTCGCCATGCTGCGCGACCTGGTGAAGGAGAGCGGGCGGCCTCTGTCTCTGTCTCTCGCTCAAGCCGGACGCGACGCGGATGGCTGGAAGGGCCTGCTCGGCATGATTTCGCAGGCCTCGAAGGACGGGTTGCCGATGCGCGGCCAGGTGGCGCCGCGGCCGATCGGCCTGCTGCTGGGCTTGCAGGGCACGATCAATCCCTTCATCGCGCATGAGGCCTTCGCCGCGATCAAGGATAAGCCGCTGGCGGAGAAAGTGGCCGCGATGCGCGATCCCGCGTTCCGCGCGCGCCTCATGGCGGAGAATGACGCGAAGCAAACCCATCCGCTGGCACGCCGTGTCATGGCGTTCGACCAGATCTACCCGCTGGGCAATCCGCCGAACTACGAGCCGCCGCGCGAAAGCGCTATCGGCGAACAGGCCCGTCGGTTGGGCCACGATCCAGCCGAGCTCGCCTATGACATGCTGCTGGAAGACGAAGGCCGCGCCTTCCTGTTCAGCCCCTTCGCCAATTACACCAACTTCAATCTGGATTGCTGCGGCGAGATGATCGCCAGCCCCGACACCGTGATGGGCCTGGGCGACGGCGGCGCGCATGTCGGCATCATCTCCGACGCCAGTTACACGACGTATCTCCTGACCTATTGGGGTCGCGACCGCGCCCATGGCCGCTTCGATCTCGGCTATCTCGTGAAGCGACAGACGTCGGACACCGCCCGCGCCATGGGCCTGCTGGATCGTGGCGTGCTCGCGCCGGGGATGAAGGCCGACCTCAACGTGATCGATTTCGGCAAATTGGCCGTGCAGGCGCCGAAGATGGCGTTCGATCTCCCGGCCGGCGGCAAGCGCTTGCTGCAAGGCGCGGACGGGTATGTCGCGACGGTGGTGTCGGGCGAAATCGTCTACCGCGACGCGCAGGCGACCGGTGCGCTGCCGGGGAAGTTGGTGAGAGGGCCGCAAGCCGCCCAATAGCGCCACCTCAAACTCAATTCGTCATGGCCGGGCTTGTCCCGGCCACCCATATTCCAGAGTCTCGACGGACAGACTCTGGAATATGGATGGCCGCCACAAGGGCGGCCATGACGTTTATATAGATTGAGTTCTAAGCACCCTTTAACCGGTAGTGACTCACACCCCATACGTCGCCACCCTCGAAGCCGAACATCTCGGCGGTCGCCAGGAAGAACATGCGCCAGCGGCGGCGCCACATCGCGGCGTCGCGGCCGTAGACGTTGCGCAGGATGGGCATGATCTCTTTCTGTCGCGCGTCGAAATTGGCGAGCCAATCCATCGCCGTGCGGCGATAGTGCTCGCCGCTCCAGCGCCACTCCTGTTCGACAGTGAAGAGGTCCGGAAACTGCCGGATCAAGCCGTGGCTCGGCATGATGCCGCCGGTGAAGAAGTGCTGCGCTATCCAGTCGTTCTCGTCGCCATGATCGAAGCGGTAGGGCGTGTTCGCATGGCTGAAGACATGCAGGAAGAGGCGCCCATCTTCTTTCAGCCAGCCACGCGCGCGGGTGAGGAGGCCGCGCCAGTTAGCCATATGCTCGAACATCTCGACGGAGACGATGCGGTCGAAGCGCCGGTCTATCGCGAAATCGTTCATGTCGGCGGTGATGACGGTAAGGTTGCCGATCATCCGTTGCCGCGCGCGTTCCTCGATGTAGCACCGCTGCGGCGCGGAGTTGGAGACGGCGGTGATGCGCGCGTTTGGATAGTGCTCCGCCGTCCAGAGAGACAGCGAGCCCCAGCCGCAGCCGAGTTCCAGTATGTCCTGCCCATCGGCCAGTTCGGCATGCGCGGCGGTTTCGCCGAGCGCGATGTCTTCGGCCTGGGCGAGAGTCTCCGCGCCCGTGACATAGAGACAAGACGAATATTTCCGGTTGGGGCCCAAGATCAGGCCGAAGAATTCCGGCGGCAATTCGTAGTGCTGAGCATTGGCGGCGGAGGCGTGTTCGGCGATAGCATGTTCCGCCATCCCGCGAGCGAAGGCGGAGTCCACGCCGCCTTGACTGGCGAGGGCGCGGGCGCTGGAGGAGATTTTGCGCCGCATGCCGGCCGTGACCAGAAGGTCGGGGACGGGCGCGCGTTCGGCCAGGATTCCACCGGCTGTCATCAGGTCCATTCTGGCCTCGGAATTTTGCTTCTTTCTGACATACGCGCCAGCCCGGCGAGAGGATCAGTGATCCGATCTTCGGCGGCCAACGTTTAAGAGTGGGCGCGGCGGCAGAGTGAGAGAGCAATTTTGTTATCGCGCAGACATTTCCTGGCCGTTGGAACCGCGTGCTGCGCCACACCGGCTTTCGCCGCGTTGCCGCCGCAAGCTGGCGCGCTGAATTTCCAGGTGTCGCGCAACGACTCCCCCATCGGCACACACGCCCTGCGTTTCGCCAATACGTCTGACGGTTTTACGGTGAGCGTGGCGGTAAACCTCGCCGTCAGCTTCGGCCCGATCCGTCTCTTTCATTACAAGCTCGATGCCGTGGAGCACTGGGTCGACGGCCGCTTCGAGAGCCTGGACGCCAAGACCGATCACGACGGCGACGCCCATTTCGCCACCGTGCGCCGTGCGGCGAATGGGCTGGTCGTGGAAGGTTCCAAGACGCAACGTTACACCGCGCCCGAAGGCGCGCTACCCGCCTCGCATTGGAACCGGGCCGAACTCGCGGGCCCGATGATCAATCCCGAGAACGGCATGCTGCTCACGCCGCGCATCAGCGACAAGGGCATGGAGAAGGTGGCGCTGGCCGACGGCGCGACGGTCTCTGCACGGCATTACGACTGGCGCGGCAAGGACGATCTCGACCTCTGGTATGACGAGCGCAACATGTGGATCGCGCTGACGGCCGCGGCGGGCGACGGTTCCCAACTGTCGTACAAACGTCTCTGATTCGGGCGTTTTACGCCTTGACGGAGAGATAGTTTCATCTGAAACTATCTCGCTTTCGTTACGGATGAGACCGCCATGCACATCACGCAAGACCTCTGGGACAATCCGATCGGTACCGACGGGTTCGAGTTCGTGGAATACACCGCGCCCGATATCGCGAAGCTGCACGATTTCTTCGAGCAGATGGGTTTTCACGCGGTCGGCCGTCACCGCTCCAAGAACGTGACGCTCTATCGCCAGGGCAACAGCAACTTCATCGTCAACGCCGAGCCGGATTCCTATGCCGCGCGCTTCGCCAAGGCGCATGGCCCCAGCGCCTGCGCCATGGCCTTTCGCGTGAAGGATGCGGCGGCCGCCTATAAGGAATTGCTCGCGCGCGGCGCCAAGCCGTTCCAGGGCCAGGTGGGCCCAATGGAATTGAATATCCCCGCCATCGAAGGCATCGGCGGCAGCGTACTCTATCTCGTCGACCGTTACGGCGACCGCTCGATCTACGATGTCGATTTCGTGCCCACCGATCCGGCCAAGGGCTTCGCGCATGACGGCGCCGGCCTCACCTATATCGACCACGTCACGCACAACGTATTCCGCGGCAACATGGACAAGTGGGCCGGCTTCTACGAGAAGCTCTTCAACTTCCGCGAAATCCGCTATTTCGATATCGAGGGCAAGCTGACCGGCCTCAAGAGCCGCGCCATGACGAGCCCGGACGGCAACATCCGCATCCCGATCAACGAAAGCTCCGACGACAAATCCCAGATCCACGAATATCTGGAGGAATACAAAGGCGAGGGCATCCAGCACATTGCCATGGGAACGGACAAGATTTACGACGCGGTGGAAACGCTGCGCAAAAGGGGCGTCGCGTTCCAGGACACGCCCGAGACCTATTACGACCGTCTCGATAACCGCATCAAAGGCCATGGCGAGGACGTGCCGCGCTTGCGCAAGGATCGCATCCTGATGGATGGCGCGGTGGATGAGACGGGCCTGTTGCTGCAGATCTTCACCCAGAACGCCATCGGCCCGATTTTCTTCGAGATCATCCAGAGGAAGGGCAATCAGGGTTTCGGCGAGGGCAATTTCAAAGCGCTGTTCGAAAGCATCGAAGCCGACCAGATCAAGCGCGGCGTGCTGAAGGACACCAGCCCCGCATGAGCAGCAAGAACTGGATCGAATTTCCCCGCGTCGAGGGTGAAACCTCACGCCAGGCCCATGCCGACCTTCCCGCCGGCACCTATGAGCGCGAAATCGGGCGCGACGGTTTCTTCGGACCGGCGACCCACATCTATCACAAGCACCCGCCGACAGGCTGGACCGGCTTCGAGGGCCCGCTGCGCCCGCGCGCCTTCGACGCGAAGGAAGCGGCGAACGCCAGCAACGAACCGTTCAAGGCCGTGCCGCTGCTGTCCAATCCGCATTGCCAGATGGCGATCTGGGCGCTGCCGGAGCCGATGCCCTTTCTGGTGCGCAATTCCGACGGCGACGTTCTGCTCTTCATCCATGAGGGCGAGGGCGATCTGTTCTGCGATTTCGGTCACCTTCGTTACCGCGAGGGTGACTACATCATGCTGCCGCGCGGCACGATGTGGCGCATGACGCCCACGGCCCGCACCGTCTCGCTGCTGATCGAGGCCACCAACGGCGCGTTCAAGCTGCCGGAGCGCGGATTGCTCGGCCCGCATGCGCTGTTCGATCCCGCCGCGCTCGACACGCCAAAGCTCGACGACGCGTTCCGCGCGCAGAAAGATGGCGAGTGGCAGGTGCGGGTGAAGCGGCGCAACGCCATTTCCACCATCACCTATCCATACAATCCGCTGGATGCCGTGGGCTGGAAGGGCAATCTGGCGCCGGTGAAGCTGAACTGGCGCGACATCCGCCCGGTGATGAGCCACCGCTATCACATTCCGCCCAGCGTGCACTCCACTTTCGTGGCGGATCGCTTCGTCGTCTGCACCTTCGTGCCGCGCCCGATCGAGAGCGATCCCGGCGCGCTGAAAGTGCCATTCTATCATTCCAACGACGATTACGATGAAGTGATCTTCTATCATCAGGGCGAGTTCTTCAGCCGCGACAACATCCATCCCGGCATGGTGACGTGGCATCCCAACGGATTCACGCATGGCCCGCATCCCAAGGCCTTCGCCGCGGGCGCCAAAGCCACCAAGACGATGACCGACGAAGTGGCGGTGATGATCGACGCGCGCGATCCGCTGG
The DNA here is from genome assembly GCA_036489435.1 of Rhizomicrobium sp. Taxonomy (GTDB): domain Bacteria; phylum Pseudomonadota; class Alphaproteobacteria; order Micropepsales; family Micropepsaceae; genus Rhizomicrobium. The sequence continues at coordinate 289,067 of DASXFU010000002.1, read as the reverse complement.
ACATGCACGCGAGCGTCGAGCCATTCGAGGATCGCGGTTACGCCAGAAGCTGGATGCCCAAATGAAGCTCGCCTCCCTGAAGCATGGCCGCGACGGGGCGCTCGTCGTCGTCTCCCGCGACCTCACGCGTTGCGTCGCCGTGGCCCATATCGCCGTCACTTTGCAAGCCGCATTGGACGATTGGGCAAACACCGCGCCGCGCCTGATGCGCGTCTACGGCCTGATGAACGAAGGCAAGGTCGACGGCGAGAAGCCGTTCGATGCCGCCGCCTGCGCTTCGCCGTTGCCGCGCGCCTATCAATGGGCGGATGGTTCGGCTTACGTCACGCATGTGGAGCTGGTGCGCAAGGCGCGCGGCGCGGAGATGCCGCCGAGTTTCTGGACCGATCCACTGATGTATCAGGGCGGTTCGGACAGCTTCATCGGTCCGCGCGATCCGATCGTGGCGGGCGACGAAGCCTGGGGGATCGATTTCGAAGGCGAGGTCGCCGTCATCACCGACGACGTGCCGATGGGCATCGCACCCAGCGCCGCCGCGAAGCACATCAAGCTGTTGATGCTGGTGAACGACGTCTCCCTGCGCAACCTGATCCCCGCCGAGCTCGCCAAGAATTTCGGCTTCTTCCAGTCCAAACCGGCCAGCGCTTTTTCCCCCGTCGCCGTCACGCCGGACGAATTGGGCGAAGCGTGGAGCGACGCGAAGGTGCATCTGCCGCTCAAGGTTATCTACAATGGCGAAACGTTCGGTACTCCGAATGCGGGCGAGGACATGACGTTCTCTTTCGTCGAACTGATCGCGCACGCGGCCAAGACGCGCGCGATGGTGGCGGGCTCCATCGTCGGCTCCGGCACGGTGTCGAACAAGAACCGCGGCGTGGGATCGGCCTGCCTGGCGGAGCGGCGCACGCTCGAGACCATCGAGCAGGGCGCGGCGAAGACCCCCTTCATGAAGTTTGGCGATCGGGTGAAGATCGAGATGCTGGATCTCGACGGCCATTCCATCTTCGGCGCCATCGAGCAGGATGTCGTGCGCCATGAACCCTGACGTCACGCTCTACGGCTATTTCCGCTCCTCCGCCGCCTTCCGCGCCCGCATCGCGCTGAACCTGAAAGGCCTGAAGCCGGAGAACAAATTCGTCCACCTCTTGAAGGATGGTGGTCAGCAGCATGGCGCGGAATACAAGGCGGTCAATCCCCAGGAGATCATCCCGACGCTGGTCCATGACGGCCACACCATCGGCCAGTCGCTCGCCATCATCGAATATCTGGACGAGATGTATCCCGAGCCGCCGCTGCTGCCCAAAGGCGCCGCCGGCCGCGCGCGGGTGCGCCAGCTCGCTTATGCCGTCGCCTGCGACATCCACCCGGTGAACAATCTGCGCGTGCTTCTGTACCTGCGCGACACGTTCGACGCCGCGGAAGAGACCCGCGCGGAGTGGCAGCGCCATTGGATCGCGCTTGGCTTCGCGGCGCTGGAAACGCTGCTGCAATCGCCGGAGACCGGCCGCTTCTGCCACGGCGACACGCCCACCCTGGCCGACATCTGCCTCATCCCGCAGATGGCGAACGCACGGCGCGTGAATCTCGATCTCACGCCCTATCCCGCGCTCACGCGCGTCGAAGCCACCGCGCTCGCCCATCCCGCTTTCGACGCGGCGCTGCCGAAGAACCAGCCCGATGCCGAATAACGTGCTGGATCGCCTGGACCTCGACCACTTCCTGCCATACCGGCTGTCGGTGCTGTCGAACAAGGTGTCTGACGCCATCGCGCGGCATTATTCCGACCGCTTCGGCCTCTCCATCGCCGAATGGCGTGTGATGGCCGTGATCGGTCAGACATCGGGGTTGTCCGCCCGCGACGTCGCCCGCCGAACCGCGATGGACAAGGTGCAGGTGAGCCGCGCCGTCGCCGCGCTCGTTGGAACCCGCCGCCTCCAGCGCGATGGCGACGAAACGGACGGCCGCGTCACCCGCCTCTCGCTCACCGCCAAGGGCCGCGCCATCTATGACGAGATCGTGCCGCTGGCGCTGCATCTCGAAGCGGTGTTCCTCGCCGCGCTCTCTCCATCGGAACGCGATGTTCTCGACGGGTTGATGCAGAAGCTGACGAAGCAGATCGATTCACTGGTTGCGGTGAAGCTGTAATTCGAAACGTCCACGCCGCTTCTCTTCTCCGCCATCTCCCCGAAATCGTCATGGCCGGGCTTGTCCCGGCCATCCATAAACGCGGTCTTTGCCGAAAAGATAATGACGGTCAGTGCTCTTACGTTTTCCGCCGCGGGTATGGGTGGCCGGGACAAGCCCGGCCATGACGGATTTTATTTTTCTCTTTGAGGGTGAGTTCGACATTCCCTCACCAGCAAAATCACCAATTCCTTCGGGCCGTGCGCGCCCAGCTCCAGCGTCTGCTCGATGTCGCCGGTGCGCGAAGGGCCCGTGACGAGGTTCAGCGTGTGGGGCAGGCGGATGCGGGCCAGCACGTTCTCCAGATGCGGCAGGATGTTCTCGGCCTTCACCACGGCGATCTCGAGACCGGCGCGGAAATGGTTCGCGGCGGGTGCATCGGATGCGGCGAGGAAGGCCAGCGTGCCGGTCTCGGCGATGGCGTAGTCGGCGTGCGTCAGCACGGCATCGTCCGGACCCGGAGGACCGGAGGGCAACTCGGCCGGGAGATTTCGCGCGCGCAGGATGTCGGCCACGGCGGCGGGGATGTCCGCTTCGCTGTCGAGCACGCGCACCTCGGCATGCTCCGAGGCGGCTTCGTGGGCGAAGCGCTCCACGGCGTCGGTCAATTTGGGCGCGATGTAGGACGGTGGGCGCTCGCGTGTGCGCAAGCGGCGGGCACGGATGGCGGAGAGGATGTCGTCGCGGCTGGTCATCGCCGATCGCGCCACTGTTCGTGAAAGGTGCGGCCCGTGGGCGCGGGAAGGTCGCGCACCGCGAACCATCCGCCCATCAGGGGCAGGGAACGAACGATACCGCGGTTGCCGCCGAGCCATTTCAGCAGTCGCGCGACCGTCCCAGTTGCGAAGCGATAGAGCGCGGGGCGTTTCGCGGCGAAAGCCCAGAGGCCGAGGCCGGCGGTGATCGTCTTCGGCGCCAGGCCACCCGCATATTCGCGGGCGCGCCAGTAGCGCATGATCTTGGGCAGCGGGATTTTCACCGGGCAGACTTCGGCGCAACGTCCACAGAAGGTCGAGGCGTTGGCGTGGTGGCTCGCTTCCGCCACGCCCAGCAAGTTGGGATTGAGCGCCGCGCCGATGGGGCCGGGATAGGTGGCGCCGTAGGTGTGCCCGCCCACCGCGCCATAGATCGGGCAATGGTTGAGGCAGGCGGCGCAGCGAATGCAGCGCAGGGTCTCCTCGGCCTCCGTGCCGAGCAGTCGCGAACGTCCGTTATCGAGCAGGACGACATGGAATTCGCGCTCGGCGGGGCCGGAGAACAGCGAGACATAGCTGGAGATATCCTGCCCCGTGGCGGAGCGGGTGAGGAGACGCAACAGCACGGCCACGTCGTTCAGGTCGGGCACCACCTTCTCGATTCCAGTGAGCACGATATGGGTTTTGGGCAAGAGCCGCGTGAGATCGCCATTGCCTTCGTTGGTCACGATCACGGTCGTGCCTTCCGCCGCCGCGAGGAAGTTGGCGCCGGTGATGCCCACGTCGGCGGCTTCGAACTCCGTGCGCAGCATACGGCGTGCCTCGGCCACCAAAGCGGCGCGTTCGTCGAGGTTGCGCGCGGGGTCCAAGGTGGTGTGCGCGGTGCGGAAGGCCTCCGCCACGTCTTCCTTGTTGAGATGGAAGGCGGGGGCGATGATGTGGCTGGGCGGTTCGTTACGAAGCTGAATGATGTATTCGCCGAGATCCGTCTCAACCGGAACGATTCCGTTGGCGGCGAGGAAGGGGTTCAGCCCGATCTCCTCGCTGACCATGGATTTGCCCTTGGTCACCTTGCGCGCGCCGGTCTTTTTCAGGATATCCAGCACGATGGCGCGCGCTTCGGCGGCGTCGCGCGCCCAATGCACCTTGCCGCCGCGCGCTGTCACATTCGTTTCGAACTGCTCCAGCAGCGTATCCAGATGGGTCAGCGCGAAGTCGCGGATAGTGGCGCCTTGGTCGCGCAAGGCTTCCCAATCACTCGCGCCGTAACGGTCGATTGCGTCGGTGCGGCGCTGCACGAAATGTGTGCCGAGCCGCCCCAGCGCTTGCTTCAGGCCCGCATCGCCGAGCGCTTTCCTGGCGGAGGCGCGGAACTGGCGCGGGTCCTGGTTCATATCTCGCCCACCAGGATTTCCGCGACATGGCGGAAGTCCAGCGCCTCGCCCTGCCGCTCCATGCGTCCGGCCAGATGCAGCAGGCAGCCGAGATCGCCGCCGGTGAGCAGATTGGCGCCAGTGGCGCGGATATCGGCGATCTTGTCGTCGGCCATGCGCTCGGAGATTTCGGGATATTTAACCGCGAACAATCCGCCGAAGCCGCAGCAGACTTGCGGCTCTTTCGGCTCGGTGAGCGAGAGCCCCTCGACGCTCGCCAGCAGCTTGCGCGGCTCGCTCTTCACGCCCATCTCGCGCAGCGAAGAGCAGCTATCGTGATAGCAGGCTTTCGCGGCACACGACGCCGCCACCCGCTCCATCTTTCGCTCGCGCACCAGGAACGAGATGAGCTCATGGCTTTTCGCCGCCAACGCGCGAGCGCGCGGCGCGTAGACGGGATCGTCGGCCAGAACTTCGGGATAATGTTTGCGCAGCATGCCGGCGCAAGAGCCGGAGGGCGCGACGACATAATCGAAGCCCTCGAATGCATCGATCACGGCGCGCGCGATGTCTGCCGCATGACCGTCCGCACCGGAATTCCAGGCGGGTTGGCCGCAGCAGGTTTGCGTGGGCGGGACTTCTACCGTGCAGCCCGCCTGCTCCAGCAGCTTCACGGCCGCGAAGCCCACTTGCGGGCGGAGGAGATCGACGAGGCAGGTAACGAAGAGGCCGACCCTGGGTGTCATGTCTTCTTGCGGCGGCGCTTGGGCATGCTCTCGCCGAGCTTGTAGGTGGCTTCGCGCAGATAATCCATGAAGCGCTCGCGATCGTTGATCCCGGCGAGCGTCGCGTGCGGGATCACGTCGCCGATGCGCACGGGCACTTCGGTGCCGATGCGGTCATGCACTTCCTTGAACAGCAGCGACAGCCGCAAGGTCATGCTGACATGGCTGGCGAGCTGGAACAGCCGGCTGTTCTGCCCCGCGAAGTAGACCGGCACGACGTCGGCCTTGGACTGCAGGATGAGCCGCGCGGTCAGGTTCTTCCATTCCGCGTCGGTCGCGTTCTTGTCCCAGATGGTGGGCGTGGTGGCGACGGCGCCGGCCGGGAACACGATCAGGCAGCCGCCCTTCTGCAAGTGAAGCTTGGCGGCGGCGCGGGAGCGCAGATTGGTCTCCAGCGCTTCTTTCGTCTCCGTGAAATCGACGGGCAGGAGATGTTCCTTGATCTCGTCCGCCTTGTTCAGCACGGCGTTCGTCAGCACACGGAAATCCGGCCGCACGCGCCCGATGAGCTGACAGATGATGATGCCGTCCAGCACGCCGAAAGGATGGTTGGCGACGACCACGAGCGGCCCGGATTTCGGCAGGCGCTCCAGCGCGTCTTCGTTGGCGGCGATCCTGAGATCGAGGCGGCGCACGGCGGAGTCGAAGAAGCTCTCGCCCGGCAGCGGTGCTGAGCGATGAGCATCGTAGATGCGCTTCAGATGCGGCTGTCCCGTCATCCGTTCGATCATGCGGATTAGGAAGCGTTTCAGCTTCGGGTCGTCGGCCGAAGCGTAGGAGAATGTGTCGACGTCGCCAGACATGATTCGGGAATTCTAACGCGGGCCCGCGCGGGCTTGAAGGGCATTAATCCGCTGTTTCCGCCAAGAAAAAGCCGCCCTTGCCCATGATTGCCCGCAAGGCCAGGTAGAGCAGCAGCCCCGCCGGCCCGAACAAAAGTGTCACAATCAGGATGGGCATCACCGCGAAATGGGACACGCCGCGGCGGTGCGCGTCGCGCGTGATCCAGGCGCCGATGAACAGGTCGAACACCAGATAGTGGATCCAGCCGCCCGTCATCGCCAGCGGCGAGGAGAACAGCGCCATCACGCCTGCGAGCGACGAGAACCCGCTGCCGGGCGGCGCGTGGCCGAACGTCATCGCGCTGCCCAGCACCCAGATATAGGTGAGGCCCAGCACCACCGGGATCAGCACGGAATGCACCAGGATTCGCGTGCCGCGCCAGTTGGGCGCCAGGAAGAGCAGCAGCCAGAATGGCAGGATGCCGTCATTGGCGATGGTGAAGATCGTGGCGGGCGCCGGCATGATCATGTGGGGAATTTCCGCTTCAGCCAGTCCAGCATCGCCGCGCTGGTTTCCTCGGGATGCTCCTGCTGGGTCCAGTGGCCGCAATGCTTGATCAGCACTTTCTCCAGATCGGGAACGAACAGTTCCATGTTGTCGGCCATGGCGGGGGAGAGCACCACGTCGTCCTCCGCCATGATCATCAGGCTGGGGACATGCACCTTGTATTCGACCGGCGCCATGATCTCCCAGTTGCGGGTGAAGTTGCGGTACCAGTTGATGCCGCCGGTGAAACCGGTGCGCGTGAAGGTGTCGATGAAGACCTGCAGCTCGGCGGGGCTCATCACCAGCTCGCCGGGCCATTTGCTTTCGTCGGACGCCAGCGCATGGACGAGTTCGAGATTGCGCTCTTCCTTCGGGCGCTTGGCGTAGTCCTCCGCCGTGCCGCCGTTCTTGCGCATGAAGAAGCGGAAGGTTTTGCCGACATCCTGCGCCAGCAGCGGATCGGCCACGCCGGGCTTCTGGAAATAGACGATGTACATGTTCTCGCCGAACATCATGCGCATCGCCATGATGGGATCGATGGGCGAGCGCGGCAGGAATGGCGTGTTGACGCCGATCATGCCCATCACGCGGCTGGGATGCAGCAGCGGCACCATCCAGGCGACGAGACCGCCCCAGTCATGGCCGCAGAACACCGCTTTGCCGATGCCGAGCGCGTCCAGCATGCCGGTCAGATCGCCCGTCAGATGGGTAATGTCGTAGTCCTCGATCTTTTCGGGGCGGGACGTGGCGCCGTAACCGCGCTGGTCGGGCGCGATGACGCGATAGCCGGCCGCTGCGAGCGCCGGAAGCTGATAGCGCCAGGAATAGGCGAGTTCCGGAAAGCCGTGGCAGAGCACGACGGGCACGCCGGTTTTCGGGCCCATCTCGTAGACGGCCATGTCGATGCCGTTGGTCTTGATCATGGTGGGGGCGGGGAAGTCGACCATCTGTGTCTCCGGTTCAGGCGGTGAGGCCGATGCGCGCATACATCTCCGCGCGCTCGGGCCCGAATTTGGGCGGATAGAAATCGCGGGCCTTCTTCGCGCGCTTCGACATCGCCCAGACACGCAGGATGCGCGCGACGATAGCGGGGCGTTTCAGGAAGGCGGTGGGTTCGTCCAGCATGTGGAAGATGCGGGTAAGCGCGCGGGCGACTTCCACGTCGCCGCGCTGGGCGGGCATCAACCCGTCCTCGGCGAAGCTCTTCATGATGCGGGCGCGCAAGCCGGGCTTGTAATGCGGATCGCGCTCGTGTTCGGCGCGGCGGATAGCCTGCAGGTCCAGCGTCACCATGGAGTCGAAATAGGGCCGGATCGTTTTGGTGATTTCACTCTCGTAGAGGCGGGCGCGTTCGGCGGGATCGGGCGTGGCGTCGAGCGCGCCGCACAGCAGATGCGCCTCCACCACGCCGGAGGAACAGCCGCGGCCATAGAGCGGATTGGTGCGCACGGCCGCGTCGCCCAGCGGGAAGAAGTTCAGTACCGGTCCGAAATGCCGCCAGACATTCTCCAGATTGCCCATGGCGAAGACCTGGCTCACGGGCTCGGCCCGTTCGGGATTCATCCAGCGCGCGGCGCCGGGCAGCGCCATGCAGACGGCGTCAAAGGTTTCCGGGCGCATCACCGCCATGCGCATTTCTTTTTCGATCTCGGGCGCGGCCAAGGTCACCGAGAAGTGCCGGTTGTCGCCGATGAAGACGCCGAATTTGATGTAGCCGAGATCGCCGCCACCCGGCGTGCCGTCGCGCACCGGCTCGCTCTGGCCGTCCCGCAAGCGGTAGTGGCGGGTGAAATAGAGGATGCCGCAGGGGCTCGATTCCTCGCGCACCTCTACGCCCTCATCGCGCAGCCATTGCGGAAACATCGTGTTGCGGCCCGTGGCGTCGACCACGACATCGGCGCGCATCTCTTCCACCACACCGCCGCGCTCGACCTTTAGGCCTTCGACGACCAGCGCACCGTTGTCGCGCCGCGCGATCAGCCCGCGCACGCCGGCATCCGTCACGAACGTGATACCGGGAATGCGCGCGGCATAGCGCCGGATCGCCAGCTCCAACGTGGAGCGCCGGCTGAACAGCAGCATCAGGTCTTCGTCGCCCGGCGCGGGCGTGTAATCGGGTTCGAGCGTCGGCGGCAGCGCTTCCGCGAAACCAAAGAGGCGCGTGCCTTCGGCCAGGAGCTCTTTCATCAGCTCGGGATATTTGTCGCGGATCAGCGCGGTGAGGCGGCCGAGAAAAGCGTGGCTGTGGCGGAGCTGCGTGGCGCCCTTGCGCTCCCATTTGTAGAAGGCTTCGTCCGCGGACAGATCCGGCGGCGGCGGATCGCGGTCAAGGATGATCACCTCGCGCGCACCACCGCCTAGGGCCAGCGCGGCGCCAAGCCCCGCAATGCCCGCGCCGGCGACCAGAACACGCTCTTTCGTCATGCGATTTTCGTTGCCGCCCATGCCAGTGCCGCCCAGCCGATCAGGAAGGCGAGCCCTCCGAACGGCGTGACGAAACCTAGCGTCCGCACGCCCGTCAGCGCCAGCAGATAAAGCGACCCGGAAAACAGGATTATGCCGGCGAGGAAAGACGCTGACGCAACGGTCGCCACGCTTGACGCAGCGGCATTGCGGGCAGCGAAGGCGGCGAGCCCGATGGCGAGGGCGTGATACATCTGATAGCGCGCGCCGGTTTCGAACACCTCCAGCATGTGCGCGTCGATCCGGCCCTGCAGGCCATGCGCGCCGAACGCGCCCGCCGCGACCGCGAGGAAGCCGTTGATCGCAGCGATCAGGAGCCAGACATTCATGCGCAACCGCAGCCGCCGCCATGCGCATGCGAGTGGCCGCCATGCGTGTCATGCGGATGGTTGGCTGAGAGCTTCGCGAGCGCAGCTTTGGAGACATCCGCCGTCGCCGCGAAATCAGCCTTGGTGACTTCGAGCAACCGGCGATCCGACATTGCGTCCAGCGCGGTGAGGGCCAGCGCCTTGGCGCCGTCGATCACGGCCTGGTCGCCCTTGTCGGAGGCGGCCCAGCGCGCGAATTCCGCGTTGTGGATGATGACGCCGGCCGGCGCCACCGCCAGCATCGGATGGATGGACGGCACGCGATGGCTGACATTGCCCATGTCTGTCGATCCCGCGAAGCCAGCCGGGATATCCTTCACCGGGAAGAAGTCGCGGCCCAGCAGCTTGGCGTTCTTCACGAAGGCATCCGCCATCGGCCAGTTGGTCTTCATATCGAGATAATCCGTGGTGCCCCACTTGATCTCGGCCCGTGTGCCGGTGGAAAGCGCGGCACCCTCGAAGCAGCCATGCACGCGCTGCTTCAGCTCGCCCAGCTCATGGATATCGGCGGCGCGGACATAGAAGCGGCAAGCCGCGCGCTCCGGCACGATGTTGGCGGCGAGGCCGCCCTCGGTGATGATGCCGTGCAGCCGCTCGCTCTGCTTGATGTGCTGGCGGAGCTGCGCGATGGATTGATAGGCGGTGACGACGGCGTCCAGCGCGTTCAGCCCGCGATAGGGCATGGCGGCGGCATGCGCGGCGCGGCCGTGATAGGTGACCTCCACTTCCGAAATCGCGATGCAGGGCATGGTGGCGAGGTTGAGGTTGGAGGGGTGGATCATCATCGCCACGTCGGCGCCGTCGAAGGCGCCTTCCTCCGCGATGATCTCCTTGCCGCCGAAGCGCTCTTCCGCCGGCGTGCCGAGATATCGGACGCGCCCCGGCAGCCGCGCGCCCAGCTTGGAGAGCGCCAGCGCCGCGCCCAATCCCGTCGTAGCGATGATGTTGTGGCCGCAGGCGTGACCGACGCCGGGCAATGCATCGTATTCCGACAGGATCGCGATGGTGGGGCCGCCGTCCTTGCCGAATTCGCTGACGTAGGACGTCTCCAATCCGAACGAGGCGCGCTGGACGGGCAGGTCGTGTTTCTCCACCGCATCCGCGAGCCGCTTCGCCGCCTTGAATTCCTCCAGCGCCAGCTCCGGCTCCTGGTGGATGGCGTGGGAGAGGGAAAGCAACTCGTCGCGCATCGACTCGATGATGCCGTCTACGTCTTTCTTGAGGATGTCCAATGACATGGTGATGTCCTGTGGCCGAAGCGCCCATCATAGACACGTAAGGCGTGTTTTGCGAAGGTGGGTCATGACCCAATTCGCCACCACCGCGCCGGACGGCGTGCGCATCGCTTATGAGTCCACCGGAGGCGGTGGACGAGCCATTATGCTGGTTCACGGATTCGCCTCCGACCATGTGCAGAACTGGCGCGCGCCCGGCTGGTATGAGCCGCTGAACAACGCGGGATTCGCCGTCGTCGCGCTGGATTGCCGCGGTCATGGCGAAAGCGACAAGCCGCACGATCCGAAATCCTACGGTCACGAAAAGATGGCGGATGACGTGCTGGCCGTGATGGACGCCGCGGGGATCGGCGAAGCGGTACTGATGGGCTATTCGATGGGCGGCTACATTTCCATGTCGCTGCTGCTGCGCCATCCGGAGCGATTCTCGAAAGTCATCATCGCGGGCGTCGGCGCGAGCTATCTCGACGTCGAAGCGGCGCAGGAAGGCACGAACGATCCGGCGCGCCGCGCCATCATCGCCGATGCTCTGCTGGCGGACGATCCATCCACGGTCACCAGCCGCACGGCGCGCGAATTCCGCGCCTTCGCCGACCAGGCCGGCAAGGACCGCGCGGCGCTCGCCGCCTGCATGCGCGGCAATCGCGACTCGTTTTCGGAAACCCAGCTCGGCGCCTCGACGCGGCCGGTTCTGGTGGTGTGCGGCGAGAACGACTTGCTGACCGGCCCGCCAGGTCCGCTCGCCGCCGCCTTCGCGGACGGTCGCGCCGTCACCATCCCCAAGCGTGACCATATGACCACGGTGGGCGACAAGCTCTACAAGCAGGCCGTGCTGGATTTCCTCAGTTAATCCGGTGCCGTTCGGCACACAAATGTCGTGTTACGCATAGCGGCAAATGGGCTAATATCGCACCGTTCGAGCTGGGGAGCTTCATGAGAAATCCGGTGTTCGCGGCGGTTGCGGCCGCCCTTTGCTTTGTCGCGTCCGCCGCCGTGGCGGCGCCGCCGGTCGAGGCGTTCGGCAATCTTCCCGCGCTCACCCGCGTGCATCTTTCGCCGGACGGCAAGCACTTCTCCGCCATCGAACCGCTCAATGGACGCCCGACCGTCGTGGTGTTCGCGCTCGACGCGCCGACGCAGCCGGTGATCTTCGGCGATCCGGAGAGTTTCGCGGAAGACTCCATCTGGGTGAACAACGACCGGCTGATCTGCATCGTCTATGGCGTCATCACCGAGAACACGCGCAAAGGGCTTGAGATCCATCGCTGGTCGCGCGCCATTGCGGTCAGCATTTCGGGCAAGGAGCCGGTGGTGCTGCTCAAGCGCACGCCGGCTTACCGCTGGAACCGCTCCGCTGCCCGCGTGGTCGGCCTCGACGCGGACGATCCCAATGTCGCCTATATGGCGCTCTGGCGCGTCCATGAAAGCAGCGACTCCTATTACGCGCTCGACCTGCTCAAGGTGAACGTCGAAACGGGCAGCATCGACCTGGTGCAGCACGGCAATGGCGACTCGGCCTTTTTCGTGATGGACGGTCACGGCCATGCCGCGGCGCGGGTGGACGAGAAGTTCGCCGAGGGCACCTTCGACATGAAGGACGATGTCTATCTCTATGACGGCGACCGCGACCACAAAGCCTATTCCTTCGATGCCTCGAAGGGCTGGGAAGCGCAGATCGGCGATCTGACGATGGACGGCAGCGCGCTGGTCGTCCAGCGCTACGACGATCACGGCAAGATATCGCTCGACGCGCTACCGCTGAACGGCACGGGCGCGCCTTCGACCTTGCTCTCCGATCCGAATTACGATTTCGAAGGCGACATCGTCGATGAGTGGACGGGGCGGATGATCGGCGGTGCGATTTTCGCCGACAGAGAGGAAGACCGCTATCTCGATCCGCGCCGCGCCAAGCTTCAGCGCGGCCTCGACGCGGCTCTACCAAGCCAAACCGTGCGGATCGTGTCCGTCGACAAGGCTGGCACGAACGTGATCGTGTCCAGCGAGGACCCGCAGAACCCGCGCACCTACTGGCTCTACAATTCGCAGACCCATGAGATGAAGGCGCTGGCGCAGCAATATCCCACGCTTCAGCCGAGCGATCTCGGCGAAATGAAGGTCTATCGCTACAAGGCCGCGGACGGGCTGGAGATCACGTCCTATCTCACCTTGCCGCCCGGCAAGTCATCGGCGAAAAACCTGCCGCTGGTCGTGTTGCCGCATGGCGGGCCGGAAGCGCGCGACGCGCTCGGCTTCGACTGGATGGCGCAGTTCCTCGCCTCGCGCGGCTATGCCGTGCTGCAGCCAAATTTCCGCGGCTCGGCCGGTTACGGCAAGAAGTTCGTCGATGCCGGCAACGGCCAGTGGGGCCTGAAGATGCAGAGCGATATCAGCGACGGCGTGCGCAAGGCGATCGCCGACGGTATCGCCGATCCCAAGCGCGTCTGCATCGTGGGCGCGAGCTATGGCGGCTATGCCTCCTTGGCCGGCGCCACCTTCACGCCGGAGCTTTATGCCTGCGCCGTCAGCATCGCGGGCATCTCCAGCGTGCCCAACATCGTGGGACAGACGATCTGGGAAGAGGGTGCGGAATCCTCCGGTGCGGATTACTGGAAGCAGCGTATCGGCGACATATCCTCCAATGAGCAGGCGCTGCTCGATGTCTCGCCTGCGTCCCACGCCGCCAATGTGCGCGCGCCGATCCTTCTCATCCATGATGACAAGGACACGACCGTGAAGATCGACCAGAGCATCCTGGAGAATTCCGCCCTCAAGAAGGCCGGGAAGGACGTCCAGTTCATCACCATCGATGGCGACGATCATTATCTCAACCTCGCCAGCACCCGCATCCGCGTGCTGAAGGAGATCGAGACGTTCCTCGACGCCCATATCGGGCACTGATGCCCATAGCTGCCTGGATGTACAACTTGGATGCTACAACTCGGCGGTGTAACCTGTCCGTGCGGTAACGGATTCGGGAGGGACCGTGAATCCTCGGGAAATGGCGCCCTATGCGGCGATGCTGCTGGTTGGCCTTGTGATCGGCTTCTTCGCGGGGCAGGAATATCTGCGCTATGAAATCCGCAGCGCCTTCACCTCCGCGGCGCAAGGCGTGGCCCAGGGCTTCCACCCGGACGCTCCCTCCGCTCCGGCTGAGGGCACGCCGTCCGCGCCACCCGCGCCCAAGGAGCCGTCACCCGTCGAAGTGCAGCTCACCGCCAAGGACTTCCAGGACTCCGACTATTCAAAGGGCGTGAGCCAGGCTCTCACCTTCTCGCTTGCGATCCACAACCTCACGGGCAAGGACATCCGCGCGTTCGACGGCGAGGTGACGTTCACCGATCTGCTCGGCAACGAGATCACGTCCTCCAAGCTCGCGATCAACGATCCCATCAAGGCCGGCGCCACGCTGAACTGGGACGGCCAGATGGACTACAACCAGTTCGAGGACGGCGATCAGCGCTTCCGCGGCGCCGATATGGCGAACATCAAGACGGTGTTCCGCCCCCACAAAGTGCTCTATACGGACGGCTCGGAAAAGACATTCGAGTAATCCCATGACCGCACCCGCGAAGCTGGAGTCCAACGCCTTCGATTGGACCGATCCGCTGCTGCTCTGTGAGGAGCTTTCGGCCGAGGAGCGGCAGGTTCGCGATTCCGCGCGCGATTATTGCCAGGACAAGCTCATGTCCCGCGTGCGCGACGGCTTCCGGCACGAGACCTTCGACCGTGCCATCATGACGGAGATGGGCGCGATGGGCTTTTTGGGCTGCACCTTGCCCGAGGCCTATGGCGGCGGCGATCTCAACTACACCTGCTACGGCCTCGTGGCGCGCGAGGTGGAGCGGGTGGATTCCGGCTACCGCTCGGCCATGAGCGTGCAGAACAGTCTCGTTATGCATCCGATCTTCGCTTACGGCTCCGAAGAACAGCGCCGCCATTACCTGCCCAAGCTCGCGACTGGCGAATTCGTCGGCTGCTTCGGGTTGACGGAGCCGGACTTCGGATCCGATCCCGGCGGCATGCGCACCCGCGCCGACAAAGTCTCCGGCGGCTATGTGCTGAACGGCGCCAAGATGTGGATCACCAATTCGCCCATCGCCGATCTCGCGGTCGTCTGGGCCAAGCTCGACGGCGCCATCCGCGGCTTCGTGGTGGAGCGCGATGCGAAGGGTTTCTCAACGCCCAAGATCGAAGGCAAGTTCAGCCTGCGCGCCAGCGTCACCGGCGAGATCGTGCTGGAAGATTGCCACGTGCCGGAAAGCGCGCTGCTGCCGGATGTGCAAGGCCTCTCCGGTCCGTTCGGCTGCCTCAACCGCGCGCGCTACGGCATCGCCTGGGGCGCCATGGGCGCCGCGGAATTCTGCTGGCATGCCGCGCGGCAATACACGCTGGATCGCAAGCAGTTCGGCCGCCCGCTCGCCGCCAACCAGCTCATCCAGAAGAAGCTCGCCGATATGCAGACGGAGATCACGCTCGGCCTCGCCGCCGCCGCCCGTCTCGGCCGGCTGATGGATGAGGGCAGGGCGGCCCCGCCCGCCATCTCGCTGCTCAAGCGCAACAATTGCGGCAAGGCGCTCGCCATCGCGCGCGAAGCCCGCGACATGCATGGTGGCAATGGCGTGTCCGACGAGTATCACGTCATCCGCCATGTGCTGAATCTCGAAGCGGTCAACACCTATGAGGGCACGCATGACGTCCACGCCCTCATCATGGGCCGCGCCATGACGGGCATCCAGGCGTTCAGCTAAGGGGCGTTCACTTGCTTTATCCGTGAGCGGAGCGATGTGTATACACCACCGCGCGCGCACTACAATTTTCCACCAGCGGAGTCAGTTCAATTCGCAGCGCCTCCGCGCAAACAAACGCGCGGCAAACGTACGCTTTCGTACGCAAATAGCGATAGGTATCTGGCGCGCAAGGTCTAGATTGATTTGACGTTCGCCGAGGATTCGGGGCGCGAACGCGCAGGCAGCCGCACCGGCCTTCTGCCCTATCGACAAAACGGTCCAAAGTTCGCGATGACGAAGCAACGAAATCGTTTGCTGGCGGCGCTTTCTGCCGACGATCTCGCATTGCTCGAACCGCATCTGGAAGACATCACCCTGGCGCGGCGCGACGTGCTGGAAATACCGAACAAGCCCATCAATGACGTGTATTTCATGGAGACCGGTGTCGCCTCCGTCGTCGCCGTCAATGGACGCGGCGAGCGCATCGAGGTCGGCCTCGTCGGTTGCGAGGGCATGTCAGGCGTCACCGTCGTCATGGGCAATCACCGCTCACCCAACTCGACCTATATGCAGATCGCGGGCGAGACGCGCCGCATCAGCTCCATAGCCCTGCGCAAGACACTGCAGCAGAGCCCGAGCTTGCGGACGTTGTTTCTGCACTTCGCGCAAGTGTTCATGACCCAGGCGGCGCAGACCGCCGTCGCCAACGGCCGCGCCAAGCTCGACGAGCGGCTGGCGCGGTGGCTGCTCATGGCGCATGACCGCATGGCGGCGGACGACGTTCCGCTGACGCATGAATTCCTCTCCGTGATGCTGGGTGTTCGCCGCGCCAGCGTCACCGTGGCGCTCGACGGCTTCAAGAAACGCGGCTTGATCGACACGCGGCGCGGCGGGATCACCGTCTTGGATCGCAAGGCGATCGAGAAGGTCGCCGGCAGCTTTTACGGCGTGCCGGAAGCAGAGTTCCGCCGCTTAATCGGATAGTTCCCTGATTTTCATGTGAATTCTTGGTACGCTAGTCGCTATCAGTACGGTATCGTACTTTTTCAAATCTTGAACACGGTTGTAGCCAGCATAGATTCGCGTTGGGCGAGGGCTGGCATGGGCGACAATCGCGCATCCTACGAGATCAGGCTGCTGAACGCGGCCGGCGGCACCGTGATGCTCTATTTCACGCAATGCGCCAACGACGAAGACGCGCTGGACCGCCTGCGCAATCTCAAAAACGTCGAATACGACCGCTACGAGATCTGGCAGGACATGCGCAAGACCGGCGAAGGCGAACGCCCACCGCCACCTTGACGGTAACTTGGTAACATTGTACCAAGTTACGCATGATCGACGTTACCCGCACACAAACCGGCGTCCGGCTGGAAACGCGCCTGCTCAAGGTGCTGAAAGCGCTCGCCACCGAACTCGACATTTCCCTGGGTGATCTGCTCGAGGGCATCGCGCTGCATGCCTTCGAAGGCAAAGCCCCGTTCGGCCCCGCGACGCTCAAGAAGATCAAGGCGCTGAAGGGCGTCTACGGCCTCGACCTCGCCGCGAAGGATTCCCACATGCTGCGGGAGCCCGGCCGTGATGGCTGAACCCCCGCCCGAACTCCTGCGCTTCGTCCATGGCGAGATGGACGCGGCCAGCTTCCGCCACGCGGATCACGTCCGCCTGGGTTTCGAAATGCTGCGCCGCCATGATTTCGCCGAGACCGTGTATCTCTATTCGCGCGCCCTGCGCGGTATGGCCCCGCAAGCCTTCCACCATACCATCACCATTGCATCCCTCTCGCTGATCGCCGAGCGGATGGCGCTGGAAGACGATTTCCCCAACTTCGCCGCGCGCAATCCCGATCTGTTCGAAAAGAGCACGCTGTTGAGCCGCTACAGTCCAGAACGCCTGACGTCGGACGCCGCGCGGCGCACATTCCTGCTGCCCGCATGACTCCGCAGCGCATCCTGCTGGTTTATCGCTGGGTCTTCGTGACGCTCATCGCGCTGGCCAGCATCCAGACCATCGTGAGCGCGGATGGCGACCGCCATGCGCTGTTGCTGGCCTCGGTGGAGATCGCAGCGGCGCTGATGTTGCCATGGCGGCGAACTGCGATGGCTGGTTTGATTGGTCTGCTGCTCGTATTCGCAATCGCGCAGATTTTGACCGCGCACGCCCACGCGGGTTTCCCCACGCACTATCTGCAATACGCCGCGAGCGCGATCCTGATCGTCACACTTGGCGCCGCGCTGGAGCGGAACGAAAGGCTCTGCCCTCGGGATCCCGTCAAGTCCTAAGCAGGTTATTCCACTTTAACATCATGCATCGAGTCGTGACTCTTCAGAAGTTGCGCCAGTATAACGCTTCTGTGCTTTTGATCTTTATCGAAACGCCGCTCATATTCGTGCATGTAGTAGGTCAATATGCCGCTCGATATAAGCCGTCTTACCTCGACGAAAAGCGTCAACTTCAAAAACAGAGCAATCGTGGTCAGAGCCAGGAATGTCGACTTATCTTGCATCAATTGAGGGTAAGAGAATTGCAAGACGGCATAGGCATACAGCGCCGCGACGATGCTTCGTGGCGACGCGATGAGCTTGCTTTCGAGTCTGCCGACAAATAGCGCCAGGCCGACACCGGAGAGCAGGCCTTCGAGCCCCTCGAAAAGCTGGTCTATGCGGACGGCGGATTTTGAGGTGAATATGCAGAGAGCCTGCACGACAATGATTGCCGTTATTCCCAGAAGCACAAGGGAAATTTCTCGATACCAATCGCCGTGCTCGGGAGGTACGGTGCTTTTCACCATCACCAGATAACAAAGAAACAGCTGGCTCGAGGCCAAAAGCCCAAAAAAATCCGTGGCGAGGTAGATAAATCTCGGATCGATGTTTGTGAAGAACTGCAGGGATTGCAGAAACCAAATTCCGTACATTCCAAGCCACGAAACCCAGACGAAAAACCAAAATCTGTTGAACTGACGGGACGCTTTGATTGCTCGATTGAACGTTTGAGTCTCATGCATCGCCGGCAATCTGGTTTTTGCCGCGACCAGAATGGCTATAACAAAAAACTGAATCGCCGTCGAACCTTTGATCAGATCAGCAAAGAAATCGGCCGCGGGAATCCATGTTCGTTGTTGTTGAAAGAAATGGAGTACGGTTCCGAGCGCCTGGCCTATTGCAAGTAAAGCGGCAAGAGAAACGAGCAGTCGTTCAGCGAATTTCCAATATTCTTCCCTAGACATAATATTGTCTATGCTCCACTGGTCGAGAAGAGACTGGCAGGGTGAAGGGAGAAATAATAGAAAATAGCAACTCTTGCTTGTATAATTAACAGGAAATTCCAGTTCAAATCCGTCACACCGCGCGTTGCGCTTTGTCTTTTTCGTTGGCGGATTTCACTTCGCCGCGGATGCGTTCCCAGTCCTCGTCGCCGAGCTGCGAGAGCGCCGCGAAATTGCCGCCGGAGGCCAGATGCATCGCGCCGTCGATGGCGATGGTCTGTCCTGTCAAGTAATCGCAACCGTCCGACATCAGGAACACGGCCAAGTTCGCCAGCTCCGGCATCTCGCCGTTGCGGCCCATGGGAATGGGGTTCGCGCGCTCGCCGCGATTGGCGGATTGCGGCGACAAACGTTCCCACGCACCCTTCGTGGGAAACGGCCCCGGCGCGATGGCGTTGAGGCGGATGCCGTGCGGGCCCCATTCGGTGGCCAGCGACTTGGTCATGATGTTGAGCCCCGCCTTCGACATCGCTGACGGCACGGTGAACGGGCCGCCGTTCCAGATCCACGTGGTGAGGATGGAGATGACGCTGCCCTCATGCCCGCCGTCGATCCAGCGCTTGCCGCAGGAGAGTGTGACGTAGAACGAGCCGCGGAACACGATGTCGGCGATGGCGTTGAAGCCTTTCGGCGAAAGGTCCTTCGTGCGGCTGATGAAATTGCCGGCCGCGTTGTTCACGAGGCCGGTAAGCGCGCCGCCATCGGCCCAAATCTGCGCCACCATGTCGTCCACCGCTTCCGCCACGCGGATGTCGCAGGCGATGGCCTCGACTTTCGATCCCGTCTCGCCCGCGATGCGCCTGGCGGTCTCTTCCAGCACGGCGCCGCGCCGGCCGCAGATATAGACGTCCGCGCCAAGCTGCGCGTAAGCCTCTGCCATAACCTCGCCAAGCCCCGTCCCGCCGCCGGTGACGAGGATGCGCTTGTCCTTCAGGAGCCCGTCCTTAAACATCAATTCCATCACTTGCTCCACATGCGCTCGAGGTTGGCGGCGACGAATTGCAGCCGCGTGCGGTTTTCCCACTTCATCGTCAGCCCTTCCAGCGCGTGCACTTCGTTGAGCTGATAGAGCAGCTCGCGATGCATCTGGTCGGGGATGTTGCTTTCC
Organism: Rhizomicrobium sp.; assembly: GCA_036489435.1. Classification (GTDB taxonomy): domain Bacteria; phylum Pseudomonadota; class Alphaproteobacteria; order Micropepsales; family Micropepsaceae; genus Rhizomicrobium. Next base: position 269,532 of record DASXFU010000002.1, on the reverse strand, counting down.
ATGAAAGTGAACATGGCCAGCCGCTCACCGCGCGTCACGGGCGTGACTTCGTGCAAGGTGGTCGAGGGATACACGATCATCGCCCCGGGCTCGGGATTGATCTCGACGCGTTCGCTGCCCTGGTGGATCACCAGTCTGCCGCCGTCATACGTCGCGGGATCGCCGATGAAGAGCGTGGCCGATACGTCGGAACGCATCGGGCCCGTCGGCAGCGGCAGGAAGGCCGAGTCCGTATGCGTGCCATATTTCATGCCGGGCTCGTAGCGCGACAGCAAGGGCGTCGCGATGCGTTTCGGGAAGGCGAAGTTCTTCACCTCCTCGTTGCGCATGATGGCGTTGCCGGCGATCTGCGAGCAGCGCTGGGCCTCGGTGTTGCTCATGTCGGCCTGCAGGTTCTGCTTGGCGACATTGTGCGGGTTCGACGCCCGCCCATCGATGAACCGCACGGACTTCGCGCCCTGGCGGATCTGCTCGACTTCGGCCGGCGAGAGGAGGTTTTTGACGAGGAGGAACATAGCTACTTCTACCCTCCCCTTGAGGGAGGGTCGACAATTTGCGTCAGCAAATTTCGGGGTGGGGTTGGTGCGCGGATCCCACCCCGAAAAATCCTCCGGATTTTATCGGTATCAGCCGCTGTTGCGGCCTCAGCCCTCAAGGGGAGGGCGGTTTCAACTTGTACAAAACAGGAACCGACCTGCTAAGCTCTCCTTATGCTCGCCCTCGACCTCGACGACACCGCCACCCTGCCGCCCGTTTTCGCGGACTGGTTCGCCGCGCGTGGCTGGGCGCCGCGGGCGCATCAGCTCGAGCTGATCGCGGCTGCCCGGGCCGGGCAATCGGTTCTGCTGGTGGCGCCAACGGGCGGCGGCAAGACCCTGGCGGGCTTCCTGCCCAGCCTGATCGACCTGGCATCCACGCCGAAACGCGCCCGCGCCCAGCGGCTGCACACGCTCTATGTCTCGCCGCTGAAGGCGCTGGCGGTGGACGTGGCCCGCAACCTGGAGACTCCCGTGGCCGAGACGGGTCTGCCCATCAAGGTCGAGACTCGGACCGGCGACACGCCCCCCGCGCGCCGCGCCCGCCAGCGCCATTCGCCGCCGGACATCCTGCTCACCACGCCGGAGCAGTTCTCGCTGATGCTGTCCTCACCGGAAGCGCCGCGCATGTTCGCCGGCGTGCGCGCCGTGGTGCTGGACGAGCTGCACGCCATCCACAACGGCAAGCGGGGCGACCTGATGGCGCTGGCCCTGTCGCAGCTGCAGACGCTGGCGCCGAACCATCGCCGCATCGGCTTGTCGGCGACGGTGGCAGACCCCGCGCCGTTGCAACGCTATCTCATGCCGCAGCCGCCGCAGGGCGAGGCGCTTTCGGCATTGGTGCGCGGCGCGGCCGGTGCGCGGCCGCAGATCGCCATCAGCGCGTCGGATGCGTATGTGCCCTGGGCTGGGCATCTCGCGATCCACGCCATGCCGGACATCATGGCCGCGATCCGCGAGTCCAAAACGGCGCTGGTTTTCGTCAACACGCGCAGCCAGGCGGAACGAACGTTCCAGAACCTCTGGCGCATCAACGACGAGAACCTGCCCATCGCACTGCATCACGGCAGCCTCGCGCCGGAGCAGCGCCGCAAGGTGGAAGCCGCGATGACGCGCGGCAAGCTGCGCGCCGTGGTTTGCACCTCCACCCTCGATCTCGGCATCGATTGGGGCGCGGTGGATCGCGTCATCTGCATCGGTGCGCCCAAGGGCGCCGCGCGGCTGGTGCAGCGCATAGGCCGCGCCAATCACCGGCTTGATGAGCCGTCGCAAGCGCTGCTGGTGCCGTCCAACCGCTTCGAGGTGCTGGAATGCGAAGCCGCGCGCGATGCGGTGCTGGCGGGTGAGCTGGATGGCGAGCGGTTGAAGCAAGGCGGTCTGGATGTGTTGGCGCAGCATGTGCTGTGCATCGCTTGTTCCGCGCCGTTCGACGCGAATGCGCTGTTCGCGGAGGTGAAATCCGCTTCGTCCTACGCGCATCTGAGCCGCGAGGATTTCGACCGCGTGGTGGATTTCGTCGCCACCGGCGGCTATGCGCTGAAGCGTTACGACCAATATGCGCGGCTGCGCAAAACGCCGGAGGGCAAATGGCGCATCGCCCATCCCCGCGTGGCGCAGCAATACCGTCTGAATGCTGGCGTGATCGTCGAGGACCCGATGATCGACATCCGCCTGCAATCCAAAGGCAAGCCCGTCGGCGCGGGCGGCCGCGTGCTGGGCAGGATGGAAGAGTATTTCGTCGAGGGATTGACGGCGGGCGACACCTTCATTTTTTCCGGCGAGGTGCTGCGCTTCGAAGGCATCCGCGACAATGCGGCCTATGCCTCGCGCACCGCCGATCCCGAGGCGCAGATCCCCTCCTACAATGGCGGCAAGTTTCCGCTCTCGACATTCCTGGCGGCGCGCGTGCGCGAGATGATCGCCGATCCGAAAACATGGAGCGTGCTGCCCGATCCCGTGGGCGAGTGGCTGCGCATCCAGGAGCTGCGCTCGCTGGTGCCGCAGCCGGGGCAGTTGCTGGTCGAGTTCTTCCCGCGCGGCTCGCGGCGCTATCTCGTCTGCTATCCCTTCGAGGGGCGGCTGGCGCATCAGACCCTTGGCATGCTGTTGACGCGGCGGCTGGAGCGGTTGCGCATGCGGCCCCTTGGCTTCCTCGCCAACGAATATGCCCTCGCCATCTGGGGCCTGCGCGATGCGTCCGGCGTCGACATGGCCAAGCTGTTCGACGAGGACATGCTGGGCGACGACCTGGATGCCTGGCTCGCCGAATCCGCGCTGTACAAACGCACGTTCCGCAACTGCGCCATCATCTCCGGCCTGATCGAGCGCCGAAACCTGAACGCGGAGAAGAGCGGGCGGCAGGTCACGTTTTCGTCGGACTTGATCTATGATGTGTTGCGCGAGCACGAACCGGATCACATCCTGCTGCGCGCCACCTATGAGGACGCGGCAAGCGGCTTGTTGGATATCGCGCGGCTGTCGGACATGCTGAAGCGTATCAAGGGCCGCATCGTGACGCGGACGTTGGAGCGGGTGTCGCCGCTGGCGGTGCCCGCGCTGCTCGAAATCTCCAAGGAGATGGTCGCGGGCGAGGCGCATGAGGATATATTGCGCGAGTCGGAAGAAGCGCTGATCGAAGAGGCGATGCGGGTTTGAGCAAGCAGATCACGGTGAATGGCGAAGAACTGGTGCTGCACGCGGCGGGAGCGCTGTGGTGGCCCGGCGAGGAGACGCTCGTCTTCGCCGATCTGCATTTCGAGAAGGGCTCGTCCTACGCCCGCAGCGGCCAGATGCTGCCGCCTTACGACACGCGCACCACCCTGAAGCGCATGGCCGCGCTGGTGGCGGAGCACGCGCCCGCCCGCATCATCGCGCTGGGCGACTCCTTCCATGACCGCCACGCCGCCGAGCGGTTGGACGATGAGGAGCGCGCCATGCTCTCCACCTTGTCGCGCGGCACGGAATGGATCTGGATCGCCGGCAACCACGATCCCGAACCGCCCGCTTGGCTGGGCGGCCGTGTCGCGGAGGAGATCGCCATCGGCGCGCTCACCTTCCGGCATGAACCGCTCCCCGGCGGCGCGCCCGGCGAGATTGCGGGACATCTGCATCCTTGCGCGCGTGTGAGCCGTCACGGACGTTCCCTCCGCCTGCGCTGTTTCGCCAGTGACGGCGCCCGCATGGTGCTTCCGGCGTTTGGCGCCTACACCGGCGGCCTCGACGTCCGCGACCGCGCCCTGCGCTCGCTCTTCGCGGACGCGTTCCGGGCCTATGTGCTGGGCCGCGCGACGGTCTACGCGGTGGCGGCGTAACTACTGCCGCCGGAACAGCACCGACGACAGCCATCCCACCGTCACCGCCAGCAGCACCGCGATCAGGCCGTAAAGCAGCGCGTCTTGATGCGCGAAGGTGAAGATTTTGCGTTCGATGCCGGTTTGCTGCACGTCGAGGAAGGTCGCTTGCGCGCCGATCACCATGCCGTCGCGCAAGAGATAGACGTTGGCGGTGTATTCGCCGCGCGGCACCGACGCCGGTATCGGCACGCGGACGCGGAAGAGCGAGGCGCCAAGCTGCTCGACGGCCAGCGGGTTCTCCTCATAGAGGCCGTCGCGGGTGCGCGAGCGGATGGCGGCGGCGCGGTAGGGTTCAGCCTTGGAGGGCGTGTGCGTGCTGGTGCTGGTGGGCTCGACGTCGGCGAGATCGAGCTGGTAGCGCTCGCGGATTTCTTCCGGCGCTACGTCCTTGATGGCGCGGCCGCTGCCGACGAAGTAATAGCCGGGCATGCCGTAAAGCGTCAGCGCATCGCGGTTGATCCACACGCCGGCAACGCGGACCTTGCGGCGCATCGTCATGTCGAGAGCCGGGCCGCGGATGACGACGACGACATCGGGCAGGCTCGCGGGCGTATCGGTGTTGCTGTTCTCGATGGCCCCGAAGACGATGAGTTCGGTGCCGGTGTAACTGGATGTGATCTGGATCTGGTCTTGCGACAGGCCGGCGACGAGATTATCCGCCATCGCCGGAGACACAGCGAACAACAGAGCAAGCGCCAGTCCGTGCGCCCTCATGGCCCATTCACCTGGAGCGTGTAGAGATCGTCCGGCACGGCTACCAAGCCCCAGAACAGGCGCAACGCCACCGCCACGATGATCAGCGCCAGGATCAGGCGCAGATATTCGCCCTTCATCCGCGCGCCGATATTGGTGCCCAGTTGCGCGCCGATGACGCCGCCCAGCATCAGCAACAAGCCCAGCACGATGTCGACGTTGAAGTTGCTGGTGGCCTGCAACACGGTGGTCGCGGCGGTGACGCAGAGGATCTGCACCAGCGAGGTGCCCACCACCATGTTGGCCGGCATGCGCAGCAGGTAGATCATTGCCGGCACCAGCATGAAGCCGCCGCCCACGCCCATCACGGCCGACAGTACGCCGACGAGGAAGCCCAGCGCCAAAGGCGGAATCACGCTCACATAAAGCCGCGAACTCTCGAACCGCATCTTGAACGGCAGGCGCTGCAGCATGGTGTGATGCACATGCCGCGTGGGTGTCGTGGTGCCCGCGCGCGCGGCGCGCAGGGTGCGCACGCTTTCCGTCAGCATCATGCCGCCGATGGTGCCGAGCAGCACGACGTAGCTGACGGAAACCACGAGATCGGTCTGGCCTTTGGTGCGCAATATCGCGAAGGCCCAGACGCCAAAGAAGGTGCCGATGAGGCCGCCGCCCAGCATGATCGCGGCCATCTTGAAATCGATGCCCTTCTTGCGCCATTGCGCGATGGCGCCGGACATCGACGACGCGGTCATGTGGCTGGCCGTTGTGGCGACGGCGACGGGCGAGGGGATGCCGTAGAAGATGAGGATGGGCGTCAGCAGGAACCCGCCCGAAACACCGAACATGCCGGAGAGAAGCCCTACCGCCGCGCCGAGCGCGAGTATCACCAGCCAGTGGACCGACATCTCGGCGATGGGCAGGTAGATTTCCATCGTTCCAGCGGCCGTTTCAGCGGATCAGCGTGGCCCGAAGCGGGCGAGGAATACTGAGTGTCGCCGGGCGATGCTGGCCGGGTCAACCGCCCAATACGGCGGACAGATCCGGTGGCCGATTCGCGGCGCGATCGGCGGGCTGCGGCTTGAACGCGGCCGCGGCCTTGGCGGCGGCGGTCTTGTCCTCGTCGGAGAGCTGCGTCGCCAGCGCGTCGATGCGCGCCTTGGACTCGGTGTCGCCCTGGGCGGCGGCGATCGCGTACCACTTGTAGGCCTCGGTCAAGCTCTGCGGCACGCCCATGCCACGCTCGAACAGCACGGCGAGATTGAATTCGGAATCGGAGAGACCGAGCTGCGCCGCGCGGGTGAACCATTGCGCGGCCATCGCGGGGTCTTTCTTCACGCCATTGCCCTCGGCATAGGCGACGGCGAGATTGTGCATCGCCTTCAGGTTGCCAAGCTTGGCGGCGGCGGAATAAAGCGCGATGGCTTTCGCGCCATCGACGGGAACGCCGCGGCCGCGCTCATACAGCGTGCCCAAGCGATATTGCGCCAGCGCGTCGCCTTGCGTGGCGGCGCGTTCCAGCCAGCGGGCGGCCTCGGCCTCGTTCACCGGCGTGCCCTGGCCGTCGAGATAGGCCATGCCCAGCAGCAATTCCGCTTTCGGATTGCCGGCATTGGCGAGCGCCGCGAGGCGCTGCATCGGCGGGACGGCGGTCTGCGTTTGCGGCTGCGCGGTGGGCTTTGTCGTGGCGGGCGGCGTCGTCGGAACGGCGTGCACGGTCGACGGCTTCACCGGAACCTTCGTGACGCGCGGCGCGGCGGTATTTTCGTTGCCGATGTTTTGCGAGGATTCGTCGTCAGTACCGGTCGTCGCGCTCTGCGGCGGCACGTACTGGTTCTGCGGCGGAGACTGTGTCGTGGGCTGCGTGGCTTGCGGTGTGACCGGCAGCAAACTCGGCTGCGTGGTGTGCGGTGTCGCGCCCCCGATGCTGTGGCTGAGGAATACGCCGGCCACCATCGCGCCCATGGCGATGACGGCAATGCCGCCGATCAGCAGGAAACGCGTGGTGTTGGAGGTCTTCTTCTCCGGCTCGGCCTGCTTGGCGAAGCCCCAGCTGAAACCGGCGAAGGGCGAGCGCGAGGACTGATCGGCCTGGGCGGCAGCAGCCTCACGCGCGGAGCGGCGAGCGGCGGCGAGATAGCTTTCCCCGGCACCGGGCTGCGACGGCGAGAACGCATCCGACGCGGCGAAAGCGCGCGCGGCGGCGGTGTCGGGCGAGGCGAAGCCCTGGTCGAAAGGCGGTGGTGGCGCGAAGGGATCGGGCTGCGCCGCGTGCTGATCGGGGAAAGGCGGCAGGTCGAAGCTGTTGCCGGCGAAAGGCGGTGGCGCGGGTTGCGCCGGTGCGATGGGTGTGGCGACAGACGTGGCGGCGACCGGTGTAACCACTGGTGCAGGTACCGGTTCCAGGCTGCCATTGGCTTCGCGCACGGCGGCGCGCAGTTCGGAGAGCGCGTCGCGGTGGCGCTTGTCGGCGGCGTCCACGCGGCTGGCGAGGCTGCGCAGATTCTCTTCCACGAAATCGGCGCCGACGCTTTTCTGTTCGGTGTGCTCCAGCCGGCCCGCGATGTCGGATAGCGACTGTTCGATGCCGGAGAGGCGGCGGTCGAGCCCGGTCTCGGCATTGCGCGTTTCGAGCTTGGCGACACTCTCTTCCAGCCGCGCCATGGCGCCGAAGCTCTGCGCCTCGGTGGTGGTGAGGCGCGTGTTCAGCTTGTCCAGCATCTCGTTGACTTGCGTCAGCGAGGCAGCCTGGCGCTGCATCTCGGCCAATTCGCTGGCCTTGGCGCCATGCGAGGATTCGATGCTTTCGAGAGTCTTCTCCAACGCGTTGGCGCTGGCATGGGCTGCGCGTTCGACGGCGCGGACGCGATCGTCGATCGTGGCGATGCGGCTTTCCAGCGTGCGCGACGTGTGTTCGGCCTCGCCGCGCGCCTCGTTGAGGCGGCCGGCGACGGATTCGACATTGTTGGCGAGCGAGGCGATCTGCGTGGCGGACTGGTTCGCCGTGTCGGAGATCTGGTCGGCGAGCCGCGACAGGCCCTGATGCAGCGCTTTCACCGCCTCGCGCACGCCTTCGTTCGCGGAACTGCGCTCGACGCGGGCGAGCCGTTCGGTCAGGCCGACGACGTGTCCGCCCAGCTGGTCGAAAGCTTGCGCCTGTTCGCGCGCCGCCACGTTGATCTCAGCGGCGGCCTTGCTCATGGCGCGGCCGTTCTCGGACTGGCCGCGTTCGGTCGCGTCGAGGCGGCGGGTCATGGCCCGCATCTGGTCCTCGATGCGGCGATAGATGGACTGGTTCTCGCTCTCCGCGCGCGAGACGCGGGAGAACATCTCCTCGGTATCGCTGCTGGGTGCGGGGGCGGGATCGGCGGCGCGCGCGGGGGTGCGCCAGGATTCGCGGCCGGCGGACAGGGAATTGTCGGGGGCCGTTTCCGCGCCGAGGTCGCCAAAGCTCTTCAGGATGCGCCGGGTCAGCCACTCGCCGACCGACAGGCCCTCGCGCCGGGCGGCCGCGCGCGCGGCTTCACGCGCCTCTGGCGGGATACCGGCCACGTTCCAGGGAAGCTCAGGCTGCATCGTGATTCGCCAAACACCGCACCACCAAAGACGGTAACGGCGACAAGATGTTGTGTAAAGAAACGATCTTGCGCCGAGCGGAAGTACGGTCCCTTTCCGCACAAGCATCTTTGCGCGGGAGCGTTAATGGCCGGTTAGCGCTGTGCCAGTCCGGGCCCGTTTAATGAGCAGGACGGGCTGCGGGAGCCGGAATCTGGTCGCTGACGGGCTTCGGCGCCGTGGCTTCGGGCGGCGTGGCCTTGGGAGGCGGGGGCAGGCCGAGGTCGGTGGCGAAGAGCTGCACGATATAGACCGTATCGCCGCTCACCGCTGCCCCGATGCCGGAGCGGTTGTAGATCGACAGCGTGATGTTCTTGCGGTGATCCGGGCTCTGCATCCAGATGTCGACAAAGCGCCGTGCGAAGGCGTCCACGTCCACGCCGAGCTGCGGGCGGTAATATTGCGCCGCGATGTTCTCGCCCAGCATGCCCTGGAAGTCCGGGTCCTCATCCATGATGAGCGTGGTCGAGGTCGTGCCGTCCGGTGCCGCATGGTTCATGTAGTTCTTGGCCGCCATGTCGGCGGCGCGCTTGCGGGCGACGCCCACCAGTTCCGAATCGAGCGCGAGAGGCTTGGCCGCGGGGTCAGCCTTCACCCGCTCCGCCTGGATCAGTTCATAGACGCGGGTCTCCAGCGCGACCATCTGCGTGTGCGGATCGGGTGGGGGAGGCGGCGGTCTATAGAGCAGCGGCTGCGGTGCGGAGCAGGCGGAGAGAAGCAGGACCATCGCCGCGAAGATTGTGCGGCGGCGGAAAAGAGGATTCACGCGGAGGCGCGGAGTCGCGGAGGAGGGTGCGTGTTGTTCTTCCCTCTCTAATCCGTCATGGCCGGGCTTGTCCCGGCCATCCATAACCTCGGTTTCTCCGGACAGACTCTGGAATATGGGTGGCCGGGACAAGCCCGGCCATGACGGTATCAAGAGACTGAGCACAGACTCCGCGTCTCCGCGCCTCCGCGTGAACCATTTCTTTTTCGGGCGGAGGCGCGCAGTCATGCCGGTTACTGAACAATCTCGAACAAACCCGCCGCGCCCATGCCGCCGCCGATGCACATCGTCACGACGCCGAGCTTGGCGCCACGGCGGCGGCCTTCGATCAAGAGATGACCCGTCATGCGCGCACCGGACATGCCGTAAGGATGGCCGATGGAGATCGCGCCGCCGTTGACGTTCAGCTTCTCATGCGGAATGCCGATCTTGTCGGCGCAATAGAGCACTTGGCTCGCGAAGGCTTCGTTCAGCTCCCAGATGTCGATGTCGTCGGGCTTCAAGCCATGGCGTTCCAGCAGACGCGGCACGGCGAAGACGGGGCCGATGCCCATCTCGTCGGGCTCGCAGCCGCAGACCGCGAAGCCGCGGAAGATACCGAGCGGCTTGATTCCGCGCTTGGCCGCGTCGCTGGCTTCCATCACCACGGCGGCCGATGCGCCGTCGGAGAACTGCGAGGCGTTGCCGGCCGTGATGTATTTGCCCTGGGCGATCTGCTGGCCGCCCTGGAATACTGGCTTCAACGACTGCAGGCCTTCGAGTGTCGTGTCGGGGCGGTTGCATTCGTCGTGATCGACGGTGACGTCGACGATGGAGTCCTGTCCCGTCGCCTTGTCGGTCTTCTTCATTTTGGTCGCGAGCGGGACGATCTCGTCCTTGAACTTCTGCGCCTGTTGCGCGGCGGCCGTGCGGCGCTGGCTTTCCAATGCGTATTCGTCCTGGCGCTCACGGGAGATGTTGTAGCGCGCGGCGACTATCTCGGCCGTCTCCAGCATGCTCATCCACAAAGCAGGCTTCACCTTCAGGAGATGTTCCTCGGTGATGTTCTTGGTGTTCATGCCACCCATCTGAACCAGCGAGATGGACTCCACGCCCGAGCCGATGGCGACCGGCGTCTTCTCCGTCATCACCTGCTGCGCGGCCATGGCGATGGCCTGCAGGCCGGAGGAGCAGAAGCGGTTGATGGTGGTGCCGCCCGTCGTCACCGGGCAACCGGCCCAGATCGCCGCGTTGCGCGCCACGTTCATGCCAGTGGCGCCTTCGGGCTGGGCGCAACCCATGTAGACGTCTTCCACTTCGGCGAAATCGATGCCCGCCTTCTCGATGGCGCTCTTGACGGCATGACCGCCCATGACGGCGCCATGGGTCATGTTGAACCCGCCGCGAACGGATTTCGCGAGCCCCGTACGCGCAGTCGAAACGATGACGGCTTCTCTCATGGTGTCCTCCGGTTATGTGAGCCGGCGCGACCCTAGCCTGAGAGCGGGGAGGAAGGAAGCAGAAGGCGGATTACGTGCGACCGGCCGCCCGCTCCGGGTCGTTGCGCCAGTAGAAATAGGACGCCGCTGACGAGATCAGGGCCGCCGCGAGGAGGCCCGCGAGCAAGACGTGGATCGCGGTCGCGCCATCGGCCACCGCGCGCGCGATCAGCGTGGCGAGGCCGGCGGCCACGAAGAGCGGGCCGGCGAGGCGGTGGGTCTTCTCCCAGGAATAGTCGCTGGCGCGCGTCCAAGGCGTGCGGATGCCGGCGAAGTTTGAAGGCGGCAGCTTGCCCATGAAATTGCCGGTGACGGCGAAGAAGAGGCCGATGATCAGCGGCAACACATCGTCCGGCCGGATGGGCAGGCCGCGAGCGACGAAGATGGTCATGGCATGACACGCGGCCAGCAACACCAGCATCGCCAGCCAGATCGCGCCGAAACCGGTGCTGTGCAGCGCCGCCTGCATGCGCTCCGAACGCGACCGTGACAGTGCTGCGGCGATGAGGATGGAGATGAGCGCCAGCACCGGCATTATCAGCAGCGCAACGGCTTTCGATGCGTAGCCGTTGGGATGGCCATCCATGTCCCAGTGCACGACGAGCCGCGCGTCATCGGGGAGGACCTGCCAGGCCCAGAGACTGAGCCCGGCCATGACGGCCAGGATGATGAGACTTCCGATCAGCGGCGCGTGACGGCCCATCGCTTTTGTCCTTCTTGCTTGGCTCGCTTCGTGCGGCGGTCTTCGGTGATGTCCAGCAGCGTGGCCATCACCTCTTCCAACACGCTCATGTTGAGGTGGTAGATGATCGTGGTGCCTTTGCGCTCCGTGCGCACGAGATCGGTTTGTTTGAGCACGGCGAAATGGCCGGACAGCGTGGGCTTGGCGAGGTCGAATTGCTCCGCCAGCTCGCCCGCGCTCATCGCCTGCTTGCGCAGGAGCTTCAGGATTTTCCGCCGCACGGGATGGGCCAGGGCATCGAACGCATCGCTCATATTCGGTATTTAGCAAAATACCGAAATAACAGCAAGCGCAAATCCGCCCGCGGGAAGCGGTCCGGAGCGGCGTGTCAGATATACGCGCCCATATCCGCCCATTCCGGTGCCGCGCGGACGCGGGAGCGGTGGGTGATCATGCGGTCGTGGAGGTGGCGGACGGTCTGGCTGCCGGTTGTCACGAAGAGGAACGGCAGGAGGCCGTGCAGGCAGCAGGCGAGGCCGGCCGCGACCATGCGGCTGCCGAAAGACATGGCGGTGGCGAAATGCTGCCAATAGGTCTCGCCGACGGATTTCGGATGAGCCGTGAAGGACAGTTGGGCCATGTGCATGCCTCTTCGTTCGAGCCTGTGAGTATGCCGCAAAAGGCTTGCGATTTCACCAGCGCAATGCGGCGGGCCGGCGGGTCTGCACCGGCGCCAGCGCCCGATAGCGCAGCGTGAAGGCGATGGCCAGCCCCAAGGCTGCCAGGCACACCGCGATGTCGATCGATTGCGGGAAGGTGTTGTCGAAATTGGCGAAGCCGTCGACCGTGGCGGTGATGGCGAAGGCCACCGTCCAGACGATGGAGACGAGATAGTTTCCCCGGATGAAATCCGGCCGCGCCCACATCTCTTTCGGGGCGAATTCGCGGGCGTGGCCCAGCGTCAGCGGATCGCGGCGGATGAGAGACACAACCGCCATGAACAGGAAGCCGCAATCCACCGCCAGCCGCACCGTCTGGAACTTCAATTGCGGCTCGATGAAACCGGAGAAGAACGCGGTCAGGAAGAACACCGCCATGCCGCCCATATCGAGCAGGCGGATGGATTTCGAGTGCACGAAATCGCGAATGGCCACCACGAACGCCGCCGCGAGGCCCAGCCACAAGGCGAGGCTCATGGAGACGCCCGCCATGAGGGCATAGACGATGAATGGCGACAGGCCGACGAGGATTCCCATGGAACCGGCCGGAGCGCGGGGACCTCAGGCCCCCCGCGCTCCCGGCTCTTTCGGTTAGTGTGCGGCGCCGGGCATGCCGGCCTTCTTGCGGGCCTGGGCATAGAGCGTCCACAGATGGGCCGCGGCCATGCGGCCCCTGTTGCCGCTGACCTGGCCGAAAGTGCTGACGGCCTCGTCATACTTGCCTTGCGCCACGAGCGACTCGCCCAGGATCATCAGGCCTTCGCTGGGATCCTTGGGATCGCCTTTGGCGATGCCCTGGCGCGCCGCGGCTTCCGCATCGGCGTAACGGCCATAGCCCCAATAGTCTTCCGCGAGCTTCACGCTCTGGTCACCGGACTTGGCCTTCGCGGCCGAGGCGGCAAAGTTGCCGAGCATGCGCTCGTCTTCCGCCGCACCCTTGCGCGCGGCGCCGAGCTGTCCACCGGCCTGGCCGGGAGAGACCTTGCCGGACGCCATGCCCTGGTCGAGAACTTTGCTCTGTTCGGTCGGATAGCCGAGCTTGCCGGACAATTGGCCCATGATGAGATAGTCGTCGCTGCTCTGCATGCCGCCCGCCATGAAGATCAGGCGATAGAGCGCAAGCCCGTCGATTTCCTTCGGGCTGGTCGAGCCGACCGCGTTCAGCGCCAGCTTGTACCAGAGGTCGGGCTCATTGTGGTCGACGGCCTGGAGCTCCGCCTGCTGCAGTGCCAGCGCCGGGTTGCTCTGCGCCGCGGCCTGGCCGATCAGCTCCTGGGTCTGTTCCGGAACGGGCTTGTTGTTGGCCTTGGCGTAATCCTGCGCCTTTTGCGCGTAGACGAGCGCGTTCTTCGTGTCCTTCAGATTGTAATAGGCGATGGCGACTTCGGTGTAGGTGATCTCGTCATTGCCCTGCAGCGCGTCGAGCTGGCCACCCATGGTGATGACCTTCTGCCAGCCCTGCACATTGCCGTTGACGATGATGCCGTCGTGATAGGCGAGCTTCTTGTCGGCGTCGGGCTGATCGGCGAAGTCGGGCGAGTTCAGCATCACATCGTAGGCGGCCGCGGCCGTCTTGTAATCGCGCAGATTGGCGGCGACGGCGGAGAGGAACTGGTTGATCACGAAATCATCGTGCGACGTGCGGTCCGGAACGGCCTGCGCTGCCTTGATCGAAGCCATCGCGCCCTGCATGTCCCCGGCATTGGCCAGTTTCTGCGCCGCCGCGAGATTGGTCGCCACGTCCTTCGAGAGTTTGCCGGCCGGGGTGGCGGCATGGCTGGTGGTGGTGCTTTCGGTGGTGTGCGGCGTGGGGCCGCTGCCGCCCATGGCGAGAACCGCCGTCGCTGAAACCGTGGAGAGCAGGGAAGCCGCGAAGGCGGCGCGAACCAGACGCTTCATGTTGTATATCCTCTTTCAGGTCATGCAGGCAGAACGGAACGGCCCGGCCGTCCGATCCCGCGTGGAGAAGCTTTGAGGCGCATTTTTATGGGGCAATGATGGCTTTTCCAAGCGGCAGAGAAGCCACACCGATGTTGCACCGCAATGTGATTGGGCTTAACTCGCTTTGCCGCCGCAATTTTTCGTGACCCCAAGCCAAATCATGTCCCAATCGACAAACCCTCCGGGTATTCCTCCAGACGCCGAGATCGCCTCCACCGGCGGCTTCAACAAATATGTGGGCCCGCTTTACCGGCTCCCCGATTCCGAAGAAGGCGCGGTCAAGCGATTCGCCTTCGTGGCGGAAGACAAGCACATGAACGGCGCGGGCACCGTGCATGGCGGCATGCTGATGAGCTTCGCAGATGTGGCGATGAGCCGGACCTCGCGGCTGGTGACGGGCGCCAAGGGCGTCAGCACCGTGGCGCTCAATTGCGACTTCGTGGGACCAGGCAAGCTCGGCGACACCATCGAGGCGCGCGTGCGGGTGACACGCCAGGCGCGCACCATGCTCTTTCTCTCCGCCGAACTGGTCGCGGGCGAGCGCGTGCTGCTGGTGGCGACGGGCCTTTGGAAAATCGCGGGCGAACCGTGAGCCCCACTTCTGCCAAGACTGCGCCGGCAGGCTACAGCGAGACCAGGCTGCTCGATCCGTTCGAGCGGTTCGTGGGGCCGGTTTATGAGCGCGGCGAAGTCCCGTCGCGGACTTTCGCGCTGCTGGTCGAGGAGCATCACTGCAACCTGCGCAGCATCCTGCATGGCGGCATGTACATGACCTTCGCCGACGCCGCGATCGGCCAGGCGGTGTGGGACGTGACCGACCATGTCCCGTCCGTGACGCTGAACATGCAGTCGCAATTCCTCAAACCGGCCAAACAGGGCGACCTGATCGAGGTGCAGCCCGAGCTGATCCGCAAGACCAAGTCCCTCGTCTTCATGCGCGGCGACTTCAAGGTCCGCGGCGAAACGGTCTTCGCAGCCACCAGCGTGTGGAAGCTCATCGGGAAGTAATAGGTTGTTTACCATGCCGTGCGAGCCTCCTGTGGGGGCAAAGGTCGCGCGAACATGGCAAATCCGGCGGAACTGGTGCTGGGCTCGGTCCAGTTGGGGCTGGCTTACGGCGCGGCCAATCGGACGGGCAAGCCGTCGCGAGGCGCGGCGCTCCGGCTCGTGCGGCGCGCCGCCGACAGCGGCATCACGAAATTCGACACCGCGCGCGCCTATGGCGACAGCGAGGAGCGCCTGGGCGAGGCCTTGGCCGCCCGCAAGGCCGTGCGCACCATCACCAAGCTGAGCCCGCTCACGGAGCTGAGCGACGATGCCTCGCGCGACGATGTGCGCTTCGCGGTGGATATGAGCATCGCGGAATCGCTGATCGCGCTGCGCCGCGACCGCATCGATTGCCTGCTGCTGCATCGCGCGGCGCATATGACCGCGTTCGGCGGCGCGGTGTGGTCGCGTCTGCTGGAGCGGCTGGAGGACGGCACGGTGCTGTCGCTCGGCGTGTCGGTGCAGTCGCCGGACGAAGCGCTCGCGGCCCTGACACGGCAGGATATCCACCACATCCAGCTTCCGTTCAATGTGCTCGACTGGCGCTGGCGCGAGACCGGTGTGCTCGACGATATCGCCGAGCGGCCGCATATCACCATCCATGCGCGCAGCGTGTTCCTGCAGGGCATTCTCGCATCCGCAGACGCCTCGGTGTGGCCAGTGGTTGACGGCGTGAACGCGCAAAGCGTGCTGGCGCAGTTGGCGTCGCTCGCGGAAGAGTATGGCCGCGAAAGCGTCGCCGATCTCTGCCTCGCTTTCGCGCGCGGGCAGGGCTGGATCGACGGCGTGGTCGTCGGCATGGAGACCGAAGCGCAACTCGACGACAATCTGCGTCTCTTCATCCGCGCGCCGCTCTCGGCTGAGGATTGCGCCGAGATCGCCGCCCGCGTGCCGCGCGTGCCGGAACAACTCCTCAATCCCGCGCTGTGGCCGCGATGACCGTTCTTGACCCGCGCGCCTCGGCGCTACGTCAGTTCCGGCTGGATGGACGCGTGGCGTTTGTCTCCGGCGCCGCCGGTCATCTCGGTCGCGCGATGGCGATGGCGTTGGCCGAGGCCGGCGCGCACGTCATCCTCAACGGCCGCAACGCCGAACGCGCCGCCGCGTTCGCGCAAGAGTTGCTGGCCGACGGCTATTCCGCGTCACACGCCGCTTTCGATGTCGGTGATCTCGCGGCCTCGCGCGCATTCTTCGCGGGCCTCGAGCGTCTCGACACCCTTGTCAACAATGCGATCTCCATGACGCCGCGTCCCTTCGCGGATCTCACGGCGGAAGATTTCGCCACGACCTATCAAAGCAGCGTCACGGCCTCGTTCGAAGCGGTGCGTGCAGCGCTACCCGCATTGCGTGCCGGTGTGGCCGCAACAGGTGAGGCGAGTGTCATCAACGTGGCCTCGATGTATGGCGCGGTGTCGCCGGACAAGCGGATCTATGCCAAGCCCGAACAGGCGAGCCCCTTCCACTACGGTCCCGCCAAAGCGGCGCTCCTCCAGCTGACGCGGCATCTGGCCGCGGAACTGGGGCCTGAGCGCATCCGGGTCAACGCGCTGGTCCCTGGACCCTTCCCGCGCGCCCAAGTGGCCGAGGCTGATCCCGGTTTTGCGGAGCGTCTGGCGTCCCGCACCATGCTGGGCCGTACCGGCCGGGCAGGCGAGATCGCCGGTCCGCTGCTGTTCCTGGCTTCACCTGCGGCAAGTTTCGTGACGGGTTCCACGCTCACGGTCGATGGCGGTTGGACCGCCTGGTGAGTTAAAAGGGCCGCGGGCAGATGAACATGGCATTCCTTTCCTCCTTCCGCGCGGGCCGCGAGACTCTCTATCCCGAGAGCCTGCGCGAGCAATTGCAGAACTTCCCGTTGCTCAACGGCATCGGCGACGCCGCGCTGAAACGCCTGCTGTCGGAAGCCAACTGGTTCGGCCTGCCGGGTGGCATGCTCTTGAAGCGCGATGGCGAGAACAACCAGGCCCTGTTCCTCGTCGTCACCGGAAGCCTGGGCGTCTTCGTCGACGACGAAAAGGGCAAGCGCCGCCTGGTCGCGCATGTCCCCGCCGGCGAAACCGTCGGCGAGATGTCGCTCATCTCCGGCGAGCCGCATTCGGCGCAGCTTGTCGCGCTGCGCGACACAGAGCTGCTGCGCATCAGCCCCGAAGGCTTCGACAATCTCATCGCACGCCATCCGCTCATCATGCGCAACCTGATGCGCGTGATGATCCGCCGGTTGCAGGAGACGACGAAGAACCGCAGCGACGCGAGCCGCCCCAAGACTTTCGCCATCGTTCCGTTGCAGGAGGGCTTGAGCCAGTTCCACATCGCCAACCGGCTGGCGTCCGCGCTGGCCGACATGGGTTCGCGCGCCGCGGTGCTCGACGCGGCCTCGGCCGAGCAATCGGCGGAATGGTTCAACCATTTCGAGGCGAACCACGACATCGTCTTCTATCGCGGTGACACGCCGTCGAGCCCGTGGACGCAGCTTTGCCTGCGCCAGGCCGATCGCGTCTTCCTGCTGGCGCGCTCCGACGAGCCGCTGCCGCTGCGCCCGCTCGACATGCCGGCCTTCAAGGAGCGCGCAACTGGTCTTCCGGAGTTGCTGCTGCTGCATCCCAATGGCGAAGCGAAAGACCTGCCGGAGCATTTCGCCATCCGCAGCGGCTTGTTCGAGACCCATCACCATCTGCGCCGCGGCCGCGAGGACGATGTGCAGCGCCTGGCGCGTTTCATCGCGGGCCGCGCGGTGGCGCTGGTGCTGGCCGGCGGCGGCGCGCGGGGCTTCGCGCATATCGGCATCATCAAGGCCTTGCGCGAGGCGCATGTTCCGTTCGACCGGCTGGGCGGCACCAGCATGGGCGCCATCGTGGCGGCGGGCCTCGCGCTGGAATGGACGCAGGAAGAATTGACCGATCGCGTGCGCGCGGCCTTCGTCACCACCAATCCGCTGAACGATTACACCATTCCGCTGATCGCGCTGGTGCGTGGCAAGAAGGTCTCCAACCTGCTGCGCCAATATTTCGGCGAAATCCGCATCGAGGAGATGCCCAAGCCGTTCTTCTGCGTCTCGTCGGACCTCACGACGGGCCGCATCCACGTCCACCGCTCCGGTCCGCTGTGGCGCGCACTGCGCGCGAGCGTGGCGCTGCCGGGAATCCTGCCGCCGGTCACCCATCACGGACATCTCTTGGTGGATGGCGGCGTGATGAACAATCTGCCCGTGGACGTGATGGCCCAGCGCCAGCATGGTCCGATCATCGCCTCCGACGTCACCGGCGAAGTCGATCTGCGCGTGGCGGATTCACGCTATGGCGAGCGCCCCATCTGGTGGCTCATCGCCCAGCGCATGCGCGGCACGCCCTCCATCCTCTCCATCCTGATGCGCTCGGGCACGGTCGGCTCCGAAGCCCAGCGCAAGCTGGTGCGCGACCAGGCGGATTATCTGTTCGAACCGCCGCTGGAAGATGTGGGCCTGCGCGACTGGAAAAAATTCGACCGCGCCATAGCCGAAGGCTACGAACACGCCCAAAGCCGCATCCAGGAAAAGGGCGTTCCGCTACCAAATGCGTGGACGGCGACGCCCTCGATCAACGCCCCGAAGCGGGCGGCGGAGTAGTCTCCGGCTTGCACACATCGCCATAGACCAGCGGCTTTCCCTCCGCCCAGGGGTGGTAGCTGTTGGCGAAGCGGATGCGCTCCGCGTCGGACGGATGCGTGGCGCGGAAGATCAGGAAGAACGTATCCCAATCGGGCGAGTCGTGGTCGCGCGTGATGTATCCCGCTTCGTTGAGCGCCATGCCGTCATTCTCATGTGTCAGCTCCAGCCCGAAGCGGTCGGCCTCATGCTCAATGCTGCGAGCGTAAAGATTGAACAGCGGCAGCGCGCAGAGCCAGAAGGCGGTGAGGATGAGGACGATCAACGGCAGTGACGCCGGATCGGACAACTCGGTGAATCCGAACCATCGCCCGAAGCGCGCGATGAGGCCGCGCCCGATGCGGTTCGTCAGCCAGAACCCGATCAGAAGCAGCGCGGCGATGATCGCGAGCGCTTTATAATTGTCGTTCTCGACATAATGCTTGAGCTCGTGGCCGACGGTGAAGCGGATCTGGTCCGGCGTTTCGTTCTTGAAGATGTCGCTGTCGAGCACGATGCGCCTGGTGGGGCCGAGGCCCACCACCGTGTCGTCATCGCCGCCCACCAGCACCGGAATGCCGTGCACGCCGCAACGTGCGGCCAAATTCTCGATATCGGCCGCGAGCGCCTTGTCCTGCAGCGGCAGGTAATGCGTCGTCAGCGGCGCGACCCACACCGGCAGCGCGGCCAGCACGAGGAACGCGACAGGCACCGACGCGACCGCCGCATAAAGCCACCATCGTCGCGGACTGCGCCGGATCAGCGCATAGGGAATCCAGACGAACAGTCCCGCCACCACGAGTTTGGCGCCCAGCGACACTGCCTCCTGTAGCGCCCAGCTCGCGGGCGTTTCGTCGAAGCTCGCCGTTCCCTGTAGGCTCAGATAGTCGCGGTAGTAGTCGAATGGCGCGCGCAGGATCGCGCTGAGGACGAGATAGGCGAGGGCGAACAAAGTCAGCGTCCAGAACCGGTTCCCGCCCGCGAGCTTCGCGCAGGCCGAACGCAGACGCGCGCCAAGCCCCGTCACCAGAAAAAGGAGCGGAATGGCGAGCAGCAGAAGCTGCCCCTCCGCCCACAGCCAGTTACGCGCCTCCATGAAGGCGGCAGCCCCCGGGGGCGCGGGTGGGATCGCCACGGCCGCTTGTGCAGCACTTATGCCGGCCAATGCGGCCAGCCCGATCACCCATGGATATTTCCGCATCGCACGCCCATCTTATCATTCGACCCTTGGAAGATGGGGCGTGCCGGCCTTGGCGTCTTGGATGAAACAAACCTATCTGGAATCCGGCGCCTATCTGGCGCATCCGGTCCGCGCCCGGCGCGCGGGCGGGTTCACGCTCGGCACTTGGACAGATGACGGCTCCGAAACCAAAGGTCCGCATGGTCACGCGGACGCGCATTTCATGCTCATCACCAGCGGCTGCTACGAGACCGCGGCGTCCGACGAACCCGGCGGCAATCTCCTTATCTACAACCCGCCCGGCACCTGGCATGACGACCGGTTCCACGGCGGCGGCGCCTTCTTCACCATTACCGTGCCGGATGGCGCGCCCGCCGGCCCGATCCGCCTCATCGACGGCCACATGACGATGCGCCGCGCTTTGCGCGAAGTGGCCGAATGGACCGGCGATTCCGCGCCCATCGCCGAAGCGTTGTGCTGGGAGCTCGTCGGCGCGGCCAATGGCGCCGCGCCCGCGCGCTCACGTCCGAAATGGCTGACTGAGGCATGCGATTATCTGCGCGACAACGCATCGGCATCCGTCGACTTGCGCGATGTGAGCCGCGCGATGGGCGTGCATCCGGTGCATCTCACGCGCACCTTCCGCGCCTTCCTGCGTTGCACGCCCGGCGAATATCTCCGCGCCTGGAGACTCGACCGCGCGGCGTCATCGCTGACCGAAGGTTTGCGCAGCCTCGCCCAAATCGCTTTCGACAACGGCTTCACCGATCAAAGCCATTTGAGCCGCCACTTCCGCCGCGCCTATGGCGTGTCGCCGGGCGAATACCGGCGTTTGACGCGCCGCAACTAGGCTCGTAACGGCACAGCCCCATCGGATTTTCACGACTGGCATAGCGCATTCGAAAGCAACGGCGCGGGTTTGCACACGCGCCGCTTCAACCAGGATTATTCTCGCCTGCGAAAATGCACGGGAGGCTGGTCATGATTTTTCCACGCGCGAAATTCGCGGCGCCGCTCTGCGCCGCTTTCCTGTTCGTTATAGGCCACGCGGCATCCGCCGCCACGGCGGGCCCGGGCCCCATTCTCTTGAGCGCCTATAGCCCCGACTGCACGGGCGCCACCGACAGCACGCCCGCTTTCACGAGTTTCTTCTCCGCGCTGGCAACGCAGACGGCGTTCGGCCCGGCATACGGCATCATCGACGGCAATTGCATCTACAAGGTCACGAGCCTGGATTTCCTCAGCATGGAAGGCTCGACCTCCTTCGCGCAGGTCCAGAACACCATGACGATCATCGCCGAGGGCGCGCAGATCAAGGGCGCCACCACGACCAACGCCACGATGTTCAGCTTCCAGGGCAGTGGCGACACGTCATTGGCGAACCAGCAGTTCCAGTTCATATGGATCGGTGGGCGGTTCTTCACCAATTCCAACACCGAAGCGGTCTTCAAGCTGCGCGATTGCACCCATTGCCAGTTCGATCCGGAATCGATCAGTGGCCTGGGCGTGTCGTGGACGAATGACGATCATCACGGCAACGCCTTCCTGATCGAGAACTGGTGCACCTGGAATGAGCGGCTGACGCTCTTCAAGAGCCGGAAATACGACGTGATAAACATGCGCCGGGACCTGCATCTGATGTCGGAAGCGCAGGCTGCCAGTTACGAAGGCACGACACCGTCGGGATGCCTCGCGGGGCCGGGCACGGCATCCTTCGCGCGCCTTTCCGTCGGCGATCACAGCATCGGCGGCGTCAACAATCCCGTGCTGGACGGGTTCGACCTGTGGCTGGACGGCGCCTCGGCCTATGACAGCGAGATCGGGCGGGTGAGCGGCAATGCCGGCGGCAGCGGTTCGGCCGGCGGCGGCAGTTTCATCTATATCGACGCGTCGCATCTCACCAACACGCGCATCCGCGCCGTTTCGGCGGAAGGCATCGGCCCGATGACGAGCAACACGGTCGGCATCCGCGCCGGCAGCAACTCCTACACCGCTGGCATCTTCAACGGCCCGCCCTTCATCGACGCCGGCAACTATCGCTGCAGCGCTTCGAGCGCCATGTGCGCCGGCATGGATCCCACCAGCGGCTTCCTGATGGACGGCGCCTATTTCACGGGCGAGAGCGCGTCGAGCAACACCCTCGCGCCCACCGTCACATCCGGCAGCGCGGTGACGATCCTTGCCGTGGGCCTGTTCCGCCACGACTCCGCGGCGCAAGTCACGATCGCCTCGCCGGGCGGACAGATCTTCGCCACCGCCATCGCCTATCAGGACCACACCACCACGACGCTCTACGTCACCGACCTTCTGGGCGGCGCGGGTGGCGGCACCTGGTCGACGGCCGCGGGCAATCTGAACTTCACATCCACGAGCTATTCGGGACAGGTCAATCTCAGCGTGAAAGTCCTGCGGCCGTGATGGTGAGCATTCATCTCCCCGCAGGTGGGAGGTGAAAAAAGATATCAAACCGCGCCGAGGCCTTTGCGTAAAGGCAGCAGATCGCCGAACTGGGCCGTGCGTTTCTCCGCCTTGGCGACGAAGCTTTCGCGCATGTCGACTTCCGGGTTGTACATGCCGGCTTGCCAGGTGGCGATGTAGTCGAGGCCGTCCGCCGTGGAGTGGTCGCGGGCGTAGTTGATCATCACCTTGGAGCCGTGGACGGCGAGCGGTGATTTCTCCGCGATCTCCTTCGCCAGCGCGAAGACTTGCTTCAGCATCTCGTCCTGCGTGGCGAAGACTTCGTTGACGAGGCCAAACGCCAGCGCCTTCTTCGCGGGCAGGCGGCGGCCGGAATACGCAAGCTCCTTCACCATGCCCTCGGGCATCAAGTGGCAGAGGCGCGGGAAGGTGCCGACATCGGCCGTCATGCCGATATTGATTTCCTGGATGACGAAGAACGCGTCTTCCGTCGCATAGCGGCAGTCGCAGGCGGTGGCAAAGTCCACCGCGCCGCCGACGCAACCGCCCTGGATGGCCATCAGCACCGGCATGCGCGCGCGCTCCAGCACGTTGAAGGTCTCCTGGATGTCGAGGATGCCGAGGCGGAGGTTGGCGCGCGTGCGGCCGCGCTCGTCTTTCGAGGCCGCGGCGGCGGTGCCTTGCGATTGACCCGACGTAAACACCGACAAATCCATGCCGCCGGAGAAATGCTTGCCGGTGGAGGAGATGACGATCACCCGTGCTTTGGCGTTGGCGTCGATGTCGCGCACGATCTCCGGCAGCTCGCGCCAGAATTCCGGCACCATGGTGTTGAGCTCATCGCCGCGCTTGAGCTGGATATGCGCGATATGGTCCGCGATCTCGATGTTGAAGCAGCGATAGGCCATGGCGTTCTCCCGGTTTCGTTGCGCCCTCTTTACCACTCCCGCGTTCGGCGCTCTACTCCGCGCCAGATTTACGCAAGGGAAGCCCAAATGCCCATCAATTACGACGAGCTGATGCAGGCCACATCCACCGGCATCGAGTCCAAATATACCGACCGCGAAACCATGCTCTACGCGCTGGGCGTGGGCTTCATGCGCGATCCCATGAACGAGGCCGAGCTGCCGTTCTGCTATGAGAACGACCTGCGCACAGTGCCCACCATGGCCACCGTCATCGGCTGGGGCCAGTCGAGCACCATGGCGCGCTCGGGGATCAACTATCTGATGGTGGTGCATGGCGAGCAGCGCATCACCATGCACAAGCCGCTGCCCTCCGCCGCCGAAGTGATCGCGGATGAGCGCGTGCTCGGCGTGTTCGACAAGGGCAAGGACAAGGGCGCTGTGCTGGTGACCGAGCGCGTGATGCGCGAGAAGGCGAGCGGCGACAAGCTCTGCACGCTGGTATCGAGCACCTTCGCGCGCGGCGACGGCGGCTTCGGCGGGCCCAAGGACGGCGCGCCCGAGCCGCATGTGCTGCCCACCCGCGCGCCGGACCTCGTGCACGATTGCGACACGCGGCCCGATCAGGCGTTCATCTATGCGCTTTCAGGGGATCGCAATCCGCTGCATCGCGATCCCAAGATCGCCAGGATGGCGGGCTTCCCGCGCCCGATCTTGCACGGCCTCTGCACTTACGGCACGGCCTGCCGCGCCATCATCTCCACCGTCTGCAAATATGATGCGGCGAAGATCACGGGCTTCGACGTGCGCTTCTCTTCGCCCGTCTTCCCCGGTGAAACCATCGTGACGGAGATGTGGGTGGACGGTTCGGTCGTCTCCTTCCGCTGCAAGCTGAAGGAACGTGACGTGGTGGTGATCAACAACGGAAAATGTATGCTAAGATGAGGATACTACTTAATTGAGGATAGATCGATGTTTAGCTATTTTGTGGTGGGTATCCTGTTTTTCGCTTTGCTATCAATAACGGGGGCGTTTCTCTGGTTCTCAATTAAACAATCACTGTTTGACGGCATACTCCTCGAACATTGGAGCTGGGGATTCCTGGCCTCCAAAGATGAGCGCCGAGATTTCCTGCAAAGCTTGTCTGATATAAAGGATTCGATAGTTTCGGTCGCACAGAATTTCGGTCGTGTCTATGTCGCGTTGTTCGTCGCGTGGCTCATTGGCCTCCTGCTTTATTTGAAGGTGATAACACCGGACGCCGGATTGCCGCTGCTTGCGGGAATTTCCGGATTTGCCATCGGCAACACATCGAGTCCCCGCTCATCTTCATCCGGGCCGGCGCAGCCTTCAGCGGCGAGGCCGCCTGACGCAACGCCGCCCGATGGTCCGCGACGCGATGGCGATCGCATGAGACAGAGTTAGCGTGATTTATAATGTACTTCGACGTGATTGAAACTGCGGAGCGATTGATAGCCGAGAACCGCTCGGCTGAAGCTGTCGGATATCTTCGCGCATTATTGAGCGATGGCCGCGGTGGTTTGCTCGCTCAGGTCACACTCGCGCGCGCACTCATAGCTTCTGGAGACAAGCAAGGCGCTATCGTTGTTGCGCGCGAGGCTGCGGCATTGCATCCGGATGTCGCTGTCGTCGCCGTTGCATTGGGCGAAGCGATGCTGGGTGTCGGCTTGCTTCCCACCGCAATCGGCGAATTCCAGCGGGCGTTGCGGATCGATCCGCAGAGCGACGACGCGCGGCGCGGTCTCGCGCATGCTTGGCTGGAAGCGGGTGAGCCGGAGAAGGCGCTGGAGGCGTTCGCGGACGAGGCCGTGACGGCAGAGGCCGAGGCGATGAAAGCCGCGCCACGCTCCAATGCGCGATATGTGCGCCATCTCTTCGACCAGTTCTCCAGCGATTACGACACGCGGATGATCGGCCAGCTCGGCTATCGCGCGCCGCAGATCTTGCGCGAGCTGTTCGACCTGACCATCGCGGCGGAGGGATTGTCCATCCTCGATCTCGGCTGCGGCACGGGCTTGAGTGGCGCCGCTTTCCGCGATGTGGCGGCGCGGCTGGACGGGATCGATCTCAGCCCGCGGATGATCGAGAAAGCGCGGGCGCGCGGCATCTATGATGCGCTCGCAGTGGCGGATATCGAGACCACGCTGGATGGGGCGGTTCGTTACGACCTCATCCTCGCCGCCGACACGCTGGTCTATCTGGGCGATCTCGCGCCGGTCTTCGCGGGCGCGGCGCGCGCGCTGGCGGCGGACGGCCATTTCCTGTTCACCGTGGAGAGCCAGGACGGCGAGGGCTTCGCGCTCGGCCCGAAGCGGCGTTGGCGGCATTCGGAAAGCTACCTGCGCCAAGAGGCCGAGAAAGCCGGGCTGGAGGTTTCCGGTCTCGTTGCCTGCTCGCCGCGCAGCGAGGCGGGGCAGGCGGTGCCGGGGTTCGCGGTGTCGTTGGCAGGAAAAGTGGGCTGATTGTCATTTCCGCCAAGCCGCCGCGGGGCTAGATTGGCCCCATGAAAACCGTCGTCATGCTCACTTTCAAGAACATGCAGATCCTCGACGTCGTGGGTCCGATGCAAATTCTTGCGGCCGTGAACAGCGAGCGGCCATCTCCCGCCTATGCGCTGACGCTGCTGGCGGAGAAGAAGGGCCCCATTACGAGCTCCGGCGGATTGCGGCTGGACGCGGATGGCGCTTATGCCGATCTGCCCACGAAGATCGACACTTTAATGATCGCGGGCGGCGAGATACGCGCAGCGCTCGCCGACCCCGCCATGATGCAAGCGGTGCGCGATGGTGCGAAGCGGGCGCGGCGCGTAGTCTCCATCTGCACCGGCGCGTTCTTTCTCGCCTCAGCCGGGTTGTTGAACGGCAAGCGCGCCACCACGCATTGGCGCTCCGTGAAGCTTCTCGCGAGACTCTTCCCGCACGTGACGGTCGAGCCCGATGCGCTCTATGTGAACGACGGCAAGATCTGGACCTCCGCTGGTGTCACCGCCGGCATGGATCTCGCGCTGGCGCTGGTGCGGGAGGATTGGGGCGACGACATGGCGCTCGCCATCGCGCGCCGCCACGTGATGTTCGTCATGCGGCCCGGCGGACAATCGCAATTCAGCGCGCATCTCACCGCGCAATCCAGACCCAAGGGCAAACTGGCGAGCCTGCTGCGCTGGATTCCGGAACATGTCGCCGGTCCGCTGGATGTCGGCACGCTCGCCGCGCGCGCCGCTATGAGCGAGCGCAGCTTCGCGCGGCTCTTCCGCAAGGAGACGGGCGAGACGCCCGCCGCCTACGTCGCCCGCGCAAGGCTGGATGCCGCGCGCCGACTGCTCACCGCCTCGGACCTTCCGGTGCAGACCATCGCGGCCGATAGCGGCTTCGGCTCGGAGGAGCGCATGCGCCGCGCCTTCCAGCGCCATCTCAAGGTCGCGCCATCCTCATTCCGCGCCCGTTTCGCGCAAAAGGAGATTTCGCCATGACATCCACCATCGGCATCCTGGTTTTCGACGACGCGGAGGAATTGGATTTCGTCGGCCCATGGGAGGTCTTCACGATGATCAACGAAGTCTCCAACCGTTTGAACAAGACGCATCTTGGTAAGGAGAGGGCGCACAACGTCATCCTCGTGGCCGAAAAGATGGAGCCGGTGCATTGCGCCAAGGCGATGCGTGTGCTGCCGGATGTGACGACCGCCGATTGTCCGCCGCTCGACGTGCTGCTCATTCCGGGCGGGCAGGGCACGCGCCGCGAAGCGAAGAACGAGCAGCTTCTGGCCTGGATCGCCGCGACCGCCGCCCAATGCCGCTGGATCACAAGCGTGTGTACGGGCGCGCTGCTGCTTACCGCCGCAGGGCCCGCGAAAGGCAAGCGCGTCACGACCCATTGGGGCTTCGTGGAGCAGCTTCGTCAGCGCGGCGAGGCGGCGGAGGTTCTCGATAATGTGCGATATGTCCGCGACGGTAATGTGGTCACGGCCGCTGGCGTTTCGGCGGGAATCGACATGGCGCTCTGGTTAACCGGCCAGCTCCACACCCCGGCTCTGGCGCGGATGGTGCAGCGGGCCATGCAGTACGACCCCGCGCCACCCTATGCCGCAGAGGTCTAGTGGGCGCTTTATCTGGGCGCGCGATCTGTGCTTCACTCCCGCCCGGTCAATTCACCTGTGGGGAGTATCCGCATGTCGCCGAAGCTTGGGCTTGTCCTGTCTTTCCTCCTGGCCTCCACCGCGCCGGTCTGGGCGCAGAGCGCCTGCGGAAGTGTTCCCTTCGCCCCCGCAATGCCCTCGCAGGCGGATATGCGCAGCAAGTCCATCCCCGATGCGGAAACCGCGCTGCACGATGCCTTCACGGACATCAAGAACTGGCAGGGCGATCTGAAGACCTACCGCTCCTGCCTCGATGGCCAGACCCAGCAGGCCAAGGCCGGCATGGCCGGTCTCGACAAGGACAAGGACGCCGACAAGATCGCCGCCTTCAAGGATCAGGCCGCCACCTCCAACAAGCTGTTCGACTCGAGCGTCGACCAGGAGGAGAAGGTGGTGAACGAGTTCCATGGCGCGCAGGCCGCCTATTGCATGCGCAGCGACGCCAACAAGGCCAAATGCCCGAAGTGATCGATGCCTAAGGGCCAGACGATCGATTTCGACTCGACGCGGCCGCCTTCGCCGTTCCTGCAGGAAACGCATCACGCCTGGCGGCGCGAGCTGCGCCGCTTCATCGAGCGCGAGATCGTGCCTTTCGTGGACGAATGGGAGGAAGCGGGTGAGATCCCGCTTTCGCTCTACAAGGTCGCGTCGGAATTCGGCCTCACCCGGATGGGCTATCCGGAAGAGTATGGCGGCATCTCCGAAGGGCTCGACCGCTTCCACGGCATCGTGACGAGCGAGGAGATGTCGCGCATCGGCGCGGGCGGCGTCGGCGCCAGCTTGATGGTGCATGGCATCGGCCTGCCGCCCATCCTGGCGGCGGGGAGCGCGGAGATGAAGCAGCGCATCGCGCCCGCGGTGCTAGCCGGCGACAAGCATATCAGCCTCGCCATCACTGAACCCTCCGGCGGATCGGACGTGGCGCAGATCAAAACCCGCGCACGCCACGACGGCAGCGATTTCATCGTCGACGGCTCGAAGATGTTCATCACCGGCGGCATGCGGGCGGATTACTTCACCACGGCCGTGCGCACTGGTGGCGAAGGGCTCGCCGGCATATCCCTCATCCTGATCGAGGCGGACCGGCCGGGCGTCTCGCGCACCTTGCTCAAGAAGCAGGGCTGGTGGGCGTCGGATACCGCGGCGGTTTACTTCGACACCGTGCGCGTGCCGGCGGAGAATCTCATCGGCCCGGAGAACCAGGGCTTCCTCGGCATCATGCACAATTTCAACGGCGAGCGGCTGGGCATGGCGGCCGGCGCCTGCGGCTCGGCGCGGGTGTGCCTGGAAGAGGCCGTGAAATGGGCGCAGGAGCGCACCACCTTCGGCAAGCGTCTCGCCGATCATCAGGTGATCCGTCACAAGATCGCGGAGATGCTGCGCCAGATCAACGCAACGACCGCCTATCTCGAAATGTGCGCCTGGCGCGTGATGCAGGGCGAACGCCCCGCCGCCGACCTCGCGATGCTGAAGGTGCAG
Organism: Rhizomicrobium sp.; assembly: GCA_036489435.1. Taxonomy (GTDB): domain Bacteria; phylum Pseudomonadota; class Alphaproteobacteria; order Micropepsales; family Micropepsaceae; genus Rhizomicrobium. Next base: position 240,946 of record DASXFU010000002.1, on the reverse strand, counting down.
GCCACGTTGACCTTGGAATTCTGCGCCCGCGAGGCGATGCAAATCCTGGGCGGCGCCGGCTACATGCGCGGCAGCCGCGTGGAGCGCATCTACCGCGAAGTCCGCGTGAATGCCATCGGTGGTGGTAGTGAGGAAATCCTCCGCGACTTGACGGCGCGTCAATTGGGCCTTTGACCGGGCACTGTTACAGTTTGACCGGCTTGGCTTCGTATGCTTCGACCAGCCGGACCAGATCGGCGACATCCCAAAGGCGGTCTGAAATGCCGGCGGCCATAGCCGGCGCCATCCGAACTGCCGAATTGATCCGCGTGTAATTATACCAAACCGTGTAGAGCGCGACCATGTGGACGTGGTTGATGAACTTCTGGGTTCACCTGATTTCTGGGCGATATGTGTTCTATCGCCGCTATACAATCATCGCACATGCCATCGGGCGCCGTGTGTTTGAGTCCCTCAAACACGCGCTCCGGAACGGTCTAGCCTTGGGGCTTCTTGGGCATGTAGGTATTCTGACACAACTTTTCCGGGGCAAGGAGGAAAAAGGTGCCGGGGGAAACAGAAGTGCATACCGATAAGGGCGTGCCAGATACAAACTATCTTACGTTTTTTACTGCTTGGGCCGGTGCTCTAGGCGCGCTGGCTTTGGGCGCTTTGTTTATCGCTCGAGAATGGAACGACCCGCGACTCGGAACTCTTGAAATTGAACATTTTAGAGCGCTAATCGGCCTCCCCGTGGCCATGTTGGGCGGGGTTGTGGTGGTGTCACTTTTTCGAACGACCGAGGGCAAGATTAAAATCAGCGGGCTGGGGTTCACGTTCGAGGGCGCATCAGGCCCGATAGTTATGTGGGCTCTCTGCTTTCTGGTCGAGGTTCTTGGCCTGAGTGTTCTGTGGTAGGTCGGTTCCAAACTGTAACAGTGCCTTTGACCGGCGTCATTCGCCATCACACGCAATTCGCTGTACCCTTCGCTCCGTCTGTTGGGGAGGACGGGGATGCGCGCGGTTCTTTTGGCTTTTGTCGCGGGGATGCTGGCGGTTTTCACGCCGGCTGTGGCGCAGGCGCCAGCCTGGCAGACCTATACCTACGCCGAGCTCGGCTATTCCATTCAGCTTCCCGTTGCGCCGCAACGCAATGACGACCCTGTCGTCACGCCGCGCGGAACAATGCCTTCGTCGTTCATTTCCTCCAGCTACGGCGCCCTGGTGTTCGGACTCAAGACGTCCAACTACACCACCGCGACCGGTGGCGCGCCGCAGGACGGAGGCACCACCGCGCAAAACGCGATGAACGGCGTGTTGCAGGGCCGCACCGTGCTGACCCAGTCCTCCTTCGACGTGCCGGACGGCGGGGGGCGGGAATCCATATCGAGCGCCAACGGCCTCATGGTGCGCACGCGCATCTATTATGTGACGCCGCGCCTTTTCATCGTCATGGCCGCGATACCGGATTCGCAAAGCCAGAATTTCCTCACCACCGGCGCCGCCGCGACCTATTTCAACTCCTTCACGCTGCTGCCGAGATAGGCCGCCGCGCGAATGGCGCCAGCATCGCCTTCGGACGCATTTGGCTGTAACCTTCTCTCCATCGTATGGGGAGGGCAGGGATGCGCGCGGTTCTTTTTTCTGTTTTGGCGGGGATGCTGGCGGTTTTCACGCCGGCCGCGGCCCAGGCGCCGGCCTGGCAGAGTTATTCTTACGGCGACCTCGGCTTCTCCGTGAGTCTTCCGGACAAGCCCACGCGCGCCGACAGCTCCGTCGACACGCCGCGCGGAACCGTGCCTTCGAGCTTTATTTCCACTTCTGAGGGCACGCTGATCTTCGGGATCACGACCTCCGATTACACGACCGCGAACGGCGGCGCGCCCACCGATGCCGAGCTGACCGCGCAGAATGCCATGAACGGCATATTGAAGGAACGCACCGTTTTGACGGTATCCTCTTTCAACGTGCCGGGCGGCGCTGGTCGCGATTCGATTTCGACCGCCAGCGGCCTCATGGTGCGCACGCGGGTCTATTACATGGTGCCGCACATCTACATCGTCATGGCCGCGGTACCGGCTTCGCAGAGCCAGGATGCTCTCACCTCCGGTGACGCCGCCGTCTATTTCAGCTCCTTCAAGATGTTGCCGAAATAAACGCTCCCGCGAATCGCGCTAGCGTTGTTCCATGGATTCGGTCACGCAACATCGCGCGGAGCGGCGCGCCAAGGAGCATGGCGCGACGAAGGCATCGATTCTGGGCGCCGCACGGCGGGTTGCGGAGCGCGATGGCGCGCGGGAGTTCTCGCTGCGCGCAGTCGCCGCCGAAGCCGGTTTCGCGCCGGCCGCGCTCTACGGCTATTTTCGCGACAAGGATGAGCTGCTGATCGCGCTCGCCTCCGACGATCTTTCGGCGTTGTCGCGCGCCATGCGCGAGGCGGGTGGCGGGTTGGGCGCCGCCGCCGCTGCCGCGCTCGATCATCTCAGCAAGACGGAAACCATCGCCGCGGCGTCCTCCGCTTTGCCTGCCGAAGCGGGCAGCGGCGATACCGAACGTCTCTTCAACGGCCGGCTGATCGCGGCCTTGCGCGCGCTCTCCGACGCCGCCAACAACCCCGCCGACAGCCCCGAAGCGCAAGCCGACGTGGTGCTGATCGCCGCCGCGCTGGCGGGCCTCGCGCTGTTTGCGCGCTCGGGGAGGCTGGAAGCGCTCGGGTTCACGCCCGCCGATATCCTCACGCGACTGGATAAGCGGCTGTCGGACTAAGCCGCTTTCGCGGTTGCTACGTGCGGGCGCAGATGATCGGCCAGCAGGTGGATTTCCTCGCGCACGACTTCGGGGAATTCCATCGGCAGGAAATGCGTCGCGCCTTCGACCTTTACGACACGCGTCTTGGGATGGCCGTCGAGGAAGCGTTTCACTTCGCTCGTGGGCGTCGTGCCGCGCGTGCCGTGGATGAGCGTCACCGGGCATTGCACGCGGCGGGAGAGTTTGGCGGCGTCGAGCGGTGCGCCGCGGAAGGTGGCGGCTTCCCAGGCGGGCGTGCAGGTGAGATGGGCGCGGCCTTCGCGCGTGTCGAGGATCATGCCGCCCTCGAGATAGTCGTGCAGCATCGCATCGGGCCAGGTCGCGAAGGCGCCGCGGCCGTGATAGGCGGCGTAGGCGGCGTCGATGGAGTCGAACGTGTCGCGGCGGCGCGCGGCGCGGTCGGCCAGCGCGGGCTCCATGCGCTTCAGATGCAACCGGTGCAGCAGCATGTCGAGGCGCAACGCCATTCCCGGCACCAGCACGGGCTCGATCAGCACCAAGCCGCGCACCAGCTCCGGCCGCGCGGCGGCGAGGAACAGGCTCGTCACCGCGCCCATCGAGTGACCCACCAGGATCAGCGGCTTGCCGCCGATATCGTCCAGGAAGCGCAGCAGGTCGTCGCGATAGATCGTCCAGCCCTTGGGCTGGCCGAGCGATGTGCCCATTACCGTGAGGCCGTGCCCACGCGCGTCGCTGGCATGGATATGGAAACGCTCGGCCAGCGGCGCCAGCAGGGTCTTGTAGGTCTGCGCGTTGAACCCTGTTGCATGTGCGAAATGCAGCAAAGGTCCCGGCGCGGCCCATTCGAGATAGGACATCGCGCCATCCGGCATGGGTGCGAGCTTGCGGACCGGTTCAATCATGGCCGAAGCTTGCGGCCCATGCGCCCCACCGTCAACACGCCGGTTGCGCCAGCGCTGTCATTTCGTAAATTGGATCAAAGCCATTCGAGGTAAACGCCGTGCATCCTGCCGTCATCGTACAACACACGCCGGACAAGCCCGCGGTCATCATGGCGGAGACCGGCGAGACGCTCAGCTATCGCCAGCTCGAGGACCGCTCCAACCAGGGCGCGCATTTGTTCCGCAAGCTCGGGCTGAAACCGGGCGACGGCGTGGCGATCTTCATGGAGAACAATATCGATTTCCTGCCCATCTGCTGGGCGGCCCAGCGCGCCGGGCTTTATTACACCTGCGTGTCCTCGCGGTTGACGGCGGGTGAAGTGGAATACATCGCCAAGGATTGCGGCGCGAAAGTCCTGTTCGTGTCGCGCGGCCTGGCGAAGATGGGTGAGGAAGTGGCCGCTCTCCTGCCGCAGGTCAAGTTGTTCTCAGTCGGGGGAGTGATCCCCGGTTATGAGGGTTGGGAAGCGGCGGCGGGCGCGATGCCCACCTCGCGCATCGCGGACGAGACCGCCGGCGCCGACATGCTCTATTCCTCCGGCACCACGGGCAGGCCCAAGGGCGTGCGCGTGCCGCTCTCCGGCATGGCGATCGACGCGCCCAATCCGTTGATCATGATCGTGCAGGCGTTGTTCGGGCTGAGCGCGGAGTCCATCTATCTCTCGCCCGCGCCGCTCTATCACGCGGCCCCCTTGCGCTATTGCATGACGATCCATCGCCTCGGCGGCACCGTGATCGTGATGGAGCATTTCGAGGCGGAAGCAGCGCTCGGCCATATCGAACGATACAAGGCGAATGCGAGCCAATGGGTGCCCACCATGTTCGTGCGCATGCTGAAGCTGCCGGACGCCGCGCGCCTGAAATACGACGTGTCGTCGATGAAGTCCGCGATCCATGCGGCGGCGCCATGCCCCATCGAGGTCAAGCGCAAGATGATCGAGTGGTGGGGCCCGGTGATCCACGAATATTACGCAGGCACCGAGGGCAACGGCTTCTGCTATGTCGGCAGCGCCGATTGGCTGACGCATCCCGGCACCGTGGGCAAGACGCTGCTGGGACCGATCCACATTTGCGACGACGAAGGCAACGAATTGCCGGCGGGCGAGGAAGGCACGATCTATTTCGAAAGCCAGTCGCAATTCGAATACCACAACGACAAGAAGAAGACGGCGGAGTCGCGCCACCCCGCGCACGACACATGGTCCACGCTCGGCGATGTCGGCAAGCTGGATGCGGACGGTTTCCTCTATCTCACCGACCGCAAGGCCTTCATGATCATCTCCGGCGGCGTCAACATCTATCCGCAGGAAGCGGAGAACGTGCTGATCGGCCATCCCGCCGTGGCAGACGTGGCGGTGATCGGCGTGCCCAACGAGGATTTCGGCGAGGAAGTGAAAGCTGTCGTCCAGCCCGCCAACTGGAGCGAAGCCGGCCCCGCATTGGCCGAGGAGCTGCTCGCCTTCTGCCGCGAGCGGTTGTCGCCCCTCAAATGCCCGCGCTCGGTCGATTTCGAGCGCGAACTGCCGCGCCACGCCACCGGCAAGCTCTACAAGCGGCTGATCCGCGACCGCTATTGGGGCAAACGCGAATCCCGCATCGTCTGAACCCCTTCACCCATCGGAGATCACCATGCAAACCGTTTCCTATGACGATCTGTCCAAGCTGATTGGGCAGGAGATCGGCGTGTCGGATTGGGTCGAGATCGACCAGGACCGCATCAACAAATTCGCCGACGCCACCGGCGACCATCAATGGATCCATGTCGACGTCGAGCGCGCCAAGGCGCTGATGCCGGGCGGCAAGACCATCGCGCATGGCTATCTCACGCTCTCGCTGATCCCCTTTCTGGGCGCGCAGATCCTCGCCATCACCGGCGTCAGCCGCGGCATCAATTACGGGTCGAACAAAGTGCGCTTCATCAACATGGTGCCGGTGGGCAGCCGCGTCCGCGCTCGCCAGAAGCTGATCTCCGTCACGCCGCGCTCCGGCGGCCTCGAAATGGTCAACGAAGTGACCATCGAGATCGACGGCCAAACCAAGCCCGCCTGCGTGGCCGAGACGATCAGCTTGATCTTCCCGTGAGCGCGGCCGGCGTCACGTCTTGTTCGCCGGATCGGGTTTGTTGCCGGTCAGGCGAATATTGACGAATTGCTGGAGCAGATCGAACCAGAACGGCGCGCCGAGCGTGAGCGCGATAGCGGTCATAAGAAGGCCGAACAATTTTAAGTACGGGAAAGGACACCAGGACAAGGGGGTGATCCAGCCGATTGGGAGCGGACGCAACTCCGCATTCAACGCGCATAGTCTGTCGATTGAGCCCGCCAAATCGGGTGCGTCCGGCGTTGTGCTGTTCGATTTGGAAGCCGCCATTTTCGCCGGTGCAGTGCAACCGGCCGCCCGAAGCTCCGGTTGGGACGCACCGGTGGCGATTTGGCCCACATTTGGGTTTTTGGCCATGCCGGCCGCGCTCTGGGCGATTTCATTGCTCAAGGTCGGATCGCGCCAGAGATAGTTGGCGACGTTCAGCGTGTCGGCATTGAAAGCGCAGGCAACCACCAGGCAGACCCCGAACGAGATGATCTGCACGAAGCGCTTATAGGAGCCGGACAGGCGCTCCATGGCGTGGTCGAACCAGTTGGCGACGTTGTCGCGGAAATCCTCGATGCTCGTGCCTGCCTCGACGAGGCAACCGCTCAGCACATCGCGGATGTTGCTGTTGACCGGCAGCCTGTCGACCGCCGCCTTCAGATCGTCGATCGTCGCCGTCACGGGCAGCGGCTGGGTGGGATCTACATAGCCCAGCAACGTCCCCACCATGGCGGACGCCACGGTGCCGGACTCCAGATAAGACGGATGATTCACCTTCCAGGGCAGCCAACTCCAGATGCTGGTTTGTGGCTGCGCCGTTGCTTGTTGGGCCGGCAGCGCTTGCTGGGCCGCCGGCGGCGGCGCTGTGCCCGCCGGGGGGAGGGGGGCCAATGCGACCGTCGGCGTCGTCGTTTTGGAGCCGCCGCTGGCCGCGATTTTCGATCCATCGATAAGGCCGTGATTGTAGAAAAGCGTCTTCAGCCGCGGATCGTCGAGCAATTGCGTCAAGGCTTTTTGCAGCGTGCGCGCGCGCAAACTCAAAAAACCGGAGATGAATTCGTTGATCGTCGTGCAGAACAGGCTCAGCACGAGATACATCAGGATCAGTCCGATGGCGACGTCGAGTGCTGCGCTCATGAATCAGGCCCCCAAAGCACGCCCATTGTCGGCTGACGGCCGCGAAAGGCCACGCCGCGCGCGTTGCTATCCACAACAAGCGGCCCGGTTATCTGTATTGTTAATATGAAGCGCGAATACTTATGCGTCCGTCCTGAACATTGTGGCGTGTCCGAAAATGCCTCACACTCGTCACGATTGGAGTGACGAATATGGGTTTGCGCGATTGGTGGCGGGGAAAAACTCCGCAGGTGGCGGCGCCGTTGCCGACAGCGGCGGAGTTGCGCGAGCGCACGCAATCCGGCGCGGACCTGCCGCATGCGAGTTACCGCGTGGGCGGGGTGGACCGGCACGGGCGGCTGATCGAAGTGATCTACTCCCACTATCCGCACTACATCGTCTACGTCACCGGCGGCGCGTTGCAGATCGAGGGCAACACCACCGAGCTCGACGGCAATCCGCAGGTCAGCGCGCTGCTCAGCCGCGCGATAAACCTCTGCCCCAATGTGATGCGCGTGAAGCGCCAAACCTTCGCGCAACTCGCCGTCGCGGTGGACCAATGCATGGCGAGCCATCCGGCCGAGGCGCTGGCCAGCGTGACGCGGGTGATCGCGCAACTGAGCGACCGGGCGCGCTCCGCCGCGCGGCTGCATTACGTGTGGTCGGGCGCCATCGCGGTGACGGTGCTGTGGCTGATCTTCCTCGCCTGCCTGCCGTTCCGGCCGGCGGACGACGCGCTGCTCTGGCTGCAAGTCATCGCCTTTGGCGGCACGGGCGCGCTGTTCTCCGTCATCCTCAACCAGCAGACAATCCCCATCGATGTGGATGACACGGCGCTGGTGCATTGGACGGCGGGCGCCTCGCGCGTGCTGGTGGGCATGATCGCGGGCACCGCCTGCTACCTCGCCATCAAATCCCGCGTGGCGCTGAACTTCGCGGAGTCCAGCGACCACTATACGGAGCTGTTCTTCTGCTTCCTGTCGGGCTTCAGCGAATCCTTCGTGCCCAATCTGCTGAAAGGTCAGGAGACGGCGCCGAGAACGGTGGGAAAATAAGGTTGGCCCGCCAACCGATCGATAGCGACAGCGTATCGACCGCGGCAACCAGCCTCCCTACGCTCCTTTGGAGCTTCGGGAGGCCAACCTCCGCCTCGCTATCGCGATCGTAGGCTGGCTGGGGCGGGAGGGATCGAACCTCCGAATGCCGGAATCAAAATCCGGTGCCTTACCGCTTGGCGACGCCCCATCAGGGAAGGGCGCGGACCATAAGGGGTCGGGTTCGGGCTTTCAACGCTTGTTACCCCCGCGGAACGGCGTAATCCGTGAAGGATGTGGCCTCGAATTCCGGGCGCCGGCGCAGGGTGGCGAGGAGGCGATCCAGCCTGGGGTGGGGGCTCTGAGCATAGATTTCCGGCGCGGTGACGGCGATGTAGTCCAGCGCGCAGCCGGTTGTGATGAGGGCCTGGTCGAGAGCCGCGTCGTCCGGCCAATCCAGGGCCTCCAGCGCGGCCAAAGCACCCAGGCCCTGGGTGGTGCAGCGGGCGATCCATTCCGGCCAGCGATAGCGGGCGGGGCGGATCAGCCGCTCGTAATTGGCGCCGCCGCCGATCTTGTCCACCGCGCCATTGGCCAGCGCGATGCGTTGCAGCGCTTGGCGGCGGGCGCGGCCGCTGGGCGGCAAGAGCGCGCGGGCAGGGCCCACGCTTTCGTCCAGCCAGTCCAGGATGGCGGCGGAATCGATCAGCACCGTGCCGTCATCCAGCACCAGGGAGGGAATGCGGCCCAGCGGATTGATCGTCCGCATGGAGTCGAAATCGCCAAAGACCGAGCGGGTGTCGTGTTCATAAGGGAGGCCCAGCACCATCAGCGAGATGGCGACCCGGCGGGTGTAGGGTGAATCATATTGGCCGACGAGGATCATGGGTACGATCCTTCCAGCCGCCTGCCCGGCCTTCAAGGACCGGACGCTTGCAAAAACACCGGGACAATCATGTTAAGGGGGCTGGGCACAGAGCCGGGTTGCACCCCCGGGAGGCCATCGTTATAAGGCCCCCCTCCAAGGCAGCGGAGAGTAGCTCAGCCTGGTAGAGCACTAGCTTCGGGAGCTAGGGGCCGGAGGTTCGAATCCTCTCTCTCCGACCATCCTGCTTCGCGCCTGACGGCGCTTCGCAGGATTTTACAGACATTCAATTCGATAGGCCCAGCCGCTTCCCGAGCGGGGGCGCTTGCATCAGAGTTGTGTCTCCGCACGCATTCTTGCTCCGCCCTTCAGCACACTCTCTCACCGTCATGGCCGGGCCCGCGCGGCTTCGCCGCGCAATTGTCGATGGGCGTGCGAAGCACGCCGGGCCGGCCACCCATACCCGCAGTGGAAAAAGAAAGAGCGGTGACCGTCATCATCTTCTTCTGCAAAGACCGCGTTTATGGGTGGCCGGGACAAGCCCGGCCATGACGGTTTGTATTGAATTTAATCCCCGTCCCAATCCGGGAACTATCCGGCCCGCTCCCCGTTATGTCGTAGGGCGAAATACTTCTCCGGAGAAAAGCACCATGAAAACCATCAAAGCCGCTTTGGTTGCGTCCGCCTTGGCGTTGTCGGCCGTTTCGGTCGCGGCGCCGGCGTCCGCCGCGGTCGGCGTTTCGATCGACTTCGGCAATGTCGCGGTCGGCTACAACGACGGCTATTGGGACAACGACCATCACTGGCACCGCTGGGCCCATCGCGAGGATCTCGCGGCTTATCGCGCGGCGCACGCCGAGCACTATCACGACATGCGCCACGACAAGGCGCGCAATCATGGTTGGGAGCGGTAAGGCTATCGCCGTCTAAATCTCCGCCTGACACCTCTGCAACGTCATGGCCGGGCAAGTCCCGGCCATGACGTTTTTTGGGGGGGGGCGTAACGAACCCGATCACTTCGCCGGGTTGGTGCGGATCACGGTCTTGTTCGCCGCCAGCCAGGTGTTGAAATCCGACACCAGGCCGAAAAAATCGCCGCTGAAGCGGAAGCGCATCGGCGTCATGTTCTTGGTCGCGCCCTTTGTGTAGGGGGCTTGCGGCCAGCAGGGGCCGTTGGGCTCCTTGCGCGTGATGTCGAGATAGGTCGAATTCGCGTCGTAATTCCATTCGCAGTTCACCGGCAGGAAGTCCGGATAGGACACCACGATGTAGCAGCGCGTGCCGCTCGCGATGTTGTCCTGCTGCGAGCAATCGGCGGAAAGGTTGCCGCCGGTCGCGAACTGCACGCCCTCGAAATTGCCGGAGAAGGTGAACTCATTTACCCGCCCGCCGACCATGGTGCTGGTGGGCGGCATGCCGCCGATCATCATCGTCTGGTTCACCGGGCCGGCAGGCGGCGCCAGGTAATTCGACACCACGATGTTCACTTCCACCTTGCAGAAGTAGACGAGGTTGTCCGCCGAGGTGGAGCAGAACATCGTGCCGCTTTGGCCGGTATAAACCACGTTCGGCAGATGCTCGGACTCGTCGGCCGCGCGGCTCGTGAGATAGGGAATGAAGCGGTAGACCGAGAAGCCCGGGGCGACCTGCGCGCTCGCCGTGGAACTCCCCGCAGCCAGCGCGAGCAGGGCCAATCCGGCCAGCCAGAATTTCGATGTCATGTGATATCCCCAGGAAGTCCGTGAACGGTCCATTCTCGCGGTCAGCGCCGGATTCCACAAGGCCTTATATCTATATGAAATCTATAGAAGGTTGGGGCCACACCCGCCCTCGAATCTATACGGGTTCCCGCCGACATTCCCGCCTGTAACACGGGAAATCCGGACATGCTCGATCTTCTCTTCATTCTAGGCGGCACGGCGCTGTTCGGCGTGGGCATAGCCTACACCTTCGCCTGCGACCGGCTCTGACCATGTTCGATACCGCGCTCGCGGCCGCCGTGACGGCCGGCATCCTCTTCTACCTCGTCTACGCCCTTATCCGCCCGGAGCGGTTCTGACATGACGGCCAATGGCTGGATTCAGATCGGGCTCTACTGCCTGATCCTCATCGCGATCACCAGGCCGCTCGGCGGTTATCTCACCGCCGTGTTCGCTGGGAAACGAACGTTACTCTCCCCCGTGCTGCGCCCGCTCGAGCGCCTGATCTACGCCATCTGCGGCGTGCGCGAGGACGACGACCAGCATTGGACGGTCTATGCGGTGGCGATGTTCGCGTTCAGCCTGGCGGGGTTCCTGTCGCTTTACCTGATCCAGCGCTTGCAGGGGATGTTGCCGTTCAATCCGCAGCATTTCCCCGCGGTGGGCGAGCATCTGGCGTTCAACACCTCCATCAGCTTCGTCACCAACACCAACTGGCAGTCCTACGTGCCGGAAACCACCATGAGCTATCTCGTGCAGATGGCGGGGCTCACGGTGCACAATTTCCTCTCCGCCGCGACGGGTATCGCGCTGGCGGTGGCGCTGATCCGCGGCTTCGCGCGACGCTCGGCCAAGGGCATTGGCAATTTCTGGGTCGATCTCACGCGCTGCACGCTCTACGTCCTGCTGCCGCTCTCCATCGTCGCCGCGCTGTTCTTTGTGTGGCAGGGCGTGCCGCAGAACCTGCTGCCCTATACCGAGGCGCATACGCTGGAAGGCGTGAAGCAGATGATCGCGCAGGGGCCGGTGGCCTCGCAGGAGGCGATCAAGATGCTGGGCACCAATGGCGGCGGCTTCTTCAATGCAAACTCCGCGCATCCGTTCGAGAACCCCACCGCGCTCACCAATCTGCTCCAGATCATCCTGATCTTCTCGCTGGGCGCGGCGCTGACCAACGTCTTCGGCCGCATGGTGGGCGACCAGCGCCAGGGCTGGGCGGTGTTCGCCGTGATGATGGTGCTGTTCCTCGGCGGTGCGACGGTTGCCTATTGGGCGGAGGCGCAGGCCAATCCTGCTTTCGCGGGAATGCATATCGACCAGTCGGCCACGGCGTTGCAGGCGGGCGGCAATATGGAGGGCAAGGAGGTGCGCTTCGGCATCGCCAACTCCGCGCTCTTCGCCACCATCACCACGGATGCGTCCTGCGGCGCGGTGAACGCGATGCATGACAGCTTCATGCCGCTGGGCGGCATGATTCCCATGATCAACATCCAGTTGGGCGAGATCATCTTCGGCGGCGTGGGCTCCGGGCTTTATGGCATGCTGCTCTTCGTCATCGTCGCCATGTTCGTGGCTGGGCTGATGGTGGGGCGCACGCCGGAATATCTCGGCAAGAAGCTGGAGGCGCGCGAAGTCAAGATGGCGATGCTGGCCATCCTCATCCTGCCCTTGTCGATCCTGGGCTTCACCGCGCTGGCCGTTGTGCTGCCCGCCGGATTGGCTGGCCTCAACAACGCAGGCCCGCACGGCTTCAGCGAAATCCTCTACGCTTACACCTCCGCCACCGGAAACAACGGCAGCGCGTTTGCGGGCCTCACCGCCAACACGCCGTTCTACAATTCCACGCTGGGGGCCGCGATGTTCATCGGCCGCTTCCTGATGATCGTGCCGATGCTGGCGGTGGCGGGCTCGCTCGCCGCGAAGAAGATCGTGCCGGTTTCGGCGGGCACGTTCCCCACCCATGGCGGATTGTTCGTCGGCCTCGTCACCGGCGTGATCCTGATCGTGGGCGGCCTCACCTATTTCCCCGCGCTGGCCCTCGGCCCCATCGTCGAGCACCTGGCGCTGGGCCACCTCCATTAAGGCGCATACAGATGAACGCCACACTCACCGACACGAAGATTTTGCTCCCCGCCATCGGCGGCGCTGTCCGCAAGCTCGATCCGCGCCAGATGATCCGCAACCCGGTCATGTTCGTGGTGGAGGTCGTGGCCACGCTCACCACCATCCTCTTCCTGCGCGACGCGGCGACTGGCGGGGCGCATCTGCTGTTCTCCTTCCAGATCAATCTCTGGCTCTGGTTCACCGTGCTGTTCGCCAATTTCGCGGAAGCGGTGGCCGAGGGCCGCGGCAAGGCGCAGGCCGCGAGCTTGCGCAAAGCCAAGACCGAGACGGAAGCCAAGCTGATCGAGAAAACCAGCACACGCCTCGTCCCCGCCACGTCGCTCAAGCAGGGCGACATCGTGATGGTGGAGGCGGGTGACCAGATCCCCAGCGACGGCGAGGTGATCGAAGGCGTGGCCTCGGTCAACGAAGCGGCGATCACGGGCGAATCCGCGCCGGTCATCCGCGAATCCGGCGGCGACCGCTCCGCCGTCACCGGCGGCACCACCGTGATCTCGGACTGGATCAAGGTGCGCATCACCGCGGCGCAAGGGTACACCTTCCTCGACCGCATGATCGCGCTGGTCGAAGGCGCCGAGCGTCAGAAAACGCCCAACGAGATCGCGCTGAACATCCTGCTCGCCGGCATGACGCTCATCTTCGTCTTCGCCGTGGCCAGCATCCCGAGCTTCGCGGCCTATGCCGGCGGACGCATCAGCGTGCTCGTGCTGGTGGCCCTGTTCGTGACGCTCATCCCCACTACCATCGGCGCATTGCTCTCCGCCATCGGCATCGCGGGCATGGATCGTCTCGTTCGTTTCAACGTACTCGCCATGTCCGGCCGCGCGGTGGAGGCGGCGGGCGATGTGGACACCCTGCTGCTCGACAAGACCGGCACCATCACGCTCGGCAACCGCCAGGCGACCGAATTCTTCGCGCTCTCCGGCGTGGACGCGCTTGAACTGGCGGATGCGGCGCAGCTTTCCTCGCTGTCGGACGAGACGCCCGAGGGCCGCTCCATCGTCGTGCTGGCAAAGGAGAAATACGGCATCCGCGCCCGCGAGATGGCGCCGATGAACGCGAGTTTCATCCCGTTCTCCGCGCAGACGCGCATCAGCGGCGTGGACAGCGACGGCTCATCCATCCGCAAGGGCGCGGTGGATGCGGTGCTGGCCTGGGCGGGCCCGAACAACGCCGCCGCCGAACTCAACGCCATCGCCGAGCGCATTGCGAAAACCGGCGGCACGCCCCTTGCCGTCGCGAAGGATCGCAAGCTGCTCGGCGTCATCCATCTGAAGGACATCGTGAAGGGCGGCATCCGCGAGCGCTTCGCGGCGCTGCGCAAGATGGGCATTCGCACCGTGATGATCACGGGCGACAACCCGCTCACCGCCGCCGCCATCGCCGCCGAATCCGGCGTGGACGATTTCCTCGCCCAGGCCACGCCCGAGATGAAGCTGCGCCTGATCCGCGACGAGCAGGGGCAGGGCAAGCTGGTCGCCATGTGCGGCGACGGCACCAACGACGCGCCCGCGCTGGCCCAGGCCGATGTCGGCGTCGCCATGAACACCGGCACCATGGCGGCGCGCGAGGCGGGCAACATGGTGGACCTCGACAGCGACCCCACCAAGCTCATCGAGATCGTGGAGATCGGCAAGCAACTGCTGATGACGCGCGGTGCGCTCACCACCTTCTCCATCGCCAACGACGTGGCGAAGTATTTCGCCATCATCCCCGCCATGTTCGTGGCGTTCTATCCCGAACTCCAGGCGCTGAACGTGATGGGCCTGCACTCGCCGCAAAGCGCGATCCTGTCGGCCATCGTGTTCAACGCGCTGATCATCGTGGCGCTGATCCCGCTCGCCTTGAAGGGCGTGACCTATCGCGCGGTCGGCGCCGCAAGCCTATTGCGCCGCAATCTTCTTATCTACGGGCTTGGCGGACTGGTCGTGCCGTTCATCGGCATCAAGCTGATCGACATGATCGTCTCCGCCACAGGCCTTGCGTGAGGATGCCATGCTGAAACAAATCCGCCCCGCCATTCTGATGATCGTGCTGATGACGCTCATTACCGGCATCGCCTATCCGCTGGCGATGACCGGTGCCGCACAGGCCTTCTTCCCGCATCAAGCCAATGGCAGCCTGATCACGCGAAACGGCTCCACCATCGGCTCCGAGCTTCTGGGCCAGAACTTCGCCAGCCCGCGCTACTTCCACGGCCGTCCCTCCGCTGCGGGAAACGGCTATGACGCCGCCAATTCCTCCGGCACCAATCTGGGGCCAACGTCGAAGAAGCTGGCCGATAGCGTGCGTGCCGCCTCAGCCAAGCTGCATGCGGAGAATCCCAACGCCGCCATCCCCGTCGATCTGGTGACGAGTTCGGCCAGCGGCCTCGATCCGGACATCACCCCAGCGGCGGCCTATTTCCAGGTGCCGCGCGTCGCCAAGGCGCGGGGGCTTTCCGAATCGGTGGTGCGGCAGTTGGTCTCGAACCATGTCGAAGGCCGGATGTTGGGCTTGATCGGCGAGCCGCATGTGAATGTGCTGAAGCTGAACATGGCGCTCGATGCACTGGCGCAAGGAAAAGCGTAAACTCGCGGCGTGATGAGCGATGACGCCAGACCTTCGCCGGACGCCCTGCTTCGCCTCGCGGCGAGCGAAGGGCGCGGCCGGCTGAAGGTGTTCCTGGGCGCGGCGCCTGGCGTCGGCAAGACTTATGAGATGCTGGTGCAGGCGCGCCAGCGCAAGCTCGAGCATGTCGACGTCGTGATCGGCGTGGTCGAGACGCATGGCCGCGTCGAGACCGACCTGCTCACCAAGGGCCTCGAAGCCGTCCCCAAGAAACGCATTCCCTACAAGGGCCGTGTGCTGGCGGAGATGGATCTGGATGCCATCCTGCAGCGCAAGCCGAAGCTGGTGCTGGTGGACGAGCTGGCGCACAGCAATGTCGAAGGCAGCCGCCATACCAAACGTTACCGGGATGTCGAGGAGCTGCTGGGCGCGGGCATCGACGTCTACACGACACTCAACGTCCAGCATCTGGAAAGCCTCAACGACGTGGTGGCGCAGATCACCCGCGTGCGCATCCGCGAGACGGTGCCGGATTCCATTTTGGATCGCGCCGACGATGTCGAGCTGGTCGATCTCACGCCGGAGGATCTGATCCAGCGCCTGAAAGAGGGCAAGGTCTACATCCCCGACACGGCCGAACGCGCGCAGCAGAATTATTTCGTCCCCGGCAATCTCACCGCCCTGCGCGAACTTGCCTTGCGCCGCACCGCGCAGCGCGTCGACGAGCAGATGCTGCACTACATGCGCGCGCATGCGATCCAGGGACCATGGGAGGCGGGCGAGCGCGTGCTCGTCTGCGTCGACCAGCGGCCGGGGGCTGTGGCGCTGGTGCGTTATGCACGGCGCTTGTCGGACAGGCTACGCGCGCCCTGGGCCGCGGTCTATGTCGAGACGTCCCATGCGCGCCGCTTCAGCGAGGCGGAGCGCGACCGCGTGGCGGAGGCGCTGCGCGTGGCCGACCGGCTTGGCGGGCAGGCGGTGACGGTGGCGGCGGACAGCGTGGCCACCGGCATCATCGAATACGCCCGCACGAACAATTTCACCCATATCGTGACGGCTGCCGCGCAACAGTCGCGCTGGGCCGATTTCCTCGGCCAATCCGTCTCGCATGAAATCCTGCGCCGCGCGGGCGACATCTCCGTGCATGTCGTGCCGGAGCAATTGACCCGTGCGATGAAAGGCCCGTCGCAGCCGCGCGCCACGCCCGAGTCCAGCCGCGCATTCGACATGGGTGCTTATGTGGGCACCTTGGGCATGGTGGCCGTCGCCGTGCTGGCGGGGCTGGCGTTGCAGAAAGTGGGCGTGCGCAGCATCGAGCTCGTCTTCCTCACCGCCGTGCTGACGAGTGCGGTGGTTTACGGGTTGTGGCCGTCGCTTTTCGCCTGCGCCGCGGGCGCGATGGCCTACAATTTCTTCTTCCTGCCGCCGCTCTACACCTTCACCATCGCGGACCGCGAGAACGTGGTCGCGCTATTCTTCTTCGTGGTGGTGGCGTTCATCGCGAGCAACCTCGCGGCGCGGATGCGCGAGCAGACCATGGTGGCGCGTGAGCGCGCGGCCACGACGGAGAATCTCTACCTCTTCGCCCGCAAGCTGGCTGGAGTCTTCACGCTGGACGACCTGCTCTGGGCCGCCGCGTTCCAGTTCGCCCAGATGCTGAAGCTGCGCGTGGTGATCCTGCTGCCGGAAGGCGAGAGCGTCTCGGTGCGTGCGGGCTATCCGCCGGAGGATACGCTGGACGGTGCCGATCTCGCCGCCGCGAGCTGGGTGTGGGCGCATGGCACGGCGGCTGGACGCGGCGCGGACACGCTTCCCGGCGCGAAACGCCTGTTCCTGCCGATGCGCACGGGCCGCGGCACCATCGGCATCGTGGGCCTGGATGGCGACGCGCCGGGTGCGCTGCTCTCGCCGGACCAGCAGCGCTTGTTCGACGCGCTGGCGGATCAGGCCGCGCTCGCCATCGAGCGCATCAACCTCGCGCTGGAGATCGGCCAGACCCGGCTGGCGGCGGAGACGGAGCGGCTGCGCTCGGCGCTGCTCACCTCCATCAGTCACGACCTGCGCACGCCACTGGCCTCGATCCTCGGCTCCGCATCGAGCCTCAAGAATTATGATGCGACGCTCGATCCCGCGTCGCGGCAGGAGCTGATCGACACCATCGAAGAAGAGGCGCTACGCCTCAACCGCTTCATCGCGAACCTGCTGGACATGACGCGTCTGGAATCCGGCGCCATCGCGCCGCATGCCGAACTGGTCGATCTCGCCGACATCGTCGGCAGCGCGTTGCGCCGCACCGGGGCCGTGCTGGCACGCCATAAGGTGACGGTGAATCTGGAAGCCGACCTGCCGATGGTGCGCGTCGATCCCGTGCTGTTCGAGCAGGTGCTGTTCAACCTGCTCGATAACGCCGCGAAATATGCGCCGCCCGCGACGGAAGTGACGTTGCGCGCCAAGCGGGAGGGCGGAATGGTGCGCATCGAACTGCTCGACGAGGGCGATGGCATCCCGCAAGCCGATCTGGAGCGCATCTTCGACAAGTTTTATCGCGTGCAGGCGGCGGACCGGAAGCGGGCAGGTACCGGCCTCGGCCTCGCCATCGCGCGCGGCTTCGTGGAAGCGATGGGCGGCACCATCGCGGCCGGCAATCGCGTGGATGGTCCCGGCGCCGTTTTCACCATTGCGCTTCCGGTGCCCGTGGATGAAACAGTGGTGGCGACATGACCACGCTTCGCATCCTCGCCGTCGACGACGAACCGGCCATCCGCCGTTTCCTGCGTACCAGTCTCGGCGCGCAAGGCTACGACGTGCTGGAGGCGGAAGACGGCGCCACCGCGCTCGCCATGCTCCGCCGCAATGCCATCGATGTCGTGGTGCTCGATCTGGGATTGCCCGGCATGGATGGCCTTGAGGTGATCGAACAATTGCGCGGGCAGGGCAGCGCGGTTCCCATCATCGTGCTCTCCAGCCGGACCGACGAAGCGGGGAAGGTGAAGGCGCTCGACCTCGGCGCCGACGATTACGTCACCAAGCCCTTCGGCATGGACGAGCTGCTCGCCCGCATCCGCGCCGCCGTCCGCCACCGCTTGCAGCAGGAGGGCGAGAAGCCGCTCTTCAAGGCGGGCGACCTGACGATGGATCTCGTCCGCCGCCTCGTTACCGTGCGGAGCGAGGAGGTGAAGCTGACGCCCCGGGAGTACGATCTGCTGCGCCTGCTTGCCGCCCATGCCGGCAAGGTGCTGACCCACAAGTTTCTGCTGAAGGAAGTCTGGGGCACGGAGACCGATGTGCAGTACCTGCGCATCTACATCCGCACGTTGCGCCAGAAGCTGGAGGCGAACCCCGAGCAGCCCAGGCTGATCCAAACCGAGCAGGGCGTGGGATATCGTCTGCGGGCCGAATAGCAAATGATAACAAGCGGCTAGAACGGTACGATAACGCACCATCTCAAATTTGCTTTCCCGCGGAAAATCCGCGAAACCGTTGGGCTAGCACCAGCCACGGAACCAAACTCTTGTCCTCGCGTTTGTCCTCCGGCGGTTTACGTGCAGGGCAGGTTTTGGGGGCCAATCGCGCAATATTCCTGGGTGCCATTCCCATCGTGCTGGTGCTTGGCCTGGCGGCGTTCGCGCTGGTCAAATTCGCCAGCGGCGAGCGGGAGGAGCAGGGCTGGGTTCTGCACACCTATCAGGTGATGGATTCGCTGCGCACGGTGCTGAACGACGCCGCCGACGCGGAGACGGGCCAGCGCGGCTATCTCCTCACCGGCAAGCAGAGCTATCTGCAGCCCTATCGCAACGCGCGCGCCCGCCTCAACGCCGACCTCGATCAGTTCCAGACGCTGACGTCCGACAACCAGGACCAGCAGGTGCGCGCGGGCGCGCTGCGCAAGCTGCTCAACGACCGCTTCCAGGTGCTCGACGCCGGGCTTGTGGCGGGCGGCGCGATCCGTCTCGCCTCGCCGCAGCTCATCTCCCTGCTCGACCAGGGCAAGGTGATGATGGACGAGACCCGCACCATGATCGGCGTGGGTCTTGAGGAGGAGAAGCGTCTGCTCACCATCCGCGTCGATACGCGCCGCGCGGTGGAGCGCAACGAGATCCTCGCCGCCATCCTGCTCACCGTCATCGCCGTTCTGGTGCTGCTCACCGCGGCCGGGCTGCTGGTGCGCAACAACATGCGGCTGGCCTTGTCGGAAGCTATCCGCGCCCGCCAGGCGCGCATCCTTCAAGCGACGCTGGACAACATCCGCGACGGCATCGTGGTGTTCGATGAGGCCGACAAGGTCGCCGCCTTCAACCAGATCTTCTTTCGCCTGATGGATTTCCCCACCACGCTCGCCGCCATGGGCACCGCGCTCGGCGCCTTCCGCGAACTGGACGAGACACTGTCGCGCGACACGCTGGACGCCGTACCTGGGGGCGGCGCCGGCAAGCAGGAATACGCGCGCCTGAAGCGCGGCGAGAACGCGCTCGACGTCTACAAAGCCGATATCGGCGACGAAGGCTTCCTCATCGCCGCCACCGACGTGACGGCGCGCATGCGGGCGGAAGCCTCCGTGCGCCAATCGCAGAAGATGGAAGCCGTGGGCCAGCTCACCGGCGGCGTGGCGCATGATTTCAACAACCTGCTGCAGATCATCAGCGCCAATCTCGATCTCGCCGTGTCCGACGCGCGCACCGATCCCAAGACGGCGGAGCGGTTGCAAGCCGCCATCGCCGCCGTCGAGCGCGGCTCGCGCCTGACCGCGCAATTGCTGGCCTTCGCGCGCAGACAGGCGCTCGAGTCCCGTTCGATACATGCCGGCCGCCTGGTGCAGGAGATGACCGATCTTCTGCGCCGTACGCTTGGCGAGACCATCGAAGTCGAATGCATGGTCGCGGGCGGGCTGTGGAACACGCTGATCGACGTGAACCAGCTGCAGAACGCGATCCTCAACCTCGCCATCAACGCGCGCGACGCCATGCCGGAAGGCGGCAAGCTCACCATCGAAGTCGCCAACGCCTTCCTTGATGATGACTACGCCACCGCGCACAACGAAGTGCAGCCCGGCCAATATGTGATGATCGCGGTATCCGACAGCGGCACCGGCATGCCGCCGGATGTGGTCGCGCGCGCCTTCGATCCCTTCTTCACCACCAAGCCGGAAGGCAAGGGCACGGGGCTTGGCCTCAGCCAGGTCTATGGCTTCGTCAAGCAGTCCAACGGCCATGTTAAGATCTACAGCGAGAACAACGTTGGCACGACGATCAAGATTTATTTGCCGCGCTCGCGCCGCCCGCAAGACGCGCCGGAGCCCGTGCTCTCCATGCCGGCCGAAGGCGGGCGCGAAAGCATCCTGGTGGTGGAGGACGACGACGGCGTGCGCGCCGCCGTGTCGGACCTGCTCACCGAACTCGGCTATTCCGTGGCGAGCGCCGCCGACGCATTGCAAGCGCTGGATTTCCTCGCGAAGAACCCGCGCATCGACCTGCTCTTCACCGATGTGGTGATGCCGGGTCCCATCGGCAGCCGCGAGTTGGCGCGCCGCGCGAAGGATATGTCGCCGGACATCAAGGTGCTGTTCACCTCCGGCTACACCCAGAACGCCATCGTGCACAACGGCCAGCTCGATGACGGCGTGATCCTGCTCTCCAAGCCCTATCGCCGCGACGATCTCGCGCGCAAGCTGCGCAGCATGCTGAAGCCGCCCGCGACGCCCGTCGCCGAGCCCGCACCCCCTCAACCCACGGACACCCGCGTGACAAGCAAACGCAAGATCCTCGTCGTCGAAGACGAAGCGCTGATCCGCATGACGACCGTCGACATGATCGAAGAGATCGGCCTCACCTACGCCGAAGCCGGCGACGGCATGGAGGCACTCAAGATATTGGCCGCCGATCCCGCCATCGACATCCTGCTCACCGACCTCGGCCTCCCCGGCATGCGCGGTACCGAGCTGGTGGTGGAAGCCCGCAAACTCCGCCCCGGCCTGCCGGTGATCATCGCCAGCGGCTACTCCACCGAAACCACGCCGGGCGAGAAGGGCCTGGAAGGCGTGATCTATCTCGGCAAACCCTTCAACCTGACGCAACTGCGCACGGCGGTGCAGCAGGCGCAGGGCGCAGGCTGATCGCCATCGCCAATTCGTGAATAGGCATCGTGCGCAGCCCCGCTAGATTGGCGCGATGCGGGGCGTGTTTCTTTCACTGCTGATCCTTCTGTGCTGCGCGACCGGCGTGCAGGCGGTGACGCTCGATCTTGGGCCGTCGGCCGTCGCACTGAACGGGCCGTGGAAATTCAAACCCGGCGACGATGCGCGCTGGGCCGATCCCGCGACGCCCGATGCGGATTGGAGCACCATCGATCTCACGCCGCCGCCCGGCGCGCATGATGGCGATGTGGGATTGTCGGGCTATGTGCCCGGCTGGCAGGCGCGGGGCTTCGCGCATGTCTCGGGCTATGGCTGGTACCGGCTCTCCGTCTCCGTCACGAACGTGACGGGCGAGGAGGTCTGGCTTGCAGGTCCGGCCGCCGCCGACAGCGCTTATCAGGTGTTCTTCAACGGCAGGCTGATCGGCCACAATGGAGATTTCTCCGGCGCGTCTCCTGTCGTCACCAGCATTCAGCCGCGCCTCTTCGCGTTGCCCCGCGCGTTGTGGAACACGGACGGCCAGCGCCTCACCGGCGTGATCGCTTTCCGAGTCTGGATGAGCAAGACATATGCGGCGGCGGACCCGCAAGGCGGCGGGTTGCGCATCGCGCCGGTGATCGGTGCCCGCAGTATGGTCGATGCGCGCTATCGCCTGCAGTGGTTACAAACTGTGGAAGGCTATGCGGTCGATGCGATCGAGCCCGTCTTCTTCCTGCTGCTGGCGCTGCTGGCGCTAAGCCTCATCCCTTTCGACAAGCGCGATGCCTTCTATCCCTGGCTTGCCGCCGCGCTGGTGCTGCTGGCGGCGGCGCGCGCCAATCAGGCCGTCTATTTCTGGACGCAGGCCGAAAGCGCCGGCCAGTTCGTGATCCTGCGTGGCGTGCTGCTCGATCCCCTGATCCTCGGCGCCTGGACGCTGACATGGCGCGCCGCCTTCGCGCTCGCCTGGGCGCGGCGCTGGAGCATCGCCATCGCGGTGCTGACACTCACCTTGATGGCCGCGCACTGGGCAGGCCTCTCCACCGTGTCACAAGCCGCGCGCTATGGCTTCATCCTCGTTACCGCTGCTATCGCCGCGCTGGGATTGCGCCGCGATGCGCGCGAGGCAGCTTTCGCACTACCCGCGTTGCTGCTGATGTCGGCAGGTCTCTTCGCGGCGGAGCTGAGCCAGACCGGTGTGCCGGGAATCTGGTTCCCGTTCGGTGTCGGTGTCTCCCGCACGCAATATGCCTATGCCGCGTTCGACGTGGCGCTGTTCGCGCTGCTGCTGCACCGGCTGTGGCGTTATCGCCGCGCGGGTTAAGCCGCGTTTTCCGCCGCCTGCTTGTCCTGCTTCCACTGTTCCAGATTGCGCAAGCCGTCGCGCACGAAGGGGCTGGCGCGCAACGCGGCGAAGAACAGGTCGCGCAGCGCGGAGCCGGGGAAGCGCAGCGGGCGCTTCACATGGACGAGCAGGATGATGCGGTCCTCATCGGTGTCGTTCCACACTTCATGGGGATACATGTCGTCGAACACCACCACGCGGCCTTCCTCCCACACCACGTCGCTATCGGCGACGGCCATGTGGCACCGCTCGCGCTTCAGCGGGATCACGAGGCCCAGATGCGCGGTGAGGATCGCCTTGGTAGGGCCGGTGTGGCGCGGCACATGCGCACCCGCCAGCATCACGGAATAGAACGCGCTGAGCAGCCCCGGAATCTGGGAGACGATGCGCGCCGTCTCCGGGCATTTCGCGCAGTTCTGGTCGATCTTCAGGCCATAGGCATAGAGGAAGAACGAGCGCCACTTGCCGTCCACCGCGATCTTGCCGTGGTCGGGCGAGATCTCGCGGATCGAGGGGATGGACATGCGGTCGGTGAGCAGCTTCTGCGCTTCCTCGCGGATGGTGCCGGCGTTGGCTTCCAGATAGGGAATCCAGTCGAATAGCCGGGGGGGAAACACCGAATGCTCCTCGATGGCGGAGGAGCGCATGATCATGCGATCGAAAGCGGGCAGCATGCGCTGTCCGAAATCGATCACCGTGTCGCGGCTGAAAAACCCCATCTCACACTCTCCAACCCAGGCCAGACCCGTACGAGCCTATATATGGACGCGTTTGTATCCCGGCTTTTAATTGTGCGTAATATATAGCGGCCCGGTGGTCCATGCGTCACATAAAACCTCGACGCCCCACCTATGTTCCGTAAGGACAAGGCCGGAAAAGCACACAAGCGGAGCGCCAGCGCCATGACCAAGGACGAGTTGAACGCCTGGGCCCTCAAAAACGGCTGGCAGGTGATCGCGGGCGAATTGAGCCTGACCCGCCCCAACCGCCCCACGGACGCCATCGTGCGGCTCTCGTTGAAGGCCACCGTCGCCCAAGTGGAAATCAAATCCCCCGCCGGCAAATGGAGCAAACTCGCGAGCGTGCCCTACGCGAAGATCGAACCGCACCCGGAAACCGGCCTGCCGCTGGGCCTCGGCTTCGACACCATGAACGGCTTCGCGATGCTCCTCGAGGACAACAAGAACAGGGCGGTGTTCCGCTAATCACTTCCGCCCTCCCCTACGGTGAGGTTTTAAGTCGCTATATGGCTGATTTTTCTAGGTATTTTCAGGCGTTTTTGACCTGTGTAGGAGTTGTGAAGGCAATCCCGCGAAATCGGTGTTTTTTCTGATTTTCGCCTGATCGACTGCGCAAGTTCATCGGTGTCCGTCTAGCCATAGCCGAGCTACTTCCGCCATGCCGCTAATCTGCGCCCGACTCGGCCCGTTTGTGAAGTGGGATAGCAACGCTTCCCTTTCCGCCCCTTCCTCACTTTGAGAAACGGGTTGCGGATGTAACCCGACTAGCCACGCGGCAATGAGCGGGGTTAAGCGGTCAAGACCGCAGGACGCAAGTGGTGCGGGCCGGAGCGGAGCGACTACCCGGTCGCGTCCTGCGCTTGCCTTGGTCTTGACGGCAAAGGGGCGCAGCCCCTCTTACAACTGCTAATTTTCTTCGCCTCAAGTGCTTTACATCGCAAGCTGTTCGCTATTGTCGCGGAACACTCGTCAACGCCGCTTCGATAAGTACCTCATCACCGCTGCTTTCGACGCGCGCGAGGCATAACTGGTTGGTATTCATCCCCTCGCGCCACGCGGGTCCCAATATTTCGATGGGCTTGCCCGCACCTAGCGACGGGAGCTTCTGTCCCGACTTGGCGTCCCAGATCGTCCCAAAATACGCCGTCAGCTTATGCATCCCCGCCGGGCACCACCTTTCGCCTTCGCGCTGTCTCGCCGCTCGTGCGGTGGCAAACGGATCGGACGACGCCTCGAAACCCCGCGCGTCGGCCCAGCCCTCGATTATATGGCCGTCCGTCGTGCGGCGCATTGAGCCGTCTTCGTTGAGAGCAACAACACGATACAATGTCTTCGGTTGGGGAAGGTAGTTAGCCAAATCCGCAATACATTCAGCCTCGGCCATGCCCGGATATAAATAGCTTCTCTGGTCCAGCACCTTTACGACGCTGAATGGCGGCAACGTGCCGGGAGACGGGGCGGTCGGCGGGACCGGCTCACACACGCTCCCATCTGCGGGCACGCTTTGCGTCGCGGTCAGCACCTGCCAATGAATGTCGGTATAAACCAACACAGCGCCCCTGACGGACTTCGGGTGCATGGCCGTCTGGAACTGCGGATGATCGGTATAAACCGATATAGCGCGTTGGAGCGCCTCATCCGCCCGGACGACGTGCGATGCCAGCAAGCAACTCGTTCCGCACAGCGCAGCAGCAACTCGCTTCCACAAATTCAGCTTCTTCTCCATCAGCTCTGTGCCTTGTGGCACTCGTCGGTGCCAGCGGCGTATTGCAGAACGCCGGTCGCCTCATCGAGCGTGAACTTCTGGGTTCCATTCGCGCCGGTCGCGCCGAACGTCACGACGCCGTTCGAGATCGAGACAAACTGGTGGACTCGCTCGGTTCCGCCGAACAAGCAGATTTCTCCCGGAATGGGCCAAAACATCTGCAAATACGCCCCGTCCCGAAGGCCAATGCCGCAGCGTTGCGGCGAGCGCCCGGAGATGAAAACCACCTGCTTGCGCGCGGTGTCGATATGGATGTTTTCCGGAACCCCGTTGTCGTCGTGGCAGAAGTAGATTTCCTCCGCGTTCGCGATCATCGGCAACAAACCCAAGGCCATCACGAAGGGGCCAAGGAAGCGTGAAACAGGCATCGCCACTCTCCAGCTTTCGGAGGGCCGGACGACCTCGGTCGAAATCCGGCCCACCGCGTGAACAATTTGCTTTATTTTGTTCGGGCTGGTTCGGAAGGCTTCAGTGCCGGAAAGCTATGTGCCAAGCGCCTTTTCGAGGCTGCGCCATGTGCGGCGGGCGAGCGCTCTTTCTTCCTTTCCGATCACGTTCGCATAGATGGCCGTCGTCTCGATGCGGGCATGGCCCATCCAGCGTTGCAGGATGTTGAGCGCCACGCCGTTTTGAACGGCATCGACACCGAAGGCATGCCTCACGGCGCGCGGCGTCGCCAGAGGCTCGCGCACGCCCGCCGCTCGTAGAGTCGATTTGACGTGCTGCCATGCCGTCGTCCGGCCCCACGTCCAGAGCCTCGCCTTCGGATCGCTCCCACGCGAACGGATCGCATGCACGCCGGTAAGCGTTGCCAGCAGCTTCGAGGGCACCGGAATCGCCCGGAATACGCCGCGTTTGCGGCGCTTGAGCGTCTCGAAGACGATGGCGCCGTTGCCGCTATCGACGCGCTCCGGCGTCAACGCGAGAACTTCCGATATGCGCGCGCCGGTGAACGCCAAGGTCAGGCAGAACGTGCCGACCGCGCCGCCTTCCTCAAGGGCCGCGCGGACGAAGGCGCGGCGCTCCCGCGCCACCAGATATTTCCGGCTGCCACGTCCATCGAATAATGAACCGCACATGAACGGCATCATCCGTCTCCCCCAAATATTTTGCGAGCCGGACCCGTTGACTGCGGAAAGCGTAAGTGAACAAAATAAAGCATTCTGTTCAGCGCTACGCCGCACTACGCGATTCGTCCAGCATTCGCGCGACTATCCGCATCCCGGCGGAAACATCCGGAAGAACTTCCACAGCTCGCCGCGCGCCTTGAAGTATTCATACAGCTCGAAAGTTGTGAGCTGTCGTCCCGTGCGCCTGCATACGATGGCAGGCAGGTTCTCGATTGCGCGATGCCCACGCTCCGGCTTCTGCCTAATCTTGCCGGGTGGTTTCTCGCGAACGCGCATCAAGCGAGAACAACGGCGCCAGAGCGAGAGCAAGGGTGGGCCGAGGCGTTTCGTTACGCGCTTCGATGCGGCGCGAAACGCTGTCGTGATCCCCTTAGCAAGTTTGTGGCCGCAACCTGCCCTTATCGGCTCCGGGTGCGGCCTCCACCCGGAACCTCTGGCTGCCGGTCGGGTTCGAGGTCGTCGTCGCGACCGTCCTCTCCGCCGTCGAGCATCCGGTTCATGCGCCGCTGCTGTACGTCGGTCATTTCCACGTTGTCGAACTTGGAGGTGATGCGATCTTGCCGTTTCCGTTCGCTCGTGGCCTCGCCGAAGGATGCTTCCTCGGCGGCCTTGTGCCGGTCGCGGTGATCCTCATCGAGCAAACGGGCAATGCGCTCCTCGTCGGCGTCCTGCTCTCCCGGCTGCCGTGGTCTTAGCTGCTCGTTGTCCAGCCGGTCTTGCCGCCGCTGGTGGTCCTTGAGCGCCGCTTGCGTTTGGCTGACGTAATCCTCGCCGCGCGAATAGGCGGCTTCGATCTTGGCTTCCTGATGCGCTTCGCCCTTGCGACGTTCGCGTTCCGTCGCAAGCTCTTTGGCATCTTCGATGCCCGGCAAGCTCCCGCGGTCTATGGGTGCCATGAACTCGCGAAGCTCGGCCGCCTTCACGCCGTCGATGCGCCGCGCGAGAGAGTGGATCCCGCCCGCGCGATCCACGATCACGAAGTCGCGCCTATCGCCCTTGGCGAGGATATAGCCCTTGTCCTCAAGGGCGGACTGGAAGGCTTGGGCGTTGTCGCTGGCCTTGAACGCCTCGGTCGCGTCGGCCTTCACGTCCGCGCCCTTGATGCCGGTGCGCTCTTCCTGCCTTAGCTCCGCCCGCGATGGCGTGCGGTCGGGCCTTTCGACTCCTTCCCGCTCGGCGTGCGCGCCTTGCACGCGCGGATGGCCGAAGCGCCGCTCGAGATCGCGCGCCACTTCCTCGTGCTTGCGGAAGTTATGGCTGTCCGGCACGGCCACCATCTTTTCGAGGTCGATCCGTGACCACACCGGATGAAAATGCTGCCGCCCGTCTTTCTCGTGCATCACGACCACGCGGGCGTGACCTTCGAGGCCGAGCTTCTTTTCCAAGGCATCGATGGCCTCGATCAACTGCTCGCGCGACAGGCGATAGGGCGGCTCGGGACTGATCTGGGCGTGATAGAGCGGCTTCTCGCATTTGGTGCCCTCGGCATAGGCGTCCATCTCGATCAAGGCCCCAATGAGGTCTTGCGATACCGTGCCCCTGATCTCGACGACCTCGACGCGCTCGTTCTTCTCGGCGTTGGCGAGATAGGGTCCGAGCACGTCCGGCCCGGTGCGGGATTTGCCCTTGATAATCATGATGCGCGCCCGAGGGCCTTGAGGATGGCGTCGCGCACCTCGGCCAGCGCGCGAAGCGCGGTGCCGATCTCACTCTCGTAGACGACTACGCCGGTATTCGCGGCCTTGGCGAGTTGGTTGAGATTGGCGCCGATGTGACCCAATTCGCCAAGCAAGCGCGCAAGCTCCTTTCGCTCCACGGGGAGCCTCCGCACCTGACGCGGCGCGGGCGCGCCAAGCATGGCCTGTCGCGCGTAGCTGCCGACGGCCAGCCCCGCTTTCTCGGCGGCATCTTCGATGACGGCCCGCTCCTCGGCCGAGAGGCGGACGGTCAGGATGTGGTCGCGGACGCGCTTTTCGCTGCCGTGGCTCATGGCATATCCCGGCATGCAGTCGCGGCCAGCACACGGGGATATGGCGCAGGGTTTCCACAAGGGAGCAAAGCGCCCTTTGGCCGGGGTGCACGGGGCGGGAAAGCCCCTGCCAAGACGCGCGGGGCGCACGCGGTATGACCGCGTTGCGTATTACCGCGCATGGCTTGCCGTTCAAATATTCTCATAGCTACACACAATCGCATTCTCGAAAATGACTGCTATCAAATTCCGTCTTTGTGGTAACGATCCGCGAAGGCAGGGCAGCTACCTTCCGATCCGGCTAACGCTCGAACCGTGCGCGACCTAGCATCCGAAAATTACTTTCACGCCTACAATTTTATCTTTCACCATAAAATCCATTCATACGCATTCAGCACTTGTGAATTCGGGTAAGTTCTTGCCGTTGAGATTTTGGAGCGGCTGGATGGTCAGCGGTGACGTAACCGTCGAAGTACTCTTCATGATCGGCGTCGCTGCTCTGGGGTTCCGGACATGGCGCCGTGGCAAGCGCCCGCGCTTCATCACCGATGAACGCGGCGAACGGCAGCGCGTCGATCAATGGAATCGCGGCCAGCCGGTTTACGACCCCAAGACGTGGCAGCAGCGGATTCAGGAAGAAGCGATCCTTCGCCGCAAGCGCCGCCGGGCGCTGTTGGCAAGCGTGCCGATGGCCGTGCTCTTCATCGTCCCCGGCTTGTGGGTGCTCGCGACTTTCGGAATCTTCGGCGCTTACGTCGGCCTCGGCCTGTTGCTGGGCGGCGCGGTGGTGCTCCTGAAATTTGTACTCCCGCCGCTCTTCATGGAGCTTCTCTATCTCTCCGGCTATCAGGGCATGGACGGCGCGAAAGTCCTCGACAGGCCGCCCGTCACCCAGCCGGGCCGCGAGATTGTCGAAACCCAAAAGGCGCATGGCGACGCCCGCTTCGCGGGCGAAGCGGAGGCCCTCGACCTTCTTAAAGCAAAGCGATGAGCGTTTCTGCTCGCGACGCTTTTCTAAAAGGATTGGGCGTCCGCTCGCCTAGCAAATCATCCGGCCCTTCGCCCTCGATCTACCTTGGGCGCTATCTCGACATGGCAACGGGCAACGCCGGAACCGAGCTTGCATACGATGGCGAGCGGCACCTGCTGCTGTTCGGGCCGAACGGCTCGGGCAAGGGAACGCGCCTTCTCGTCAACAACCTGCTCCGCCTCTGCGACCGCTCCATCATCGTGATCGACCCGAAGGGCGAGCTGACCGCCATTACAGCCGACTATCGCCGCACGCTCGGCGAAGTCGTCATTTTGAATCCCTTCGATGCGCTTGGGCTGGGAAGCTCAGGCTTCAACCCGCTCGCCACGCTAGACCCGAAGGCGCCGACCTTCGTCGATGACGCAGCGGGCCTTGGCGAAGCACTTATCAAGATCGAACCTGCGGAGCACGACCCGCATTGGTCGGAAAGCGCGCGAAGCCTGCTAACGGCGCTCGTCATGTGGGAGGTGAAAGTCGCGCGGCACAACAAGCGCATGCCGTCGCTGGACAACGTGCGCTATCTGCTCACCGAACCGAACAGATACGAAGAGGGGCCGGGCGGAAAGCACGGCGCGCAGATCGCCGGTCTGAAGGCGACGGCGCAACGGATGTGCATTGCGGGCGGCTACGAGATCGAGAGCCTCGTCGGGCGCTTCCTGCGCGAGACCGACGAAATCGCCTCGATCCAGTCCACGGCGGACCGGCATACGGCGTGGATGCTGTCGCCGCTGATGCGCGCCAACATGGAGAAAAACGACATCGACTTCGCCACGCTGAAAGAACGCCCCGTCACGGTCTATCTGATCCTGCCCGCCGAGCGCATGCGGACGCATTCGGTGTGGCTGCGCCTTGTCATCGTCTCGGCGCTGCGTTCCCTCTACAAGCCGGGCGGACTCAAGACTCTCTTCGTGCTGGATGAGTTCGCGCAACTCGGCCATCTCGCGCCGATGGAGGACGCTTTTGGCCTCGTGCGCGGCTTCGGCGTGCAGCTCTGGCCCGTGCTGCAAGACCTCAACCAGTTGAAAGCCCTCTACAAGGACCGCTGGGAAACCTTCGTCGGCAACGCGGGCGTCGTGCAGGGCTTCGCCCCGAACGATCTCACCACCGCCGAGTGGATGAGCCGTCGCGCTGGCGACACGACGGTTGCCGCTGCGGGCTACAACAAGGGCGATGCGCAATCGAGCGCGGGGCAAGGCTCGATGAGCCAAAGCACGGGCCTTTCCTACAGCCAGGCACGGCGCCCGTTGCTGCTGCCGCAAGAACTTATGGACTTCGGCACCGGATCGGGCCTGCTTTGGCCCGCCGGCACGTCGAAGAGCGTGCCGTTCATAGCGCCGCCCTATTGGGAAATCCCCGAACTGAACGCACGCGCCCGGAGCAACCCGTACTATGCCGGAACGCAAACACCGAAAGCCGCGCTTACGAAGCCGCCATTCGATCCAACGCTCGGCGCTCCGAAACCCAACGGAAGGTTGAAAGCGCTGGGCGAACTTCTCCGCAAGGCCATCAAATGAAAGAACCCGACCCGCCGATTGCGGCGAGCCGGGTTTGGAGAGATGCCACTAAGCGGCCTTCTTAGCCGCGGGCTTCGGCGTCGCTACACGCAGCACGATGGCAGCGCCTTCGAGCGGACGGGCCGCGAACGCAAGGTTGAAGCCCTTGCCGTCCTTGTGCGGCCACACCGCGCCGATCTCCTGCCACGCGGCTTTCTTCCCGGCGTTATTCGACACGCTGTAGATGCGGTGCGAGGGAAGATTGGTCTTGGCGGTTTGCTTGTTGCTCATGGTCGTTTCCTTTCGATTGTGAAGCCACGCCTTTCGCGGCCTCGATGCGGTTCGCCCGCACGCGCGATCAAGCGGCGCGGTCAAAAGGCCGAAGGCCCATGCCGTAATGGGGTTGGGTCCCCCGTTCGGTTTTGACGGCGGCGCGCGCGCGTGCAGAACCACGCATCAATTCAGAGGCCGGAGCGTGGCGTTTCTTCTCGAAAAGGACAGGGTAACGGCTGGCAGTTACGCCCCCCTCGCATTGACCGCTTTGGCGACTATATATTCGGGAGCAATCCGGCTCATGGGCGGCTAGGGGTGGCATCTTTTGAAGAACCCGAGGAATTCGAAGACGAACGGCGTGCGGAAAACCGACGCCTATGGCGGCGGCTGGCGTTCAAGGGAGCGCAACTAACCGTTGCCACCCTCGGAACGATTGGCGGCATGAGCGTGTATGCCGCTCATGCAAGCTTCCGGGCTCATGATTTCTTCATCGCCGTCGTCAACGGCTATAGGAGCCGGGCGTATCCAAGATACGATTTGGTTTGCTCCATCTTTTTTCCGCACGTACATCTATCGTCAGAATGGAAGGACATGATCTCGATTTTCATTCTGACTTCGACCGCGACCTGGATAGAGTCGAGAGATCGAGACAAGCTCAATCCCGTTACAGGTGCGTATCGCGTAATTCGCGGAGCATTCGGGGATCGCGATTTGCCGCTTTTCGACAGGCGCAACGATCCTGCGTCGAAGCTCTATGCTCCGTTACAACGCTTCTTGAGTATTTCCTTCGATCCGGCCACGCTAGCCGCATTCGCGATCAGCCTCGGGCTGATAGCGCTAGCCGTCTGGCATTTCCGGGTATTCTTCATATCTGTGCCCCTGTGGGCCTACGCAACGGTGGCCGTTGCCACAACGTTTGCAGTTGTAGCAGGGCCGAGTGAGACACTTGGCAGTGCGTTGAATTGGTTAGGTTCGTACCGGAGAAGTCGTGCGCTTCGCATCCTTCGAATCGCACTCGTTGCCGCGCTCGTCGTATCGGCAATTCCTCTATTCGCGCTGTGGTGCCTTCTTCTCGTCGTTTATTTAGCAACGATGGCAGCGTTGTTCATGACATATCTTGCGGTGTACGTCGTCGCTTCACCGATTGTCGCATGGCGGACGACGAGTGCATCGGTTTTTCTGTTCGTATTGGTACTGTTCCTAAATTGGCTCGCGGAGCGCGGCGTATTTTGATAAATCGTTTACAAGTGAGGTTTCCGCGGGCTTAGGCACCATCTGACGGCTCGCCCGATCCCATCCTCAACCCTGTCCAGCACCCCCATCGCGACGCCAAAGGCGAAGCCCCCTGCGGTGATGCAAGTAATCACGCCAAGCGCGGCAATCACCGCCGAGGCTGTAACGGGCGTGGTCAGGCAAAAGGCAGCCACCGCAAATGCCGTCGCGATTCCGCCGAAATACAACGAGGCATCAACACCCGAGCCAAGCAATGTTGGCCGTTGCGGAATATCTTTTTCGCGGTCTGACATGGTGCTCCAGAATATTTGGAGCAATCGTAACCAGCGACGCCGAAACTAAATAACGGAAATTTCTATTCACCAAATTTAGCAATACCACGCGTGTTAGTTACCCCTTTTAGGCAATACGCGCTCGGGAGATCGATCAGATTGGGCTAGCAAGTGGCGAGGAAGCGCGCGCGAGGCTTGCGCACCCCAAAGTGCGCGAAGGCGAAGCCCTTAGCGAAGACGGCGGAAATGAGGAGCGCAGGGCGGCTTTAGCCGCGGGCGTTCCGAGTTAGGCCCTGCGCAGCCTGCGAACAAGCAGGCGCAGCAGTGCCGTCGGGCGGCGGCGGCGCGAAGCGCGCGCAAGCGGCGCACCCGCAGGAGCGCGTTAGCGTGGGACCGAGTGCGACCGCCGCGCCCTCCGCAAGCCTTTGGCGCGACGGATCGTAACCCGCATGGGCCGAAACCGCTTGCGGGTTCGGTGAGCGTCGCATCGCGGCGCGAGTAGAGCCGGGTGCCGCACGGCACGCGCCCCGAAAAACCCACATGAAATAATCTCGCACTCCTTTCTGAAAATCCCGACCGCATTGCTGCCTTAACCGGCCACCCTCCGCCTTGCGTTGGCGTCAGGGCCGCAAGTGCTGGCACTCCTCCTCTTCGTTCCGGTCGCACGCGATGCGGCCCGCCTCCTTCGGCGGTTTTCGGGCCGTCGGCCGCAATTACGCGGTCGGATACGAAGGAGATAAAGATGCGAGACTATTCATTGAGCGAATTATTCAACTTCACGCGCGCGGAACTGTTCGCGCTCCACGCCCGGATCGCCGCTGAATTGCCAGCGCTATCCGAAACGGGCCGCGCCAAGGCGCTCGAAAACCTGCGCAGGCTCCGGCGGGTGCTGGCGCAGCTGCCGGTCATGCAAGGCCGTTTGCCCTGAGAATGTCGGGCCTCGCATGGCTTTGACAACTAAATAGCTGCGATTACGCTCTTCATGTCGGTGTCGAGCGCCGACATCAAGTTCGCCTGAACAACAACAAACTGCTCAGGAGCAAGAGTTCGTGGCGTCGTGGTCGAACCGTACTTCTGAAATGCTGCTGAAATCGCTTTTCGTTTGGCCTTCACCTTGCCACCTTTCCCGTGGTCGATATCGTGCTGCAGATCGGTGCGCAGGGAATTGACATCCTTGAACGACTGGGGAGTCGATGCGCCGAGCCGTTCCCCTGTACTTTCCCAGAACAGAAAATAAAGGTCGCTAAGCAGCTCCTTATAGGCGCCATAGCTCTTTATCGGCTTCTGAATTTTGCGCAACGCCGTAACGGTCTTGTTCGTAGCTTTAAACAGGTCCCGCCCATGCTTCGCTGAGTAGGCGCTGTTCGCAGCTTCGATCAGGTTTTCCAACGATTCCGCGGTTGCCCTGATGTCGCTCGACAACCCTGCTTCGGCTACTTCATCAGGCTCGAAGATGGAGGCGAGCGACGGGTGCGATCTCAGCATCTTCCGCATCAGGATTCTGTGCCGGATTTTTGCGCCCTCGCGAACGTTTGCATTCACCGATCTCTGGAAATCTATATAAGCGGCATCCGTTGCGTCGAGGCCGAGCTCGACCTGCTTCGCAAGCTCGGCGACAAACTTTCTAACAAATCCGCCAAATTCTAGTTCGTGACCGTCCGCCTCGCCCGTTCCAAAGATCCGGGATGCGAGCGTGATTGTGGACTGCACCAATGAGCGGTTGCGAAGTTCTGGCGTCTTAGTTGGAAACGCCTTGAGCAAGAAATCTAGGGTTGCCCTCAGGCGCTTCGCGGCGTTGGATTTTGCTGAAAAACTACTCTGATTCTCGAACAATTCCTTGAGTTCGTCGAAACGGAGCCCGGCGTCGAGCCCCTCTATCTCAATAGCCGCGGATTTCGACGCCACATCGAAATGAGCATACCGCTTGTTGGCAAAAGAAACGCGCGTGCTGAAAAACTCATGAGCCGCGAGCGTCCGGCAAAAGTTCCGTAGTGCGCTATGCACGGCATTGAGCTTTTCGCTGCTGGTGAGCGACAGACCTTGTTGCAGTCGCTGGAAGAACTCTTTCAGTTCCTTTTCCGAAGCTTCTGTGATCTCGTCGTATTCGATCTCAAAATCATCGAACGCATCTGAGAGGCCGGACGGAAGGTCTTTATATTGTCGCCCTTTGAGCCCGAATTCCTTGACGCTCGCGAGCGAAAGCTGGAGGTCGTTGTCGAAGAACTCGAAGATGGTGACGAGGCGCTGTTGCCCGTCGACGACCTCGAAGCCCTCCGGTTCATCCGAGCTTCTGAAGAAGTAGAACTTCGGAAGTTTCCAGCCTCGCAGGATACTGTCGATAAGCTGCTGCTTCTTCGCCGCATCCCACACTTGGTCGCGCTGCCAGTCGGCGATCTCGTACCGGTCGCGGCGCTTATATATTTTGTCGAGCGCACGCTTTTTCGACTGCATTTCCATGATGGGCCTCTACATTAGATGGGCGAGGGGCAACCGCCGCCGCCCCTTAACCTCAAAATGTTTCGCAACTCGGTCTACGACAGCGTCGTTTTAAGTTAAAGGAAAGTACGCCCGATTCTCTGCCATCGGCAATCGAGCGCTTAAGCCATTGAACCCTCCCGCCTGCGCGTCGAATCTCGACGCTCGATTTCGGCGGGACGGTTCAATGGAGGGGATGCGCCGCCCTATAGCTCTTTCGCCGCCTTGGCCTTGATTCACGCGGCCATGACCGGCGGCTCGGGGCGGGCGGCTTTTAGGCCTACGCCGCGCCCTTATTCATGCGGGCTTGGTTTGCGGCTTCGGCCCTTGGCGGATTTCGGTGACGCCTCGACCTTGTTCACGCGGTCGCCCCCGGTGTCATCCTCGTCCGTTTCTTCGGTTTCAGGGTCTTCCCATGTTTTCATGCCGATCAGAATGCGATCCGCATTCTTGACCGGATGAATGTGTCCGTAGTGATCTTGAATGATCTGAACGGAAGTGCCCATTTGTTCGGCGAGCATAATGTCGTTGACGCCCTCGCTCAATCTTAGCGTCGCGTAGGTGTGACGGAAGCAATAGCTGCTGCGCTCCGTCTGGGCTGGCCCCTTCAAGAGATTGGTCGCGACAAGCATTTCCCTGACCATGCGCGCGTAGAAGATGGAATCGCGCTTGCCGTCGAAGGTCGAGAACACCGGATCGTCCGGCCCCGTGACCTTCGCGATCTTGCGAACCCGTTCCAGAAAATCGACGACGTTCTCCGGAGCGACGAGCCTGCGGGTCTTCTTCTTGCCGCGCACGTTGAGCACGGCGATCTTGCGATATTCCTTCTCGGGCTCGCCTTGTACTGCGTCGGGCTTCTGGTCCGCCTTCGGCTTCTTATTGCTTTTCTTCGCTGCCTCGGCCTCTTTCGCCTTCCTGTCCTGCTCGGCCTTCTTCGCCTCGGCCTTGGACTGATCCTTGCCTCTGGTGTCCAGGTCGATGGTGGTGAAGGAAACGTCCCGCCAAAGCAGGTTCTTCCCCTCCGGCGGACGCATGCCCGTGTTGCACATGACTAGCATGTAGAGATAGGTCATCTCGCGGCACCACCAGCGCCGCTCGGTGTCGGCGTCGTTCACCCAAGACCGGGCCTTGCTGTGAAGCGCCCGGTATTCCTCGCGGGTGAACTCCTCGCGCCGCTCGGTCGCCTTGATGGGATCGCCCTTCGGGATTTGCGTGTGCTGGATGAACTTCCGTTTTGCCGCATAAGCCATGATCGAGCGGAATACGATCATCTCATGCCGGATCGTCCAGTTGCTCACCGGCTTCGGCTCCTTCTTCTCGCTCTCCTTCTTGGGTGCTTTCGGGGATTTGAGTTTCAGTTTGCCCGGCTTTCTGGTCAGCCAGCCGGAAGGACGCCTTCCATGCTGCTTGCGCCAGATCGGATAGCGATCCCACTTGTCCTGCCCGATGGAGTCGATTTGGTAGTGGCCGACATAGAGTTCGAGCGTGCGGATTGCCGTTCCCACTACGGCGGCGCGGTCCTTGGTGATCTCGCCGACCGCCGCGCGCTCTTGCTGGACTTTGAGATAATCCTGCGCGATGTCCTTGAAGGGCCTGCTGAATACCGGCACGTCGTTCTCAAGGCAAAACTCAACCCTCGCGTATTGCTTGAAGGCCAATTTCCGCGCGGCCTCGCGATCTTCTGTCTTGAGGGAAACCACCTTGTAGCGGTCGATGTTGGGAACCTTGACCCGGCAGTACCACTTCCGGTGCCTCACATCGGCCCGATGGTAGATGATGAGGTCTGGCGTCAGTTCTTCGATATCTAATAGATAGGCCATGCGAATCGCCTGTTCTGTGCAGGAACTGTGCAGATCGCGCCGCTAAGTCATTGAATGTGCTTAGGTGGGTATGATCTGTGTTGAAATCTTATAGTGGAAAAATGAAGAAATATCAAATACATACCACTATATGGCGTCCCCTTGAGGGAGGGCCGACAATTTTGCGAAGCAAAATTTCGGGGAGGGGTCTGCGCACGGACCCCTCCCCGAAATTTGCTTCGTGCCCGTACGCTGTCGCTACGGGCCTCACGCAAATTATCGACCCTCCCTCAAGGGGAGGGTGGAACGTAGTCCGCTCTAATTAAAGCGTGCCGTTTTTTTTCCGAAGTGCGTAGGAGAAAATCAAGGATGCGGCTTCGGTGCTTCCTGCTTAGGGGCGAGGCTAGGAATTGTTGTTGAAACCTGACTGCGAGAAAAATTTGTCTTCGCAATTATGGACAATGCGCCACCCGACAAAAAAGCATACGCCAATATCCCGAATACAATCGCGAGCACCATCGTCCCTGTAATTATCGGCCTGCGACGCGCCACTTTTGCCGCTGTGGCTTTTGCATCATCGTTTTGATCTTTCGGGGGACCGTAGCCATAGTTCGCTTTAAGGTCGTAATCTCGGCAATGGGCTTGCAGTATTATGACTTCGCCTATTACCGCAAAATTATAATATGCAAGCGCCGTCGCTATCGCGGTGCTGGTGAGGCCCGCAATAAACCAAATAGCGGATTGAACCAGCGAAGAAACATCGATGTCGTGAAGGTTTTGAACTAGTGATGCCACCGCAATTATAGCTCCGCCGTTCAAGATAAATGCGGATTGCAATGCGAGTTTTCCGTACTCCACTGATAGCTTCGCGTATTCGGCAGCTTGACGATCAGCTGGAGCGATATAACGATCCCAATCGGCAACGTATGCGCGATAGATTTCTCGAGGGTCGGGCGGAGGCTCTGGCGCGCTCAAAATCGAGGTTCTCCCGCGGCAACAGTAAAATGGGACATCAAGAGCGTCCTATAATTTAGAGACCATTCCCCTTCGCTACCCCGCCCAGCCAGTACGCGCTCGGCTTCGGCTTGCGCGCCTGCGTGGTCCGGTCCACCTCGATGAGCCCGAACTTCGGCCGATACCCTTCCAGCCATTCGAAGTTGTCCAGCATGGACCAGTGGATGTAGCCGCCGACGTCGATGCCGTCGGCGATGCAGCGCAGTACGCCCTCCAAGGCACGGGTGGTGTAGGCGATGCGGCGGGTGTCGTCTTCGGTGCCGATGCCGTTTTCGGTGACGATCACGGGGCAGCCAGACTCCTTGGCGGCCTGGCGGATCGTGGCTTCCAGGCTCTCCGGATAGAATTCGTAGCCCATCTGGGTGCGTTCGGCGCCCTCGGGTGGCGGCAGCACGCCCTTGGCGCCGAAGCGGACGCGCGTGTAGGTCTGCACGCCGACGAAATCGTCACCCTTCAGCGTTTCGAGGAACTGGCCGTTGATGGCGTGGTCGGCGGTCTTGAACAGTTGCTCGCCGCCTTCCTCGCACTGGAAATTGTTGAGCGCGACGGTGATGCCGACGGCGGCGTCGCTCAGCCCCTTGATGATGTCGTAGCCCTTGCGATGCGCGGCGATCAGGTTCGGCGCGGATGCGATGCCGTCGCCGGAGAGATAGGGCGAGAATTTGCCCACTTCGCCGCCGCACAGCCGCGCGGCTTCTGCCAGCGCGCGTTCGCGCTTGCCGCCGCCGCCGGCGATGCCCACGGCCTGGCGCATCATCGTCACCATGATGGGGATGTTGGCTTCGTTGATGGTGCAGATATATGGGATGAGATCGCCCAGCGCCGCCGCCGCTTTTTCGCAATAGCGCGCGAAGCGGTCGACCGACGCCGCGTTCTCCCAGCCGCCGTCTCGCGTGAACCACAAGGGTGCGGTGAAATGGTGGAAGGTCACCATCGGCGCCACGCCGATCGACAGGCAGAAGGCGATCATGCGGCGGTAGTGGTCGAGGGCGGCTTGCGAGAAGAAGCCTTCCACCGGCTCGATGCGCGCCCATTCGATGGAGAAACGGTAGGTGTTGAAGCCCAGCCCCTTCAGCAGCGCGATGTCGCGCTCATAGAGGTGGTAGTGGTCGCAGGCGTCGGCCGAAGGCTCCTCGAAGAGCGAGTCCTTCATCCATTCCATCAGCCAGAGATCGCTGGCGGTGTTGCCGCCCTCCACCTGATGCGCCGCCGTCGCCGTGCCCCAGAGGAAGTCTTTCGGAAATGTCCCGCCCATGCCGCCACTCTCCTATTGCCGGGGCGGAGGTTTCCACGGGGAGGCGAGGGGCTGCAAGCGCGATAAATGAGATGGAGGGGGCAAGTCTGGTTGGCAGACCTGCCCCCTCCGCACCTTTCCCGCTGGAGCGCGGGGAAGGTTGTTCAGAACTGCACGCCCGTCTCGAGCATCACGCGGGCCTGGTTGTCCTTGTCGAAGCTCTTGCCGAACTCCAGCACGCCGGGCACGGAATGCGACAGCGTGGTGTAGGAGGCCTCGGCGCGGACGAAGAAGGCCTTGAACTGCCAGGTCGGCGTCACCGTGAACGACCAGGCCTTGGAGCCGGGGCCGAAGGGCAGCGGGAACTGGCCGAACGCCGGGAAGCCGCCCGACGAGGTCTCATATTCCGCGCGGCCGGTGACGTTGAAGGTCGGTGTCACGGCATAGCTGGCCAGTACGCCGAAGCCCCAATCGCTCATCGAATTCACGAACACCGGGTTCGTGGCATGCGATTCGACGCGCTGATATTGCACGTAAGGCGTGATCACCCAGGGCGCCGCGTTGTAGGTGTAGATCAGGTTGTAGATCTGGCTGTTGTTCAGCACCGGCGCGGTGACGAAGGTGGAGGTGCCGGGATGGGCGAGGTTGCCGCTCGCGGCAAACGCCAGCGTGTTCACCGGATTGAACGCGTAGGACACGAGGCCCGACAGCGTGCTGTAGGTGTTGGAATAGTAGCCGTCATTCAACGACAGTGAGACCGTGAGCGGGCCGGAGGCGTAGTTCACCTGCACGCCGCGGCTGATGGCGGGCTCCTGGTTCCAGAGCAAGCCGCGCTCGATCTGCATGTTCTCGAAGGTGAAGGTGTATTCCGCGCCGATCAGTGTGGGCAGCTTGCCCACTTCGACGGACCATTCGGCGTTCGGCGCGATCTTGATGTAGCCGATAGGCACCGCGCCGAAGGTGTTGGTCGTGATCTTCGACGAGCGGATATAGGCCGTGCCCAGCGACGGCAGCGAGTAGATGCCGGCCTGCACATAGAACTGGAACAGCCCGTCCGTCTTCTCAAGCCAGGCTTGGCCGTTGGAGAGGTCGAAGCCGGAAGAGCCGTTGCCGGGCGCGCCGTGGGTCGGGTTGGTCTGGTAATAGGCGAGGCCGGTGACGGAGCCGCCGTAATAGATGTTGCCGAAGCCGGCATCGAAGGAGCCCGGCGTGGCGTTGGAGGCGATCGGGCCCGTCATCGACGGCGACGGCAGCGCGTCGGCATTGGCCGCGCCGGCCGTGAGCGCGGTCACGCCCAGTAGCGAGATCGCGAATGTGACAGCAGAAAATTTCATCGGACGCCCCTGTGTTGTAATCCAACGCCAGCGTCGTCGGTGGGGGCGTATAAACTCAATCGGCGCGGGGCCGATGATTCATAGGAATTTCATAGGATAACGCCGGTTCCGGCGACCCGTTGTTGCGATGCAACATAAGTTGGCGTTCACTTAAGCAGATCGCTGCCTAATTGGGCGGGCATTAGGCAGGGTTTTCTCGATTCACCCATCAAACCCGCCGCAGAAAGAATCGCCCAAACCCACCACCACCGTCATGGCCGGGACAAGCCCGGCCATGACGAGTTGTGGGTTGATGATTCAAAAACCGCGTCACCGCCGCGCACCGGCCATTACGGCGAGGTGCAACCCGCTGTCGACCACCAGCATCTCGCCCGTCATGTGGGCTGATTCTGGTCCGGCCAGGAATAGCACCATGTTGGCGATGTCCTCCGCATAGGCAACCCGCTTGAGGGGATTCTGCTCGCCCTGCTGGTCGGCGATGCGCTTGGCGCCCTCTTCGCCGAAGCGGCCGCTGAACCACGGCGTGGCGACATAGCCGGGGCACACGGCGTTGACGCGGATCTCCGGCGCGAAGGCGCGGGCGAGCGACAAGGTCAGCGTGTTGAGTGCGCCTTTCGAGGCGGCATAAGCGATGGACGACCCCACGCCCGCCACGCCCGCAATGGAAGAGATGTTCACCACCGACCCATCGCCGCTGGCTTTCAGCGGCGCGATGCAGGCGCGGATCATCTGGAACGGCCCGATCACATTCACCGCGTAGATTGCTTGCCAATCCTCAGCCGATAGCGCGTCGAGATCGGTGTGGGCGGCGAATTTCGTGGTGCCCGCATTGTTGACCAGGATGTCGATGCGGCCCCACTTGTCGAGCGCCGCCTGGGCGAGCTTCTTGCAATCCTCGTCCTTCGACACATTGGCCTGCACGACCTGCGCGTCGCCGCCGGCCTGTTCGGCGGTCTCGCGGGCTTCCTTCTCGCTCTTGGAATAGTTGATCACCACATGGGCGCCGCGTTTGGCCAGCCCGATGGCGGCGGCCGCCCCGATGCCCGAGGCCGAGCCTGTGACGATGGCGACTTTGCCCTTGAGATTTGCCTGTTCCATCGCGGCGACCCCGATCCTATGTTGCTGGCATGAGGCTACAAGCCGCCCCCGCAACCATGCAAATCGCTGCCCCATGCGCATCGTCCTGATCCGCCACGGCCAGCCCTTCATCGACCCGTCGCCCAAGACTGGCCATCACGGCTTCCGGGATTACATCGACGCCTATGAAGCCTCCGGCCTTGATCCGGATAGCGCGCCGCCCGAGGAGTTGCAGGACCTGGTGGGTGAGCTGGACGCCGTCTTCACCAGCGAGCGCAAGCGTTCCGCCGAAAGCGCCCGCGCGCTGGCGCCCAATGCCGAGCTGATCGCCGACCCGCTTTTCGCCGAGGCCCCGCTGGCCAGCCCGCGCATTCCGCTGCTGAAGATGAAGGTGACGAAATGGGCCGTGGTCAGCCGCATACTCTGGTATGCCGGCTACCACCCCGAAATCGAAAACTACCGCCGCGCGCGGCGCCGCGCCCGCGAGGCCGCCGACATCTTGATCGCCAAAGCCGCCAAGGACGGCGCCGCGGCTTTGGTCGCGCACGGCTATTTCAACTACCTGATCGGCGTCATGCTCCGCCGCCGCGGCTTCACCCAATCCGGCTCGCACCGGGCGCGGTATTGGAACGCGGTGGTGTATGAGAAGGGTTAGGGCAATCTCGCGGCCGCTTTCAGAAAATTGGCATCGATTGTGATCAGCTCGATACCAAGATGCCGCGACAGCCAGAGATAGCTGGCATCATAAAGCGTCAATCGTGTCGCGATCGCGAGTTCAATCACTTCCGTTAACGCGACATCCAGTTCCGTAAGTGGAATGAGCAGCGACCTTTCATACGCCGCGAGCAGCAAATGCTTCTCGTCTGGCCGTGCGCGAATCTTTTTCAGGCATACGCTCGCCATCTCGAAGCGAAAGAGCATGGGAACGAAGAGCGCGGAATCGGAAAGGCGCGCTTCCACGAGCGGCCGGTCAGGTTCGTCGAAAACGAACGCAGCCATCGCACAGGCATCGACGACGCGATCAACGGTCACGATCTTCCCGGATCATCTGCACGGCTTCGCTGTGACGCGACAGCCCAAGCGTCTGGATATATTTCGAGACTTCGTCGATCGTCATCGTCTTTTTC
This sequence comes from Rhizomicrobium sp., assembly GCA_036489435.1. Classification (GTDB taxonomy): domain Bacteria; phylum Pseudomonadota; class Alphaproteobacteria; order Micropepsales; family Micropepsaceae; genus Rhizomicrobium. The sequence goes on along the minus strand of DASXFU010000002.1, from coordinate 198,361 downwards.
GGGACGTTCGAAGTCGCTTGGTCGATGAGTGCCATCAACTCGCCTTGCAGCGACCGGTGGTTCTGCTTGGCGCGCTGCTTGAGCAACTCGACCTTTTCGGCCGGCACATTCTTGATCGAGATATTGACACCCATAGTGGTGCTCCGATTTGAAGCCATATCGGAACATAATTGGAGCCAATTTGCAACCATAACGGAGCTAATCGGGACGACGCTGCGCCTTAGCGGATATGGGATACGGTCTCGCCATAGCCGGAGTTATTTGGAGGCGACCATCATGCATTTTTCTCCGCCGCGATTGCATCGGGCGGTGCCACTTACGACCGCGCACCGCACGTCCATCGAGAAGACGCTGAAATCCTCGCGCGCCTCCACGCACCAGTTCACCGCGCGGCTCACGCTGGCGCCCACGGACAGCGTATCCATTCCGCTGACCACCGCGTCGCTCTATTCCGATTTTGACGCGTATATCGATGTGGGCTTCCAGGGCACTGCCACCTACGAAACCATGATCGTGGATTCCGGCAACAACAGCCTGATCGTGCCGCGCTTCGAGGACATCGAGAACCTTGCCGGCTACACCATCGTCCAGAAGGATGTGCGCGAACCCTGGGGCTGCAAGGCCAATCTGGTGCGCGGGCCGATCGTGCTCGATGTCGATGGCGGCGGGACACATTCCATTCCCGATTGCCTGTTCTATGCCTGCACGGCGGACAACACGCAGCCGGGCGCCGAGACGCGCACCGCCAATTTCGGCACGGGCTGCCTCGCGCCCAAGGCCATGGCCGGCACGCTGCAAAGCGTGCTCGCTTTCGAGCCCACTTTCACCTGCGCGGAATTCAATTACGCGCCGGCGCAGCAGGTTCTGGGCACGAGCAACGATCCCAAAGTTTCACCTGGCTCGCTTCTCACGCTGCACAAGACGGTGCCGCCCGGCTATCAGGTCTTCGACATCGTGGTCGATCCGAATGTCCAGTGGACGTCTCTGCGCGTGATGGCGCTTTCCATCGGCGGCGTGCAGACGAAATGGCCCGGCAAGCCCTATCCCATCGCGATGATCGACACCGGCGGCGGATCGGTGCTGCTGAGCGATCCCACAGGCCTGCTGACCGGCACCCAATGGCCGGAGCAGGAACCGGTGCCCGCCGGCTGGTTCACCCAATCCACGCAGTGCCAGGCGACACGCGAGTCGCTCACCATCCAGCTCGGCGACGATCACGGGTCATACACCTACACCGTCGATACGTCGGTCCTCTCCGCCGCCGTGCAGGGGCGCACGCTCGTGCTCTGCCAGGACAACCAGTACATGTTCGGACATCCCGGCATGAACGTGGGCGGCATCTCGGCGCTCACCAATTCCATCTTGCTCGATTATACGAACGCGAAGGTCGGGTTGAAGCCCAAGCCGGCAGTGGCTACGACTTGACCGCAAACCTCGTAAAGCCGATATAATCCATAGAGTTAGAGACTTAGAGTTGGAGACGGCAGGCGATGCTCTCCCAGAAAGGCCGTTACGCGCTGCATGCGCTGATCGTGCTTGCCCGGCATGGCGGCGGCGAGCCGATGCTGATCGCCGACATCGCGGAAGCGGCGAAAGTGCCGCGCAAATTCCTGGAAGCGATCCTCGTCGAACTGAAGAAGCGCGGCATCGTGCGCAGCCAGCGCGGCCGCAGCGGCGGTTATCTGCTGGGCCGTTCGCCGGAAGACATCTCCTTCGCCGATGTGATCCGCGTGACGGATGGGCCGCTGGCGCTGGCACCCTGCGTCAGCGTCACCGCCTATCAGCGCTGTGGCGATTGCGTGGATGAGGACGTCTGCGCCATCCGCCGCGCGCTGATCGTGGTGCGCGATGCGACGGCGGATATCCTGGAATCGTGGACGCTCGCCTCCGTCCTCAAATCCCGCCGGAAACTCGCCTGAAATTCCGCTCTTTCGAAAAGGTTCCCCTGTCTCACGAATTTCTTTCTCCTAAATCTCTATTGACTCGGTAGGGATTACGAGGTTGAGATATCCCCTGTCGAAATAGAGAAGGGGATTTCTCATGCGTCTTTCCGCTTTGCTGCTGGCTGGCACCGCGATAATCGCGATCGTGCCGCAAGCCAATGCCGCCGCCTCCAGCAGCACGCCCAGCACCGAACAGCTTCAGAACCAGATCGACCAGCTTAATCAGGAGCTTCAGGATCTGAAGCGCAGCCAAAGCGCGCAATATGACGACAGTCAGCGCCAGGCGCTGGAAACCCAGAAGGCCATTGACGAGGCCGCGAAGAAGAGCGCTTCGAACAACGGTGTGCAGGTCTCGCTGAAGAACGGTCGCCCCAGCTTCAAATCCGCCGACGGCAATTTCACCGCCGAGATCCGCTCGCTTGTGCAGTTCGACAATGCCTATTACGGACAGGGCAAAGCGCCCGCCGGCACCGATCTCTCCAGCGGCAGCGATTTCCGCCGCGCGCGTCTCGGCATTCAGGGCACGCTGTTCCACGACTGGTCCTACCAGTTCATCTATGATTTCGGCGGCTCCGGCACCGAAGGCGCCGCGATCTCCAGCGCTTATATCCAGTATGACGGCCTCGGCCCCGTGCATTGGAAGATCGGCGCATACCCGACGCCGGAAAGCTTCGACGACACGACCGCCGCGTCCGATCTGCTGTTCCTCGAGCGCGCACAACCAACCGATCTGGCGCGCGGCCTCGCCGGTTCCGACGGCCGCGCCGGCACCACGCTCTTCGCTTACGGTGACGATTACTATGTGGCCGCGTCCTACACCGGTGACCTCGTGCAGGATTCCGCCGTGTTCGACGAGCAGCAGGCGGCGGTGGGCCGCGTGGCGTGGCGGGTGTTCCACGACGGTGACTCCAACCTCGCCATCGGCGGCGACACGACCTACATCTTCAAACTCGCGGATACCGCGGCCGGCGCGAACGCGCCCGATCTCGTCCGCCTGCGCGAACGCCCTGAACTCAATGTCGACGACAACAGCATTCGCTTGATCGACACAGGCAACCTCAACGCAAACGATGTGTGGGAGTGGGGCCTGGAAGCGGCCGGCAACTTGCACAACTTTTATGCGCAAGGCGGCTATTTCAACTTCGACGTCGGGCGCCGCGCCAGCGCGCTGCCCGATCCGTCCTTCGACGGCTGGTATCTGCAGGGAAGCTGGGTGCTGACCGGCGAGGCCAAGCCCTACATCACCTCCACCGGCAGCTACGGTTTGCCCAAGCCTGATAGCGAGTTCTCCTTCGATCATCCCGGCATCGGCGCGTGGGAGATCGCGGGCCGCTACAGCGTGCTCGATCTCGATTACAACGCAGGCATCGCGGGCCATGCCACGCCCACCGGCGGCATCCGCGGCGGCGAGCAGAAGATCTGGACCGCTGGCGTGAACTGGTATCCGAACAACGCCATCCGCTTCGTGCTCGATTACCAGCATGTGGATGTGTCGAAGCTCTCGGCCGCTGGCGGCGACGCGGGCGCGACGCTCGACGACGTGTCGTTCCGCGTCCAGCTCTCGCTCTGATCGCTGATCGCAAAAGGAAATATCCATGCAGAAATTTCAGCTTCTCGCCGCCGCCGCGGCGCTGGCCTTCACCGGCTCGGCGCAAGCCGCGAACGTCACGCTCCTGAACGTCAGCTACGATCCGACGCGTGAACTCTACAAGGCCGTGAACACCGCCTTCGCCGCGCAATGGAAGGCAAAGACGGGCGATGTGGTGACGATCAACCAGAGCCATGGCGGATCGGGCGCGCAATCCCGCGCCGTGATCGATGGGCTGGACGCGGATGTCGTGACGCTCGCGCTGGCCTACGACATCGACGCCATCTCGCAGAAGGCACAGCTCCTGCCCGCCAACTGGCAGAGCCGTCTGCCGGAACACGCCACGCCCTACACCTCCACGGTCGTGTTCCTCGTGCGCAAGGGTAACCCTTGGCACGTTCGTGACTGGTCGGATCTGGTGAAGCCCGGCATCCAGGTGATCACGCCCAATCCGAAGACGAGCGGTGGCGCGCGCTGGTCCTATCTCGCGGCCTGGGCCTGGGCGCAGCACGCGCCCGGCGGCAACGCGGACAAGGCCAAGGCTTTCGTCGGCGCGCTCTACAGCCATGTGCCGGTGCTCGATAGCGGTGCGCGCGGCTCGACGACCACCTTCGTCAATCGCGGCATCGGCGACGTGCTCTTGTCGTGGGAAAACGAAGCGTACCTCGCGCTGGACGAACTCGGCCGCGACAAGTTCGAGATCGTCTATCCCTCGGTCTCAATCCTCGCCGAACCGCCCGTCGCCGTGCTCGACAAAAACGTCGACCGCCACGGCACCCGCAAAGTGGCCGAGGCCTATCTGAACTTCCTCTATTCCAGGGAAGGCCAGGAGATCGAGGCCAAGAACTACTACCGCCCGCGTGACGCGCAGGTGGCCGCCGCGCATGCCAAGCAGTTCCCGACCATCAAGCTCTACACCATCGACGACACCTTCGGCGGCTGGACCAAGGCGCAAGCCACGCACTTCTCGGATGGCGGGGTGTTCGACCAGATCTACAAGCCCAAATGAGCAGCGCCGCACTCGCTGCTGTTGCACCGCTCCGCGCGCGCTGGAAACAATCCAGCGCGCTGCCGGGCTTCGGCCTCAGTCTCGGCTTCACGCTGTTCTATCTCTCCGCCGTGGTGCTCATCCCGCTGGCGGCGCTGGCGATCCGCCCGTGGACACTGGGCTGGAGCGGCTTCGTCACCGCCATCACCCAGCCACGCGTGCTGGCCGCGCTTGAGCTGTCCTTCGGCGCCTCCGCCATCGCGGCCGCGCTGAACATCGTGTTCGGCTTCCTCGTCGCCTGGTCTCTCGTGCGTTACAATTTCCCCGGCAAGCGCCTGATCGACGCGCTGGTCGATCTGCCCTTCGCGCTGCCCACCGCGGTGGCCGGCATCGCGCTCTCCACGCTCTACGCACCAAACGGCTGGTTGGGCGCGCCCTTGGCCGCGCTCGGCATCAAGGCCGCTTACGCCCCGCTCGGCGTCGTCATCGCGCTCACCTTCATCGGGCTGCCCTTCGTGGTGCGAACGCTGCAGCCCGTCCTCTCCGAACTCGGCAAGGAAGCGGAAGAAGCCGCCGCCACGCTCGGCGCATCGCGCGGACAAACCTTCCGCCGCGTGATCCTGCCCGCACTGCTGCCCGCGCTCATCACCGGCGGCACGCTCGCTTTCGCGCGCGCGGTGGGGGAATACGGCTCGGTCATCTTCATCGCCGGCAACCTGCCGATGAAGTCCGAGATCGCGCCGCTCCTCATCGTCATCAAGCTGGAGGAGTTCGATTACGCCGGCGCCGCCGCCATCGGCCTCACCATGCTGGCCATCTCCTTCGTGCTGCTGCTGGTGCTGAACCTGCTCCAGCGCAGCCTGTTCGCTAGGCGATGATGCGGCTCCTCACCCATCCGCGCGGAGCGACCGAAGACCGCGCCAGCGTGCGCATCGCCGCCGTCACGCTCGCCATCATCGTCATCGCGCTGTTCCTGCTCTTGCCGCTGATCACCGTGTTCAGCCAGGCGCTGGCGCAAGGCTTCGGCGCCGCGCTCGCCTCGCTGAAGGATCCCGACGCGCTCTCCGCCATCCAGCTCACGCTCATCACCGCGGCCGTCGCCGTGCCGCTCAACACGCTGTTCGGAATCGCTGCCGCCTGGGCGATCGCGAAGTTCGAGTTCAAGGGCAAGAACTTCCTCATCACGCTCATCGACCTGCCGTTCTCCGTCTCGCCCGTCATCTCCGGCCTCGTCTATGTGCTGATCTTCGGCATGGCGGGCTGGATTGGACCGTACCTGCGCGCGCACGACATCAAGGTGATCTTCGCGCTGCCCGGAATCGTGCTGGCCACGATGTTCGTCACCTTCCCCTTCGTCGCGCGCGAACTCATCCCGCTGATGGAAGACCAGGGCCGCGAGGAAGAGGAGGCCGCCGTGTCGCTCGGCGCCTCCGGCTTCTCCACCTTCTGGCGCGTGACGCTCCCCAACATCAAATGGGGCCTGCTCTACGGCGTGCTGCTGTGTAACGCCCGCGCCATGGGCGAATTCGGCGCGGTCAGCGTCGTCTCCGGCCACATCCGCGGCCAGACGGACACCATGCCGCTGCAGGTGGAGGTGCTCTACAACGATTACCAGTTCGTCGGCGCCTTCGCGGTGGCCTCGCTGCTGGCGCTGCTGGCGCTCGTCACCCTCGTCGTCAAATCCTTCCTCGAATGGCGCTACGCCGGCGAGATCGCCGCCACGCATCGCCACTAACGCGTAACGAACGGTACACCCATGACCCTCCTCGTCGACAGCATCGCCAAGCGCTTCGACCGCTTCCCCGCGCTGGGCGGCGTCAGCTTCACCGCGCCCAAGGGCGCCTTCGTCGCGCTGCTCGGCCCCTCGGGCTCCGGCAAGACGACGCTGCTGCGCATCCTGGGCGGCCTCGAATTCGCCGACACCGGGCGTGTCACGTTCGAGACGGAGGACTGGCTCGCCAAGCCCGCGCGCGAGCGCCGCGCCGGCTTCGTCTTCCAGCATTACGCGCTCTTCCGCCACATGACGGTGGAGAAGAACATCGCCTTCGGCCTGGACGTGCGCCCGCGCAAGCTCCGCCCCAGCCGCGCCGAAATCGCGCGCCGCGTGACGGAGCTCCTGCAACTCGTCCAGCTCGACACCCTCGGCGAGCGCTACCCCAGCCAATTGAGCGGCGGCCAACGCCAACGCGTCGCGCTCGCCCGCGCGCTCGCCATCGAGCCGAGAATGCTCCTCCTCGACGAACCCTTCGGCGCGCTGGACGCCAAGGTCCGCAAGGACCTGCGCCACTGGTTACGTTCGTTACACGAACGCCTCGGCCTCACGACCTTGTTCGTGACGCACGACCAGGAAGAAGCCCTCGAGCTCGCCGATCTGGTGGCCGTGATGAACCAGGGCCGCATCGAACAAATCGGCACGCCCGACGACTTGCGCAACCACCCCGCCACCCCCTTCGTCGCCGACTTCCTGGGGCAGGGCACAGGCGCCGCCGCCGTCATCCCGCTCAGGCCGCGTGCAAGATAACTCTATCGTCGGCAGCGGCGCGCGTTGCGCGGGCAAGGTTGATTCACGCAGAGGCGCAGAGCCGCAGAGGAGTGAGTTTGTGGTGCGGCCGGCGCGCCCCAATTGTTCTTCTGGCGCGCCTTCGCGCGCCAACATCATAGGCTCGCGTAATTCTCTCCGGCCTCGCAAGAACTCTGCGGCTCTGCGGCTCTGCGTGAATCCCCTACGGTCTCGCCCTCCGGATAGCTCGCGAAGATGAGACGCCCGCCCGGCATGGTGCCGTCGTAGAGCGGGAGCACGAGGTCGCACCACGTCACGTTCGTGACAGGCGCCGTCACGCGGGCGACGCAGGGCGCGCATTCCATCCGCGCGCCCGCGAGGAATTCGCGCAAGGGAATGCGCCGCGCGGAATCGAGATCGCCCAGCGTCTTCAGCGTCATCGCGCGGCCGAAGCGTGCGTCGAGCGCCGCGCCCACCTTGTTGAAGAGATAGATACGCGGCTGCCCCTGCGCCTCCGGGCTGACGATGGCGACATTGTCCCGCCACGCCTCCAGCGAGCTCACCCGGAAATCCTCCTTCCGCGGCATCCGCTGCCCGCCCGCCACCATCACCCAATGCACAAGGAGAGATTGCAGTTGCGCCGGCGGAAGCGGCTGCGGTTGGTTGCGGGGCATGACCGAAAACTCCAAGTTTCAAATATGTCCACTAGTATATAGCACTATCGTTTACAATAGGGCCGCCTTCGTTTATGAACTTTCGAAGGCTGGTCGCGATAAACGTCCAGCGATTGAGGCTTGGCCGGGACCCGCAGTGGACGCAGCAAACCCTTGCTGCTGAAGCGCAGATCACGCTCGCTTATATGAATGGAATCGAACGCGCGAAGCGCAATCCGTCATTCCACGTCGCCAGCCGCCTCGCGAAGGCGCTCGACGTCACGATGGAAGAATTCCTCCGCCCCATCCCGCCAGGCTACGTCCCGCCAAAGAACATGCCACGGGGCAAGAACGTGCATCACAAGGGGCGGAAGGCGAAGGCGTAGAAACGTACTCCCGCAGCCTGAGGAAAAGTCAAACAGCGGTTGAGATTTTTTTGGGGATTCCTCACATACGATTGAGGTGCTACATTCAAAGCGCCAGCGGCGCGAACTCCTATGGACGGAGCCCGCGCCGAGGTTCTTACCCCTGGTGGAGGGGGGCAGTACGGTCGCCGCCCTAGTGGGCGGAAACCGCTATTGTCCGGATGGTTTTCCAAGCCATGCCTTCTTCTCCTTTCCTCCAGTGGTTCTGCATCGCGTGCCGTTTTTCAGGCGAAGCGCGCGATACACTCGAAGCGGTGGCGGCGGCTGACTTCATAGTCAGTCGCCGTTGTCGTCTTTAAGGGCACCCGAAGCGGGCTGCCCTTTAGGATTCGGGGGTCTGCCCCGTCTTTTACTTTTCGATTCGGTGCTTTTGGGTTTCCGGCGGGCTAGCCCGCCTCCAGTCCCTTCTTCTTTCGTCGGCTTGGCGTTCGGATACCAAGACAGCAGCCCGTAAGAATTCGTGCCTGGGAGCTTGTGAAAGACGTTCGTCGCCTTTCTCAGCAATGCGCGCAGACTGACGAGCGCGATATCATCGGACTTTGCTTCGAACTTGTAGCCGCCGGCCTTGAGCGCATCGAGAATTTCTCGCGGCGTCGCTGGGCCGTCGCCCTGAACGCGACGCATATCGAGATACTCCCGCATCGCGGTCATCTGCTTTTTGCCGTAAAACGTGTCCCGCTTGATTTGAGTAAGGACCGGGCCACCCTCTGAGCCTTGTCCCTCGATGCCCGGCGCCCGCGGCGGCAGTCCTGCCGCTTCTCGGATCGCGTTCAGGGTCACCAATTTTCCGTTGGCGACCTTTTGGGCTTCGACATATTGGGCATCCAGCAGCGTGATCGCGGGAGCCAAGTCCTGTTCTTTCGTAGTCATTGGCGTCATTCCTAGGGCGCGATTCCGCACAGTTAACAGATGATTGATACGACTGCTTTGTGAAATCGTCAATGCGCTTCCAAAGACACCGAGCTTGCATCTAAAGACGGAGCCTGCCGATCCGAGACCACATGTGCATAGGTCGCCATATCTGACTTAAATTATATAATATAATATAATGAAAACAGTTAGTTAGCAGTAGGTCATTTATGCGCTGTCCTATGCGCATGATTTCTGAGCGCAAAAAACTCGATACATGTGTTGAGCTGTAGCGCCCCACAACGCGCATTCTGTAGCGTCTTTTGAAGCTCAAATTGTGTCACGTAAGCTAGTGTAGCGTTGAAATACGTTGCATCTGCACGTTCAAAGGCGTTCTCAACGATAACGTTATCGGACATGCCATTAGCGAATAAGGCGCATTTGTTCTGCGAAGCTGAAAGACGTAATTGAAATACGATCATTGGAGCGAAGCGCTTGAACTTTCCCTCTTTCACATTCCTAACGCTTGGAATGGCAACATTCTAATTAGGTAGAAAGAAACGACGGTTGAAATGCGATCGTTGAAACGAAGCGCTTAAAACATCGTCCCTTTAAACTGCTAACGTTTGCAGCGCTGTTTCTAGTCAGACACTAACAAGCGACGCCGGTTTGAGTACGATAAAGAATGCTAACGCTAGAAATGTAGATGAGTTCGCTAAGGATTATATAGAGCTAATTAGTCTATAAAATGTTCCTCTATCGTTCTTGTTAAGCGGCGGATTTCTGCCCTTTCTAATTTTTGCTTTGCCATATCAAGCGGAGTCGCGACCGAACCTGCTATAATTGGATGGGCCCTACGGGCCCGGATTTAGAAACTGTTTGAGAGATCTAGGCGCATCTAAGCGGCGTCGATTTGCAAACTCGCACATATATATAAGAGCTTGGAATTGCCTACGGCCTGACAATTTGTCATAAAATCCTAAATTTGAGCTTGAAATCCTCCCTCGTCTACTCTACTTCTGGGCGAGTGATAGAACAAAACAGGATCAATCATGCTCGCGTAACTCCATCGCAAGACCAGACAGGCTAAGGGCGCAAGCTTGCGTGCGTCTGAGCAGGTCGGGATGGCTCGGAGGTCGCGCCCAGGGGGCGGCCTTTCCCTAGACAAGCCTCCCCTTTCGCCCGTGACGCGACAGGGACCGTATGGTCCCCGCGGCCGGATCGGCGAGAGGCCCAGGATGTCGGGGCTGGTGTCTCCCGGTTTGCCGTAAGCCGTGGCGGTTGAACCGGGCATGTCGCGGAGGCTGGAATGCCTCGCGCGGCCGGCCGGGGGAGATCAGGTGGGCCTCGGCGCGATTGCATGCGTGTCCGGGGCTTTTGCTTTTTGGGGCGGCGGTTACAACATCGCCGGGATGACGCGGTCCGGCGGTTTGTGCCCGTCGGCGAAGGTTTTGATGTTGATGATGACCTTCTCGCCCATGTCGATGCGGCCCTCCAAGGTCGCGCTGCCCATGTGGGGGAGGAGGACGACGTTGCGTTGCTTGAGGAGCTTCGGGTTCACGGCCGGTTCGTGCTCGAAGACGTCGAGGCCGGCGCCGGCGAGTTCGCCGGCCGAGAGCATCCGGGCCAGCGCGTTCTCGTCGATCACTTCGCCGCGGGCGGTGTTGACGATGTAGGCGCTGGGCTTCATCAGCTTGAGGCGGCGCGCGCTGAGCAGATGATAGGTCGCGGGCGTGTGCGGGCAGTTGATGGAGACGATGTCCATCCGCGCCAGCATCTGGTCCAAGCTGTCCCAATAGGTGGCGTCGAGCTCGCGCTCGATCTCGCGGTGGACGGGTTTGCGGTTGTGGTAGTGGATCTGCAGCCCGAACGCCTTGGCGCGGCGGGCCACGGCCTGTCCGATGCGGCCCATGCCGACGATGCCGAGCCGCTTGCCCCAGATGCGGTGGCCCAGCATCCAGCTCGGCGACCAGCCGGTGAAGTGCTCGGATTTGAGTTCGTCCACGCCTTCGACCAGCCGGCGCGGCACGGCCAACATGAGCGCCATGGTCATGTCGGCGGTGTCCTCGGTCAGGACGCCCGGCGTGTTGGTGACGGTGATGCCTTTTTCAAGCGCGGTCTTGACGTCGATGTTGTCGACGCCGTTGCCGAAATTGGCGATCAGCTTGAGGTTGGCTCCGGCGCGGACCAGCACCTTGGAGTCGATCCGGTCCGTCACGGTGGGGACGAGGACGTCGGCGACCTTGGCGGCCTCGACCAGGTCGGCCTGGCTCATCGGCGTGTCGTCGAGGTTCAGCCGCGCGTCGAACAGCTCGCGCATGCGCGTCTCGATCGCGTCGGGAAGCTTGCGCGTGACGATGACGAGGGGCTTGTTCGCGGGCATTTGATGGAGGACTCCGGGTCTTTTTCGGTCTTAGCAGATGCGGCGGAGGGGGCAAGGGTTTTGGGCGGCCGCACTGGACAGTCGGCGGCGACGTGGCAAGGTGGAGGAACAGCTATCAGCAAAACAACAAATCAGGGTGTGAAGCGTGGGCTCTAATGAAGACGGCGCGCCGCGGGCGGGCGAGGGTGGCTTGCCGGCGGGTGACGCGGCGGTGGAAGCGGGCGGCCTGGCCGCATGGCTGAAGGCGCCGCCGGGGCAGTCCGCCATCGGGGGCGCTATCGCGAGTCCGCTTGGCCAGGTCTCGTGGGCGCTGCTGGAATGGGCCCGCAACCCCTATATCCTGATCGTCTGGATCTATCTCTTCTCGCCCTATTTCGTGAACTACGTGGTGGGCGATCCGGTGCGCGGGCAGGGCCTCGCGGGCGAGATCCAGGCCTATAGCGGCATCGTCATCGCCATCCTGGCGCCGTTCCTGGGCGCCATCGCCGATCATGGCGGGCGGCGCAAACCGTGGATCGCGCTCTATGTGATCCTCCTGATCGCGGCGATGCTGCCCATGTGGTTCTCCCTGCCGCATGCTACGGCGCAGGGCATCTTCTTCACCGGCGCGCTGATCGCCATCGCCAATGTGAGTTACGAATTCTCCGCCGTGTTCCACAACTCGCTGTTGCCGACGATCGCGAGCCAGCGCGGCGTGGCGCGATTGTCCGGGCTGGGGCTGTCGCTCGGCAACGCGGCGGGGATCATCCTGTTGCTCTTCATGCTGATCGCGTTCTCACTGCCGGGGCATGTGCCGTGGGGCTTCATCCCCGCGCATCCACTGTTCGGCCTCAGCCAGGCGGCGCATGAGCCGGAGCGGCTGTCGGGCCCGCTTTGCGCGATATGGCTCGCGATATTCAGCCTGCCGCTCTTCTTCTTCACACCGGACAGGCCGTCGTCGAACGTGCCGCTCAGCCGCGCGATGGTGATGGGCGTGAAGGGCGTGATCGCCACCATCCGCAGCCTGAAGGATTATCGCAATGTCGGCTTCTATCTGCTGGCGCGGCTGTTCTTCAATGACGGAATGACGGCGGTGCTGGTATTCGGCGGCATCTATGCGTCGAGCACGTTCCATTGGGGGACGATCCAGATGCTGAGTTACGGCGTAGAGCTCAGCATCTTCGCGGTGTTCGGCGGCTTCTTCGGCGGCTGGCTGGACGACCGCTTCGGTTCCAAACGCGCCATCTTCGTCAGCGTCGGCGGCACGACCTTGGTGGGGCTTTTGGTGCTGACGATGGGGCCGGATCGTATCCTGTGGTTCATCCCATACGACGTGCATGCCGCGCCGGTGTGGTCGCTGCCGTTCTTCAACACCTGGCCGGAGATCATCTTCCTCTTGATGGTGAACTTCATCGCGGTGCTGATCACCGCCGGCTACGCCAACAGCCGCACTATGCTCGCCCGCATCGCCCCGCCGGAGAAGATGGCGGAGTTCTTCGGGCTCTATTCACTGTCGGGGCAGTCGACCAGCTTCCTCGCCACCGGCTTCATCGGCTGGCTCACGCTGTACTCGGGCAACCAACGCATCGGGCTGTTGGGTGAGACGCTGTTCCTGACGATAGGGCTCGCGCTGATGTTCCTGGTGAAAGAAGAACGCACGACGGCGGTGTGAGGGATTGAAGCGTGGATGTTTATCCGCGACCCGCACTACTCCCACAACCGTCATGGCCGGGCTTGTCCCGGCCACCCATACCCGCAGTGGGAAAAGTAAGAGCGATGACCGTCATCGTCTTTTTCTGCAAAGACCGCGTTTATGGGTGGCCGGGACAAGCCCGGCCATGACGGTAGAATTATAATGCTTCGCTAAGCCGGTTTAGTGCGGATAGCCATCCGGCGGCGGGCCGTCATGCCAGTTGCCGTCGTGGTCGCGCCAACCGTCATGGTGGTCTCCATCATGATGATCCCCATCATGGTGGTCACCATCGTGGTGATCTCCGTCGTGGTGGTCGCCGTCATGCCATCCGTCGGGGGGAGGCGGGCCATCATGGTGGTCCCCATCGTGATGATCGCCATCATGATGGTCACCGTCGTGATGATCCCCGTCATGTCCGCCGTCCGGAGGAGGCGGGCCGTCGTGGTGGTCAGCGTCGTGCCAGCCGTCGCGCGCGTGGATGTCGCGCCAATGTTCGTCCTTGCAGCCTTCGACGTGGCCGTCCCAGCGATGGTAGCGGGCATCGTACCAGCAGAGCTGCTCCATATACGCGGCGATGGCGGCGTCATACTGCTCGGCCTGGTGGCGATAGTGTTCCAGCGCCTCGATCTCGTCACGGCGCAATTCGCGGCAGCCGGTTTCGCAGCCCCAGCCGTTGCGGCACTCGTCGCGGCCGCAATCCTTGTAGCAGCAATGCCAAGAGCCGCATTCCGCGCCGCACCAGCTGTGGCGGTAGCAATCGCGCTCGCAGCCGCGATGGCGATAGCCACATTCATGATCACACCCGCGGCGGCCGCACTCGTCATAGCAGCCGTCATGGTGGAAGCCGATCTGCGGCACAGGATCGAACGGATCGAGCTTCACGGAATCGTCGATGGCGACGCCGGCATAAGCGTGGCCGGCGCCCGCGAAGCACAGCGCGACCATCAGGCAGGCGGCGAGGAGTGCCATTCTCCGGAAGATAGTCTGGGTCTTCATGGCGGTTCTCCCTGGCCTAGTGGCCTTCCCGATGCGGCCCGGCGCTGGCGTGATCGAGCAGTTCGCGAAGCTGGTTCATGGTCGGCTTGAAGCCGGCGAGCGCCGAGGCGGTCATATAATCATTGGCCTTGGACAGGTCCTGCTTGATGCCCGCAGGTCCCGCTTTGTAGAGCACGCCCAGGTGATAGAGCGCGGCGCCGAAACGCTGGTCGCCCGCCTTCTCGAACCAATGCTCCGCGCGCACATAATTCAGCGGCACGCCGATGCCCTTGGCATACATCACGCCCAAGGTGTTCTGCGAGGAGGCGTCGCCCTTCTGCGCCGCGGTCTGGATCAGCCGCACGATCTCGAGCGAGGTGAGCTTGCCGGTGGGGTCGTCGCCGATGGTGGCCTGGAAGCGGGCGATGGCTTTGAACTCCGAACCCGCGTTCGACGCTGCCCAGCGCGCGAAGGGCACGGAGCTCCAGCCCAGGAACCACAGCGCTTGCTGCACGTCATGCGGCGGGATGCCGGACTGGGCGAGGGCCAGTGCGTGCAGGCGATCGAGGCCGACATGGCACTCATCCGTGTAGGGCACACCGCTGGCATTGCCATCCGGCGGATAGAACTCATAAGGCGGCGCCCAGTACTGCGCCTTCTCCGCCGCCTCCGCCGCGACGCGTGGGCCGAGCCAGCGCGAGGAGCGGACATTGGCGTCCAGGCTGCGCAGATATTCGCGCGCCAGCGGATTGCCCATGTTGTCGGCGATGTGGAAATAGGTCAGCGCCTCACCGTTGTTGGAGGTGATGACGGAGTCCGACGCGATGCCCATCTGGCGGCGGGCCTGGGCGGCGTCGCCATTCTCGAACTCGCCCCAGGCATCGTCATGGAAGCGGTGTTCCGACGTCCAGACATTGCCGAGCGAGCTGTAGGTGTCGGCAGGAGGCGGCGCGCTGTAGCCGCGCTGGCCGCGCGCATTCCACGGCGGCGGGCCGGAGGGCGGAGGCGCGACGTCGTCGCCGTAATTGGCGGAGTGGATCTGGCCAAGCTTGATGAAGCCGTCCGCGCCGCGGCAGGAGAGGATGTAGATGATGCGCTTGCGGGCCTGCTCGCGCTGGTCCGCGTTCATCAGCAGCATCAGCTTCTGCTGTTCCTGCAGCGCGCGATGGAAGTCGCCCGCGATCACGCGCCGCGCATTGCGGTCGCCAATATGCTCCTGGATACGGTCGCTGACGGAGGCGAGGTAGTACCAGACATAGGACTCGACGGGATCGTAGAATTTGTTGTCGCCCCGCTCATCGCCATAGATGTCGCCCAGGCGGATGGCGGAGAGGAAATCGTCGTCGCGCCACGCGCCGGCGCGCCAGATCTTGATGCCGGCTTCCGGCGTGATCTTGGAATAGGCGATGGCGCCGTCCGTGTAGTCGGCCCAAGCGGGCGCGAGCGCCCCGATGGCCAGGGCGGCTGTAATGCTAACAATGAGAGCGGAAATCCGCCCCGGCTTGAAAACCCCTACCACGGTCAATTCCCCCGACCGTTACGCCCGTTTTCTACGGGCTTCACCCAACGCATGGAATCCGCACACACGGACTCCATTTATCTAATGCTTACCTTAACACGTTGGTTCCGGCAGCGGGAGTCAGTGCCGGAAATGACGCACACCCGTGAATGCCATAGTTAAGCCAACTTCATCGGCTGCCTTGATCACTTCATCGTCACGAATGGAGCCGCCAGGCTGGATAACCGCGGTCGCCCCTGCTTCGGCGACGGCAAGGAGCCCGTCAGGAAACGGAAAGAACGCATCGGAGGCGGCGGCGGAACCCTTGGTTAACGGCTCGGGCCATCCGGCGGCCTGCGCCGCCTCGCGCGCTTTGATTGCAGCGATTCGCGCCGAATCGACCCGGCTCATCTGGCCCGCGCCGATGCCGGCGGTCTGGCCGTCCTTGGCATAGACGATGGTGTTGGACTTGACGTGCTTGCCGATGGTGAAGGCGAAGAGCATATCGGCGATCTCCTGATCGCTCGGCTGGCGCTTGGTGACGATCTTGAGCTGCGCGCGGCCGACATGCGCATTGTCGCGCGTCTGGGCGAGGAACCCGCCGGCCACCGTCTTGACCATCCAGCCGGCCGACGACGGATCGGGCAGATCGCCCGCGATCAACAGGCGGAGGTTGCGGCGGGCGGACAGGATGCGTCGCGCATCCGCATCGGCATCCGGCGCGATGATCACCTCGGTGAAGAGCTTGGAGATTTCTTCCGCCGTCGCGCCGTCGAGCGTGCGGTTGAAGGCGAGCACGCCGCCGAACGCGCTGACGGGATCGCAGGCGAGCGCTTTCGTGTAGGCCTCGACGAGAGAACCGGCGAGCGCTACGCCGCAAGGGTTCGCATGCTTGATGATGGCGCAGGCGGCGCTCGCCTTGGGATCGAACTCGGCGACGAGTTCGTAGGCGGCGTCGGTGTCGTTGATGTTGTTGTAGGAGAGTTCCTTGCCTTGCAACTGCTCCGCAGTCGCCACGCCGGGGCGTTTCTCGCCGGTAACGTAGAACGCCGCTTCCTGGTGCGGGTTTTCGCCGTAGCGCAATGTCTGCTTCAGGCTACCCGCTAGCGAACGGCGCCGCGGCGGCTCTTTCTCGCCGCCTTTGGCGAGTTCACCGGCCAGCCAGTTCGACACCGCCGCGTCATAGGCGGCCGTGCGCGCATAGGCGATCTGGGCGAGCTTGCGGCGCAGGGCGAGGGTGGTGGCGCCTTTGTTGGCGTCCATCTCGGCCAGCACGGGTGCGTAATCTTCGGTGTCGACGACGACGGCGACCCATTCGTGATTCTTCGACGCCGCGCGGATCATCGCGGGACCGCCGATGTCGATGTTCTCGATGGTCTCGTCGAAATCCGCGCCCTTCGCGACGGTCGCCTCGAAGGGATAGAGATTGGAGACCAAGAGATCGATGCCCTCGATGGCATGGGTCTTCATCGCATCCGCATGTTTGTCGCGCAGCGCGAGCAAACCGCCGTGAATCTTGGGGTGCAGTGTCTTCACCCGGCCGTCCATGATCTCCGGAAAGCCGGTGACCTCAGATACGTCCGTGACGGCGAGGCCCGCATCGCGCAGCGCCTTGGCGGTGCCACCGGTGGAAAGCAGGATCACGCCATGGCGCGCCAGGCCTTGGGCGAAATCGATCAACCCGGTCTTGTCGGAAACGGAAAGCAGCGCGCGGCGAATCTGCGTCATGGCACGACTCTGGGTGTGGCGATTTCGCCCGCTCTTACTGCCGCAGCGGCCAAAAGAGAAGCGTCAAGACGACGCTGCCGCCGGAACTAGCCGCCGCTGCACTGGTAAAGCCCGAAAGCGATCGCCGCGATGACCACCGCGGTGAAGCCATAGGACAGCAGTTTGCTCGGCGGGGGTTTGGGCTTGGTCAGTTCCGCGATCGGGATGTCGAAGCCGCAGAGCGGGCACCGCATTGTGTTGCTCGACGTGAAGCCGATGAAGTCGCCACCGGCGGCGGCGGATTCGCGCGCGATCACAAGCGCCGCCGGAAGGCGAAGCACGCCCCTGCACCTCGGACAATTGGCATTCTCGTCCAGCATCGCCAACCCCTGAAGCGACCTTCAGCCGAAGCCTAGCACGAATTCAGGCACCCGAACCGAGTACGTTTCGAACCGCGCTCAGGAGGGTTTCCAGATCGTCTCCAGTGATGGAAAGCGCCGGCGTCAGATAGACGATATTGCGGAATGGTCGAACCCAGACGCCCTGGTCCGCGAACCGCCGTTTCAGCCCGTTCAGGTTGGCGATCCGCTCCAGCTCCACTACGCCGATGGCGCCTTTGACGCGGACGTCCTTGACGCCTGGCAGGCCCAGGCAGCGGCCCAGCCCTTTGCCCATTAGCTTGCCGATCTCGGCCGCCTGCAACAGCCGCGGCTCGTGCGCGAACAGGTCGAGCGAGGCATTGGCGGCGGCGCAGGCCAGCGCGTTGCCCATGAAGGTTGGGCCGTGCATCAGCGCATGGCTAGGATCGTCGGACCAGAAGGCGTCGAACACCTTCCTGGTAGCCACAGTGGCAGCCAGCGGCAGCGTTCCGCCGGTGAGGCCTTTGCCGAGGGTGACAATGTCCGGCACGACCTCTGCTGCGTCCATCGCGAACAGCGTGCCGGTGCGGCCGAAGCCTGTGAAGATCTCGTCGAAGATCAAGAGCAGGTCGTACTGGTCCGCCACGCGGCGCAGGTGCTGCAGCACGCCCGTATCGTGGAACAGCATGCCGCCAGCGCCTTGCACCAGCGGCTCGACCAGGATGCCCGCGATCTCATCGGCATGGCGCGCGACGAAGGCATCGAACGCGGCGGTGCTTTCCTCATCGCGCGGCAAGTCGATGACGTAATGCTCCGGCAGCAAGCCGGCGAAGAGGGCATGCATGCCTTCCTCGGGATCGCAGACGGCCATGGTGGCGATGGTGTCGCCGTGATAGCCGCCCTTGAAGGCAAGGAACTTGCTGCGCCCGCGCACGCCACGGTTCAGCCAATACTGCGTCGCCATCTTCATCGCGACTTCCACCGCGACCGATCCAGAGTCCGTGAAGAACACGCGGGAAAGATCGCCCGGCAGCAGATCGCTCAATCGCTCTGCCAGTGTCAGCGCCTGCTCATGCACCAGCCCGCCCAACATCACATGCGGCAGCTCGGCAAGCTGCTTCTCGACGGCCGCGCGGATGTGCGGATGGTTGTAGCCGTGACACGCCGTCCACCAGCTCGCGATGCCGTCGAGCAACTCGCGGCCGTCTTGCAGCAAGATGCGCGAGCCCGTCGTGCCCACCGCAGCCAGCGGCGCGGGCGAGGTCTTCATCTGCGCGTAGGGAAGCCAGATGTGCGGCAGGCCGTCTTCGTACCAGCCCACTATATTCCCATCGGCTTGAGGCCGAGACGGTCGAACAGCGCGCGGTCGCGGTCCTGCGTGGGATTGGCGGTGGTGAGCAGCTTGGGGCCGTAAAAGATGGAGTTCGCGCCGGCCAGGAAGCACAGCGCCTGCAACTCCTCGCTCATGCTCTCGCGGCCGGCGGAAAGACGCACCATGGATTTCGGCATGGTGATCCGCGCCACCGCGATGGCGCGCACGAATTCGATTCCGTCCACCGCCTGGCCGTGGCTGACCGGCGTGCCTTCCACCTGCACCAGCGCATTGATCGGCACGCTTTCAGGATGGACGGGCAGGGTGGCCAGTGCATGGATGAGGCCCGCGCGATCCTGGCGGCTCTCGCCCATACCCACGATGCCGCCGCAGCAGACATGGATGCCGGCATCGCGGACATGATCCAGCGTGTCGAGGCGATCCTGATAGGTCCGTGTGCTGATGATTTCGCCATAGAACTCCGGCGAGGTATCCAGGTTGTGGTTGTAGTAGTCGAGCCCCGCGCCCTTCAGCCGCCCGGCCTGCGGGCCCGTCAGCATGCCGAGCGTCACGCAGGTCTCCATGCCCAGGGCCTTCACGCCTTCCACCATCTCGCACACCGCGTCGAGATCGCGGTCCTTGGGCTGGCGCCAGGCCGCGCCCATGCAGAAGCGCGTGGCGCCCGCGTCGCGCGCGGCTGTCGCGTCCGCCAGCACGGCGCCCACATCCATCAGCTTGCCAGCTTTTACGCCAGTCTCGTACTGCGCGCTTTGCGGGCAATAGGCGCAATCTTCCGGGCAGCCACCCGTCTTGATCGAGAGGAGCTGGGAGATCTGCACCTCGCTCGCGTCGAAATGCATCCGATGGGCGGCCTGCGCCTGCCACATGAGGTCGTTGAACGGCAGTGCGAACAGTGCGGTGATTTCCGCGCGCGTCCAATCGTTGCGCACGGCGCCGTCGCCATGAAGGTTCTTGGCATGCGCGTTCATCGGCAAGGTCCTTTGCTACAGGCTGCCCAAGGGATTATAGGGGGCGGAGGACCCGTGCAAGATGCCGCCGCTCGACCAATTCGCCAACGCCAAGCTTGTGGAACTCGACGCGCTGAACCGGCGCCGCGCGCTGGGCGTGACCGTGCGTGAGGACGGCTTGTGGGTGACGCGAAGCGGCCCCAATGGACAACGGCGCCTGCTCTCCTTCTCCTGCAATGATTACCTCAACCTCACCCATCATCCCAAGGTGAAGGCGGCCGCCATCGCGGCTATCGCGCAATACGGCGCAGGGGCCGGTGCGTCGCGTCTCGTCACTGGCAATCATCCGCTGCTGGCGGAGTTCGAGGAGAAGCTGGCGCGCTGGAAGGGCACGGAGGCCGCTTGCGTCTTCGGCTCCGGCTATCTCGCCAATGCCGGGATCGTGCCCGCGCTGGTGGGCGAGGGCGATCTGTTGTTGGTGGACGCGCTGTCCCACTCCTGTCTCTGGGCCGGTGCGCGCCTGTCGCAGGCGACGGTGATGACCTTCCGCCACAACGATGTAGGTCACACCGAGGAACTTCTGCGTAGCCATCGCGCTGCGCATCGCAACGCATTGATCGTTACCGACGGCGTGTTCTCGATGGACGGCGATGTCGCGCCGCTGGCCGAACTTTCCGCGCTCGCCAATACGCATGATGCATGGCTGATGTCCGACGACGCGCACGGCTTGGGCGTATTGAACGAAGGCCATGGTTCTGCGCAGGGCCTCGACGTCCCGCTGCAGATGGGCACCTTGTCCAAGGCGCTCGGTTCTTATGGCGGCTATCTCTGCGCCTCCCGCCCGGTGATCGATCTGATCGCCACGCGCGCCCGCACACTTATCTATTCCACCGGTCTGCCGCCTGCGAATGCCGCCGCTGCTTTGGCCGCGCTCGACGTCATCGCCAGCGATCCGCAACTGACCGCTCGTCCACTCGCCAAGGCACAGGCCTTCACCCGCGCCTGCAACCTGCCGCTCGCGCGGAGCCCCATCGTGCCGGTGTTGCTGGGTGAGGAGCGCGTGGCGCTCGAAGCGCAAGCGATGCTGGAGCGCGATGGCTTCCTCGCCATCGCCATCCGCCCGCCGACGGTGCCTGCCGGCACCGCGCGGCTGCGTCTCGCTTTCACCGCCGCGCATGCCGACGAAGACGTCGCGCGCCTGGCCGATCTGGTGCGCCTGCTCCCGGTGGCCGCATGAGCGCCTTCTTCATCACCTCCACCGGCACGGATATCGGCAAAACCTTCGTGACGGCCGGGTTGATCCGGCACCTGAAGAGCATCGACGAGAAGGTGTCAGCCCTGAAGCCCATCGTCAGCGGCTTCGACTGGGCCACGGCGGCGGTGAGTGACCCCGGCCAACTGCTGGCGGCGCTGGACATCCCCATCACGGACGAGGCGATGGACAACATCTCACCCTGGCGCTTCTCGGCCGCGTTATCGCCGGACATGGCCTCGGCCCGCGAGGACATCGAAATCGACTTCGATCTGTTGACCGGGTTCTGCCGCGAGGCCGATGCCACCGGCACGCTCTTCATAGAAGGCGTCGGCGGCGTAATGGTGCCGCTCGATCGTCACCACACCGTGCTCGACTGGATGGCGGCGCTGAAACTGCCCGTGATTCTGGTGGCCGGGAGCTATCTGGGCACTATCAGCCACACGCTGACGGCGCTGGAGTGCTTGGCCAACCGGCGCCTGGACGTCCGCGCACTGGTAATCAGCGAGACGGGCGACGGCGCCGTGCCGATCGAGGATACTGTGGCGACGCTCACCCGCTTCACGCGGGACCTCGCCATCGCGACCATTCCGCGCGTCAGCCATCCGCTGGACGCAAAGGACAATTTTGCCGGGCTTTGGGGCGTGATACGCTGAACCTTCGATTCCACCGCGTCCGGAGCAAGCATGGCCACGAGTAAGAAGAAAAAGAAGCTTCCGTATGACTGCCTGAAATGCCCCGGCTATTGCTGCTCCTACCCGCTGATCGAGATCGACCGCAAGGACGTGGCGCGCCTAGCCAAGCATTTCGGCCTGGGCTTCCACGCGGCGCGCAAGAAGTTCACCCGCAAGGATCCCGAAGCGACCTACGCCATGCGCCGCAAGGCCGATCCGCATTTCGGCCGCATTTGCCAGTTCTTCGATACCGACAAGCGCCAATGCACCATCTATGACGCGCGCCCGTCGACCTGCCGCAAATATCCGGAAGCCCCGCGCTGCGGCTATTATGATTTCCTGTCGTTCGAACGCAGCCAGCAGGACGACCCCGAGCACATCGCCTCGACGCATAGTCCTTGATCGGATCGGACGTTACGCCTGACTGCTCGGCCGCGCCGTCGCCCGCGCATGCCAGTCGCGCAGGTGGATGGCTTCTTCGGGCATGTCCATGTTGACGAACTTCGCGAAATCGATGCCGCAGAGAAGCACGATGTCGGCCATGGTATAGGCATTGCCCGCAAGCCAGGGCCGCCCATCGGCCATCTCGCCATCGAGCCACTTCATCGCGCCCGCCACGATCCTGCGATTGCGCGCACCGTATTCCGGAAACTGATTGGGATTGACCAGGGCTGTTCGCGGATCGTCATTGATCCAGACCTGTCCCATGGGCCCCCACAGCCGGAACTCTGCCCGGCGCATCCACATCTCCACGAAGGCCTGCTCGCGCGCATCGCGCCCGAACAGTGGCGGGGTGGGATGCAGCGCCTCGAAATAGCGGCAGATGGCAACAGATTCGGAGAGATGCGTGCCGTCATCCAACTCCAGCACAGGCAACTGCCCCAGCGAGTTGCGCGCCATGTGCTCGGGCGACTTGTGCTCCCGCTTCATCATCTTGACGCGCTCGCGGGGCACCTCGATGCCCTTCTCGGCAAGGTAGATCCGCACCTTGCGCGGGTTCGGCGCGGGATTGTTCTCGTCGTAAAGCTTCACGGGTGGCCCCTGTTTCAATGCCCTTGGCGAACGCCAAACCTCCCGCTATAGCTACCCCAGATGCCCGAGTGGTGGAACTGGTAGACGCGCTGGACTCAAAATCAGAAATAAATCTGCCGGTAAAGACATAAAATACAATAAAATCAAATAGATAACAAAAAATCTACTTCGCCCACATACTCGCACACTCCTTACACAGTTTTTGATTTTTTAACGCATGCGGAGTATTCTTCTCCTCATGATGGAAATGCACACGATCCTCGGCGGAAAGGTTCACGTTTATCAGCGTGACAACAGCCGATTCTGGCAGTGCTCTTCCTATCTCGCCGGAAAAGATCATCGCGCGACAACGAGAGAGTCCGATCTCGAACGCGCGAAAGAGAAAGCAGAGGAGTGGTATCTTAGCCTGCGCGTCAAGCATCGCTCGGGCGAGCTTCGCGGTGGGCGCTCCTTCGCCGACGCCGCGAAGAAATTCGAGGTCGAGTATGCTGCGCTGACGGCAGGCGAGCGCAATCCGGTCTACGTCAAGGGGCACGGCGACAGGCTACGGGTTCATCTTCTCCCCTTTTTCGGCAACAAAGCGGTGACCGACGTTACATCGCAGTCGGTGCAGGACTACCGGGTGCACAGGATGACCTCGCGCAAGCACCCGAAAACCGGAGAGGTTCAACGCCCTTCGCGCTCGACGCTGCACCACGAGACCGTGACGCTCCGGCACGTCCTCAAGACCGCGCAGCGGCTCGGCTGGATCAAGTTCATTCCCGATCTTTCGTCGCCCTACAGGGCGTCCGGCAAGATCAGCCACCGGGCATGGTTTTCGCCGGAGGAATACAAAGCGCTCTACAACGCCACGCGCAAGCGTGCCGACAACCCGCTCAATCCGCGCTGGAAATGGGAGAGCGAACAGCTTCACGACTTCGTTCTGTTCATGGTCAACACCGGCCTTCGTCCCGACGAGGCGCTGCGCATCGAGTTTCGCGACGTGGAGATCGTCGAGGACAAGGCGACGGACGAAACGATCCTCGAAATCTCCGTGCGCGGCAAACGCGGCGTCGGGTACTGCAAAAGCATGCCGGGCGCGGTCGTGCCTTTCGAACGACTGCGCGACCGTGAGCGGCCGAGCAAGGAGGCCGTCGAGGACGGGACGAGGCCGCGCAGGCGCTCGAAGAACGATCCCGAAAACATGGTACTCCCCAAGCCCACCGACAGGCTCTTTCCGACCATCCACCGGGAATTGTTCAACGCCGTTCTCGCCGAACTCGACATGAAAAAGGACAGGGAGGGGCTGCGAAGGTCCGCCTATTCCCTCCGCCACACCTATATCTGCCTGCGACTCATGGAAGGGGCCGACATCTACCAGATCGCCAAGAACTGCCGGACTTCCGTGGAAATGATCGAGAAATTCTACGCCGCCCACATCAAGAACATGATCGATGCGGCGGCGGTCAATGTCCGAAGGGCGGGGCCGGACGGCCCGCCCCCGAAGCGCAAAGCGGACGCGAAACGCGCGAGGGTAGCGCCAGGGCGAGGGTACCCGAAGCGGCGCGGATAATTCTTGGCGAACGCCACCTCTCTCGCTATAGATGCTTTCAAGTGCCCGAGTGGTGGAACTGGTAGACGCGCTGGATTCAAAATCCAGTACCGCGAGGTGTGTCGGTTCGATTCCGACCTCGGGCACCAATTGTCCTTCGAATATTCCGTAACTGCGCTTCATTTTGAGTGTAGGCTTCGCCGACATAGCGCGAGTATCCATCCCAACATCGTGTTGAAGCATAGGTATTAGGTCTCGATTTCGGAAGGCACCGGCATGCGCTTCAGAGTATTGGACAACAACGTTGCGACGCCCACGGAGGGTCGCGACACGGCCTATCTCTGGACCGACAATTGGAACGACTGGTTCAAATACGCGACCTTGTACGTCCTGACCTATTTCGACTCCGAAGGTGCCAGGCACGAGCTTGGCGGCGTAAAGATCGGCGAATTCAACATGGAAAAGGGGCAGGGCCGCCCCAATCTTCCGGCGGGCTTCTTTCCACGACTTCCCAAACGCTGCTTCTCATTGGGGCAGGATGTATCTTACTACTCTGCGATAGCCGCGTTGGGTCCCGAGAGCGCGGCTGAGTTGCTTGCAGCGCTGCGCGATATGGTTGCCGACCACGCGCTGTTTGAAAGGGCGCGCGACGAGGACGTTACCGGTATGTCTCTCTTGCGTTCCGTATCGGTGCGCTCGGTCACAGGCCAGTTTCGGCGGGTCCTCCAAGGCGGTGCACCACTCACCGAATATTCGTTCAAGTATGACGGCCCCCTTCCTCTCGACAATAGCGGCCAACGGTTGACGTTCGATTTCCATGTGACTCCGGAGTCAATGCCGCCGACGAATATCCATGTTCTGATAGGGCGAAATGGCGTCGGCAAGACGTACATATTGAATCGGATGACACGGGCGTTGGTATTGTCGGACCCGGACAGTAACGCCGATGGCGAGTTTTCGTCCGAGGATGTCTTTCTCGTGG
Organism: Rhizomicrobium sp.; assembly: GCA_036489435.1. GTDB lineage: Bacteria > Pseudomonadota > Alphaproteobacteria > Micropepsales > Micropepsaceae > Rhizomicrobium. Next base: position 173,070 of record DASXFU010000002.1, on the reverse strand, counting down.
AAACGCGCGAAGGCCCCTTCGCAAATATCGTCTCGGTTTCCTTTAGCGCCTTCGATGATTTTGCGCTCCTTCCCGAGCGGCGCAATGCGCTTAAGGGCGTGCGCTATTCGAGCGTCGGTTTGCGAAAACGGGTCAAGGATAAAAACGACCAAACCGTCACGATCACGCGAGACCCGGATGACTTGGCTAGTGAGTTTGCGAGTAGCGCGAAACTCTGCGCTTTGGGGGACAAGTCCGAACGGTGGAAACGCGCACTTACGACGCTCGAAGCCGACCCGCTCTTCGAAGAGGCGCATGTTGCCGATCTTGCGGAGATCGAGGAGAGGGCCTTCGGAAAAGAGGCGCATCAGCTTTGGAGAAAGCTCAGTTCCGGCCACAAGATCGTTCTTCTGACGATCACGAAGCTTGTGGAAAAAGTCGAGGAACGAAGCCTTGTTCTGATGGACGAGCCTGAAGCGCATTTGCATCCGCCGCTGCTTTCCGCCTTCGTTCGCGCTCTTTCCGATCTGTTGATTCACCGGAACGGTGTCGCGATCATCGCGACCCATTCACCGGTGGTTCTTCAGGAAGTTCCGATGAGTTGTGTATGGAAGATCGTTCGGCATGGCGTTGCTGTCCGCGCCGATCGGCCGGAGATCGAGACGTTTGCCGAGAATGTCGGTGTCCTCACGCGGGAGGTGTTCGGCCTGGAAGTCACGCGGTCTGGATTCCATAAGATGCTTTCCGACGCTGCTGCGGATGAAAGGTCTATCCCTCGTGTGCTGGGGAAATTCGATAATGAAGTGGGTTCGGACGGGCGCGCCCTAGTGAGCGGTCTGATCGCCAATCGTCTGGCCGGCGAGGGTTGACGATGTGGAGTGTCAGTCATCCCGATTTCGATGCCGGCGAGACATATGCGCTATGTATAAGTCGCGTCAGAAATGTCGGTCTGCGCCGTCGGCTCAATGCGATACGGGGTGCCATCGAAGCGGCATCGGTCGATTATGAGGTTCACGGCGACAATGCGACGCTCCATCAGGTCGCAGCGTCTCCTATGGTCGGCGCGGTAACTGCCGACGAGCTAGTAGCAGTTTACGACCAGCGGATGGCCGGTAAATCCGGGCCGGGTCGCGGCATATACGATCACATTAAAATGCTTCCGAAAGGTGATCGTTGCCCTTTTTGCGATCAGCGCAATGTGTCGACGCTCGATCACGTTCTTCCGAAGGCTGAGTATCCTTCTCTCGCTGTTGCACCTTTGAATCTCGTTGGCGCGTGTATGGAGTGCAATAACGTCAAAAAAAATCTGGCTCCTATAAACGCTGTCGATGTCGTCTTACACCCCTATTTCGACGATATTACCGGCACGCAATGGCTCAAAGCATCCGTTGTTCAGCAGATTCCCTGCGCGCTCACGTTCAGTGTGGTGCCGCCGCCGGCTTGGAGTGCTACTCTTACGGCACGCGCTATCAACCAGTTTTCTCTGCTCGGACTGGCCTCGCTCTATTCCAGCGAAGCTGCCCGTGAGCTTGCCAATATCCGGCATAATCTCGCGCAACATTTCGGAGCGGGGGGCGCGGCGGCTGTCAAAGCTGAATTGACGCGGCAATGGCATTCTCGTCGGATGAGCAGTACGAATTCTTGGCAAACTGCGATGTACGAAGCTATCTCGCGGGACGACTGGTTTTGCGATGGTGGCTTCGCGCAAGGTTGATGACGCGTCCCTTCGGGACCAGGCCCTAGGCGCTGCCCCGAACCCGCTTCGCGGTTTCGGCCCATGCGGGTGACGGTCCCTCGCGCAAGTCGCGAGAGCCTCGCCGGTCGCACTCGATCCCGCCGCTTCCGCCTTCGCCGTCCGCCGACGCGCTCCGCGCTATGGCGGTCAGGCGGCTCTGGCGAAGAGGTCGCGGCTCCTGCGGGTGCGCCGCTTCGCGCTGTCGCCGACGACGCTCGACGGCGCGTCCCGACCGCTGCGCGGTCTCCTTGCAGCCTAGCTCGACGCGCACGCGGCTGAAGCCGCACAACGCCTCTCGCCTCTGTTAGTTCGGTTCTCTTAGGGCGCCGCCCTCGGCGCGCTTCGGAGTGCCTTCCGCCCAGCTTCGGCCCCCCCGGCCCGTTGGCCGGCGGACCTGTAGCCGGTTCCCCGCGAAGGCGTCCACTCCGCTTGCACACCCGGTCTCGCCGACGGGCAGAGGTTCAGACGCGCGCGCTGCGCTGAACCCTAAGCCCGAAGGAGGCTCACATGACCAAGCAACCAAAGCCCGCGAAAATCAACGCTCGCAGGCGCAAGGAAGGACGTGCCAAGACCGCATGCAACAGATCTCGCGGTAAGGAGGCAAGTCGGAAGGTCGTTGAGAGGTTCGAATGGCAGGGTACTGCCGTCTCCGTGTCTTACGAGGCCGATTGGCTCGGCATGGCGACCGAGTTTCCGGAGTTCGCAAAGGCGCATCTGGAGATCGAAGCAGTAAGTCCGAAACGCGCGAAGTTGCCTATAACCGACACCGGCTACCGCTCACATTTCCTCGCGCGCGCCAGTGTCGAGCAGGCGGGCGGGCCGGTCGCCTATGTTCGCGCATGGCTCGATCACGCCGCCAAAGCTCCGGCATGGAAGCGGCAGCGGGAAAACGAACGGCAGTTACGGCTGTTCTAGCCACATCCGAGAAATTGCTTTCCCGCCGGCGGACGCGGTGCGGGCGCGAGGGTTCGCACTTGCTACATCCGGCTTCGCCGACGGGTGGGGGTTCAGGGCGTTGTCTATTCGTCCGGGGCTTTTGGTGATTTAATCATCCGGATTTGGTTGGGGTATATACCATGTCGGCATTTTCCAGAATGTTCTCCACATTGGGGATCAGAACGATAACCAGTTTTGCGTTTGTCCCGCTTAGCATAGCCGGAATAGCATTCGCGATACACGAACTCTACGAAAACCCGGCTACCGCTAAAGACAATGTGCTTCTCTACACGTTTTGGATACTTGCGGCTCTCTTCATCCTCGAAAGAATTTCCAGCGCGATATCCGATTTTGTAGCCGATCGTGAAGCGAGAACCCTGCAACACGAGATCGATCTTCTCCCGAGAATTCTCGCGACCGATACCGATTTAGTGACGTTTCTGCACGCGTCGGAGGCTCGTAAATATTGTATCGCCGTCGCCGATCAGGCGGTGGAAATTAGAAACACGGTTGCACGGTATGGCAGGCACGAGTCGAAGCGTCTCGGGACAGCTGGTTCGTATGAAGGCTGGCTCGCGATTAAGAGGTCGACTCTCACCGGCGGTAGAACGGTTTGGACCGAACTCGTATCGGCTCACCTCAGCGCGAACGACCCACAATGCCAATTTATGATCGAGGCAGAGGAAAAACAGCTCGGATACTATCATGAGAGAATTGACGACGTGACGACGCCGATTATCAACATGACAATATTCACCTTCGAGAACGGTGTGAAGGAGGCAATATTTGGATATGAGTATCGCGGCATGCGGTCAACGCCGACATTTCTCACGCGCAACAGATATCTCGTCGAGTTTCTCGAAGGTTATTTCAAAGAAAATCTCGAGCAGGCTCGCGACGCGCGATTGAAGGCAAATGCAGCTAGCGCGGTTTAGGAGTTATAGATGCCCTCGGCGCCATGGAGGGTGCAACTGGGCATGGCTGTGCGTGCACTTTTGTCTGTGCCTGCGGCGTCGCGTGATGGCCAATTGACCAAGCCGTGCCACCCACAAAAGCAAAGCCCATGAGCACGTATATTACGCAGAGCGCTGTCATGGCTCTATCAGTCGCGATTTCTTCCGCTGTTGGACGAGTCGTGAGTATTGCGTATCTCATATTTCCCCCGCCCCAATTCCGCATATCGTTTTACTTTCGTCAAATATAATCCCTACAAGGATGATATTTCTCTGCCGTTGAATTTATTGGGGTTTTCGACCCGTAGCGTTAAGAGAGCGGCTTCATTGCTCACTTTCCTTTCGCAGTATAAGGGCCACGCACCCGGCCTCTGAATTGATGCGCTGTTCTGCACGCGCGCGCGTCGCCGTCAAAACCGAACGGCCTGCGCCCCGCTAAGCGGGTCCCCTCCATTACGGCAAGGGCCTTCCCGCTACGCCAAAGCTTCGCAAGACAGGTCGGCCTTTTGACCGCGCCGCTTTTCCGCGCGTGCGGGCGAACCGCATCGAGGCCGCGATCAGCGTGGCTTCACCATCGAAAGGAAAAGACCATGAGCAAGAAAATCGAAACCGCGAAAACTCTTCCCGCCTACCGCATGTTCTGCGTCACGAAAGGCGCTGCCGACAAATCCGTCTGGCAGGAGATCGGCGCGGCCTGGAAGCACAAGGACGGCAAGGGCTTCAACATTCAGTTCAACGCGCTGCCACTTCCCGAAGGCGAGATAGTCCTTCGCGAGCCGAAGCCGAGGATCGCCGCTAAGGCTTAGCCGTCGTCCGACGCCGGAGCGGGCGACCGCTCCGGCTTATCGGTTTCGGCGTTTGAAAGTGCGTTGTTTTTCAGAGCTTTGCGAAGAAAGTATTTCGGGTGCTGATCGCGCGCTATAATGGCCTCCGTAACCCCCGGAGACCAATGAGCGATACCGATAACGATAAGCAGGCAAAGCGGGAACGCTTACAGCGTTTGCAAGCGTCCGTTGTCAAACCCGAAGATGCCGACGATGAAGTGTGCGGACGCGGCGAGCGTGAGCTGGTACGCGACCCGTTGTCGCCGGAGGAACGGCGCAAGCAATTGAGAGAAAGATACGCGCGCAAATTTGACGAGTTCGATGCGCGCCTCGACAACGAGCCTATCCTGGGGCGAAAGCCCTATCGCGGCCACGACCGCTGAAGCTTAAATCGTGCCGTCGGGCGGAGGCGAGCCGTGCGGCTGTTGCGTTTGCACCTCGGCAAGCTTTTCGCGGTCGCGCGCCGCGCGCATCCGGTCGGCGCGGGCTGCGCTGATTTCTTCTTCCCACAGCATCAGACCGAGCGCGAATACGGCCAGAACGACCGGCACGGCCCATAGTGCTTCATGCTCGTCCCACGCGCCTTGGAATCCTTCATAGGCGAGAATGATCGCGCTGATGGCCGTGAGCGCGGCTATCAGGCGGATAACAATCTGCCAGCGGTTCGAGGAAAGAGCGGTCATGGCCCGGTTGCCGCATCTTGCTGCGTCGATACTTCCCGCGAATGCCACGCTACGATGGCGGGCTTGTAAAGCCGCTCGAACTCGTAATCGAACTTGAGCAATCCCTGCTGGCCTTTGGCGTCGCCGTCATCGATTGTTACCAGAATCCCGGTCCAGTGACGGGCGCAGTTCCGGAGATCGCAGGAGACAAGCACCGGAATGCGCGGCAGCTCCGGGTGACCGGGATACGGCGCCAGAAAGGGCGTGTAGGGCGTTCCGACCTCGATGCGCGGCGTCCAGGTGCTCTCAAATCGGTCGACGATCAACTGCGACGCGAACGGCGATTTGTAGAAGCCCAGCGATGCTATTTTGACGAGGGCGGCCACCCATTCCGGCGGCAACCGCACGAACGATGCGCCCTCATCGACCGGCGTTACGACCGGATGAATGTTCGACAGATCGGCGGGCGGATAAGGGGGCACCGGCTGGCCGAAGGGCGGTCCTAGATATTTAGGCGGGGGCGGCAGCACGTCATAACCGACAACGGACGGCACGCGTCCGTCTCGCGCCGGCAGGCCGAGCGCATCGTAGTCGGCGCGCGAGATATAGCCGTAAACCGCGCAATCGGCGGCTCCGTCGCCTCCGCAAACTTTGTCGCGGTCCTTGAAATCCGCCGGGAAGTCCGCGCGCCACGGCGCGACGGCGGACCAGAACATGGCGTGGACGAGGACAAAGGCTTTGTCTCTGATCTCGAATTGCGCGATATCGCCCGCCCCGTTGCGGAAAGGCGCGATCAAATCGCCGGGCGGTAGCGTGAAATGATGGCCCGCGCTGTCCCGAATGTAGCTGGAAAGCGACTGGACATACTCAACGCCGTCGGTCGGTATCTCCTGCCACGGTCGATTGGCATCAAATTCCTTTTCGTAGTGAACCACTATGCCATGTCCCGCCGGGACAATGGCGGCGATGCCCTCGCGAACCTTCAGAGCGCCACGCTTTTGCTCTTCCTCGTCGGCCGATTTTAACAGAGCTTGCGCGCGGTCATGCGCCTGCCAGGACGAGACGTAGTTCACATCAAGCCAGGTCGAGAAGCGTTTGTTGATGGCGCTGAATCCTTCGATGGCGATGGTCGAAGCGGCGAAGAACAGCAGCGCCATGATGGTCCCGGTGAAGGGCCGCCGCTTTATCATCCGCAGCGCGAGCGCCAGCATGGGATGCCGCAACTCGAATGCCCGCGCCAGCGCGCGTTCGTGCTCCCGGTCTTCCAAATCGTCGCGTGCCATCGATTGCCCCCGATCTAGCCCGAAGCGCCCGTCCTTGCCTGTTGCATCGTGTCGCGAACGCCGAGCGGGTCGCCTGCGTCTTCCGGGTCCGGAAACCACGCCCGCACCGCGCGTCCGCGCGAAAACAGCACGGCCTGTCCCGTATCCATCGCGCCCAGACCTTGCGGCCAGAAGACCGGGCCTTGCATATATTGAGCGCTCTCGCTCGACCCGATGCTGTGCGACGCCTGCGGGCCGAGATTGGCGGTCGCCGACGTGCCGCCGGTCATGAGCCAGTAAAGGCGCTGGCCTGAGAGTTTGGAGAGATATTCCCGCGTCGTCACATCCTGCGGCGCGAAGGATTGCACCACGCCCGCATTGCCGATGAAGCTCTCCCAGCGGGTCTTATAGAGGTCTTGCGCTTGCGCCAGATCTTGGAACACCGGCCATAGCTTGACGCCGTATCCGCGCAGCAGGGCGATGTTGTGCTCGATCACCTGCAGCGGTCCCATTTGCGCGAATTCATCGAGCATGTAGAGCACCGGCACTTCGGAATCTGTCACGCTGCGCAGCAGCGGCATCAGGCTCGACGTGATCAGTACCCGCAGCCAGGTCGAATGCGTGGCGAGATAACGCGGTGGCAGGATGAGGTAGATGGTGGTCGGGTTACTCTTGAGGCTCGCGAAGTCGAACGCGCCTTTGGCGAGATCGGCCTTCATCGGGCGGCTGTCGAGCCAACGGGTCTGTGTCAGCGCCGACGAGAGAATGCTGTTCAGCTCGCGGTTCTCTCCGGTTACTTCCGAGAAGCGCGCGGCCTTGATGTTAAGTTCGTCGCAATCCTCATCGATGCCGGCGAGCATCGCCTGCCGTATGCTGTCCCGGAAATCCGCCGAACCTTGGCCGAGAATGGCGCGGACATCGGCGAGCGAGCCGGTATCCGGCTTGGTAACGCGCACATACATGATGAGCGCCGCGAGTAAGTCTTGCGCCGATTGCGGCCAATGCGGGTCGGTGCCTTCGACGCGGATAAGCGCCTCGGCCAGGGCCAGCGCGTCGTCGGGAAACTCATCCAGCGCCGGGTCGAGCGCCGCGACCGGATTGAATCCGTTGCTGCGCAGGAAAGGATGCTTTTCGACAAGGCGCGGATAGGTCTTCGGCATCACGCCGAACGGGTCTACGACAAACACCTTGTGACCGGGCTGCGCCGCGCGGAAGGCTGCCGTCGCGGCGGCCAGTTCACCCTTGATATCGACCACGATGATCGACCAGTTCTTGAGCCGGAATAGGTTGGGTATCAAAAGCCGCCGCGTCTTGCCGGAACCGTTCGGGCCGATAGTGACAATGTGCCGGTCGCCGCGATTGTCCGGGTTATCGGGATTGGGATAGCGGTTTAGGGCCTTCGCTGCCGTCCATTCCTCATCGAGGATGGACTGGTGCGGTTGCGGCTTCGACGGCGTGACGCCGAAGCCGAGATATATCCCGCCGTCCGTCGCCCAGAGATTTTGCCCCATCCCCGATCATCCCAATATGAACTATCGCTCGCGCCCGCCGTCGCCGCGTTCGCGTGAATCTAAGCGGGCTTGTTCTTCGCTCTCGAAATGTGCGCGTGCTTCTAGAATTTTCGCCTTTCTTTCTTCTTTGGTAAGCGGGCGCTGAGGACCATTTGTGTAAGCGTCGCTTCGCTCCTCTTCGAGAACAGACGCCTTATCCGTTTCCGCCGCTTCCGCCCGTTCGGGTTCGGCGCGCTCATCGAGTTTTTCCGGCTCCGGGGCTTTCGTGCTTTCGTGTTTCGGTTGATCTTCGGTTGCGCGCGCGTGGGCGTCGCGCAACGGGCTGTAATCCCGAGGATTGGCCAAGAATAACCCCAAGCAAATACTGCCCGGTTATTTCAGCCTTTTTCGCCTTAATTTTCCAGTCCTGTCGCGTGGACGGTCTAGGTCATCGTTCAACGTTTCGTTGGTAGGCGGGACTATTTTCCAAAGGCGGTTTAAGACGCGGTGCAGATTGGGAAATATTTTGGCTTCCAGGGCCTCGACGCGCTCATCCGTATCTGAACCGAGTTCCAAGATTTCCCGGTCGGACTTCGAGAGATGCAGAAAGCCCTCGGTCACATGCCGGTCGATATCGGCCAGCTTTTTCTCAAGGTCGTCTACTCGCCGCTTGAGTTGCCCGATATCATCCTCGGTGCTTATGAATATCCCCGTATGCTCCGTCATCTCTAACATTATACAGCAATATTTGTGTTTATTCTACGGGCACGATATGGTATAAATCCCAGATTCCGCGAATGCTGGCTGGTCCGCTGCGGTCCACTTTCCGATATTGAGTTTGACGATTTGAGCACTTGCGCTGTTAGTCTAGAGGCGTCGAAAAGTCAGATAAGGCTGAGGGCAAGCCATGCGCGGTAATACGCGGCACGGTCTCGGCGAAGCCTCCACCGCTTGCGCCCCGCGCGGCTTGGCAGGGGCTTTCCAGCCCCGTGCACCCCGGCCAAAGGGAGCCTTGCTCCCTTGTGGAAACCCAGCCTGTCGCGCCGTAGCTGCACAGCAGCGTAGGCGGACGGCAGACCTCTTCGGGTCCGCCACCCCAGACCGAAGGGTGCGCCCCTTCGGCATCCGCGATCAGGGAGCCGCCTGTCCGCCGAAGCCTCGGCGTAGGCGGACGCGAAGGGTGGGATGCATCCCCCCTCCGCCCACCCCCGCATCCGGTGCCGGCCATGAGTAGCGGCACCGAGACGCGCGTTCGCACGCGCATCTTTCCCATCCGCCTCGCGGCGGAGGAACGAGATGCCGTGGAGGCCGCCGCCGACCGCGCTGGGCTTGCTGCAAGCAGCTATGCCCGGCAGGTGCTTCTCGGCGCGCCCGCGCCGAGGCAGGTGCGACGGCCACCCGTCGAGCGGCGCGAGCTTGCGCGCCTCCTGGCCGAGTTCGGCAGGGTGGCGGGAGAGCTGGGAAAGATCGGCAGCAACCTCAACCAGATCGCGCGCGCCACAAATTCCGGACTGGTCGCCGATAGCGTCCTATTGCAGGAGACGCTTGCGGAATTGCGCGAACCCATAGCTGGTCTTGACGAGATGCGCGATGCGCTCCTGCGGGCTTTGGGGCGTGAACCGTGATCATCAAGGGCGGTTCACGAACTGGCCCTGCGGCTCTTGCCGCTCATCTCGGCAATGCCGAGAAGAACGAGCGCGTGTCGCTGCTGGAGACACGCGGCACCGTATCCAGGGACTTACGCGGTGCATTGGTGGAGATGGATGCCTACGCCCTCGGCACGCGCTGTACCAAACCGCTCTACCACGCTGCTATCAGTCCTGCGCCGCCGCACCGGCTCTCGCCGGAGCAGCGAGAAGAGGCCATCGACGCCTTAGAAGCTAAACTCGGTCTCACCGGGCACGCCCGCGTAGTCGTGATGCACGAGAAGTTTGGGCGCGAGCATATCCACATCGTCTGGTCGCGTATCGACACTCAGAAGATGCGGACCGTTTCGGATAGCCACAATTTCAGGAAGCATGAGGAAGTAGCGCGCGATCTCGAACGAAGGTTCGGCCACGACCGGGTGCAAGGTGCGCATCACGAACGGGACGGCGTGGACAGGCCCAGCCGCACGCCCTCGCGGGCGGAGCTAAGGCAGGAAGAACGTACCGGCATTAAGGGCAAGAACGTAAGGCAGGCAGTCACGGAAGTTTTCCGGGCCAGCGACAATGCCGAAGCGTTCAAGGCTGCGCTTGAAGATCTCGGATACATTCTTGCCAAGGGCGACCGCCGGGACTTCGTAGTGGTGGACCGCGCGGGCGGCATTCATTCGCTCGCCCGCCGCATCGACGGCATGAAAGCCGCCGAGCTGCGGGAGTTCATGGCGCCGATTGATCGAGAGGCGCTGCCCGACACCGACCGCGCGCGAGTAATGATGACGGAGCGGGAGCGCCGCACCAGCGAGGCACGCGACGACGCCAAAACCGAGAAAAGCTACGGACGTGGCGACTACGTCAGCCAAAGCACGGCGGCGCTCAAAGAACACTCGAACCGGCTGGATGCTCTGGACCCCAAGCGCAAACAGGAACGGCGCAAGGCGCTCAAGGAACGGTTTGCGCGAGCGGACCGTGAGGCCGGCGGCACCGATCACAGCCACGATGCGGGGCCGCACCCGCAGGACAAGGCTCCCGGTGGCGGCCACACCCGGAGCCGGTAAGAGCATCGCTTGGCCGATTGCTGCCGGAGTTTCGGGCCGCAGGGAGCGCTCTGGTCAAGCGCATCTGCAAGATCGTGGAAGCGCGGATGCGATTGTTTCGCGAGCTTCGACGCTACGGCGTGTTACGGGCCTTTTGTTATCAGTTTCAGCTTATCGCCAAACGTAAGCCGCCGCCGGACCCAACCACGAGCGGCAAGAGCCGAGGGACAAAATCGGGCGGTGGCCCGAAACGCCCCAGCACAGGCCTCGTAGCGGCGAAACTCGCTCAAGAGCAGGAGCGCCGTGCGGAGCTGAGCAAGGCTATCCGCGAGAATGCCGGGATATGCGAGCGGCCAGATCGGCAGGCGGAAATCAAGCGCGAGAGACTGGCGACAGCCGTTCGGCGCGATGGAGATTTGGAATTGGAGAGCTGAACAGAGCGAACAAAGCCTTGCGCGACTCGCCGCGTCGGGCCTATCGGTGAACAGAATGCTGTATTCTGTTCACGCCTTCTTGCCTCAGTCAATTGCTCGGCCTCGCTTTTTTCTAGCAAAGCAGCGAGGACGTTTGCCATGAAAAATTCACTGTTCGACCGTACTGGCAAACGAAAATATCTCGTCGCCCGTGAAAGGCTTGCATTCGTTCGTGCCGCGTGTGGCGAAGACAGCGAGGTCGGCGCGTTCTGCCTGACGCTCGCCATTACAGGCGCGAGAATCTCGGAAGTACTCGCATTGACAATGGACCGGATCGACTCCGCAAACAGAGCGATTGTCTTTGAAACGCTCAAGCAGCGCGAGAGGGGAATCTTTAGGGCCGTCCCCGCGCCCAGCAGCTTAATACGGCGACTTACTCAAATCCGTCGCGCACCACGGGCGCGCATATGGCCTTGGGGACGTACATATGCGTGGAAGAGCGTAAAGCAGGTGATGAGAAAGGCCGGAATAGCTGACTGGTTGTGTAAGCCTAAAGCTCTCCGCCATGGCTTTGCCGTCGAGGCAGGCCAAAAGCTTGTACCACTTAATATTATTCAGCGCTGGCTCGGTCATGCCCGCCTCGAAACTACAGCAATTTATATGAATGCGCTTGGCGTCGAGGAACGAAATCTGGCACGCAGAGTTTGGGGTGCCGTCCAGGAGGCGATCTCGCGCTCGGACACGCGCACCCCATGACGTATGTTATAATGTTCAGGCTGTATATAACACTCCGAGAACACGACGAGCGGAGCTAAACGTAGGAACATCGGATTGCCCTTCGATTTCTTCAGTTGCGACGACAAGCGACGAGCCAAGTCCTCCGATGCTCTCGAATTGGCGCAGCCGTCCGCCTGTTCCGGGTACGAGCGTTCCAACGCGTTTGAAAACACTGCTTCCGTCCACTAACGTCAGTGCTACTAACTCACCTTCGAGCGTGTTCAGTTGCGTTGCTAACACCTCGTCGCCTCCGAGAACGACTTGACCGGGAAGCGCAAGGGGAATGCCACTCTCTTCTTTCACCCGATAGGCTGTCTTGATGCGTGAGAGGCTAGCCACCGTCGTTATCTCAGTGGCTTCTCCTTTTATCGTTTGAGAAGGTGTGGGAGGCGGTGGTTGCTCAGTAAGCATCCCGACGATGCGATGGATGACGAGTTCGCCAGAATCAAACGTTAAAGTAGGCTTTGAGTGCCGCGGATCGGGGGCTTCGGCGGCAAGCGCCAAGTTATCGCCCTTGCGGAATAGACGCCTCGCCAATACGTTCTCTTTCTGACGCGCTATTACAAGATTGTGGTCCTTACCGGCGTAAGAATTTCCTTCCACAATCGCGACGCAACCTCCTGGTAACGCAAACCCGAGGTTGTCCGTCCGAATATAGAAGAGCGTTTTGTCGGCAAACCAAGCTTCGGTGAGTAATTCTGAGCCGGAATCTTGGGTCGCGGTGTGCGCCGACGACGCCGTAAACGCTGCGAGGTCAGGATGGATCAGGGCGGCGAACTTCGGCAGTGACATTGCCTTAAATGGCACAACGTTCGACGGAATTTCGTCGTCTCGCAGCGGCTCGCGCCAGCGCCAATGTCTAAACTCGCTATGAATCCGTTCGGCCGATTTGCGCAACATGTCGAGGTCAGGTGCGACGGCGTAAACTTGGCCCGCACTAAGGGAAGCCTTGTTATGGTGGGCGGTGTTTAGCACTTGCATACACGCCGAACCTTGTGCGAGGGGCGCACAACCGCAAAATTCCACTATCGCCTTACTTCGGAAGAGAGCGTTCGGCGGTGTTTTTACCAGACCGCGTAGTCGATTCAGGTGGTCGGCAAACATGGGCGCTTTTGTGCCGGTCGAAAATGCCGGATATGCAGGATCGTCGAACAAATCGGCAAGGCGCGCCTCTAAGAATATTCTGACCTCGCTCGCATAGTCTTGCGCTAGAGCGGCGTTATCCTTGTCACGCTCGTAAGCGTCGCGCTTACGATCTAACTCTTCGACGGCAGACGCAGTTTCGAGCACCGAGCGCGCCGGGTTAACCGGATGAACGCTGCGGTGCTCAACAGACGCGTATTCACGAGCCGCCGCGACGGCTAAGCGCGCAAAGCGTCTATCATATGTGGCAACGATGAGTTGCGCGCCCTTATTAGCCAACTCCGGAAGAAGCCGCGCCAGTCTTTCCGTGTTATCGTCGTCAAGCAGCTCTTGCGGATCATCCAGAACTAGCAGCGTTATCCCACCTCGTTCTGCTAAAACGTATTCCCAAAAGGCCAGGAAAAATCCCATCAGGCTAGCACGCAACGCAGAGGCATTGGATATGTGTTGGGCTGGGGCATTTGCCTTCTCCGAGCCGACGCGAATGTCTAAAACGCCTTTCACGTCCATCGCGGTGTCGCGGAGCGCATGTCCCGCTGTTGCATAAGCGTTGGAATAACAACGGTCACGCCAATACGATGCTCGTGCATGAAGTAGTTTGCGCAACCCGTCCACCTGCTTCTCAGCCAACGAACCGATCTCGATCACAGCTTCCAGGCCAGATGATGTTCTGCTGTAGAGTTTGATCCGAACTTCTTTCGCGCGACGAACATTAACCTGCGTGGTCATACGCTGACATAGTTCCAACGCTGTATTGAGTGGTGCAACGCCCTTTATAATCGAATCCAGTTCCGCAAGTTTTCGAATGATCGGTGATAAACTGGTAATCTCCGCGCCATCCTCATCAGCGCCTTGCAATATTTTCTTAGTGACGGCCGTAACAGCGACATCATTGGCTGTGCGCCATTCGGCAAACCGACGGGCACGGGCAAGCCGTTTTACTGTTGTGGTTAGTGGGGACATAACCGACGAGAGCGCCGGTGGCAGTTCGTCGATTTTGGGTTCTTCGAACGGAGGTAGTTGCGCCATTTCTTGGTCGCAGAGTTGCGCGAAGTCGATTTTGAGAGGTTGGAGAATCGTCTTGAAGGCATCGGTTTCGAACAACTCGTCTACCAGCGTGGATCTCATCAATTCGCGCGGATGCGTTGGCAATTCTCGACTGAGCTCTGGCCGCAGGGTTATCGCAACTTGTGACGCAAATGTTCCATTCCATTTCTCCGCCCAAGCCTTGTGGGTCAATGAAAGCAGTTTTTGGTCGTCCTCTGTCACCTCGGCGAGATGTTCAGATACAGCTCGGTTCGTGACTGGATCAAGAACGCCCTCAAGAGGTCGGCTGCAAATTCCGCAAGATGAGAAATCGTGTCCGGCAAAGTCCGCCATCCATCCAGAAACCCGCGCATACAGCTGCTTGCGGCGACCCAACTCGGGGGTTGCCGCTAATTCGGCTAACACATCAGCTTCCAAGCGCATCTGCGCAATTAGAGCATCTATAGATTGCCAGTCGGACTCGGTTATCTCAGCGAGAGCCTTCATGCGCTGCGTGCTGGTTAACTGACCCAGCGCTTTGAGTTGCCCCTGAGCCGGTCCGATGCTGCCCTCTAGATCATCCCGTGAGGCCTTGTCTGCTGGGTCAAATCCGCTGCCAAGGATTGTCTGCGCAGCCCTCAGCGCTTCCGCCTTAAGATCGTTGAAATGCCGCTCCAACGTTTCCAAACTTTTCTCCAAGTCTGGTGACGCTGATGGCACCGGAAGAGTATCGACGGGAGCCATATCGGGATATTGCTCAATCTGCTTCTGCAAATCGCCACGCGCTTCGATAAACCGAATATCGGCCTCTTCGATTTCTCCTTCGCGTTCCTTTTTCAGTTCTCCTTGCAGCTTGCCACGAGTCTTAGTTGCGTGTTTCGCCAAACTGGATAGCTCGGCGAGACCGGTAAGCCTAGCAGCGGCTAATCCCAGGTCTGAGGCCGCTCCAACACGGAGGAAGGGTAGCATTGCTGGCATGGTCGTCCCGATCTTGAATGCGATGGGATCGATGCCCAGTGAAGAAAATCCCGATTGCGTCTCGGTGATTTTGCCTTTTGGGGTGCGAAGTTGGGTCCGCCTCACCGGAGGCAGAATATTTCCGACTTCATCGATAAACGTAAGCTCTACCCAACTATCGATAGCCACAGGCTTGCTAGCTGGGGGAAGATAGTAATCTGGGTTTGGAAGCGGCGTTATCGGAGTTAGCGCATGGCTAGTGGTTTCTTCACCTCTGGAAAAATAGGCATCAAACTCGTCTTGACCGCTTTCTGGCGGACGTTGCGGACGCAAAATGTCTCCCGTCAAACACCAGACAATAGCATTGATCAGTGATGTCTTTCCTGCTCCGTTCCAACCGTCGAATACGGTTATTGGTTCGCGTGGTTCGAATAAGAAGTCCGCTGGCGGCGTGTCGACCGTTCCATATGAGTGGATGCCACCGAAGCGATGAGCAACCAACTTCGCCAGCCGAAGGTGTTTCGCTTTTCCCGATGAAGCGATTTCTGGAACAGTTAAGGTTGGAACTGGCGTCTGCAGTGCATTGACGATTGCGTCAACATCAGCAGCCATGACGTTGCCGGCCCATTTGGAGCGGTTTTGCCTATACCAGTTTAAGATGGCTCGGCTGTCCGAATTTTTTAGCCCGAACGTCGCGCCACTCTCTCCTACAGAAATATCCGCACCACCAATTAGTTCGGCGAAGAGGCTGTCGATAGTCTGGAGATGCAGTGGTCGGGAAGGAGCATTCGGATTGGACATTTCTGACCTTACTATCGTTTAGCACTGATACCTTGGAGCTATAATTTATACTGACGTTTCTGGAAGTTATACAGACGGGGTTCGAGAATTGTTGTCTGCTTGGTCTGATAATTTGCAGGTTTTGTAAAGGCTTACACTGACCGCGAAACAGACTCCGCGTGAACAGAATACAGCAAATTGTTCACGGTCGGGCCGCCGGGGTCTGGCCCTGACGGCTGGATGGTGGACAGGATCATGCGTGTTTTCCCGAAACTCAGGCTTTCGGGCCTGAATTCGCCTATCTCTCGGCTTTCCGATCTGATCGTGGTTTCGGCCCTGTGCCTTACCGTCGTCGCGTGCGGCCCCTCCGGGGGCGGGCGGACGACCAATCAGGTCGCGCTCGACATTCTCCCGGCGCGTGTCTGTGTTACGTCCGAGACGACCGACGCCATCACCAAGGGCATGATCACGGCTTCGCGAAAGCGGCTGGATGCGTTTGGCCATCCGTTCAAATACGAGAGCGCTCTCGACCACATGACGGTGGCGGTGTCCGACGCCACCTTGCTGTCGTTCGACGCTCAAACGAAGAAGGCGACCTGCAAGGCGACCATCACCTATTCGTTCTCGGGCAAGATGGACGCCCTGGTGAGGGCTAATCAGGAACGCGGCATATCGAACCTCGCTCTTGAGGAAAGCCAGTATTCGGTCCAGCCCTCCGCCGATGGTTCGCGTCTCGTGTATGATTTCGAGGGCATGACGGCGGACTATCCGGGTTATGTCATCCAGCAGCTCAACGAGTTGGAGAGCCGGGGACAGTTGCAGCAGGGCTGAGTTTTTTCTGCTCCGGATGGAGCACCTCCGAACGTCTTCGGCGCGTCCCTTCGGGACCGGGCGCTATGTGCTGCGCACACCGAGCCGCCTTCGCCGTCTCGGCCTTCCGGTAACGGTCCCTCGCGCAGATCGGGAGAGCTTCGCAGGTCGCACTCGGTCCCACCGCTTTGGCGGCTCCTGCGGGTGCGCCGCTTCGCGCTGGGGTCTGCGAAGCTCTACGGCGCGTCCCGACCAAGAGGTCTCCTTGCAGCCTAGCCCTCAGCGAGCGCGGCTGAAGCCGCAGATCGCCCTGGGGCCGTGAGATTCAAAGTAGGTGAAAAGCAAAAAGCCGCTCCTTTCAGAGCAAGCTCGACCACCCGGCGATATCGGTTAGAACTACAGTTAAGAGGGTCATTGTTTCGCACAAATACACGGGCGGTGAACGAATTGCTGCCGATTTCCCCTAATTGATTGAAGATAAAAGGTATTTTATTTATGGACGCTACCAAATTATTGGTATAAAGTATGTTTTATATAGATGGCTATTAGTCCGGCCTAAGCAAAATAGGTTTTATATGGCTACGGCGCTCTGGGGGAAGGTCTATTACGGCGAAAGCTACGCCGGAGAACTCCGCCAGGAGCCGGGCGGCCGCTGCGTGTTCACCTATGACCCAACCTATTTGGAACTGGCGCGTCCATCAATCGCGTTCACGCTGCCACGCCGAGCCGCGCCGTATGTTTGCGAGCAGGGGCTGCATCCTTTCTTCGACAATCTGGTCGCGGAAGGATGGCTTCGCAATGCGCAGGCGCGCGCGCTCAAGATCGACCCGGCCAATCGCTTCGCATTGCTTCTTGCCTTCGGCCACGATTGCGCGGGCGCGGTTTCGATCATCGATCCTTCGCCTTTGCCTCCGCTTTCAATCGATGCCGGCGACGCCCTCGTCAACGCCGCGCTCGCAAGCCGCGCCTCGCTGTCAGGCATCCAGCCGAAATTGCTCGCCGTCAAAGACGGCAAACGGTTCCGTCCCGCGCGCGGCGACGAGCTCTCGACTTACATTGCAAAACGCCCTTCCGGGACGCTGCGAGACATCGTCGAAAACGAATATCTGACCACCATCGCGAACGCGGCGCTTCTCCCCGACGAAGAAATCGTCGATGTCCAGATTGCCGAGTTGGAAGGGCTTGGCGGCGAGCGTTCCCTGCTGGTCAAACGTTTTGACCGCCTGAGCGGAGGCGCAAAGCGCCATTTCGAGGAGTTCAACCAGCTTCTCGGCCGGCGCTCGGGCGATGACAAATACGATGCTTCCTATGAAGATTTGGCAGCCTTCATCCTTGATACGCCCGAATGCGCCCCGGGCGATGCGTGGCGGCTCTATCGGCGCGTGCTGGTGTGTTTTTTGACGGGCAACACGGACGCGCACCTCAAGAATTTCGCGATGTTTCACACGGGCGAGGGACTGCGCCTCACGCCCGCTTACGATCTCGTCGCGGCGGCGCTTTATCCCGAGTTCAGTTCATTGGCGCTCGCCGTCGGAAACGCCTCGAACTTACCGCTCGCCAGTCTCAAGCCAAAACACCTGGCCTCGCTTGGCAAGGCCTACGGTCTTGACGATCCCATCATCAAAGCTTGCGTCGAAAAGCTCGATGCTCGTCGCAAGGCGGTGGAAAAGGCCGTTACCGTCGCGGCGCGAAAGATCGACGCCGAGGATCTCGGCAATAACTTACTCGACTTCATGGAGCGCAGATGGAAAGGGACTTTCGCCTCAATTGGGGACTTCTTATCGAAGAAGCGGTCCGGCAACGCCGCGGACTGAAGCTGACGCAAAAGCAGCTAGCGGCTCTTGCGAAGGTGAGCACCCCGACGGTTTCTCGCTTCGAGTTGAATGACGAGAACATTCAGCTTTCCTCCGCGCTTGCCATTCTCGACGTTCTCGGCATGACCGACAAGCGGACGCTTGAATTTCCCGACGAAGAATTCAGGGACTCGTTCGGCGAGGGAGTTATTTTTTGGGGACAGGAAGGCAAGAAGCGGGTGAAGTGCGTGATTTCCCGAGAAGCGCTTGACGATCATTTCTCGGATGGCGACCGGCTGCGCCCTGACGCAGCGTTCAAGAAATACCGGAGCGATATCGAAGCGCTGGCGCGGAAGAAGTATCTGCTCGACCGGCTCGAGCCGGACGGCTCGGTTCTCGTCCGGACTAACGAAATCGCGTAAGAGCATAGCGAAGCCGAATTCGCTTTCGAGGAAAAGCTGGCGGACTTCCGCCGACTCGGCCCCATGGGTCATTATGCGGGCATGGACAGACTGACTCCGCAACGACGCTCCTGGCTCATGTCGCGCGTCAAAGGTCGCGATACGACGCCCGAGCTTCTCGTCCGCCGCATGCTGCACGCGATGGGTTATCGCTATCGGCTTCACCGCAAGGATTTGCCCGGCAAACCGGACATCGTGTTCGGTCCGCGCAAGAAAGTCGTTTTTATCCACGGATGTTTCTGGCACGGCCACGAATGCCCGAAAGGCCGGTTGCCGAAGTCGAACGGGGCTTTCTGGCGGGCGAAAATCGAGGCCAACAGAGCACGGGACCGCCGCAATACCCGAAAGCTCAAGGCCTTGGGATGGAAGGTTCTTGTGGTTTGGCAGTGCCGATTGAAGGACGCGCTGGCGGTCAGGCAGCGAATCGTTGACTTTCTCGACTAGCCGATCAATTCTCGATCGATAGTTCTCTTTTCGTTCTCTTCCGGAGTATGCATCCATGCGGCCGATCGGTATCGACCTTTTCGCGGGAGCCGGCGGATTGAGCCTCGGCTTCGAGCAAGCCGGCTTCGATGTCGTCGCGGCCGTGGAGATCGATCCCGTCCATTGCGCCGCGCACGAATTCAACTTCCCGAATTGCGCTACGATGTGCCGCGACGTATCGAAGGTTTCGGGCGACGACATTCGCTCGGCTGCGAAGATCGGCAAGCGCGAGGTCGATGTCGTGTTCGGCGGCGCGCCCTGCCAAGGATTCTCGATGATCGGCCAGCGCGCGCTCGACGATCCGCGCAACTCGCTCGTGAAGCACTACGTCAGGATCGTCCGCGAGATCGCGCCGAAGTATTTCGTCTTCGAGAACGTAAAAGGCCTCACGCTCGGCAAACACAAGCGCTTCCTCGACGAGCTTATCCGTTCGTTGTCGCGCGACTACGACGTGTTGACGCCCTATCGCGTCCTTAATGCCGCCGAGCACGGCGTACCGCAGGATCGGCGCCGGCTGTTCCTGGTCGGCGCGCGGAAGGGGTTGAAGCTGCCCGTATATCCGGAATCGTCGAAGCGCGTCACCGTAGCCGAGGCACTTGCGGACATCCCGGACGCCGAGCAATTTCCGGAATTGGTTTGGAGCGACAGCGCCGATGCCGATTTCCGAACGCCGTCGGCATACGCGCGCATGTTGCGCGAAACCGGCAATAAGCCTGCGCATTTCGGATACCGGCGCAGCTACGACACGGGCGTCCTAACGTCGAGCATGCGCGCCGACCACGGCCGCCTGTCGCGGCAGCGGTTTGCGGCGACGGAGCAGGGGCAAACGGAGCCGATCAGCCGGTTCCACAAGCTCGACCCGCACGGCGTTTGCAACACCTTGCGCGCCGGCACGAACACCGACCGCGGCGCCTTCACGTCGCCGAGGCCGATCCATTACCTCTATGCGCGTTGCATCACGGTCCGCGAGGCCGCCCGACTTCATTCCTATCCGGATTGGTTCCGGTTTCACGTCACGAAATGGCACGGCTTCCGCCAGATCGGCAATTCGGTGCCGCCGATGCTCGCCCGCGCCGTGGCCGGCGAGATCGTCAAGGCCATGCGCTTGAGGCCGAGCGCCCCCAAGGAAATCGTTCGCCTCGGCGACCCGGCGTTGCTATCCATGACCTTAGCCCAAGCGGCCGAATACTACGGCGTCCCCACCAGCGTCATCGCCAAACGCGACCGGAACTACGCGAAGGAGGAGACCGATGAGCGCCGCGCAGCCTAAGGCCGAGAATCGCTATTTCGCCATCATCGACAAAATCTTCTTCGCGCACTGGAAGAAGGGGATGAAGGAATTCGAGTTCGACCGTTCCGAAATCAAGGATTGGACGACGAGGCTTAAGATCGAACTTCCGGACAATATCGGCGACCTCATCTATTTCTTCCGTTTTCGGTCGCCGTTGCCTGAATCCATCCGCAAGACCGAATCCAAGGGCATGCAGTGGCGTATCGAGCTGGCCGGGCGCGCCCGCTACAGGTTCAAGTACGCTCGGGAGAACCGGATAGTCCCCCGCGCCGAACTCGTCACTATTAAGGTGCCGGACGCGACGCCGGAGCTGATCGGTGCCTATGCGCTCGACGACGAACAGGCGCTCCTTGCCGTGGTCCGGTATAACCGCCTCGTCGACATCTTCCTCGGCATCACGACCTATTCGTTGCAGAACCATCTGCGGACCACGGCGAAGGGCATCGGACAGATCGAGGTCGACGAACTCTATGTCGGCATCGACACCTACGGTTGCCACTACGTCATCCCCGTCCAGGCCAAGGGCGGCAACGACCAGATTTCGGTGGTACAGACCCAGCAGGACATCACGACCTGCGCCGAGAAGTTTCCCGGCGTGAAATGCCGGGCGCTTTCGGTTCAGTTCATGGCCGGCGATATCGTGGCGATGTTCGAGCTAACCGTCGAGAAGGACGAGGTCAAAGTCGTCGAGGAAAGGCATTACAAGCTGGTGCCGGCGGACGACCTCGATAAGAAAGCGATCGTTTCGTATCGCGGGAGCTAATGCCCTTGCGGGGCGGCATTGCCACGCAAGCCGCCGTCGGGGCGCGGAATGGGGCGGCGATGGCGCGGCGCGCATATGTTCTTTGGATTAAGCCGAACAGAGTCGACAGGGTCGAGGAAGCGCTCGCGTCTAACCAGTTGATCTTAGGCTGGTCGGAGGCGGAGGGTCTTCTCGACCCGAATTTGGACGAAGACGATTTTCGCCGGATAGTCCACGACACCTATCACGCCGACGAGCCCACGAAGCGGAAAGCCGGTAGGGCCGCGCCACACCTTTGGCGGTTCATACGCGAAATGCATGCCGACGATTTGGTTTTGGTTCCGCGGCACTCTGGCGTCTATATGGCCCGAGTCCTTTCGGGCCCGTCGTTCTTTTCGCCGGGAAAGCGAAGCGAAGACACGGCGTATCGCCGGAGCGTCGAGTGGCTAAACGGCGGCAAGCCGTTTCCGAGGACGGCATTCGGCGCGGACCTGCAAGCACGCCTCAAAAGGCAACGCGATACATCCGGCGAGATTTCCGAGTATCTCGCCGAGCTGGAGAAGATTCTGGACGCTGGCACCAGCGGCGGCGACTGGACGGCGGCGGAGGTCGGTGCGGTCGTTGCAGACTATCGCGACATGCTTTTGATGGAGTTGTCGGGCGCAGCCTATAGCAAGACGGAACATCGGCGAAAACTGATGGGGCGTGTCGCGCGCAGCGAGGGCTCGATAGAGTTCAAACATCAGAATATCAGCGCGGTGCTCGAAGAGACGGGCCAGCCTTGGATCCGCGGCTATAAGCCCCGGCACAATTTTCAAGCCTCGCTTGTGGAGGCCGTCGGAAGGATCGTTCTTCCGGCGCTCGAAGCGGTTCTCCCTTTGTCGGTGCCCGAAGCCGGAATAAATCCGGAGGAGGTCTTCGTTCCCCCGCCGAAGCCGGCCGAAGATGCGGCGGAGACGCCCGCCGTCGCCAGGCTTGCGCGCAAAATCGACCAAGGGGAGCGGGACCGGCGAAACCGTGCACTCGGTACGGCAGGGGAGGAGTTCGTCTTCCGCCTCGAATTGGAGCGCCTTGCCGATATTCCGCGCTTGGCCGGGGCCGTAAGGTGGGTGTCGCGCGACGAAGGCGACGGCCACGGCTACGACATCGCCTCCTACGAGCGGGACGGCCGCGAGATGTTTATCGAGGTGAAGACCACACGGGGTGGTATCCGCACGCCGTTTTTCCTTAGTTCGAACGAGATAGCCGCGGCCGACGACTACGGCGACCGTTATCGTTTGTACCGTGTGTTCGAGTACGGGCCGTCGCCCCGGGTGTATCGGCTCACGCCGCCGCTCCGCGACTCCGTCGAACTCACGCCCTCGGTTTTCAAGGCGAGACCCAAATGAGTGCGACGCCCGGCCGGACGATTTCGCTTGTGGCAATCCAGAACGCGAATTTGGCGATGCTATCGGCCCTCCGCGACGAGGTCGTGCGATTGTTCGATAGCCATGCAGACGGCGATACGCTAGCGACCCAAACGTTGCAGCAACTCTTTCGATATATGTCGGAACGTTCGCAAACGGTTTCGTTTTTGGTGAGCCGGGAATACGCCTGGGACGCCGAAATTATCCTTCGCTCGTTTTACGAGGCCGCCGCCAAAATCGTTTTCATATGCAAAGCCCAGCCGTCCGAGAAAGAAGCCTTGGCGAAGGAGTTCTGGGACGCCGTGGGCCTGGCGGGGGACCGGCGGCGCGCGCGCAAGGCGGAATTCGCCGAGGCCGTTCTCAAGGGCGATCCGTCGAGTGCCCGCATTTTCGAGCATTTGCGCCGGCCCGGAGCTTTGCGGGATGCGGAATCGCCCGGCAATCGTGCCGCCCGAAAGGCGATAGACAAGAAGTGGTCGTTTTCCGAAATCGTCGAGACCCTGGAAGGCGAACTGCCCGGCGCGAAATCGCTACTGCATATGTACGGAATGGCAAGCCACCTGATCCACGCCGATGCGGGCGCACTCGAACTCATGATAGATCGCACTCTTCGGCAGCCCGAAGAATTGCAGTTGTTGCGTGCGTCGCACGCCTGCCGGATTTTGAGCGACCTGGCGTCCCTCTGGTATTTGTGCGCCGCGTGCCTCGCCGGCCATTTGGGGGTCAAGTTTTCGGAAGGGAAAGAACTGGGAAAACAACTACGGGAGTGCCTCGATATGTCGGAGCCGCTTCATAGGCTGTTTGCCGAGAGCCAAAACGACTTTTACGAGCGTGAACTCGGCGACCCGGATGCGCCGGAAGTACCGTAGGAAAGCCGTCGACATGTGCCGAGAGAAGCTGTCGGACCGTTCACGCATGACGGATCGTTTCGCTTCTCCGCAAAATCGCACCGGACATCGAAGGCTGTGGGCCTTCATTTTGCGAGACGTTCGTCTCTGGCGGGCCGTTCGACCCTGGTGTCTGGGCGCAAGTCCCATCGGTGGCATGCGGAGGAGGCCGAAGAGGCTGTTTTTCCTCACATTTCATACACATACAGTTTCTGTGTCTAAAAAGCAACGCAGAATCAAAAACTTACGAGTAGCAGCATTAGTCTCAAAATCCAGTACCGCAAGGTGTGTCGGTTCGATTCCGACCTCGGGCACCACCCTGCGCTGCGCACACGCAGCTTCGGGTGGCGGGCCACTCTTTTCTCACGTCACCTTCAGCCGCTTGTGAAACTCCGGCGTATCCCAAGCGCGTGTTTCCATGATGTCGCGCAGACCCGCGACGGCATCCCACAGTTCGGCGAAGCCGAGATACAGTGGCGTGAAGCCGAAGCGCAGGATGTCCGGCGCGCGGAAGTCGCCGATGATGTTGCGGGCGATCAGGGCCTGCATGATTGGCCAGCCGTGTTCGTGCGTATAGCTGATCTGGCTGCCGCGGCCGCCCGGGCCGTCGCGGGAGGCGAGGGTGAAGCCGTGATCCGCTAGCTGTTCGTCCATCAGCGTGCGGAAGATGTCGAACTGCTGCATGGCTTTCGCGTGCAAGGCGGCGACGGAGGCTTCGCCCATCAGGTTCACGCCCACCTCGAGCGCTGTGAGGCTCAGTACAGGCGGCGTGCCCACGGCGGCACGTTCGATACCACCAGCCGGTGCATAGGATTGCTCGAAGGCAAAGGGACGGGCATGGCCGAACCAGCCGGAGAGGACGGGACGAATTTTCGCGTGGTGGTGTTTGGCGATGGCGATGAAAGCTGGTGCGCCCGGGCCGCCGTTGAGGAATTTGTAGCCGCAACCGACGGCGAAATCGTAGCCGCAGTCGGTGAGATCGATCGGCAGCGCGCCGGCGGAATGGCACAGGTCCCAGATCACCAATGCACCCTTTGCATGCGCCGCGGCGGTGACGGCCTTCATGGCGTGGACGCGTCCTGTGCGATAGCTGGCCTGGGTGAGAAGTACGCAGGCCGTGTCGTCCGTGATGGCGGCGGGGAAATCATCGGGGGCAGCCAGGCGAAGTTCGTGGCGGTTGCCCAATTGTGCGATGAGACCTTCGGCCATGTAGACGTCGGTCGGAAAGTTCTCGCGCTCGCTCAGGATCACGCGGCGGTTCGGATTGCACTGCAGCGCAGCCGACAGCGCCTTGAAGATGTTGATCGAAGTCGAATCCGTAACGATCGTTTCGCCGTCTGCGGCGCCGATCAGTTTGCCGATCGCGGCGCCCACGCGCTGTTGCAGGTCGATCCAGCCATGTTTGTTCCAACTCTTGATGAGATCATGGCCCCACTGCGCCTCGATCACTTCGGCCAGCCGCGCGGGCGTGGCGCGGGGAAGCGCGCCCAGCGAATTGCCGTCGAGATAGATCACACCGTCCGGCAGCGCGAAGCGCGCGCGGAACGGGCGTAAGGGATCGTCACGATCCAATGCTTCAAGATCGGAGCGGGAGAGAGCCATGCGCGAAGGCTAGCACCCGCCGCGCGATGGCGACAATCATCGCGAATTTCAGGCCTCGGTCCAGGCGCGCAGCAATGTGTTGAAGCTGCGCCACCAGCTCTCGAAAAGGGGATTGCCGATGAGCAGCGGGCCCTGGGTATAGGGCGCCTCCACATCCAGGCCGAACAGTTCCATCGCCTGGCTGAGATAGTCCTGAAAGCCCTCGAACGTGGCCTGGGGATAGGCTTCGCGATATTCCATATAGGCCAGATAGAAAACGATCACGCGATATTGAGTGAAGCTGACGCCGCTGAGCGGCGGCTCGCTCGCTTCGCCGATGCCGTCGCGGATCTCGTTCCACATCGCACCGACACGCGCCTGGCGGGCCAGTGGCTCGGCCGCCTCGAGCACCGCGTCGCGCAATGCGGCGTAGGTCGCTTCCTCGCGCTTGAGATACACGATCACCGAATCCGCTTTGCCTGCGTAGCCCGGGCCCAGGAACTTGATGTGATCGATGCCGGGATAGTGGTCCAGCAGCGGCGTGAAGCGTTCCATCGCGCTCGCCATATCGCGCGGCTCCACATTGACGCCGATGCGCCAGTTGGCGTCGTTCGGCATGCGGGGATAGACATGCAGATAGGCCCCGGTGAGATCTGCCGCGCCGGCTACGGGCTCAATCGGCTCTCCGGCAGCGCGGGTCGCGTAATAGGCGAGTAGCACATCGACGTCGTCGGTGAGGTCGATCCAGTCGGGATCGGCCTGCATGACGATCTTGTGCGGAACGGTGGCGTCCACATATTCCGCCATCACCCGGTCGAGCTCCTGGCCGGCGAGCTCCTGCTTGGGTTCGAGGTGCAGCGGGTTGTAATCGGCGGCCCAATCGTAGAGCGCGCTCAAATTGACCGGCGCAGACAAGTCGCTCACACCCACGGCGCTGAGGCTGCGATAGCCGTTCTCCACGAAAGCGGCGAAGGATTCCCGCGACGAGATCATGTCCACGCTTCCTTCAAGGCAAGATAGGCATCGAGATAGGATTTGTATTGCCCGCTCAGGGAGCCGGGGATGGGCTCCTGAATGTAGGGAACCTCGATATCGAGCCCGAACAACGCCATCACCTGCCCGAGAAGATCGAAATAATCATCGAACACGCGCTTCTGGCCCGCGTGCTGCCTGTAGGCGATATAGGCCAGGCAAACGACGATACAGCGATAGCTGGTGAAGCTGGCGTAAAGGCCCAGCGTTTTCGGCGGTTCGGAGGCTTCCGCGATCCCGGGCGCGTATTCGTTCCAGATGCCGCCGACGGCGTCTTGCAGCTGCAATTGGCCCGCGATCGCCACGATCCTGTCGCGCAGCGCGTCGTAACGGCCCTCGACCTTCTTCAGATAGACGAGCGCCGTGTCGCATTTGCCGGCGGAGCCGGGGCCCAGGAACTTGATGTGGTTGATGTCGGTGCGTTCGCCGAGCAGCGGCTTGAACAGGCGTATCGCGTCCGCCATGGAGACGGGCTCGACGTTCAGCGCGATGCGCCAATCGTTTCCCGCCATCGGCGTGGTGGGGTAGACATGCAGATAGCCGGTGGGCAGTTTCTGCACGGCGAGGCGCTCATCCGCGCTTTGATAGACCGGCGCCTGGCCGTTCGCGAGCTTGGTGTAGTCCGCGATGATGGCGTTGTTCATCGCGGCCGGAATGGAAAGCCACGGGCTGCTTTTCTGCAATTTGATGGAATAGGGAATGGTGGCGCCCATATAGAGCACCATCGATTCATAGAGCGCCGGCGGCGTGAGCGGATTCTTCACGCCCGCCGGGCCCACGGGCGCGGACGCATAAGCGTAGAGCTGGCGCAAAACCTGCGAGCGGGACCACTGCTGCTGCGGCTTCTTGCTTTCCTGGAGCAGGAAGTACTGCCAGGCCTGTCCCACGAACGCGTTGAAGGATTCGCGCGAGGTCATCTCAATCTTCCGTATCCTGCCCGCCGATCACCGCGATCTGCTGGGCGGCGATGGCGTCTTCCTTGGCGGAAGCGCGTTCCTTGATGGATTTTTCCAGCGCCGCGACGTCGACCGGCTGCAGCATGTCGAGCGGTCCACCCTTCGGCGGCGGAATCTCGCCGGCGATTCGCACGTCATCGCGCGCCTGGCCGATGATCTTCTCGACCTGGCTCACCATGTCGTTGTCGGCTTGCTGCTGGACTTTCGCCTTTCGCACGGCGACCGACTGATCGACGATGACGCGGGCGACTTTGTCGCGATCCGCGCGCGCCGCGGCTTCGACGGCCGATTTCAGCACATCCAGATCGGCATCGAGCACGCGCAGGGTGTTGCGGGTCTCGGCGAGATAGATTTCGTTGGTGGGATAGAGGCCAGCGCGCTTCTTGTCGATTTCCGTGCCGATCTGCTCGAAGGCCGGGCGGAATTCGACGAACGCGTCGTCGATCCTGCGCTGCGCTTCCGGCGGATGGAAACCGTTGCTGGCGTCGCGGTAGGCCCGCCATACGCGGGTCATCAGTTCATTGTAGACGGACATGAGGTCCTCGCCTGTCTCGATTACATGACGAACCTTACAGCAACTCTGTGATTACTATGTTCGAATAAATTCTATTCACATCTTTGACCTGGCGGCGTCTATTCGCATGGAGGGCGCGCGCGTGGCGGGCCCTGGCCGCGGCGCGGACCGGCGGCCGGCCGACCGCGGTCCGTTCAAGGAGATGAAACATGGCTTCGCCGCGATATGAAGATGACCGGCTTATCCGGGACGAGGACCGCCGTTGCGACAGCGAAGTGGCGCGCCTGGAACAGGAAACCATTGCTTACGAGCGCTCCGTCGCCCGCTGGTCGGATGCACGGCTCTGTGTCGAAGAGCCGCGCGACCGGGTCTTCACCAATAGCGACCTTCTGGAATCCATCCGCGTCACGCTGGAGGTCTGCGACCGCATGCTGGCCAGCCGCCCGCAGGGCACGCCGGAATACGACATGCTGACGAACGTGCAGTCGCTGGAGCTGCAGGCGCGCGATGCCGTCATGGCGGAGCCGGTCCAGCGCGCCGCCGCCGAGCGGAAAGCGACGAAGGGATAACGGCGGGGGCGCCGGCCCGGCCGGCGCCGCTCGTGTCTGTTGAAGGACAAAGCGATGCGCAAACGCCCGGTACGCGAATCCGCACGCGAGCAGGCGCGCGAGTCTCCGCGCGAAGCGCTGCGCGAGGAGGCCGAGGCGGCGGCTGCGTCCGGCGAAGACATTGTCGCCTCCACGTCCGCGAAAATGGCGATCTATTTCGACAATATCATCCGCGATCTCGGCAAAGATGTTCATCTGCGATTGGAGGAGCAGCGGGCGCTCTCCAAACTTAAACATGTCAATATCGCAGTGGAAAAGCTGACGATCGATATGATCGAACTTCTCGGATCTGGGGTGAGAAATGTCCTGACAAGCGCCGCTGCCAAGAAAGACGATGCCGGTGGTGACGTCCCCGGGCAACCCGGGCGGAAACAATGAGCGACGGCGGAAAGGCCCATCTCTACGAAGCCGTCGCCAACCAGCGCGAGCGCGTACTGACGGGGTTCGACTCCCAGCGCGACGCGATCGTCCGAGCGGTGGACGAGCAGCGCATGGCCGCGATGGCGCCGATCTATGCCGTGCAAGGCAATGTCGCCGCGGGCCGGCCGGCCGGGCAGCCCGCAGCCGGACGGCCCGGCTATCCCGCACCGAATCAGCAGAGCAGCGTCGCGGCCGATATCGTGATGACCATCAAGGCGATGGTGGCCGAGGAAGTGCGCTCCCAGATACTGGCGCTGCTCCAGGCGGCGGATTCCAAACAGAGGGCCGCCACGGAGGCGGCGGACGCACAGCCCGTTCCGCAACCCGGGCCGCACTCCGGACCACTGACGGGTTGACTTGGGCTTCTTTGGCGAAAGACAAATATAGACATACAACCGGAAATTGATATCAATCTCTATATTCACATTACCTATGTTAATTTCGAATATTCCCTGTAATAGTGGCTCTCTCCCAAGAACAGGTCTATGTCTTTTTTCTTATAGCACCGTTCACAGCAAGCATAGGTTGATCGTCTTAACCATAAATCTATGCAATTGAACGGTCCTTACCGTCGCGATTGCTGGGGCTGGGTCGACGCTAGGGAGGGGTGGACTTAAGGGTCCAATACCATCACCGGAGCCGGTGATCTTCAGACGGGTGCGCACAGCGCCTGTCTGTCGTAGGGACGCCTTTGTCCGCGGCAGATGTGAAGGTTATACCATTTCGCAGTCCATCGAATGCCGCGCACCGGCCGCGCGAAGCCGAAGATTTATCCGAACCGGAGTTGCCGCCGGGCCTCTCCGAGGACGCCGGCGAGCTCGAGAACGCCCAGTCCGTGGGTGCGGTGCGCAAGGTGGTGCGCCGCAAGATCCGCCGCGTCGCTGCGCCATCGCCGGCGATGGTGATTGCGCGCGCGCTGGGCGGCTTCGCGCAGCCGCGACCCGCACCGCTGCCGCAGCAGCCGGCAGGATCCGACTCCCGGCGTAAGGAACGTGACGACGGTTCCGTCTGGCCGGTCTGGCTCGAGCATCGCAGTTACCTGCGTGCGCACGCGCTGCGCTTCTCCAGCGGCAATGTCGCCGATGCGGAGGACGCGCTGAGCGAGGCGATGGTGAAGGCGGCGCAGACCTTCCAGGCCGCCACCATCCGCAACCAGCGCGCCTGGCTCTTGCGCCTGGTGCACAATGCCTGCATGGACCGCCACCGCAGCAACCGCCGCCAGAGCCGCCTGGCCAAGGACATTACGGACGCCGACGTGCAATCCGCGCCCGCCGTCGCTATCCAGCCCGACCGCTCTCCCGAGGAGCTGCTGGCCGCGCTGGAGCAGATGACGGATCTGCAGCGCGGCCTCGACGAGCTGCCCGATTTCCTTTCCCGCCCGCTGCTATTGTATCTCGACGACCTCTCGGACGCCGAGATCGCCGGCAGCCTCAACGTCACCCGCGAAGTCGTCCGCAAACGGAGACAAATCGCGCGGCAGCTGCTCAGGCGGCACATGTCGATGTGAGGACCTGTGCGCGCTTGAGCGAGCGTCGCGCGGTGTTTTCGTCAATTAAATAGTATCGTCATGGCCGGGCTTGTCCCGGCCACCCATATTCCAGAGTCTCACCAGATAGACTCTGGAATATGGATGGCCGCCACGAGCGGCGGCCATGACGGTTTTGGTGGGGTGCGTGGTCGAGAGGAAGACCCGTTCAAGCCTGCGGGAAGCTCTTCAGCATGGAGGTTTGCGCGTAGCCCACTTCGGCGACCACGATCGGCGCCACGAAGGACGCGACCAGCGCCAGCACGAAGGCGACAGCCGCGTCGGGGACGTTGTCGCCAGCGAGGATCATGGCCAGCGCCTTGCCCTGCGTGGCGCTGGAGAGCGAGAGGATGTTGCGCTCGTAATCGGTAGCGTCCTGCACACCCAGGGCGGCCGCCTGGGCCGCTTTGTCGTAGGCGATCGCCACACCGGCCGACAGGCGCGCGCCGTTGTCGGGCTTCGGGTTGAGCTCGGTGGTGAGGCCGAAGGCGAATTCGGTGGTGGCCTGGACGGCGCCCAGAATCTGTTCGTTCACCGCCGAAGTCGAGGCGGTGATGGTGGGGTCGGGTGAGCCGGTGCCGCTCATGTCGTATTGCTCCCAGTGCTACTTGCGCTGCTATTTCGATCCGCCGGCGTTAAGGATCATGGTGACGGCGCTCGAGGTCACCGCGTTGCCGATCTGCTGCAACCCGCCCTGCGCCTGCTGCGCGTTCTCCATCGCGAGCGAGATCGAATGCGCCATCGTCTGGTAGATCAGCGCCATGGATTGCGCTGGCGCCTCCGCCACGACCTTGACGTTGGTTTGCGTGACGGCGTCTGTTACCTGGCCGTTGACGAGCGTGTTGTCAGCCATCGTTCAATGCTCCTTCGATCGTCAGCCACAGGAAACGCATCACTTGAGGTAGCCCGCGGCGGCCAGCACGATGAGCACTTCCGCCGTCGAGAGTGCGGGCTTGGCGGCGATCTTGCGCGTGGCCGCCGCGGCCGCCACGGAATTCACCGAATAGAGCTGCATCACGCCCTGGTTGGTCGCGGCCTGTCCGCAGATCGCGGCGTGCTTCTGCGCCGCGGTGGTGTTCTGGAACAGGATGCTGATGGAATGCGCGGAGGCCTGGTAGATCGCGCCCATTGCCATTGCCGGCGCCATGCCCAGCACCGAAACGTTGGACTGCGTGACCGCGTCCGTGATGAAGCCGTTGACGGGTGTCGGATAGGCCATGAACGATCCCTTGATGCCGGTCTGTGCCGGCCCCCATGTGAGGACGCGCGAGCACGGCGTTTGTGAAGCGCGCGCTCATCACGGCACGAACACCGGGTCTGGCACTTTCGCCGCGGAGGATTGCGCGCCGGTGATCTGCGAGATGAGCGTGCCGGTGGCGGCGTTGTTGATCTGCTGCATGCCGCCTTGCGTCGCCGTGGCGTTCTCCATGGCGAGCCCGATCGAATGCGCCATTGCCTGCGTCTCCGCGGCAATGGCCTCGGCCGGCGCTTCGCCCACGACCTTGACGTTGGTCTGCGTGACGGCGTCGGTGACTTGCGCGTTGACGGCTGTCGGATTGCCCATGGCGCTGCTCCTGCCGTCAGTACACGGAGAGTGGGGCGATGGTCTCGGTTACGCGCACCGAGTCGCGATCGGCGACGTTGGGCGTCACCGCGGCCGCCGCCACCGGGGCGTAGAGCACGCGATTGGCCGCGGCGGCCGTCGTCGCCAGATGCGTCGTGTGTATGCTCGCGCTCTGCGACACCGACTGGCTGTAACGCTCGCCGCTGGCCTGCACCAGGTTCATCAGGCTCTGCAGCACCGTGCCCAGCGCCGTCAGCGTCATCGTCAGCACGGCGGTGTCGGCGGAGGCGTTCGTCGCCAGCATCATGGTGCGCGCGGTGTAGGGATTGTCGTAGGGGCCGGCCGGACCCGCATAGGAACGGGCGTAACGCGGCCCGTCGTCGTCCCATGTATCGTTGCGGGTATCGTAGCGGGCGTCATAACGCGCATCGCGCCGGGCGTCGTAGCGCGCGTCGTCCCGCGCCGCATCCCGGGCTTCCTCGCGGGCGTATTGGCGGGTGGTGCGGCGGGTCTTGTCGTTCGGAGCCATCAGCGTTTCTCTTCCTCAAAGATGAATTCTTCGGACGGATCGGCCGCGAACGGATCGAGCATGTAACGTACGCATTTGGCCGTCATGGCCATGCCGAGCACGTTGGTCTGCTGCTGGTTGGCAACGGAATTCGCGAACATCTGGCCGTTGGCCTGGGTGACGTTCATCAGCGATTCATAGGCCGCCACCGAGGGGCCGGATCCCACGACGAGCAGCAACGCCTGTGTCAGCGCGTCGGTCACGGCGGGCGATACGCCGCCTTCTATGCCGGCCTGCGTGTAGAGGCCCGCGAGCCCGGCCATCGCCTGGTTCAATGAGTCGCCTGCGCTCTGGCGCGGCGGTGGTTCTTCCGCGCGGCGGCGGCGCTTTTCATTCGGCGGCGGGTCGGACTCCTGGCGCGAATCCTCATCCCGGTTGCGGGCTTCCTGGGTTTTTCTGGATCTCTTGGATTTTTCGGCCATCAAGCGTCTCCCGCGATGAAATCATGCAGTGCAGTCGCGGCGGCCGCCGGCTTCGGCATGGTAGCGCTGGGGACGCCCATGCCTCAGCCGGCGGCGAGCCGTTGCATCACGCCGGAAGCGGCGCGGTGCCGGCCCGGAGCGCCGAGAGCAGCGCGAGCAAGGTATCGGGCACATCGCTCTGGGCGATCTTCGACGTCGCCACGGCGCCAGCCATGGTGTCGACGCTGTAGATCTGGATGACGCCCTGGTTGGTGGCGGCCTGGGCGGCGATCGCCAGCTGCTGCTGCGAGCTCGTGGCGTTCTCGTAGAGAATGCCGGTGGAGTGCGCCAGGGATTGATAGATCGCGCCCATTGCCATCGCGGGCGCTTCGGCCACGACCTTCACGTTAGCCTGCGTGACGGCGTCCGTGATCTGGCCGTTGACGGGAGTCGGAAGTGCCATTCGGTATTCTCCTTCGGGTTCGAGAGCGGCGGCGCCATCAAGCGGCCGTCACGATGATGACGAAGGGCGGGGAGAGTCTGTGAGCGGGGAGGGCGGGGATTTTTGGGAAGAAGGGGGATTCACACAGAGCCACAGAGACACAGAGGAAAAAGAAGAAGGCGGATTCACGCAGAGGCGCAGAGCCGCAGAGGGGAGGAGCAGATGGAAAGCGGCGCGTTACAAACTCCATCACTCCATTCGTCATGGCCGGGCGTGTCCCGGCCACCCATACCCTCCTGCTAGATGGCGGTTATGGGTGGCGCCCGTACGCTGTCGCTACGGGCCAAGGGCGGCCATGACGGCTTAGGGATTGGAGCAAATTCGGCACCACGAGCTCCCTCCTCTGCGGCTCTGCGCCTCTGCGTGAATCCGCCTTTCTTCTTCTTTTTCCTCTGTGTCTCTGTGGCTCTGTGTGAATCTCTTGTTTCCAAAAAAAACGGGCGCCCCCGGAACTGGAGCGCCCGTTGATACCGCGGGTCGCACGACCGCGGCGGGGGGAATTACGCGATCAGCGGGGCGGTTCCGCCGCGCAGCGCCGCGAGGATCGAGAGCAGATTGTTCGGTACGTCGCTCTGGGCGATCTTCGACGTCGCCACGGCGCCGGCCATGGTGTCGACGCTGTAGATCTGGATGACGCCCTGGTTCGTGGCCGCCTGGGCCGCGATGCCGAGCTGCTGCTGCGAGCTCGTGGCATTCTCGAACAGGATGCCGGTGGAGTGGGCAAGCGCCTGGTAGATCGCGCCCATCGCCATGGCGGGGGCTTCGGCGAGAACCTTCACGTTCGTCTGCGTGACGGCGTCGGTGATCTGACCGTTCAGGGGAGTGGGAAGAGCCATTCTCAAATCTCCTTGGGTTTCGGCCGAGCCTCAGCACCGCCGTCACCATGATGACGAAAGCAGGCGCGATGTTGTGAGTGCCGATCGGAGAAAAAAGCAGGCGCCGTTTGGCGTCGCAAAAAAAACGGGCGCCGTGATGGCGCCCGTGTTTCGATCCCGCGAGGATGCGGCAATCACGTCACCGTCAGCGGCGCGGTCCCTCCGCGCAAGGCGGCGAGCAGGGCCAGCAGCGTATCCGGAACGTCGCTCTGGCTGATCTTCGACGTCGCAACCGCGCCCGCCATCGTGTCGACGCTGTAGATCTGGATGACGCCCTGGTTGGTGGACGCCTGCGCGCAGATCGCCGTCTGCTGCTGGGCGCTGGTGGCGTTCTCGAACAGGATGCCCGTCGAATGGGCGAGCGCCTGGTAGATCGCGCCCATGGCCATGGCGGGCGCTTCCGCGACGACCTTGACGTTCGTCTGCGTGACGGCATCGGTGATCATGCCGTTCACGGGTGTTGGTAGTGCCATGTATGCCTCCTTCATTGTTTCGCGAGCGCCGAAAAAGGCAGAGCGCTGCACAAAGCCAAGACGCTGAGCGCGCGGAGGTTGTGAACGGCTTTGCGCGAAATATCGAAAGAGGCAGCAAAAAGCCCGCCGGTTTCCCGGCGGGCTCTCTGTATTGCGAAGAAACTTACGGCGCGTATTTCAGGCTCATCGCGCCGATGCCGGCGGCGAGGTTCAAGCCCGTCGAGCCGGAGATCGACAGCGGCTGCAGCGTGATCGAGCGATCGAAGCCGCCGACCAGGATATTCGCACCCGCGCCTACGCCGACCGTGGCCGAAGCCGTCGCACCGCCATAGCCGCCCTGGAGCGCGCCGCGCTTCATGCCGGAATTGGGCGCGAACACTTCCCAGATGATCACGGCCGAGGAGGTGTAGCCGATGTCCACGCCGAACTTGGAGATGGAGCCGACATAATGCTCACCCGGGCCATTGGAGGGCGAGAAATTGCAGCGCATGTCCTTGGACGAGCCGAAGACGAATCCCCAGCCGCTGGCGACATGGCAGGTCAGCGTGCCGATCTTGACGCCGTCCGCGCTGGCCGGCGAGGCCAACGCCACCGTGGCGGCAACGGCAGCCGCGGCCAGAGAAAGTTTCTTAAGCATGGTCACTCCTTGTTGCTCGCATCGGCGCCGAAGGAATACGGCACCGCGCAGGGAATTTTGATGCAGGTTAATGCATCTGGACGCTTGGCAAGAAAATGAGCCTGCCGCGCGAAAGTTCCATAAGCCTATCAAATGTTTTGATTGATATCCGGCAATATATCCGTGGAGCACATAATAATATGAATATTAGTCTATTATGGGGTCGGCGTGGCGCGATCGTTGTCCGTTGTGCCCCGCCAAAAAGCCCCATATCAGCCCGGCCCCCTGGGGATATAGCGGCCTCTTTACCCCACGCTGCACCCGATCTTAGATGGCCGCAGCCAGCAACAGGAGTCTGCCATGGCCACCGGCATCAAGGACAAAGTCGCCATCCTCGGCATGGGCTGCTCGAAATTCGGCGAGCGTTGGGAATCCGGCGCCGAGGAATTGATGGTCGAAGCCTATCTGGAAGCGATGACCGACGCCGGCATCGACGTGAACCAGGTGCAGGCCGCGTGGTTCTCCACCGCCATGCCGGAGCAACACGTCGGCAATGGCGGCACGCCGCTGTCGGTGGCGCTGCGCCTGCCGAACATCCCGGTGACCCGCGTGGAGAATTTCTGCGCCAGCGGTTCGGAAGCATTTCGCGGCGCGGTGTATGCGGTCGCCGCCGGCGCCTGCGATATCGCCTTGGCGCTGGGCGTCGAGAAGCTGAAAGACACCGGTTATGGCGGCTTACCGCAACGCGAGAACGGCACGCTCAATCCCCTGTGGAGCGCCAACGGCTCCGCCCCCGGCAATTTCGCGCAGCTTGCCAGCGCCTATCGCACCAAGCACGGCGTGTCGAAGGATGAGCTGAAGCGCGCCATCGCGCATGTCTCGGTCAAGAGCCACGCCAACGGCGCGAAGAACCCCAAGGCGCATTTGCAAAAGCCGATCACGGAAGAAATGTGCCTGAACGCGCCAATGATCGCCGAGCCGCTGGGCCTGTTCGATTGCTGCGGAGTCTCCGACGGCGCCGCCTGTGCCATCGTGACCACGCCGGAGATCGCCCGCGCCATGGGCAAGAAAGACCTGATCACCGTGAAGGCGTTGCAGCTCTCGCTGTCGAACGGCCTCGAAAGCCAGCACAACAGCTGGGACGGCAGCTACTTCCATACCGCGCGCATCGCCTCGAAGAAGGCTTACGAAGAAGCCGGCATCAAAGACCCGCGCAACGACGTCTCGATGATCGAGGTGCATGACTGCTTCTCCGTCACCGAACTGGTAACGATGGAAGACCTGCACATCTCCCGCGAGGGCGAAGGCTGGCGCGACGTGATGAACGGCTTCTACGACGCCGACGGCCAAGTCCCCTGCCAGATCGACGGCGGCCTGAAATGCTTCGGCCATCCCATCGGCGCATCCGGCTTGCGCATGCTCTACGAAATGTATCTCCAGCTCCAAGGCAAAGCCGGCGCCCGCCAACTCAAGAACCCCAAGATCGGCCTGACCCACAATCTCGGCGGCGCGCCGATGATGAACGTGTGCTCGGTAGCGATCGTGGGCGCGATGGGGGCGTGATTTGCGCGCGCTGAAGCTCGCCTGCGTCGTTGCGGTGGTCACGCTGATCACCGCGACTGTGCATGCGAGCGATCACATCTCGCTCTACATCCAGCGCGATGGAAGTTTCGACCTGAACAATCACCACATCCACACCCGCGCCGAACTGAAGTCGGAGCTAGCCAAGCTGTTGACGAAAACTTCCGAGCGTTCCGTCATCGTCCAAGCCGACAAGCGTGTATCCTACGCGACCGTATCCTCGGTGATGCGGCTGCTGCAGCCCATGGGCGTGCATATCGGAATAGTAGGCGTCGAAAGCAGCCCCTAATGCGCTAACCGCGTCCCGTCACGCGCGGCTTGGCGCGTGATATCCGCGCCGGCGCTTCCGGCCACGCAAGCCGGACACCTTCGCCAAGCGTACCGGCGCCGAGAAAGATGACACCGGCTTTCTCCAGCGCGCGGCGGACAGCGGTGACGGTCTCGGCTCTGGGGTAAGGCTTTTCAGCCTCGATGGCGCGCAAGCTGTTAACCGCCACGACGGCCTTGTCCGCCAGCGTCTGCTGGGTCCAACCCAACAACGCCCGCGCGGCCCGAATCTGTCGCGAGGAGACCATGCAGTCACCTTGACGACGGGCGAACCGGCGGTTACTGATTTGGTTATTATAACCAACGGCAAGCCGTGGCCGGGAGCGCGATAAAGAGGGTGGATCGCCATGTCGCTGGGCGCATTCGTCACCGGCGGAAGCAATTGGGTATCACGCAGTCGGAGATCGCGGCCTTCATCGGCGTCTCACCGCAACAGATGCAGAAGTACGAGAGTGGCAGGGATCGTATCACGGCGGGCTATCTCTTCGCGGTTGCCATGATTCTGGAAGTGAGCGTTGCTTATTTCTATGAGGGCGTCCGATAGCGTCTTCGCATAGTTTCAATACACAACCACGCTCCTAATCGACTTGCCTTCGTGCATTAGGTCGAAGGCCTTGTTGATGTCTTCGAGCGGCATGGTGTGGGTGATCATTTCGTCGATGGCGATTTTCTTGTCCATGTACCAGTCGACGATGCGCGGAACGTCGGTGCGGCCCCTCGCGCCGCCGAAGGCGGTGCCTTTCCAGACGCGGCCTGTCACCAATTGGAACGGACGTGTCGAGATTTCCTGGCCGGCGCCGGCGACGCCGATGATGATGCTCTGGCCCCAGCCCTTGTGGCAGCATTCCAGCGCCTGACGCATGGTCTTCACGTTGCCGATGCATTCGAAGCTGTAATCGGCGCCGCCGCGCGTCAGTTCGACAAGATGGCCGACAAGATCGCCACTCACATCTTTCGGGTTGACGAAATGCGTCATGCCAAATTGCCGCGCGAGGGCTTCGCGCGCGGGATTCAGATCGACACCGACGATCTGCGTGGCGCCGGCGAGCTTGGCGCCCTGCACGACGTTGAGTCCGATGCCGCCGAGCCCGAAGACCACGACAGTGGCACCGGGCTCGACCTTGGCGGTGAAGATCACCGCGCCCAAGCCCGTCGTCACGCCGCAACCGATGTAGCAGACCTTGTCGAACGGCGCGTCCTTGCGGATTTTGGCGAGCGCGATCTCCGGCATCACGGTGTGGTTGGAGAAAGTGGAGCAGCCCATGTAATGCAGCACCGGCTTGCCGTTCCATGAGAAGCGCGAGGTGCCATCCGGCATCACGCCGCGGCCTTGCGTGGTTCGGATCGCCTGGCAGAGATTGGTCTTGTGGCTGGTGCAGTAATCGCATTCGCGGCATTCCGGCGTGTAGAGCGGAATGACGTGATCGCCGGGCATAAGTGACGTCACGCCCGGCCCCACCTCCAGCACAACGCCGGCACCTTCGTGACCGAGGATGGCGGGGAACATCCCTTCCGGATCGTCGCCGGAAAGCGTGAAGGCATCGGTGTGGCAGATGCCCGTCGCTTTGATCTCGACCAGAACCTCGCCGGCTTTCGGGCCTTCGAGGTCGACGGTTTCGATGACCAGCGGCTTACCCGCCGCCAAGGCCAATGCCGCGCGCGTCTTCATCTCTTGGCTCCGGAATAATTGGGTTGGTCGATGGCGACCTTGTCGCGCGTCGTGGATTCGAGATGCGCCAGCAGCGCCGGATCGTCGAGCGCGAGGGCGCCATCGCGGATGGCGCCGCAGAGTTCACGGTTCAGAGCATCGAGCGAGCCGTCGCGCTTGAGCAGCGCCGTCAGCCGCAACAATTCCGACGCCGCCGCACCGTCGCCGCGCTCCAATTCGCGGCTCACGATGCCCAGCGCATTGGCGGCAACGCGGGCGTGGAAGGCGGTATGGCCTTTCAGCTCCGGCATGGCGCGCTTCTCCAGGAATTCGCGCACCGCTTCGACAAGCTCGCGGATCGAGGGCTGGTCCATCATGTCAAAGCCTCCCGTGGATGATCAAATTGACCAGATCGATTTCCGTCTCCGACGAGCGCCGCCCGATGGTGGCGCGCTCGACGGAGCCGTCGGCCTTGAAGCCCTGATACATGGTCATGCACATGACGCCCCATTTGAGCGAGCCATAGACGATCCATGTGCGCACGTCGTCGATGCCGATGCTGGCGTCGCCATAGCCTTCCAGCAGATCCTCGAGATCGCCGAAGCCGCCGACCACTTTCTCCGCCGCGCCGAAGCGCCAGGAGTTGGTGCAGATCCAGCCGATATCCTCCAGCGGATCGCCGATATGCGTCAGCTCCCAATCGAGCGCGGCCTCCACGCCGTTGGGCGAGATCATCAGGTTGCCATGCCGGAAATCGCCATGCACCAGCGTCTGCCGCCGCGCGACGGCCATGCGCGGCTCCAGCCATTTGAACGCGAACTCGAACATGGGATGCGGATAGTTGTACGCATCATAGAGATCGCGATAGCGGCGCAATTGCGCAGGGCCATCCACGACCGGCAACACGCCCGCGAGCGGCCCCGTATCCACGGCATGGATGCGCGCGAGGATTTCGCCGCATTGCCGCGCCAGTTTCGGGCGCACCGCATCGAACTCCGCATCGCGCAGGATCTTGCGGGCGATGGTCTCGCCGGAGAGGCGCTCCATCACATAGCCATGCCCCGCGCCGTCTTCCGGCTTGAGCACATAGCGCACGTGCGGCGCCTTCACGCCCGCGGCGCGCGCGGCTTCGATGACGACGGCTTCGGTCTCCAGCGCCACCGCCGAGCCTTGCGTTACGCGGTCGCCGCCACCGGGGCTGCGTCGCAGGATCAGTTTCTCGCCGCCCGCATCGAACGACCACGTCTCCTGGCTCGCGCCGCCGGAGAGGCGGGTGAGGCGTTCGACATTTGCGCCGAGGGCTTTCTCAAGCGCGGGTTGGAAATCGGGTGTCATCTGTCCTCATCCCGTGCGCAGGTAGCGCACGGCTTCGTCGCGTTCGAAAAGATAGAGCAGAACGCGCAAGGCTTCACCACGGGGAGACTTCAAATCCGGGTCGCGGGTGAGGATCAGCTTGGCGTCGTCCCGTGCGGCCGCCAACAGCTCGCCATGGAGGGTGAGGTCGGCCACGCGGAATTCCGGCAAGCCGCTCTGTCGCACGCCCAGAAGCTCGCCGGCGCCGCGCAGCTCCAGGTCTTTCTCCGCGATGACGAAGCCGTCATCCGTGTCGCGCAGGATCTTCAGCCGCGCCTTGGCCGTCTCGCCCAGCGGGCCATAATAGACAAGGAGACAGCTCGATTTCGCCGTGCCCCGGCCGACGCGTCCGCGCAACTGGTGGAGCTGGGCGAGGCCGAAACGCTCGGCATGCTCGACCACCATGATGGTGGCTTCCGGTACGTCAACGCCCACCTCGATCACGGTGGTGGCGACCAGCAGCTTGGTCTCACCCGCCTTGAACTTCGCCATCGCGGCGTCGCGCTCCGGCCCCTTCATGCGGCCATGCAGCACGCCCACCTGGGTACCAAACGTTTCGCGCAACGCCGCCGCGCGATCCTCCGCCGCCATCAGGTCCACCTGTTTGGATTCTTCCACCAGCGGGCAGACCCAATAGGCGCGTGCGCCCTTGGCGATGGTGCGGCGCAGATGTTCCACCACTTCGTCGATGCGTTCGGAGGGCAGCACGCGCGTATCCACCTTCTGGCGGCCGGGCGGGCGGCCGATGAGGCGCGAGACGTCCATGTCGCCGTAATTGGTAAGCTCCAGCGTGCGGGGAATAGGCGTCGCCGTCATCACGAGCACGTCCACGGGCCGCGCGCCTTTGCCTTGCAACGTCATGCGCTGGTGCACGCCGAAGCGGTGCTGCTCGTCCACCACGGCCAGCGCCAAGTCGCGGAACGAAACGTCCTCGGAGAACAGCGCATGCGTGCCGACCAATATGTTGATCTTGCCCTCGGCCAATGCGGCGAGCGTTTCGTTGCGCGGCGCGCCGCCGACGCGGCCGGTGAGCAGCGCCATGCGTACGCCGGCCGCCGCCGCGAGCGGCTCCAGCGCGCTCATATGCTGGCGAGCGAGGATTTCCGTCGGCGCCATCAGCGCGCCCTGGCATCCGGCTTCCACCGCGCCCAATAGTGCCAGCATCGCCACCACCGTCTTGCCGGAGCCCACATCGCCTTGCAGCAGCCGCAACATCCGCGAGGGCGCGGCCATGTCCGCTTCGATCTCCGCGATGGCCTGCGTCTGCGCCGGTGTGAGCACGAAGGGCAGGGCAGCGATGGCTTTGGCTTTCAGATGGCCGTCGCCCGTGATGCTGCGGCCCTTCACACCGCGCATGCTGGCGCGGATCAGCACCAGCGCCAGTTGGTTCGCGAGCAACTCGTCATAAGCGAGCCGCATGCGCGCGGGCGAAACGGGCAGAAGGTCCGCCTCGCTCTTCGGTGCGTGTGCCGAAAGCAGCGCGGGCGTGAACGCGTCCCATGCCCGCGCGCGGCGATAAGGCGGATCGAGCCATTCCGGCATCTCTGGCACTTTCTCCAGCGCGCCGCGGATCGCCTTGCCCATCGGCTTGGCGGGCAGGTCCTCGGTGAGGCGATAGACGGGTTCCTGCAAGATCATCGTGTCTGCTTCTTCGAGCGGAACGATGTGATCGGGATGCGCCATCTGCAGCCGGTTCCCGAACCGCTCGATCTTGCCGGAGACGAGGCGCTTGCTGCCCAGCGGCAGAACCTTGTGCAGGTAATCCTCGCGCCCATGGAAGAAGACGAGTTCGGCCGTGGCGCTGTCATCCGACACGCGCACTTTATACGGCTGGCGGCGGTCGCGCGGTGGCAGATGGTCGAGCACATTCACCAGAACGGTGGCGATGCGCCCTTCCTCAGCGTCGATCAGGCGCGGGCGGTAGGAGCGGTCGATGATCCCTGTCGGCAGGTCGAAGATGAGGTCCAGCAGCCGCGTTCCCGCCGCGCGCGCGATCAGCTTCGCCAGCCTGGGGCCGATGCCCGGCAGGCTGCGCGTGTCGGCGAACAGGGGAAACAGAATCGCGGGCCGCATCGTTGTGATACTACAAGAGGCGCGCTATATACGGACCATGAACAACTTATCGCACGGTGGCTCTTCGGAGGCCCGCCGCAAACGGCTATTGTTCCGGGCTCAGCGGCGCGGCTTCAAGGAAGTCGATCTGATCTTCGGGACCTTCGCGGCGGCGGAGCTGGCGGGGCTTTCGGAACCCGAACTCGACCAGTTCGAGGCGCTGCTCGATGCGCCGGACCAGCGCGTCTATGAGTGGCTGCGCGGCGTGGACGCGCCGGACGCGCAATACGACACGCCACTGTTTCACCGCATGAAAGCACTGTGTTCGCGGAAGGCTCCCACTTGGAACGTCTGACCTATATCGGCCGGCACAAGGGCCATTTCGCGCTCACCGGCATGCCGGAGGGTTACGACGCCTATGTCGCGGCCGAGGCGGCCAAGCGGCGCGGCGGGCTGCTGCTGTTCGTGGCGGCGGATGACGCGCATGCGCGCACGGTGAAGGACGCGCTCGGCTTCTTCGCGCCGAATTTGCTGGCGCTGTCATTCCCGGCCTGGGATTGCCTGCCTTACGACCGCGTCTCGCCCAAGCCGGATATCGAGAGCGAGCGACTGGCAACGCTGGCGGCGCTGTCGCGGCGCAAGGATGGCGCGGCCGTGGTGGTGACGACGGTGAACGCGCTGCTACAGCGCGTGCCGCCGCGCGCATCCATCGCGGGGGCGAGCTTCTTCGCCCGCGTCGGCAACAACGTGCAGCATGATGCGCTCGCGGCTTTCCTCGTGCGCAATGGTTACGCCAAGGCCTCGACCGTGCGCGAGCCGGGCGATTTCGCGCTGCGCGGCGGTATCGTCGATCTCTGGCCGCCGGGGACGGACGAGCCGCTGCGTCTCGATTTCTTCGGCTCGACGCTCGATGCCATCCGACGCTTCGATGCGGAGACGCAGCTTTCGACAGACCAGATCCGCGAGATCGAATTGTTCCCCGCCGCGGAGACTCCGCTGGATGCGGACTCGATCAGCCGTTTCCGCTCCGGCTATGTCGCCACCTTCGGCGCGGTCACCAGCGACGACGTGCTCTATGAATCCGTCAGCGCCGGGCGCAAGCATCAGGGCATGGAGCATTGGCTGCCGCTGTTCCACGATCATCTGGAGACCTTGTTCGACTACGTACCGGATGCGCTGATCTTCCTCTCGCATCAGGCGGAAGAAGCCAAGACCGCGCGGCTGGAATTGGTCGCGGATTATTATGAGACGCGCCGCCAGTTCCTCTATGGCAAGCATGACGCGAAAGAGAATGCGGGCGCCGCGCCCTATCGCCCGCTGAAACCGGCGGCGCTGTATCTGACGGAGGGCGAATGGTCCGCCGCGCTATCGCATCGCGATCTGCGCGCGCTGTCGCCGTTCCATGCGCCGGAATCGATGAACTCCGTCGATGCCGGCGGCACGCTCGGCCGCGATTTCGCGCCGGAGCGGGCGCAAGTGGGCGTCAACGTCTTCGAGACGGCGGTGGCGCACATCAAGAGCTTCGCGGGTAAGCGCGTCATGGTGGCCTCGTGGAGCGAAGGC
Source organism: Rhizomicrobium sp. (assembly GCA_036489435.1). Taxonomy (GTDB): domain Bacteria; phylum Pseudomonadota; class Alphaproteobacteria; order Micropepsales; family Micropepsaceae; genus Rhizomicrobium. The sequence goes on along the minus strand of DASXFU010000002.1, from coordinate 129,424 downwards.
TCGGCGGAGCGGCTGGGCGGCGTGTTGTCCGATCACGGCCTCGGCGTCATCCGGCAGGTCGAGAACTGGGCCGATGCGTTGAAGTTGCAGTCGGGCGCGGTAGGCGTCGGCGTGCTGTGCATCGAGCATGGTTTCGAGGCGCCGGATTTCGCGGTGGTGGCGGAGCAGGACATTCTCGGCGACCGCATGGTGCGCGGATCGGGCCGCCGCAAGCGGGCGCAGAACTTCCTGCAGGAAGCCTCCAGCCTCGCGCAAGGCGATCTCGTCACCCATATCGAGCATGGTGTCGGACGCTACGTGCGGCTTCAGACCATCGAGGTGGCCGGCGCGCCGCATGATTGCCTGGAGCTGCAATATGATGGCGGCAAATTGTTCTTGCCGGTCGAGAATATCGAACTGCTCACGCGTTACGGCGCGGATGAAAGCAACGCGCCGCTCGACCGGCTGGGTGGCGCGGGCTGGCAGCAGAGGAAGGCGCGCGCCAAGGAGCGCGTGCGCGAGATCGCGGAGGAACTGATCCGCATCGCCGCCGCGCGGCAGTTGCGCTCGCTGCCGCCTGCCGATCCGCCGGAGGGCTTGTACGACGAGTTCTGCGCCCGCTTCCCCTATCAGGAGACGGAGGACCAGGAGAAAGCTATCGCCGACGCGCTGGAGGATCTGGCGAAAGGCACGCCGATGGATCGCCTCGTCTGCGGCGATGTCGGCTTCGGCAAGACGGAAGTGGCGTTGCGCGCGGCCTTCGTGGAGGCGATGACGGGAAACCAGGTGGCGGTGGTGGTGCCGACAACGCTTCTCGCGCGTCAACACTACCGCAATTTCGCCGAGCGCTTCAAAGGCTTCCCGGTCAAGGTGCGCCAGCTCTCGCGTTTCGTGGATGCGAAGGACGCGAAAGAGACCAAGGCGGGGCTCACCACAGGCGACGTCAATATCGTCATCGGCACGCATGCGCTGCTCGCCAAGGGCATCGAGTTCGCCAATCTCGGCATGGTGATTGTCGACGAAGAGCAGCATTTCGGCGTGGCGCATAAGGAGCGTCTGAAGGCGCTTAAGGCCGACGTTCATGTGCTGACACTGACGGCGACGCCCATCCCGCGCACCTTGCAGCTTGCACTCTCCGGCGTGCGCGACCTGTCGCTCATCACCACGCCGCCGGTGGACCGGTTGGCGGTGCGCACCTTCGTAACACCCTTCGATCCGCTTGTGATCCGCGAGGCGCTGCTGCGCGAACATTATCGCGGCGGGCAAAGCTTCTATGTCGCGCCGCGCATCGCGGACTTGCGCGAGGCGTCGGAGTTCCTGAAAGCCACCGTGCCAGAGGTGAAGCACATCGTCGCCCACGGCCAGATGAGCCCGGATGCGCTGGAGGACGCCATGACCGCGTTCTATGAGCGCCAGGTGGATGTGCTGGTCTCCACCAACATCGTGGAAAGCGGCCTCGACATCCCCACCGCCAACACCATGGTGGTGCACCGCGCCGACATGTTCGGCCTGTCGCAGCTTTATCAGTTGCGCGGCCGCATCGGCCGCTCCAAGCAGCGCGCTTATGCCTATTTGACCACGCCGTCGACGCACAAGATCACCGAGACGGCGGAACGAAGGCTGCAAGTGCTGCAGTCGCTGGATCAGCTCGGCGCTGGCTTCTCCGTCGCCAGCCACGACATGGACATCCGCGGCGCGGGCAATCTGCTGGGCGAGGAACAATCCGGCCATGTCCGCGAGGTGGGCATCGAGCTCTATCAGGAGATGCTGGAAGACGCCGTGGCGCAATTGCGCGCGGGCGGCGACGGCGGCGACGTGGCGGAGCAATGGTCGCCGCAAATCGGCATCGGCACCTCCGTGCTGATCCCCGAAAGCTACGTTTCAGACCTCACGGTGCGCATGGCGCTCTATCGCCGCCTCGCCGGCCTCGAAACCCGCGAGGAGATCGACCGCTTCGCCGCCGAACTGATCGACCGTTTCGGTAAGCTGCCGGAGGAAGTGCAGCACCTGCTCGCCATCGTGGTGCTGAAGCATCTCTGCCGCATCGCCGCGGTGGAGAAGCTGGATGCGGGGCCGAAGGGCGCCATCCTCACCTTCCGGAATAGCGCGTTCCCCAATCCCTTGGGCCTGGTGCGCCTGATCGCCGAGCACCAGTCCACCATGCGCGTCCGCCCCGACCAGAAGGTGGTCATCTCGCGCGACTGGCCGACGCCCGAATCCCGCCTCAAAGGTACGCAAAACTTGCTGGGCCAGCTCGCGAAGCTGGCGAAGGCGGCATAGGGGTGTCGAATGGGATTTGCGCGGAAACTGGCTTGCGCGCTTTGCGCAGGCGCGTTGCTGGCGCTGGGCGGATGCGGCTTCGTCGTGTCGAACAAGCAGATTTTCCCGCAAGGCGCGGGCGTCAACGATCCGGATCTGGCCGGTATTTATTCGATACGCGCGTTGGACAAATCGACCATCGCCGTCGTCCGGCAGCGCGCACCGGACGGCTACGACGTCGCGTTTTTCGAAGAGCGCCAAGCCGATACCGGCCCCGCCTATTTCCAAAGCGGCGCCACGGAATTCCGCCTCATTCCGGCCGGCTCAGGCGACTACGCAATGGAAATCTCCTGCTATGCCGGAATAAGCGGCGGCGGTTTTGGCGGCACGCCCAAGGATCCGCCATTCCAATACGCCATGCTCCTGGCGGCGCGCCCGCGCAATTCCTTCTGGATCAGCATCTTTCCCAGCGGCGACAAACTGCAGACCTATCCGCTCAAGCGGATCGACGACAGTTCCGCGAGTCTCGACACTCTCGGCCCGGACCAGGCGCGCGCGTTCTTCCGCGACTGGGCTGACGATGCGCTGGCGGTGGGCGGCGACAATCTGGTGCCCGTCCTGCGCTATACCGGCAATTCCGGCTTCTCATCCACGCCGCAGACGCCGAAGCCGAAAGCCTGCCGCGACATGCCGAAAATGCCGCTGGACCGGAAAGATCCGGCGCAGAAGCCGTAACTGCTGGGCCTAGAACAGCGGCTTACCCGTAGCACTCGGCAATCCCACGCCCAGCACTTTCGCCACGGTCGGTGCGATGTCGCGCATATCGATGTCGCCGAGCGAGCCGTGTTTCGTCACGGATGGTCCGTCGATCATGAAGGTCGCGCGCATCTCCTTGTGGTCGGGGAAATAGCCGTGGGTGCCCTTGATACTGCCCGCCGTGACGAGCGGGCCAATGAAACTGCGGCCCATCTCGTAGCCGAGTTTCAGGTCGATCCAGAACGAGGCTTCGGAGGCGCCGCCGCGTTTTTCGATCTCGGGCTTCTCGATCACCCTGTCGATGCCGTTGGCCGGATCGGCGGCGAGTTTGGCGAGCAGCGCGCGCACTTTCGCCTTCACTGCTTCGTCGTTGGGATTCTTGAGCACCACGGCGACAGAGCCGCCGGCGCTCCACGGTTCGGCCTGCCAGTCCGTCACCTTGTGCGTTTTGAGATCGACGGTGGCGAGGCGGGCTTCGAGGAACGGGATCGCGAGGTTCACGTCATGCTCGATGGCCGCGAAGCCGTGGTCGGATACGATGACGATCACGACGTCCGGCTCGGCATGCCGCGCGGACTCCACCAGCATGCCGACGGTCGTATCGATCGCTTCCAGTGTCGCGTGCGCCTCCGGCGTGCCGGGGCCGAATTCGTGCTGGAAGCCGTCCAGGCTGATGATGTGGAGTGTGGTGAATTGCGGATGCTCCAGCGTGATCAAGCTTGCGGTGAGGCGGGCGCGGGCATCATCCGCTTCCGGCGTCTCGTCATAGGTGGCGGCCAAGAGCGTGCCCGAGGCTTTCTCGAGAACCGGAATGAGCCCCGGCGTCGACAGCGCGCGCAGCAGTTTCAGATCGTCCGCCGTCCGGGCGCGCCAATATTCCGGGATCACATAATCGATGGAGGGATTGCCCACGCTGACGGGCCAGCTCACGCTCGCCACCACCTGATGGTTCGCGTGCACCGCGTCCCACAAGGTCGGGACCCTGATGTCACTGGAATACCAGTACCAGCCTTCCATGTTCTTCTGCAGCGGATCGAACGTGACGTTGTTGGAGATGCCGTGGATCGCGGGCGCCACGCCGGTGATGAGCGTGGTGTGATTGGGATAGGTGACGGTGGGCAGCACGTTGCGCACGCCCGTGGCATAGGCGCCGTGCTTCATGATGGCCGTGAGGTTGGGCACCTTCAGCCCGCGCGCCTGCGCGTCGATGATGTCGAGCGGCCGCAAGCCGTCGATGGAGATCATCAGGACGGGTGCTGCGTCGGCTGCGGTGGCGGACAGAGCTGCGAAAGCGGCGGCAAACAAAATGGCGCGCATGACGGGTTCCCCTCGGGCAGGACCAATTCTGGACCGATTCCCGTGACGGATGCGCGAGTTCTGTGGGATGGTTTGTGGCTTGGCGGTCACGAAATGGTCCAAAAGGGGACATAGAAGGGCAGCGGCAGGGGCTTTGGCGCGTTGTTTTTGGGTAGAATTCCGCCAAGCAATGGGCCGCGCGCCCTTGGGGAGAGTGCCATGTTCTCATTCCTTCTGTCTCTGGGCTGGTATTGGCTGCTCCTGCCCGCCGCGGTTGCGGTGCTGGGCCTGTTCGTTTTCGTGCGCGGCTTCCGGCACATGTTCACCGGTGAACCCGGGCGGGGCGTGCCGCGGCTGATCGTCGGCGCACCGTTGGCGATCATTGGCCTGGCCTTCGCGCTCCTGGGCGTGAACATCCAGAGCTTCGCGCGGCTCACCTATGAGGCGCCTGTTGCCGATGTGACGGTGAAGGCGGTGAACCCCGCGCAGAACCTCTACCAGGTGACGGTCAACCGGCTGGACGGCCCGCAACAAACCCTCGTCTGCAATCTGCAGGGTGACGAATGGTCCCTGAGTGCCCGCGTGCAGAAGTGGAAGCCCTGGGCGAATACCGTTGGGCTGGACGCGACCTACACGCTCGACCAGATGGACAACAAATATCTCGACGCCGTGCGCGCCAACGGCAAGCCGATCACCGCCTGCGACCTCAAGGGCCCGCCGCCGGCCGTGAACCAGTATGTGCCGAAGTCCTGGGTGTTCTGGCTGACAGATCATTCGTATACGGAAGACCGCAAGTTCGGCTCGGCCGCCTACATGCCGCTGGCGAACGGCGCCACCTATCGCGTAATCATGACGCAATCGGGCCTCAACGCCGAACCCACCAACCATGCGGCCAAAGCGGCGAACAGCGCGCGGCCGTAACAGACCGATGCGCATTCTCGCGGTTCATGCCCATCCGGACGACGTCGAGACGCTCGCCGCCGGAACGCTGGCGTTGCTGGCGGGGCAGGGGCATTCTGTAACCATCGTGACGATGACGGCCGGCGATTGCGGCTCGACCGAGCACGGCAACCAGGCCACCGCCCGCATCCGCAAAGCCGAAGCCGCGGCGGCCGCAGCCCTGATCGGCGCAGAATACGATTGCGCCGGCGTGCCCGACCTGTCGCTCTTCAACGACGACGCGACACGGCGGCTGACGACCGAAATCCTGCGCGTACACAAGCCGGACATCGTGCTAGCCGCATCGCCCGCCGATTATCACCCCGACCACGAAGCTGCCAGCGCGCTGGTGCGTGATGCCTGTTTCGCCGCGCCCGTCGCCAACTACCGCACCGGCCGCTCGCCCGCGCTCGCCACGATTCCGCATCTCTACTTCATGGACCCCATCGAGGGCCGCGACCGCGATAACAATAAGGTGATGGCCGAATTCGCGGTGAACGTGGAGTCCACCATCGCCATGAAGTGCGACATGCTTGCCTGCCACAAAAGCCAGATGGCCTGGGTGTCGAAGCAGCACGAGATCGCGGATTATCTCGGCAGCATGCAATCCTGGACCAAACGTCGCGGCAAACATTTCGGCGCGGGATACGCGGAAGGCTTCCGGCAGTACCGCACGCATCCGTATCCGGCGACACCGCTGTTGCAGGAGTTGGTGGGGGAGAAGCTGTTAGAGCCTCGCGCTTCTGTTTAATCCAAACAGCGCTGTCATCCCCGGCGAGCGCCGCGCATTTCATGCGCGGCGTGAGGTAAAGGGGACCCAGGTGGATCGTCCGGGGACGGTGATGCGGCAAGACACGCCGATGCGCTCGGTACCGTTCGTGACGAACTACCTGGGTCCCCTTTACGTCGCATCGCGCTGACCGCGCGATGCTCGCCGGGGATGACAGTGAGTGTAAGGGGCGAAGCTTCGTGTCCTACTTCGCGTTCGTGTCCGGCTGGTGCAAACCCAGGATATTCCCGCTCGGGTCCTTAATGTAGACCTGCCAGCCGACGCCGGGGATGGCCATTTTGGGGATAGCGATAGTGGCGCCAGCTGCGAGGGATTTCGCGAGCATCTTATCAAGCGACTCCACGCCCAGCGAGCAGACGAAGGCGTTGACGGCGGCGTCGGTGAGCGGCGCGGGGCCGCGGCGTTTCAGGATGCCGCCGTTGATGCCGCCATGCGTGTCGATCAGCCAATATTCGCCGGGCATGTAATTGGAAAAGCTCCAGCCGAAGACGTCGCCGTAGAACCTCACCAGCGCTTCGGGATTGTCGCCGTGGATTTCGAAATGTACGGGATGGTTCATAATGTGCTCCTAAGAATACTCACTCACACCGCATCCGGCACATAGGCCATCAGTGCTTCCGAGCCGGACTGGATGCGCTCGAACAGCATCGGGCATTCCGGCATCATGCGTTCCATCCAGTAGCGGGCGGAGACCACTTTCTGCTCGTAGAACACCTTGTTGCCCGTGCCGGCTGCGATCTTCTCGCGCGACAGCTTGGCCATGCGCGCCCACATCCAGCCCAGCACCACGATGCCCATCATGCGCAGGTAGTCCGCCGCGCCCGCGCCCGCGTCGTCGGGATTGGCGAGACCGTGCTGCGCCAGCCAGAAGGTGGCCTGCTGCAAGGTGTCAACGCCGCGCTTCAGGGGCTTCACGAAGGGCGCGAGAGTGTCGTCCTTCTCATTGTCGGTGACGAAGCCATTCAGCAGCGCGAAGAGGGCGAACGGCGCCGCGCCGCCCTTGCGGCCCAGTTTGCGGCCGACGAGGTCCATCGCCTGCACGCCGTTGGCGCCTTCATAGGTCTGGTTGATGCGCCCGTCGCGCACGAACTGCTCCACGCCGTTGTCGCGGATATAGCCGTGGCCGCCATAGCATTGCATGGCGAAGTTCGCCGCCTCGAAGCCCATGTCGGTGAAGAAGGCCTTGATGACCGGCGTCATCAGATCGGCGAGGAAACCGGCGGTCTCCTTCTCCGGCCGCGACGAATCCGCGATCGCCATGTTGAGCGTGGTCCACAGCGCCACGGCGCGCGCGCCCTCCACGAAAGCGCGGCAATGCAGCAGCATGCGGCGCACATCGGGATGCACGAGTTCGAGATCGGCCGGCTGGTCCGGCTCTTTCGGTCCCGTCAGCGCCACGCCGACGCGGCGGGTCTGCGCATAGACCGCGCCGTTCTGATAGGCGATCTCGCCGATGGCGATGCCCTGCACGCCGACGCCCAGCCGCGCAGCATTCATCATGCCGAACATGCCCGCCATGCCGGCGGAGCCGTGGCGCTTCTCGCCGGGCTTGGGCGGGGTGGGCTTGGGGCCGAGGCGCCAAGCGATGGCGTCGTCGAAATTGAGCACGCAGGTGGCTTGCCCCTTGATGCCCATTTTCTTCTCGATGCCGCCGGTGGAAACGCCGTTGCGCGCGCCCATCTTGCCGCTCTCGTCGACCAGGAATTTCGGCACCATGAAGAAGTTCACGGTGGAGAGGTCGTTGTGGATCTGGCCGTTCTCGTCGGGGATCTTGGCGATCACCATGTGGACGATGTTGTCGGTCAAATCGTGGTCGCCGCCGGAGATGAATATCTTCGTGCCCGTCATGCGATAGGTGCCGTCGGCCTGCTCCACCGCGCGGGTCTTCATCAGGCGCAAGTCCGTGCCGCAACCGGGCTCGGTCAGGCACATCGTGCCCGTCCATTCGCCGGAGATCATTTTGGTGGCGACATTGTCCTTCATCCATTGCGCGCCGGTGGCGAGCAGCGCGCCGGCCGCGGCGCCCGTCAAGCCCGGATACATCGAGAAAGACTGGTTGGCGGAGGACATCATCTCCGCGACCGCCATGGTCATCATCATGGGCATGTTGGCGCCGCCGAATTTCTCCGGCGCGGGCAAGCCACCCCATCCGGCGTCGGCATAGGCCTTGTAAGCTTCCTTGAAGCCCGCGGGCGTGCGCACCACGCCGTTCTCGAAATGGCAGCCTTCCTCGTCGCCGGACTGGTTCAGCGGATGGATCACCTCTTCCGCGAACTTGGCCGCGTTGGTGAGGATGTCCTCGATCAGATCGGGCGTCAGGGACTCGAATTGCGGCAGGTCATGCAGCTTGTCGGCTTCCAGAAGTTCGTTCATCAGGAAGCGGAAATCGTCGAGCGGCGCGCGATAAACGGGCATGCGGATCCTCCAGCCAGGCTGCCCGCCTTGTAACGGGATCACGCGGCCTTGTCATGCCGTGGCCGTGAGCCTGTTCAGAGACGGCACAGGGCGGCGCAATCCTTCGAATCCATCGCCTTGCGCATGGTGAGGAGTTTTGCGCGCGAGGCCTTGCTGATGGTGGGCGATTGCAGGGTCCTGTCGATGACGGCGGCGATGGCCGGCCGGTCCGCCAGGTTGGTATTGGGGACGAGGATCCCCAGATGACCCAGCACGGTGTCCAGCGCGATCTGCTTGTTGGATTCCTTGAGCTGATCGGTCTGCGTCACGACCGCGCCTTCCAGGAACTGCACCATCCCCAGCTTCATCTGCGCGATGCCGCTGCGTCGCGTGGCGTTGAGCTGTTCCGGCGGTATGGATTTGAGAAATTTGATCACGCCCGGCAGGGCGGCCGAGAAACAATCGACCTGGAATTTCAGGCTCAGCTCGATCTCGTCCTGGTAGCGCTGGAGATTGGCGGCGACGGCGTTCGCATGTTGCGGGCCCAGCGACTCCAGGCTCATTTCCGACGGATCCGCCACGCCGAGACCGTGAAACATGTAATATTTCGACGTGATCCGCACCTGGTTGCAGATCGCCATGAAGGTGCCGACGTCGTTGACCTTCACCGACGTGAGAACGCGCTCGTCGAGCGCGGCTTTGACGCGGGGTGCGCTGAGCGGATCGGCGAGACTGGGCGCGAGCTTGCCGTTGGCGAGCGCCGTTCGCAGGGCGGTGTTGGCGTCGATGAATTGCTTCTGGTCGGGCGCGGCCGCGGCCAATGCGCCGGTCGCCAGCACCACGGCCACCGCCGCCCACATCAAAATCCGCATGAAAGCTCCCGCCGCCGCGTCACCGCGAGAGGATAGGGCAATCAAGCACCATCGGCCAGCCGCGCGAAAAGCAGCGCGGCCCGATCCCGCCCGTCGGCGAGAAAGGACCGCGCAGCCCCTCCAGCACTCAGTATCAGACCAGGTCGCGCAAGGTCAGTTTCACATCGCGCGTCGCGCTGCCGCTCTCGACCTTGAGCCTGACCACCGTGCCCGGCGCTTCGTTGCGCAGGCGGATGCGGAGTTGGGTCAACGGGATGGACGTGGCGGGTTTGCCATCGACCGACAGGATGATGTCGCCGGTCTTCAGGCCGGCGGCGTCCGCGGGCATGCCTTTGGTGATGTCGACGATAACGTAGCCGTCGGCGGATTTGTTGAACCACATGCCCGCGCGATCGAAGGTGTCGAGATCGGCGATGGGCCCCGCGATGGGCTTCAGATACATCGTCTGGTGATCGTAATCGAGCGTCACGACGTAGCGCTTCAGGATGCCGGCGCCGATATTGCCGGCCAGCGAGTCCGCCGCGAAGGCGCCGCCCTTGTCGGTGGAGATTTCGACCACCGGATTCTGGATCGTGTAGGGCCCGAGGACCAGCGCGCCGCTCTTCTGCGCCAGCGAGCGCGACGGCCCGCCGATGCCCCAGCCGGTCACCATCTCCACATCCTTGGGCAGAGCGAGATTGTTCTTCGTGGCGTAGGGACTGTTCAGGGTGAGCGAGGCGCGGCTGCCGGTATCGACAGTGAATTCGCCCTTGGCGCCGTTATAGGTGCCGGGCGCTTCGATATTGTTGCCGTTGAAGGTGAAAGGAATCGCAGCGCCCGCATCCTTCGGATCGAAGCTCTTGGGGTCGATCAGCGTCAGCGTGTGATTGCCGTAGTCAACGCGCGTGACGAAGCGGCGGAAGGTCTCGAAGCCCACCATGCCCGGCATGGGCACGCCTTCGATGGGCGTCATCTGGTCCAGCGGGATCACCGCGAAGACCTGATCCTTGAGCGTGGCCTGGCCTAGCTGCAGCGATGTCACCTTGGTGAAGCCCATATCCATATGGCCGGAGCCCGCGCCATTGGCCTCCATCTTGCCCTGCACGGTGAGGCCTAGCGCCTGGGCTGTCGCGGGCGTGAGCAGGTTCGAGCCGCCGGTGTCGAAGATGAAGGTGAGCGGCTTTCCGTTCACCGCAACCCTGGCATAGATGTGATTGTTGATGAGATCGAACGGGAAGGTCGTCTCATGCCCACCCGCGATGGCGGAATCCGCGACCGTGGTTTTCGGCGCGGCGAAAGCGGCGTCGGCGGGCGCCGGAACGTACTCCACTTTCGTCAGCGTCGCGCGCTGGTCGTATTTCGCGTCACCATTGGTGACCTGCGTGTTCACCGCCATTTCCACGCCGTTGTAATCCGTGTAGCCGGTCAACGTGGAGGTGAAGGTCAGCATGCTCTGCGTTTCGACGAGGCGGACAAGCAGGTGCGTCTTCGCGTCGAACCAGGCATCGAAGTTCTTGCCGCCAGCCGGCGTCACGGTCAGCACGTCATAGGTCACGCCGCCATCTGTCTTCTCGCCGTCGCTGACGATCTGGGCGCCGCCGTGATCGGCGCGCCACCACAGATTGGCGCGGCGATAGGAATCGTTCACCGCAAGCTGGCGCTGGTCACCGCCGTCCTGCACCGTGATGGTGCCCGAGGGGTCTTTGGCCCAGGCATGCTCGCCGTCATAGCCGTTGGCGACGGTGACGGGGCCGAGAACCATGCTGTCCACGAAGCGGCCGTGCTGGACGTCCTCCAGCGAATCGATCTTTCCGGTCAGGCCCTGGCCCACATAGTCATATTGCAGGTGTATGGCGGACTTGCTGTCCCAGCCCGGCGCGGTGGCGGCTTTGTTGGCGGCCAGCACTGCATCGGCCGAAGGGGCGGCGAGCGCCAGGGTGGAGTAGGAAACGCTCGCGGCCAGCAGGCCGAGCAGGGTAAAGGTTTTGGACATGATGGCTCCCGTGGTTCGGCCTGAAGTGGGCGGCTCTTAGTAGAGGATCAATATGCGTTTCGCACATGGCTGGCATGTGTCGCTGCTGGCCGGGCTGCTAGGCCTTGCGGCGCCAGCTTCTGCCGCACCGCAACATGTCGTATCGCTGATGGTCTGCACGGACGAATATGTCTACCGCCTGCTGCCGCGCGAGCGCATCGCGGCCCTGACCTATCTGGCGGGCGACCGCAGCCCGGTGGTCTCGACCCTGGTGGATAAGGTGCAGGGCATCACCATGATCCACCAGAATGCGGAGTCGGTGCTGGCGCTGCATCCCGATCTGGTCGTGACCTATCGATATGTGAATCAGAAGCTGCACACGATTTTGGCCGCGGCCGGCATCCCGGTGCTCGATCTGCCCTGGGCCAATTCACTGGCCGGCATCCGCAAGGTGACGCGCCTGTTGGGCGACCGCCTCGGCGTGCGCGATCGTGCGGAGGCATTGCTCGCGGAGATGGATGCGAAACTCGCGGCCGCCAAGGCGCATGCGCCGAAGCCGCCTGTGGCGACGCTGGTCTATGAGCCCAACGGCTATGTCACGTCGGATGGTGTCACGAACGAGATCCTCGATGCGGGGGGCATGCGCAATGCGGGGCCGTCGATGCATCAGGCGCGCAACGGCACGGTGCCGGTGGAGATGATCGCGGCAGCCCCGCCGGAGCTTCTCATCCTCAACGACGCGCGCGAGGCGGAACCCGCCCGGGCCGACCTGCTGCTGCACCATCCCGCGCTCACGGCCATCGCCAGCCGCACCACTGTTGTGCATGTCTCGCTGACGCCGCTTCTCTGCCCCGGCCCGTGGTCGGCGGATGTGGTGGCGCCGCTGGAGACGCTGGCGCAGCGCGCGCGCTTGCGGGCCGCTGGTTCAGCCCATAAAGAATGAGCATGTCCACACGCCTCACGACGTGGTTGCTCGCCGTGCTGGCGCTGCTCTTCGCCACGCTCTCTTTCTTCATCGGCCCGTCCAACATGGCGCCGGGCGAGTTGGTGAGTGGCTTGTTCTCCGGCCATGGCGCGGCGGCGATCATCGCGCGCGAGATACGCCTGCCGCGTGCCGTATTGGCGCTCGTGGTGGGCGCGGCGTTGGGCGCGAGCGGCGCGGCGCTGCAAGGGCTCTTCCGCAATCCGCTGGCGGAGCCAGGCATCACGGGTGTGACGTCCTCGGCGGGATTGGGCGCGATCCTCGCTTTCTATTTCGGACTCGCGGCCATCAGTTCGATAGCGTTGCCGCTCTTCGCGGTGGCGGGCGCGTTGGGATCGGCGGTGATCCTTTATCTGCTGTCGCGCGCGGGCGCAGGGCGCGTGGCATTGGTGCTGGCGGGTGTCGCCATCGCCAGCCTCGCCACGGCGCTGATGGCGCTGGCGCTGTCGCAAGCGCCGAACCCGTATGCGATGAGTGAGATGGTCACCTGGATGATGGGCTCGCTGAAAGATCGCACCTTGAACGATCTCGCTTTTGCCGCACCGCTTGTGGCCGTGGGTATTGTGATGCTGCTGACGACGGCGCGCGGCCTCGATGCGCTGGTGCTGGGCGACGAGGGCGCGCAGAGTCTGGGCGTGAACATCCACTCCATCCGCCGCCGCGTGGTGCTGGGCGTTGCGCTGGCGACGGGGGCCGCGACAGCCGCCGCCGGCGCGGTGAGCTTCGTGGGCCTTGTGGTGCCACATCTGTTGCGGCCGTTCTATGGGTACGAACCGGCGCGGCTGATCTGGCCGTCGGCATTAGGGGGCGCGGCATTGGTGGCGGCGTCGGATATCGCGGTGAGGCTGATTGCACCGGACGGGCAGCTGCTGCTGGGCGTGTTGACGGCGCTGCTGGGCGCGCCGTTCTTCATCTGGCTGATCCTACGCATGAGGCGGGAGCCATGAGCGCGCTCAGCTTCGACAACGTCACCGCCGGCTACGGCGCGCGCAAGGTTCTCACGAACGTTACAGCGCAATTCCCGACCGGGCAGGTGACCGGATTGGTGGGTCCCAATGGCGCCGGCAAGACCAGCCTGCTACGCGTGGCACTGGGCTTCCTGAAGCCCGAGGCTGGGCGCGTCACCGTGCTCGACAAACCTCTGAAAGACTGGTCCGCCGAAGCACTGGCGCGCAACATCGCCTATCTGCCGCAATCTGCGGAGGCGCATTGGCCCATCCTGGGGCGCACCCTGGTGGCGCTGGGGCGCATGCCGCATCGCGCGCCGATGGCGCCGTTTTCGGCCGAGGATGACGCCGCCATCGACGCCGCGCTGGCGCGTTGCGATGCCGCGCAATTCGCCGTGCGCCGGATGGATGAGTTGTCCGCCGGCGAGCGGGCGCGTGTGCTGTTCGCCCGCGCGCTGGCGACAGCGGCGCCGATCCTGCTGGCGGACGAGCCAGCCGCCTATCTCGATCCGGCGCACCAGCTTCGCCTGATGGAATTGCTGCGCGGCGAGGCCAAACGTGGCGTGGCCGTGGCGGTGACGTTGCATGACCTTTCGCTCGCCTCGCGCTTCTGCGACCGGCTGGTGGTGCTGGACGGCGGGCGCGTGGCGGGGGCGGGCACGCCGGGCGAGGCGCTGTCCGACGCAGTGCTGAAGGATACGTTCGGGATTTCAGCCGTTAGGCTTCAAGGCTCTGCTATCATCCCTTGGGAGCGGCTTCAGGATTCGCCATGAGCAAACAGGACGACGATGACGACAGCGACGAGCACTACAAGCACACGCTGAAGAAGCTGCAGATCGAACTGGTGAAATTGCAGCGCGAGCTGATCGCGGACGGCGCGCGTGTCCTCATCATCCTGGAGGGCCGCGACACCGCCGGCAAGGACGGCACCATCAAGCGTCTCACAGAGCATATGAGCCCGCGCGAGACCCGTGTGCACGCGCCCGGCAAGCCTTCCAGCATCGAAGAGACCGAATGGTACTTCCAGCGCTTCGTGCCCTATCTTCCGGCTGCGGAGGATTTCGTGATCTTCAACCGCTCCTGGTACAACCGCGCGGGCGTGGAGCGCGTGATGGGGTTCGCGAAGCATCGCCAGGTCGAGGCGTTCCTGGATTCCGTCGTGCCCTTTGAGGAGATGCTGATCCGCGATGGGATGACCATCCGCAAATATTATCTCGACATCGACAAGAAAGAGCAGAAGAAGCGCCTGGCCGATCGGCACAAAAGCCCGCTCACCCAATGGAAGATCTCGCCCATCGACGAAGCGGCGCTGGAACACTGGGACGACTACACCAAGGCCCGTGACGTCATGTTCCGCCGCACCAGCCATCCCGCCGCGCCCTGGCGCATCGTGAAGAACGACGACAAGAAGATCGGCCGGCTGGAGCTGATGCGCGACCTGCTCGGCAGCTTCAGCTACAAGGATCAGAAGAAGAAACTCTGCGATCCCGACCGCAAGATCGCATTCCCGTGGTCCGACGACGCGCAGAAATATCTGGCGAAGTGAAAAGCGAGGGGCGCGCGCCTTGTGCGTCGCGCCCCTGCTTGTTCCTCAAACGAACGTCACCCCGGCTACACTTCCCGTGCCGAAGTCGATGACGTAATCGGCGCCGGCCTGGTAGCCCGCGACACCGTTGGCATCCACGATCAGGAAGGTGTGTCCCGCAAGCGTGCCGGATGTGGGCTCGAAGAACACCGCATCGCCCACCGGCATCGCGGCCGCGTTTACGGCGGCGGCGAGGTCGGTATCGAACGTGGCGGTGGAAAGCGCGCCGCCGGACACGACAGGCGCCAGCGCCGCCGGAATGAAGGGCAGATGGATCGTGTCGTGCGCGGTGTCGATGAAGTTGGTCAGCGTGTCGTAGCCCGTGCTCGTGGACTGCGCGACGGAGGTGTAGTTGAACTGGGTATGGCCGGCGGCGGCCGCCTTCATGATATCCGCGCCCAATCCGCCTGTGATCACGTCGCGCGCGCCGCCCGCCGCGATGACGTCGTCGCCCGCGCCGCCGGTGATGTTGAAATATCCGTCGGTATCGGGGATCGCATTGAAGTGCAGCACGTCGCCAGCGCCCAGGTCTGACGCATCGACCGCCAATGTGTGCCCGGCCGCGACCGTGCCCTCGTTGATCGAGATGGCGTAGCTGAAGCCGCCGGCCATGTGCAGGGTCTCGATGCCCGCAAATGTGGCGCCGTTCAGCGCGAGCGAATAATTGCCCGCGAGATTGACGGTGTCGTTGCCGCTGCCGCCGTCCAGCCGGTCGGAGGCCGTGAGCGCCGCGCCCATGTTGAACACGTCGTCGCCGGCATCGCCATCGGCTGTGTCGTTGCCGCCGGTCCCGAGGTTGAACGTGTCGTTGCCGGAGCCGCCGACCATGGTGTCGAAGCTGGATCCGCCCGTCAGCACGTCGTCGCCCGCGCCGCCCAGCAACACGAGATGCGCGTCGGTCACCGCGCTGCCGTCGAAGGTGAGCGTGTCGCCCGCGCCCAGATTACTGCCGTCCATGGTTAGCGAGTGGCCGGCCTGGATGAAGGCCGGGTTCAGCGTGAAATCATAGCTGTGCAGCGCGACCAGCTGGACGATGTCGATGCTTTTGAGCTGCGTGGGATCGAGCACGAAATCGCCCGGCGTCGTCACCACCAGCGTGTCGTTGCCGACGCCGCCGTCGAACTGGTCGCCGGCCGCGAGCTGCGCCACCACGATACGGTCGTTGCCCGCGCCGAGGCTGACGGTCGCCACGCCTTCCACGCCGAGCGTGACCTGATCGTCTCCCGCGCCGCCATCGATGGTCAGCGCACCCTCGCCGTTGCCGCCGGCCGAGATCGTCATCGTGTCGCCGCTCGCCAGATGCGTGCCGTTGATCGTCGTCGATCCGCCGATGGGATCGGTGCCGTTGGTGACGATGAGCGAATAGTCGAAGCCGCGGTGGAAGTTGATCTGCTCGACGCTGCTCAATCCGAACGACAGATTGTTGAGCGTCAGGCCGTGATTGAAATTGACGGTGTCGTTGCCCGCGTTGCCGACTATGGAGCTCCCGCCGTTCTGCGCGCCGGGATCGTAGTTGAAGTTGAACGTGTCGTCGCCCCCATTGCCGGTGAGGGCCATCAGGAACGTGATGTCGCTGTTGATCGTGAACGTGTCGTTGCCCGAGCCGCCGGTGAAGGTGTTGTACCGCACGCCGCCGCCCACGAAATCGAGCGCGCCGGCCGCGGACGCGCCGTTGACGGTGATCTGCGCGGTGGAATCGGCGTGGACGGTGTCCACCCGCACGGTCTGGCCTAGCGGATCGGCGGTGGACGAGATGATCCAGCTCTGCGTGCCGCCTTCGATCACGAAGTTCTCGACGCTGGTCATCTGGAGCTGGACGGCCGTGTTGGGAGAGGCGCTGCCGTCCGCGATGAGCGTGTCGTTGCCCGTGCCGCCGTCGATCTGGTCGCCGCCGTCGAGGTGGTCCGCGAAATTGATGACGTCGTCGCCGCCCCCGGCGTACACGGTGTCTTCGCCCGCGCCGGGCTTGATCTCGTCGGCGCTATTGGTGGCGTCCGGAACGTCGGTGTAGCCCGAAGGCGCCACATGTCCGTCGCCGGCCACATGGATGAAGTCGTGCGCGGTATGTCCGATTACTGTCGCCATGGTGTTTCCCCTCTGTGCCCGATCGTCTGTGTTCTCGTTCGAATGGCGCTCGCCGCGCAGAATAGCCGTTCCGCGCCACGCTTCAATGAAAGTTAACGTTCGTTACACGATTATTTGGGGCCGGGAGTCTTGGGTTTCTTCTGCATGCCCAGCGCCTCGCGCCAGACCTTGGGCGCGATCTCCTCGACGTCACCTTCGCCCAGCTGGCCCAGATGGAACGGGCCGAACTGGACGCGGATGAGGCGCGAAACCTTGAAGCCCAGCGATTCCATCAGCCGCTTGACCTCGCGGTTCTTGCCTTCCGTCAGGCCCACATTCGCCCAGGCATGCAGGCCTTTCGCGCGCTCCAGTTCCACCGTGATGGGGGCGTAGCGCACGCCGTCGATCTTGCGGCCCGGCTTGAGCTTGTCGAGATCCTCTTGCGTCACCCTGCCGAACAGGCGCACGCGGTATTTGCGAGTCCAGCCGGCGGCGGGCAACTCCAGCTTGCGGGCCAGCGTGCCGTCGTTCGTCAGCAGCAACAGGCCTTCGGAATTCACGTCCAGCCGGCCCACGGAGACCACGCGCGGCAGATGCCTGGGCAGGTTCGTGAACACCGTGGGGCGGCCTTCGGGATCGCGATGCGTCGTCACCAGGCCTGCGGGCTTGTGGTAACGCCACAGCCGCGTCGGCTCCGGCTCCAGGATGGGCTTGCCGTCCACGGTGATGAGATGGTCCTCGGTGGCGCGGGTGCCCTGCTGCGTGACGGTCTCGCCGTTCAGCGCCACGCGGCCGTCGGTGATCAGCTTCTCCGCGTCGCGGCGCGAGCAGATTCCGGCGCGGGCTATGATCTTTGAAAGCCGTTCGCCGGCTTGCGTGCTATCGTCTGGCAAGGTGAGAGACCATGGATGACGGCGAAGCCATAGCATTGGCGCTGGAAGAAGCGAAACGGGCCGGCGCGCGCGGCGAGGTGCCGGTGGGCGCGGTGCTCGTCGGCGCGAACGGCGCGGTGCTGGCGCAGGACGGCAACCGCATCGTGGAGCGCCACGACCCCACCGCCCATGCCGAGATGCTGGTGTTACGGACCGCTGCGGCCAAGCTGGGCAATGAGCGGCTGGGCGGCACGACGCTCTACGTCTCACTCGAACCCTGCGCCATGTGCGCGGGCGCGCTGAGCCTGGCGCGCGTTTCGCGGCTGGTCTTCGCGGCGGACGACCCCAAAGGTGGCGCGGTGCTGCACGGCCCGCGCTTCTTCGAGCAGGCGACCTGTCACCACCGACCCGTCGTGGCCCGGGCAGGCGACGCGGACGCCGCCGGGCTGGTGCTGAAAGAGTTCTTCCGCGCCCGGCGCTAGTACAGCGCGCTCTGCTCGATCGCGTCGCTATGTGGCGGCAGTTTGATCAGCAGCCCGTCATGGCCCAGCACCACGCCGTCGCCGCGCACATCCGGCACGCCGCGCAGGAAGGCGCGCTCGGCGATGGTGTTCGGCAGGATCGGCAGCAGATGCGTGTAGACCAGTAGCTTCGCATGCGCCTCATTGGCGATACGCGCGGCGTCCACCGGGCTTGTGTGATAGCCGGGGATGTCATGCATGATCTTCGCGGCGCGCGGGCGGCCGGCTTGCGTCAGTGCATCACCCAACAACCCGACCAATTCTGGCGACAACGCTTCGTGCACCAGCACGTCGGTGTTGGCGGCGGCGTGGGCGAGATTTTCGTCTTTCGAGGTATCGCCGCTCACGGTCACGCTGCGGCCATTGTAGTCGAAGCGATAGCCATAGGCCGGTTTGACCGGGCCGTGGTCAACGAGGATGGCGCGGACTTTCAGGCCATCCGCTTCCAGCGCGGTCGCGTCGGGCTGCACCACGACGGCGACGAGATCGGCGGCCTCCGGCGGCAGGAATTTCGCGCCGTGATGGGCAGTGCGGTAACCGGAATCCAGCGCGTAGACCTCGTTGAACCCCGCCACGACACGTTCGATACCGGGAGGGCCATAGACCTTCAGCGGCGTGCGGCGTCCCGCGACCCAGGTCTGCAGGCGCAGCTCGCCAAGCTCCGGAATGTGGTCGGAATGGAGGTGGGTGATGAAGACGCCGGCCACCTTGTCCAGCCGCACATGCCACAGCATCAGGTTGCGCACGGAATCGAGGCCGGTATCGACGACGTAATAAGAGTCACCAGCGGCGATCAAGGTGGACGGCCCGGCGCGGCTACGATCCGGCAGCGGCGATCCGGTGCCGACCAGCAGCACGGACAATTCACCGGGCGACGCCAGTTGCGCATCGGCGCCGGATGCGCCGCGGATCGCGAGCTGCTTGTAGACCCAGACATCGACGGCGGGCGAGAACGTGGCGAGCCATGCCGCGAGGCCCAGCGCGATGACAACGGCGAGTACGATCACAACTGCGCGTCTCATATTACACTCCTCGGCTGCAGGCCGCGTTGCTTGAGGCGCCAGAGCAGAACGTCGATGCGATCCTGCCCGAAGAAGGGCTCGCCCTCGAACGCCATGGTCGGCACGCCCCAATGGCCGGCTGCCTCATGCGCCTTCTGGTTTTCCTGGATGATGGCTTCGTATTTTTCCGGATCGGCTTCGATCTTCGCATCGAGCGCCGCGAGATCAAGACCGGCGCGCGCGGAGGCCTTCGCCAGATGGTCCCCTTCGTTCCAGCCATCGACCTGGCCGGACCAGATGACGCTGCTGATCTCCTTCAGGAACGGCATTCCGCGACCCACTTCCGCCGCGGCGCAGCCCAGCCGCGTCAGGCGGTGGATGTAAGGCTGATCGGGAACGCCATGGCGCGTGGCGGGATCGACCTTCACCGGATCGGGGCGCGGCCAGCGATAGGGCAGGTCCTGCATTTCGGCCAGGCGATAGGTGTCGCGCATCAGATAGCCGATCCACATCGGATGCACGCGATCGAAGAACTCCGCCGTGCGCACCGCCAGCGGATAGACGGGCCGCACATTCACCGTGAGATCGTAGTCCTTCTCCATCTGATAGAGACGCGGCGTCGCCAGATAGGAATAGGGGCTGCGGAACGACCAGAACAGATCGAAGGAGAGGGTGGTCATTTTTTGCTCCGTTCGAAATAGGCGATGCAGGCTTCGGCGAGTTCGGTGATGGCGCGGGTGTCTTCGATGCGCGTGGGCGCCTGGCGGTTCAAGACGCCCACGATGAGGAAGCCGTAGATCATCTGCGTCATCACCCGCACGCGGTTGCCGCGGCTCTTTAAGGCTTTCTCCAGCGCGCCCGCGAGCTCGTCGCGGAAGGCGAAGATGGCGTTCATCGCGCCTGCATGCTCGAAGCCGCGCTCCACGATGGCGCGGAAGAGGCCCTTGTGGCGGCGGAAGTTGGCTGCCGTCGCCAGGACGAAGGTGCGGATGATGGTGGCGTCGTCGCCGTCCGTGGTGCCCGCGAGGAGATGCGAGAGGCCAGCGCGCGCTTCCTCGGTGAAGGATTCCGCGATTGCCGAGAATAGCGCGTCCTTATCCTTGAAGCGGAAATAGACCGCGCCGACGGAACAGCCCGCGTCTTCCGCGATGTCGGTCAGGCGTGCACCGTCATAGCCTTTTTCGGCGAAGACGCGCTCGGCGGCAGCAAGCAAACGCTCGCGCGTGGCCCGGCTGCGCGCCTGCGTGGCGGGCAGAGCCCATTTTTCCGTCGCGCTCTTACTTGCCTTCGCCACCGCGTCCTGCTAAATCTGAATTCAGATTCAGAATATGACGCGGGCAAGCATCCGCGTCAACAGGAGGGAACCCCAATGACCGTCACGCCAACCCCCGCGCAGTTTCAGGCCATGGCCGAGAAGGGTCCGGAAGGCCCGATGGTCATGGTCAATCTGCTGAAATATCGCGCCAAGGCGGCTTATGGTGCGGAGCACAAAGAAGCGGCGGAGAATCTCAGCGGCCGCGACGCCTATCAGCGTTACGGCATGGTTGCGCTGCAGCAAGTGATGAAGCGCGGCGGCAGCATCGTGTGGGGCGGCCCGCAGAAATTCGTCATGATCGGCGACGACGCGGCGAACGACTGGGACGAGGTGGTCTGCGTGCGCTATCCCTCGCGCGACGCGTTCCTCGACATGACGGCCGATCCGGAATATCTCGCCGCGCACTATCACCGCGAGGCGGGCTTGGAGCGCACGGTGCTTCTGTGCTGCGGCGCGGGCATGGCGACGTGAGCGGCGTCTACACCATCTATGGCGGGCTCGGCTCGCCCTATTCGATGAAGATGCGCGCCATCCTGCGCTATCGCCGCCTGCCTTACATCTGGCGGCAGATGGAGATGGGCGACGACCGCGTCTTCAAAAACGTGAAAGCGCCCGTCATTCCCGTGATCCAATATCCGGACGGCACCTGGCACAACGACTCCACGCCGATGATCTTCGCGCTGGAGAAGGCGCATCACGAACGTTCCATCGTGCCCACCGATCCGGCCACGGCCTTCATCGCGTATCTGCTGGAGGATTTCGCGGATGAGTGGGGCACCAAGGCGATGTTCCACTATCGCTGGTTCCGCGAGCGCGACCAGAAGCAGATGAGCGAATGGCTGGCCTTCGACCGGCTGCGCGGCCATGGCCGCGAGACGGTGCTCAACGCGGCGTCCGCGTTCCGCGCCCGACAGGTCGGCCGCATGGCGCTGGTCGGCTGCACGAAGGAGAACGCGCCCATCATCGAGGGCAGCACGCGCCGCATCCTGTCGCTGTTCGAGGCACTCGTGACGGAGCAGAGCTATCTCTTCGGCAGCCGCCCCTCGCTCGCCGATTTCGGATGGTTCGGGCAGCTCTCCCAGCTCGCCGTCGATCCCACGCCGAACGATCTGATGCGCGCGGAATTCCCCTTCACTTGGCGCTGGATCGCCAATCTCGACGATGCCTCGGGCGTCGAAGGCGAGTGGAGCGACACCACCGCGCCTGCGGTGCGCGGCCTTCTCGCGCTGGTGAACGAAATCTATTTCCCGTTTCTGCTGGCCAATGCGGATGCGGTGGCGAAGGGTGCGGAAACATTCTCCGTAGCCCTGATGGGCAAGACCTATACGCAGGGCGCGTTCAAATACCAGGCGAAATGCCTCGCCGAATTGCGCGCGGCCTATGCGGGACTGAGCGGCGCGACGAAATCCGCTGTGGCGAAGCTAATGGACGTCACGTCATTGGAGGGCTGAACATGGGCCGCAAGATCCTTTTCATCACGACCGACCAGCAGCGTTTCGACTCGCTGGGCGTCAACGGCAATCCATTCTGTCGCACACCGAATATCGATGCGCTGGCGAAATCTGGCCTCAACTACACCCGCGCCTACAACCAGAACACCGTCTGCATGCCGGCGCGCTCGACGATGCTGACCGGCCAATATGTCCGCACCCATGGCGTCTTCGCCAACGGCGTGGCGCTGCCGGAAGATGCGCCCAGCGTCGCGCAGTTCCTGAGCGAGAAGGCGGGCTACAAGACGGCGCTGATCGGCAAGGCGCATTTCGAGCCGGCGTTCGATCCCGGCGGCAAATGGCTGGAGACGCGGCGCGAGCGCGACAACGTCACCGGCCCGTGGCGTGGTTTCGATTACGCCATCCAGGCGATGCACATCTACAATTTTCGCGGCACACCCGTCGGCCATTACGGCCATTGGGTGAAGAAAAACTATCCGGAATTCTTTGACAAGGCGGTGCCGCTCCTGAACGCGGCCCCCGGCGGCGATACCGGCGCGCCGGAGACGCAGAACAATCCGCTGCCGCGCGAGGCCTATCACACCGATTGGCTCGCCGGCCTCGCGGTCGATTGGCTGAAGGGGCTGGATGCGGAAGAGGACTGGTTCCTCTGGCTGAGCTTCCCCGATCCGCATCATCCGTGGGATCCGCCTGAGAGTGAGAACAAACGTTGCGATTGGCGCGACCTGCCGCTTCCCGATGGTCATCCCGGCTCGCCGGATGCGATCCGCAAGGTGCTGGCGAAGAAGCCGGCGCATTGGCTCGCTTTCTATGACGGCCAGTTCGCCAATATCGAAGGCGGCCCGATGAATTTCACGCCGCAACAGTTGAGCGACGACAACATCCGCGAGATCAACGCCAAGACGCATGTGATGAACGAGCTGATCGATGACGCGGTCGGTAAGGTGATGGCGGCGATCAAGGCCCGTGACTGGGATGGCGACACGGACGTGATCTTCACCACCGATCACGGCGAGATGCAGGGAGATTTCGGCTTCGTCTACAAAGGCCCATGGCATGTCGATGCGCTGATGCGCTTGCCCTTCATCTGGCGCCCGGCGCCCAACGCGAATGTGACGCCCGCCACCATCGCCCAGCCGGTGGAGCAGGTGGACATCGCCGCCACTTGCGCCGCCATCGCAGGTGTCGCGCAGCCGGATTGGATGCAGGGCAAGCCGTTGCCCGTCAGCGAGGACGGTTCGCGCCAGCGCGCGCTCACCGAATGGGACAGCCAGTTTCCCGGCTACGGCTTCCACTTCCGGTCCATCTATCGCGATGGCTTCGTGCTCACGCGTTACGAACCGTCCACCCAGGGTCAGCCGAACGGGCTCGAGGAATTCTGGCCGCAATTCGGCGCCATCACGACCAAAGTGCAATATGACGGTTCGGAAGGCGAACTATACGACCTGCGCAACGATCCGAGGCAGTGGGAAAATCTCTGGAACGATCCGTCCAAGCGCGCTCTCAAGTCCGACCTGATCGCGGACCTTTATGACAACCTCCCGGAAGAGCGCGCCCCGAAGCTGAAAGTAGAAGCGCCGGCGTAGGTGGGTGCGGCGCTCCTCCAAAATCTATCGTCATGGCCGGGCTTGTCCCGGCCACCCATAAACGCGGTCTCGCAGAAAGAGATAATGACGGTCCGCGTACTTACTTTTTCCACCGCGGGTATGGATGGCCGGGACAAGCCCGGCCATGACGGGGTACTTTGATTTCAGCGGCGAGTTTTGTGTGATGACAAGCCCGCGCGCCTCTGACAACCTGTCAGAAAATAATACGTCCCGGGAGGACACCAGATGGCACTCATCGTCTATGGCAGCAACGTGTCGCCGTTCGTGCGCAAGGTCCGGGTGTTCCTGGCGGAGAAGGGTGTGGATTACACGCTCGAGCAGGTGAACCCGTTCCGCCCGCCGCCCGAATTCCTCGCCATCTCGCCCATGAAGCGCATCCCGGTCCTGCGCGACACCGACCAGCCCGAGCCGAACACGCTGCCGGACTCCTCGGTGATTTGCGATTACCTGGAGCACAAATTCCCCACGCCCGCGCTCTATCCCGCCGATCCCATGCAACGCGCTCGCGCGCTGTGGTTCGAGGAATATGCGGATTCCATCCTGGCCGCGACCATCGGGCCGGGCCTGTTCTTCGAGCGCGTCGTGAAGCGCATGATGCGCAGCGAGACGGATGAGGAAATCTGTACGCGGACTCTGTCGGAGAAGCTCCCGCCGCTGTTCGACTATCTGGAGACGGAGCTGGGCGGCGCGCTATACTTCGTGGGCGGCGCGTTCTCCATCGCCGACATCACCGTCGCCACCATGCTGGTGAATTTCGACCACGCGGGCGAGAAGCTGGACGCGTCGCGCTGGCCGCATCTGGCCGCGTTCATGACGCGGCTGCACGAGCGGCCGTCCTTCAAGGCCTGCATCGACGAGGAACGGCCGCTGGTCCAACGCTTCCGCGCGGCCTAGCCATGCCGAACGATACCAAGAAAGTTCCTTTCCGGGTTCTCTTCGCCTATGTGCTGCCGGCTTTCGCCATCGCCGCTTTCGGCATGCCGCTGACGGTCTTTCTGCCGAACTTCTACGCCTCGAAGGAATTCGCGATCTCGCTGGCGTGGGTGGGCGTGATCTTCTTCGCGATCCGGATCGTTGACGTCGTCATCGATCCGGCCATCGGCTATCTCAGCGACCAGTTGCGTACGCGCTTCGGCCGCCGCCGTCCGATGATCATGATTGGCACGCCGCTGATGGCGGTCGGCATCTGGATGGTCTACTCGCCGCCCGCTGGCATCGGCCCCGTTTATCTCACCGCGTGGCTGCTGCTGATGTATTTCGGTTATTCGCTGATCCTGGTGCCGCATCTCTCCTGGGGCTCGGAGCTCTCCACCGAATATCACGAGCGCAGCCGCATCTATGGCTGGTATCAGATACTGGTCGTCATCGGCATGGCGAGCGTGCTGCTCTTGCCCGCCTTCATGACTGTCAAAGGCTATCCCTTGCCGCCGCAGATTCAAGCCATGGGGATTTTGTCGATTGTCTCATTGATCGTGGGCGTGGCGCTGTGCGTTACGGTCGTGCCGGAGGCGCCGGCCGCGCTCGGCACGCGCGCGTCGATGCTGCCCACGTTGCGCTTTGTGCTGGGCAATAGCGCGGTCCGGCGGCTGATGATCGTGGATTTCATCGAATCCCTGAACCAGGGCGCGCGCGGCGCCATGTTCCTCTATTTCACCGCCTTCGCGCTGCAACTGAAGCTCGGCACCGTACTGCTGGTGGGCTATTTCATCTCCGGCGTGGTGTTCGCGCCGGCCTGGATCGCATTGTCGCGGCGCATCGGCAAGCATCGCGCATTGAGCATGGCGTACATCTTCGGCATCGTCGTGGGGCCGGTGCTGCTCTTCATCCCACCGGGCAATTTCATCCTGGCGCTCATCGTCGTCTCGCTCTCCGGCGCCACTTACGCTGCACCCGCGCTCTTCATCCGCGCCATGATGGCGGATGTGACCGACGCCGACACCCATGCGCATAATGCCGAGCGCGCGGGGCTGATGTATTCCTTCCTCTCGCTCACCTCGAAGGCAGGGCTCGCGATCGCGGTGCTGCTCGCATTCAAATGCCTGGCGCTGCTGGGCTTCGATCCCAAGCTGCACAACGGGCCGGGCGTCATCGCCAACATGCGGATGTTCTACATCCTGCTGCCGGTGACGCTCGCGGGCGTCACGCTCAGCCTGGTGTGGTTCTATCCGCTGACGGAAGAGAAGCAGCGCGAGCTGCGCGCAGAGATCGACCGCCGCCGCGCCGAAAGCGCCAGCGAAGGCGATGTCTATTCCGGCCTTGTCGGCCTGCGTGAGGACCCTCCCGCCGCGGAAACCGATGCCATCGACGACGCCATTCTCGCAAAAGGACCCGCCGAATGATCGACCTCTACACCTCCGCCACACCGAACGGCTGGAAGGCCTCCATTACGCTGGAAGAGCTGGACCTGCCTTACGAGACGCACAATATCGAACTCGGCAAGCAGACGCAGAAGGAGGACTGGTTCCTCAAGATCAATCCCAACGGCCGCATCCCCGCCATCGTGGACCGCGATGCGGGCGACTTTGCGGTGTTCGAGAGCGGCGCGATCATGCTCTATCTGGCGGAGAAGACGGGCAAGCTCTGCCCCACCGATGCGAAAGGCAAAAGCCTCGTCACCCAATGGCTGATGTTCCAGATGGGCGGCATCGGCCCGATGATGGGGCAGGCGAATGTGTTCTTCCGCTACTGGCCGGAAAAGATCGAACCGGTGATCGCCCGCTACCAAAACGAATCCCGCCGCTTGTTCGAGGTTCTGAACAACCATCTCAAGGACAACGAGTGGCTCGCCGGCGACTACTCCATCGCCGACATCGCCAACTGGTCCTGGGTGCGCACCTATCCGTGGTCCGGCGTCTCGATGGAAGGGTTGGACCCGCTCCAGAAGTGGATCGACAAAATCGCCGAACGCCCCGCCGTCCAACGCGGCGTGAAGGTCCCGCAGGACATGGCCGCGCTGCGCAAAGGCGACGGCGAAGGCGCGAAAAAACTGGTCGAGAGCGCCCGTTCAATCGTGCAGACGTGAACTCACTCGACCTCCCCCTTGCGGGGAGGTCGTAAAATCGCAAGGCGATTTTACGGGTGGGGGACTGTGTGCGCGGCCTACCCCCACCCGAAACGCTTCGCGTTTCGACCTCCCCGCAAGGGGGAGGTGAAGTGTGCGGTCAAGCTTTTTTTCTCTTCCGCGCCATCATCTGGTTCAGCGCTTCGACGCAACCCGAGAACGCGACCGCGAAGTAGAGATAGCCGCGCGGAATATCGAAATGCATCGCGTCCGCCACCAAGGCGGTGCCGATCAGCAGCAGGAAGCTCAGCGCCAGCATCTTCACCGTCGGGTTCTTGGCGATGAAACCCGCCACCGCGCCCGATGCCGCCAGCATCACCAGCATCGACAAGACGACGGCGGCGATCATCACAGACAGATGCTCGGCCATGCCCACGGCGGTGATGACGGAATCGAAAGAGAAGAGCAGGTCGAAGATCGCGATCTGGATGATGACGCCGGTGAAGCTGGCCCCAACGCGCTTGGCGATCTCTTCATGGCCGTCCACCATGTCGTGGATTTCGCGCGTGCCCTTGGTCAGCAGGAACAAGCCGCCCGCGGCCAGGATCAGGTCGCGCCAGGAAAAGCCTTCGCCGAATATCGTTATGATGGGCTGTTGCAGCGACATCACCCAGGCGATGCCGCAGAGCAGCGCGATGCGCATGACAAGCGCGTAAGCGAGGCCGATGCGGCGCGCGGAGGGCTGGCGATCCGGCGGCAACTGCCCGGAGACGATGGAGAGGAACAGGATGTTATCGATGCTGAGCACGATCTCCAGCGCCGTCAGCGTGGCGAGGCTTTCCCAGGTGTGCAGATCGGAGAGAAGCTGGAACATCAGAACCAAGGCTGCGAGAGGGCTGGGAAAACATAGAGCACCGTCTCGCGCGCGGCCAGAATGCCGATGCCGGTTCCGATGAAGACGTCGCTGAAGAAATGCGCGTTCATCAAAGCGCGGGTGAGCGCGAGGTAGAAGGCGAGGCCGAACCACAGCGGCCACAGCGCCGGAAACAGCCCCGCGGCGATCACCGCCACGCAGAAGATCGTCATCGCATGGCCGGAGGGGAAGGAGTCGTATTGCGTGTCGAGGCGGAACGGCAGGAAGCCGTAGAGATCATGCTCCAGCTCGTCGCGCGGCCGCCTGCGCCCCAATACCAGCTTCAGCACATGCAGCACCGCGCTCCCCACCGCCAGGCTGAGCAGGAACGCCAGCGCGGCGTGGAGCGTGGTCTCCAGCCACATCCGCTCGCCCCAGAGCCGCAGCGCCAGCCAGGAGAGGATGATCGCCGCGATGGAAATGGTCAGCCAATGCGCGCCCTTGGCCCAATCCGTCGTCCGCGCGAGCCCGCGATGCACGCCGAGGCTCACCCCGCCATGCACCACATGCACCGCCCGCCGGTCCACGGCAAACGACGCGACGCCCAGAACAAGGAAACAAAGGCCGGCCCAAAGCAGCATAAGGGCTGCTTGCCGTGGCGCGGGGAGGTTGTCAAACGCGGGATTGCCAGTGGCGCGGATCGCGGCGCTCGTGAACGCAAGCGACGATCAGAACATCTCGAGCATATATTTTGTAGAAAAGGATGTAGGGAAAGCGGCCAAATGATGCTTTGCGAAGATTGCCAAGAGCAGCGGGGTAGGATTCGGGGCGTTCCCGCATCTTTTCCGTGAGATTTTTATAAGCCTCCACGAACTCTGCGCCCAAACCATCGCGTTGTTCGTCGTACCATTTGGCGGCTTCGTCGATTTCGGTGCGGGCCTGTCGTCGCAACCGAATCTTGCGGGTCATTTATAACGGGCCTGCAGATCGCGGAGGACTTCGTCGCCATCCAAAGCGGAAGACGGGTCAGCCTCGTGCTCCGCCACACGGCGCTCAAGCTCGTCCTGCAGCTCCTTGGCAATCCGCAGGTTCGCGGCATCCGCAGCGATGCTGTCCCACAAGTCCGAGACCAGCTGGATGCGCTCTTCGACGCTGAGCTTGAACAGTTCTCTTATGTCGTTCATGCGGCATATACTCGCAAAAATTCCCTTTGAGCACAAGACCGGAACAGCCGGCAGATAGGGCTAGTGGCCCCTTCGAAGGACCGGTACAGTCTCGCCGCAGCTATTCAGAAGAAACTCGGAGGAACGCATGGATTTCGATTATTCGCCCCGGCAGAAGGAATGGATGAAGCGTGTCGGCACCTTCATGGACCAGCACGTCTATCCCGCCGAACCCGTCTACGCCAAAGAGATGCAGGCGGCGCGAGACAAGGGCAATCCGTGGATCGTGGTGCCCGTCGTCGAGGAATTGAAGAAGAAGGCGAAGCCCGCGGGGCTGTGGAACCTGTTCCTCAATGAGAGCGAGCATGGCGCCGGCCTTACCAATCTCGAATACGCGCCGCTTTGCGAGATGATGGGTCATGTCGGCTTCGCGTCGGAGGCGTTCAACTGCTCCGCGCCCGACACCGGCAACATGGAAGTGCTGGAGCGTTACGGCAGCCCCTATCAGCAGGACAAATGGCTGACGCCGCTGTTGAACGGCGAAATCCGCTCCGCCTTTTTGATGACGGAGCCGGCGGTCGCCTCGTCGGACGCCACGAACATCGCCACGCGCATCGAGAAGAAGGGCGATCATTATGTGATCAACGGCCGCAAGTGGTGGTCGTCGGGCGTGGGCGATCCGCGCTGCAAGGTCGCCATCGTGATGGGCAAGACCGATCCCGAGAAGGATCGTCACTCCCAGCAGTCGCAGATCCTCGTGCCGATGGATTCGCCCGGCATCGAGATCGTGCGCATGCTGCCCGTGTTCGGTTATGACGACGCGCCGCACGGCCATGCCGAAGTCGTGCTCAAGGACGTGAAGGTACCGGTGGAGAACCTGTTGCTCGGCGAAGGCCGTGGCTTCGAGATCGCGCAAGGCCGCCTCGGACCGGGCCGCATCCATCACTGCATGCGCACCATCGGCGTTGCCGAGCGCGCGCTGGAGAGCATGGTCAAGCGCCTGCTGAGCCGCGAAGCCTTCGGCAAGCGCATCGCCGAGCATTCGGTGTGGGAGCAGCGCGTCGCGGAAGCCCGCATCAATATCGACATGTGCCGCCTGCTTACGCTCAAGGCCGCCGACATGATGGACAAGGTGGGCAACAAGGTCGCCCGCCAGGAGATCGCGGAGATCAAGGTCGCCGCGCCCCGCATGGCGCTGAAGATCATCGATGACGCCATTCAGGCCTGGGGCGGCGCCGGCGTCACCACCGACCCCGGCCTCGCCCGCGCCTATGCCAGCCAACGCACCTTGCGTTTGGCCGACGGCCCGGACGAAGTCCACAACCGCACCATCGCGCGGCTGGAATACGGCAAGCACTCCGACCGCCCGAAGCGCGCGGCGGCGGAGTAACGCAGAGGTCGAACAAAACCCAAAACCGTCATGGCCGGGCTTGTCCCGGCCACCCATTCCCTCGGTTTTAGAGGGAGGCACGATGTGGCAGCGTTCTTTTTTTGGTGCTGCTGGCACGGGGCCGGCCCGGCGTGCTTTGCACGCCAACGGACAAGTGCGCGGCAAAGTCGCGCGGGCCCGGCCATGACGTTTATTATTGGAGAATTAAAATGTCCGACAGCCGCGAACTCGTTCTCACCCGCCTGATCGACGCGCCGCGCGCCGCTGTCTATCGCTGCTGGACGGAGGGCGAGCTGTTGAAGCAATGGTTCGCGCCGCTGCCTTACACCACGCCGCGCGCCGAACTCGACGTCCGCCCGGGCGGCGGCAGCCTCATCGTGATGGTGGGGCCGGACGGGCAGGAGATGCCCAATCGCGGCGTCTATCTCGAAGTCGTGCCCAACGAACGACTCGTCTTCACGGACGCTTATGCCGATGCTTGGGCCCCGTCGCAGAAACCGTTCATGACGGTGGTGCTGACCTTCGAGGACGAAGGCGGCAAGACACGCTACACCGCCCGCGCGCGCCACTGGACGGATGCCGACCGCGCGCAGCATGAGCAGATGGGATTCCACACCGGCTGGGAGATTTGCACGGATCAGCTGGAGACGCTGGCGAAGACGCTGTAGCGGTCAGCCTCGCGGCAGCGCGCGTATCTCCACAGTGCCGCCCGCCTCGAAAACCGGGTTGCCGGAGAGTAGCACCTTCGCTGCATCCAGACTCTCCGCCTGCACGCGGATATAGCCGGTGAGATGTTTGCTCATGCCGGGCACCACGCCAGATTTCCGCACGCACTCTCCCGCGCCGATCGCGCTGCCGCCTTCGAAGCGTGCGCCGAGCCTGGCGAAGTACGGTCCCCAATCGGCGTCGTTGATGGATTGCAGCGCGTCGCTATGCATCAGGAGGAGAAAGTCGGGCATGCGAAGCTCCGGTGTGAGTCCCGGAATTCTATAGCGCAATGCCGCGCTGTTCACGCCGCCACGCGGGCCGGTGGGGTCAGCGGAAATTCGACCGTCACGTTCGTGCCGAGGCCTTCCTTGCTGTCGATGCGCACGGCGCCGCCATGTTTGCCGGCGAGGGCATGCACCAATGCGAGGCCGAGGCCGGTGCCGCCCTTGGCCAGCATGGGGTCGTTGCAGACCTGTTCGAAGGGGCGGCCGAGGCGGGGCAGGTGTTCTTCCGGGATGCCGATGCCGTCGTCGCGGACCACGACGCTGACGCGGTCGCCGTCGAAATTGGCTTCGATGTCGACATGGCCGCCGGTCTGCGTGAACTTCACGGCGTTGGAGAGCAGGTTGAGGAAGATCTGCTTCACGGCGCGGCGGTCCGCCACCACGGAGAGGCTCCCGGCCGGCTGCTCGAAGGCGATCTGGATGTTGGCCTTCTTCGCCCGCTCGCGCAGCAGGCGCACGCAATCGGCGATGGCTTCGCCCAGATCCACGCGCTCGAAATTCAGCTCCATCTTGCCGGCCTCGATCTTGGCCATGTCGAGGATGTCGGTGATGAGATCGAGCAGAAGCTGGCCGGAATCGTAGATCAGCACCGCGTATTCCGCGTAACGTTCGTGACCCAGCGGGCCGAACACCTGGTCGCGCATGATGTCGGAGAATCCGATCACGGCGTTGAGCGGCGTGCGCAGCTCGTGGCTCATGTTCGCGAGGAACAGCGATTTGGCGCGGTTGGCGGCCTCGGCCTTCTCCTGCGCCGCGCGCATCTCCATCTCCTGCGTCTTGCGCGCGGTGACGTCTCGCGTGACGCTGATCTCGTGGCGGAACTGGCCACCGTCGAACACGCCGCGCGCCGTTGCCTCGAGCCAGACGTAATGCCCGTCGGCATGGCGGGCGCGATAGGTCGCGGTGCGGATGCGGCCGGGCTCGGGAATGCCGCGGATTTTCTCCGCTTCTTCCAGGTCGTCGGGGTGAACGAATTTCAGATAGTTGCCGTTCTGGATGTCTTCCGGCTTGCGGCCGAGGATGCGTTCCAGCGCGCTGGAGGCGAAGACGATGCGGTCGCTCTCGTGCAGCATGATGATGTCGGAGCCCTGCTCGGCCATCATGCGGTAACGGTCTTCCGCTTTCTTGCGCGCCTCGTCGGCCACGACCTGCGCCGTCACGTCGTGGCAGACGCCGATGAGCGAGACGACGCGGCCATCCGGCCCGAGCTCCACCTCGCCATGCGTGTCGACGATCTGGGTCTCGATGTCGGGCGAACTGGAATGCGTGCGGTAATAGAACGGCGAGCGGGTGCGGATGGCTTCCGCGATGCGGATATCGATCTGCGCCACGTCCTCGGGGACGATCTGGCCGAGCAGCCACGCCATGTCGGGCGGTGCGCTGGGATCGACGTTGAGCAGCTTGTACATGCCGGGCGACCAGGTGGCGCGATTGTCCGAAAGCCTGACGCGCCAATAGCCGAAGCGCGCGGCGCGTTCGGCCAGCGCGAATTGCGCGCGCTCGGCCTTGAGCATCTCCTCCGCCGATGGCGGCGAAATATTCGGTATGTCGTCCCGCGGCACGCCAGCGTCTCCCCAAACGGTTTGTTGCCGTTCGGGAAGAAGCTTACGCAGCGGATGTTAAACAACGCTTGCGATTTTCACCGTGCGGTTGCACGCGCCGGTTTTGCCGTTAAGCGCTGTTTAACCAATGGGACTTGCGCGGGACTGCCGGTTTACTTGGCGCCCGCCCGCTGCGCGAATTGCCAAGCGCGCTCCGCCAGTGGACGAACCCCCGCCGCGTTCTGTGCCGCATTGGCATTGGCCGCCGTGCCGTCGCGCACCCGGCCCACGATGCCCTGGAGGATTCCGGCCAACCGGAAGAAGTTGTAGGCCGCGTAATAATCCATGTTCGGCATGGTGTCGCGATGGGTGCGCCGGCAATACATCGCGGTGTACGCGTCCTTGTCGGGAATGCCGAGTGCGGTGAAATCCGCATCCAGCAGGCTGCCGCCGCTGGAGACGCCGCCCGGCATCTGCCACTGCATCAGGTGATAGGTGAAATCCGCCATCGGGTCGCCGATGGTGCAGAGTTCCCAGTCCAGTACCGCGACGACCTTGGGCTCGGTGGGGTGCAGGATCATGTTGTCGAGGCGGTAGTCGCCGTGGACGATGGAGTCGCGCGCATCGGTGGGCAGGTGCTGCGGCAACCATTCGATCAGCCGCTCCATCTCGTCGATGCGGTCGGTTTCGGAGGCTTTGTACTGCTTGGTCCAGCGCGCCACCTGGCGGGCGACGTAATTGCCGGGCTTGCCGTAATCCTCGAGGCCCAGCTTTTGCCAATCCATGTTGTGCAGGCGGGCGAAGGTCTCGTTCATCGCGTCGTAGATCTGGGTGCGCTGCTTCGGCGTCTGGTCCGGCAGCATCGGTCCCCAGTAGATGCGGCCCTCCACGCAATCCATCACATAGAACATCGTGCCGATGATGCTCTCGTCCTCGCAAAGCAAGTAGGGCTTCGCCACCGGAAAGCCCGTGGGATAGAGCGCGGAGATGATGCGGTATTCGCGGTCTACGGCATGGGCGGACGGCAGCAGCTTTCCCGGCGGCTTCCTGCGCAGCACATAAGTCCGGTTGGGCGTGACAAGCTTGTAGGTGGGGTTGGACTGCCCGCCTTTGAACTGGCGCACTTCCAATGGCGTCTGGAATCCCTCGATGCGCTCGGCGAGATAGGCCTCCAGCTTCTTCTCATCGAACCGGTAGCGCTCGGCCACCTCCTTGGTGCCGGAGAACTTCTCCTGGCGGTCGTCTGCTGCCGGTTCGGACATGGCGTGCTCCCAATAGTTTTGCCGCTATTTTTGGCCGGGTGCGCGCGACAACACAAGCCGCAGGGGTCAGGTGCCCGGCGGGTCGAGCGCGATAGGTGTCCTGGGATAGGTGGTGCAGCGGCGGATGGCATTCTCCAGCGCGGCCAGCGCCTGCTCGATGTCCCGGCTCGCGATGGCGGGCGCCATATCGTCGTTGAGAAGAACCCGGTTGGCGGATTCGCCCACGGCCCCGCCGATGACGAGATAGACCGTGGCGCCGCCCGCGATCATCGCACTGATCGTATGCACCAGCTCCAGGGTGACGGCCTGCGTCAACGGCCCCAGCAGTTGGAACGCCGCCGACAGCCGCGGCTTCTGCGACAGCGGGAGGATGACGATGTTCGCGCGGTCCGGGCGCCAGGACGCGGGCAGGTCGGAGAACAGGCGCCAGCCGCAGAAGAACGCGCGGCAGGTGTGCGGCCGCGTCTCGTAGATCCCGCAGCCGCCGTTCCAATGTTCGCAGACGACGTTCGGCAGTTTGCGCACCGGCGGCTCGTCGATCAGGAACGCGACGCAGCACACATTGCATTCGCCGCATTCGCGACCGGCGAGCGGCTTGAGGGCCGGCTCTGCCGGCGTCACGACGGCATGCGGCGGGCAAGCGCGCGCCATCCGATGTCGCGGCGGCAGAAACCCTCCGGCCAGTCGATCAGGTCGACAGCGCGATACGCGCGGGCTTGCGCTTGCGCTACGTCGCGGCCCAGTGCCGTGATGTTGAGGACGCGGCCGCCTACGGCGAGCAGCTTGCCGTCGCGCCGTTCGGTGCCGGCATGGAAGATCTGCACGCCGTCGACTTGTGCCGCCGCGTCGAGATTGCGGATTTCGGAGCCTTTGCCGTAGCTGCCCGGATAGCCTTTCGTCGCCATCACCACCGTCAGCGCCGCCTCGTCGCGCCAGCGCAGGTCGAGATGGTGAAGCTGCTTGTCGCGCGCGGCGAGAAGCGCGGTGAGCAGGTCGGATTTCAGGCGCATCATCAGCACCTGGCATTCCGGATCGCCGAAGCGGCAATTGTATTCGATGAGCTTGGGGCCGGTCTTGGTGATCATCAGCCCGAGGAACACGATGCCCATGTACGGCATGCCCTTCGCCGCCATCGCGGCAACCGTCGGTCGGATGAAGCGTGACATCGCTTGCTCCGCGATATCGTCCGTCACGACCGGCGCGGGGGAATACGCGCCCATGCCGCCGGTGTTGGGTCCCTTGTCGCCGTCGAAGGCGCGCTTGTGATCCTGCGCGGCGGCCAGCGGCAACACCGTCTCGCCGTCGCTGAGCGCGAAGAAGCTGGCCTCCTCGCCCTCCAGGAATTCTTCCACCACCACTTCATGGCCGCTGTCGCCGAAGCCGCCTTCGAACATAAAATTGATGGCTTTGTGCGCGTCGTCCCTGGTCTCGGCGACAATCACGCCTTTGCCCGCCGCAAGCCCATCCGCCTTGATGACGACCGGCAGTCCCAGCGTGTCGGCAAAGGCTTTAGCGCCAGCAGCATCACGGAAGCGGCGATACGCAGCGGTCGGGATGCCAAGCTCGATGCAAAGGTCCTTCACGAAGCCCTTGGAGCCTTCGAGTACGGCCGCTGCCTTGCTCGGCCCCAGCGCGCGGATACCCGCCGCTTCGAACCGGTCCCACAACCCGCCCACCAATTGCGGATCGGCCCCAATCACCGCGAAGTCGATCTTCTTCTCTTTGGCGAGCGCCACCAGCCCAGCGAAATCCGTCGCCGCCACAGGCACGCATTCCGCAGCTTGCGCGATCCCCGCATTGCCCGGCGCGCAGTACAGTTTGGTGAGCAGTGGCGAGGCCGACAACGCCCACGCCAAAGCATGCTCACGCCCACCGGACCCAACGAGAAGAACGTTCATGGGATATCCTCTTATCGATGGCCTAAATCCACAGCTTGCCGAATGCAAGCTGCGTGTGTAAACTCGTGTGTAGAGGTTTACACATGGCCACGAACCTATCCATCGACCCAGATTTGCTCGACCGCGCGCTCGCGGTCAGCGGTGAGCGCACGAAGAAAGCCGCCGTCACCAAGGCGCTGCAGGAATTCATCGGGCGGCGCGAGCAGAAGCGCATCCTCGAGCTGTTCGGCAAGCTCGATTGGGACCCGACTTACGACCACAAAGCCGCGCGCGGACGCCGTTGAATATCTTCGTCGATACCAGTGTGTGGTCTCTGGCCCTCCGGCGCGACGCGCCAGGCGAGCCCTTCGTCGCGGAATTGACCCGCGCCATCACGGCCGGTGACGCGATCTTCATCACGGGCCTTGTCGTGCAGGAAATCCTGCAAGGCGTGTCGGGGCCGCGTCAGCGCGATCAAATTCTCGCGCGCCTCGCGTCCTTTCCCGTGTTGAGGCCGGATTGGGACGATCATCTCGGCGCGGCCGATCTGTTCAGTCGCTGCCGGCGCGCCGGTGTCCAAATCGAATCGATCGATGCACTGTTTGCACAGCTTTGCCTGCGCTACGATCTGACCATGCTGACTGCCGACGGAGATTTTCGCCACATCGCCAAGCACAGCACGCTGCGAATCTGGCAAGCTTGAACGGATGTCCGAACCCGCCACCACCACGAACCTGCCGGAATATAGCGTCAGCGAGATCGCGTCGGCGCTGAAGCGGACCGTCGAGGATGCGTTTCCGTTCGTGCGGGTGCGGGGCGAGATCAGCGGGCTGAAGGCGGCGGCCTCCGGCCACATTTATTTCGACCTGAAAGACGACAAGGCCGTCCTCAACGCCATTATCTGGAAGCCCACCGCCCGGCTGTTGAAGCTGCGGCCCGAACAAGGGCTGGAGGTCGTCTGTACCGGGCGGGTGACGACCTATCCGGGTTCCTCGCGCTACCAGATCATCGTCGAGCAGATGGAGCTAGCGGGCGCCGGCGCGCTGATGGCGATGCTGGAGGAGCGCAAGAAGCGCCTCGCCGCCGAGGGCCTGTTCGCGGCCGAGCGCAAGAAGCCGCTGCCATACCTGCCCGACGTGATCGGCGTGATCACCTCGCCGACGGGCGCGGTGCTGCGCGACATCATGCATCGGCTCAACGCCCGCTTCCCGCGCCGGGTGCTGCTCTGGGCCGTGGCGGTGCAGGGCGAGAAATCGGCGGGCGAGGTGGCGGCCGCCATCCGCGGCTTCAACGCGCTGGCGGCGGGCGGCGCGGTGCCGCGCCCCGACCTGCTGATCGTGGCGCGCGGCGGCGGCTCCATCGAGGACCTGATGGCCTTCAACGAGGAGGCGGTGGTCCGCGCAGCGGCGGAAAGCCTGATCCCGCTGATCTCGGCTGTCGGCCACGAAACCGACACCACACTGATCGACTTCGCCTCCGACCGCCGGGCGCCCACGCCCACGGCGGCGGCGGAGATGGCCGTTCCGGTGCGGACGGAACTCGTCTCCCAGACCATGGATTTCCAGCGCCGCTTGTTCAGCAGCCTGACGCGCGGTGTCACGCAGCGCCGCACGCATCTGATCGGCCTCACCCGCGTGCTGCCGCGCGCCGACCAACTCTTCGCCCAGCCCCGCCAGCGGCTGGACGCGGCGGGCGAGCGGCTGGGCCGCGGGCTGCTCACCAACCTGCGAAAACACCGCAGCGCCTTTGAAAAGGCCGGGACGCTTCTCCGCCCTCGGGCTGTCACCAGCGAGATCGTCACGGGCCGCGAACGCACCGGCGTGCTGGGCCAGCGCCTGGCGCGGGCCGGGCGTGCGCTGCTGGCCCAGGAGCGCAAGCGGCTGGACGCAGTGGCCCGCGTGCTGGACAGCGTCTCCTACAAGGGCGTGCTGGATCGCGGCTTCGCGCTAGTGCGGGGTGGCGATGGCCATGTGCGCCGGCGCGCGGCATCGGTGGCCGCCGGCGAGCCGCTGTCGCTCACCTTCGCGGATGGCACGCGCGAGGCGGTCGCCGTGGGCGCCGGCAGCGACCCCAAACCGCGCACGGCAAAGCCCAAACCTGGGCAAGGAACGCTATTTTAAGCGCGTCCCGTTTTGGCTTACACTCGTACCCATGAACAAACTCGATCGAGACTTCCGGGCCGACGGAATGGCCGAGCTGGAATATCAGGACGGGGAATACCGCGTCGTGAAGCCGGGTTCCTTCGTGCTCTGCGCCGTGACCGGCACCGCCATTCCGCTGGAGGCGCTGCGCTATTGGAGCGTGGACCTGCAGGAGGCTTATGCCACACCGGATATCGCGACCAAGCGTTTCCAGGAAACCGGCCGCACGCCCAAGTGAGTTCTCCGGTGATCCACCGCCGCTCTTTCCTCGCCGCCTCAGCCGCGCTTGCGGCGCTCCCGCGCGCGGCGTTCGCGCAAGATGCGCGCATGACGCTTCCTAGCGTGACCCCACAGGGCAGCCTCGTCGTTGGCAAGACGTTGCCGGGCACCTCCGTGAAGGTGGATAGCCGCATCCTGCATCTTTCGCCGGAGGGCCAATTCGCTTTCGGCCTGGAATATGACCAGACAAAGCCGTCCAAGCTTGTCGCGGTCTATCCGGACGGAACATCGCAAACCCTGGATGTCATACCCGACCTCCGCCAATACGAAGTGCAGAAGATCAACGGCCTGCCGGAGCAGCAGGCGCATCCTTCCGCGCCGGATATCGTGGCCCGCATCCAGCATGAGCACGCTCTCGTCGGCGAGGCGCGCAAGACGGATAGCGATCTGACCTTCTTCGCCGAGCCGCTGGATTGGCCGGCGAAGGGCATTATCTCGGGCGTTTTCGGCAGCCAGCGCATCCTGAACGGCGTACCCGCCGCGCCGCATTTCGGCGTCGATATCGCGGGCGGCGAGGGCGCTCCCATCCACGCGCCGGCCGGCGGCACGGTGCTGCTGGCGGAACAGTTCTTCCTCGAAGGCGGCTACACGCTGATCGACCACGGCCACGGCGTCTTCACCGGCTACATGCATCAGAGCGTGCAGCTCGTGAGAGCGGGCGACGCGGTCACGCGCGGCCAGCAGATCGGCAATATCGGCCACACCGGCCGCGCCACGGGCCCGCATCTGCACTGGCAGATGAACTGGTTCAACGTCCGGCTGGATCCGTCTCTTTCCACGAGAACACCCAAGCCGTAACCGCCCTCCCTCAAGGGGAAGGCGGTATCGCAGCCAACGCCGCTGCTCTTTTCGAACGCATCTTGTCGCCGTCCTTGGGCCAGCGGCGGTGGATCCAGAGCCATTGCGAGGGGCGTTCGCGCACGAGCTGCTCGATGGACTGCGTGATCTTCACGGTCAAGTCCAGGATGTCGCGGTCGTGGTCCTTGCTGGTGGTGTATTCCACCGGCGGATAGATCTTCATGCGGAAATGCGCGCCGCCGATGCGTTCGTTGGAGGCGGGCAGCACCACGGTGCCGAGCTTGAGCGCGAAGGCCGCTGGCAAGGGCGTCGTCATCGCGTCGCGGCCGAAGAAGGGCGCGGGCAGGCCTTCATTGGTTTTCTGGTCGGAGAGGAGCACGACGCATTTGCCGCCGCGCAGCATGGTGAAGATGCGCTTGGTGCCCTGCACGCCCTTGGCGATCTGGTTCTTGGGGCCGTTGCCCATGCGCTGGCCCACCAGCCAGCGGTCGACATAGGGATTGTTCAGCGGGCGATAGACCTCGCCGCATTCGTAATGGAGTTGCTCGGCGGTAGCGGGCATCATCTCCCAATTGGCGAAGTGGCCGGAGACGAAGATCACGCCCTTGCCGCTGGCGATGGCGGCCTCGGCATATTGCGTGCCGGTGACTTCCAGCCGCGCATCCGGCCCGTGGATCGAGAATTTCTGCAGATGCGCGTACTCGGAAACGGTGCGGCCGAGATTGTCCCACATCTCCACGATGATCGCCTCGCGCTCGGCGTCGGTCTTCTCCGGATAGGCGTGGGCGAGATTGGTGCGGGCCCGTTTGGTCACGCCGGTGCGATAGATGACATTGCGCCCCAGCCAGCCGCCGATGGCCGACGCGGTGTCGATGCTGAACAGGCGGAAGAAGCCGATCATGGTGAAGAACGCAGCCGCTTCCGCACGATAGCGTAAAGTCTCGCCGAGAGGCATTTTGGGAATGGGGTCGATTTTTGTCGCCATGGAGGATGCGCGCTACCGTGGAGGGGCGATGGTGTCAAGCAGCCGGACAAATCGGTACTGTTACAGTTTGAGCTAGGGTAGAAAAATATCGCTTATAATCTGGTCGGGCTTTTCGTCTACCATGATGAAATCATCGGGTTTGCTTCCCACAAATCGGATTGAGGTTCCGTGCGTTCCTCCTGACATCTCGGTCACATTATCCAGATTTATGTAGGAGGGTGTCGATCCCATTGTGGGCACAACCCCCTGAACATTGCATTTTGCCCAAGTCGGCATTGTGTGATTCTCCGTTCATTTTGTGAGATAGTAGGGTCATGGCTAAAGCATTTAAACCTCCGGGCGCGCGCCCTAAGTCCGGGTCCGTTCTTGAAGAAGGTGGGCAGGCCTACATGCAAGGTCGTTCGCAAAGTGCGTGC
This sequence comes from Rhizomicrobium sp., assembly GCA_036489435.1. Lineage (GTDB taxonomy): Bacteria > Pseudomonadota > Alphaproteobacteria > Micropepsales > Micropepsaceae > Rhizomicrobium. The sequence continues at coordinate 89,145 of DASXFU010000002.1, read as the reverse complement.
CCTTACATGGATGCCACACGGCGGGAAGCTTGGTTGAGAGGCTGGGCTGAAGCCGAAGCAGAAATGAAGGCGCGCTAAAGTATACCCAAGGGACTCCAAGGCCAGAAACGCCCCGCCGATGTCACCGGCAACGCCGTCCACGTCATGCGTATCGCGACGCGGGAGATTGAGGACACACCTAAAACCAAAACCGCTATGGAGGAGTCAGGCAGTAGGCGGTGCGGCTCGGGCGAAGAAACTCAGCCCGCAGAAGTGTCGGGCAATAGCTCAAAAAGCGGCAAAGGCGCGGTGGGCCGAGGATAAAGATTAGCTTCCGGCGGAGGCGTCATGAATCAAGCACACGCTGATCCTCAAACCGCTGATTGATCCTGTATTCGTATTCTGGAGCAGATGTCGAGGTTTCTGCAATTTCCTGTACGCATCCAATGTGCCTACCGGGAGCCCAGGCGCCGATGACATTCAAAAACTGGAAGAGCTTTTTTCGATACCCTCATGGACGTGGCCGATATCGTGAAAATCGTGGAAGCCTGCGAAAATTCAGGGAAGGGCAAACTGTAACAGCGCCGCAAATCCGGCTGTGTCGTCGAAATCCGCATGGACGGGCAGGAACTCCACGCCTTCGCGCTCAGCCTGCGTCAGCCGCACATAATCCTTCTCGGTCGTGACGAGGCGGGCACCGCGCGCCTTGGCCTTCAGTCGCGCGATTTCCGAGGCGGTGTAGGCATGATGATCGGCATATTCGCGCGTCTCGATCAGTCGCGCGCCAAGGTGCCGCAACGTGTCGAAGAATTTGTCCGGCCGCCCGATGCCGGCAAAGGCAACGATGGACGCGCCCTGCAATCCGTGGTTCGGCGGGGGCACCAGATGGGCGCGCAGGACGGGGCAGGTGAAGCTGTCGAGCGATGGCGTACCGTCGCCCACCAGCACCACGGCATCGGCGCGCGCCAGGCCTTGCGCCACCGGCTCGCGCAGCGGTCCGGCGGGGAGCACGCAGCCATTGCCGAAGCCGCTCTCCGCATCGACCACGACGACGGAGAGATCTTTGGCGAGATCGAAATTCTGGTGGCCGTCATCCATCACGATGACATCCGCGCCGTGGGCGTCGGCGAACTCGGCTCCCGCCTTGCGGTCGCGTGCGACGATCACGGGCGCGGCGCGGGCGAGCAGCAGCGGCTCGTCGCCCACGTCATGCGCGGTGTCGTGTGCGAGATCGACCGGCACGGGCCCGCGTATGCGCCCGCCATAGCCGCGCGACAGGATGAAAGGATGCGCGCCGCGGGCCGTCAACGCCTCCGCCACCGCGATGGCGATAGGCGTCTTGCCGGAGCCGCCGGCAGTGAGGTTGCCGATGCAGATCACTTTTGCTTTCGGGCGATAGGGATGCGCGGATTCGTGCTTCCAGCGCACGCTTCCGCCATAGAGCCAGCTCAGCGGCGCGAGCGCGGCGCGGGCGAGGCGCGCGGGCTGTTCGTTGCTGTTCCAGAACTCAGGCGGCCGCATGGGACAACAAATCCTCGACCGCGGCCCGCGTGCGCTCCATCGCGCCGCCCAGCCTATCCGCGCCGTGCGCCGCCGCGTCGCCGAGCGTGCGGCAGAATTGCGGATCGGCGAAACATTTCCCCGCGAGCGCCGCGATCTCGCTGCTGGAGGTGACACGGCCTGCACCCTGTTCGGCGAAGATCGCATCATAGGCGGGCGTGAAGTTGAAGGTGTGCGGCCCCGCCATCACCGCGCAATGCAGCCGCGCAGGCTCCAGCGGGTTCTGTCCGCCATGCGCGATCAGGCTGCCGCCGATGAAGGCAATGGGACTGGTGCGGTAGAACAGGCCCAACTCGCCCATCGTGTCGGCAATGTAGATCGCGGTGCCGCCATCCGGCAGCACGTGTTGCGAGCGACGCAGCGTGGGGCGCGTGCCGCAGAGCATCGCGATGTCGGGCCCGCGCTCGGCATGGCGCGGCACGATGATGGTGAGCAGGTTCGGGCGGCTGCGGCGCAACAGGTCGTGCGCCGGTAGGATGATCTCATCTTCGCCGGGATGTGTGCTCGACGCCAGCAGCACGGGACGGTTGCCGATGGCCGCGCGCAACGACGCGAGCTTCGCCGCGTCGGCGGGCAGCGGCGGCGCGTCGGCTTTCAGGTTGCCGCTGGTGCGCACATCGCGCGCGCCCAATTTGCGCAGGCGTTCGGCGGTCTCGTCGTCCTGTGCGAGAGCGACGTCGAACAATCCCATGATCGCGGCGGCGGTCTTGCGGGCGTAGAGCCAGCCATGGAACGAACGTTCCGACATGCGGCCGTTGATGATGGCGAGTTTCGCGCCGGAGCGTTTGGCCTGGCTCAGCATGTTGGGCCAGATCTCGGAATCGACGAACAGTCCGATGTCCGGCTTCCAGTGCGCGAGAAAGCGGCGGATCGATCCCGGCGTGTCGATGGGCGCGTATTGGTGGAACGCGCCGGGCGGCAACCGCTCCGCCATCAGCTTCGAGGATGTCACCGTACCGCTCGTCACCAGCACATGGCGGCCGGGCGCTTTCAGCAACTCACCGATCAGCGGCAGAACCGAGAGGCATTCGCCGACACTCGCGCCGTGGATCCAGATGAGTTGGCCGTCAGGCCGCGTGAGGCTCGCGCGGCCGAGGCGTTCGGGCAGACGCACCGCGTCTTCCTTGCCGCGCTTGAGGCGGCTGCGCAGGAGGAGCGGGATGGCGGGCGCGAGCACGGTGGTCGCGCTGCGATAGGCGATCAGGCCGAAAGGGCCCATCTCAGAGGGCGGCCGCTGGCAGCGGCTCCTCGGCGAAATCGACCTGATAGAGGCGCGCATAAAGACCGCCCAGCGCGATCAGCGCGTTGTGCGTGCCGGATTCCACCACGCGGCCGCGGTCGAAGACATAGATGCAGTCCGCGTCCAGCACGGTGGAGAGACGATGGGCGATCACCATGGTGGTGCGGCCCTTCATCAGATGCGTGAGCGCCTCCTGCACCTGGCGTTCGCTTTCGGTGTCAAGCGCGGAGGTCGCTTCGTCGAGCAGCAGGATGGGCGCGTTGCGCAGCATGGCGCGGGCGATGGCGATGCGCTGGCGCTGGCCGCCGGAAAGCTTGAGACCGCTTTCGCCCACCGTGGCGTCGTAGCCATCGGGTTGCGACATGATGAAATCGTTCGCGGCGGCGGCGCGGGCGGCGTCGACGATCTCCTCGCGCGTGGCGGCCCGGCGGCCCAGCGCGATGTTCTCCGCGATGGTCTCGTCGAACAGGATGGGATCCTGCGTCACCAGCGCGATATTGTCGCGCAGCGAGGTGAGCGTGACGGCGCTGATGTCCTGCCCATCAATGGAAATCTTGCCCGCGTCGATGTCGTGGAAACGCAGCAGCAGATTGAAGATGGTGGTCTTGCCGGCGCCGGATGGCCCCACCAGCGCGATCTTCTGGCCGGGTGCGATGTCGAGCGAGACGTCGTCCACCGCCTGCGCGTCGGCGTTGTAGCGGAAGCTGACATTCTCGAAGCGCACGGCGCCGCCATTGGGCGGCACGATCAGCGGCTTGGCGCTGGGGCGGTCGGCGATCTCGGGCTTGGCGTCGATCACCGCGAAGATGCGGTTGGCGGCGGAGAGGCCTTCGGTCGAGATGGTGACGAGCTGGCTGAGCGTGCGCACCGGCTGCTGCGCCAGCAGCATGGCGGCGACGAAGGCGGCGAACTGGTTGATGGCGAGATGGCCGTGGATGCCCTGCCAGCCCGCGATGGCGACCGTGATGGCGGCCGCCACACCGCCGATCACATCGGTGGAGGGAACAGCGGCGGCGCGCGCGCGCACGGCCTTCAGCAGGTAGCGCAGGCGCTTGGCGATGCGCGCATCGGCGATGTCGGTCGCGTGGTCTTCGAGGTTGTAGGCCTTGATGATGCGCCGCCCGGTGAGCGCCTCGGTCAGCGATTTGGCCAGCGTGCCGGTCTCTTCCATGCCGCGCGTGGAGGAACGGCGCAGCGAACGGCCGATCTTGTCCGTCACCCAGGCGACAGGCGGCAGTAGCACCAGCGAGATGAGGGTGAGCAGCCAGTCCTGCCAGAACATCACGACCAGCAACGCGACAAGCGTCAGCACCTCACGGCCCATGCCCAGCACGCCGCGGGTGATGGCGTTGCGCAAGAGGGTCGTGTCGTAGAGGAATTTCGAGATCATCTCCGCGGAATGCACGACGTTGAGTGCGCCGATGTCGAGCTTGATCTGGCTCTTGAACATGTCGCGCTGGAGCATGGAGACGATGCGCTCCGCCACCGTGTTGGTGATGGCCTGCTCCCCGAAGCCGGAGATGGCGCGCAGGATCATGACGGCCATGATCTCCAGCGGGATGATGATGAGCTGGTCGGCATGCTTCATCATGAAGATGCGCTTGATCGCCGGATTGATGATGCCGGCCAGCGCGCCCTGCATCGAGGCGGTGATGACCATGCAGATGATGCCGAGCGCCAGCAATGCGCGCTGGTTGCCCAGATAATCGCGCAGCAAACGGCGGATGATGGCCGTGTCGCCCAGCACGCGGGCGCCGTTAACCTTTGACGGATCGGTATGGACGTTCATCGCCGCCCGTCTAGCACGGGGAACCTGCCCGGCGCGAGGCAAAATGGCCTAGTGGCCCTCGGGATGGGCGTCCGTCCCGGGGTCCATAAGCCGGTGCATATGCACGATAAAGTAGCGCATCTGCGCGTTGTCCACCGTCGCCTGCGCCGCGCCCCGCCAGGCGGTCAGCGCCGTCCGGTAGTTCGGATACATGCCCACATAATGGAGCTTGGAGAGGTCCTTGAACTCGTGACCCTCTGGCGAGACCAGTTCGCCGCCGAAGACGAGATGCAAAAGCTGCTGGGAGTCGGCCATGGTGCGTGATTCCGTTTGGACGCCGCGTGTCTTCTACCCTCCCCTTGAGGGAGGGTCGATAAAATCCGAAGGATTTTTCGGGGAGGGGCTCACTCCGAACTGTCTGCAGCTCGCTGCAAGCAAACTGATATATCCGGAGTGAGCCCCTCCCCGAAATTTGCTTGCGCAAATTATCGGCCCTTCCTCAAGGGGAGGGCAACTGAAGATGCTGCAGCTTCTCCACCAGCAGCGCGTGCAGAGTCTTGCCGGCGCAGATCATGGTGCGCTGGAGGGGCGTGACGCCGTTGTAGTGGAGCAGGGTGCCGCGATGATCCGTCACAAGCCCGCCCGCTTCGTGGACGATGAGATCGGCGGCGGCGAGGTCCCAGTCGCACTTCGCGGAGAGCGCCAGCGCGGCGTCGAAGCGGCCGTCGGCGACCAGTGCCATGCGATAGGCGATGGAGTTGCGGGTTTCCACATGCATCTCCGGCCACGCGGTGTTGGGCGGCACGGACCATGCCGGGTGCGCGAACATCGCCTTGTCGCCCAGCATGCGGCAGCCTTCGATTGTCGCCTGCGCGCTCGCATGGATCGGCGCACCGTTCAGCCATGCGCCGTGGCCCTGTGCGGCGGTGAAGCATTCCTCCAGCACGGGATTGTAGACGGCGGCGGCGATGGGGCGGGTCGCCTCCACCACGGCGATAGCGACGGAGAAATAGGGTCTGCCCTTGATGAAGGCCACTGTGCCGTCGATCGGGTCGACGACGAAGATGCGCGCCTTCTCGCAGCGCACCGGATCGTCGCGCGTTTCTTCGGAGAGCCAGCCGTAATCGGGGCGTGCGGCGAGAAGCGTTTTCTTCAGGAAGCTATCCACCGCGATGTCGGCATCGGTGACGGGCTGGCCTTTGCCCTTGTCCCAGGTTTTGTAATGCCCGCCGAAATAGCTCCGCGCGATGGCGCCGGCCTCGCGCGCGGCCTGCTCGACCAGCGCGAGATCGGCTTCAGGCACCGGCCACCGTCAAGCCTTCGACGCGGATGGTGGGTGCGTTCACGCCAGTGCGGAAGACGAGATCGTTCGCGGGCGTCAGGTTGAGGAACATGTCCTTCAGGTTTCCGGCGATGGTCACTTCCGAAACGGGATAGGCAATTTTGCCGTTCTCGATCCAATAGCCCGATGCGCCACGGCTGTAATCGCCCGTCACGCCGTTGACGCCCATGCCCATCAGCTCGGTAATGTAGAAGCCTTCGCGAATGTCTTCCATCAGCGCGTCGCGCGTCACGTTGCCGGGCGCCATGTAGAGATTGGTGGTGCTGGGCGAAGGCGGGCCGCCGGTGCCGCGCGCGGCGTGGCCCGTGGTGGTGAGGCCGAGCTGGCGGGCCGACGCGGTGTCGAGCAACCAGGTCTGCAGCACACCGTCCTCGATCAGGGCCCAGCGGCGGTTGCGCACGCCTTCGCCGTCGAACGGCTTGGAGCGCAAGCCCCGGATGCGATGCGGGTCGTCGATGATGGAGATGCCCTTGGCGAAGATGGCTTGCCCCATCTTGTCCTTCAGGAAGCTGACGCCGCGCGCGATGGAGGCGCCCGAGATGGCGCCCGCGAAATGGCCCACGAGACCGCTCGCCGCGCGCGGGTCGTAGACCACCGGCACGGATTGCGATTTCACCTTGCGCGGATTGAGGCGTGCGACAGCGCGCTCGCCCGCGCGGCGGCCGATGATCTCGGCGTTCTCCAGATCGGCGAGATGCCGGGCGCTGGCGGAGTCATAGTCCCGCTCCATGGCGGTGCCTTCGCCGGCCAGCACGGCCACGCCCATGCTGTGGCTGGTGGCGGCATAGCGGCCGTAGAAGCCCTCGCTGGTGGCGAGCGCGATGCCGGCGCGGCCATAGCCCGCGCCGCCGCCTTCGGAGTTGGTGATGCCTTTCACCGCCATCGCCGCGCCCTCGACGGCCTTGGCCGCTTCGATCAGGGCTTCGGTGGAGGGCTCGGCCGAATCTTCCAGGTCGAGCTGCGGGAACGACGTGGCGAGCAGCTCTTTCGGCGCGAGGCCGGCGTAGCGATCTTCCGGGGCAAGCCGCGCCATGGCGACAGCGCGCTCCGGCAGCTCGGCCACGCCCTTGGGCGAGATATCGCTGGACGATACGAAGGCCACTTGCTGGCCCACGAAGACGCGCAAGCCCAGATCGGCGGACTCCGCGCGCTCGACATCCTCCAGCTTGCCCAGCCGGTAGGAGACGCCGGCGGAGACGCTTTCGGCGATGATCGCATCGGCCGCGTCCGCGCCGGCCTGTTTGGCGGCGCGGATCAGGCGGTCGAGCGTTTCCTGCGGATCGGTTTTGCCCGCCACAATTATTGGTCGCCGGTGATCGCGGAGGTGTCTGGGGCGTAGATGAAGCCCAGATAGATCACCAGCGCGATGCCCGCGATATAGGCGATCCAGGTCAGCAGCATGCCGATAACCCGCAAGGTGGACGGACCGGTGTTCGTCGACAGCGCGATGCCGTGGATGAGACGGCCGAGGGTCAGCGAGATGCCGACCACGTTGAACATCCAGGGCATGCCGCCCAGCGGCGCCATCATCCACAGGAGCAGGATGCCCATCGGCGTCCATTCGATGTTGTTGCCGTGAGCGCGCAACGGACCGGCCATCTCGGGCTTGCCGCCGTCGCCGATGTCGACCTGGGTGACCACCCGGGCGCGCGTCACCAGGATACCCAGTACGAGGATGATCAGCGCGTTCAGCGCGGTATAGAGAGCGACGAGATGATACGGGTCCTGAAGCTTATCCCACATGGCGTTTTCCCCTGGTTCCTGACGTCATGTGTAGGCGGATTTCCTGCCCGGTCAAGCGGTTGGCAGGGAGGGTTCAGGGCTTTGCTGTGGGGGGCTGCGGTTCCGCCGCCGTGGCGTAGATGACCCTTTCGTCATAGGCGATATAGAGATGCAGCGACACCATCTCGCGCAGGCCGAGAATCATCTGGGGCAGGTGGATCCGGTCATCGGTCTGCGCGGCCATCCGGTCGGGCATCAGGAAGACGGTTGGGTTGCGGATTTCGATCCCGTTCATCGACAGGCTCTTGAAGCGGCAGCGGTAGAAGCGCAGCTCGTCGCGCTTTTCATCGTTGATGTAACCGGCGAATTCCACGCCCGGCGAATTCGCGTCGAGCCCGAACAGCTCCTTGGCCGCGGTCATGTTGAGCACGCTGGCGGGCGCGCCGCTGTCGAGCGTGACGCTGACGGATTTGCCGTCCAGCATCATCGGAAACTGGATATGGACCAGGCCCTCCAGTTTGAACGGCACGGTGACGTAGTTTTGCGCCCAATAGACGACTTTGCCCGGACAATGATCCGGCGCGTAGAGATTGAGCCGGCTATGGCCGAAATCGAACTCGACGTCGAAGGTCATCAGATGCGACGGCCCCAGCACGCCCGCGACCGCGTTGTCGGCCAGCGGCAGCGGGCGGGAATCCTCGATCAGCGTAAAGCTCGCGTGGTGGAAGGTGACGATGCCGAAGCTGAGATCGGGTACGATGACGAGCTGGTTCGACGAGTCCCCCGCTATGCCGACGGAAGACCCTGCGTCGATCTCCGGCGGCCCCAGCTTCATCTCTTTGGCGGCGGAGGAGTAGAGCATGCTGCGGATGCCGCCGATGTCCACCTCCAGCAGCCGGGGCTTGTCGAGCATCACCGGAACCACGATGTGGTTCTCGCCGTCGAGTTGCATGGGATAGCTCTGCACGCGCTTGAGCCCACAGGGCGGCGGCGTGGCGCCTGGCGGCACGGGCGCCGGCTCGAGCCGGAATTCCGGCACCATCAGGAAGTGAAAATGCGTCCCGGGCTTGACCCGCACCGCCAGCGGTACCCCCTGCGGCACCGGCGGCGGCCCGTTTTTCGCTCCGTTGTTCGCGGCATCGCCGTCATCAGCCGCCGCGGCGAGCGGAAGCGCCGCGAGGAGCAGGCCCGCCAGCACCGCCCTAATGCGCATCGGCCGCCGTCGCATAGATCTTCTGTTCTTTGTACGCGATGTAGAGATGGAGGTGGCGCAGCACATCCATGCCGAGGACGAGTGGTGGGGAACGAACGATCGTGTCCTGCTGATAGGTTTCCTGCCTGTTGGCGCGCAGCGAGCGGTCCGACGCCAGGGCCGCGCCATCCGGAATGATGATGATGTGCGGGCTGGGCATGGCGACGCCCGCCAGAGACAGCGACTTGAACCGGTAGCGGTAGGCCTTCATGCCGTCGACGTCGGGGATGCTCTCCATGCCAGGTGACGACGCATCGATGCCGAAAAGCTGCCTGGCGTCGGTCGCGTTCAGCACGGTCCAGGTGGCGCCGGTGTCGATGATCGCGTCCACGTCGTGCCCGTCGAGCGACATGATGACGTGGATATGGCCGTCATGCGCGATCGTCGCGGGCGTGTCGGTATAGGAGCCGGCCCAATAGACCACCTTGCCGGCGCAATGGTCCTGCGAGAACAGGTTGAATTTGTTCGCCGCGAAATCGAGATCGACGTCGAAATTCCTCAGGATGTCGGAACCCAGTATCCCGTCGAAGGGCGCATGGGTCCATTTGCCGATGATGAATTGCGTGTACCGGGCTTCGTCGGGACCGATCTTCAGCGAGGGCAGGTTGGCGAAATGATCGGCCCTGTCTCCGTTGTCGCTATAGACATCCTGCGCCTCGAGAATCTTTCTCTCGGTGAGATTCAGTTCGTGCGCCAAAGCTTCGTTCAGTTCGCCGATGGGCGAGCCGGTGTCCGGCATCACCGCGCGCGGCGAGTCGTTCATCATCACCGGGATCGTGAAGCGGCCATCCGGCAGCGCCGTCATGTCGAGGCTGGCGATGCGCTTCAGCGCGCAGTCTTGCGTTTGAGCTTCCGCCTGGGCCGCGGTGAGCGTGGCGAGGAGAAAGCAGGCGGCGCAAAGAACACGCATATCAAGCCTCCTTGAAATCTCAATGAGCGGTGGGTGGCGGCGCAGTATCGGCTGGGGGCGGCGCGTTGGCGCCGGTGAAATAGAGCGTCTTGTCGGAATAGGAGATGAAGGTGTGCAGCTTGCCCAGCACATCCATGCCGATGATGATCGGCGTCATCCCGCCGGACGAGCCGGGTTCCTTGTGCACGGCGATGTGCGGATTGCGGATATCGACGCCGTTCAGCGACAGGGTCTTGAAGCCATAGCGATACCAAGGCGAGTCCGGGTGGGCGGGATCGTCATGCGTCAGGTCCCTGCTGTCGGCGCTCCAGCCGAAGGAGCCGGCCGCGAGATCGTACTGGATCCAGGATTCCGAGCTGCCGGTATCCACCGTCGCCTCGAAGGTGTGGCCGTCGAGCTCCACGGGGATGATGATGTGCAGGAAGCTGTCCACCCGCATCGGCACCGAGGCATAGGACGTGCGTGTCCAGTAGACCACCTGGCCGGGGCAATGGTTCTGGGCGAAGAGGTTGAAGCGGCTGTTCGCCGGGTCGATCTCCACGTCGTAATTCGCCATCACGCTTGGTCCCAGTGTCCCCACCGCCTTTTCGCGCAGCATCTTGGTGTCCGGGATGATCGCGAACTGCATGCGGTCGGCGGTGATATTGCCGAGCTTGAAGGAATGGGCGATGGCGCCTTCGCTCATCAGCTTGCCGTTGACGCCCAATGTCATGTGCGTCTGCTGATTCATCGCGCGCCTGGCCAGGTGCAGGTCGTCGGCGGCTTGCGCGGCGAGCAGGTTGTAGACGCCAGCGGTGTCGATCAGCAGCAGCTCGTCATGGTCTTCGATCGTGGCCGGCACCAGGATGCTGCGGTCCGCCGACCAGGTGATGGGAAGCGAAGTGACCTGCGTCAGCCGGCAATCGTCCGCGAGCGCGAGACGCGGCAACAACGCCAGCGCCAGCGCCGCGAAAGCGAGCCGCGTCTTCACGGCTTGGCGGCCGGCGCCGAAGCCGGGGTGATGTAGAGCTTGTGCTCGCCATAGGCGATGTAGATGTGCAGGTGGCGCAGCACGTTCATGCCGAGCAGCATGTCAGGCAGGGTCACGGCCTGCGATTTGCTTTTCAGCCGCGATGCGGTCGTGCCGTATTGCTGGGCGCCGGAATTGCCCATGAAGTTGGCGATCAGGTCGACTTGCGGATTGGAGACGGTGATCGAGCCGGTCTGGTCGTCGCCGAATGTCAGTGTCTTGAAATGCGTGCTGAGCACCTGCGAGCCATGCGACTTGTCCAGCGCGGCGATCACGCTCACGCCGGGCGAGGTTCCGGTCAGGCCGTAGGTGCTTTCCGCGTAGCCACGGCCCAGCGTGGTCGTGTAGGCGCCGGTGTCGAGCGTGGCCGTCACCGGCTTGCCGTCGAGCGTGACGGTGAAGGTGATGTCGCCGTTGCGCGTGAGCGTCATGGGCACGGCGGCGACAGCCGCGGCGGGCCAGTAAATGACCTTGCCCTCGCAATGATCGGGGGAAAGCAGGGTCAGCTTGTCGACGCCGAAATCGATCTCGAGGTCGTAATTGGTCAGGATGTCGGCGCCGAGCAGCCCCGCGATCTCCATGTTGCCCTCGCCCCACGGGTTGCTCTTGGAGATGATGAAATCGACTTTGCTGGCATGAAGGTTGCCGATGGTGAAGGACTTGACCCGGCCCGCTTCGCTCGAGATCTGGCCGTTGACGTCGATCAGGGCGACGTTGACCGGCTCATGGTCGAGCGAAAGGTCCTTCGCGATGTCATTCGTGATGGTGCTGAGATTGGCGCCGGTGTCGACCTGCAGCAGCTCCGGCTTGCCCTCCATCGTGACGGGTGCGTAGACCGCGTCGTGCTCCTTGTTCGTCTCCAGGTCGACGCTGGTGACGATGGCGAGCTGTTTGCAATCCTGCGCCGCGACTGGCGTGGCGATGGCAAGAAGCGCAAGGCCGAGCAACGGGCCGCGAATATTCAGCATTGGACACCTTGAAGGCTATTCCCCGGCGCATGTTTGTTGCGGCGGGCAAATATTTGCAAGTGAAGGAAAGCCACAGCCTTAAGGCTTTTTCCAGACCGGCTTTCCGGAACCCGGAAGGCCGAGGCGCGGCCATTTCTCCGTGACGGTCTCGATAATGGCGGAATCCATGCCGATCTGGCGGCCCCATTCGCGGTGGGTTTCGGGTGGAAGCTTGTTTGTCGCATCCAGGCCGATCTTGGAGCCTAATCCGCTTTCCGGGGAAGCGAAGTCGAGATAGTCGATTGGCGTACCCTCGATCAGGGTGATGTCGCGCGCCGGATCCATGCGGGTGGAGAGCGCCCACATCACGTCCTTCCAGTTCCGCGCATCGATGTCGTCATCCACCACGATGACCCACTTGGTGTACATGAACTGGCGCAGATAGGACCACACGCCCATCATCACGCGCTTGGCGTGGCCCGGATAGGCCTTCTTCATCGACACCACCGCGATGCGGTAGGAACAGCCTTCCGGCGGCAGCCAGAAATCCACGATCTCCGGGAACACCTGGCGGAAGAGCGGAATGAACACCTCGTTCAGCGCCTCACCCAGGATCGAGGGCTCGTCCGGCGGGCGTCCGGTATAGGTGGAGAGATAGATCGGATCGCGCCGCATGGTGATGGCGGTGACGGTGAAAACGGGGAACTGCTCCACCGAATTGTAATAGCCGGTGTGATCGCCATAGGGCCCTTCGTCGCGATAATCGGACAGCGACACTTCGCCTTCCAGCACGATCTCGGCTTCCGCGGGAACCTTCAGCGGCTGCGAAACGCAATCCACCAGGCTGACGCGATTGCCGCGCAGCAATCCCGCGAACTGATATTCCGACAGCGTGTCCGGCACTGGCGTCACGGCGGCGAGGATGGTGCCGGGATCGGCGCCCAATACGGCTGCGGCCGGAAGCGGCGCCGTTTTCTCTTTCGCCCAGCGCTGGTGATGCTGCGCGCCGCCGCGATGTTTCAGCCAGCGCATGATGGTCTGGTTCTTGTTCAGGAACTGCATGCGGTAGATGCCGAGATTGTAATTGTCCTCCCGCGCATCGCTGGGGCCTTTGGTCACGACCAGCGGCCAGGTGATCAACGGCGCGGGCTCGCCGGGCCAGCAGGTCTGGATAGGCAGCCTGGAGAGGTCGATGTCGTCGCCCCGCAGCACCACTTGCTGGCACGCGGCCGACCCCGCCGTCTTCGGCCGCATGCTGAGCACAGTCTTGGCCAGCGGCAACAACTCCATCGCTTCGGAAAGCGAACGCGGCGGCTCCGGCTGGCGCAGCATGGCGAGCAGCTCGCCCACCTCGCGCAAAGACTTCGCGTCGGTGCGTTCCACGCCGCCCATGGTCACGCCCATGGCCACGCGCTTCACCGTGCCGAACAAGGTGACCCGCACCGGCATGTCGCTGGGCGTGCCGTCGGCCCTGATGGGCTTCTCGAAGATCACGGCCGGCCCGCCCTCGGCGATCAGCCGCGTCTGGATTTCCGTCATCTCCAGCACGGTGGAGACGGGCTCCTTTACCCGCACCAGATCGCCGGTGGATTCCAGTTTCGCTATGAAGTCGCGGAGCGAACGGTAGGACATAAAGACCTTCTACCCTCCCTCAAGGGGAGGGCGGTACTGCCGCCGCCAGTTCCTTGCGGACCTGGTCCACCATGTTGGCCTGGATGGCCAGCTGCGCGACGAAGCCGGGATTGAGCGCGATGCCGTAGCCCGCGGGCAGGCGCTGGAAGAAGCCTCGGCCGTTGACCCTGAGCACATAGCCCGCCCGCTCGCGATGCAGCGCCGGCCGGCTCAGCGCGGAGAAGGCGCAGACCATCGGCGCTTTCTCGTCGCCGATGAGGAGGGGCTGGAAGCCGCTGCCATCTTTCAGGATCTCGGTGCGGCTGGAGACGAAGAGGTCCGTCTCCAGAATCGCCTGCAGCAGGCGCGGAACGGGGAACGTCCCCGCTTGCGTCGCCATGATGGCCGTCTCCAGCGCGTTCTCGGCTTCGAAGGGCGCGAGGGGATTGCTCATCAGTTCTTCGCCACTTTCCACTTGGAAGGCAGCGCGTGGCGGATGCCGTAGAGCAAGTAGATCACCACGCCCACCGCCGTCCACAGTACGAGCCGCAGCCAGGTGTCGTTGGGCAGGCTCCACATCATGCCGCCGCAGAAGAAGATGCCGAGCGGCGCCACCAGCCACACCAGCGGCGTGCGGAACGGCCGCTTCGCGTTGGGCGCCTGCACGCGCAGGATCATGATTCCGGCGCAGACGACCACGAAGGCGAGCAGCGTGCCGATGGAGACGAGCTGCCCCAGCAGATTCAGCGGGAACACGGCGGCGCCGGCCGCGGCCAGGATGCCGGTGATGATGGTGCCGCGATGGGGTGTCTTCAGGCGCGGATGGACGGCGGCGAACATCTTGGGCAGGAAGCCGTCGCGCGCCATGGAGTAGAAGATGCGTGATTGGCCGTAGAGCCCCACGAAGATGGTGGAGGCGAGGCCGACGGACGCGCCGATATCGATGATCGGCACCAGCCAGTGCAGGCTCGCGATCTTGCCGACCGCGAAGGACACCGGATTGGTGACGTTGGCGAGCGTCGTGTAATGCGTCATGCCCAGCAGCACGAGCGCCATCAGCATGTAGAGCACGGTGCAGATGAAGAGCGAGGCGAGAATGCCGATGGGCACGTCGCGTTTGGGGTTCTTCGTCTCCTGCGCTGCCACGGAAACGGAATCGAAGCCGATATAGGCGAAGAAGATGATCGCCGAACCCGTCAGCACGCCGCTCCAGCCGAAGCTGCCGAACTTGCCGGTGTTGGCGGGCAGGAAGGGCGTGAAGTTGTGCAGGTCGATATGGCTGAAGCCGAAGCCGATCACCAGCAGCACGACGATCAGCTTGATGCCGACCATGATGGCGTTGGTGGTGGCCGATTCCGAGACACCGATCACGAGGATCGCGGTGAGCGCGAGGACCAGCCCCATCGCCGGAACGTTGATATAGGCGCCGGTGAAACCGAACTGGTGGATGAACTGCTCGAATGCGTTGCCGGAGATGGGCCCGATATGCGGGCAGGGCGGCGGATCGCCCACCACGCAAAGCGGCGCGCTGGTCAGCGAGGCGGGGAAGTTGACATGCAAGATCTGCATCAGCTCGGTGAAATAGCCCGACCAGCCCACCGCGACGGCGGAAGACGAGACGAGATATTCCAGCACCAGGTTCCAGCCGATGAACCACGCCATGAAGCGGCCCATCGTGGCGTAGGCGTATGTGTAGGCGCTGCCCGACACCGGGATCATCGAGGCGAACTCGGCATAGCAGAGCCCCGCGAAGAGGCAGCCGAGGCCCGCGATCACGAAGGAGAGCATGACCGCGGGGCCGGCGTTCTCCGAGGCCACCTGCCCGCTGATGACGAAGATACCGGCGCCGATGATGGCGCCGATGCCGATCATGGTGAGATGGACGGGCCCCAAGGTGCGCTTGAGTTCGTCATCGGCCACGACCGGGTTCGGCTGCTCCGAAAGCATGTCGCTCATCGCCGGCGCCCTACGCTGCGTCTTCCAGTTTCCAGCGCGGCGGCTTGGCGTGGTTGCGGCTATAGACGGCGTAGATGACGAGGCCGATCAGCGTCCACACGCCCAGCCGGATCCATGTGTCGAGCGGCAGGAACACCATCATAAACAGGCACATGACGATGCCGAGCGGCGCCACGGCCCACACCAGCGGCGTGCGGAACGGACGTTTCACGTTCGGCCTCTGCACGCGCAGGATCATGATGCCCAGGCATACGATGACGAAGGCCGCCAGGGTGCCGATGGAGACGAGTTCGCCCAAGATGTCGAGCGGCAACACGCCGGCCAGCACCGCGCAGAAGAAGCCGGTGATCAGCGAGCCGCGCCACGGGGTCTTGAAGCGCGGATGGATCTCCGCGAACAGGCCGGGGATCATCCCGTCCTTCGCCATGGCGTAGAAGATGCGCGACTGCCCCAGCAGCAGCACCAGCACGACCGAGGCAAGGCCGACGATGGCGCCGACATTCACATAAGGCGCGAGCCATGCGGTGGCGGGCAGCGCCTCGACGGCTTGCGACACGGGATGGGCCACATTGAGCGTCTGATACGGCGCGATGCCGGTCAGCACCCAGGACATCAGCATGTAGAGCACGGTGCAGATCAGCAGCGAACCCAGGATGCCGATGGGCACGTCGCGCTGCGGGTTGCGCGCCTCTTGCGCCGCCACGCTCACCGCGTCGAACCCGATATAGGCGAAGAAGATCACGCCGGTGGCGCGGAACACGCCCGTCCAGCCGAATTGTCCGAAGGTGCCGGTGTTGGGTGGGATGAACGGCACGTGGTTCGCGGGCACCACGTAGGAGAAGCAGACGAAGATCACCACCAGCACGATGACGAGCTTGATGGCGACCATCAGGTT
The DNA here is from genome assembly GCA_036489435.1 of Rhizomicrobium sp. GTDB lineage: Bacteria > Pseudomonadota > Alphaproteobacteria > Micropepsales > Micropepsaceae > Rhizomicrobium. Next base: position 72,954 of record DASXFU010000002.1, on the reverse strand, counting down.
GTTGAAGTTCGCGCTCATGTTCACGCCGACGATCAACACGAGGGTGACGAGTGCGACCAGCGCCACGGCGGGCAGGTTGAAGTAAGCCCCCGTCGCCACGAGATGGTGGAAACCCTCAAGCTTGAACGGCGCGCCGTTGAACGCGGCGGGCACCGGCATGTGAAGTTGCTTGGTCATGAAGTCGCTGAAATAGCCGGACCAGCCCACCGCCACGGTCGAGCCCGCGGCCAAGTATTCCAGCACGAGGTTCCAGCCGATGATCCAGGCCAGGAAGCGGCCCATGGTGGCATAGGTATAGGTGTAGGCGCTGCCGGCCACGGGGATCATGGCCGCGTATTCGGCGTAGCAGAGCCCGGCGAAGAGGCAGCCGGTGCCCGCGATGGCGAAGGAGATGACCACGCCCGAACCGGCATATCCGGCGGCCGCATGGCCCGTCAGCACGAAGATGCCCGCCCCGATGATGGCGCCGATGCCTAGCGCGATCAGGTGGATCGGCCCCAGCGCGCGCTTGAGGTCATTGTCGATCTCGGGATTGGGATTTTCCGGAACTCCGGCCATGACTCTGCCCCCTTGTGAGCGGCATGCCCCTGCGCCACCGCCCGGATTCGACGCCCACCATTGCATGACGGCCATAAGACGCCAACGGGGTGGCGGGAGGGGTGGGTTAAGCGGGGAGAATGGCCGGGATCGCTTGGCGACTGTGCCTCCGATAGACGCGGAAGTCGGAATCCGTCGTGAGAAGGATCGGGTCCGCGACCGTCTCGCTCATCCGCACAAGGCAGGCGTCCGCCAGGCTCATGGGGACATCGGCATATTTCCGGATGAGAGCCAGAACCGGATCGAGGTTCTGGCCGAGATCGAAACTCGCCGTCAAAACTCCCCGCTGCAACAAGGCGGACAGCTTCCCCTTCTGCGGCCCCAGGAGATGGAAGGTCTCGGAGAGGACGGCCTCGCAGGTCTTCCAGGGCGGCGGATGCTGCGCTGCCATGGCGACCGCCCAGTTGTGATGGCTGTCGCGCAGATTGATCAAGGCGAGCAGGAAGCCCGCGTCAACGAGACGGCTTGCGGCCATAGTGTGTCGTCCGCAGGTAGTCTTTCTTGCGCGCGCTCAGATCGGCAGGCAGGTCGTCAACGGAACCGATAATGTCCGCGATGGCATCCAGCGACGCCAGGCCCGTATCCTTCTTGGCGGTTCGCTGCAGCCTCTCGCGGACCACATCGGACTTCGACACGCGCCGCCGCCGCGACTCGCGCTCGATGTCGGCGGCCATGACTTCGGGAAGGCGAACGGTGAGTGTCTTCATTCTGTGAGTGTATTACAGAGTTGACACTTCTGCAAGACGGCACCTTCGGCCGATCACCGGATTGTGGCTCGCGCGAAGTCTGGGCGCGCATTTATTGTCCGCTGAATTGGGAGGTCAACATGCTGGGCGTGATCGTTCTGGCTGCGATGCTGAGCGTTCCGAAGGGGGAGCGGGACGCGTATTACGACAAGCCGCCGCAGAACACGTTGCGCGATTGCCGCTCGGAGCCGGAACCGTATGGCGAGTGCCGGTTGCCGCCGGGATTGAGCGCGGCCGATGCCGAGGCGCGGCTGGCGGGCAAGGATACGGCGTGGTGGCGCGAGGGCGACGAATTCTTCGTGGTGGCGCGGCGCGATACCGACCAGGCGTTCCTGTGCTGCGCCGCGCGCGGGCGGATGGATCACATCGACGGCGATCTCTGGGCGATGCGGCTGCGCATCGTCGATCTCGATCACGCCACCATCGATGTGTCGGTGAGGCCCGGCAGTCCGAAGGTCTGGGACGTCTATCGCGGGCCGGCCGCGCCACCCGCGCCGGAGATGACGGATTTCTTGCGGCTGCAAGGACGCGTGCGCCTGCTCAACATCGTCAGCAAGTCGCTCGATTATCCGCGCGACATCGCGATCTACACCCCACCGGGCTACGATCCGTCGAAGACCTATCCCGTCGTCTACATGGCCGACGGCGATCTGCGCGAAGACACGCCGCGTGCGGTTGAGCCGCTGATCCTGTCGGGGCGCCTGCCGCCGCTGATACTGGTGGAGATCTGGTCCGCGCATTACGACCCGCATATCCGCAACGAGGAATATCTCGAAGGCTGGCCGAATGGCGGCGGCTATTTCCTCAAACACGAGAACTTCGTGCTGAACGAGGTGATGCCGTTCGTCGAGGCGAATTACTCCGTCTCGCGCGATCCGAAGCTGCGCGCCGTCAGCGGCATCTCCAGCAGCGCCTCCTGGGCGATCAGCATGGGTCAGCGCCATCCGGACATCTTCGCCAACGTCATCGCGGAGTCTCTCGTGTGGCGCCTGGTCGAGCCCGAGCTCGATCACAAGTCCTCCACCCGCTTCTTCCTCACGGCGGGAACGCTGGAGCCGGAGTTCTACAAAGAGACCGTCAAATTCGCCGGTCTCGCCCGCGCCGATGGCTACGACGTGACGCTGCAAACCACCGTCAGCGGCCACTCGCTGACCATCTTTACGCCATATCTGCTGACGGGTCTGGAATGGGCGTTTGGCAGCGGGAAGAAGCAGTAAGTGTTCTGTTTGTTGTTCTCCCCTTAAAAACATAAACACAGCGTCATGGCCCGGCTTGTCCGGGCCATCCATTTTCCTTTTTCCCGGTGGAGAGAAAATTGGATGGCCCGGACAAGCCGGGCCATGACGTTTTTTGTTATTGGTGCGTATCGTTAGCGCGCGGTCGCCGGCATCTCGCCGATGTACATCGAACTCGGACGCAGCAGCCGCCCGCGGCGCTGCTGCTCGCGGGCGTGCGCTGTCCATCCCGCCGCGCGGGCGACGGCGAAGATGGGCGTGAAGGCCTGGCGCGGGATGCGCAACGCGTCGAGCAGGATGGCGGTGAAGAATTCGACATTGGTGTCCAGCGCGCGCTCCGGGCTTTTGCGGGCCAGCGCCTTGCGCGCATAGGCTTCCACTTCGGCGGCGAAGGGCAGGTCGGTTTCGTTGGAGGCGAGTTTCTCGATGGCCGCCTTCAGAACATCGGCGCGCGGATCGCGCACGCGATAGATGCGGTGGCCGAAGCCCATCAGGCGTTCGCCGCGCGCCAATGCGTCGTCGATCCAGGGCTGGATGCGCTCGCGCGTGCCGATGGCGTCCAGCATCTCCAGCACAGGCTCCGGCGCGCCGCCGTGTAGCGGGCCCGTCAGTGCGCAATAGCCCGCGGTGACCGAGGCGAAGAGATCGGCCGCCGTCGACGCCACCACGCGCGCGGCGAAGGTCGAGGCATTCATGCCGTGGTCGCAGACGGTGACGAGATAGGCGTCGAGCGCGGCGGCTTCGCTGGCGGAGGGCGCGCTGCCGTGGAGCATCTTCAACGTGTCGGCGGCGTGGCCGAGCGTGGGGCTCGGGAAGTTCGGCGCATTGCCTTGCGCGCGCTGAACCAGCGCGGCGGCGATCACGGGCAGGGCGCCCACGATGGTTGCGTCGTGGGTAAGACCGTTTTCAGCCCGCAACCCGGCAATCGCGGCGCGGAAGCCGTCCACGATAGAGAGGCCGTCGCTCGCGGCGAGCAATACAGGCAGGCGAGCGAAGGCTCGGGCGCGGGCTTCGCCGAGTGCGGCGCGGACCTCCGCCTCGCTGATCGGCGTGCCGGTGGCGGCGGACCACAGCCGCGCTGTGACGCCCTCGAAGCTGGAGCGCCCAGCCAGGTCGGCTACATATTCTCCAGCGATGATGAGCTCGCCCTTGGCGCCGTCGACATGGCTGAGAGCGGTTTCGGCCGCGGGAACGCCGTCCAGGCCGATGGGGGATTTCGCGGGCTGCAGGGTCATTTTTGAACCTCCGTCTATGTTGCGTTGCACAAAAGATCGGGCGGCTAGACGTATTGATCAATCTTGATTAGGCTAATCAATATGAATAATTCCAACGAACCGCTCTATCTCTCCGCTCCGCAAGCCGCGGCCGAGCTCTCGGTCTCGCCCGCCACGCTCTATGCCTATGTCAGCCGCGGATTGATCCGGTCGGAGCCGGGGGGGAGCGCGCGAAGCCGCCGCTACCGGGCGGAGGATGTGCGCAGCCTGAAGAACCGCCGCGCGCCGCTGGTGGAAGGGCAGGGTCTGCGCGCAGCCGACTTGCCGGTGATGGACAGCGCCGTTTCCACCATCACGGAAGAGGGACCGATCTATCGCGGGGTACACGCCGTAGCCCTGTCGCAGAAGGCGACGTTCGAGCAGGCGGCGACCTTGCTGTGGGACGCGAAGGCCTTCGATCCCTTCGCGAAGAGCAATCTGCCCATCGTCTCGCCCGCGATGAAAAAGATTCTGGACGCCGCGCGCGATGCGGCCCCGATGGATCGCGCCGTCGCCGTGCTGTCGCTCGCCGCCGAAGCCGATCCGCGCGCTTACAACAGCGTCAGCGAAGGCCGTGCGGCGGTGGGCGCGCGCATCCTGCGCCTCGGCATCGCCGCGATGCTCAGTGCGGAGCCCTCCGCCGATCCGCTGCACAGGCAGATCGCGCGCGCCTGGGCGCCGAAGCACAAACATGCGGAGGAGCTGATCCGCCGCGCGCTGGTGCTGCTCGCCGATCACGAACTCAATCCCTCGACCTTCACGGTGCGCTGCGCTGCCTCCACCGGCATCTCGCTTTACGATGCGGTGATCGCAGGGCTTGTGGCGCTGAAAGGTCCGAAGCATGGCGGCGTGGGCCCGCTCGCCTCCAAGCTGGTCGACACCTTCGTGACAGGCGACATCGCCGCCATCGTGCGCGAGCGCGTGGCTTTGGGCGAACGCTTCCCCGGCTTCGGGCACATGGTCTATGTGAAAGGCGATCCGCGCGGCGTGTCGCTGATGGAAGAGTTGATCCGTCTGGGCGCCGACAAGCGGCTGGCCGTGGAAGTGCCCGACCGCATCGCCGAAGCCACCGGCGCTTTCGCGAATATCGATTACACTCTGGCCGTGATGCGCCGCATGCTGGAATTGCCTGTCGGCAGCGAGACGACTCTGTTCGCGATGGCTCGCCTCGCCGGCTGGGTCGCCCACGCCATCGAACAACTCGAAAGCCGCACGCTGATCCGCCCGAGAGCGAGATATACGGGACCTGCGCCGCGCAGGTGACTTCACCACACAAATCAAATCGTCATGGCCGGGACAAGCCCGGCCATGACGATGTGTGTTGGGTTGGGTTGGGTTGGGTTGAGAGTATCGACGGTGAGTTACACGATCACCCGATACACACTCGTCTCCCTGATCTCCGCGTCTTCCAGCTCGCGCGTCGTCTGCACGCGATAGGTCGCGAGTTTCTCGACGCCGGATTTCGGGAAATACGAACGCCCGGGATCGCCGAGCAGAACGGTCACGCCATCGCCTGCGCGTTCGCGCAGCCAGGCGAGCAGACGCTCCGCCAGCGGGCGCTCGTAGCACATGTCGCCGCAGAGGATGACGTCCCAGTCTCCGCGCGAGTCGATCACGTCTTCGGTCACGACATTCACATCGCAATCGTTGAGCGCCGCGTTCAGCGCGATGGCCGCCTGCGCGTAGCCGTCGATGTCCGCTGCCGTAACCTTCCGCGCGCCGCTTTTCGCCGCCGCGATGCCGACGAGGCCGGAACCCGCGCCGAAATCCAGCACCGTGCGGCCGTTCACCATGTTCGGGTTGTCGAGAATGTAACGTGCCAGCGCCTGTCCGCCTGCCCAGGCGAAGGCCCAGTAGGGCGGAGGCACACCCATTGCCTCGAGTTCACTTTCCGTCTTGCGCCACAGGGGCAATACCTCAACAGCAAGGTGCAGGCGCAATTCCGGTGTCAGGGGAGGGCTGACGATGCCGGTGTTCGCGCGGACGAAGGAGAGTGTATCCATGGCCTTTGGTGAATCCATTGCAAACGATTATGATGCTGCGGGGCGTGCTTATCGAGGGCGTGTCATGCCGAAGGGTTTCACGGGCATCAGGCTGCTGCTCGTTTTCGTCGCCATCAATACCATCCTGGCGCTGGTTCTCGTTACATCGATGACGAGCGCGCATCCCTGGCTCGCCAATGTGCTGCCGGGACGCTTCGAGACGGGCGTCAACGGCTCGGGCTATTGGGTGTTCTTCTCCATGGTGCTGATGATCAACGCGCTGGCCGTGGTGCTCGCCGGCGCCGTGATGATCTTCCCGCTGATGCTGGACTCCCCGCCCCATCCGCGCCGCATCGAAAGCCTGCTCGACCGCGCGAATGTGACGGGTGAGGCGCGCGAGGCGAGCCTCAAGGCCGCGCAGGCGGAAGCCGCCGCCGCCGGCACGCAGATCTCCATCGGCCGCATCATTCTTTTGGTCGGCGCCGTGTTCCTTACGCTGGGCTTCACCGCCGTGACGACGACAGTGGTGCACGCGCTGCCCTATTCGCAGATGTTCGAGAACGAGGACGGCGTGGTCGACAACGCCAAGGTCACCGGCGACCAGCTCTGGCGCTTCACGGGCGACCAGCTCGCCGGCGCGCTCGTGCTCGACGTTCCGGAAATCTACGACTGGCATTTCGGCAATCTCGCCAACTATACCGACAACTCCATCTTCGCCGGCTTCGTCTTCGCCTTCCGCGCGATCCTGGGCTGGGTCGGCCTGATGACGGTGATGACGCTGGTGCGCGGATTGCGGATGGGCTGGCGCAGGAAACCGGCCAAGGTTGAGAAGTAGACACTCGATTTAGAGCGCCGCGCTTCTCTCTCCATAAAACAAAATCGTCATGGCCGGGCTTGTCCCGGCCACCCATACCCGCGGTGGAAAAGTAAGAGCGATGGCCATTATCTTTTCGGCAAAGACCGCGTTTATGGATGGCCGGGACAAGCCCGGCCATGACGGTTTGTTCTGTGATGGTGATTTTGTTTTATGGATAGAGAAGTGGACTAAGCGGCAACAGCCGGTGCCTCTTGCCGCGACGTGGCTTCTCTCCAGATGGAGAGATAGTCCGGCTTGATCTCCATCCTGTCGCCATAACCCTTGGCCAGCAGCATCGCGTGCAGGCCCGGCAGGTTGTAGCAGGGCACGTAGAACAGCAGATGATGATCGACGTGGTAGTTCACCCAGTACGGGGCGAACAGCGCGCGTTCCCACCATGCGGCGTAAGTCGTGCGCGCGTTGCGGAAGACGTCGTCATTGTCCGGCACCACGGCGTGTTCGGCGATGTTGCGCACGCGGGTGATAACCTGCTGCCAGGTGAGTAGCGGCAACAGCCAGAACAGCGGATAGAAATACCAGCGCCCGGCCAGTGTGAGCACGGCGAGCAGTACGGCGTTGGCCGCCAGCGGTCCGCCCAGCTTCTTGCGGAAGGTGGCGGCGCGCACCTTGAAGGGTTCGCCCTTCTTGCCCAGCGCCGCGCGGAGTTGCGAACGGCGCTGCTTGAAGCCCGTCTGCCCGGTGAGGTCGCGGATGATCTTGCGGCGGAAGCTGGCGCGCGTGATGGGGAAGGGCTTTGAGAGCGCCAGATCCGGATCGTCCGCCTGCTGCGTCGTGCGGTGATGGACGAGGTGGTAGTGGCGATAGGGGATCGTGTCGGCGAACACCGGATAGGCGCAGAACCATTGCGAGACGAATTCGTTGAGCGCGCGCCTGCGCATCAACACGCCATGGGCGCCGTCATGCATCAGGATGGCGAGGCCCAATTGCCGGCTGCCGATCAGCACCACCGCGATCAGGAAGGTGAGCGGATTGGGCAGCACCGCGAACACGATCATCGACGCCGCGATCACCAGCCACGCATGCGCCACGCAAAGCGCGCCGGTGACGTCGGAGCGCCCGCGTACGGCGGCAAGTTCCTCAGGCGTGAATTTCTCGGTCGGATCGAAACGGGTTATGGCCATGATCCAATTATATCACCCTCTCCTTGAGGGAGGGTCGATAAAATCCGAAGGATTTTTCGGGGTGGGGTCCGTGCTCCGACCCCACCCCGAAATTTGCTTCGCAAATTATCGGTATCGGCCGCTGTCGCGGCCTCAACCCTCAAGGGGAGGGCGGTTTCTCAGGAGGCCGGTTTGAATTGGCCCGGGTCGTAATAGAAGCGTTCTTCCGCGATTTTGTCGCCGTCCCAGCGCTGATGGGCGAGTTCCTCGATGGTGAAGCGGCCGCCATCGGCTTTCACAAACTCGAAAATCCAGTGGACGACCACCGTGTCGCCCGCGATCAGCACGGGCGGCACGCATGTCGTGTGGATCTCGGCGAAGGCCGCCATGGTGGCCTGCTCGCGCGCCACCAAGCCGTCGCGGCCCTTACGCGGCGGGGTGAGGTTCTCCTGCATGGTGGCGTCCGGCATGTAGAAATCCGCGATCGCCTGGTCGTGCTTGCCCGACACGACCATGGCCACGAAGCGCTCGACGGTCTCGCGCGACGGCATCAGATCACGTTCGCCGTCATCAGTACGAGCACCGCCATCCAGATCTCGCAAACCACCTGCACCGCGAAGGCCCCGAAGCGCATCTGTATGGCGAAGGTCGAGCCGGACATCATGTGGATGAAGGACTGGATCACGCGGAAGATCACCACGATCACGGCGAGCAGGTTGAAGAGGTGGCTCTCCTGCCCCGCGACCCATCCCGACAGCACGATGGCGGCGAAGATGGCGAGGTTCTCGGCCGTGTTGGCCTGGGCGCGGTTGATGCGCCAGTAGGACTCCGTGCCGTGCTGCGTGCCGGGCGTAAAGTCGGTGAGCTTGGCCTTGCCGCCCATCACCATCAGCGTGCGGTCGGCGGCCACCATCAGCGCCAGCGCGATGGCCCACAGCGCGTAGATGACGAGCGCGATGACGGAATGCGGAACCGTGGCGAAAGTCATGGAAGGCCTCCCAGTTGTCAGACTCTATAGCATGCCAGGACGAGCGCGAGCGCGATCAAAAACCCGGCATCGCGATTCGCGCGGAACAGTCTAAGGCATCGCTCCGGATCGTTGGTGCGGACGCTGGCCGCCTGCCAGACGAGATGGGCGCCCGCGGGCAGAGCGAGCACGAGGAACTGCCAGCCCAGCCAGCCCGACTCGCCCGCCATCAACAGCAGCGCGAAACTCACGCCATAGAACCCCGCGATCCAGCCACCAGAGCGCGCGCCAAACAGCCGCGCGGTGGATTTCACGCCGATCAGCGCATCGTCCTCCACGTCCTGCAGCGCATAGATCGTGTCGTAACCCAGCGTCCAGAAGAAGCAGGCGGCGTAGAGGAGGTAAGCGGGCAGGGCGAGATGCCCCGTCTGCGCCGAATAGCCCAGCAGCGCGCCCCAATTGAAGGTGAACCCAAGCCACGCCTGCGGCCACCATGTCACCCGCTTCATGAAGGGATAGATCGCGACCAGGATCAGCGACGCCGCGCCCAGCACGATCGAGAACCGGTTAAGCTGCAGCAGGATGGCGAGCCCCACCAGACACTGCGCCGCGAGGAACGCCCAAGCCCGCTTCACGCTCACGGCGCCGGACGGTATCGGCCGCCCCCGCGTTCGCGCCACGCCGGCATCGATGTCGCGATCCACGATATCGTTATAGGTGCACCCCGCCCCGCGCATCACCAGACTGCCGGCGGCGAAGAGCACCGCCAGCCAGACATCCCGCGCCGCATCGAACCCGCTCGCCCGCGCCCCCAACGCCAGCCCGAAAACAGACGGCCAGAACAACAGCCACGTCCCAATCGGCCGGTCCAACCGCATGAGCCGCAAGTAAGGCTGCACGTCGCCCGGCATCTGATCGACCCAGGTGTGCGGGATGGCGTCGGCAGGAGCTGACGAAGTCATGGAACGAACTGGCGCAGAAGCGCGATAACCGCATTGCGATCTTTGCTGGTGATTTCTCCCAACCTTCGATCAATCAATGAATCGCTGACGGCCGTGATCCGGGCAACACGGATGACGCAGCTTTCGCGCAATCCGGCCTTCTCGAGATTGGATATCGCGATGTCGCTTTGGCGAATGCCTGCTTTGGCCGTGGTGACCATGGCTATCCAATAAATTCCATGATCCGCATAGAGACGGTCGGACGAAACGATGACGCCGGGCCGTCGCTTTGAGTCGGTTCCTTCGATAAAGGGAAAGTTGATCGCGACGACGTCCCATCGTTTATAAGTCACGGAACGCGGCCTCATCCTCGGGGCTGTTCCAATCATCGAAGGCGGCCTCCGCCAGCTTGAGGAAGGCGCGGTCTAGAACCTCGGCCTTGCGGATTGTCACCTTTCCCTTGTCGAGCGCGAAGAGAACGCTGTCGCCCTCCTTCAATCGCAAGGCTTTGCGAACCGCGACCGGGATGGTCGCCTGTCCTTTGGAGGTCAATCGGCTGAGCAAAGGTTTGTTCATGGCGGTATACCTGTATTACGTAATACCTATTACCATTTTGCCCTTCGCGCGTCGAGGCACTTGCTGCATGCTTCCTATGATTTGCGAAACTTAGCGGCCAACGGACAGACGCGTCATGCGTAGAAGATACTCTGCAGAGGAAACCCAACGCTATTTCTCCGAACGGACGGCTCGCGCTGTTCCCGGAGCGGCTTTAGCCGTCCTGCGCAAGGCGGGAAAAGGCAACTCTCCCATGCCGGGCGATGAATTGCCCAAGAAAAAGACGCGAAAGAAGCCCAAGTGACCGAACTCACCGAACCCGGTGGCAAAGTGCGGCTGTATGTCGAGGCGGAGCTGGGCGATGGCGCACGTGTCTCGCTATCGGACTCGCAGGCGCATTATCTGCTGCATGTGATGCGGGCGCGGGCGGGCGACTTCGTGTCGCTGTTCAACGGGCGCGACGGAGAGTGGCTGGCGCGTGTCACGGAAGTGACCAAGCGCGGTTGCGTGCTGGCTTGCGAGAAAGAGATAGCGAAGCAGGATGAGGTGCCGGACATCTGGCTCTGTTTCGCGCCGATCAAGAAGACGCCAGCCGACTATGTCGTGCAGAAGGCCACCGAGCTCGGTGTGCGCGCGCTGGTGCCGGTGTTCACGCGGCGCACCATCGTCACGCGCGTGAATACGGAGCGCATGCTGGCCAATGCCGTTGAGGCGTCTGAGCAATCGGGGCGGTTAACGGTTCCGGAGATCCGCGAGCCGGTGACATTGGAGAAATTGCTGGCGTCGTGGCCGCGTGAGCGGCGCCTGTTCTTCTGCGACGAAGGGGGCGAGGCGAAACCCATCGCGCAGGCGGTGCGCGGTACTGGCACGGCGCCTTGCGCCATCCTAACCGGTCCCGAAGGCGGCTTCGACCGGAGCGAGCGCGACAGGCTCAGGGCTGAAACTTTCGTGACACCATTGACGCTGGGTCAACGCATCTTGCGTGCCGATACCGCCGCATTGGCGGCGCTTTCCGTGTGGCAGGCGCTTGCGGGCGATTGGGCGCATGATTAGTTCGATCAGGAACTTGCGCGCCCACGGTTAAGTATCTTAGATGCGCGCCATCATCCCCAGGAGGAAACATTCATGTCGATCGACGGCAAGTGGACAGTCACTGTTCAGTCGCCCATGGGCGCGCAGAAGTCCGATATCGATTTCAAGGCTGACGGCGGCACGCTGACCGGCACCGCTTCGGGCCAGGGCGGCACGCAGCAGATCGCCGACGGCAAGATCGACGGCGCCAACATCTCGTGGAAGGTGTCCATCACGACCCCGTTCCCGATGACGCTCGAATTCGCCGGCACCTATGCCGACGCCACCATGAGCGGCAACGTGAAGGCCGGCAGCTTCGGCTCCTTCCCGTTCAGCGGCGTTCGCTCGTAAAACTCCCTCTGGTTCCGGTGCGGCGGTCCCCTCGCGGGGCCGCTGGCACTGGTGCCTTCTTGACATTGGAACGAAAAAGGAACATACTGTTTGGCCGTTTGATTTGCAACAACAATTCGGAGCTGCCGCAAAAACCTCGAAAACGCAAAAACGAATACGCAGTGTAGAACTCGGAAGAGGCCAGTCAGGCGTTGTCATGGCGAGGCCCTGCGCTTACATAAGCGAAAACTGAACGTCCGATTCAGAATTTACACACCGCCGAAGGGGTAATCGAGACCCGGCCGGTGCCAGGAGGAGGCGCATGTCCATCCCGCAATCTGCCGGCGGGCCGATCGGTTCGCGCGACGACCTCGTGCGCCATCTGGCCGAGGGCTCCAAGCCGCGCGATGCCTGGCGCATCGGCACCGAGCACGAGAAATTCGTCTACGATCTGAAGACCTTCAGGCCCGTTCCCTATGAAGGCCGCCCCGGCATCCGCGCGCTGCTCGAAGGCATGCGCCGCTTCGGCTGGGAGCCGGTGATGGAGGGCGAGTACATCATCGGCCTCACCGGCAAGGACGGCGCCATCAGCCTGGAGCCGGGCGGCCAGTTCGAACTCTCCGGCGCCGCGCTGCGAACCGTGCATGAGACCTGCTCGGAGGTGAACACGCATCAGGAGCAGGTGCGCATCGTGGCCGACGAACTCGGCGCCGGCGTGATCGGCCTGGGCTACGCGCCCGACTGGCGGCTGGACGAAGTGCCCATGATGCCGAAGGGCCGCTACAAGATCATGCGGCGATACATGCCCACGGTCGGCGGCTACGGGCTGGAGATGATGTTCCGCACCTGCACGGTGCAAGTGAATCTCGATTTCTCGTCCGAAGCGGACATGGTCAAGAAATTCCGCGTCGGCCTCGCGCTGCAGCCGGTGGCGACCGCGCTGTTCGCCAACTCGCCCTTCCGCGAGGGGCGGCCGAACGGCTTCCTCTCCTACCGATCGCAGATCTGGAAAGACGTCGACAACGCCCGCGCCGGCATGCTGCCCTGGGTGTTCGAAGACGGCATGTCCTTCGAGCGCTATGTCGATTACGCGCTCGATGTGCCGATGTATTTCGTCTATCGCGACGGCAAATATATCGACGTGGCGGGCAAGAGCTTCCGCCACTTCATGGCCGGCAAGATCGACGAGCTGAAAGGCATCACGCCAACGATGGCCGATTGGGCTGATCATCTCACCACCATCTTCCCCGAAGTGCGCCTCAAGAAATTCCTGGAGATGCGCGGCGCCGATGGCGGCTCCTGGCGGCGCATCTGCGGATTGCCGGCGCTCTGGGTCGGCCTCTATTACGACCAGCAGGCTTTGGACGAGGCGTGGGACCTCGTGAAGGACTGGACGGACGAGGAGCGCTGGGCCATGCGCGACGCCGTGCCCCGCCTCGCTTTCGCCACACCATTCCGTACACGGACGGTCGGCGACCTGGCCGAACAGATGCTGGAAATCTCCGCCGCCGGCTTGCGCCGCCGCGCCGCGCAGGACTCCGTCGGCATGACGGAAGAAGGCTTCCTCAACCCCTTGCGCGAACTCGTATCCCGCCGCCAGACCCGCGCCGAGGAGTTGCTCGAGCACTTCCACAAAAACTGGAACGGCGACATGAAGCCGCTCTTCCGGGAATACAATTTTCTTTGAACCGCTGACCTGTTTTGCGCGTATCCTGTTGGCGATGGATATGAGAACCCGGCATGCGGGGACGAGCGACCGGCGCGCGATTGCCGCGATCGATCCGGCGATGGCGCGCGACCTGGCGCGGCGCGAGATGGTGGATGCCGCCATCGCGGCGCGACACTGCTGGGTGGCGGAGCGCCCGGGGCGCGTGGTGGGTTACGGCGTGCTCAGCCGCAATTTCTTCGGCCGCGATTTCGTGGAGCTGCTGTTCGTGGCGGAAGATGCGCGGCGCGGCGGCGCGGGCAGCGCAATCCTCACCGCCATCGAGCGCGCGGTGACGGCGCCGATGCTCTTCACCTCGACCAACGAGTCCAACGCGGCGATGCGTGCACTGCTCACGGCGCGCGGCTACGAGCCCAGCGGCCGGATCGAGAATCTCGACCCGGCCGATCCGGAACTTGTCTTCGTCAGGAAGAAACGCTGATTAGCGGCGGCGCGCGAAGAGAATGATCACGAGGCCCAGCGCGGACAGCCCGGCGCCGTAATAGGTCCAGTGCATATCGCCGACCATGAAGCTCGGCTTCATGAAGGACGGATGCCAGGTGATGTAGCCGAGGCCCTGGCCAATCCAGATCAGGCCCGCGACAAAGGCCAGAAAGCCCACGATCATCAGAAGTGTGCGCATTGTTTCCCCCTCATTTGAGGGGCGCTCTATAGCACGCTTCGGGACGCGCCGTCAGGCCGCCATCATTTCGGCTGCGGACGGCGCTCCGCGCCCTGGCGGGCCAGCATCCAGCCAGGATATTCGCCAGGCAACGCGCTCACCTCATCGAGCTTGGCCATCTCGTCCGCGGTGAGCTTGAGGCCCACGGCGGCGAGGTTGTCGTCGAGCTGCTCCATCGTCTTGGCGCCGATGATGACGGTGGTGACGAAGGGTTTCGCCAGCACATAGGCCAGCGCCACGCGCGCCACGCTGGCGTCATGCTTCGCGCCGATCTCGCGCATGGCGTCGATGCATTTCCAGGCGCGGTCTTTCTCGACCGGCGGGAAATCGAACGCCGTGCGGCGCGCGCCTTCCGGGCCGTTGGAGCCGGGGCCGTATTTGCCGGAGAGCAAGCCGCCGGCCAGCGGGCTCCACACCATGAGGCCCACCTTCTGGTCTTCGAGCAACGGGACGATGTCGCGTTCCAGATCGCGGCCGGCGATGGAGTAATAGGCCTGCAGGCTGTCGAAGCGCGCCATGTTGTGATGCTGCGCGTGGCCCAGCGCCTTCATCAGCTTCCAGGCTTGCCAGTTGGAGCAGCCGACATAGCGCACCATGCCCTGTCGCGTGAGATCGTCCAGTGCGCGCACGGTTTCTTCCACCGGCGTAACGGAGTCCTGCGCGTGGATCTGATAGAGGTCGATGTGATCGGTGCCGAGGCGCTCCAGGCTCTGCGCGACCGAATCCATGATGTGGCCGCGGCTGGCGCCGAGGTCGTTCGGGCCTTTGCCCATGCGGCCATAGCATTTGGTGGCGATGAGAACGTCGGAGCGTTTCACGCCGATATCCTTCAGCGCCTGGCCGGTGATCGTTTCGGAGAGGCCGACGGAATAGACATCCGCGGTGTCGAGGAAATTCACGCCGGCTTCCAGGCTGCGCGAGACGATGCCGGTCGCGTCCTTCTGGTTCACTTCGCCCACGACCTTGAAATAGCCCGCACCGCCGAACGTCATGGTGCCGAGGCAGATTTCCGAAACGAACATTCCGGTATTGCCGAGCTGGTTGTATTTCATGGGAGGTCCTCCGTTGGGGCTGGCAGGATCGTAATCCCGGGCCAGTGCTCTTTCCAGCGCAATGCTTTTTCCCTGTAGCGATCAGGGTGAAAATTCGCCGTGATGTTGGGGCGGATGATCATGGCATCGATGTCGCCAAAGCCGCGCGGTGCATAAACCTCATATCCCGCCGCGTTTCTGCGAATACCCACTTGCGCGTTGTGCATAAGGAAGCGGTCGATGCCGTCCGTCGCGCGGGTGAGCGGCGGATAGGGCATGTGGAATTTCTCTTCATACCAAAGATGCACGCGCGCCTGGTTGCGCAGTTCCACCAACACGCCCGGGAAATGCGCCGCCGCCTTCTGGATCGCGCGATCCTCCGCCTCCCAGGAAACATCGGGATCGAAATAGAAGATGTCGTAATCGCGGATTCCGTGCTCCGGCGCATGGCCTGTCTTCAGGTTCCACACCGTCTGGAACAATGCGCCGGAAACGATCCACGCATCGGGCAGGCCGAGCGCCGGCAACCCGTCCAGTATCGCGCGGTTGAAGCGGTTCTCGAGGATCGCCGCGATGAAGTGAGACTCGTCCATGGCGTCAGTTTGCCATCGCGCGCGGCCTACGGCACGGTCGCACGGTGCTTCGGGCTGGGGACAATCCGCGATGTTTGCGTCATTGATCGGCTACACGGCCGCGTTCTGCACGACGGTGGCGCTGATCCCGCAGGTCCACAAAGCCTGGACGACGCGCTCCACGGCCGACATCTCGATGGGCTGGATCGCCGTGCTCGCGCTCGGCACGTTCCTGTGGTTCGTCTATGGCCTGATGGTGGGCGACGGCCCACTGATCGCGGCCAACGGCATCACTTGCGCGCTGTCCCTCACCATCGTCGCGCTCAAACTGCGCCACGGCTAGACACCGGTGAAGACGAGATCGATCGCGGAGATGATGTGATAACGTTCGTGTTCGAGATTGGCGACGGGGATGCGCAACACGCGCACCGCGAGCGTGATCAACT
Source organism: Rhizomicrobium sp. (assembly GCA_036489435.1). Classification (GTDB taxonomy): domain Bacteria; phylum Pseudomonadota; class Alphaproteobacteria; order Micropepsales; family Micropepsaceae; genus Rhizomicrobium. The sequence goes on along the minus strand of DASXFU010000002.1, from coordinate 56,864 downwards.
CTACTGGATGAAGATAAAAATTCCGGCCCTCGATTTCGAAGCGCGGATTTAGCCGGCCATCAGGCCGGATGAACCGCTCCGCAACGAGTGGTGCGCAAACCCGCGACTGGCTGTCAATCACGCTCGATTGCATGACCATTACATATGGGCGCTCCTCCCTGGAGGCGCGCAACGGTGTCGGATAGACGTCAAACTGGCGGATCGTCATCGAGATCCAGCAGTTCCTCGCCGAAGACGCCGGCGCGTTCAATCAGGCGGTTGTAGGAATCAAGAGCCTCGCGATGCTCCTCTCGCCATTTCTGCTCACGAACTGCCTTGGTCCGACGGCGCAGGTCGTCTTCAAGCGCCTGGGAGAGGTTGATCTTCATTGCCTTCGCCTCCTCAAGGATTGCAGCATCGACGGAGAGATTCACGGCGCGCTTGGGGCCGGGCTTCGGGCGCTCGCCGATATGCGGCATGTCGCGGCGGAAGGGGCGGGGCGGGTCGGAGAATTGGTCAGCCATGCGCATAGGCTATGCGCATGGTTCATGCGCATCAAGGTACTTGGGCGCATCAAGCCTATTTGGGCAACGGGATGAATTCCTTGTCGTCGCCCGGGATGCGGGCGAATTCGCCGGATTTCCAGGCGGCTTTGGCCTTTTCGATGCGGTCCGTGGAGCTGGAGACGAAGTTCCACCAGACATGCCGGTGACCATCCAGAGGTGCCCCGCCCAGCAGCATCACGCGGGCGTCTGTGACGGCCTCGATCTCCAGGCTCTCGGCGCTGTCGAAAAGAATCATGGCGCCATCTTCGCGCTGCATGCCGCCGGCCAGGACCGTGCCACCCACCACCATGGCGCCGCGTTCGGCGTAACCAGTGGGAGGCGCAATGCGGCGTCCGGCTTTGAGTTGGGCGTCGGCGTAGAAAATCTCCATCGGCACGGCAACGGGCGAGGAAAGGCCGAACGCCTCGCCCACAATGAGGCGCAAGGTGACGCCGTCCTGCTCGCGCGTGGGCAACGCGCTGGCGGCGACATGCTGAAAGCTCGGCGCATCCTCTTCATGGGCTCGCGGTAGGCCGACCCAGCTTTGGATGCCATGCATGCGATGGCCGCGCGCGCGAACCTCGGGCCCAGTACGCTCGGAGTGGGCGATACCACGGCCCGCCGTCATCCAGTTCACGTCGCCAGGTACGATCTCCTGCACATTGCCGAGATTGTCGCGATGCACCTGCGAACCGTCGAAGAGATAGGTGATGGTGGCGAGCCCAATATGGGGATGCGGCCGCACATCGATGCCCTGGCCGGGCGCGAAATCCACCGGTCCGAAATAATCGAAGAACACAAAGGGGCCCACACTGCGCTGCGTCGCTTGCGGCAGCACCCGCGCCACGCTGAAACCGTCGCCCAATTCCCGTTTCTGTCCGCTGATGTCGCGCATCGAATACCCCGTTGTAGCTGGCCGGATCGTAGCCGATTTACAGCGGCGGCACGAACGCGCCATCCGCGCCGCGCGGGACAGGCCGCACCCACTGCACCGCGGAAAGCGGCAGCGTCGCGTAGAGATGCGGAAACAACTGCCCGTCGCGCGACGGCTCGTATTTCAGCGCCGGACCGAGTGCTGTTTCGTCGACTGCCACCAGCACGAGGTCGTCCGCGTCCGCGTAATAGCGCGCGAGCGTGCCGGGGATCTGCGCCGCGGTGGAGAAATGCAGGAAGCCGTCCGCGCGGTCTTTCTCGGACCCGGCATATTCGCCCCTGGCCTCGGTCCATTCCGCTGCGTGGCAGAGCTTGAAGATGGTCATCGCAATGTCGTGTAGGGTGACGGGTGAGGATAGCGTGGGCGCCGCGCCGATTGCACTATCGCCCAGCCGTCACCCAGCCGGATCGATTCGGATTTCCGCATGCGTCAGTTCCTGAAAAGCATTCCGGCCGGCGGAGAACTGGCCATCGTGATCGGGCTGGCTTTCGGCTTCCTGATCTATATCAGCCTGCTTGCGGCGCTCCGGCATGCCACGCCGATCCTGACCATCACGGTCTTCTGCGAGGCTGCGGCGCTTCTCGTGCTGGTGCCGTTCCTCGCCGTGCGGGGTTGGACGCCGAAGAAACTCGGCCTGTCGCCGCGCTGGTCCGATGTCCCCATGGGGATCGCGTTGTTCCTCGTCTCGTTTCTCGTCTGGTGGGCGGTCTGGGCTCTGACTGTGAAGCTGACGCCCGCCATCGCGCAATCCTCAAGCGTGAGCGCGGCCGTGAAGCCAGGCCTTCCGCTTCTCACGGCGATCGGCCTGTCGCTGGTCAATGCGGTGTATGAGGAGGTGTTCGTCTGCGGCTACATCATCACAGCATTGAAGCGCGACAGGAATGATTACGTGCTGGCGGTGAATGTCAGCGTCGCCATCCGGCTGCTCTACCACCTCTATCGCGGATCGCTGGGCGTCTTCGGCATCATCCCGCTGGGTTTGATCTTCGCTTATTGGTTCGCGCGCACGGGACGGCTGTGGCCCGTGCTCGTCGCGCATGCGGCGCTCGATACGGTGGGGTTTCTGGTTTACGCCTATGTCACCTGGTGAAAAAAAGGGCGGCCGGTGGGCCGCCCTCTTCTTGTCGATTGGTGTTGTTAGAACGTGATCCATACGCCGTCGCGCCAATAGCCGCGGCCTTCGTGTTCGTGCCAGCGGTAATGGACGGTCGTGTCGGTGGGCGCTTCGTCCCATTTCCAGTTGTCTTCGTGGACGACGATGCCGACATTGGACGGATAGGCGTACTGGTCATGCACGTGCCAGCAGTCGCCAGCCGAGTTGCAGGCGATATAGGCCGACGCGCTTGTCGCGGTGAGCGCGAGCGCACCCATGCCGATTGTCGCCGCCAGCGCGGCCGTTGTGAGGGCTTTCTTCATGCCATTGCTCCGGATCTTGGAGCCCCTTGCAGAAGAAAACGCGCATGGGCGATGGGCGTTTCAAGGCGATGTGACGGAACTTGCGGAACCGATGGAACCGCGCGTGTCGCCTACGCCGCCGTTCCGCCCACCGTGAGCCCATCCAATCGCAGTGTCGGTTGCCCCACGCCCACCGGTACGCTCTGGCCGTTCTTGCCGCAGACGCCGACGCCGGAGTCGAGTTTCATGTCGTTGCCGATCATCTTCACGCGGGTCAGCGCTTCGGGGCCGCTGCCGATCAACGTGGCGCCCTTGATGGCGGGGCCGATCTTGCCGTTTTCGATCTGGTAGGCCTCGGTGCAGGAGAAGACGAACTTGCCGTTGGTGATGTCCACTTCGCCGCCACCGAAATTCACCGCGTAGATGCCCTTGTCGACGCTGGCGAGGATTTCCTCCGGCGGTGTGTTGCCGCCCAGCATGTAGGTGTTGGTCATGCGCGGCATGATGCTCGACGCATAGGACTCGCGGCGGCCGTTGCCGGTGGGCGCCACGCCCATCAGTCGCGCGTTCTGGCGATCCTGCATGTAGCCTTTCAGGATGCCGTCCTCGATCAGCACGGTGCGATGGCTGGGCGTGCCTTCGTCGTCGATGGTGAGCGAGCCGCGGCGGCCGGGGATGGTGCCGTCATCCACCACCGTCACGCCGGGGGCGGCGACGCGCTGGCCGAGGAGCCCTGCGAAGGCGCTCGTCTTCTTGCGGTTGAAATCGCCCTCGAGCCCGTGGCCGATCGCCTCGTGCAACAGGATGCCGGGCCAGCCGGGGCCGAGCACGACGTTCATCTCGCCGGCCGGTGCGGGCACTGCATCGAGATTGACCAGCGCCTGGCGCAGCGCTTCGTCGACAGCCGCATGCCAATATTCCGGCGTGAAATAAGTTTCATAGCCGCCACGGCCGCCGCCGCCGAAATGGCCGCTCTCCTGACGGCCGTCCTGCTCGACGACGACATTGGTGTCGATGCGCACCAGCGGGCGGATGTCACGATAGACCTCGCCGCCGGGGCGCATGATTTCCACCGTCCGCCACTCGCCATGGATGCGCGCGGTGACCTGGCGCACGCGGGGGTCTTTGCTGCGGGCATATTCGTTCATGTCGGCGAGCAGCTTCACCTTGGCGGCGAACTCGGCCGATTTCAGCGGATCGATGTCGGTATAGAGCTTGGTGTTGGTGCGGACGGGGGCGAGGGCGGCCGTGCCGGAATAGCCCTTGGTGACGGCCTGCACCGTGCTGCCGGCGCGTCGGATGGCGTCCTCGGAAAGTTCCGAGGAGTGCGCATAGCCGGTGGACTCATCGGCCACGGCGCGCAGGCCGAAGCCTTGCAGGGTGTCGAAGCTGGCGGCCTTCAGCCGGCCGTCGTCGAAGGAGAAGGATTCGCTCTGGCGGTATTCCAGGTAGAGCTCGCCGTCATCGGCGGCCTTCAGCGAATCGTCCACCAGCGATTCCACCCGCGACCGGTCCATGCCGGTGGGGCCAAAGAAGAAATCGCTGGTCGTCATGTTGTGTCTCCAAATCGGGTCGGATGGCTCGGATAATGCCAGATAATCATTGCGGCGTCGGATTTCGCCACCCGTGTCATTATCCCCAGCATCCGCGTGGCATAAGGTCGCAATGACTTCAGTGGGTTGCGCCGCGTACACCCGTCGGACGAATCTCCAGGCGGACCGGGCAGTCCGCCGAAGCACTCGAGGTCGCCTTATGACGCGCAAAGCGAAAATTGGGATGTGGGCGCTGGGCTGGTCCCTGGCGTTGACGGGTGGCGCCATGGCGCTGCCTGTAAACTGGGGCACCACGTTCCAGCCGGCGGTGACGCCGGTGATGCAGCGGATCGAGGATTTCCACCAGTTCGTCTTCATCATCATCACCGCGGTCTGCATCTTCGTGCTGGGCCTCTTGGTGTGGATCGTCATCCGCTACAACGCGAAGGCCAATCCGGTTCCGAGCCAGGTCTCGCACAACACGCTGCTGGAAGTTCTCTGGACGCTGGTGCCGGTGCTCATCCTGGTGGTGATCGCGATCCCGTCCTTCAAGCTGCTCTATTACGAAATGATCATTCCCCCCGCCGATGTGACCATCAAGGCGATCGGCCATCAGTGGAACTGGTCCTACGAATATCCCGGCCCGAACTTCCAGTACGACTCGCTGGGCCTGTCGGACGACGCGGCGAAGAAGGCGAACGAGCCGCGCCTGCTGGGTGTCGACAATGTGGTGGTCGTTCCGGTCAACAAGATCGTGGTGGTGGAGACCGTCGGTTCCGACGTGATCCATAGCTGGGCGGTGCCGCAGTTCGGCGTGAAGATGGACGCCGTGCCCGGCCGTATCAACAAGACCTGGTTTGAGGCCACGCAGATCGGCACCTATTACGGCGAGTGCTCCGAGCTCTGCGGCAAGTTCCACGCCTTCATGCCGATCGAGGTGAAGGTCGTCTCCCAGGCCGATTACGACACCTGGCTCGCCGCCGCGAAGAAGAAGTATCCCGTCGCCGACGACGTCGCGGCGAAATAAGGACGAGACCCATGGCAGACATTGCTCACGCCTCGCACGAAGACCATCCGCATGGCTGGCGCCGGTACGTCTATTCGACGAACCACAAGGACATCGGAACGATGTACCTGATCTTCGCGATCCTGGCCGGCCTGGTCGGCGGCACGCTCTCCATGCTGATGCGCGCCGAATTGATGGAGCCCGGCCTGCAGGTCTTCAGCGAGCCGCATACCTATAACGTGGCGGTCACCGCGCACGGCTTGATCATGGTGTTCTTCATGATCATGCCCGCGATGATCGGCGGCTTCGGCAACTGGCTGGTGCCCCTGATGATCGGCGCGCCGGACATGGCGTTCCCGCGCATGAACAACATCTCGTTCTGGCTGCTGCCGTTCTCCATCACCCTGCTCATCATCTCGATGTTCGTTCCGGGTGACTCCGGCGGCAACGGCGTGGGCGGCGGCTGGACGATCTACGCGCCGCTATCGACGACAGGCTCGCCCGGCCCGGCAATGGACTTCGCGATCTTCGCGCTGCACATCGCGGGCGCCTCATCCATCATGGGCGCCATCAACTTCATCACCACCATCTTCAACATGCGCGCGCCGGGCATGACTCTGCACAAGATGCCGCTGTTCGTGTGGTCGATCCTGGTCACCGCGTTCCTGCTGCTGCTGTCGCTGCCGGTCCTCGCCGGCGCGATCACCATGCTGCTGACAGACCGTCATTTCGGCACGTCCTTCTTCAACGCGGCGGGAGGCGGCGATCCGATCCTGTTCCAGCATCTGTTCTGGTTCTTCGGCCACCCGGAAGTGTACATCCTGATCCTGCCCGGCTTCGGCATGATCAGCCATGTCATCGCGACCTTCTCCAAGCGCCCGGTGTTCGGCTATCTCGGCATGGCCTACGCCATGGTCGCGATCGGCTTCATCGGCTTCATGGTCTGGGCGCACCACATGTACACGGTGGGCTTGTCGGTCGACACCAAGGCCTACTTCGTCTTCGCCACCATGGTCATCGCGGTGCCCACCGGCATCAAGGTGTTCTCCTGGATCGCCACGATGTGGGGCGGCTCCATCGAGTTCAAGACGCCGATGCTGTGGGCGATCGGCTTCGTGTTCCTGTTCACCATCGGCGGCGTGACCGGCGTGATGCTGGCCAATGCCGGTGTCGATACCTCGCTTCAGGACACCTATTACGTGGTGGCGCACTTCCACTACGTGCTCAGCCTCGGCGCGGTGTTCGCCATCTTCTCGGGCTTCTATTTCTGGTTCCCGAAATTCACCGGCTACACCTACAACGAGTTCCTCGGCAAGACGCATTTCTGGATCACGTTCATCGGCGTGAACCTGGCGTTCTTCCCGCAGCACTTCCTGGGCCTGCAGGGCATGCCGCGCCGTTACGCGGACTATCCGGATGCCTATGCCGGCTGGAATTTCGTCTCCTCCATCGGCGCGTTCATCGCGGGCTTCGGCGTTCTCATCTTCCTCGCCATGCTGGCCGAAGCCTTCGCGCGCAAGCGCCGGGCGGGCGACAATCCCTGGGGCGTGGGCGCTACGACGCTGGAGTGGACCCTGTCCTCGCCGCCGCCGTTCCACACCTATAACGAGCTGCCGCGGATCACTTGATGGCAATCGCTGAGACCTACCTTCCCGGGCAACGCATCGCTACCGTCGGCGATTTCTTCGCGCTGCTGAAGCCGCGGGTGATGTCGCTGGTGATCTTCGCGGGTCTCGCCGGCATCATCGTGGCGCCGGGGCATGTCCATCCGCTCACGGCTTTCACCGCGCTGCTCTGCATCGCGGTGGCGGCCGGCGCGTCGGGTGCGCTCAACATGGCCTATGACGCCGACATCGACGCCTTGATGTCGCGCACCGCCACGCGCCCCATCCCGCTCGGCCACATCAGCCGGGGCGAGGCGCTGGCCTTCGGCTGGTGGCTCTCGGCCGGCGCGGTCGCGATGATGGGCGTGCTGGTCAACATCCTGGCCGCCGCGCTGCTCGCCTTCACCGTCTTCTTCTATGTCGGCGTCTATACGCTCTGGCTGAAGCGGCGCACGGCGCAGAACATCGTGATCGGCGGTCTCGCCGGCGCCTTGCCGCCCGCCATCGGCTGGGCCGCGGTCACCGGTGACGTAACCTTGGCGCCACTCGTGCTGGTCGCCATCACCTTCCTCTGGACGCCGCCGCATTTCTGGGCGCTGGCGCTGTTCCGCTCCGACGATTACGCCCGCGCGGGCGTGCCGATGATGCCGGTGGTGGCGGGCAAGCGCTCCACGCGCTGGCAGATCCTGGCCTATGCGCTGGTACTGTTCCCGATGGGCCTCGCACCCGCTTTCATCGGCCTGGGCGGTCCGCTCTATCTCGGCGTCTCCGCCGTGATGGGCCTGGCGATGATCGCCGGCGCCGTCACCGTGCTGCGTGAGAAAGACGAGACGCGCGAGCCTGCGGCCAAGCGGCTCTTCGCGGTTTCGATCTTCTATCTCTTCGCCTTGTTCGCCAGCCTGATCGCTGAGAAGCTCATCGGTATCGCGCCGCTTCACATCGCCTTGCTTCCCGGAGCATGGATGTGAACGCGATGAGCGACTCCAAGTTCGATGACAACTGGGATCCGGCGCGCGACGCGCGTGTACGCAGGATGCGCAACATCGCGCTGGGGCTGGTACTCACCGGCATCGGCCTGCTGTTCTTCCTGATGACGATGGTTCGTTTGGGTGGCCAAGTGGCCAACTGGTTCGATTAGAGGGGCTTTGACCATGGCGCATGGCGACGTGAAACACGATTATCACCTGGTCGATCCGAGCCCGTGGCCGATCATCGGCTCGGTGGGCGCCTTCACCATGCTGATCGGCGCGATCTTCTGGATGAATTCCGGCGGCGACGGCGTGAAGGCGTTCGGCGCGCTCGCGGGCATCCCGTGGGTGTTCGTCGTTGGCTTCGTGCTGGTGCTCTACACCATGGCCGGCTGGTGGCGCGACGTGGCCAACGAGTCCGTCGTGCGCCACGACCACACGCCGGTGGTGAAGCTGGGCCTGCGCTTCGGCATGGTGCTGTTCATCGCCTCCGAAGTGATGTTCTTCGTGGCCTGGTTCTGGGCCTACTTCAATTCCGCGCTGTTTCCCCACCAGCTCGGCATCGGCAGCTGGCCGCCCAACGGCATCACCACGCTCGATCCCTGGCACTTCCCGCTGCTCAACACGCTGATCCTGCTCACCTCCGGCACGACCGTGACGTGGGCGCATCACGCGCTGCAGACGGGCGACCGCAAGGGCGCGATCCAGGGCCTGCTGCTCACCGTGATCCTCGGCATGTCGTTCACCTGCGTGCAGGCTTACGAATACATGCACGCGCCCTTCACCTTCGGCTTCAACGGCCTGGCGCGTCTGCCCTTCACCGATGCGGCGCATATCCCGCTCGGCGCCGGCAATTTCGACGCGATCTACGGCTCGACCTTCTTCATGGCGACGGGCTTCCACGGCATGCACGTGATCATCGGAACGACGTTCCTGATCGTGTGCCTCGGCCGCGCCATCGCGAACCAGTTCACGCCGACGCGCCACTTCGGCTTCGAGGCCGCCGCCTGGTACTGGCACTTCGTCGACGTGGTGTGGCTGTTCCTCTTCGCCTGCATCTACGTCTGGGGCCAAGGCCCCGTGTCGGCGGCGTAGTCCTTTCCCTCTCCCCCTCCGGGGGAGAGGGTCAGGGTGAGGGGGCCTTTCCGCCTGCGCGATGCCTGGCGCGTTGTGCTCGCTGCGCCACCCCCTCACCCCGGCCCTCTCCCCCGGTGGGGGAGAGGGAGATTTGAGTGACCGAACCTTCAACTCTCTCTGCCACGCTCCTCGCCCGCTGTCCGCGCTGCGGGAAGGGTGCGCTGTTTGCGGGCTATCTCGACATCGCACCGCGCTGCACTTCGTGCGACCTCGACTATTCCCAATTCAATGTGGGCGACGGCGCGACGGTGTTCGTCATCCTGCTGGCCGGTATCGTGGTGGTCGGATCGGCGCTGGTCGTCGAGGTGAAGTACGAGCCGCCTTATTGGGTGCATGCCGTGCTGTGGCTACCGCTCATCCTCATCCTGGTGCTGGGCGGCTTGCGGCTCGTGAAAGCCTTCCTGATGGTCCAGCAATACAAGCATCAGGCGCATGAGGGGCGGCTCGGAGAATGAGGCCGCGCTTTCGCCCGCTCCTCGTGCCGACGCTGTGGTTCGTCCCCGCCTTCGCGCTGCTGCTTACGCTGGGCTTCTGGCAGATCCAGCGCCTGCACTGGAAACTGGACCTGATCGCGGAGATGAGCGCCAACATGGTGGCGCCGCCTCTGTCACTCGACGGCGCGCTGGTGCTGGGCGAGCGCGCGCAATACCACACGGTGCTGCTGAAAGGCCGCTACGATAACAGCCACGAGGCCTTCGTCTTCACGACCGGTCCCGAAGGCGCGCCCGTCTATCACATCGTGACACCATTCAAGCTGGACGACGGCCGCGCCCTGCTGATCGATCGCGGCTTCATCCCGATGACGCTATTGAACCCCGCGACGCGCCAGCCGCCCACTGGCGAGCGCATCGTCTTCGGCATCTGGCGCACGCCCGATCCGCCCAGCGTCTTCACACCCGCGCCGGACATGAAGAAGCGCGTCTGGTACTCCCGCAACCTCGCCGGCATCGCCAAATCCGACCACATCACGCTCGCGGCCCCCGTCATCATCGAAGCCGACGCCACGCCGAACACCGGCGGCTGGCCCAAAGGCGGACAGACGGTGGTGGATCTGCCCAACTCCCACTTGCAGTACGCGATCACCTGGTTCGGCCTCGCCGCGGGGCTGCTGGGCGTGTTCCTCGCCTACCATGTCTCGAAGGGGCGACTTTTCGTCGAGCGATAGGGCGCATGACAGGGCAGGAATGTTCCCGTATTGCTCTGTCACGCTCTTTGACATCGCTGACACCGCGCACCACCCACCCCGAGGGGGGTGGGAGTGGCGCCGGTTGTGAAAACAACACTCAAAATGTGGAGTTTTGCCGAATCCGGGTACCAGATATCGCGGGTCCCCGCGAGATTTGCGCGAGGACGCGGGCCGCTCTAAGACGAAGGTCCTTCCTTTGAGAGCCGTCCGGTCCATGGATATTGAAATCACCAAACTCCCCAATGGCTTGACCGTCGTGAGCGATCCCATGCCGGGGCTCCAGAGCGTCGCCGTGGGAATCTGGGTGGATTGCGGAGCGCGGCACGAGACGCGCGCCATCATGGGCGTCAGCCACATGCTGGAACACATGGCCTTCAAGGGCACCGAGAAACGCACCGCCAAGAGCCTGGCCGAGGAGATCGAGGCGGTCGGTGGTTTCCTGAACGCCTATACCAGTCGTGAGACGACAGCTTTCCATGCCCGCGTTCTGAAGCCCGATCTGGCGCTGGCCGTCGACATCCTGGCGGACATCCTCAGCCATCCCACTTTCGACCAGGCCGAGCTGGAGCGCGAGCGGCAGGTGGTGCTGCAGGAGTTGGGTCAGGCGCGCGACACGCCGGACGACATCATCTTCGACCATCTCCAGGAAGCCCTCTATCCCGGCCAGCCGATGGGCTTTCCGATTTTGGGCGACGAGCAGACCGTCTCCAATTTCAGCCGCGAGGATCTGCAGCGCTACATGGGCGCCAATTATCGCACCGGCGGCATGACGCTCATCGCATCCGGCGCCGTGAACCATGCGGAGCTTGTCGCGCTCGCGGCGGAGAAGAGCGCAGGGTTTCGTCCCGGCGCCGGTCCCACCGCCGAAGCCGCGCGTTACGGCGGCGGCGAGAAGCGCCAGGACGACGATCTCGAACAGGTCCATCTCGCTTACGCTTTTCCGGGCGTGAGCCAGGCCGATCCGGATTATTACGCGGCGCAGGTTTATGCCGCGGCGCTGGGCGGCGGGATGTCGTCGCGGCTGTTCCAGGAAGCGCGCGAGAAGCGCGGGCTTTGCTACACGATCTCGGCCTTCTCGCAATCGTTCCAGGATGGCGGCGCCATCGGCGTCTACACCGGAACGGGCGAGACGGAAGCCGGCGAAATCTCCGCCGTCATTGCCGGCGAGATGGCCTCGCTCGCCGCCACCGCCAACGAAGCGGAAGTCTCCCGCGCCCGCGCGCAATTGCGCTCCGGATTGCTGATGGGATTGGAACGTCCCTCCGCGCGCACCGAGCAAATCTCCGCCTCGCTCTCCGCCCATGGCCGTGTCGTCTCCGTGGAAGAGATGCTGGCCAAGCTGGAAGCGGTGGATGCCGCCGTGGTGCGCCGCTTCGGCGAACGCGTGATGGCGACGACGCATCCGGCGCTCGCTGCCGTCGGCCCACTCGGCAAGCTCGAGAGCTACGAGACGTTTGCCGCCCGCTTCGGCACCATGCGCAGGGCGGCCGAATGAACCAGGGGCCCATGGCCTCCTTCATGCGGGGGCTCACTTTTCCCGGCGGCCAGCAGCCCATCATCAAGGGTGACGGCGTCTATCTGCGCTATCCGCGCATGGCCGATTTCCTCGCCTGGTCGCGTGTGCGGGGCGACAGCCGCGCGTTCCTGGCACCCTGGGAACCGGTCTGGGCCACGGACGAACTCTCCAAAGGCGCGTTCCGCCGCCGTTTGAAGCGCTATGCCCGCGAGGCGCGGCACGACACGGCCTATGCCTTCTTCGTCTTCCGCAGCGAGGATGATGCGCTGATCGGTGGCTGCACGCTTTCCAATGTCCGCCGTGGCGTCACGCAATGCTGCGCGCTGGGCTATTGGGTCGGCGAGCGCTTCGCCCGCCAGGGTTACATGCACGGCGCGGTGAAAGCGCTGGTGCCTTTCATCTTCCGCACGCTCGGCCTTCATCGCATCGAGGCGGCGTGCTTGCCGAACAACGGCCCGTCGCGCAGCCTGCTCGCCAAGGCGGGCTTCCGCGAGGAAGGCCTCGCCAGGCGCTATCTGCAGATCAACGGCGACTGGCAGGACCATGTGCTGTTCGCCCTGCTGGCGGACGAGGCGCGGCTCGCGTGATCCGCGCCGGACGCGTGCTCACCGGTCTCTTCCTGCTACTGGTGGCGACGGCCGCCGCGCCCGTGCCCGCGCCGCAAATCCCCGCCGATGCCCGCGCCCATGGCAGCATCAATTTCGCGACGCAGTCGGCGCTGCTCGATCTGAAAGATTCACTCGCGCCACAGAACCTGCGCGGCGAGCGCCAGTCGAAAGACGCGCACTGGTTCATCATGACGGCGGTGAACCAATCGGTGCAGCCCGTGACGCGCATCCTGGTGGCGGGCGAGCCGGCCGACGGCGCGCTGCACTTCTTCCCGCTGCACGGCCGGCCGGTGCTGCGGCAGGTCTTCGGTTCCGATCCCGACGTCACCGTCGAGGCGGCGCGCGCCTATGGCCGCCACGCTTGGCGCATCACCATTCCGCCCGCGGCCTCCGTGTCGCTGGCGATGCTGATGGAGAATGTCGAGGATCATCCGAGCGTGCAGGCCTGGACGGAGCCCGCGATCATCTCCCACATCCGCCAGCTCGCGGTGTTCTTGGCCGCCGTCGAGGGCCTGATCGCCGCCGCCGTGCTGATGACCGCCGGTCTCGCCTTCATGACGGGCCACGCAGCCCCGCGCTGGGCCGCGCTCACCCTTCTCGCCATCTTCATCAGCCGGCTCTCCTCCAGCGGCGCGTTCGACGCGGGCTGGACGACGGTCGTCGGCGGTCCTTACGGATTGTCGGCGCTGATCGCGGGGCTGTCGCTAGTCGCGGGCTTGCGGCTGACGGACATCGTGGCACCCGTTGAAGAGTTCGCACCCGGCGCGCGGCGCTGGCTGAACGGCGCCATGCTGGGGATCGCCGTGTTGTCGCTGCTCGCCTTCGTGGGATTGCCGGGAGCCACTTTGCTCGTCGAGATACTGCTGCTGATAGGCACCGCCGCCATCACCGGCTATCTCGTGCATCGCGGACGGCTCGGCGTGCAGGCCGCGCGCGTGGCGGCGCCGAGTGCGGCCGTGTTCTCGCTGGTGGCGACGGCCGCTGGTGTCGCGGCGCTGGGCGGCTTCCAGGATAATCCCATGGCGCCGGCCATGGCAGGCGGATTCCTTGCGGCTGGCGCTGTGCTGATGGCGCTCGCCATCGCGGCCGGCGAGGGCATCGCGATCCTGCCCGCGACGCGCGCCACCGCCGCCGCTATGCCAATCGCGCCGCCGCCGATCATCATCGAACCGCGCGCGCCGGTGATTGCGGCCGAACCAGCGGAGCCGACAGCGGCCCTTCTCGCCATCGGCGCATCGCATCAAGGCGTATTCGATCTCGATTTCCGCAGCGACACGGTGACCCTCTCGCGCGAGAGCGCTGGGCTACTCGGCCTCGGTTCAAGCGAACAGAACCTGCCGCATATCTCGTGGATCGCGCGCATCCATCCCGATGATCGCGAAGTCTACAAGCAGGCCGTCGCCGATTATCGCGGACAAGCCGGTCTTGCCTTCCGTGTCGAATTCCGGGCGCGCAGCGAGAGCGGGCGCTATCCGTGGTTCGAACTGCGCGCGACAATGCTGGGCACCTCTGGACGCGCCACGCGCTGCCTCGGGCTGATGGCGGATGTGACGACGCGCAAAGAGTCGGAAGCTGCCGCGATGGATCGTGCGTTGCGTGATCCGCTCACCGGCCTTGGCAATCGCGTCGCGCTGATGGAGGCTCTGGATCAGCGCGGACTGTCTCATGTGGTCTTCGCGCTGCTGGATATCGACCGGTTCAAGTCGATCCATCTCAGCCTCGGCGACGAGGGCGGAGACGCGGTGCTGGCCGCCATCGCGCAGCGTCTGTCCAAACGTTTCCAGGGCCGCGCGGAAGTGTTTCGCGTCGGCGGCGACGCTTTCGCGCTGGTCTTCGCCGAGGGCGAGGCGGATGCGATCGGCGAGGAGTTGGTCGAGAGCTGCAAGGCCGCGATCAACCTTGGTGGCCGCAACGTCTTCGCGCCGTCCAGCATCGGCGTGGCGCTGGGCGGGCAGGCGGAAGACCCACTCGACCTTCTCAAGAACGCAGAGCTGGCGCTGATCGAGGCCAAGCGGCAAGGCGGCGGCTGCGCGCGGCTCTATAGCCCCGATCTCACCGCGCCGCAGGATTCCGTGACGCTCGAATCCGAATTGCGCCGCGCGCTCGACGAAAAGCAGATGGATGTTTTCTACCAGCCCATCGTGCGGTTGTCGGATGCGACCGTGGCGGGTTTCGAGGCATTGCTGCGCTGGCATCATCCGACACGCGGGCTTGTCGTGCCGGGCGAGTTCATCGCGCATTCGGAGGCCACCGGACTTATCGTTGCACTCGGGCGCTTCGCGCTGGAGCGTGCGGCGCAGGATTTGGCGCAGTGGCAGCGCTTCTTCCCCATCGAGCCGCCGCTCTTCGTCAGCGTGAACCTGTCGCGCCGCCAGTTGAGCGACAGCGCGCTGGAGAGCGATTTCGGCCGCGTGCTGGGGGCGGGTAACGTTCGTGCCGGGACGCTGAAGCTGGAAGTCACCGAAAGCGCCATCGCCACGCACGACGATGCCAAGGCGATCCTGGGCCGGTTGCGCGCGGCCGGCGCGGGCCTCGCCATCGACGATTTCGGCACCGGGCTTTCGACGCTCAGTCAATTGTCCGACGTGCCGTTCGACACGATCAAGATCGACAAGAGTTTCCTCTCGAGCCGCCTCGGCGAAAATGGTGACGGCGCGGTGGTGCTGGGCTCGATCATCAAGCTGGCGCAGGAACTGGGCCGCAGCGTGGTGGTGGAAGGCGTGGAGCGCGAGGCGGACGCCAACTGGCTCGCCGATATGGGCTGCGAATTCGGCCAGGGCTATTTCTTCAGCATGCCGCTTCCCGCCGCCGATGCGCTCGCCTTCATCGCGCGGCACTACCGCATGGATGCGCCGGACCGCGAAGGTGTCGAGGCGACGGTGTCAGGCGCGACCGGCGTGGACGGTCAGGCCTGACATATCGATGCCGAGCTTGCGCAACGCGCTTGCCCATTTCGCATCGACACTCGCATCGAACAGGATGGCATTGTCGGCGTCGCAATGGACCCAGCCGTTGAGGCGGATCTCATTCTCGATCTGGCCTGCGCCCCATCCGGCATAGCCGAGCGCGAAGATCGCCTTCTGCGGCCCCCTGCCCTCGGCCATGGCGCGCAGGATGTCGAGCGTGCCGGTGAGGGACACATCCTCCGAAACCGGCAGTGTGGAGTCCGCGCTCTCGTAATCGCCGGAATGCAGCACGAAGCCGCGGCCCGTCTCGACCGGTCCGCCATAGAGCACGGGAAAATCCGGTGTGTTGGCGGTGACGCGCACGCCAAGCTTGCTCATCAAGCCCTGGAATCCCAGATCCCTCACGGGCTTGTTGATGATCAATCCCATCGCGCCATCCGTGGAATGGGCGCACATGAATATGACGGTTCTCTCGAAGCGCGGATCGCTCATGCCGGGCAGTGCGATGAGCAGCTTGCCCTCGAGGAAGTTCGCGCCCTCGATTTCCTTCCTGGTCATGCGGGAATTCTAGCATGTTCTTGCCGCTTTGCCTCCCCCCGCGCTACAAGCGCCACGGCTGGAATTTGGATTAACAACGGAGACAGACGATGACCATCAAGGTGGGCGACAAGGTTCCTTCGGCGACGCTGATGCAGATGCAGGGCGGCACGCCGACGCCTGTTAAGACCGACGATTATTTCGCCGGCAAGAAAGTGGTTCTGTTCGCGCTGCCCGGCGCGTTCACGCCGACCTGCTCGGCCAAGCACCTGCCGGGCTTCGTGAGCCATGCCGATGAGATTCGCGGCAAGGGCGTCGACGCCATCGCCTGCGTCTCCGTCAACGACGCCTTCGTGATGGGCGCGTGGGGCGAGCAGCAGAAGGCCGGCGACAAGGTCGACATGCTGGCCGACGGCAACGGCGAGCTCGCCCGCGCCATGGGCCTCGAGATGGACGCATCGAAGTTCGGCATGGGCCAGCGCAGCAAGCGCTTCTCCATGGTCATCGACAACGGCACCGTGACGGCGCTGAACGTCGAAGAGCCGGGCGCGTTCCAGGTGTCGAGCGCCGAACACGTGCTGGGGCAGCTTTAAAACTGGTTCTTGACCTCCCCCACTTGCGGGGAGGTCGAAAACGCGTAGCGTTTTCGGGTGGGGGTTAGCCGCGCGCTCGGAGTCCCCCACCCGTAAAATGCGAAGGGCATTTTACGACCTCCCCGCAAGGGGGAGGTCAAGGTGTCTGCATTATTTTGGTATCGCGCCGCGCGCCAGCGCGTCCGCCCGTTCGTTTTCGACGTGGTCGGAGTGGCCCTTTACCCAGCGCCATTTGACGTCGTGGCGTTCGAGGGCGGTCTCGAGCGCGCGCCAGAGGTCTTCGTTCTTCACCGGCTTCTTGTCTGACGTCTTCCAGCCGTTTGCTTTCCAACGCGCGAGCCATTTGCTGGCGCCGTCCATCACATAGCGCGAGTCCGTATGGATCGTGACCTCGGAGGGTTTCTTCAAAGCCTCCAGCCCGCTGATCACGGCCATCAGTTCCATGCGGTTGTTCGTCGTCGCGGGCTCGCCGCCAGAGATTTCCTTTTCATGCGGGCCGGTGCGCAGGATCGCGCCCCAGCCGCCAGGGCCGGGATTTCCGGAGCACGCACCATCGGTGAAAATGTCGATATGCATCAGGAGGCGAGCGCGCGCGGCACGTTGAAAGCCACGTCCTCGCGGGTGACGGCCGCTTCCTCAAGCGTCACGTCGTAACGCGCGCGGAAGGCGGAGACGACCTCATCCATCAAATCCTCCGGCGCCGAGGCTCCGGCGGAAAGTCCCACGACGGGCGCGTCGCCGATCATCGACCAATCGATATCGCCCGCATGCTGGATCAGCGCAGCACGGTCGGCGCCGGCGCGCAGCGCCACTTCGACCAGCCGCTTGGAGTTCGACGAATTGGGTGCGCCGATCACCAGCACCACGGGCGCGCGCGGCGCGATGGCTTTCATCGCGTCCTGCCGGTTGGTGGTGGCGTAGCAGATGTCCTCCTTGTGCGGCCCGGCGATCAGCGGGAAGCGGCTGCGCAAGGCGGCCACGATCTCAGCCGTGTCGTCCACCGACAATGTCGTTTGCGTAATGTAGGCGATGCTGGAGGGGTCGCGCAGGCTCAGGCGCTCGACATCGGCCACGGTCTCGACCAGCACGATCTCGCCATCCGGCAGCTGCCCCATGGTGCCTTCGACTTCGGGATGGCCGGCATGGCCGATCAGCACGATTTGGTGCCCCGCGCGAAAATGCCGCTCGGCCTCGACATGGACTTTGGAGACCAGCGGGCAGGTGGCATCGAGGTAGAAAAGCTTGCGGCGTTCCGCCTCGGCGGGCACCGATTTGGGCACGCCATGGGCGGAGAAGATGACATGCGCACCTTCCGGCGCCTCGTCCAGTTCGTCGATGAAGACGGCGCCCAACCGCTCCAGCCGCTCGACCACGAAGCGGTTGTGGACGATCTCATGGCGGACATAGACGGGCGGCCCGAACTTCGCCAAAGCCAGCTCCACGATGCGGATGGCGCGGTCCACCCCGGCGCAGAAGCCCCGTGGCGCGGCCAGGAGCAGCGTTAAGGGACGTTTGGTCTGGCGGCTTTCCATGCAGGGTCCGCTTGGCTACATTCGCGCCGCTTTCCGGGCCGGCGCTTCGAAGGTCAGTGACGCCGCAGCGGATTGGAAGTCAAGCGAGGAACGATGAAACCGGCCGTGTTGCCCCTTCTGGTACTTGCCGCAGTCACCCTGCTCACGGGTTGCGCGAGCAAATCGTCCAAGCCCGCCTTCTGCCCCGGCGTGGCGGTGCTGGCGGATGCCTCGCATCAGCCCATGTTCCGCCAGGGCATGACGCCCGATCCCGGCAACGTCCTCTACACGATGGACATCGTGAACGCGAAGGGCGAGTGCGACTACGACAAGAAAGGGCGCGAGGCAGACGTCACCGCCACCGTGCATTTCCGCGCCACCCGCGCGCCCACCGGCGAAGCCGCGCGCTACAACGTGCCGTACTTCATCGTGGTGACGCAGGGCGGCCGCATCCTCAACAAGATCGACTTCAAGGTTGAGATCGATTTCGAGCCGGGCTCCGCGGTGGCCGACGCCGAGGATAGCGCCTCGACACACATCACGACCGAGGAAGGCAAGAAGCCTTACGACTATCAGATCCTGGCCGGCCTGCCGCTCTCCAAGGAGCAGCTCGATTACAACCGCACGATCGGGCGTTACGGGCAATGATCTCGCTCGCCGCGGAACTGACGGCGATCGCGAAGGCGGCGTTCGCCGCCGAAGGCTATTCCGCGGAGTGGGGCGCGGTGCAGGTTTCCGACCGCCCGGACCTCGCGCAGTTCCAATGCAACGGCGCGCTCGGCGCGGCCAAGCATGTCCTCCGGCCCGCCGAAGGCGGGTCCGGGGGACAGGCCAAGGCCAATCCGCGCGCCATCGCGGAGAAAATCGCCGCGCGCCTCAAGGCCAATGCGCTTTTCGCCAAGGTTGAGATCGCGGGGCCGGGCTTCATCAATCTCGATGTGACGGATGAGGCGCTGGCCACACGCGTCGGCACGATGGCGGGCGATGCGAAGCTCGGCGCGCCCGAGACCGGCAACGGCAAGACCGCCGTCATCGATTTCGGCGGCGCCAACGTTGCCAAGCCCATGCATGTCGGCCATCTGCGTTCCTCGGTGATCGGCGACAGTTTGCAGCGGCTTTTCCGTGCTAACGGCTGGCGCGTCTTCAGCGACGTGCATCTGGGCGATTGGGGCCTGCAGATGGGCCAGCTCATCTCCGAGATCGGCCATCGCGGCATCGCGCCGCTCTACTTCGACGCGGCCTATACCGGCCCCTATCCGGACGAGTCCCCGGTGACGATGGACGATCTGGAGGAGATCTATCCGGCTGCCTCCGCCGCCTGCAAAGCCGATCCGGCGCGGCTGGACGAAGCGCGCAAGGCGACGGCGGATCTGCAAGCCGGGCGTCCCGGTTATCGCGCGCTGTGGGAGCACTTCTTCACCGTCTCCCGCGTGGGGCTGGAGCGCGAATGGGGCAGCCTCGGGATTCATTTCGACCTGTGGAAGGGCGAGGCGAGCGTCGAACCTTTGATCCAGCCCATGATCGCCGATCTCAAGGCGCGCCACGTCACGCAGGAAAGCGAGGGCGCGCTCGTCATTCCCGTCGCGCGCGACAGCGACAAGAAAGAGATGCCGCCGCTCATCCTGGTGAAGTCGGACGGCGCGGTGCTGTACGGCACCACCGATCTCGCCACCATTGTGGACCGGGTGAAGTCGCAGGATCCCGACCTCGTGCTCTATGTGGTGGACCAGCGCCAGCACCTGCATTTCGAGCAGGTGTTCCGGGCGGCCGAGAAGGCGGGCATCACCGGCCACGCCACGCTCGAGCATGACGGCTTCGGCACCATGAACGGGCCGGACGGCAAGCCCTTCAAGACACGCGAGGGCGGCGTGATGAAGCTGTTCGACCTGATCGCCATGGTGACGGAAGAGGCCGACAAGCGGATGACCGAGGCCAATCTGGCGAGCGATATCGGCCCGGAGGAGCGCGCCGCCACCGCCAGGATGATCGGCGTGGCCACGCTCAAATTCGCGGACCTCTCGAATCACCGCCAGACGGATTACATCTTCGATCTCGCCCGCTTCTCGAAGTTCGAGGGCAAGACCGGGCCGTATCTGCAATATGCCGCCGTGCGCATCCAGTCGGTCCTGCGCCGGGCCGAAAGCGAGGGGCACACGGCGTCCGCGCCGGTGGTGCGCTCTGCCGAGGAGCGCAAGCTCGCGCTGCAGCTCCTGACCCTGCAGGACACCATGGCCGCCGCCGAGGCGCGGCGCGCCCCGAACCTGCTCTGCGACTACGCCTTCACGCTGGCCCAGGAATTCAGCCGCTTCTACGCCGAACATCACATCCTGTCTGAAGCGGATGCAGAGCTGCTCGCGGCGCGTCTCGGGCTCTGCGAGCTGACTTTAAAAGCGCTCTCCAAGGTGCTGGATTTGTTGGGTATCGAAGTGCCGGCGCGGATGTGAGCCGCCAGCTTGACTTCACTGGGCGCGCCCTGTTCGCTCGCCCCGTACGCCAGCTGGAGTGCTTTCGATGAACCGCCTGATCCTTGCCGCCGCAGCCCTCGCTCTGCTCACTGCCACCCCTGCGCTGGCGCAAGGCGACGCCCTGTCGGCCCACCTCTCGGCCTCGTTCAAAGCCTGTTTCCAGCGCGCCGGCGACAACGCCGTTCAGCGCAGCATTTGCGCCCAGCGCGAGGTCGGCGCCCAGGACGACCGGCTGAACAAGGCCTATCAGCAGGTGATGCGCCAGCTGGCCAACGATCCGCCAGCCCACACCACGCTCCGCGACGAGGAGCGCCGCTGGATCAGCGAGCGCGACTATGCCTGCAAGGTCAACGGCGACACGATCGACGTGTCCTGCGTCGTGATGAAGACCGCCCTGCGCGCCGACGAACTGGAGCGTCGCATTCGCTTCTGACTGGGGTGGCGAGCGCCACGCCGTGGATTTCGAACCGGAACATCGCGCGATAAGCCTCGGGAATCGCGTGGATAGTCTGACCCTTGAATTGACTCCCTGCCACCCGCACTTATGATGTCCTTAACGCGATGGCCCGCCGTGAGGCGCACCTTCGCGGCGATACATTCGATCCCTCGCGGGAGACGTTTGCCCTCGTCTTAGGCCGACCCGTCGGCCGAAGCCCGAAGGGCAAAGGCCGAAGGAGCAACCGCCCCGGAAACTCTCAGGCAAAAGGACCGCGAAGGGGATGAACTTCTGGAAAGCAGGGCCGCCAAATTGGTGGTTCTCACCGAAGGGGTAATCTGGCCTTCCTCATTCAATTGGGGATAAGCGCCAGGGAAATCTCTCAGGTCCGATGACAGAGGGGCGCGATGTGCGAGAGCACGTCGGCGCAACCTCATCTTGGGCCAACATGACCACCAGCGACGAAACCCTACGCAAGACACCGCTCCATGCGCTGCATCTGGAGCTCGGCGGTAAGATGGTGCCGTTCGCGGGCTATGAGATGCCCGTGCAGTATCCATCCGGCGTGCTGAAGGAACATCTGCACACGCGCGAGAAGGCGGGGCTGTTCGACGTCTCCCATATGGGCCAGGCCTTCCTCAGCGGCGCCGATCCCGCCAAGGCGCTGGAGCGCGTCACGCCCGCCGATGTCAGTGGCCTCAAGGAAGGCATGCAGCGTTATGGGCTGCTGCTGAACGAGCACGGCACGATCAAGGACGATTTCATGTTCTCGCACCTGGCGGGCGAGAGCGAACTTTACGTCGTGGTGAATGCCGGTACCAAGGAAGGCGATTTCGCCTACATCGCCGAAAAGCTGAACGGCGCCGCCACGCTCACCCCGCGCCCCGATCGCGCGCTGCTCGCGCTGCAGGGGCCGATGGCCGGCGCGGTGCTGGAGCGCCATTCGCCCGGCATCGACAAACTCACCTTCATGAAGGTCGTGCGCGCCATTGTGGCCGGCGCGCCGGCCATCGTCAGCCGCTCCGGCTACACGGGCGAGGACGGGTTCGAGATCTCCATCGAGGCAATCCACGCCGAACGCGTTGCCCGCGCGCTGCTGGGCGAACCGGAAGTGCTGCCCATCGGCCTCGGCGCGCGAGACAGTTTGCGCCTGGAAGCGGGCCTCTGCCTCTATGGCCACGATATCGACGACACGGTCGATCCGGTGGAAGCCGCTCTCGTCTGGTCCATCGGCAAGCGCCGCAAGGCGGACAAGGATTTCCCGGCCGCCGAAAAGATCATGGCGCGTGTCGCGAACGGTACGGACAAGAAGCGCGTCGGCATCCTTCCCGTGGGCAAAGCGCCCGCGCGCGAGGGCTGCGAGATCGCCGACAAATCCGGCCGCATCGTCGGCCGCATCACTTCGGGCGGCTTCGGGCCGTCCGCCAACGGTCCGGTGGCAATGGGCTATGTCGAGAGCGCCTTCGCCGCCGACGGGACCGAGATCGATCTTATGGTGCGCGGCAAGCCCAACCCGGCGCGCGTGGCGCCAATGCCGTTCGTCCCGCACCGTTACAAACGCGCAAGCCAAGGGTGAGACATATGAGCGAAGTCCGTTACACCGATCAGCACGAATGGGTGAGCCTCGACGGCGACACCGCCACCATCGGCATCACCAAGCACGCGGCCGAGCAATTGGGCGACGTGGTGTTCGTCGAGGTGCCCGAGGCCGGCCGCAAGATCGGCGCCAATGGCGAAGCGGCCGTGGTGGAGAGCGTGAAGGCCGCGAGCGACGTCTATTCGCCGGTCTCGGGCGAAGTCGTCGCCGGCAACGACGCGCTGGCCGCCGATCCCTCCAAGGTCAACGCCGATCCGGAAGGCGAGGCGTGGTTCTTCAAGCTCAAGATCGCGGACCAGGCCGAGTTCGCCAAGCTGATGACCCGCGCGCAATACGACGAGTTCCTGAAGACGGCTTAGAGAGCAATAGAGAGCAACGATGCGATACCTGCCGCTTACGCCCGACGACCGCGCCCAGATGTTGAAGACGATCGGCGCGCGCAATATCGATGCGCTGTTCCGCGACGTGCCGAAGGAGGCCGTGGTCGGCCGCTCCGTGTTCGACCTGCCCGATACGCAGGGCGAGATGGCCGTGGAGCGCGCGCTCTCCCGCATGGCGGCGAAGACGGTGTCGGCGGGATCAGTGCCGTTCTTTTGCGGTGCCGGGGCCTACAAGCATCACGTTCCAGCGGCGGTGGATCACCTGATCCAGCGTTCGGAATTCCTCACCTCCTACACGCCGTACCAGCCGGAGATCGCGCAAGGCACGCTGCAATATCTCTTCGAATTCCAGACGCAGGTGGCATTGCTCACCGGCATGGAAGTCGCCAACGCCTCGCTTTACGACGGCTCGACCGCCACCGCCGAAGCCATCCTAATGGCCCAGCGCGTCACGCGACGCGGCAAGGCCATCCTCTCCGGCGGGCTTCATCCGCATTACGCGGAAACCGTCGAGACCGTGGCCGGATTGTCCGGCGAGATCGTCCGCGCGCCGGTCACGCCCGGCAAAGCGGAAGACATCATCGCGCTGATCGACGACGAGACGGCTTGCGTCGTGGTGCAGAGCCCCGACGTGTTCGGGCTTATCCGCGACCTGAAGCCCATCGCCGACGCGGCGCATGCCAAGGGCGCATTGCTGATCGCGGTTGTCACCGAGATCGTCTCGCTCGGTCTTCTGGAGCCGCCGGGCGCGCAGGGCGCGGACATCGTGGCGGCGGAAGGCCAGTCCATCGGCGTCGGCCTCAATTTCGGCGGGCCGTATGTCGGGTTGTTCGCGACGCGCGAGAAGTTCCTGCGCCAGATGCCGGGCCGCCTCACCGGCGAAACGGTCGATGCCGCCGGAAAGCGCGGCTATGTGCTGACGCTCTCCACCCGCGAGCAGCACATCCGCCGCGAGAAGGCCACGAGCAACATCTGCACCAATTCCGGCCTGTGCTGCCTCGCTTTCACCATCCATCTCTCGCTGTTGGGCGAGGAAGGCTTTGCGCGGCTGGCGCGCACCAATCACGCCCGCGCCTCGGCGCTGGCGGCGCGGCTGGAGAAGGTGAAAGGCGTCAGCCTCGTCACGCCCAGCTTCTTCAACGAGTTCACCATCAAACTGCCCAAGCCGGCCGCGAGCCTGGTGGACAAGCTGGCCGAGAAGAACGTCATCGCCGGCGTGCCGGTGTCGCGTCTCCTGCCGCATGAGCCGCAGACCAAGGACCTTCTGATCGTGGCCGCGACCGAAACCGTGACGGATGAAGATTGCGACGCCTTCGTCAAAGCCTTGTCGGAGGTGGTGTGATGACCATGAACAATCAGGGCCGCCCCACCTCGGCCGGCAGTAGCGTCAACGAAAACGAATTGCCGACCATCTCGGGCGATCGCGGACTCGATCACGAAGAAAGCCTGATCTTCGAACTCGGCCGCCCCGGCATGACGGGCGTCGATATCCCCGAAGTGCAGATGAGCGAAGAGCGCCTGGGCGGCATGCGCCGGAAGGGGCCCGTGGGCTTGCCGGGCCTCAGCGAGCCGGAAGTGATCCGCCATTATGTGCGCCTGTCGCGCATGAACTACGCGATCGATGCCGGGCTCTATCCGCTCGGCTCCTGCACCATGAAGCACAACCCGCGCCTCAACGAGAAGATCGCGAGGCTGCCCGGCTTCGGCGACGCCCATCCGCTGGCGCCGCAGCCTTCGGTGCAAGGCGCGCTGGAAGCGATCTCCGAACTGATGCGCTGGCTGACGAATCTGACTGGCATGCCCGCCGTGGCGATGTCGCCCAAGGCGGGCGCGCAAGGCGAGCTCTGCGGCTTGCTCACGATCCGCGCGGCTTTGGAAGCGCGCGGCGAGAAGCGCACGCGCGTGCTGGTGCCGTCCTCCGCGCACGGCACCAATCCGGCGACGGCCGCCGTCGCGGGCTTCACCGTCGATGAAGTCCCCGCCACAGCGGACGGCCATGTCGATGCCGACGCGCTGGAAGCGAAGCTGGGGCCGGACGTCGCCGCCATCATGCTCACCAATCCCAACACCTGCGGATTGTTCGAGCCGCGCATCAAGGAAATGGCCGATGCTGTGCACAAGGCCGGCGCGTACTTCTATTGCGACGGCGCCAACTTCAACGCCATCGCGGGCCGCGTGCGCCCGGGCGATCTCGGCGTCGATGCCATGCATATCAACCTGCACAAGACCTTCTCCACGCCGCATGGCGGCGGCGGTCCGGGCGCGGGTCCGGTGGTGCTGTCGGCAGCGCTTGCGCCTTTCGCGCCGCTGCCGCTGCTGGTTCACGACTCCGGCGGCTTCCGCCTGGTCGAGCATCGCGACGAAGCGCCGGCCGGCGCCAAGCCCTTCGGCCGCATGTGCGCCTTCCATGGCCAGATGGGCATGTTCAGCCGCGCGCTCGCCTACATGATGAGCCACGGCGCGGACGGCATCCGCCAGGCGAGCGAAGACGCGGTGCTCTCCGCGAACTACATCCTCGCTTCACTCAAGGGCGTGATGAGCGCACCCTTCGGCGAAGGCCCCTGCATGCATGAGGCGCTGTTCGATGACAGCTTCCTCGAAGGCACCGGTGTCACCACGCTCGATTTCGCCAAGGCGATGATCGACGAAGGCTATCATCCGATGACGATGTATTTCCCCCTCGTCGTCCACGGCGCCATGCTGATCGAGCCGACGGAATCGGAATCGAAAGAGTCGCTCGACCGCTTCATCCATGTGCTGCACGTGATGGCGGAGGAAGCCCGCGCCGGAAAGACGGAACGCTTCGACGGCGCCCCTCGTCTCGCGCCGCGCCGCCGCCTCGACGAGACGGCCGCGGCCCGCAAGCCGGTGCTGCGCTGGAAACCGAAGGACTTGCCCCAAGCGGCGGAGTGACCGCTCAGTGCTTGTCCAGCACCACGACCATCGGACCGAGTGGCGCGGCGTTGTCCTTACGGGCTTCCGACGGCAGCCAGAGGCTTGAGACCGTGCCGTCGAAATAGAGGGCGTTGGGGCAGGCGAGGCCATCGCGAAAGAAGCGGGCGAGTTTGCCGAACGAGACCGGTTCGTCGCTGATGACGAAGAAGGCCGAGTGCGTGCTCCTGAGGCCCACGCCGTTGCGAATGTTGCGCGAGGGGCCGTCGGCTGTGATCTGCCGATTGAAAGCGCCATCGATCACCAGCATGGGGCCGGATTGCGTCGCCCAGAGCGGGCGGTCGCTGCGCACCAGGAACCCCTCGGTCGTATCGATGCGCAGCGTGCCATAGGGTGTTTGCGAGAAAACGCCGTTGGGCTTCAGGTAGAAATTGCCGCCGCCGTTGCGCTCGTTGACCGGCCGGCGCTCCACGCCGCTCTCGACATAGAGGCCGAGCGGCATGCCGCCCACCTCGAACATCCCGGCATTCATCGCGAAACGAACGTGCCGCGCGGTCTTGCCGAGATCGGCAGATAGCCTGTCGAAGGTTTGCAGCGCTTGGCCGTCACGCCCCGTCCAGGCGAGGCGCAATTCCGCGCGGCGGGGATCGTAGGCGCAGACGGTGAAGCGCGTGTCCTCGAAGCTGTGCTCCGTGCACGGCGCATCAGCAGCGGAAGCGTCGCGCGCAGCACCAAGAAAGAACAGCAGGATCAGGACAGCGCCACGGACGCGCATGCGTCAGGCGTGGCCTGTCACCAGCCACAACACGATGATGATAGGGACCGGCACGCCGATCAGCCACAGCAGGCACGAGCGCATGTCACCCTCTTGAGCGCAGTCCGCGAAAGATAATGGCCGAGTCGGCTAAGGAGTTCCAATCAAGCTTCAGTTAGATCAGGGGCGCCGCAGTTCGTAGAGCGCGATGGCGGCGGCGTTGGAGACGTTCAGGCTCTCCACGGCGCTATCCATCGGGATATAGGCCACCGCGTCGCAGTGTTCCCGCACGAGCTTGCGGACGCCGGAACCTTCCGAGCCCAGGACCAGCGCCACATCGCCCTCGCGGCTGGCTTCGGAGAGCGGCAGCTCGCCGTCGCCGGCCAGCGCCACGCGCCAGAAATCGCGCTTGCCGAGGTCTTGCAGCGCGCGGGAGATGTTGACCACCTGCAGATAGGGCACGACGTCGAGCGCGCCGGACGCGGCCTTGGCCAGCGTGCCGGACTCATCCGGCGCGTTACGGTCCTGAACGATCACCGCCGAAGCGCCGAAGGCCGTGGCGGAGCGAAGGATGGCGCCCACATTGTGGGGATCGGAGATCTGGTCGAGCACGACGACCAGGCGGCGCTTTTCGGTCTTCTCACCCAGTACGTCGTCGAGATCGCGATTGGGCAGCCGCTCGCATTGCAGCGCCACACCCTGATGCACGGCACCCGGCGGCAGAAGTCTGGTGACCTGTTCGCCGGCGGCGAGTTCATGGCGGATGCGTCCCAAAAGCGAACTGCCGATTTCCTCCGCCGCGCGATCCGTCATCACCGCGCGCAGCACGCGGCGCTGCGGATTGGCGAGCGCTGCCCGCGCCGCATGCAGGCCGTAAAGCCAGAGCCCACCGCCGCGCGGCCCCTGCTGTCTGGGAGATTGCGGCTTCGGCGCCTGTTGCAACAACGCCTGCTGCTTGTGGCCAGAATGCTTTGGAGCGCGCGAGTCCGGCCGACTCGGCTTTTGGCCATGCGGTTGCTTTGGACCGTGCTGTTTTTGGCCGTGCGGTTTCGGGCCGTTTTGTTTCGTGTGTCTTTTTTGCCGGTCTTGCATGGTCTCACTGGTGTTGGAGGAGTCTCCTGCAAGTTTAGCGGAGGGATTAACGGAACGGATAGGGGGCGCGTGAGTTCATGCAGAAGACGGGCAATTGCGTCGAGGGACGAGAGGGTTGCCATGACGATCCATAGCGGGACTGTCGAGAATTTCGCATGCGCCGATGCCGTGCGCTGCCGGGTGAATGTCGCGATACCGCGCGCCCGCGCCTTCGAATCGTTCCGGCATGACATCTTCCATTGGTGGCCGCAGGACGAAACATGGTCCGGCGAGTCCATCGAGGACATCTTCTTCGAAGGCCGCAAAGGCGGCGTATTGTGGGAGCGCGGGCCAGAAGGCTATCGCATCGATATGGCGCGTGTGCTGCGCTGGATGCCGCCGGAGTGGATCGTGCTGCGCTGGCATGTCGGCCCCAACCGCACGCCCGAGCCCAATCCCGCGCGCGCCAGCGAAGTGGAAATTCGCTTCTTCGACGACGGTACGGGTGGAACGCGCATAGAGCTCGAACATCGCCACTTCTCCCGCCATGGCGACGGCGCGGAGAAATATCGCGCCCGGATGGGCGGGGAAAAAGGCTGGCCGCGAATCCTCAAAAACTATGCCGAGCATTGCGGCCCCAAACTGGACGGCGTGAAGCTGGAAGGCGTGGACATGTTGGCCCCAGCCTTAGCCTCCGTCACGACGCTGCGGCCGGCCCCGGCGCT
The DNA here is from genome assembly GCA_036489435.1 of Rhizomicrobium sp. Taxonomy (GTDB): domain Bacteria; phylum Pseudomonadota; class Alphaproteobacteria; order Micropepsales; family Micropepsaceae; genus Rhizomicrobium. The sequence goes on along the minus strand of DASXFU010000002.1, from coordinate 28,587 downwards.
GGCCGCTCAGGCCTGATACGGCCATCCGCCGCAGCCTCCGGGCCGGTCCGGCTTCGGTGTTGACACCCCGCGGCAATTGCCCGATATCCGCCCGCCCGTGGGGAAAACTGCCCGCGGAAAGCCTTGGGGGAATGTCCCGAGTGGCAAAGGGGGCGGATTGTAAATCCGCTGGCTACGCCTTCGTAGGTTCGAGTCCTACTTCCCCCACCAACCTACGCTGCGCAGCAGCGGAGGTTGGTGTCGCCCGAAGCGTGTAAGCGCGTAGGGGGACTGCCTGACATCGCGCGTCCATACGCTGTCGCTATGACCGGATGGCAGGCCAACTCACTCTGTGTAGAGTGCACACCTCTCGCGGGTGTAGCTCAATGGTAGAGCAACAGCCTTCCAAGCTGATGACGAGGGTTCGATTCCCTTCACCCGCTCCAGGCTTCGCTCCGCGATAGCGGAGCGAAGGCTGTCACGGCGTAGCCAAAGGCGAAGCCGGACTGGTTGCCGCGAAGCTTCGCCCGGGCAAGCCATGTTTCAGCCCTCAATCGTTTCGCTAGCACCCCACAACCGTCATGGCCGGGCTTGTCCCGGCCACCCATATTCCAGAGTGCGTGCCGGAAAGACTCTGGCATATGGATGGCGGCAACAAGTGCCGCCATGACGGGTTTATTAGATGAGTTTCCTCGGGTTAGTTTGAGTGGGTATTCGCCAAAGCCGGAAGCTCCCTCTCTAACCATCTCATCCCGCGCCTGATCTCCGCGCCGTGTTCGCGGCGGGCCTGGTTGAGGACGTCTTGGCGGAGCTGGGCGTCGTAATCGTATTCCTGAGCCTTCGAATAGGTACGCATGTCGGGGCCGGCGAGGATCGTGGCGATCTGCGCGGTGGTCGCGTCGATGCCGAGGTGGTGGAAGCACTGCGCGAGCGATGCGGCGGGATCGGCGAGGACGTGGTTGAAGTCGAGCCATAGCACGCGCTCGCTGGAAGGCACGGCGCGCAGAGCAGCCATTTCGCAGGCCCAGCTCATGGCGATCAACTCGCCTTCGGAAGCGGGCTGCGCGAGCGGTTTGTCGCTGCGCTTCTGAAGCCGGGCGAAGCGCGAGGTGGCAAGGGTGCGGGCCTCCTGACGGGAGTTGGGTCCCCCCAGAATCGTCGCCAGATAGGTCTCGGCCGGGACGAAGAGGAATATCCCCTTCGGACCGCGCTCCAGGATCGTGGGCGCGATCTCCGAGGCGAAGCTGGTGGCCTTTACGACCGCGCGCTGCTGGGAGTGGAACGTCCGGGACCAGAGCTTGAGGAAGGTCGGCAGGTTGCTCATCGCGGCCGGAGATTGGGCGAGGGTGCGCAGGATCAGCGGCTCGCGCAGCGCGAAGACGGCGGGATGAGCGCCCATCAGCCGGGAGAGAAGGGTCGAGCCGACATGGCCGATGTGGAAGATGAAATCGCAAGCCTCGGGCAGGCCGGCGGCGGCCGTGGTCAGTTCGGGGAGCGGGATAGTCCGGCTGAGCGTCTGTGGAGTAAGGATCCGGCCGTCCAGGAAGCTGGCAGACCGGTAGGCGCCCTCAGTCAGGCGGATCAGGGAGACCGTGCCGCGATCCACATCCAGACTGTGTGGAAATAACTCCGGCGAGGCGGTCAGGGCTTGGGCGAGGGCGTCCATGGGCGATCCTTGCCCGCGAAAGGCTCTGGCTTGCAAGGCCCCGCGAAAGCTGGATTGAGATTACAGCTCTGTAATCCTTATGGGCGTAGGGCCTTGCCAAGTGTGAATTTTTGTGGGTCAAGGCGCTTGAAACGGCGGTTACCGGCTGGTAAACCCTCGCCCCTTGGCAAACAAAACAAGTGCGTTGAAGGGCGGGTTCGCTCTCCGGCGCGCTGCTTTTTTGCCGCTATAGGAGTGTAGCTCAGTTGGTAGAGCGGCGGTCTCCAAAACCGTAGGCCGTGGGTTCGAGTCCCTCCACTCCTGCCAAGTCACGCATAACGTAGAAACGGAATCAACCTTTGGCCGACGCGACGAAGAAATCAGCGGACAACACGGCGGGCAATTTGCCGGCGCCGTCGCGCCCCTTTGGCAGCGGCATCGTGAAGTTCGGCCGTGAAGTCTATCGCGAAGGCGTCGAGAAGGTCACCTGGCCGACTTGGAAGGAAACCTATCTGACGACGATCGTCGTCTTCATCATGGTCACGATCATGATGACGTTTTTCTACGGCGTGGATGCGCTTCTCGGGCTGGGTGAGACCTGGCTCGTCGGCGCGCTGCATTGATGGGATTGGCGATGAGCGAAGCAGGAACCGTCACGAACGCCGACGCGCGCTGGTACATCGTGCACACCTACTCGAATTTCGAGAAGAAGGTGGCCGAGGAGATCAAGCGTCAGGCCCAGATTCAGGAACTGACCGAAGAGGTTGTGGACGTCGTCGTTCCCACCGAAGAGGTCGTGGAAGTGCGCCGCGGGCAGAAGAAGAGCTCGGAGCGCAAATTCCTTCCGGGCTACGTGCTGCTCAACGCCAAGTTGACGGACGAGGTCTATCACCTGGTGAAGAACGTGGCGAAGGTCACGGGTTTCCTGGGGCAGGGCAACAAGCCGATGCCGCTGCGCAAGTCGGAAGTCGACCGGCTGCTGAACCAGCTTCAGGAGAATGTGGTCCATCCGCGTCCTTCCATCATCTACGAAATCGGCGAGCAAGTGCGTGTCACCGACGGTCCGTTCACCTCCTTCACCGGCACGGTCGAGGAAGTGGATGAGGATCGCTCCCGCCTCAAGGTCGCCGTGTCGATCTTCGGGCGCGCGACGCCGGTCGAACTGGAATTCACGCAGGTCGAGAAAGTTTGATCTGCAACACCGCGGGAGGGACAGCCAGTCCCGCTTGCACCGCAAACCGCTAAGGAGGCGGACGTAGAGTGGCAAAGAAGATTACAGGTTACGTCAAACTACAGGTGCCGGCCGGCTCTGCCAACCCGTCGCCGCCCATCGGGCCGGCGCTGGGTCAGCGCGGCCTGAACATCATGGAGTTCTGCAAGGCGTTCAACGCCAAGACGCAGCAGATGGAAAAGGGCATGCCGATCCCGGTGAGCATCACCGTGTTCTCGGACAAGTCCTTCACCTTCGAGATGAAAACGCCGCCCGCGTCCTACTTCCTGAAGAAGGCGGCGAAGATCGCCGGCGGTTCGAAGACGCCGGGCCTTTCGTTCGCCGGTTCGGTGACGAAGGCCCAGGTGCGCGAGATCGCCGAAGCCAAGATGAAAGACCTGAACGCCAACGACATCGACAACGCGATGCTCCTGATCGAGGGCTCCGCCCGCTCGATGGGCATCGAGGTCAAGGGGTAAGCGCCATGACCAGCAAGCGATTCAACAAAGCCATCGAAGGCGTCGACAACGCCAAGCTGTATTCCATCGAGGATGCGGTGAAGCTCGTGAAGTCCCGCGCCACCGCGAAGTTCGACGAGACGATCGAGATCTCGATCAATCTCGGCGTCGATCCCAAGCACGCCGACCAGATGGTCCGCGGCGTCGTCACGCTTCCGGGCGGCACGGGCCGTTCGCTGCGCGTGGCGGTGTTCGCCAAGGGCGCCAAGGCCGATGAGGCCCGCGCCGCGGGCGCCGATATCGTGGGCGCCGAGGAACTGGCCGAGGAAGTCGGCAAGGGCAAGATCGATTTCGACCGCTGCATCGCCACGCCCGACATGATGGGCGTCGTCGGCCGTCTCGGTAAGGTGCTGGGTCCGCGCGGCCTGATGCCGAACCCCAAGGTCGGCACCGTGACGATGGACGTTACGCAGGCCGTGAAGGACGCCAAGGGCGGCGCCGTCGAATTCCGCGTCGAGAAGGCGGGCATCGTTCAGGCCGGCGTCGGCAAGGCGAGCTTTGCGGAAGACGCGATCATCGCCAACGTGAAAGCGTTCGTCGACAGCGTCGGCAAGGCGCGTCCGACAGGTGCCAAGGGCACCTACATGAAGAAGATTTCGCTCTCCTCGACGATGGGTCCCGGCGTGAAGATCGCGCTGAACACCGTCGGCGCGGTGGCGTGAGGTAGTACGAAGAGTTTCGGGTGGACGATCGCTCGAAAGACCTGTCCGAGACTGCTGGTGCTCTTAGGGGCTTAATTTTCCAGCATAGACAGGGTGAGAAACCGGATTTGCGATGCGAAAGCCTCGCCATTTCGGGTTTGAACCCTGGGACAGAGTTGCGTCACAGGGGGTGTTCCGGATCGTCACGGACACCGTTGATAAGGAGAAGCAAGTGGACAAAACCGAGAAGGCGGATGTCGTCAAAACGCTGAATGGCGTGTTTGCCGATGCCGGCTCCGTGGTTGTCGCCCACTATTCGGGCATGACGGTCGCCGAACTGGGCGAGCTCCGGGCGCGCATGCGCAAAGCCGGTGCGACGTTCCAGGTGGCGAAGAACCGTCTTGCCTTGCGTGCTCTGGAAGGAACGGCTGCGGCCGGCATTGCGCATCTTTTCAAGGGCCCGACGGGAATTGCTGTCAGCAAGGATCCCATCGCGGCTTCGAAGGTGGCTGTCGGCTACGCCAAGGATAACGAGAAGCTCGTGATCCTGGGCGGTGTGGTCGGATCGACGACATTGGATGTGAACGGCGTCAAAGCCCTCGCAACCCTGCCGTCGCTCGATGAGCTGAGGGGCAAGATCGTGGGGCTGCTCGTTGCACCCGCCACGAAGATCGCGGGCATCGTTGCGGCGCCCGCCGGTCAGCTCGCCCGCGTTATCGGCGCGTATTCCAAGAAAGAAGCCGCGTAAGCGACCAACCCAAACCAACGTTCAAACTCGAAAAAACCAAGGAACTGAAAAATGTCGAAGATCGAAAAGCTTGTTGAAGACCTGTCGGGCCTCACGGTCCTGGAAGCCGCCGACCTCGCGAAGCTGCTGGAAGAGAAATGGGGCGTTTCCGCCGCCGCTCCGGTCGCCGCGCCCACCGGTCCGGTTGCGCCCACCGGCCCTGGCCCGGAAGCCAAGACCGAGTTCTCGGTCATGCTGATGGAAGTCGGCCCGAACAAGATCAACGTCATCAAGGAAGTCCGCGCCATCACCGGCCTGGGCCTCAAGGAAGCCAAGGATCTCGTCGAAGCCGCCCCGAAGGAAGTCAAAGCCGACGTCCCCAAGGACGAGGGCGAGAAATTGAAGAAGCAGCTCGAAGGCGCTGGCGCCAAGGTCGAGCTGAAGTAAGACAAGGAGACGTGACGGGTTGAATTGCCGTCACCGAGTACATACTTCGTTCATCCACCCCCTGCGGCGAGTCGCTCGCCGCAGGGCCGGTGGCTTTCGCACATTCCGTACGACGCAAGGGAACCTCGAATGACTCTTTCATTCACGGGACGCAAAAGGCTTCGGAAGTACTTCGGCAAGATGGTCGAAGTGGCTCAGATGCCCAATCTTATCGAGGTTCAGAAAACCTCTTATGACCAATTCCTCCAGGTCGAGAAGCTGCAGGACCGCAGCCGTCTGGACGAGGGTCTGCAGGCTGTTTTCGCCTCCGTGTTCCCGATCAAGGACTTCTCCGAGAATTCCCTTCTCGAATATGTGGATTACCACTTCGAGGACCCGAAATACGACGTCGAGGAGTGCCAGCAGCGCTCCATGACCTATGCCGCGCCCCTCAAGGTGACGCTGCGCCTCATCGTGTTCGATACGGACCAGGAAACGGGCGCCAAGTCGGTCAAGGACATCAAGGAACAGGATGTCTATATGGGTGACATCCCCTTCATGACCGAGAACGGCACCTTCGTGATCAACGGCACCGAGCGCGTGATCGTGAGTCAGATGCACCGTTCGCCGGGCGTCTTCTTCGACCATGACAAGGGCAAGACCCATTCCTCGGGCAAGCTGCTGTTCGCCGCCCGCGTCATCCCCTATCGCGGCTCGTGGCTCGATCTCGAATTCGACGCGAAGGACATCATGCATGTCCGCATCGACCGCCGCCGCAAGCTGCCGGCGACGACGCTGCTCTATGCGCTGGGCATGACTCAGGAAGACATTCTGAAGGCCTTCTACGGCCACATCGCCTTCAAGCACACGAAGGACAAGGGCTGGACCACGCCGCTCGACAACGCCTGGATGAAGAACGCCAAGGCCGTCGGCGAGTGGAAGAACGCCAAGACCGGCGACGTGCTGGTCGAGCCCGGCGCCAAGATCACCGTGCGCAACATGCGCAAGTGGCAGGAAGACGGCGTCAAGCAGATCGCGCTGGGCGATGACGATCTCATCGGCCGCTTCTCCGCGCTCGACATGGTCAACCCGGAAACCGGCGAGATCTTCGTCGAAGCCGGCGACGAGCTGACGGCCGCCAATCTCGAAGTGCTGCTCGAGAACGGCTTCCACGAGATCGACTGCATCGCCGTGGACGGCATCACCGTGGGCGCCTATGTGCGCAACACGATGATAGCCGACAAGAACCACGGCCGCGAGCAGGCGCTGATCGACATCTACCGCGTCATGCGCCCGGGCGAGCCGCCCACGCTCGACACGGCGGAAACTCTGTTCGGCCAGCTCTTCTTCGACAGCGAGCGCTACGACCTTTCCAGCGTCGGCCGCGTCAAGATGAACATGCGCATGGAACTGGATGCGCCCGACACCATGCGCACCCTGCGCAAGGAAGACGTCATCGCCATCGTCAAGGCGCTCGCGGAACTGCGCGACGGCCGCGGCGAGATCGACGACATCGACAATCTCGGCAATCGCCGCGTGCGTTCGGTGGGCGAGCTGATGGAGAACCAGTTCCGCGTCGGACTGCTGCGCATGGAGCGCGCGATCAAGGAGCGCATGTCGGCCGTCGATATCGACACCGTCATGCCGCATGACCTGATCAACGCGAAGCCCGTGGCCGCCGCCGTGCGCGAGTTCTTCGGCTCCAGCCAGCTCTCGCAGTTCATGGACCAGACGAACCCGCTGTCCGAAGTCACCCACAAGCGCCGCATGTCCGCGCTTGGACCGGGCGGCTTGACCCGCGAGCGCGCCGGCTTCGAAGTGCGCGACGTGCATCCCACGCATTACGGCCGCATCTGCCCGATCGAAACGCCGGAAGGCCCGAATATCGGTCTGATCAACTCGCTCGCGACGTATGCGCGCGTGAACAAGTACGGCTTCATCGAAAGCCCGTACCGCAAGGTCGTGAACAAGCATGTGACCGACGAAGTGATCTATCTGTCGGCGATGGAAGAGGCGAAATACACCATCGCCCAGGCCAATGCGACGATCGACGCCCGCGGCCGCATCACCGACGAACTGGTCTCGTGCCGCAAGCACTTGGACTTCGTGATGACCACGCCCGACCAGGTCGAGTTCATCGACGTGTCCCCCAAGCAGCTTGTGTCCGTGGCCGCGGCGCTCGTGCCGTTCCTCGAGAACGACGACGCCAATCGCGCGCTCATGGGCTCGAACATGCAGCGCCAGGCCGTGCCGCTCCTTCAGCCGGAAGCGCCGCTCGTCGGCACCGGTCTTGAGGACGTGGTCGCGCGCGACTCCGGCTCCGCCATCGCCGCGCGCCGCGCCGGTGTGGTCGACCAGATCGACGCGACGCGTATCGTCATCCGCGCGACGGAAGAGACCGATCCCACCAAGCCGGGCATCGACATCTACCACTTGAAGAAGTTCCAGCGCTCCAACCAGTCGACCTGCATCAACCAGCGTCCGCTGGTGAAGGTGGGTGACACCTTGCTCAAGGGCGACATCATCGCCGACGGTCCGTCGACCGACCTGGGCGAGCTGGCGCTCGGCAAGAACGCGCTCGTCGCGTTCATGCCGTGGAACGGCTACAACTTCGAGGACTCCATCCTCATCTCCGAGCGCATTGTGCGCGACGACGTCTTCACCTCGATCCATATCGAGGAATTTGAGACGCAGGCCCGCGATACGAAGCTCGGCCCTGAGGAAATCACGCGCGACATCCCGAATGTCGGCGAAGAGTCGCTCAAGAACCTCGACGAAGCCGGCATCGTCTATATCGGCGCCGACGTGCAGGCGGGCGACATCCTCGTCGGCAAGGTGACGCCCAAGGGCGAAACCCCAATGACGCCGGAAGAGAAGCTGCTGCGCGCCATCTTCGGCGAAAAAGCGGCCGACGTGCGCGACACCAGCTTGCGCGTTCCGCCGGGCGTCACCGGCACGATCGTGGAAGTGCGCGTCTTCAACCGTCACGGCGTGGAGAAAGACCAGCGCGCCATGGCGATCGAGAAGGCGGAAGAAGAGCGTCTGGCCGAAGACCGCGACGACGAACTCGCGATCCTCGAGCGCAACATCTTCTCGCGCCTGTCCGAGATGCTGTTGCACAAGACCGTCGCGCACGGCCCCAAGGGCCTGGCCGCGGACACCAAGATCACGCAGAGCGTGCTCGACGCGATCCCGCGTCACCAGTGGTGGCAGATCGGCTTGCGCAATGAGAAGTCTCAGGGCGAGATCGAAGGCCTGCGCAAGCAGTACGACGAGTCCAAGTCGCGCCTCGACAAGCGCTTCGCCGACAAGGTGGAGAAGCTGCGCCGCGGCGACGAACTGGCCCCGGGCGTGATGAAGATGGTCAAGGTCTTCGTGGCCGTGAAGCGCAAGCTGCAGCCGGGCGACAAGATGGCCGGCCGTCACGGCAACAAGGGCGTGATCAGCCGCATTCTTCCCATTGAAGACATGCCGCATCTGGAAGACGGGCAGGCGGTCGACGTCGTGCTCAACCCGCTGGGCGTGCCGTCGCGCATGAACGTCGGCCAGATTCTCGAAACCCATCTGGGTTGGGCGTCTGCCGGCCTCGGCAAGCAGATCGGTGCCGCGCTGGATAAGGTGCGCCGCGACGGCAAGCCGGAAGGCCTGCGCCGCACCTTGAAGCACATCTACGGCGGCGACGATCGCCTTGCCGAAGTCGATGACCAGGGCCTGCAGGAACTGGCGCAGAATCTGCGCACCGGCGTTCCGGTGGCGACGCCTGTGTTCGACGGCGCCAAGGAAGCCGACATCGTGGAGATGCTGGCGGAAGCCGGTCTGTCGAAGTCCGGCCAGGTGACTCTGTATGACGGCCGCACGGGCGAGGCGTTCAAGCGCTCCGTCACCGTCGGCTACATCTACATGCTGAAGCTGCACCATCTCGTGGACGACAAGATCCACGCGCGGTCCATCGGTCCTTACAGCCTCGTGACCCAGCAGCCGCTGGGCGGCAAGGCCCAGTTCGGCGGCCAACGTTTCGGCGAAATGGAAGTCTGGGCGCTCGAAGCCTACGGCGCGGCCTACACGTTGCAGGAAATCCTGACCGTGAAGTCCGACGACGTGGCGGGGCGCACCAAAGTGTACGAAGCGATCGTCCGTGGCGAGGACACGTTCGAGGCCGGTATCCCGGAATCGTTCAACGTGCTCGTCAAGGAAATGCGCTCACTCGGTCTGAATGTGGAGCTTGTAAATGGCTGATTTCGAACCTCGTCCCCCGCGCCGCGAATCCCGCACGCACCAGGATCTGATGAACGTCTTCAAGCCGGCCAATGAACAGCCGGTGTTCGACCGCATCAAGATCTCCATCGCCAGCCCGGACCAGATTCTGCGCTGGTCGCACGGCGAAGTGAAGAAGCCGGAAACCATCAACTACCGGACGTTCAAGCCGGAACGCGATGGGTTGTTCTGCGCGCGCATCTTCGGGCCCGTGAAGGACTACGAATGCCTGTGCGGCAAGTACAAGCGCATGAAGTACAAGGGCATCGTCTGCGAGAAATGCGGCGTCGAGGTCACGGTGCAGAAAGTGCGCCGCGAGCGCATGGCGCATATCGAATTGGCGTCGCCCGTCGCGCATATCTGGTTCCTGAAGTCGCTTCCGTCGCGCATCGGTTTGATGCTCGAAATGAAGCTCAAGGATCTGGAGCAGGTTCTCTATTTCGAGAAGTACACCGTCATCGAGCCGGGTCTCACCACGCTCAAGGACAAGCAGCTTCTTTCGGAAGACGAGTACTATAAGGCGCAGGACGACTACGGCGAGGACAGCTTCACCGCCAAGATCGGCGCCGAAGCCATCCGCGACCTGCTGATGGCCATCGACCTGGAGAAGCTTCGCGACCAGTTGCGCGCGGATATCGCTGCCTCGAACGGCGGCGAGAAGCCCAAGCAGATGGTCAAGCGGCTGAAGGTCGTCGAGGCCTTCATCGATTCTGGCAATCGCCCGGAATGGATGATCCTGACGCAAGTCCCGGTGATCCCGCCGGAGCTGCGCCCGCTCGTCCCCCTGGACGGCGGCCGTTTCGCCACGTCCGACCTGAACGACCTCTACCGCCGCGTCATCAACCGCAACAACCGCCTGAAGCGGCTGATCGAGCTGAAGGCGCCGGACATCATCGTGCGCAACGAAAAGCGCATGTTGCAGGAGTCGGTTGACGCGCTGTTCGACAACGGCCGTCGCGGCCGCGTCATCACCGGCGCCAACAAGCGCCCGCTGAAGTCGCTCGCCGACATGCTGAAGGGCAAGCAAGGCCGCTTCCGCCAGAACCTGCTCGGCAAGCGCGTCGACTATTCCGGCCGTTCGGTGATCGTGGTCGGACCTGAACTCAAATTGCACCAGTGCGGCCTGCCGAAGAAGATGGCGCTCGAGCTGTTCAAGCCGTTCATCTATTCGCGCCTCGAAGCCAAGGGTTTCAGCCAGACCGTCAAGCAGTCCAAGAAGCTGGTGGAGAAGGAGAAGCCCGAGGTTTGGGATATCCTCGAGGAAGTCATCCGCGAGCATCCCATCCTGCTCAACCGCGCGCCTACGCTGCACCGTTTGGGCATCCAGGCGTTCGAGCCCGTACTGATCGAAGGCAAGGCGATCCAGCTTCATCCGCTGGTCTGCACGGCGTTCAACGCGGACTTCGACGGCGACCAGATGGCCGTGCACGTCCCGCTGTCGCTTGAAGCGCAGCTCGAAGCGCGCGTGCTGATGATGTCGACCAACAACATCCTCTCGCCCGCCAACGGCAAGCCGATCATCGTGCCGACGCAGGACATCGTGCTGGGTCTCTATTACCTGAGCCAGGAACGCCTCGGCGAGCCGGGCGAGGGCATGGTGTTCAACGACGCCGGCGAAATCGAGCACGCGCTCTATTCCGGCGCGGTGACGCTGCACGCCCGCATCCAGGCGCGCTACAAGACGGTCGATGCCGAAGGCAAGCCCATCACCAAGCGCGTGACCTCCACGCCGGGCCGCATGATGATCGCGGAAATCCTGCCGCGCTCGCCCAAGATCCCGTTCGAGCTGGTGAACCGTCTCCTCCGCAAGGTAGAGATTTCCAACCTGATCGACGAGGTCTATCGCCACTGCGGCCAGAAGGACACCGTGCTCTTCGCCGACGCGATGATGAGCCTGGGCTTCCGCGAAGCCTGCAAGGCCGGCATCTCGTTCGGCAAGGACGACATGGTCGTTCCCGACACGAAGGAAAAGCTGATCGACGAAACGCGCCACAAGGTGCGCGAGTTCGAGCAGCAATACCTGGACGGCCTCACGACCGACAAGGAGAAGTACAACCTCGTCGTCGACGTCTGGTCCAAGTGCACCGACCAGGTCGCCGCCGAAATGATGAAGGAAATCTCCGAGCCGAAGATCGACCCGAAGACGGGCCGCGTCGAGGAGATGAACTCCATCTATATGATGAGCCATTCCGGCGCCCGCGGTTCGCCGCAGCAGATGAAGCAGCTTGCCGGCATGCGCGGCCTGATGGCGCGTCCCGACGGCTCGATCATCGAGACGCCGATCCTGTCGAACTTCAAGGAAGGCCTGTCGGTTCTCGAATACTTCAATTCGACCCACGGCGCCCGCAAGGGCCTCGCCGATACCGCGCTGAAGACGGCCAACTCCGGCTATCTGACGCGCCGTCTCGTCGACGTGGCGAACGACTGCATCATCACGACCGAGGATTGCGGCACGAAGAAGGGCGTCACCGTCCAGGCCGAAATCGATGGCGGCCAAGTGGTGTCGTCGCTCTCCGAACGCATCCTGGGCCGCACCGTCGCGGAAGACGTCAAGCATCCGGAAACGGCTGAGGTCCTCCTCAAGCGCGGCAAGGAAGTGGGCGAGGACATCGCCGAGAAGATCGAGAAGGCGCTGGTGCAGAAGGTGCGCGTGCGCTCCGTCCTCACCTGCGAGCTGACCGACGGCGTTTGCGGCAAGTGCTATGGGCGCGATCTCGCCCGCGGCACGAACGTGAACATCGGCGAGGCCGTGGGCGTCATCGCCGCGCAGTCGATCGGCGAGCCGGGCACCCAGCTCACCATGCGCACCTTCCACATCGGCGGCGCGGCGCAGGTTGCCGGTTCGTCGAAGATCGAAGCGTCGTATGACGGCAAGGTCCGCATCGCCAACCGCAACGTCGTCAAGAATTCCGATGGCGAGCTGATCGCGATGGGCCGAAACATGCAGGTCGTCATCGTCGATCCGAAAGGCGGCGAACGCGCCAACTATCGCATCACCTATGGCGCGCGCCTGAAGGTGGACGAAGGCGCCACCGTGAAGCGCGGCGATCGCTTGGCCGAATGGAACCCGAACGCCTTGCCGGTGCTCACCGAAGTGTCGGGCATCGTGAAGTTCGAGGAACTGATCTCTGGCATCTCGCTGAAGGAAGTGGCCGACGAAAAGACCGGCGTGACCAATCGCGTCGTCATGGACAGCCGCGGCACGGGCACGAAGGCGGCCGAGCTGCGTCCGACCATGCTGATCGTCGACAAGAAGGGCAAGCCGGTTCCGGCCCCCCAGGGCGGCGACGCGCGCTACGCGCTCACCGTCGACGCCATTCTGTCGGTGGAAGACGGCGCCGAAGTGAAGGCCGGTGACGTTCTGGCCCGCATTCCGACGGAAGGTGCGAAGACCCGCGACATCACGGGCGGCTTGCCGCGCGTGGCGGAGCTGTTCGAGGCGCGCAAGCCCAAGGAAGCGGCCGTGCTGGCCGAGGCCGACGGCTTCGTCGAGTTCGGCAAGGACTATAAGAACAAGCGCCGCGTCATCGTGAAGCCGAAGAACGACAAGGCCGACCCGGTCGAATACCTGATCCCCAAGGGCAAGCACATCAGCGTGCGCGAGGGCGATTATGTGGAGAAGGGCGACTACATCGTCGAAGGCAACCCGTCGCCGCACGACATTCTGCGCATCAAGGGTATGGAAGAACTGGCGACCTATCTCGTCAAGGAAATCCAGGACGTCTACCGGCTGCAGGGCGTGAAGATCAACGATAAGCACATCGAAGTGATCTGCCGCCAGATGATGCAGAAGATGGAGATCACCGACGGCGGCGACACCACGCTGCTCGCCGGCGAACAGGTCGATCACCTGGAACTGGCCGAAGCCAACAAGAAGGTGGAAGACGCGGGCGGCAAGCCTGCCGAAGGCCGCGCCGTGTTGCTCGGCATCACCAAGGCGTCGTTGCAGACCCGTTCGGTCTTCTCCGCAGCGTCGTTCCAAGAGACCACCCGCGTGCTCACCGATGCCGCCGTCAACGGCAAGGTGGATACGCTGGAAGGCCTCAAGGAGAACGTCATCGTGGGCCGTCTCATCCCTGCTGGCACCGGCGGCGCCATCGCGCGGCTGCGCCATGTCGCGGGCGAACGCGACCGGGCCATCCAGGCCGAGCAGGCCGCGAAGAACGCGCCTGTTCCGCAGCTGGAAGCCCCCCAAGCCGCGGCGGAGTAACGGACGTTACAAACTGAGAAAGGGCCGCTGGAAACAGCGGCCCTTTTTGTTTGGTATAATGGTCCTGTTGAACCCCCGGGGGATCATCATGCGCAGCATTTCCATCATCATCGCCGCTCTTCTGATCGCCGGCGCGGCCTTCGCGCAGACCGTCACAACCGTTACCGGCAGCGCTGGTCCGATGATCCCGCCGCGTCCACCGAAGCATGCGGCCGTGGGCGTCCGCACCTATCGCGACCCGCTGAACGGCCATGAGTATCGATTGAACAACCGCGCCAGCCATTGGTGGATCGATGGCGACGGCAACAAGATTCCAACCGAATCGTCCACGCCGCCTTGTCCCAATTGCCGGGAGCTGCAGATCCAACGCTAAACATCCAAAGTGGGAAATAGGAGGCGGCCGGGCGCGCCGCTTCCTATATTGTTCTCATGACGCCAAAACCTTTCACCTGGGACCGTGCCGAGGCCCGAACCGGCAAGTTCGACGGCAAGTTCATCATCGGCGTGTGGACGACAGGGATTTACTGCATCCCCTCCTGCTCCGCCCGCCAGCCGAAACCGGAGAACGTCTCCATTTTCAAGACGGAAGAGGAGGCCAAGGCCGCCGGCCTGCGCGCCTGCAAGCGCTGCCGCCCGGACCTGTTCTACAAAGGCGAGGACGAGAACATCGCCCTGTTCGAAGGGCTGCAGGCCCGTGTGCGGGCTGCGCTGCACGAATTCCCCGACGCCTCCGCGCTCGCCAAATCCTGTGGCGTCAGCCAGACCAAGCTGGGCGAATTGTTCCGCGAGCACGCTCATCTCGCGCCCGTCACATGGCTGCGTCGCGAGCGCGTGCGGGCGGCGGCGCGCATGCTGCTGCAGGGTGACGAACGTGTCGTCGATGTCGGCTTCGGCGTGGGCTTCGAGAGCGAATCCGTCTTTCATCGCCAGTTCCTGGCGCTTGCGCGCATGACGCCGGGCGCCTATCGCGCGCTGAGGGGCGCGTCGGTCTTCCTGCTGCAATTGCCGGCGGGATATCGCGCGACGGAAATCCTTGGCTATCACGCCCGCGATCCGGAAAGCGTTTGCGAGAAGAGCGAGGGCAGCCGCATCTGGAAAGCGCTGCTGACGACGGACGGCCCCGCGGTGCTGGAAATCTCGCTGGAAGGCGAGGGCGCGTGGTGCCGCGTGCATGCAGCCAAAAAAATGGGCGCGGAGAGCATCGCGCGGATCCACGCAAGCGCGCTGCGCATGCTGGGCCTCAACAATGAGGTGGCGCCGTTCGAGAAGCGCGCCGGGGCCGATCCGGCGCTGTCGCTGTTCACCCGCCGCAAGGGGTTGCGCGTGCCCAGCATCCCCACCGGGTTCGACGGCCTGTGCTGGGCTATCATCGGCCAGCAGATCAACGTGAAGTTCGCGGGCGCGCTCAGGCGCGAGATCGTCCAGCTCGGCGGCGAGCGCTGCGAAGGCGGTATGATCGCCCATCCCACCCCTGAGCGCGTCGCCGATATCGGCGCCGCCGCGCTCACCAAGCGCCGCTATTCGCGCTCCAAGGCTGACTATCTCATCGGCGCGGCGAAGACGGTGGCGGGAGGCCAGCTCGATATCGAAGGCTTGCCGGACGGCTCGGCTGTTTCGGCGGAGAAGAAGCTGAAGGCCCTGCACGGCATCGGAATCTGGACGGCGCGTTACACCATGCTGCGCGGCGGCTTCGCGGATTGCGCGCCCGCGGGCGACTCCGCACTGGCGACCGCGCTCCAGCGCATGCACAAACTGGATGAGCGTCCGGATCAGGGCGCAACGGACAAGCTGATGCAGGATTTCTCTCCGCATCGCAGCCTCGCCACCTATCATCTCTGGGCGAGCTACAAGGACGCGGCATGAAGGCTGACGTGAAAATCGAGAAGCGCTACTGGGCGCCGATCGCTTCAAAGTTCGGGCCGTTCGCCGCCTGGGTTGATGGCGACGGCCGTTTGCTGCGCTTCAATTTGCGCGCCAAGGGCGCGGCACATGTCGATCCCTTCGCGGAGAAGAACGAGAAGGCGCTGGCCGGCGTGCAGAAGCAGGTGGCGCAATACGACGCCGGCAAGCGGCAGGATTTCGAGTTCGATCTCGTGCCCGAGGGGCCGGATTTCCACCAGCGCGTCTGGGACGAGCTGCTGAAGATTCCGTTCGGCACCACCACCAGCTACGGCGCCGTCGCTCGTGCGCTAGGCCATCCGAACGGCGCCCGTGCGGTGGGCGTCGCCAATGGCGCGAATCCCATCGCGCTGGTCATTCCCTGCCACCGCGTCATTGGCAGCGACGGTACGCTCACCGGCTATGGTGGCGGCCTGCCCCTCAAGCGGGCACTGCTGGAGCACGAAGCGCGCGTGGCGGGGACGCGGTTCGATCTGTTCGGCTGACGGTGCGAGGCGGGAGGCACCGCCCCCCGCCCGCTGGCCGTCAGATGGACTTCGACAATCCGAAGAAGAAGCCCCGGCGCGGCCCGAACTGCGGCGCACCGACGCCGATGCCAGACCCATCGCGGATTTCGTATTTGTCGTCGAACAGGTTGATCACGTCGGCGCGCGCGGTGATGTTGCCGGCGCTGCCCAGGTCGAAGCTGTGGCTGACGCCCAGATTGACCTGCGTGTAGCCCGGCACGTGATCGCCATTGGGCACCACGCCATCTTTGCGCAAGCCCGATCCGTAGAGCAGGTCCGCCGAGAAGCGCGTGTTCATCCAGGTGTAGGACGCGCCGGCCGAGGCCGTCAGGTACTGTTCGTGATCCAGGTGGATGTAGTGGTCCTGGATATAGGCGAGATCGCCCGGATCAAAATCGAACTGGCTGGAGGTGATGTCCTTGCCCTCGGCATGCTCGAGGCCGGCATTGGCATAGGCCGAGAAATTGTCCGACGAATAGGCCGTGGTGAACTCCAACCCGTATTGCTTGCCGCGCTTGTAGTTGAACGGCGTGAGGATGATCGGCGCGCCGAACTGGCCCTCGTCGATCAGATTCTTGGAGATTTTGTAATAGGAATCCACGCCGAACGTCAGGCCCT
Organism: Rhizomicrobium sp.; assembly: GCA_036489435.1. Lineage (GTDB taxonomy): Bacteria > Pseudomonadota > Alphaproteobacteria > Micropepsales > Micropepsaceae > Rhizomicrobium. Next base: position 11,954 of record DASXFU010000002.1, on the reverse strand, counting down.
CGAATAGCTGCTGGCTGACGCCGAGGTCGAAGTAATTCGCCCGTTCGGCCTTGGAGACATCGTCCTGCGTGACCTGCGGCGTCGCCGTGGTGTGGCAGGGCGAGGACGCCGTGCCGGGGCAGGTATCGGTGAATTTCGCCACCGACTCCGTGCTGATCAGCTCGAAAGGCGGGGGCGTGAAGAAGCGCGAATAGCCGAAATGCACGGTGGTCGTGTCCGTCGGCGTCCACACCATGTTGAGGCGTGGGCTGAGTTGCTCCTCCTTGGCGAAGGCGCTGTACTGGTCATAGCGCACGCCATAGTTCAGCGTGAAGGATGGTGCGATCTTCCATTCGTCCTGCACATAGGCGCTGTAGGTATTTTGGGTCTTCGAGCCATTGTCGATCACATTGATGGGGATGTCGTTGGGGGCGCCCAACTGGCTGCAGGAATAAGGATCGGCGACGATACCAGAACCCGTGCAGTCCGCGGGCAGCACTTGCGAGGTCGTGTTGCTGGTGGCGCGCTCGGTCTGCACGATGATGCCGCCGCGGATGGTGTGGCTGTCGCCCAGGTGCCAGGCGCCTTCCGCCTGCACGCCATAGGATGTGTCCTTCTTCAGGGCGGACTGCGCGATGCCGTTGAACTCCAGATCGCCCAGCATGTCGGGCGCGAAATTCAGGCCCGAGTAGCGCGCGAAGGCCGAGATCTGGAAATCGACATTCCCCGCGCTGTGCAGGTAGCTGAGGATTCCATAATCGGTGATCTCGCGCTGCGTCTCGTTGAGATTGGCGCTGTTGAAGCCGGATGCGCCGTTGACGGTGAAGTTCGTGGGCTGGCCGGGATTGTTCGGGATCTCGAAATGGTCGTGGCTGATGCCACCGATGAAGGTGACGCGGCTGTTCTCATCCAGGATGTCCTCGAAATAGCCGAAGCCGTGATATTGCGTGGTGCGGTCGTGGATCGGCGTGCCGGCGCCGTTGGGAGATTCGATGCCCACGCTGTCGTCGAGATAATCGCCGGAGACGAAATAATTGAAGTTCCCGGAATTGCCGCCGTAGTCGAAGCTGGGCTCGATGGTGTTGTGGCTGCCGCCATAGATCGAGACTTCGCCGCCCGGCTCGAACAAGCCGCTCTTGGTCTGCATGTCGACGATGGCGCCGGTGATGAGGCCATATTCCGCCGGCAGCGCGCCAGTGATCAGCTTCACCGAGGATGCGAGGCGCGGGTCCAGCGTCTGGCCGAACACGCTGATACCTTCCGGCAGGATCACGCCGTTGAGCCGGTATTGCAGCGCGTTGTGCTCGCCGCGGACGTGGAGCTGCCCGAACGAATCCTGCGCCACGCTGGGCGCCTGCAGGATCACCTGGTTGAGCAGGTTGTTCTCGCCGCCCGGTGCCGCTTCGATGTCCTTGGCGGTGATGGTGTAGGTCGAGGCGCCGGTCTGCGTCTGGATACCGGTGCGGGCCTGATCCAAATGGCGGGCCGTGACGGTGACGGTTTCGACGCCGGACGATGGGCCGGACGACGATGGACTCGATTGATCGGCGATCTGGGCGTTTGCGGACGTGGCGAAGATCACGGCCAATGCGGCCGTGCCGAGAAGAAACGAACGTGACATGACTAGTCCCCTGTATCTGACGCTCCGCCCAGGGGCCACGCGGGCGCACCTTGGATACGGATCGGAATCGCTTGGAAGTGACGGCGCACGCCCGCTCGCGCGAGTTTGGTCGTCAGGCGGTTACGATGGGAGAGTCAGACTCTGGGAGGCGCGCGGCCTTGCCAGCCATGCGCGATCGCGCCGACGAACAGCGGCAGCGCGAGATCGGTGGGAACGACGGAGACGAATTGCGTGGGCAGCGCCAGCACCGGCGCACCGGGCATGACGAACTGCCCAGCATGCAGCATTTCCTGGCAGAAGAGGCAGTTCGTGGCTTCGTCGTCGAACGGATTGGACTTTCCGGCCGCGCCGTTCGATGTGACGAACCCGGCGGTGACGGCGAAATTGCCCACATGGATATGGGTTTGCGTGACGTAGCTCTGCAGCGTGAAACCCAACAGCAGCAGGCATGCGAAGGCCACGCGCGCGAAATCCGGTGCGCGTTTTGCTCTGCTGCGAGTGGCCTTGCGTCTCGTCATCCACCTTGGACTCGAAGAGTCACGCACAGCCTAAACCCGAAAGGGAGGGTCCGCGCAAGAGGCGCAACGTTAACGCCGCCCTAAATCAAGCCCGCCGTGACGCCGGTTTGCGCGGTCATGCCGAGCGCGATCCTGCGCAATTCCGCGTGAGGACTCTTGCTCAGCGCGCCGGCCATGGCCGAGCGCGTCGGTTCCGGCGCGGTGGCGAGGGCTTTCTCGAACCAATGTGCCGCACCCGCTATGCAACCTTCGGCCACGAGCAGCGTGGCGTAATTATAGGCACCGCGGAAATATCCGCCCTCGGCCGATTTGCGATACCAGGCGCGGGCGAGATGCGAATCCTTCGCCGCGCCCCAGCCTTCCTCATAACAGCGCGCCACAAGGTTCATCGCGCGCGGGTGGCCTTGCGCGGACGCCCGCGAATACCAGTCGAACGCGGCATCCGGATCGCGCGCTACGCCGACGCCGTCGAGATAGAAGTGCCCGAGATTGTATTGCGCCCAGCTATCGCCGGCATCCGCCGCGATCCGATAATGCGCGGCGGCGCGGGTGGCATCGGGCGCCGTGCCCCAGCCGTTCTCCAGGCAACGACCCGCCATGTTGTGCGCTTCGGCGCTGCCTGTTTCGGCCGCCTGCAGGAACCATGCGAGCGCCGCGCGTTGGTCCCGCGTCACGCCTTCGCCGGAAAGGAGCATGCGGCCCAGCCGCAATTGCGCGTCCACGAATCCGCTATTGGCGGCTGCTTTCACCCACGCGGCGGCGCCGTCTCCCGAGAGCACCGCGTGCAATTCCGGCTCGCCCATGGCCGAGAGCGCCGCGACGCGCCAGAGATCGCCGCCGTCTACATCGCGGTCCATTTGCGCACCAGATTGTGGTAGCAGGCCGTGAGCCGCGTCAGCGCGGGATTGTCCGGAGAGGTCTCTCCCACTTCGGTGATGGCGCGGTCGAGCTCGAACAGCAGGGTGCGCTCGCCATCGTCCTGCACCAGGCTCTGGATCCAGAAGAACGAGGCGTTGCGCGCGCCGCGTGTCACCGGCGACACGCGATGCAGGCTGGTGGCGGGATAGAGGATGAGGTCGCCCGCGGGCAGCTTCACGGAATGCGCGCCATAAGTGTCCTCCACGACCAGCTCGCCGCCGTCATATTCTTCCGGTGTGCTGAGGAAGAGTGTGGCGGAGACATCCGTGCGGATGCGATGCGGCGTGCCGTGCACGGGCCGTATCGCATTGTCGACATGCGCGCCGAAATTCATACCGGGTTCGTAGCGGTTGAACAGCGGCGGCAAGACGCTACGGGGCAGGGCTGCGGTGACGAAGAGCGGATTGCGCTCCAGCGCGCCCAGCACGATCTGGCCCAGCTCGCGGGCCATGGGGTCTTCATAAGCGAGTTGCAGATTCTCTTTCACCTGCGCGGCGCGGGGGCCGGCGGTGACGCGCCCATCCACCCAGCCGGCGTCCGCCAGACGTTCGCGGCAATGCGCGAGTTCGTCGGGCGAGAGCAGCTGGGGGATGCGCAGCAGCATCAGAGATTCACGATTGCGGAAAGCGTGACCGTGCGCCCAGCGCCCGGTACCGCGTGGTTCTCGACGTCGGACGAGAAGTAGATGTCGGAGTAATAGAACTTGTTGAGCAGATTGTAGCCGTTCAACTGCAGCGCCACCGTGTCGGTGATCTGCCACGACGCCATGCCGTCGAAGGTCACATAGCTCGGCGCGTGGGTGACGTTACCGGCCGCGTCCTTGAAGGCGTAACGCTGGCCCAGATAGTTCACGCCGAAGCCCAGCTTGTAGCCTTCGTCGAAGTCATAGGTCGTCCAGAGATTGGCCTGGTTGTGCGCCGTGTTGGGGATGGAGCCTTGCAGGTTCGTGCCGAACAGGCCTTCGGATTTGCCGTCGAGATAGGTGTAACCGGCGATGATCTCCCAATGGTCGGTGAGATTACCCGCCACGTTCGCCTCGAAGCCGTTCTCGCGCAGATTGCCGGCCAGCGCCTGCAGGCCGGGATTGAGCGGATCCGAGATACGGGCGTTTTCCATCTCCGTGTTGAATAGCGCAACGGTGGCCGACATCAAGCCGTCCAGGAACTGCATCTTGCCGCCCAGCTCATAGGTGTGGTCCTTCTCTGGCGCCAGATCGGCCGTGCGCGCCGACAGCGACAGGTTCTCCGCCGACGGATTGAACGACGTGCCGTAAGCGAAATAGATGCTGGAATTCTCGTCTGGCTTGTAGATCAGCGCGGCACGCGGGCTCACGAAATAATCCGTGTGCTGAAAGCTCGCGGCCGAAATAGGCTCATCGTAGCTCGCGTCAAAACGGTCCCAGCGCAGCGCGGCTTCCAGGGTCCAGTGCGAGCCCAGCGAGATCGTGTCCACCGCGTAGAGGCCGGTCGTGTCGGCCTTGGTGTCGGGGCGCTGCTTGACGGTCGTCTGGTGGCCCGGAAACGCTTCGTTGGGATCGGGATCGAGCAGCGGCGTCGGCACGATAATCGTGTCCTGGTTGGCATAACGCACCAGATCGGACTCTTCGTGGTCAAGCTCGACGCCCGCGACCAGCACATGGCTGAACGGCCCTGTGCCGAAGCGCCAGGTGACGCTGGCGTCGTTCATCAAGGTCTTTACGGTGCCGGATGCGCTCGGCCGGTCGCGCGTGACGAAGATATCGTCCAGCGGCATGCCGGCAACCGGGATGAGCGGATTGAGCGTGGTGACAGGAACGTCCGTGGGCGCGCCCGAGCAGACCGGGCCGCCGGCGAAGGGCGCGGCACCCGTGTAGCAATTGGCGCTGCCGTAATGCGGCGCCGTCATGCGCGTGTCGAAATAGTAATTGCCCCAGCGCGCCTTGTCGGAAACGGTCAGATCGGCATTGAAGTCATGCTTGATCGTGCCGGTCACGATGTTGACGTTGGCCTTCTGGCGGTCGTCGGAAGGCAGGCCGTAGGACGCATCGTGCTTCACCGGCGCGGGTTCACCGAACAGGAACGGGACGCCGAAATCGGGGATGTTGTCCTCATACTCGTGATACCAGGACAACGTCGCGGTCGTCGGCGTGTCGATGCCGGCGGCGATCGACGGCGCCACGCCCCAGCGGCGCGTGCGGTCGAAGTTGCGCCCCGCGAAATCGGACTTCATGCCCATGGCGTTGATGCGGAACGCGGAGTCGTCGCCCAGCACGTAGTTCACGTCGGTCGTGCCACGATATTCCTGGTTGGTGCCGATGGTCGCGATGCCGCTCTCGATGGGATAGAGCTCCGGCAGCTTGGAGACCTGGTTGATCACGCCGCCGGTCGAGCCGCGGCCGAACAAGGTCGAGGCCGGGCCTTTGTAGACTTCGACGTTCTGATAGTTGAAGGCGTCGCGCGTGTAGAAGCCTGTATCGCGCAAGCCATCAAGGAAGAAGTCGTCGCTGGCGGAGAAGCCGCGCAGGTTCACCTGATCGCCATGCGCGCCGCCCTCGCCGGAATTCAGCGTGATGCCCGGCACGTTCTTCAGTGCGTCTTCCAGATTGGTGGTGCCCTGTTCCTGGATCACCTTCAGCGGAATGACGTTGATGGATTGCGGTGTGTCGAGGATCTTCTCCGGCAGCTTGTTCTCCTGCAGCTTCCGGCCGGTGACGTTCACCGTCTCGATCTTGTCATTCGCGGCCACGACCGTATCGGCCAATGCCCCCGAAATCGCCGCGGCAGAGGCAACGCCAAGCGTCGCCATGCCCAAACCCACCCGAGCCTTTTCCATGTCCCTCACTCGCTGATATTGATAATCGTTCGCAACTGAGCGATGTGATAGGCCGCGCTCTTGCGACTGTCAATGCGAACTAGTCGCAAAGACGTCGCAGCCGGGCAGACGGTTGGAGCGGGTTGGCAACAATGTCTCCCTCGCCCCCGCTTTAGCGGGGGAGAGGGCCGGGGTGAGGGGGAGTTTCAGCGAGTCTGGTGTATCGGAATCGCGCCGATATAGAGGTCTTTTCAGGGCTTCGAATGCAGATCGGCCATCAGGCCTTCAAAATCGCCAACGGTTTTGAGTTTGCCGTCACGAGCTTCTTTCATCGCTTTGACAGTTTCCGCGTTCGGGATGAACAGGCGATGCGGAGTCTTTTTTGCCGCTCGAACTGCAGGCTTTTTTTTACGAACGGTCACGGTCCTACTCCTTGAGGATCACGCCCCGCTCGATGAACTCGACGCCAGCCTCTTCCAGGGCACGCCGAATGGCGGCGAGGTTGTTGCGATTTGGAATTCGATGGCCGTTCTCGAAATCGACGAGAACGCTCTTCGAGATCTGTGCCGCCACGGCGAGGATGTCCTGTTTCATATCGAGCAGACCTCGCGCAGCCCGGCATTGGGCAGGAGATATAGCATTTTCTGCTGATGTCATCTTTTTATATTGACTTTCTATCGATATCAGTCGTAACTACTGACATCGATATTTCTAACACGGAGCCGCGCCATGGCGAAGGCACGGAAGACTTTGCGTGCGATGCAGGACGTGGCCCTCGATATGGAGGAGCCGATGCGTGATGCCATCGATATTGTGGGCGCGATCGATCTGATGGGCCATGGAATGATCGGGCAGGGGAATGATGACCATGGCCGACCACTGGCGACTCTGTCGGTGCTCGCTCTGGATAAGCTGCAATTTGTCAGGGAAAGCTGGCTGAAAATGGTGAAATCAGGCAAGTAACCGCGTCCGCTGCGACACCCCCTCACCCCGGCCCTCTCCCCCGCCAAAGCGGGGGCGAGGGGGCTAAGATAGAGGGGCGAGTTTAACTGTGAAATTTCCTTTCAATCTCCGCTTGACCCTCAGGTTACCCACCTGTAAATAGCCCCACCTCGCAGGCAGGCCGTCTGGGCGTCTGACGCCAAGAAACGCTGCTGGCAGGCAAGTTCTAGAGCGTGAAACGCGCGACTCAGGGGAAACCCTCAGTCCTCCGCATATCCGGGACGGACCGAAACAAGGTCCGGGTCCGGGATTTGGTTTTTTGGCCGGTCCGATGTCGGGCTGGCCGTTGGAAAACAGGAAGACGAATGCCGACGATCAACCAGTTGATCCGCAAGCCGCGCGGCGAAAAGCCGAAGCGCAACAAGGTTCCGGCGCTCAAGGAATGCCCGCAAAAGCGCGGCGTCTGCACGCGCGTCTACACCACGACCCCGAAGAAGCCGAACTCGGCGCTTCGCAAGGTCGCCAAGGTGCGCCTGACCAACGGCTACGAAGTCGTGAGCTACATCCCGGGCGAAGGCCATAATCTGCAGGAGCACTCGGTGGTGCTGATCCGCGGCGGCCGCGTGAAGGATTTGCCGGGCGTTCGCTACCACATCATCCGCGGCGTGCTCGACACGCAGGGCGTCAAGGACCGCAAGCAGCGCCGTTCGCTGTATGGCGCCAAGCGTCCGAAGTAAGGGAGAGCAGATCCATGTCACGCCGCCGCCGCGCAGAAAAACGCGAGATCGTCCCGGACGCCAAGTTCGGCGACCTCGTGCTCGCCAAGTTCATGAACAGCCTGATGTATGACGGCAAGAAATCCGCCGCCGAAGGCATCATCTATGGCGCGTTCGATACGATCCAGTCCAAGACGAAGCAGGATCCCCTGATCGTCTTCCACGAGGCGCTGCGCAATGTGTCGCCGGCCCTCGAAGTCCGCAGCCGCCGCGTCGGTGGCGCGACCTATCAGGTTCCGGTCGAAGTGCGCACCGAGCGTTCGCGCGCGCTGGCGATCCGCTGGCTGATCACGGCCGCCCGCGGCCGCAACGAGCCGACGATGACGGGCCGCCTGTCGGGCGAATTGCTCGATGCCGCCAACAATCGCGGCAACGCGGTCAAGAAGCGCGAAGACACCCACAAGATGGCAGACGCGAACCGCGCGTTCTCCCATTACCGCTGGTAACAAAGGTTCACGAGTACACTATGCCCCGCACGACCCCGCTCGATCATTATCGCAACATCGGCATTGCCGCGCATATCGATGCCGGCAAGACGACGACGACCGAGCGCATCCTCTATTACACCGGCAAGTCCCATAAGATCGGCGAAGTCCACGACGGCGCCGCCACGATGGACTTCATGGAGCAGGAGCAGGAGCGCGGCATCACGATCACGTCTGCCGCCACGACATGCTTCTGGAAAGACCACCGGATCAACATCATCGACACCCCCGGCCATGTGGACTTCACCATCGAGGTGGAGCGTTCCATGCGCGTGCTGGACGGCGCGGTCGCGGTGTTCGATGCCGTCGCCGGCGTGGAGCCGCAGTCCGAGACGGTGTGGCGCCAGGCCGACAAGTATCACGTTCCGCGCATCTGCTTCGTCAACAAGATGGACCGCATGGGCGCGGACTTCCCGCGCTGCGTCCAGATGATGATCGACCGTCTCGGCACCAAGCCGATGATCCTGACCTGGCCGATCGGCGCGGAAGCCGATTTCAAGGGCCTCGTCGACATCGTGACGATGAAGGCGCTCATCTGGAAGGAAGAGCAGCTCGGCGCGAAATATGACGAAGTCGAGATTCCGGAAGACCTCAAGGCCAAGTGCGATGCGCTCCATATCGAGCTCGTCGAGATGGCGGTCGAGCAGGACGAAGAGCTCCTGGGCGCCTATCTCGACGGCAAGATGCCGTCGGTGGAAGACCTGAAGCGCTGCATCCGCAAGGGCGCGATCCATTTCGCCTTCGTGCCGGTGATGTGCGGCTCGGCCTTCAAGAACAAGGGCGTGCAGCCCTTGCTCGACGCCGTGATCGATTATCTGCCGTCGCCGCTGGACATTCCGTCGGTGAAGGGCATCGATCCCAAGGGCAATGAAGTCGAGCGTCCCGCCGACGACAAGGCGCCGTTTGCCGGTCTCGCGTTCAAGATCATGGACGACCCCTTCGTCGGCTCCATCACCTTCGTGCGCGTCTATTCGGGCTCGGTCTCGTCGGGCACCGGCGTGCTGAACTCCGTGAAGGACAAGAACGAACGCGTCGGCCGCATGCTGTTGATGCATGCGAACGACCGCGAAGACGTGAAAGAAGCTTACGCCGGCGACATCGTCGCCTTCGCGAGCCTCAAGATCTCGACCACGGGCGAGACGCTTTGCGATCCCAACCATCCGGTGATCCTGGAGCGCATGGAATTCCCCGATCCGGTCATCGAAGTCGCGATCGAGCCGAAGACCAAGGCCGACCAGGAGAAGATGGGCGTGGCGCTCAACCGCCTCGCGCAGGAAGACCCGTCGTTCCGCGTTTCGACCGATCAGGAATCCGGCCAGACCATTCTTAAGGGCATGGGCGAGCTTCACCTGGAAATCAAAGTCGACATCCTTCGCCGCACCTACAAGGTCGACGCCAATGTGGGCGCGCCGCAGGTGGCCTATCGCGAGACGCTGTCGAAGCCGGTTTCGATCAAGTACACGCACAAGAAGCAGACCGGCGGTTCGGGCCAGTTCGCCGAAGTGTCGATCGATTTCGAACCGCTGCCCCCCGGCTCCGGTTTCGTCTTCGAGAACGACGTCGTCGGCGGCTCGATCCCGAAGGAATTCATCCCGGCGGTCGAAAAGGGCCTGAAGAACCAGAAGGAATCGGGCCTGATGGCCGGCTTCCCGGTGATCGACTTCAAGGCGACCCTGGTCGACGGCAAGTATCACGAGGTGGACTCCAACGCGCTCACCTTCGACATCGCGGCGCGCGCGGCGTTCCGCGAGCTGGCGTCGAAGGGCGCGGTGAAGCTTCTCGAGCCGATCATGAAGGTCGAAGTCGTCACGCCGGAAGATTTCCTCGGCGGCGTCATCGGCGACTTGAACTCGCGTCGCGGCCAGGTGCAGGGCACGGACAGCCGCGGTAACGCGCAGGTCGTGACCGCGATGGTCCCGCTCGCCAACATGTTCGGCTACATCAACACGCTGCGCTCGATGTCACAGGGCCGCGCGCAGTATTCGATGCAGTTCGATCACTACGAAGAAGTGCCGCGCGCAATCGCGGAAACCCTCAAGCCTAAGTAGAACAACCCTTTCACGAGCCTACGGAGACAAGATCATGGGTAAAGCCAAATTCGAGCGCAACAAGCCGCATTGCAACATCGGCACGATCGGTCACGTCGACCATGGTAAGACGTCGCTAACCGCGGCGATCACCAAGGTTCTGGCGGAAACCGGCGGCGCGAGCTTCACGGCCTATGACCAGATCGACAAGGCGCCGGAAGAGAAGGCCCGCGGCATCACCATCTCGACGGCCCACGTCGAGTACGAGACCAAGGCCCGCCATTACGCGCATGTCGACTGCCCCGGCCACGCCGACTATGTGAAGAACATGATCACCGGTGCCGCCCAGATGGACGGCGCGATCCTGGTCGTGTCCGCCGCTGACGGCCCGATGCCGCAGACCCGCGAGCACATCCTGCTCGCCCGTCAGGTCGGCGTGCCGGCGCTGGTCGTGTTCATGAACAAGGTCGACCTCGTTGACGACCCCGAGCTCCTCGACCTCGTCGAGCTCGAAGTCCGCGAGCTTCTGTCCTCGTACAGCTTCCCCGGCGACACGATCCCGATCGTGCGCGGCTCCGCCGTCCAGGCGCTGGAAGACACGAACAAGGAAAACGGCCACGACGCGATCCTGCGTCTGATGGATGCGGTTGACGCCGCCATCCCGCAGCCGGAACGCCCCATCGACCTGCCGTTCATGATGGCGATCGAAGACGTGTTCTCCATCTCGGGCCGCGGCACCGTGGTGACCGGCCGTATCGACCGCGGCATCGTCAAGGTCGGCGAGACCGTCGAGATTGTCGGCATCCGCCCGACGTCGACGACGACCGTCACCGGCGTGGAAATGTTCCGCAAGCTGCTCGATCAGGGCCAGGCCGGCGACAACGTCGGTTGCCTGCTGCGCGGCATTGAGCGCGAAGGCATCGAGCGCGGCCAGGTTCTGGCCAAGCCCGGCACCATCACGCCGCACACCACCTTCACCGCCGAAGTCTACGTGCTGACGAAGGAAGAGGGCGGCCGTCATACGCCGTTCTTCGCCAACTACCGTCCGCAGTTCTACTTCCGCACCACCGACGTGACCGGCATCGTGAAATTGCCGGAAGGCACCGAGATGATCATGCCGGGCGACAACGTCTCCGTGGAAGTCGAATTGATCGTTCCGGTCGCGATGGAAGAGAAGCTTCGCTTCGCCATCCGCGAAGGCGGTCGCACGGTTGGTTCGGGCGTCGTCGCGAAGATCCTCAAGTAAGTAACGTCGGGCAGCGGTGACGAAGGAAGAGGGTGGCCGTCATACGCCGTTCTTCGCCAACTATCGTCCGCAGTTCTATTTCCGCACGACGGACGTGACGGGCATCGTGAAGCTGCCGGAAGGCACTGAAATGGTGATGCCGGGCGACAACATCTCGATCGAAGTCGAGTTGATCGTTCCAATCGCGATGGAGGAGAAGCTGCGCTTCGCCATCCGCGAAGGCGGCCGCACCGTTGGTTCGGGCGTCGTTGCCTCGATCATCAAATAGAGACCGATAGGATCGTCGGTCTTTGGCCGAACAGGAAAAAAGATGCAAAATCAGAATATCCGCATTCGGCTGAAAGCCTTCGACCATCGAATTCTCGACAATTCGACGAAGGAAATCGTGAACACGGCGAAGCGCACGGGCGCCCAGATCCGCGGACCTATTCCGCTGCCCACGGGCATCGAGCGCTTCACCGTGAACCGGTCTCCTCATGTGGACAAGAAAAGCCGCGAGCAATTCGAAATCCGCACGCATAAACGTCTTCTCGACATCATCGACCCCACGCCGCAAACCGTCGACGCTTTGATGAAGCTCGACCTTGCGGCCGGCGTCGACGTCGAAATCAAGCTTTAAGGAGTGGAAGCGGCGATGCGCACAGGCGTCATC
>DASXFU010000038.1:0-299453 GCA_036489435.1 Rhizomicrobium sp. | reverse complement strand
TGACAAACTACCCCGCCGTCTCGCGCTGGTTGAAGCGCGTCACGGAGCAGCCGGGCCACGTCACGCTGGACGAAACCTGGTGACTTGCCTTGGCTTAAGCGAGTGACTATATCGCCGCGCAGTCGAGGGCGCGCAGCCTTTAGAGAAGTTCTGAGCCGTGCCCAAGCGAGGCCCCATTCCACCGGGGAACAGTGCTGGAGTGACGACGACGCTTTTCCTGAAAAAAGTCGCGCCTTCGACGATCGTGCCGGACACGGTGTCCGCGCGATAGCTCAAATGCTTTCAGGAGAAAGCCGTAATGATCGGTCAAGTTAAGTTCTTCAACACGACGAAGGGTTTTGGTTTCATCGCGCCGGAAGACGGCGGCAAGGACGTGTTCGTGCACGTCACCGCCGTCCAGGCTGCGGGCCTTCGCGGGCTCAACGAAGGCCAGCGCGTCAGCTTCGAGATCGAAGCCGACAAGCGCGGCCCCAAGGCCGTCAATCTCAAGCTCGTCTGAATTTGGATTCACGCAAAGATGCGGCGCGGAGAGACATCTCCGCGCCGTTTTCTATTTAGATTTTTGGCTGCCAGAATTCGAGCTTGTTGCCGTCGGGATCCAGGATCCAGGCGAACAACCCCATATCCCCGTGGTCGGCCCGCTCCAGCACCGCGACGCCCTTGGCCGCGATGTCTTTCAGGAAACCATCCAGGTCGTCGACCGCGAAGTTGATCATGAAGGGCTTCTCGGACGGCGCGAAATATTTCGTGCCCGCCGCGAAGGGCGACCACACGGTTCTCGGCAGCACGGCCGGATCGGGATTGAACAACACGCCACCCCAATCCTCGACCGTCAAACCCAGCGTGTCGCGATACCAGGCGGCAAGCGCCTTGGGATCGGTCGCCTTGAAGAAGATGCCGCCAATGCCCGTGATCTTCGCCATGTCCCGTCCTTCCGATTTTTCGCGACCCTACATCGCCCGGAACGCCGCTGCCAAGAACAGCGGCGGCAACCGACTCGGCGTAGAGTGCGGCGGCGTTTCGATTCGAGGGGATGTCATGGATATTTCACGCAAGCTTGGGGCCGAATTTCTCGGCACGTTCTGGCTGGTGCTGGGCGGCTGCGGCGCGGCGGTGCTCGCCTGCACGGTCACATCAAGCGAGCATCTGGGGATCGGCTATATCGGCGTGGCGCTGGCCTTCGGGCTCACGGTGCTGACCGGCGCCTATGCCTTCGGTCACGTCTCCGGCGCGCATTTCAATCCGGCGGTGACGCTCGGCCTCTTCACGGCGGGGCGCTTCCCCGCGAAGGACATTGTCCCGTATTGGATCGCGCAAGTGTTGGGCGGTGCCGCCGCCGGCGCGGTGCTCTACGCCATCGCCAGCGGCGCGCCGGGCTTCGATGCCGCGGCGGGCTTCGCCTCCAACGGCTATGGCGCGCACTCGCCGCAGGGCTATTCGCTGCAAGCGGGATTGCTCTGCGAGGCGGTGCTGACCTTCATGTTCCTGCTGGTAATCCTGGGCGCGACATCCGTGCGCGCGCCGCTGGGCTTTGCGCCACTGGCCATCGGGTTGGCGCTGACCTTGATCCATCTGATCTCGATCCCGGTCACCAACACCTCGGTGAACCCGGCGCGCTCGACGGGCGTGGCGCTGTTCCAGGGTGGTTGGGCGCTGGGCCAGCTTTGGGCCTTCTGGCTGGCGCCGCTGGTGGGTGGCGCGCTGGCGGGCCTCGTCAGCCGCTGGTTCGCCACGCCGCCGGAAGTCGCACCGGTCGAGACCAAGATGTGACACTATATAGGTGAGATGGGTCTCGAACTGAAGCAGATCGGCTTTCTCGACGGTGACGCGCTGAGGCGTGATCTCACCGCGCTGGCGCATGCCACCAGCGACACGGCGAAATTGCGAAAAGCAGCCCTGGCGCATATGAAGGTCGTGTTCGCCGCCGCCCGCGCCGCTGTGAAGGAAGAGGCGGACGCCGGCGCGATGCACGGTCTGGCCGCGGCGCATGCGCTCAGCGCCGTGCAGGACACCTTGATCCAGGTGCTCTACGATTTCGCCACCAAGCATTTCTACTACGCGCAGAACCCGACCCAGGCCGAGCGCATCGCCATCGTCGCCACCGGCGGTTACGGCCGGGCGCAATTGGCGCCGTTCTCCGATGTCGATCTGCTCTTCCTGCGCCCCTACAAGCAGACTGCCTGGGGCGAGAGCGTCATCGAATTCATCCTGCACATGCTGTGGGACCTCGGCCTGAAGGTCGGCCACGCGACGCGCTCGCTGGCGGAATGCGTGCGGCTGTCGCGGCAGGATTCCACCATCCGCACCGCGCTGCTCGAAGCGCGCTATCTGTGGGGCGAGCGCGCGCTGTTCGAAGAGCTGCGCAAGACCTTCTGGAACGACATCGCCGCCAAGACTGGGCAGGAGTTCGTCGAGGCCAAGCTTGGCGAGCGCGACCATCGCCACATGCGCCAGGGCGAAAGCCGCTATCTCGTCGAGCCCAATGTGAAAGACGGCAAGGGCGGCTTGCGCGACCTGCAGACGCTCTACTGGATCGGCAAATATCTCTACCGCACCGACGACGCGGCCGATCTTGTCGAGCACGGCGTCTTCACCGCCGAAGAATACAAGCTGTTCATGGCGGCGGAGGCTTTCCTGTGGGAAGTGCGCTGCCGCCTGCACTGGCTGGTGGGCCGCGCCGAGGAGCGCTTGTCCTTCGACGTCCAGCCGGAGCTGGCGCGTCTGTTGGGCTTCACCGGCGACAGCCCGCGCCGCGCGGTAGAAAGCTTCATGCGCGCTTATTTCCGTGTGGCCAAGGATGTGGGCGATCTCACCCGCATCTTCTGCGCCGCGCTGGAAGAGCAGAACAAGAAGACGCGGCCGTCGCTGTCGCGCCTGCTGCCCGGCTTCCTCAAGCCGCGCACTGGCGGCGACGATTTCTATGTCGAGAACGGCCGTCTCAACGCGCGGCCCAATGCCTTCCGCCACGATCCGGTGAACCTGATCCGCATCTTCCACATGGCGGACGCCAAGAGCGTGGAGATTCATCCCGCCGCCTTGCGCACCATCACCCGCTCGCTCGACCTGATCGACGACAAGCTGCGCGAGGACGTGGAAGCCAACCGGCTGTTCCTGGAAATCCTCTCCTCCCGCCGCGATCCGGAGCGCACCTTGCGCTGGATCAACGAAGCGGGCGTGCTGGGACGCTTCGTTCCGGCCTTCGACCATGCCGTGGGCCTGATGCAGTTCAACATGTATCACCACTACACGGTGGACGAGCACCTGATCCGCGCGGTGGGCAACATCGCCGCCATCGATCGTGGCGAGTTGCGGCAAGATCATCCGCTCGCCACCGACGTCATCAAGCGCGTGCAATCGCGCGAGGCGCTGTATGTGGCGATCCTGCTGCACGATATCGCCAAGGGCTTGCCGGGCGATCATTCCGCCGTGGGCGCCAACATCGCCGAGAGCCTGGGTCCGCGTTTCGGCCTCTCGCCCGCCGACACCGCCGCCGTGGCGTGGCTTGTGCGCAACCATCTGGTGATGAGCGACACGGCGCAGAAGCGCGACATCGCCGATCCCAAGACTGTGCGCGATTTCGTCGCCGCCGTGCAGTCGCCAGAGATGCTGCGGCTGTTGCTGGTGCTGACCGTGGCCGACATCCGCGCCGTGGGGCCCGGCGTGTGGAACGGCTGGAAAGGCCAACTGCTCCGCGAACTCTACTACGAAGCCGAAGCCCTGATGAGCGGCGGCGATGCCCGGCCCGCGCGCGCGGCCCGCATCGAGGCGGCGAAGGCGCGGCTGGAAGAGCGGCTATCGGACATGCCGCCGGAGCAGCGCACCCGCGCGCTGTCGCGGCATTACGATTCCTACTGGCTCGCCTTCAACGAGGCGATGCTGGAGCACAATGCGCGCCTCGCCGCCGAGGCCGATGCGCGCGGCGATCTGCTGGCGCTGTCGGCGGAGAGCGACGATTTCCGCGCGGTGACGGAGATCGCGATCTATACGCCCGATCATCCGGGCCTATTCTCCAAGCTGGCCGGCGCCATCGCGGTGTCGGGCGGCTCCATCGTGGACGCCAAGGCCTTCACGACGACGGACGGTTTCGCCATCGACGTCTTCTCCGTGCAGGATGCGGATGGTGGACCGTTCGGCGATCCCGGCCGCGTGGAACGGCTGCGCGCCAATATCGAAAAGGTACTCTCCGGCGAAGTGAACCCGCGCGATGCGCTCGCCAAACGCGCCCACCGCACGCGGGCCAGCGCCTTCAAGGTGCGCCCCCGCATGGGCTTCGACAACGAGGCCTCCACCAACGCCACCGTGCTGGAAGTGGAAGGGCTGGACCGCCAAGGCCTGCTCTATGACGTGACGCATGCCATCTTCGAATCCGGCCTTTCGATCTCATCGGCCATCATCGCCACCTATGGCGAGCGTGCCATCGACGTGTTCTATGTGCGCGACGGTTTCGGCCACAAAATCCAGCATCCCGAACGGCTGAAAAGCGTGGAGGCGCGCGTGATGCGGGCGCTGGAAGGGCTTGAAGCGCGCGAGGGTTTGAGGGCATAAGCGCGCCCTTGAAGAGGCAGAGAAAATGACCGCGCATCCCCAACTCGTCCTGTCCGGCATGCAGCCGACCAACACGCTCCATCTGGGCAATTACCTGGGCGCGTTGAAGAACTGGGTGCGCATGCAGGACCAGATGCCCTGCTTCTATTGCGTCGTGGACATGCATGCGCTGACGCAGGAATCCGGCTACGCGCTGCCGGCCGATGTGGCGCGCGCCACCCGCGAGGTCGCCGCCGCCTATATCGCTTCCGGCATCGATCCCAAGCGCTCGCCGGTGTTCAACCAGAGCCGCGTGCATGAGCATGCCGAGCTCGCCTGGATCTTCAATTGCGTGGCGCGGCTCGGCTGGCTCGACCGCATGACGCAGTTCAAGGAGAAATCCGGCAAGCACAAGGAACGCTCCAGCGTCGGCCTCTACACCTATCCGGTGCTGATGGCCGCGGACATCCTCGTCTACAAGGCGACGCATGTGCCGGTGGGCGAGGACCAGAAGCAGCATCTGGAGCTCTCCCGCGACATCGCGCAGAAGTTCAACAACGATTTCGCCGCGCCGGATTTCTTCCCGCTGCCCGAGCCGGTGATCACCGGGCCCGGCACGCGCGTGATGAGCCTGCGCGACGGATCGAAGAAGATGTCCAAGACCGACGAGTCCGACAATTCGCGCATCAACCTGACCGATGACGCGGACGCCATCGCGCAGAAGATCCGCCGCGCGAAAACCGATCCGGAAGCCTTACCGGAAGAGGTGAAGGGTTTCGCGGGGCGGCCGGAGGCCGAGAACCTCGTCGCCATCTATGCGGGGCTCGCGGACATGAATGTGCCGCAAGTGCTGGCGGAGTTCGGCGGCAAGCAGTTCTCCGAGTTCAAGCCCGCGCTGGCCGATCTCGCGGTGACGAAGCTCACGCCCATCGCGGCGGAAATGCGCCGGTTGCTCGCCGATCCGGGCGAGATCGACCGCATCCTGAAGGACGGCGCCGAGAAGGCTTCGGCTGTCGCGGCGCCGGTGATGGCGGAGGTGAAAAAGCTGGTGGGGTTTGTCGGCTGACGGAGCGTTTCGACCAGACCCTCCGCCGCCGCCTGCGCGTCCTCCGCGGCCGTATCGCGGGTTGGCGCGTACCGAACCGCCGCATCATTCGCATCGCACCAATCGCGCTGCTTGTGCTGATCGCGTGCTATCCGGCATTGGCCTGGTGGCATTCCACCATCGACGACAATCCCGATTTCGCCGCGAAAAACGTGAAGCCCGCCGCGAGTCATGCCATCGCGAACGCGGTGACGCTGATCAATCGCGAAGTGAAGAAACACGGCTGGTCCGCGAACGCGCCATGGTTCTCGCCGACTGCGCTGCTCGACGACATGCCGAATTACCAGAAGGGAATCTTGAGCGGGTTGACGCGCTTCAGCACGGAGCTGCGCGATCACATCGGCCACAACGCGACCGAGCCGGATTCCAATCTCGCTGGCGCCGTCGAGATGCTGCGCTATCCGCCGGACAAATGGGTCTGGCCGACCTCGGACTCGCAATACCGCGCCGCCGCCAAGAACCTGCGCGAATACAACAGACAACTCGCCGCCGGAGACGTCGTCTTCGACCGCAGCGCGCAAACCCTGCGGCATGTGCTCGACAGTTTCGCCGCCGATCTCGATGCGTCATCGGCCGTGATCGAAACGCATCTGGCCAAATCCTCCGGCTGGCCGTTCGACGGCCTGAGCGACGACATCTTCTATAGTGTAAAGGGCCGCCTTTACGCCGAGTTCATCTTGCTCAAGGGATTGGAGATCGACTACGCAGCCGTGATCGCCCAACACGGTCTCGCGAAGCCTTGGGCCAGCATGATGGAAAGCCTGCGCGCCGCCATCGCGCTCCGGCCCTGGATCGTGTTGAATGGCGCGCCCGGCGGCAGCGTCTTCGCCTGCACTCTGTGTGGGCAGGGTTTCTACTTGCTACGGGCCCGCGCGCAATTGCGCCAGATCGAGGATATATTGCCGCCATGAAAGCCGTTCTCGTCACCGGAGCCGCAAGACGTCTGGGCCGCGCCATCGCGCTGGACCTGGCGGCCGACGGCTGGGACGTCGCGATCCACTACAACAACTCCGATGCCGACGCGGCCAGCGCGGCCGAGGAAGTGCGCAAGGCGGGCGTGCGCGCCACGACCGTCAAAGCCGATCTCAGCCGCGAGGACGAGACGACGACGATCATCGCCCGCGCAGTGGCCGGGATCGGCCCGCTCACCGCGCTGGTCAACAGCGCCTCGCTGTTCGAGAACGACGACTGGCAGACCGCGACGCGCGCAAGCTGGGACAAGCACATGGCCGTGAACTTGCGCGCGCCCTTCGTGCTGTCGCAGGCCTTCGCCAGGCAACTGCCGGATGGCCAAGACGGCGCCATCGTCAACCTGCTCGACCAGCGGCTGTTCAAGCCGGGGCCGCAATTCCTCTCCTACAGCCTCAGCCGCTCCGGCCTGCACTGGCTGACGACGACCTTGGCGCAGGCACTGGCGCCGCGCATCCGCGTCAACGCCGTGGCGCCGGGGCCGACGCTGAAAGCCGCCGCGCAAAGCCCTGCGGATTTCGCGCATGAGCAGCGCTCCACCATCCTGGGCCACGGCTCGGATCCCGCGGATATTTCCGGCGCAGTGCGCTATCTTCTCGCCGCCCGCGCGGTGACCGGACAGACCGTCGCGGTGGATGGCGGGCAGCACCTGATCTGGAAGACCATCGACAGGAGCGAGGCGCAAAATGGCTTCTAGCGTTCAGCCCCTGCGCATCGCCGACGCGAAGACATCGCTGCGCCACGTCTTCATCCGCAATCTGGAAGTGCTGGCCCATATCGGCGTCTACGGCCACGAACAGGGCAAGCTCCAGCCGGTGCGCATCAATGTCGATCTCGCGGTGGAAGACGCCGCCGTGATCGAGGACAAGCTGGAGAAAGTCGTCGATTACGCCGCCGTGGACGGCGCCATCCGCGCCATCATCGCCAGGGGTCACATCAACCTGGCCGAGACGCTGGCCGAGCGCATTGCGCAAGCCTGTTTCGACGATCCCCGCGTGAAGAGCGCGCGGGTGCGCGTGGAAAAGCTGCATGCGCTGCCCGGCGCGGAATCCGGCGGCGTCGAGATCGAGCGCGTGCGACCCGCCTGATACCAACATGTTTGATATTAACCAGCCTGACCGCGAATTGAACGCTTTGGCCCTTGCGCGGCCAAGCGCACTTCCCGAAAGTGCGCGGCTTTTTCGTGTTTGGGGTATCTCGTGAGCGACGTGGCGGACGTTACAAAAGACACGGCCTTCATCGGCCATCCGCGGGGGCTCGCGTGGCTCTCGGCCGCGGAGTTCTGGGAGCGCTTCGCCTATTACGGCATCGTGCCGCTCTTGACGATCTACATGACGAGCTGGCTGTTCACGCCCGCGCATGTCGGCCATGTCATCGGCTTCGACAGCCTTCGCGCGTTCTTCGGATGGTTCACGCATGGGGCATTGACGCCCATGTCCATCGCCTCGCCCATCAACGGCGTGTTCCAGGGCGCCGTCTATCTGACGCCGCTGGCGGGCGGCGCTTTGGCCGACCGGGTCATCGGACGCACCAACGCCGTCACACTGGGCGCGATCCTGATCGCCGTGGGCGGCTTCCTGCTCGCGGTGGACCAGACGTTCCTGATCGGGCTGCTCGTGCTCATCTTCGGCATCGGCTGTTTCAAGGGCAATATCGCAAGCCAGGTCGGCGATCTTTACGCCATCGAGGATCCGCGCCGCGCCGACGGTTTCCAGATCTACTTTCTCGGCATCCAGTTCGCGGCGATCGGATCGCCGTTCCTCTGCGGCTATCTGGCGAAGGCCATCGATCCGCATCTGGGCTTCGTGGGCGCGAGCGCCGGCATGCTATTGGCGATTGTCATTTACCGCGCCGGTCGCAAGACCTTCCCGCCCGAGCCCATCCGCGTAAAGGCCGATCATGTCGAGCGGCCGCCGCTCACCGCGCGCGACCGCAAGGCCGTCATCCTGCTGGTGGCGCTGTTGCCGGTGCTGGCCATGGCCGCCATCGGCAACCAGCAGATCACCAATGCCTATCTCGTCTGGGGCCAGAAGGTGTTCCAGACCACGATCTTCGGCTTCGACTTTCCCATCACGGCCCTGGTCTCGCTCGACGCCGCCGTCAGCGCGGTCCTGATGATCGCCATCATCGCCTTCTGGCGTTGGTATGGCCGGCATTGGCAGGAACCGGACGAGATCACCAAGATCGTCATCGGCGTGGCGATCAGCGCGACAGGCCCGCTATTGCTGGCGGCTTGCGCGGCCGTGGCCACATCGACGCATCAGCCCGTATCGCTCACCTGGGCGCTGGGCTTCCACATCCTGAACGATATCGGCTTCTCCAATGTGTTCCCGGTCGGCCTCGCGCTCTATTCGCGGGCGGCGCCGAAGGGCATGGGCGGCACGATGATCGCCGTCTATTACATCCACCTGTTCCTGGGCAACACGCTGATGGGTATCGTCGGCGCCCAACTCGGCAAGATCCCGGACACGACGTTCTGGCTGTTGCATGTCGGCCTGATCGCGGTCGCGGCGGCGATCCTTTTCCTGGTCCGCATCTTCGCCGCCCATCTGGTGGCGCCGACGAAAGCGGATGTGGTTCCCGCCATCTGATATTATATGCAGGCCATGGAGTTGGAACCGACAACCTTGCCCGCCGATGCGCCGCTGAAAGGCCCCGCCCGCATCCAGGCCTATCTGAAGACGCTGCCCGACGGGCCCGGCGTCTACCGGATGATCAACGAGAAGGGGGATATCCTCTATGTCGGCAAGGCCAAGAGCCTGAAGAAGCGCGTGGCCTCCTACACCAAGGGCGGCCACAACGAGCGCATCGCGCGAATGATCTCGGAGACGGCGGAGATGCTGTTCGTCTCCACCGCCAGCGAGATCGAGGCGCTGCTGCTGGAATCCAACCTCATCAAGCGGTTGAAGCCCCGCTATAACGTCTCGTACCGCGACGACAAATCCTTTCCCAACATCCTGCTGCGCGAGGATCACGCCTATCCGCAGCTGTTGAAGCATCGCGGCGCCAAATCCACCAAGGGCGTCTATTTCGGCCCCTTCGCCAGCGCCGGCGCCGTCAACCGCACGCTCAACACCTTGCAGCGCGCCTTCCTGCTGCGCTCCTGTTCGGACTCTGTATTCGAGTCTCGCACGCGACCCTGTCTGCTATTCCAGATCAAACGCTGCAGCGCACCCTGCGTCGGCCGCATCGACCAGCCGGGCTATGTGGAGCTGGTGAACGAGGCGGAGGAGTTCCTGGCCGGCAAGAGTCGCGCCGTGCAGGACCATCTGGCGTCCGACATGAACGCCGCCGCCGAAGCGCTGGACTACGAACGCGCTGCCCGGTTGCGCGACCGCATCCGCGCCATGAGCCACATCCAGTCGAGCCAGGGCATCAATCCCACCACCTTCGCCGAGGCCGATGTCTTCGCGGCCTATAGCCAGGGCGGCGAAACCTGCATCCAGGTCTTCTTCTTCCGCGCCGGACAGAATTGGGGCAATCGCCCCTACTTCCCGCGCGCCCCGCGTGAGCTTTCCACCGCCGAAGTGCTGGAGAGCTTCATCGGCCAGTTCTATGACGAGCGGCCCACGCCGGTGCTGATCCTGGCGTCCGAAACGCTGGCCAATGCGGAGCTTCTGGCGGAAGCGTTCTCGCTCAAGGCCGAACGCAGAATCGAGCTCGCGACGCCCCAGCGCGGCGAGAAGCGCGAGATCGTGGAGATGGCGCTCGGCAATGCGCGCGAACAGCTTGGCCGGCGCATGGCGGAGAATTCGGCGCAGCGCGAGCTGCTGGACGGCGTCTGCGAGCTGTTTGGCATGGAGAACCCGCCGCGCCGCATCGAGGTCTACGACAACTCCCACATCCAGGGCAGCAATGCGCTGGGCGGCATGATCGTGGCCGGGCCGGACGGTTTCGAGAAGGGCGAATACCGCAAGTTCAACATCAAGGATTCCGAAACCACGCCGGGTGACGACTACGCCATGATGCGCGAGGTGTTGACGCGCCGCTTCTCGCGCCTGGTGAAGGAGAGCGAGGACGCCAAGACCAAATGGCCAGACCTCGCCTTGATCGACGGCGGACCGGGCCAGCTCTCCATCGCGCAGAGCGTGCTGGAGGATCTGGGCATCGAGGATGTGCTGCTGGTCGGCATCTCCAAGGGGCCGGATCGCGATGCGGGTCGTGAACACTTCTACATGAAGGGCCGCGAACCCTTCCGGCTCGATCCCAAAAGCCCCGTGCTTTACTATCTCCAACGGCTGCGGGACGAGGCGCACCGCTTCGCCATTGGCAGCCACAGGAAGAAGCGGTCCAAGGCCATCGGCGCCAATCCGCTGGACGAGATCACCGGCGTGGGGGCGGGGCGCAAGCGCGCACTGCTGCAGCATTTCGGTTCCGCCAAGGCCGTCTCAGCGGCCAGCCTGACCGATTTGGAGGCAGTGGGTGGGGTGTCCAGCACGCTGGCGAAAAAGATCTACGATTTCTTCCATCCGGGGGCCTGAATGGTAGAGTGGGCCATGTTTCGTTTGCCCAATGCCATCACCATCACCCGCATCCTGCTGGTGCCCGTCTTCGCCGTCGCCTTCGTGCTGCCGGGGGATGGCGCCCGGCTGATCGCCTTCGCCGTGTTCTGCATCGCGGGACTGAGCGACGCACTGGATGGGATGGCGGCGCGCAAGTTCAACGCAGGCTCCGATTTCGGGCGCATGCTCGATCCCATCGCGGACAAGATCCTCGTCGCCGTGGCGCTGATGATGCTGGTGGCGGAAGGCCATGTGCAGCAATTCAATCTCGAACCCAACCTGCAGAGCCTGCTCCGTCTGGTGCCGGCGCTGGTGATCCTCACACGCGAAATCCTCGTCTCGGGCTTGCGCGAGTTCCTCGCCGGCGCGCGGGTGAGCATCCCGGTGACAGCCATCGCCAAGCTGAAGACGACCATCCAGATGATCGCCATCGGCGCGCTGATCCTGGAGCCCATCGCGGCCTCGCACCTGCCCCGCGTGCTGGGCATGAGCTACAGCGCGGCCGCCTATCTGGGCCTGTGGATCGCGGCGGGGCTGACGGTTGGAACCGGCTATGTCTATTTCCGCGCGGGCCTCAAGCACCTGCGCCCTGGGAGCTCGGCGTGACGGTGCTCTACTTCGCCTGGGTCCGGCAGAAGATCGGGCGCAGCGCGGAAGAGGTCGAATCGCTGGAGACGATAAAAACAGTGGCCGATCTGGCGGCATGGCTTGCCACGCGCGGGCCCGGTTACGCCGATGCGTTTTCCGATTTGAAAAGATTGCGCGTCGCCGTCAATCAAGAACACGTCGGTTTCGACGCCGCGATCTGTGCCAATGACGAAGTGGCTTTCTTCCCGCCGGTGACGGGCGGATGAACACGATCCGCGTCCAGGCCGAGGATTTCGACCTCAACGCCGAACTGGCCGCGTTGCGCGCCAACGACGCGACCGGCGCGCTCGCGACCTTCACCGGCGTGATGCGTAACGAAGGTGACTTGTCAGCACTGCTGCTCGAACATTATCCCGGCATGACGGAACGCGAGATCGCGCGACACATAGAAGACGCCCAATCGCGCTGGCCGATTCTGGGCATCACCATCATCCACCGCATCGGACGACTCGTGCCGGGCAGCAATGTCGTGCTGGTCGCGGTGGCGGCGTCGCATCGCAAAGCGGCCTTCGCGGCCTGCGAATTCCTGATGGACTATCTCAAAACCAATGCGCCGTTCTGGAAGCAGGAAGAACGCGCCGGCCGCACCGATTGGATCGAGGCCAAAGCCTCCGACGCGGTCGCATTGGAGAAGTGGCGCTAGCGCCCGCCGATGAAGGCCACGCGCAGCATGTTGGTCGCGCCTGGCGTGCCGAGCGGGACACCCGCGGTGATCACGATCCGCTCGCTGGGCTGGGCGAAACCTTCGTCATAGGCGATGCGCGAGGCGCGCTCGACCACGTCGTCCAGATCATGCGCGTCTTCGGTCAGCACGCAATAAGCGCCCCAAACGATGGAGAGTTTGCGCGCCGTCTCAAGCAGCGGCGTCAGCGCGATGATCGGCACCTCCGGCCGCTCGCGCGCGGCGCGTAATGCGGTCGAGCCAGTCTTGGTCCAGCAGACAATGGCGCGCGCACGGACGGTGTGCGCCACGTCATGCACGGCCGCCAGGATGGCATCCGACGTCGTCTCTTCCGGAATGGCGCGCTGCGCATCCATGAAGGACTGGAACAGCGGTCCACCTTCTACTGCCGTAGCGATGCGGTCCATCATGGCGACGGCCGCGATGGGATGTTTACCGGTCGCAGTCTCTGCCGAGAGCATCACGGCATCGGCGCCGTCGAACACGGCGGTCGCCACGTCGGAGACTTCGGCGCGGGTCGGCGCCTCGGACTCGATCATGGATTCCAGCATCTGCGTCGCAACCACGACGGGCTTTCCCGCGCGCCGCGCGGCGCGGGTGATTTCCTTCTGGCGGCCGGGAACGGCTTCCAGCGGCAATTCCACGCCCAGATCGCCGCGCGCCACCATCAGCGCATCGGAGAGCTCGAGGATTCCGGCCAGCGACTCCAACGCCTTGGGCTTCTCGATCTTGGCCAGAACCCCGGCGCGGCCACGCACGATCTTGCGCAGCTCAGCCACATCGTCCGGCCGCTGCACGAAGGAGAGCGCGATCCAATCGACGCCGAGTTCGAGCGCCACGCTGAGATCGGCATGGTCCTTCTCCGTCATGGCGGAGACGGCGAGCAGCGTGTCGGGCAGGTTGATGCCCTTCTTGTCCTTGGCGATACCGCCGACTTCGACGAAGGCTTCCGCCGAATCCGGCTTGGACGCGAAGGTGCGCAAGCGGATGCGGCCGTCATCGATCATCAGGCAATGCTTCTGCTTCAACGCCGCGAAGACCTCGGCGTGCGGCACCGGGAGCACCGCCGGATCGTCCGACGAATCCGCGCGCACCAGCCGGATGCGATCGCCGTCCTTCAACGTCACCGCGCCACCGGGCAGCTTGCCGAGCCGGATCTTGGGACCCTGCAAATCAACGAGAATGGCGATAGGGCGCTTGGCGGTGACTTCCAGCGCGCGGATGCGGGTGTGCAACTCACGCAGCATGTCGTGCGAGGTGTGGCTCATATTAATGCGGAAGACGTCCACGCCCGCATGGAACAAAGCGGCCAACTGCTCCGGCGATGACGTGGCCGGGCCGACGGTGGCGACGATCTTGGTCTTGCGTGCGCGTTTCATGGTTCAATCCGACAGCGATTTCGTAACGTCCGTTTCGTCGTGCGTGTCCACCTGGTAGAAGCCCTTGCGCTCATAGCCGCGGCCCTCGCAGCTTCCGCGGCCCGCGATGGCGAATTTCTCGCCACTTCCCACGCAGAAGGGATAGCCGCCGTCCCAGGTTCCGCTGCCGCCGTCGCTGGCGTAGAGGTAGTAGTAGCGCGCCAGAAGCGCGGGCCCGATCAGGGTCTCGCATTTGCCGGGCGCCACGGTCCACCAGCCTTCGCTGCCCCAGGCCGTGCCGTCGAAGCGGCCAAGCGCCACACGCGCCGGATGCGCCGTCTTGTTGCACAGCGCGAGCCGGGCCTGGGCCGGGGCGGAACATGCGACAAAGATCATCAGGCAAACGAGGCAGCGCATGTCAGGGTGTCGCGCAGGTCAGGATTGGTGTCAACGCGGCTTGGGCTATGATCGTTGCGATGAGCGATGACGCCTTCGAGAGAGTGGAACCGCGCGCCGGTGGCGCGAATCTGGTGTTCGTCTGCGATCATGCGTCCAACGCGGTCCCGGAACCGTACGGTACCCTAGGCCTGGACCAAGGCGATTTTGCGACGCATATCGCCTGCGACATCGGCGCCGCCGAGGTCACGCGGAGCTTGGCTGCAGCTTACGGCGCGCCCGCGATCCTGGCGCGCTGGACGCGGCTGTTGATCGACCTCAATCGCGGACCTGACGATCCCACCTTGGTGATGAAGCTCTCCGACGGACGCATCATCCCCGGCAACCGGCACGCCGGCGCCGATGAGATCGCCCGCAGGCTCGCGCGCTTCCACGCACCCTATCATGCCGCCATCGCCGCCGAGATCGACGCGGCGGAGAGTCCGCCCACGATCATCTCGATGCACAGCTTCACGCCGGCCTGGAAAGGCGTGGGCAGGCCCTGGGAAGTGGGCGTGCTGTGGGATCGTGACGATCGTCTGGCCAAACCGCTCTTGGCGGCGCTGGAGAAAGCGGGCTTCGTGGCGGGCGACAACGAACCCTATACGGGTGAATTGGAAGACGACTGCCTTCATCAGCACGGCACGATGAACGGCCTGCCGCATGTGCTGATCGAGATCCGCCAGGACTTGATCGGCACCGACGAGGCCGCGCGCGCCTTCGCACGGCGGCTGAAACCGATCCTGGACGAGGCGCTGGCCGCGATGGGCGCGCCGTCACTGCTTTTCACGCGTCCCCTAAAAGGAACAACGCATATGGACGAAGCCACGCGGACCGAACTGGAAGCGGCGGCCTTCCGGCGGCTGGTCGCGCATCTGCGGGAGCGCAGCGATGTGCAGAATATCGACCTGATGAACCTGGCCGGGTTCTGCCGCAACTGCCTGGGCGACTGGTATCGCGAGGCAGCCGCTGAAAAGGGCATCACTTTGGGCAAGGATGAGGCGCGGGAAATCATCTACGGCATGCCGCCCGCCGAGTGGAAGAAACGCCATCAGAAAGAGGTTTCCGCAGAACAATTGGCCGCTTTTTCGACCGCGCAAAAGACCCACAGCTAGCGCGCACGAATCCGATTGCGCCCGGCCGCCGCCACGGGCTAGTTTCCGCGCCCTTCAAGCCTTTTCGAGAAGAGACCCATGGCAAAGAGCGGCTTCGCGAAAGAACACCTGAAATCCTTCATCGAGCGCGTCGAGCGCCTCGAGGAGGAGAAGACCGCGCTGGTCGCCGATATCCGCGAAGTCTATTCCGAAGCCAAGGGCCAGGGCTTCGACACCAAGATCATGCGCCAGGTCGTGCGCTTGCGGAAGCTCGACACGGCGGACCGCCAGGAGCAGGACGCCATTCTCGACCTGTATCTCGGCGCGCTCGGAATGCGCCGCTAAGAGTGCGATCCCGCGAAGTGTGCAGCGGTTCGCGTCAGATCGCGCGACAATCAAAGAGTCTTACGACGCCGCGCGCTGCTCCGGCATCTCGTTGCCCGCCTCGGCGTGTTCGATGCCGAAATCCTTGAGCTTGCGATAGAGCGTAGAGCGGCCGATGCCGAGGCGGCGCGCCACTTCGGACATGTGGCCCTCATAGCGCGAGATCGCCATGCGGATCATCTCGGACTCGACATCCTCCAGCTTGCGCATATGCCCTGCCGCATCGGTGGCGGAGAGCGCGTAAGGCGAAACCTCCACCGTCTGCACCATGGGACGCGCCGTCATCGGATGATGATGCACGCGCAGCGGCGCCTCGACGCTGGCCACAGGACGGCGCACCGAGGCATCGACGCCCATGGCGGCCGCGATCTGCGGAAAATCGCAAACGTCCAAAGTCGTTCCGTCGCACAGCACGACGGCGCGGAAGATGGTGTTCTCCAACTGGCGCACATTGCCCGGCCAATCGAACTTCTCGATCAACTCGCCTGCTTCCGGCGTAAGTCCGGCAACCGGCTTGCTCTCTTCCGCGGCGAAGCGGGAGATGAAATGGCGCGCCAAGGCCGGCACGTCCTCGCGGCGCTGACGGATCGGCGGCACGAAGATGGGGAAGACGTTGAGGCGGTAATACAGGTCTTCGCGGAACAGGCCTTCGCGGGCGCGTTCGGCGAGATCGCGGTTGGTGGCGGAAATGATGCGCACATCGACCTTGATCGGGCGCTTGCCGCCGACGGGATCGACCTCGCCTTCCTGCAGCGCCCGCAGCAGCTTCACCTGCATATCGAGGCGCAATTCGCCGATCTCGTCGAGGAACAGCGTGCCGCCATCGGCTTCCTGGAACTTGCCCAGATGCTTGTCCGTCGCGCCGGTGAACGAGCCCTTCTCGTGGCCGAACAGGATGGACTCGATGAGGTTCTCCGGGATCGCGCCGCAATTCACCGTGACGAACGGCTTGCCGGCGCGTTCGGAGGAGCCCTGGATCGCGCGCGCGACCAGTTCCTTGCCGACGCCGCTTTCGCCTTCGATCAGGATCGGGATGTTGGATTGCGCGGCGCGCTGGCCCAAGCGGATCACCTGGCGCATCTCGCTCGATTTGGCGATGAGGTCGTCGAACACCAGCCGGTTGTCGGCCTTCTTCTTCAGCCGCGTCACTTCGCCGGAGAGCGTGCCGATTTTCAGCGAGTTGCGGATGGAGACGGTGATGCGTTCGGGGCTGGCGGGCTTGACCAGAAAGTCGCTGGCACCGGCGCGCATGGCTTCCACGGCGGAATCGATGCCGCCCTTGGCCGTCAGCACGATCACCGGCAAATCCGGATTCGTGCCGCGCAGCTTGGTCAGCACGGTCAAGCCGTCCATGTCGGGCATGACGAGGTCGAGCAGCACGATGGCGATCTGGTCGCCGCGCGGGCCATGCAACAGGTCGAGCGCGGGCTGTCCGCCGGGCGCGGTGACGACAGGATGGCCGGCGCGCGTGATGGCGGCTTCAAGCAGCCTGCGCTGTACCGGATCGTCGTCGACAATGAGTATGGTCTGCGCCATGAACTTTTCCCCGAGGGTGAGCGGATGTTGGGGCCATGACGGTAAAAACCGCCTTAAGGCGTATCGCTTTGCGACACCCGCGCGGCTATAGGAAAGCACGGCGCGAACCCGTGTGGACGCGCCGCTCACCGGCTTGGTGAAAAAGGGGTAAAGAATGGGCTCCCGTGTGCACACAATCGTAATCGGTGCGGGCTTCTCGGGCCTCAAGGCCGCGATGGACCTCGCCCAGGCCGGAAAGAGCGTGCTCGTGCTGGAAGCGCGAGACCGCGTCGGCGGGCGCGTCGAACCGGGCGAGTTGTGCGGACGCGTGATCGACCATGGCGGGCAATGGGTGGGGCCGAAGCACACCCGCCTTCTCGATCTGGCACGCCGCTTCCAGCGCGAGACCTATCTTCAGTATGCGGAAGGCCGGACCATCCTGTCGCTCGACGGCAAGCGCAGCGAGTTCAAGGGCGAGACGCCCAAGATGCCGGTGCTGGCGCTGGTGGAACTGGCGATGCTGCAAAGCCGCTGGGCGAAAGAGATGAAGACCTTGCCGAAAGGCGCGCCGTGGACCGCCAAGAATGCGAAAGAGTGGGATTCGCAAACGCTTGCCACCTGGATCAAAAAGAACCTGAGCACCAAAGCGAGCCGCGCGTTTGCGGGGCTTGTGCCGAAGGGCGCGTATGCCGCGAACCCGATGGAAGTTTCTTATCTGTGGATGCTGGAGATGTTGCGCTCCAGCGAAGGCCTCGATCATCTGATGGCGGTGAAGGGTGGCGTCACGGATTCGAAGTTCAAGGGCGGCATGCACCAGATCACGCGGCTGATGGGCGACGCGCTGGGTGACCGCATCACACTTTCCGCTCCGGTGCGCGAGGTGATGCAGGATGGCGACGGCGTGCGCGTGACGACGGATAAGGGCGTGTTCGAAGCCGATCATGTCATCATCGCGGTGCCGCCCAGCCTGTGCGACGGAATCCATTTCGCGGGCGGCTTGCCGGCGGGGCGCTCCGCGTTGCAACAGCGCCAGCCGCATGGCGGCATGATCAAGATTCATGTGGCGTATAAAGAGCCGTTCTGGCGGCACAACGGCTATAGCGGACAGATCGCGAGCAACGACCTGCCACTTGGCATCGTGATGGATGATGTGCAGGACGTTGGGCCGCCCATGCTGATCGGCTTCGTCGAAGGCAGGCAGGCGCTGGAATTGTCTGCCTTGGGCGACAATGAGCGCCGCGCGCGGATCATGGATTGCATGGCCGATCTTTTTGGCCCCGAAGCGAACGACGCTATCGGTTACGCCGAGAAGGATTGGCTCGCCGACGAATGGGCGCGCGGCTATGTCGGCGCGATGGGGCCGGGTGTGCTCACCACTTACGGCGAAGCGTTGCGCGCGCCGGTGGGGCGCATCCATTGGGCTTCGACCGAGACGGCGGAGCATTGGACGGGTCATATCGAAGGCGCGATCCTTGCGGGCGAGCGCGCGGCGGCGGAAGTGCTGTCGCGCGGATGAGCGGCGAAGAGACCAGCTTCACCCGCAGACTGGCGCGCATGGCCCGCGTCGGCGCCGGCATGGCCGGCGTGGCCGCGCGCGGCGCCGGCCGCAAGATGACCGGCACCAACATGATCAGCGCCGCCAACGCCGCCGATCTCACCCGCGTGCTGGGAAACTTGCGTGGGCCGGTGATGAAGGCGGCGCAATTCATCGCCACCGTACCCGGTGTGCTGCCGCCAGAAGTGGCCGCACCACTTCTGTCGCTGCAAGCCAATGCGCCGCCGATGGGCGCGGCCTTCGTGCGCCGCCGCATGGCGTCGGAGCTGGGGCCGGATTGGGAGAAGAAATTCAAGAGCTTCGAGCGCGAGGCGTCGTTCGCCGCATCGCTGGGCCAAGTGCATCGCGCGACGGCGAAGGACGGCGCGCAGCTCGCCTGCAAGCTGCAGTATCCTGACATGGCGTCGGCTGTGGACGCGGATGTGCGCCAGCTCAAAGGCTGGCTCGCCGTGCAACGCGGCATCGACTCCACCATCGACACTTCCGATTTCGGCCGCGAAGTCGCCGCGCGGCTGAAGGAAGAGCTCGATTACGAACTCGAAGCCGCGCATATGCGGCTCTACGCCATCATGCTGGCGGAGCGCCCCGACATCGCCGTGCCGGAGCCTGTCACGACGCTCTCCACCAAACGCCTTCTTACCATGAGCTGGCTCGATGGTCAGCCCGTTGCCGAGGTCACCGAAGCCGATCTCAAAACACGCAATGCCGTTTCCATTGGACTGTTCAAAGCCTGGTGGCGGCCTTTCTCGCGTTATGGCGCGATCCACGGCGATCCGCATCTGGGCAATTACACGGTGCGGAAAGATGGCGGGATCAACCTGCTCGACTATGGCTGCGTGCGCACCTTCACGCCCGCTTTCGTGGAAGGCGTGATTGGGCTCTATCGCGCGATTGAGACGAATGACGATGCGCTGGCGGCGAAATCCTATCATGCCTGGGGTTTCACCAAGCTGACGCCGGAATTGGTGGACGTGCTCAATCTGTGGGCCAAGTTCATCTTCAACCCGCTGCTCGACGATCGCGTCCGCGTGGTGGATGACGGCGTGCCGGCGGCGGAATACGGCTTGAAGCAGGCGAACGAAGTGCATGCCCGCATCAAAGCGCTTGGCAGAATCAAGATCCCGCGCGAATTCGTCTTCATGGACCGCGCGGCCATTGGCTTGGGCGGCGCGCTGATCCGGCTGGGCGCGGAGCTCAACTTCCACAAATTGTTCGAAGAAGAGATCGCCGATTTCGACGTGGACGCGCTTGCCAAACGCCAGCGCGATGCGTTCAAACAGGCCCGCGTTCCGCTTCCGGAGGGGATATGAGCGACAAGTCCTTCGATTACTGGGACTACTTCCTCACCGAATGCGAACGCTCCAACGCACCGCTTTATGTGCAGATCATCCGCGGCGTCTCGAAGGATGACGCGCTCAAAGAAATGGCCTCGCATGTGAAGCCAGGTCAGCCGCCGGCCAATATGCTGCTCGCCTCTGTGCACTATCTGCTGCTGCGCGGCGCCGATCATCCTTTGCGCGCGCTTTATCCCAATCTCAATGGCGGTCACTCGCGGCCGGAGGAAGATGCGTTTCCGCTGTTCCAGGATTTCGTGGCGCAGCATCGCACCGAATTGGAACCGCTGATCGCGTCCGGCGTCACCAACACCAACGAAGTGGCGCGCTGCTCGTCGTTGCATGCGGGTTTCCGCGCGGTGGCGCAGGACGCCGGCGAGCCGCTCCATCTGATTGAGATCGGCCCCAGCGCCGGGCTCAACACGATCTGGGACCGCTATGCCGTTCGTTACACGCACGGTGGCAAGACGCACACCGTCGGTCCAACCGATGCACCGTTGACGCTTGATTGCGAGTTGCGCGGCGATCACCTGCCGCCGTTTGGTCCCACACCGAAGGTCGCGAGCCGCGTCGGCCTCGAGCTCAATCCCGTCGATCTCACCGATCCGCATTGGCGCGATTGGCTCAGGGCGCTCGTCTGGCCCGATCAGGTCGCGCGTTTCGCCCGGCTGGAGAAAGCCATCGGCATCTATCTCCAGCACAAGACGGAGATCCGCGCCGGTAGCGCGCTCGATCTTCTGCCCGATGCGCTGGCACGGTTGCCGGAAGACCAGCCGGTCTGCGTCTATCACACCTATGTCACCTATCAGTTCTCCGAGGCGATGCGTGAAGCGCTGGATGCCATCCTCACCATGGCGGGGTTGCGCCGCCCCATCTGGCGGCTCTCCGCCGAGGGCTCGCTCGCGCGCATCGGCGAGGCGCCGCTGGCGCTGAGCCGCTACCATGACGGCACCAAAGAGACGCGTCCGCTCGCGCTTTGCCACCCGCATGGCGCATGGCTAGAGTGGCAGGACGCATGACCGACGATCTGCTCGACGACGACGCACCCCTCATCCCCGAGGGCTACAGGCGCATGGACTGGTTCCGCGGCTTCGGCCGCCAGATCGGCCCGCTCTATGAGCGCATCGGCGCCGATGGCGGCTACACCCGCGCCTTCCTGGTCTGCGAGCACCACACCAACGGCATGATGAACTGCCATGGCGGCATGTTGATGGCCTTCGCCGACACCGCCTTCGGCCACGCCGTGTCGCTGAAGAAGCGCGATCATTACTGGGTCACCGTGCGGCTGGTTACCGATTTCCTCTCCGCCGCCAAACTGGGCGAGTGGGTCGAGGGCAACGCCGCCATCGTTGGCCAGGAAGACGACCTCTTCACCGTGCAGGGCCGCATCTGGTGCGGCGAGCGGACCATCATGGCCGGCACCGGCATCTTCAAAACCCTAGGCCGCCGCACGACACCCCATCCGGGCCGGAAGACATGAGCGGCAACATCTTCCTGCCGATCGACGGCCCGCTGGCGCCGTTCCATGGCGACGTGCCGCCGGCGCCGGCCTGGTTTGCCAAGCAGCTCGCCATCGAACCCGAGAGTTCCTTCGTCGAGGTCGAGGGCGCGCGCATCCACTATCTGCGGTGGGGTGACCGCAGCCGGCCGGGCCTTCTGCTGGTCCACGGCAACGCCGCCCATGCCTATTGGTGGAGTTTCATCGCCCCCTACCTTGCGCGCGATTACAATGTTGCGGCAATGGACCTGTCCGGGATGGGTGATTCCCAATGGCGGGACAATTACGCAATGGAATTGTTCGCCAAAGAACAGCTTTCCGTCTGTGAGGACGCCGGGATGTTCGGCGCGCCCGAGCCGCCCATCATCGTGGCCCACAGCTTCGGGGGTTTCGTGACCATGCTGACCGGGGCGCTGCATGGCGACCGGCTGGGCGGCACGGTGATCGTGGATTCCCCCGTCAACCCGGATCGTCAGGGCGGGCCGCCCAAGCGGGAGATCAAGCCCCACCGGATCTATCCCGACATGGCCTCGGCGTTGGCCCGCTTCCGGCTGATGCCGCCCCAGACCTGCGACAATCTCTACATCGTCGATTACGTCGGCCGGAAGTCGCTGAAGGAAGTGCCCCAGCCCGACGGCCAGCCGGGCTTCACCTGGAAATTCGACCCCGCCATCTGGCAGCGCTTCTCTATCGGCGACACCGCCGCCCGGCTGAAGGCCACCAAATGCCGGATCGCCATCTTCCGGGGCGAGAATTCCATCCTGATGCCGCCCGAGATCGGCGAGTACATGTTCAAGCTGCTGGGCCAGGCCGCCCCCGTCGTCACCATCCCCGAGGCGCAGCACCATGTGATGCTGGACCAGCCCTTGGCCCTCGTCTCGGCACTGCGTGCGCTCTTGGCCGACTGGAACCACTCGGTCTCGACGCGGCGGCCTGTGGCTTAGGGAACGGTTGCCGGGCAAAGGGCCTTTGCTATAGTCCCGCCAGCTTCGATTCAGCCTTTGGGGAACAGGAATGCAGTCCGAGACAGACAAGGAACTCAACGCCCAGGGCGGCGG
Organism: Rhizomicrobium sp.; assembly: GCA_036489435.1. Lineage (GTDB taxonomy): Bacteria > Pseudomonadota > Alphaproteobacteria > Micropepsales > Micropepsaceae > Rhizomicrobium. The sequence goes on along the minus strand of DASXFU010000038.1, from coordinate 276,792 downwards.
CACGATGGACCTCAAGGACCATCTGAAGACCTGGCATGGCTTCCTGTCCTTCGTGAAGTGGATGATCATCCTCAATGTGGGGCTGCTGATCTTCCTCGCCGCCTTCCGCACGCACGATTGATGAAGCTCGCGATCCCGAAAGAGCGCCGCGCCGGTGAAGCGCGCGTCGCCGCCACGCCCGACACCGTCAAGAAACTGAAAGGCCTCGGCCTCGACGTAACGGTGGAGGCCGGCGCGGGCCAGGGAGCGCGGATCGCCGATGCCGACTACACCGCCGCCGGCGCCTCCATCGCGCCCGATGCCGCGACCGCCTTGAAGGACGCCGACATCGTCCTCGCGGTGCGCGGACCGGATGACGCCGAAATCGCCGCGATGAAAAAGGGCGCGGTGCTCGCCGCACTGCTCGCGCCGCATACCGAGAAGGACGCGATCGGCAAGCTCGCGGCCCAAGGCGTCAGCGCCTTCGCGATGGAATTCATCCCGCGCATCAGCCGTGCGCAATCGATGGACGTTCTCTCCAGCCAGGCCAATCTCGCCGGCTACAAGGCGGTGATCGACGCCGCCGCGCAATATGGCCGCGCTTTCCCGATGATGATGACGGCGGCGGGCACCATCGCCCCGGCGCGCGTGTTCATCATGGGCGTGGGCGTGGCGGGCTTGCAGGCCATCGCCACCGCGCGGCGGCTCGGCGCCATCGTCTCCGCCACCGACGTGCGCCCCGCCACCAAGGAACAGGTGGAATCTCTGGGCGCCACCTTCGTCGCCGTGATCGACGATGAGTTCAAGCAGGCCGAAACCGCGGCCGGTTATGCCAAGCCGATGTCGTCCGAGTACCAGGCCAAGCAGGCGGCGCTGACCGCCGAGCACATCAAGAAGCAGGACATCGTCATCACCACGGCGCTGATCCCCGGTCGCAAGGCGCCGGTGCTGGTGACGGCGGAGATGATCGAGACGATGAAGCCGGGCGCGATCATCGTGGACCTCGCCGCCGAGCAGGGCGGCAACACGCCGCTCACCAAACCGGACGAAGTGGTGGATGCCCATGGCGTGACCATCATGGGCTACACCAACCTGCCCGCGCGCCTCGCGTCGGACACGTCGAACCTCTATTCCCGCAATCTGTTCAATTTTGTGAGCCTGATCGTCGACAAGAAGACGGGCGCCTTGGCGCTCAACTGGGACGACGAGATCGTCAAGGGCGCGGGGCTGACCCGCGACGGCGAGATCGTGCATCCGAGCCTGAAGGGCTGATCCGATGGAACTGGTCGATCCGATTGTCTTCCGCCTCACCATCTTCGTGCTGGCGATCTTCGTGGGATATTTCGTGGTCTGGTCGGTCACGCCCGCGCTGCACACGCCGCTGATGGCGGTGACCAACGCGATCTCCTCGGTGATCGTAGTCGGCGCGCTGATCGCGGTGGCGGTGCCCGCGCTCACCGCGGCCTCCTGGACCTCCAAGGGCCTCGGCTTCGGCGCGCTCATCCTCGCCTCGGTCAACATCTTCGGCGGCTTCCTCGTCACCTCGCGCATGCTCGCGATGTACAAGAAGAAAGAGAAGTAGATGAGCGAGGGGAAAAGCCAGCTGCTGATGGGCGCCGGGATCGCCGCCTTCCTCGCCGCGATAATGTTCGCGCCGCGAGATTGGATGGACACGCCCGCCTTTTTCGGAATGAACATTGACGACACGCTCAGGGTGCTCTGTCTGTGCGTGTTTCTCGCCGGTGCCGTCAAAGACGCGCTGTCGCTGAAAGAACAGGCCGGTTCCAAATCGTTTCGTTGGGACGTTCTGGTCAGGTTGCTGCTGTTGGTCCCATTGGTGGGCATGACACATAGCCCCATCGTTCTGGGGCTCGGCGCCGTGGTGGCGGTTTGCATGATCGTCGTCACGATCCTGGCGTTCGCGCGGACCGGCCGGATCGGAGTGGCGCGATGAAGGCCGATCTCGCGGCAATCGCCTATCTGATCTCGGGCGTGCTGTTCATCATGGCGCTGCGCGGGCTGTCCTCGCCCGCCACGTCGCGCACGGGCAATCGCTTCGGCATGATCGGCATGACGCTGGCCGTCGTGACGACGCTTTGGGTCGCGGGTGTGAGCGATCCGCTGACCTGGGGCATGATCGCGGGCGGCCTCGCCATCGGCGGCGGCATCGGCGCGGTCACGGCGCGGCGCATCGCCATGACGGACATGCCGCAGCTCGTGGCGGCGTTCCATTCGCTGGTCGGCCTCGCAGCGGTGCTTGTGGCCGGCGCCGCGCTTTACGCGCCCGCCGCTTTCGGCATCGGCACGGACGGCGCGATCCGCCTGCAATCGCTGATCGAGATGAGCATCGGCGTCGCCATCGGCGCGATCACCTTCGCGGGCTCCATCATCGCCTTCGCCAAGCTCAACGGAAACATGAGCGGCGCGCCGATCATCCTGCCCGCGCGCCATGCGCTGAACCTGCTCATCTTCCTCGCCATCGTGGCGCTGGTGGTGCTGTTCGCGCTGCATCAGCCGATCTGGGCGTTCTGGGCGATCGCGGTGCTGAGCTTCGTGTTCGGTATCACGCTCATCATCCCCATCGGCGGCGCGGACATGCCCGTCGTGGTCTCGATGCTCAATTCCTATTCGGGCTGGGCGGCGGCCGCGATGGGCTTCACGCTGGAGAACAGCGCGCTCATCATCACCGGCGCGCTGGTGGGTTCGTCGGGCGCCATTCTCTCCTACATCATGTGCAAGGCGATGAACCGCAGCTTCATCTCCGTCATCCTGGGCGGCTTCGGCGGCGAAGTGGGCGGACCGGCCGGCAAGACCGAGACGCGCCCCGTGAAGCAAGGCAGCGCCGAAGACGCGGCCTTCATCATGAAGAACGCGGGCAGCGTCATCATCGTGCCGGGTTACGGCATGGCGGTGGCGCAGGCGCAGCACGCCGTGCGCGAGATGGCGGACATCTTGAAGAAGGAAGGCGTGAAAGTGTCCTACGCCATCCATCCCGTGGCGGGGCGCATGCCTGGCCACATGAATGTGCTGCTGGCCGAAGCCAACGTGCCCTATGACGAAGTGTTCGAGCTGGAGGACATCAACAGCCAGTTCGCGCAGGCCGACGTGGCCTATGTCATCGGCGCCAACGATGTGACCAATCCCTCCGCCAAGACCGATCCCAAATCGCCCATCTTCGGCATGCCGATCCTGGACGTGGAGAAGGCCAAGACCGTGCTCTTCATCAAGCGTGGCATGGGCAGCGGCTACGCGGGGGTCGAGAACGAGCTCTTCTTCCGCGACAACACCATGATGCTCTTCGGCGACGCCAAGAAGATGACGGAAGAAATCGTCAAGTCGCTGGGCTGAGCGGTGAGCCGGCTTCTCGTCTACGTGCTGGGCATCCCGCTTTCCGCGGCGGAGCGCGATCGCACCTATCGCAACCTCATCGGCGAGTTGACCGGCACAGAGGCCGCGGCGCGGCTGCGCAACAGCGTGCAGCACAACACCGAGAAAGCCGGTGCGCTGCTGGCCGCGCAAGGCATCTTCGCGGTGGCCGGCACTTTCGCGCTGGACCATGGCTGGCCGAAAGCGCCGGTGCTGACCTCCATGCTCCTGATGTTCATCGGCTCGCTGCTCGTGCTCTCGATCCTGCGCGCCACCGTCGGCATGTACGCGCCGGAGAACGCCGACGCCAGCCAGCTGATCTTCCACATGCTGCTGGGGCGGATCGCGCGCTTCAACGTGGCGCTTTATCTCACCTTCATCGCGATCATCCTGCTGGTGCTGGCCGCCCTGTCCTTCGTGGGCTAAAATCGCAGCATGAGCGCCTTCCTCATCCGCGACGCCATCTGGCCACAAGACCGCGCGGCCGCCGAAAGCTTCATCCATGGCTCGCAGCTCTTCGAGAAAGCGATAGAGCCCAACCGCCGCCTCGACTCCCAAATCGCGCCCGAATTCTTCGATGTGCTGATGGACGAGGTCGCCAAGAACGGCGGCATCGTGCGCGTCGCGGAGAGCGATGGCCGCGCCGTGGGCTGGGTGGTGGCCTATCCGCAGATCGACAATCTCTACATCCTCGAAAGCGAGCGGCGCTATTTCAGCATCTCCGAACTCTTCGTGGACGAGAGCGTGCGCGGCCAGGGCATCGGCCGCGCGTTGATCGCGGTCTGCGAGACGCATGCCAAGGCCGAAGGATTCAAAATCCTGAAGATCGGCGTGCTGGCCGCCAACCATCGCGCGGAGCGGATCTACGAGGAAGCAGGCTATAGGCCCTATGGCATGACGTTGCGGAAATACATCGACTAGCCGCGCCACATCACCACGCCTTGCGCGACAAAGCCCAGGCCGAACGCGATACCGGCGGCGAGGAAGCCCCAGGAAAACAAGATCACCGACATGCCGAAGCCGAATGCGGCCAACCACAGCCAAGCCGCAAGCGTGGACGGCTCATGGCGCCAGAGCATGCTGCTTGCCACATTGGCCATGGAGATCACGGTTATGGCCGCGCCGAAAATATAGAACGTGGAGTCATAGAGAGCGCTAACGCGGATGATGACGAGCCCGATCCCCGCCAGCATGATGCTGTATGCGCCGTTCCAGGAAAGAGACGGTCCCGTGATACGCCACAGGCCCACCAGCGCGATCAGCAATGCGATGTCGGTCGCGGCATAGGACAGCACCAGTTGCGGCGCGCTCAGGAAAGCCGGTGCGAAACTGTTGGCGGCACGCAAGGCGCCACCGATGATCGCGGCTGTGCCGAAGAATTTCGCGGAAGAAGCAGCCATCTCAGCCCTCCTTCGCGATGAAATCGAGCGCCTGGCTGGCGTTGCGCAAGCCATGATGGCGCTTCATTGGGATGGATAGATAGCGGTTGACGGCGGCACACAGCGTATCGCCCCAGGGCGCATCGGGTGCGGCCTCCAGCTCGCCGTCCAGCGCGAACAAAACCTTCAGCCGGTGACAGGCGATGATCGGCTCCGGGATGCCGTGGTCGTAGAGCGCTTCCAGTTCTCGCCCGACAAAGCGCTTGCGGTCCGCGACATGCCAACGCTCCGTATCGTTGTGCGGGCGGACATATTTGCGGTTCCGGCCCACGAACAATGCCAATTGCAGCAACGCTTGCGGCCAGAGCGCGGGATCATCCGTGCACAAGACGCGGCACGCGCCGGCGAAGGTCAACGCATGGGTGAAATCGAGCCAGCTGATGTTGTCGGCGATGGCGTTGTCCGCCGCGTCCTGGAAAGTGAGATCGAAATGCAGGATGTTGTCCGCCGCCGCGCCCAGCAGCGCATCGTAGATCTCGCGCGCCGGACGGCCGGAAGATTGCAGCGTACGGGCGAGAATACCGTCCACCGATAGGCCGAGGAAATCCTCCGCCCGCGCGGGCATCTGGCCCGTTCCATCCCAGTCCGCCAGCGCTTTCGCGTAACCGCGGAATTCCGGCAGGCGGTCTTCCCGCGTCGCACGGATGAGGGAGCGCGTAAGCGACAGAAGCAATGGCATGCGCACGGCGGCACCCAGCCTCGCGGCAAGCTCCGTCAGATTGACGGTATAGATCGCGCTGTGGCCGAAACCGGCGTAGTGCGACAGCGCTGCACGGGCGAAGGCAGGCCGAAGGCTCGTGAAATCCAGCCCCGCCGCGATGGCGCCGCGCACAAGCACGACCGCATCGGCTTCACGCTCGTCTTCCATCGCGGCCAGGAAGTCACCTTCGTTCCATTCGGCCGTGTCTTGCGGATAGGCGAAGCTGGCCGCGCCTTGCGTGTCCCAGGCGAAATGGCCGATAGGCTCCAGGATCGCGGCCAGCCGTGTCTCCGGCGTGGACGCACTATCCGACAGCGCCAACCAATTCGCCGCCGCGCCATGGGCATGCGTCGCACCCTCCTCGAAGCGGTCGTTGAGGAACGCGATGGCATGCTTCAGCGCCTCGCGCGCGTCAAAGCCCGCGCGTTCCAGACGCGCCGCTTCGCGCGCCATGCGCGATGCATCGTTGTCGAGAAGCGCCGCTTCCAGCCCTTTCAGCGCGCGTTCGCGCTGCGCTTCGGCCGGTGGATCGGAGAGATCGAGAAAGATTTCGCCGTCTTTCAGCAGCACGGGATAGGTGCGCACCGGATCGCGGCCCACCAGTGCCTCGCCGGTTTCGAGATCGAATTTCCAATTGTGCCAGTTGCAGGTGAGCACGCAGCCGGGGCCTTCGGTGCCCTCGCTCAGCGGATAGCCTTCGTGCGGACAGCGATTGGCGATGGCGAAGACGCGGCCGCCTTGCGCCAGGAGCAGCACCTGACGCCCCGCGCGGCGCAGGACCTTGCGGCCCTTCGCTTGCAATTCGCTCTCGCGGAGGCCGGTCGCGGTGAACATCGTCATTACCTCCTTTCTGTCTTTTCTAAAGGTCTTCCTTTCATAAGTCTGACTCCGCCTCTTGATTTTTGCAAGGGGGATATTTAAAAAAGATTCCATGCTGGAATCACATCCCTCGCCCCGCGGACGCGGCGCCGTGCTCGATATCCTGAAGCGCGAAGGGCCGATTTCCGCCGATTCCATCGCCGAAAAGCTGGGCCTGAGCGGCGTGGCAGTGCGCATGCACCTGACCGCGCTGATGCTGGGCGACCTCGCCAAATCCACCGACGAGGCCCGCCCGCGCGGCCGCCCGGTCGGCATGTGGAAGCTGACGCCCAAGGCTGATTCGCTTTTCACGGACTCCCACTCCGCGCTCGCCACCGAACTCGTGGTGCAGACGCGCCGCGTCTTCGGCGAGGAAGGTCTCGACCGGCTGCTGAAGGCACACACCGCCGATCAGGAAAAAAATTATCGCGCCAAAACCGATTCCGCGCGCAGCCTGCGCGCCAAACTGGAACAGCTCGCCAGGATCCGCTCCGCCGAAGGCTACATGGCCGAAGTGCGGCTCGACACCGAAGGCGACGGCGACTTCCTCTTCGTGGAGAACCATTGCCCCATCTGCGCCGCGGCCCAGCTCTGCAAGGGCCTCTGCCGCGAAGAACTCGCCCTCTTCCGCCGCGTGCTGGGCAAGGACGTAAAAATCGAGCGCGTCCGTTACATCCTGGCCGGCGATGGGCGTTGCGCTTATCGCGTCACGGCGATGGGATGACTTGACGGCCGCACCATGCTAGCGTCGCGCACCGGCTCGGACGGATTTGTGCGGTGACGGATATATTGCGTGTCGAGATTGTTGATCGGAAAGTCCCCAATTGGTGGACGCGCCCAGTCGCGATCGCCAATAGCCCCATCACCCTGACGATTTTCGGCATTGCGCTTACCGCGGTGGTGGGCATCCTGATCACCGGAAGACTGTCGGATGATCAACATCGGGCGGACCAGGAGACGCAAGCCCTGAAGGATCGTGAAACAGTCTGGAACGAGCGGGAAGCCGCGATAATCGGCACGATGGCGAACAGGCTCGCGGACGCGAGGTTGGTGGCCGCGGCCCTCGGCGAAGACTCGACCAATGACGAGATAGACCAGCGCTGGAAACGTTATGAGGAAACAAGCCGCAACTATATGGCCGCGAGCGGCCAGAACGATGTTGCCCTGCGGATATTCGCGGGAGCAAACCTCAACCCCGATTCCCTCCTGGACGGCCTGAGTGGAAACACATTCACCAAATTCAAGGACATCATCACGTCCCGGCTTACCCTGCTCGACGATTGTGTGACGTTGCATCACCTCGGCTATGTCACCAGGACGGCGAAGGCGGCCGCGGTGACGGTTTGGAACGGAAAGCCGTTCGAATGTTCGCTCGAGACCCACGAGAGGGCGGCCCGCTGGTTCAGTGTCCTGTCGGATTCCACGTCGAGATGCCTCATCAGCTACGAGATAGAATTGTCCGACGTCATGAGGCTCAAGCGAATGCTCGCGCATGCGAGAATTGTCGCGGAAACCGATCCACGAAGAATTCTTCCCTGGAGTTCATCAGACAGCGAGACGGTCCGGGCCATAGGCAAGATCGCTACGGACAACTATGTCGGCATCAACGATCGCCTCAATCGGGCCTGCGCATTGCCCAAGGCGCCGCCGGCCAAAACGGCGCCCCCGCCCGGCGCTCCCGTCGGCGTCGAGAAGCCAGGCTGACGGTGCTGGACTGACTGCCTCCCGAAGCAAACCGCACTGCGCGCATTGGCGTTACAGCCGCGACAGGATGCGGCGGCAATAGGCGCACTGGCGCGGGCGGGCCGATTGGCCTAAGCCCGGTGGCGTTAGCGCGATGACGACAGAACAACCCTTTTCCGCCACAACCCTGCGGACGCAGGATGCGTTCCGGCGCCTCAAACTGGCCGTGGCCGATTTCCGGCGCAATCTGCGCTCCAGTGACCTGGCGCAGATCCTGGCCTGCGCGGTGGCGGGCGCGATCATCGGCGCGCTGATAGACCTGCTGCGTCAGGCCATCGAGCGGTTCCACCGCGTCGATTTCTCCCTCGCCAAACACGCGCTGCTGAGTGCTGGCATCGGCGTGGCGCCGCTGCGCATCGTGCTGGTGCCGGTGATCGGCGGGCTGGTGCTGGGGCTTTACGCGCTGTGGACGCTCCGCAACCGCAACCATGAGATCGTCGATCCCGTGGAGGCCAATGCGATGTATGGCGGGCGCATGTCGCTGCGCGATTCCATCCGGCTGATGCTGGCGACCGTGGTGTCCAACGCGGCAGGCGCATCGCTGGGCATGGAGGCGGGATACAGCCAGGTCGGCGCGGGCGTGTTTTCCGCGATGGGGCGCAACTTCGGACTGCGGCGCGAGGACATGCGCATCTTCGTGACGGCAGGCGCCGCCGCCGCCATCGCGGCAGCCTTCAACGCCCCCCTCACCGGTGCTTTTTACGGCTTCGAACTGATCCTGGCGCAATACACCATCCGCGCACTGACGCCGGTGGCCGTGGCCTGCGTGGCCGCGACCCTGATGCAGCGCGCGCTGTCCCACCCGCTGGTGCTGTTCCGCGTGGCGGGCGCGATGCAGGTGGATACGGCAAGCTATCTGCTGTTCGGGTTGATGGGCGTGCTGGCGGCGGGCGTGGCGATCCTCGCCATGATGGCGGTGACGTGGATGGAGCGCGGCATGCGCAAGCTGCCGGTTCCGGAATGGCTGAGGCCAGCCATCGGCGGCGCGGTGCTGGCGGCGGTCGCGCTTGTCTTTCCGCAAGTGCTGGGCAGTGGGCATGGCGCGATCCAGTTCCATTTCGACAATCACTGGGCACTGGCGCCGCTGATCGCGCTGTTGATCGCCAAGCTCCTGGCCTCGGCCATCTCGGTGGGATCGGGATTTCGCGGCGGGTTGTTCAGTTCGTCGCTGTTCCTGGGCTGCCTGTTCGGTGCGGCCTTCGCCCAAGCGCTGTTGCTGATCGATCCGTCCTTCGCGCAGCAATACAACGCTTTCGTGCTGGTCGGCATGGGATCGATCGCCGCCGCCATCATCGGCGCGCCGTTGACGATGGTGTTCCTGGTGCTGGAAGGCACAGGCGATTTCCCGCTCACCATGGGCGTGGTGATCGGCGTGGTCACCGCCTCCACCATCGCGCGGCTCACCTTCGGCTATTCCTTCTCCACCTGGCGCTTCCACCAGCGCGGGCTCGGCATTCGCGGCGCGCATGATATCGGCTGGATCGCGGATCTCACGGTGGCGCGCATGATGCGCTCCGATCCCAAGGTGGTCGCCGCCGACATGACCATCGCCATGCTGCGCAAGCGCTATCCCGTGGGCAGCGCCAAGCGCATCTTCGTCACCGATGGCGCGGAGCACTACGCGGGAATGCTAGATCTCCCCAAGGCTTACGACCAGGAATACGACGCCGTTGCCGAGACGCGGCTGGTGGGCACGCTGGCGCGGGAGAGCGCCTACCTGCTGCCGGGCGAGAATGTGCGCCTGGCGCTGCGGCGCTTCGAGGAGAGCGAAAGCGAAGTGCTGCCGGTGCTGGAATCCCGCGTCGAGCGCAAACTGGTGGGCTACGTGACGGAAGCCTTCGCGCTCCGGCGTTACACCCAGGAATTCGAGCGCCGCCGCAGCGCGGAACTGGGCGAGCAGGACCTGTTCTCGATCGGGCCTTTGCCCAAGCGCTGATCAGGCGAAAATGTTGAGCTGCGCATATTGCAGCAGGATGATCGTCTTGGCGTCGCGGATACGGCCGTCCGCCATCATCGCCACCGCCTCGTCGAAAAGAAGTTCGAGCACGTCGATATCCTCGCCCTCTTCCGCGAGCCCGCCGCCCTTGCCGCTCTGCGTGTCGTATTCGCCGACATAGAGATAGAGCTTCTCCGTCACCGAGCCGGGGCTCATGAAGGTCTCGAACACTTTGGTCACGTTGCGCGGCGTATAGCCGGTTTCCTCCTCAGCTTCGGAGATGATGCGCGCTTGCGGATCGGCCTCGTCGAGCAATCCGGCCGCCGCCTCGATCAGCATCTCGCGATAGCCGTTCATGTAAGCCGGCAAGCGGAACTGCCGCGTCAGCACCACACGACGCCTGGCGCGGTCGAACAGCAGGATGGCGCAGCCATTGCCCCGGTCGTAACTCTCCCGCGCCGCCTGCTGCCAGGTGCCGTCGGAGCGCCTCCAGGAGAAGGTAACCTTGTGCAGGACGTAATGATTGTCGGAGAGGATCTTGTCCTCTTCGATACGAACGCGGGCGGAGATATCGTTGCTCATGCCCGCATCCTGCCACGCGGTGGATTCAAACAAAAAGGCCGCCCAGAGTGGGCGGCCTTTTCGAATTCCTGATGGTGCGGCCTATTTCGGCAGCACGCCTTCGCGCTGGAGACGCTTGCGCTGCAGCTTGCGATAGCGGCGGATCGCCTCGGCCCGCTCGCGGGCGCGCTTCTCGCTCGGCTTCTCGTAATGGCCGCGCAGCTTCATCTCGCGGAAGATGCCTTCGCGCTGCATCTTCTTCTTGAGCGCCTTGAGCGCCTGGTCGATGTTGTTGTCGCGGACGATGATCTGCAAGCGAGGCTCCGTTAATCTGTAAGGGCGCGCTAGATAACAGAAGGGTCAGCCCCTGTCTATCCGGCGGCGTGCCGGATTGTGGGCCAAATATCACCAATATGGGACTGTAGAATACCGTCATGGCCATCCTGAAAATCGCCCGCATGGGCCACCCCGTCCTCGCCGCCAAGGCCACGCCAATCGCGGACCCCGGCGCACCGGAAATCCGCAAGCTGGCGGCCGACATGATCGAGACCATGATCGACGCGAATGGCGCTGGGTTGGCGGCCCCACAGGTGCATGTTCCGCTGCGGATCGTGATTTTCCAGGCCCCGGGCGAGCGCAGCGACCCCGGTCTCGCGGAGGACGAGCGCTTCGACCACACCGCGCCCCTGACCGTGCTGATCAATCCGGAAATTCAGGTGTTGGGGCCGGAGAAAGAGGCGGGTTGGGAAGGCTGCCTGTCCGTCCCCGGCCTGCGCGGTGTCGTCGCACGCTCCGCTCACATCCGTTACGCGGGCTTCGACCTGGAGGGCCGGCGGATCGAACGGGTGGCGCGCGGCTTCCACGCGCGGGTGGTGCAGCACGAGGTCGACCATCTGGACGGCATTCTCTACCCCCAGCGGATGGACGATCTGGGCCAGCTCATCTTCGAATCGGAAAGCCGTCACTGGGTTCAGGGCGAAGACGAAGAAGAGTAGGATCGCGCCATGGCAGCCAAAAAGAAAAAATCTGACGAAGCGATGAAGGCGGCGGTACTCGCAGCCGCGTTGGAACACGCCGCCTTTGACGGCTTCACCGACAAGACGCTCGCCGCGGCAGGTGAGTCGGCAGGCGCGGACAAGGCAACTTTGTCACGTTTGTTCCCGAAGGGACCGTCCAGCCTGGTGGAAGCCATCTCCGACTCGATGGATGACACGATGGAGGCAGCGCTCACCGGCAAGCTTGCGGGGCTCAAAATCCGCGAGCGCATCCGCGACGTCGTGCTGGCCCGCATCGATGCCTTGCGCCCGCACAAGGAAGCCGCGCGCCGCGCCGCCGCGTTCCTCACCCTGCCGCCGCATGCCGCACTTGGCGCCGCGCTTCTCTATCGCACCGTCGACCGCATGTGGCGGTTGGCGGGCGACAGCTCGACGGATTTCAATTTCTACACCAAGCGCGCCATCCTGGCCGGGGTCTACTCGTCGACCCTGATGCGCTGGTTCACCGACGATGCGGACGAAACGGCCACGCGCGCCTTCCTCGACGCGCGTATCGCCAACGTCATGCAGTTCGAGAAATTCAAGGCGCAGGTGAAAGAGCGCGCGAAGGGATTGCCCTCGCTCTCCGACATCCTCGGCGCCTTCAACCGTTCTTCAGCCAGGTGATGTGGCCCATCTTGCGGCCGGGGCGGATCTCGCTCTTGCCGTAGAGATGCAGCGCCCCGCCGCGCTCCGCCAGCGCCCGCCAGTCGCGTGCGTCCTCGCCGATGAGATTCTCCATCACCGCATCGGAATGGCGTGCGGGCGAGGCAAGCCGCCAGCCGGCGACGGCACGAATATGCTGCTCGAACTGACTGGTGAGGCAGGCTTCCAAGGTCCAATGCCCGGAATTGTGCACGCGCGGCGCGATTTCGTTGACCAGCAGCGCGCCGTCCTTCGCCACGAACAACTCGACGCAGAAGACGCCCACATAATTCAGCGCCTCGCCGATCTTCTGGGCGATGGCGCGCGCCGCGTCGCCCTGCGCCGCTGACAGCCGCCCCGGAACGATGGAGCGGTGCAGGATGTGATGCGCGTGGATGTTCTCCGGCGGATCATAGGCCGCGAACGCGCCGTCCATTCCGCGCGCCGCGATCACGGAGGCCTCGAACTCGAAATCCACGAAGCCTTCCAGGATCGAGGGCGCACTCTTGAAACTCTCGAATGCGGCGCGCGTCTCGGCAGCGGAGGCGACCTTCGCCTGCCCCTTGCCGTCATAGCCGAAGCGGCGCGTCTTCAGGATACCGCGCCCGCCGAGCTTGGTGAAAGCGGCTTCCGCTTCGTCGCCAGAACTCACCGGAAAGAACGGCGCGGTCTTCAAGCCCAGCGACACCGCAAGCTGCTTCTCCAGCACACGATCCTGCGTCGGCGCCAAAGCGGCCGCGCACGGATTGGTCGGCTTGATCGCGGCGAGGAACGCCACCGCGCGCTCCGGGATGTTCTCGAATTCGAAGGTGATCGCGTCGCAGGCTTTCGCGAACGCCGCCAGCGCCGCTTCGTCGTCATAGCGCGCGAAAGTATGCGTGTCGCAGACCTGGAAGGCCGGCGCATCCGCTTCGTCTGAATAGATATGTGCCTTCAGCCCCAGCCGTGCCGCCGCCATGGCAAGCATGCGACCAAGCTGGCCGCCGCCGAGAATGCCGATGGTGCCGCCGGGCGGAACGCTCATGTGTCGGACGGCATCTCGGCGACGGAGTCCGTCTGCGCCTTGCGCCAGGCGGCCAGCCGCTTGCCCAGCGCCGCATCCGACAGCGCGAGGATGGCGGCGGCGTAGAGCCCGGCATTCTTCGCGCCCGCCTCGCCGATGGCGAAGGTGGCGACCGGAACGCCGCCCGGCATCTGCACGATGGAGAGAAGCGAATCCATGCCCTTGAGCGCCTTGCTCTCGATCGGCACGCCCAGCACCGGCAGCGCCGTCATCGAGGCCGTCATGCCCGGCAGGTGCGCCGCCCCTCCCGCGCCCGCGATGATCGCCTTGAGGCCGCGCCCCTCGGCGCCCCGCGCGTAATCGAACATGCGCTCCGGCGTACGGTGGGCGGAGACGATTTTGGTCTCATAGGGGATCGCCAGCGCGTCGAGGATGGCGGCCGCGGATTTGAGTGTCGCCCAATCCGACTGGCTGCCCATGATGACGCCGACTAGGGGGGAGGTGGTCATGCTTCCGGCCTGAAACAGAGGAAGCGGCGCATTATAGGCACCGGCGGCCCTGAGGAAAGGTCCCTATTACCCGGCCATTAACGATTTGGTGACAGGATTTGCCGGATTGTTAACCCGCTCTGTGTCGAATCGGGACGGTTATGAAGATCGAGAGGACGGAACGCAGCGCGGGCACCCGCCGGGCCGCCGCTACCGGCTATGCCCGGGCCGCCGAGGCCGTGGCGCCGCTCGCCGCCGCCGAGCCGGTGGCTGCCGCCGCCAGCGTGCTGGGCATCCCCGAAGCCGAATTCACGCCGCGCGTGCGCGACGCCATCATGACCCTGATGAGCGAAGTCGACGGCTTGCGCCGCGAGCTGCAGCAGACCCGCACCCGCCTGCAAGAGGTCGAGGTCGCCGCCGATCAGGATCAGCTCCTGCCGCTGCTCAACCGCCGCGCCTTCGTGCGGGAGCTGAACCGGCACATCAACTTCGCCTCGCGCTACGCGACGCCCGCCAGCCTCGTCTATTTCGACCTCGACGATTTCAAGTCGATCAACGACACCTATGGCCATGCCGCCGGCGACGCCGTGCTCTCGCATTTCGCCGACACCTTGCTCGCCCATGTCCGCGATAGCGATGTGGTGGGGCGATTGGGCGGCGACGAATTCGGAATCATCCTGTCTCACGCCGACCAGCCACAAGCGCACCAGAAAGCCGCCTCACTCGCCGCCACGTTGAAAGCGAGCCCGCCGATGTGGCGCGGCAAGGCGCTGCAAGCCGTGTTCTCCTACGGCGCCTTCGAACTCGTTGGCGGCGACAGCGCCGAATTCGCCATGGCCCGCGCGGACGAAGCCATGTACGCGAACAAACGCGGCGTGCGGTAGTAACGCATTGCACCTCCCCCTTGTGGGGAGGTCGATAAAATTAGCGAACGAAGTGAGCTGATTTTTCGGGTAGGGGGCCGTCGCGGACGATAGAGCGGCCCCCTACCCGAAAAATGCGGAGAGCATTTTTCGACCTCCCCACAAGGGGGAGGTGCAACTACGCGATAATATCCGGCAGCAGCGTGTCTTCGATGCGGCTGATCAAATCCTTCAGCTGCAGCTTGCGCTTCTTCAGGCGCGTCATCTGGATCTGGTCGATCACGCCCTGCTCCACCATCGCGGCGATCGCCGTATCGAGGTCGCGGTGTTCCTGCGACAGTTCGGCCAGCTTGGCGCGCAGCCCCTGTTCTTCGGCTTCCGTCATGTCGCGCGGCCCTTGCGGCGGCCTTTGGTGAGATCCTCGCCCCAGCGTTTCATGTCGGGCCAGTCGTGCCCCAGCAAGTCGAGCATGCGGCCGACCATCTGGTCGATCAGGTCTGAGATCGTTTTCGGTTCGGCATAGAACGCGGGCATGGGCGGCAGGATGATCGCGCCCATTTCGGCGAGCTGCGTCAGCGTACGCAGATGGCCCAGATGCAGCGGCGTCTCGCGCACCAGCAGAATGAGCGGGCGGCGCTCTTTCAGCGTCACGTCCGCGGCGCGCGTCAAGAGATTGGTGGTGACGCCGCTCGCGATCTCCGACCAGCTGCGCACGGAGCATGGCGCCACGATCATGCCGCCTGTGCGGAACGATCCTGATGCGATGGGGGCTGCGATATCCTCGATGGCGTAGACATGATCGGCCTTGGCGGCGACGGCTTTGGGCGTGAGCTTGGTCTCGTAACCGATTGTCATCTGGCCGGGTTTGCTGATCACGAGATGCGACTCGATGCTTAATTCTTTGAGCGCTTCCAGCAACCTGATTCCATAGGCGACGCCCGAGGCCCCGCTGATCCCCACCACCAGCCGGTTTTCCCGAGCTTTTTCCGTTCGTTGCGCCATGGAACCCCGTTTACAGTCTGTAAGGGTTGCGCGAAAGGGGTGCGTGACAGATGGCCTTTTTGGTGTTTTAATTCTCACCCTTCTAGCCATGAGGTGAGGCATGTCACTGCAAGGTCACAAGCAGGAACTCTCCGAAAAACATAAGAAACTGGAAGATTTGATCGAGAACGAGATGGCGCATCCCGACTGGGACGAAAGCCGCGTCGCCGCTCTCAAAAAAGAAAAGCTCCGTATCAAGGACGAACTGGAAAGACTGCGAGCAAGCGTACACTGACGATCTGCTGCTCCCCCCTTAAACGGGTTGTCCTGTACGGGCTTATTCCGCGGGTTGCGCCACGAAATGATGGCGCGCCCGCGTGAGCAGCACTCCCGCCAAACCCAGCATCGCACCGGCCGCGAGAAACGCCGCACCTGGAAAATAAATCGGCGCGTGCGCCGATGTGAACCAGGCGAAGACAGCGGTGAGCGCCGTCGGCGCCACGATGGACGTGATGCCGCCGACGCTGGCCAGCGCGCCTTGCACTTCGCCCTGCTCGTTCTGCGGCACCTGCTTGGAGATGATGGCGTTGATCGACGGCATGGCGAGCCCCATCAGCGACCACACCAGCATCCACGGATACATCTCCCAGCCCTGGCTCGCGAAGGCATAGCCCGCGAAGCCGATGGCGCCGGCCATCAGCCCGATATAGGCCGCGCGGAATTCGCCCAGCTTCGGAATCAGAATGCGGGTGAGGAATCCGAACACGCCGGCCATCACGATGCCGAGGAAGGCGAGCGCCCAGCCGAGCTGCGCCGTCGTCCAATGGAATTTGAGATAGACGTAATAGCTCCAGATCACCGGATTGGCGTCATGCGCGAGCCGCATCAGGATGAAGATGCCCACAAAACCGAACACCGCGGGATGGCGGCGGATGGCGATCAGCGAACCGATGGGATTGGCGCGCCAGAACTCGAACTTGCGCCGCTTCTCCGGTGGCAGCGATTCCTTCAGCACGAACATTCCGAACAGTGCATTGGCGACGGCAAGACCGGCGGCCGCGAAGAATGGCAGGCGGACTCCATATTGCCCGAGCAGCCCGCCGATGGCGGGGCCGACCACGAAACCGATTCCGAACGCGGCGCCCACCAACCCGAAATTCGCCGCGCGCTTCTCCGGCGGCGAAACGTCCGCGATATAGGCGTTGGCGGTGGTGTAGGCCGCGCCCGCGATGCCGGACAGGATGCGGCCGATGAACAGCCAGGCGATGGTGGGGGCGAGGCCGGTGATCGTGTAATCCACACCTAGCGCCAGCAGCGACACGATCAGCACCGGCTTGCGGCCCAACCGGTCGCTCAAGTTTCCGATCAACGGCGAGAATAGGAACATCATCGCGGAGAAGGCCGTCTGCAACCAGCCGCCCCAGATCGCGGCCCCGCTCATGCCCTCGCCGGTGAGCTGGTGGATGATCTGCGGCCCCACCGGAATGGTGACGCCGAGCCCCACCGTGTCGATGAACATGGTGATGAAGATGAAGACGAGCGCCTGGCGGCTCGCGATGGGCTGGCTGGCGATGGGCTGGTTCATGACGTTTCCCTTGACGCGCAGACCCTAATGGCCACGCCGCCAGAGGTCTTGTAAAAACTTGGCGCGAAAGGAGGTGCTGCAATGTGGATCGTGGGGCCTCTCGTCGCGGTCATCCTGCTGGTGGCGGCGATCCTCGGAAGCTATCTGGTTCGGGATTTCCGCCAGGGCGAAGTGAATGCAAGCCAGTTCGGCGCTTTCAAACGCGACAAGCAGCCGGCCGCCTTCTGGGCCTGGACCATCTTCAACTTCACGCTGCTGGCAATATTCGCGACCGGCGCCATCGCGCTTCTGGTCGTAAGGCTGGTTGCCGAGATTTAGATCTTCTCGCCCTCGACCGAACGGGTGAGCGCCTCGACATGTTTGGCGGCGCCCTCCATCTGGGGGTCGAGGGTCAGCGCCTTGCGGAAGGCTGCGAGGGCCGCTTTCTTGTCGCCGTAATCCTCCAGCATCGCGCCCAGCTCGGAATAAGCCTCGAACTGGCGCGGGTTGAGCTTGATCACCCGCTGCAGCGAGATCATCGCGCCTTCATCGTCGCCGTCGTCTTCCTGGATCACCGCACGGCGATGCCAGGCTTCCGCGAAATCGGGCGCGATGTCGGTGATGGAATCGATGAGATGCCGCGCCGTCTCCTTGTCGCCCGCCTCGATGGCGGCTGCGACGCGGCCCATCAAGAGGTCGACCGTCGGACTACCCGATTGCTCGAACAACGCGCCGATCTCGGCCTCGATGGGCTTGGCGTCTTCCTCTGACTGCGCGCGGGCCAGCATCGTGAAGAGCTGGTCGAGCGAGTTCTTCGGCTTGGCATGCTGTGCCGCGGGCGGCGGGGCCGCCTGAGCCGCAAGGGGAAGTGCCAAAGCGAGAGTGAGGAAGAAACGCATGACGGCAGTTTAGCGCGAGCCCTGATCCAGCGCCACCGGTTTGGGCCCGCCCTCCGCCCAATCGATCAATTCCGCGAGATGGATGATGGGCGGCGCGTCCGTTCCGGAGAGATGCATCAGACAGCCGATATTCGCCGTGGCGATGGCGTCCGGCGCGAGGCTCGCGATGTTGCCGAGCTTTCGCGTGCGCAAGCGTCCGGCCAGTTCCGGCTGCAACAGGCTGTAGCTCCCCGCCGATCCGCAACACAGGTGGCCTTCGGGAATCTCGGTGACGTCATAGCCGGACGCCTCCAGCAACCCACGCCCCAGATCGGCGGAGCGCAACCCGTTCTGCATCGAGCATGGCGCCTGCCAGGCGATGCGCAAAGGCTTCGCGGATGCAGGGCGCGGCTCGGTGAGCGTGGAGAAATCCCTGACCTTCGCCGCGAAAGTCCGCGCACGGCTTTCCCATGCGGGGTCACCCGCGAAGAGATGTGGATAGTCCAGCAGATGCGCCGAACAGCCCGTGGCGCCGATGGTGACGCTCTCCACGCCAAGCGCTTCGAACTGGGCGATCACCCCTCGCGCCTTCGCACGTGCCTCGTTCGCGCGCCCCAGATGATGCGCCAGCGCACCACAGCATCCGCCGAGCGGCACCGTCCCGATGTCGCGCCGCGCCAGCACGCGCCGGATCGCCGTATCGATGGACGGCGCCAAGGTCTGCTGCACGCAACCCGGCATCAGCGCCACGGTCTTTGCGCCGCGCGCCGGAGCGTCTCGCGCGACCGGCGCTTGCGCCTTCAGCGCCGTGCGTGCGAACCGGCCGAGTTGCCCCGGCAGACGCTTCGCGACCGGCGCGAAGAATTTCGCCAACACGACACCGGTGCGCGCCAATCCCGGGCGCGTGAGCACGTTTGCGATCAGCCAGCGCGTCGCGCGCTCGCCGAACGGCCTGCGGTAGCGCTCTTCGATATGCTCCCGCGCGGCATCGACAAGGCGCGCGTAGTCCACGCCCGAGGGACAGGCGGTGCGGCAACCGAGGCAGGAGAGGCAGCGGTCGATATGCGTCACCGTCTCGGGCGACGGCGCGGTGTCCTCCTCCAGCATCTTCTGCATCATCACGATGCGCCCGCGCGGCCCGTCGCGTTCGTCGCCCAGCAACACATAGGTCGGGCATGTCGCCGTGCAGATCCCGCAATGGACGCAAGCACGCAAATTCTTCTCCGCCTCCGCCAGATGCGGATCGGCAAGCTGCGCGGCGCTGAAATTGGTGCGCATCAGACTCCGTCCCACATCCGCCCAAGGTTGAACAACCCCAACGGATCGAACGCCGCCTTCACCACCCGCGTCAGCGCGGCGCGTTCGGGCGTTTCGGGCGCGAACACCGGCACGCGCGCCTTCCTCTCATCGCTGGCGCGGACCAGCACTGCTTGACCGCCCGAGCGGACGGCGACGTCACGCAGGTTCGTATCGTTCGTTCCAATCCAAACCGCGCCACCGGCCCAATCGGCATACCAAAGCTCTGGCGCGATCTCGTCGATCAGTCGCGCAGCATTTGCAGGCGGCAGAACGATCCGCCAGATATCGCGCGACGCGGAAAGAAACTGCGCGTCGAGGCTATTCCACACATCATCGGCGACTTCGCGCGCACTGGCACTGTCTCGCAGCCAGGCGATCTTCTCGGCCAGTGCGTCGACTGCACCTTCCAGCCGGATCAGCGCGCCTTCGCCGGGTCTATAGGCGAGCCCCACGGCTTCCACCGGACTCGACCAGATGCGGCGCAGCAGGGAAAGGCCTTCCTCTGCATCCAATGCCGCAACAAGCGTCACACTGCGCACCGCTTTCGGGAATACCCGCAAGGTCACTTCCGTCAGCGGGCCCAGGGTGCCGAACGATCCGCACATCAGTTTGGGTAGGTCGAAGCCGGTGACGTTCTTCACCACCTTGCCGCCGGCCTTGTAGGCCTCGCCCAATCCGTTCACGGCGCGGAAGCCCAGCAGGTGATCGCGCACCCGGCCGTAACGAACGGCACGCGCGCCGGCGACATCGGCCGCGATGGCGCCGCCGATGGTGCCGCAACCGGGCGGCGCTCCGAACAGCGGGCCCCAATCGGGCGGATCGAAGCCGAGGCACTGGTTGTGTTCGGCGAGCAGCGCCGCGATCTGCGTCACTTTCGTTCCAGGCTTCACGGTCAGGATCATCTCATCCGGCTCATAGGCGACGATGCCGGCGAGACCCGAGAGGTCGAGCACAGTGCCCCAGCTCGCCACGGCGCGTCCGTAACCGCGCTTGCTGCGCCCACCCACGATGTTGAGCGGCGATTTCCAGTCGCGCGCGCCGCGCACGGCATCAATGACTTCGGCTTCGCTGGAGGCGGTGATGTCCGTCATCAGAAGCGCGGCAGATTGGGGAAGGGCAACCGGCCGTCCTTCACATGCATGTGGCCTTGCTCGACACAGGCGGACAAGGTCGGGAACACCTTGCCGGGATTGAACAGGCCCGCGCCGTCGAAGGCGCATTTGAGGCGCTGCTGCTGGGCAAGATCGGCCTCGGTGAACATGGTGGGCATCAGGTCGCGCTTCTCCACGCCCACGCCGTGTTCGCCGGTCAGCACGCCGCCATGCTCGACGCAGAGCCTGAGGATCGCGGCGCCGAAATCCTCGGCCCGCGCCAACTCACCCTCTTTCATCACATCGAAGATGATCAGCGGGTGCAGATTGCCGTCACCCGCGTGGAAGACGTTGCAGAAGCCGAGATCATATTCCACCGCCATCTCCGCCATGCGCGCCAGAACCGCTGGCAGCGCACGGCGGGGGATGGTGCCGTCCATGCAGAGCATGTCGGGCGCGAGCCGCCCCATGGCGGGGAACGCGGCCTTGCGACCGGCCCATAGCCGCGCGCGCTCGGCCGCATCCGTTGCCTCGCGCAGCTCATGGGCTTGCGCGCGCTTCGCGATCTCACTCACTTGCGCCACAGTGCCGGAGACTTCCGCCGCCATGCCGTCGAGCTCCACGATCAGCACGCCCTCGGCTTCGCGCGGATAGCCGGGCGAACAATAGTCCTCCACTGCCTGAATGCAGCGGCGATCCATGAACTCCATCGCCGCTGGAACGATGCCGGCCGCGATGATATCGGCTACGCACTGCCCGGCATGCGGCACGGAGCGGAACGCGGCCAGCAAGGTGCGCGTCACCGGCGGCTTGGGCAGGATGCGTAACGTCGCTTCCACCACCACGCCCAGCAAGCCTTCCGATCCCGCGACCACGCCCAGAAGATCGAGCCCGCCGGTGCTTCCCATCTTGCCGCCGAGGCGCACGCGCGCGCCGCCGGCAAGCGCGATCTCCGCGCCCAGCAGATTGTTGGTGGTGAGGCCGTATTTCAGGCAATGGATGCCGCCGGAATTCTCCGCCACATTGCCGCCCACCGTGCAGGCGATCTGACTGGAAGGGTCCGGCGCGTAATAGAAGCCGCGCGCTTCCACCGCCTTGGTGATGGAAAGATTCGTCACGCCTGGCTCGGCCACGACGCAGCGGTTCTCGTAGTCGATCTCCAGGATCCGGTTCATCCGCGTCAGCGAGAGCAGGATGCCGTCGCCCCGCGGTAGCGCGCCGCCCGAGAGCGAGGTGCCGGCGCCGCGCGGCACGATCGGAACGTTCGTTTCGGCGGCCAGCGCCAAAATGGCAGAGACTTGTTCGCGCGTTCGCGGCAGCACGCAGACCAGCGGCGTCTGGCGATAGGCGGTCAGCGCGTCGCCGTCGAACGCGGCGAGACCCGCGTCATCGGCCACCACGCCATCGGGCACGATGCGGCGCAACCGCGCCACGATATCCGCGCGGCGGGCGATGATCTCGGGATCGGATGGGGCGATCAGCAAGTGGCGCTCCGGGTGGGGCACCAGCTTAAATCAGCGAACGGGGAAAACTCAGCCGAAAAACGCGCGAGCGAGAGCTCAGCCCTGGCGCGCCTTGAAGCGGGGGTTCTTCTTGTTGATGACATAGGTGCGGCCGCGCCGGCGGATGACGCGGCAGTCCTTGTCGCGCTTCTTGAGCGAGCGCAGCGAATTGCGGATTTTCATATGACTAAGGTCCAGTTGGGCCGCCGAAAGAGGCGCGGAAACTAGTGGCGCGGCTTGGCCCTGTCAACGCCACAAAGCGGGCCATACTATAAAGACCGGATTCGCCTGGGGATCGTCGCGTGTACCGCCTAACCCGTTATTTCGCCTTGGCTTTTTGGCTCGTGAGCGTGCCAGCCCTGGCCCAGCCCGCCACGACGCCCGCGACTGCCCCCACGGCCGCCGAGGCCGATGCGAAGTTCCAGGCCTTTCTGAAGGACTTCCGGGACGTGGCGCTGAAGGCCGGAATCGCCCCCGCCACCTACGACGCCTCACTCGGAAACGCCCACCGCCTCGCCGATGTCGAGCAGGCGAATCTGCAGCAGCCGGAATTCGTCAAACCCATCTGGTCCTATATCGACGGCGCTGTGTCCGACGACCGGGTGAGCCATGGCCAGCAGATGGCCGCCGCCTATGGCCAGACCTTGGCCGCGGACGAAACGCGCTTCGGCGTGCCGCGTGAGATCATCGTCGCCATCTGGGGCATGGAGTCGAATTACGGCTCGTCGATGGGCCACTACAACATGTTCGAGGCGCTGGCGACGCTCGCTTATGACGGGCCGCGCATGGACTACGCCCGCAAGGAATTGCTCGGTGCGCTGAAGATGGAAGAGCAGGAGAAGCTCGCGCCGTCGCAGATGACGTCGTCCTGGGCAGGAGCCTTCGGGCATACGCAGTTCGTGCCCAGCGCCTTCTTCGCCCATGCCGTGGATGGCGACGGCGATGGAAAGAAAGATCTGTGGCACTCGGCGCCGGATGCGCTCGCCTCCACCGCCTCGCTGCTCTCGGATGCTGGGTGGGAGCGCGGGCTGCCTTGCACCTATGAAGTGAGCCTGCCCGCGAATTTCGATTACGCGATGGCCGATGGCGACACGGCGCACGCGATCGCCGAATGGAAGAAGCTGGGTGTCACGAAGGTTACCGGCGAGGCGCTGACCAAGAGCGAGGAGCCGGCTGCGCTCTATCTGCCCGCGGGCGCGCGCGGGCCCGCGTTCCTGGTGTTCGACAATTTCAAGATGGTCCTGAAATACAACAACGCAGCGTCCTACGCGCTGGGCGTCTGCCTGCTCGCCAACCGCATCGCGGGCGGCATGCCGGTGACCACAGCGTGGCCGCGCGACGAGGTGCCGCTGACGCATGACGACCGCATCGCCTTCCAGACGGACCTTAATGCGCTGGGTTACGACATCGGCGCGATCGATGGCGTCCTCGGCCGCAAAGCCCGCGCCGCCTTGCGCGCGTATCAGAAAGAGCGCGGTCTTCCCGCGGATGGTTTCCCCACGCAAGCGGTCCTCGGCCGTATCCTGATGGATGCGAAGGCGAAGGCGACGCAGTAATTCAGCCTTCCGGCACAGAGCTTTCCGCGCGCTCTTCCGCCGCTTCGACTTCCGGCGGGATGTCGCCTGCGCGGTACAGCACCGGCGAGAGGAATTGCGCCACCAGCAACATCAGCATCACCACCGCACCGCAGGCATAGGGCGCGGAGGGCGACATTTCGTAGAGCCAGCCGATCACCGGCCCGAAGATGAAGCCCGCGGCGCCCGCTGTGCCGATCAAGCCGGCTACCGCGCCTTGCTCATGCGGCGCCACAGACAAAGACGCACCCGCTGTGAAACCAGGCCGCGCGATGCCGAGGCCGAGGCCGGAGAGCGACATGGCCGCGGCGACCATCGCGAAATTGTGGGCGAGCAGGAACAGCACATTGGACAGCGCCGCGATCACGACACCGGCCGCCACCAGCCAGCGCGACGAGCCGCGAAAGCGCCGCACCACCACGAACTGCGCGAACAAAGCCGAGAGTGCGGAGATCACGAAACCGATGCTGCCCAGTCGCGCCACATCCGACGCGCCGGTATGCAGGATGTCGTGCAGGAAGAAGCCCAATATCTGCAGCGGGATGGAACCCACCAGGCTCAGCACCACGCCGAAGCCCACGAAGGGAAACATGCGCGGCTCGTACCAGCGCAAGGTGCTGGGCTTCAGCGCCTGGCTTTGCGGCGCGGTGCGCTCCGGCAGCAGGAACCAGATGGCTGCCGCGCTGGCGAGCGCCATGATCGAGATGAAATAGAACGGCGCCAGCAGGTTCACATAAGTGAGCGTGGCGCCGACCACCGGCCCCGCCGTGGTGCCGAGCGCGAAGGCCATGGAGATGACGGCGACGCCGCTCAGCCTTTCGCGCGGCGTGGTGCGGTCCGCGACATAGGCTTGCGCCGCCGCCGAGGTGCCGGAACCAAACGTGCCGTAGATGCAGCGCGAGGCGATCAACAGCGGAAAGGTCAGCGATGCGGCGATGGCATGGCCGAGGCCCAGCGACAAAATCCCCGCAAAGGCCGCGAAGGAGACGGCGAAGGCGATGAGCCCCAGCAGCATCACCGGCTTGCGGCCCCAGATATCGCTGCGCACGCCCCAAAAGGTGGAGGAGAAAATCCAGATCAAGGCGGAGCAGGCGAAGATGCTCGTCACCTGCACGGGGCTGAGGCCGAGCTTGGGGCCCAGCGCCTGCAGAATGGGATTGATCACCGATTGCCCCGCGCCCATGCAGAGCAGGCTGAGGAACAGGATGGCGAAAGCCCGCTTGCGCTCGGCGGGCGTCGTCGCGCTCTGATAGGCCCGCGCGATACCATACTCCTCCGCGATCACGGCGGCGTGGCGTTCGGGCGACTCTTGCTCCGGATCGGTTTCAGACATAGCTCACTATTACCCTCCCCTTGAGGGAGGGTCGACAATTTGCGTAGCAAATTTCGGGAAGGGGCTCACTCCGGATATCTCCGCATTGCAACAACCCGGAAAGATTTCGGAGTGAGCCCCCGCCCGAAAAAGCTTCGCTTTTTCGATCTCCCCTCAAGGGGGAGGTTTCACTTGATCCTCTTGAACCGCACGTCGGCGCTGTCGCTGCGGCCCTGGCTGTCGACCACGGTGATGCGGGCGAAGCCTTCGCCGGTGGGCTGGTAGAGCGCGGGCGCGAAGCGGTCGAAGCTGCCGAGCGGGCGGCCATTGACCAGCCAGGTGAGCGGGCCTTGGCCGCCATCGGCCTTCAGCATGATGGTCTTGTCCTTCGCGTTCGGCTCGGGCAGCGGCACGGTTGCGCCGTTGGGCGGGAAGGAAATGGTGGGCGGCGGGATGGTGGTGGTGCGCTGCGGCGCGGCCTCCGCCTCGCGGGTGAAGACGCGCAGGCCCTGCGGCAATTGATCGGTGGTGACGAGCAAGGTGCCGGCGGGCGGCAGCGGATCGGGGCGCTTGTCGGGCGGCAACAGCTCGAAGGTTTTGAGCAGGATGGGCGCGGCCGTGTCGCGGCCGATGCGCCCCGCGGCAGGCGCGCCATCCGCCCGGCCGACCCAGACGCCGATGGTGTAATCGTTCGAGAAGCCGACGGACCATGCGTCGCGGAAGCCGTAGGACGTGCCGGTCTTGAAAGCGATAGTGCGCTTCCTGGCGAGGCCCTGCCCCATCGCCCAGCCATCGGGCAGGTTCACGCCGGAAAGGATGTCGCGCAGATACCAGGCGGCCACCGGACCGAACAAACGATGCGACGCGCCTTGCGGTTCATCCACCGTGTAACGAAGCGGCCTTGCCGTGCCGCCTTCCGCAATTCCGGAATAGAGCATGGTGATGTCGGCCAGACTGATGCCCAATCCACCCAGCGCCACGGGAAGACTCGGCGCATCGCCCTTGGTCGGGAAAGCGATGCGCGCGCCGGCATTGCTGAGCGCGAGGGTGAAGCGCAACGGCCCCACGCGGTCCAGCACCATCACGGCGGGAACGTTGAGCGACATGCGCAGCGCGTCGCGCGCCGTCACCGCACCCTGGAACTCGCCCTCGAAATCGCGCGGCGCGTAATCGCCGAAGGTGGTGGGCTCGTCCTCCATCATGCTGGAGGGATGCAGGATGAGATCATCGAAGGCGAGGCCGTAGATGAAAGGCTTCAGCGCAGAGCCCGGCGAGCGCTCGCGCTGGGCGAGATCGACC
This sequence comes from Rhizomicrobium sp., assembly GCA_036489435.1. Taxonomy (GTDB): domain Bacteria; phylum Pseudomonadota; class Alphaproteobacteria; order Micropepsales; family Micropepsaceae; genus Rhizomicrobium. Next base: position 250,677 of record DASXFU010000038.1, on the reverse strand, counting down.
TGACCGTATTTGCCCCAATAATCCGTGCCGCCGAGATAAGCGATCACCGCGTGCGTGCGGTTGTCGACGACCACGATGGCGAGGGTGGAATTGTCTTCGAAATAGGCGCGCTCCTGCACCGCCAACCGCTCCACCGCCTGCTGCAGCGCTGCGTCGAGCGTGGATTGGACACGCGGCTTTCCTTTGTTGGCGCGGGCAAGCCTCTGCGCCAGATGCGGTGCGATGATCGGCATGCGCAGGCGCAGCGACGGCACACCTTCGCGCTCCGCAACGACGGCGTCGCCGCGCGTCACCACGCCTTCGTCCACCATGCGGGTGAGCACCTTGTTGCGGCCCGCGATGGCCGCGATGCCGTGACGGTCCGGCCTGAGCCGCGCCGGCGATTGCGGCAGCGCCACCAGCAGCGCGCTTTCTGACAGATCGAGCGCCTCCGGCTCCTTGCCGAAATAGGAAAGCGACGCCGCGCGGATGCCCTCGAGATTACCGCCTTCCGGCGCGAGTGTCAGATAGATCGAGAGGATCTCATCCTTCGAGTAACGCTCCTCGAGCTGGAAGGCGCGCACCATCTGCAGGAATTTGCTCACCAGCCCACGCGGCCGCGGCTCCAATAGTCGCGCCGCCTGCATGGTAAGCGTGGACGCGCCGGACACGGTGCGCCCCGCATGGACATATTGTAGCGCCGCGCGCGCAATGGCTTGCGGATCGACGCCCCAATGGTCGTCGAACCGCTTGTCCTCATAGGCCTTGAGCAGCGCGAGGTAGCGCACATTCACATCGCGCGGACTCGTCCTCAGCCGCCAATATCCGTCCTTCGAGAGGAACGGCCTGAGCAACGTCCCATCCCGCGCCACAACCTCCGGCGAGAGGCTGTCATACCGCGCCATATCCGGCGGATTGGCCCGATCCGCCGCCGCCAGCGCGCACACACCGCCGAAGAGGAGGAAACCGAGAGTGATGAGGCGGGAGTGCCAGACGTGCATCGTGAAACCCTACCCTCCCCTTGAGGGAGGGTCGACAATTTGCGGAGCAAATTTCGGGGAGGGGCTCACTCCGGATGCTTCCGCATTACTTGCACCAAACGGCAATCAGTTCGGAGTGAGCCCCTCCCCGAAAAAGCTTCGCTTTTTCGACCCTCCCTCAAGGGGGGTGGTTTTCATCTTATTGCCCCACCACCACCGTTCCTATGTCGGTGCGGGCGTGGATGGCGGGGGCGTACATGTCTTCCACAACCGCCGCGGGGAGCGTGAAGCGGCCGGTGCCGACGGCGCGGGCGATATAGGCGATGCGGTAGGAGGGCAGCGCCGGGGGCGGTTTCTTCGGATCGGGCTTGGGCTGGTATTCCGAACCGATGTCGAAGGCGGCGACGAAGCGGTCGTCGCGGGCATCCTCCATCGTCGTGTCGTTCAGATTGGTGAGCCAGGGATAGGGCTTGGCGTCGGCGGTGGTCAGCGGCATCTCGATCTCGAGACCCGCGGGCAACAGGTCGATCACGCCCATGTGGCGCAGGACGTTGCTGCCCATCTGGCCCTCGACGACGATCACCACGCGGTCGTTCTGCTTCAGCGCGCTGAGATCGGCGGGCTGGCCGGCCATGGTCCAGATCGTCTTCTTCACGGTGAGGCCGTTGGCGTCCGCCTGAAGCGGCGCGTTGGGCGTGCCCTGCACCGAGACGTCGCGCCAGACGGATGCGTCGCCGCGGTTGAGGATATTGAGCCCCGCATTCAGCATCGGCACCGAGGGCGCGAGCCGCACCGCGCCGTCCTTGGGCTGCTGCGGCTGGCCGTTGACGGCGATAGCGAGCGTGGAGCGTTCGCGCGAGAGCTGATAGGCGGCGCGCAGCATCCATGCCTTTTCCTGCGTGGTGGTGTAGCTGAGGCGCATATCGACTTCATCGGCTTTGCGCATCAGGGCCGGTACGATTTCCGGATCGCCGCCTTCGATGGCGAGCGCCGTGGTGCCGGCGAGATCGCGCAACAGCGAGCCGTAGTCGGAGCCGGTGTAGTTGCCGACATTGGCGTCGGCCAGGATGTCGCGCGCGCGATTGAAGGCGTAGGTGGCGCGGCTGCGGTCCCCCGCCTGCGACGCCGCGGCGCCAGTGAGCGCGGCCGCGATGGCGTTGTTCCATTCCGAGCCGCGCGTGTCGCTGAAGTAGCGCAGGTCGGAGAGGTTCACCTGACCCTCGCGCGCCAGCACGTAGAAGGCATAGGCGCGGATCTGGTCGTCATTCGAATCCGACGTCGCCTGCTGCTTCATCCAGCCCGCGCCGCGCTTCAGCGCTTCGTTCGGGACCACGAAGCCTTTCTGCTTGGCCTGGTAGAGGAAATCGAGCGCGAAGACGCTGATCCAATTGTCGGCGTCGGTACCCGGGCCCCACATGCCGAAATTGCCCGCGAAGTTCTGCATGTCGAGCACGTTGTCGACCGCTTCCTGGATGCGGTCGTGCAGCGCCTTGTCTTTCGGCAGGCCCGCGAGCGGCGCAAGGTCGTTGAAATAGAGCAGCGGCATGGCGCGGCTCGTCGTCTGCTCGATGCAGCCATAGGGATATTTGTCGAGCCAGCGCAGCAGGCCCGGCACATCGCTATAGCCGTGCGCGGCGGAGACGTTGATCGTCGTGGTGGACGTCGATGGGATGACGCCCGCGATCAGTTTGCCGTCGGCGCGCCAGGTCGAGCCCGCGGGGAAGACCGCGATCTCGTCATTCGCCGTGTCGAGCTGGGCCGCGCGGATCTCGATGGGCCAGCCACGGGTGACCTTGAAGCCGCCCGGTCCCGTCACCGTCAACTTAACGCCCGCGATGCCGAGGCCCGTGGCTTCCAGCGGAATCGGCACGAGGATACGCTGGCCGCGCGCCAGCGGACGCGTCACCACATCCTGCTGCGCGCCGGCGCCGAAGCCGAGCGGGCCGGAGGTTGTGACGGTCGCGGTGTAACTGCCATTGCCGCCTTCGACATTGTTCATGTTGAGGGCTGCTTCCGCATGGTCGCCGGGCGCCAGGAAACGCGGCAGCACGACATCGGCCACCACGGGATCGCGCACGGTGAGCGGGCGGTCGGCATGGCCGAGCTTGTTGTCGGAATAGGCCACGACCATCAGCCGCAATTCGCCGTTGAAGTCCGGGATGTCGAGCGGGATCTGCGCGAGACCACCCGCGCCTACCTTCACGATGCCGGAGAACAGAGCGACGGTCTGCGTCGGCACCACGGCCAGCGGCCTGCCGCCGAAGCTGTCGCCGCCGGAGCGGATGGCGCCGATGGCGCCCTTCTGCACTTTGATCAGCCGCCCGTAATCGTCATGCATACCGACGCCAAGCCGGCGCTTGCCGAAGTAGTAGTCGTTCGGATTGGGCGATTTGAAATCCGTGAGCTGCAGGATGCCTTCATCCACCGCGGCAAGCGTGACATAGGCGTCCTCGCCGCTCTCCAAACCCTTCACCGTCACCGGGATGACGATGTGCTGGCGCGGCGTGATCTTGGCCGGTCCGCCGATCAGCGGAGTCAAAGTTCGCGCGGAATTGTCCACGCCCAGCCATGCCACGCCGATGGAGCGCACGGGCTCGCGGCCGGTGGCGTCGTTCAGCGGGCGATAATCGGTGACGAGCACATAGGCGCCCGCGCCCCAATCGCCGGAGACGGGGATGTCGATGCTGCCGCCGCTCGCGGGCACGTCGATGACCTGCGAGGAATAGATCTTGTCGCTCGCCACCACGACCAGCGCCTTGCCGTCTGCTTGCGGCTTGATGGAGACATGCGCCGTCTCGCCGGGCTTGTAGGAAGGCTTGTTGGCGGCGACGGGGATACGGTCCGGACGATCGCCTTGCGCGCTGGCGGCCCAGCCGGAATAGAAGCGGTAGGAGGTGGACGCGCCGGATTTCGGATCGGTCAGCGTCAACCGATACGTGCCCCACGGCATAGATTGCGTCAGCTTGAGCGGATTGCCCGCGCCCAGATTGATCGAGCCGCCGGTGATCAGCCGGTCGCGCGTCACGGCCTGGTACTTCCACGAGCCGTTGTCCTGATACCACTGGTAATTCGTGACTTCGCGCACCCAGGTGAAGTTCACGCCGTTGAGCGCGATGCGCTTGCCGTCGCCATCGACCGCGATGGCCTCGAAAGTGGCGGGCGTGCCCTCCGCCACGGAGGATTCCTGGAAGGCGGGCAACAACCCGATGGCCACGTCGCGCGTGCGCAGCGGTATGTCCACCGCCTTGTCCGTCGTGCGGCCACCGGGCTCGTGGATGGAGATCTTCACGCTGGCCTTGAGCGGCAAGGTCGTCTGCGCGATGTCGCCGATGGTGCCCTTGGCCTCGGTGACGCCCATGGCGTCGCTTTCCGGCACGGTGAGATCGACGTTCACGTCCGCGAAGGTGTCGTCCATACGGCCGAACTGGTACTGCGCGAATTCCGGATAGGGCTGCAGGTCGCGCGTGATGGTGGCGGTGCCGTCGCCCGACAGGCCGGAAGCCGGCGCGCCGTAGAGGAAGCGGCTCTCCGCCTTCACATGGAAGTCGCTATTCGGATGAAGGACTTTCTCCTCCGGCGTCACCGCCACTTTCAGCCGTTGCGGTATGAAATCCGCCACATTGAACTCGACGCGGCCCACGGCCGCGGCCTTGGGATCGATATAGGCGGCGATCTGCCAACGGCCATGCGGTGAGGTTTTGCGCAACTGGAGCGACCAGTTGGCACTGCCGGCCATGAGCTGGTTCGCGGGGATCGTGACGCGAGAGAATTCCACGCCGTCCGGCCGCTTGGCGATCAGGGTGAGAGGCGAGTTCGTGACGCTGACGCCGATGTTGTTGCGCAGCATGACCGTCGCCTTGATCGTCTCGCCGGGGCGATAGATGCCGCGCTCGGTATAGAGATAGGCGTCCACCGGCCCCGGCACGTCGCGGCCGCCAACGCCGCGGTCGGTGAGGTCGAAAGCCGGGCGGCGCAGGTCCAGGAAGCTGAAATCGCTGCCGTCATAGGCCATCACGACCACAGGCTCGTCGCCGCCCTTGCCGTTGAAGAAGCCGGGATCGAAATCGGCGCGGCCTTCGGAATTGGTGGTCGTGGTGGCCAGGATGTTGTTGTCGCGCGCCACCAAAGTGAGCTTGATGCCGGCTGTCGGCTTGGCGTTGGCGTAGGACCGGGTGAAGACGGTGAGCCCGCTCTGCTGGCCCTGGAACGTCGTCAGCGCAATATCGGAATCGATCACCCATTGGGTGGCGGCTTCGCTGGAATCGTCCTCGTCGCCGCTGTCGCCGGTCTTGACCTTGGCGGCATCCATAGCGATCAGCACATAGGCGCCGGGCTTCTCGTCCTTCAGCATGTCGCGGATCGGCACGAGCGTGACGACGGAGGCATTCTTGACGTTGGCCACGTCCATCGTGCCTTGCCACACCACGGAACCCTGGCTGCTCTCCAGATCGGTGTCCGAATAGGAATAGAGCGTGGTCTCGTCGACCGTGCCGCTTTCGATCTGCGAGAGCAGGCGATCGCCCACCCGGATCAGCTTCACTTTCAGCCGGTCGATATTGACGGTCGTGACCGGCACGCCGTCGGCATTGTCGCGCGGCAGGATGATGCCACCGGTGAAGCGCACCAGCGACGGCGCATCGCGCAGCTCTACGGGCACGCTTTCGGACTCGACCAGCTTCTCGCCCGCCGCATCCGGCAGGCCGGGCTTCAGGGTGAGGTTGTAGGTCTGATTGAACGAGAAGCCCGCGATGCAGAGCCGTTCGTCCACCGGGTGGACGACAATGCGGGTGGCGGGATCGACGGCGAGATAGTCCTCGTAATGCGTCTTGCCCGAGACATCGAGCGCGCGGGTGAAGACGAGGCAGGCTTCCGGCTGGGCCTTGGTGGTGTCGATCTCAAGCCGGTGGAAGGCGAATTCCGGGGCGGCCGCCATCTCGCTGGGCAGCATGGAATGGGTGACGGAAGTGACGCCCTTGGCAACGCGCTCGAAGAAGCCGCCATGCCCATTCTTGCCGCCCATATAATAGAGCGTGCCCAGAATGAGGATGAACGCACCGACGACGCCTGCGCCGATGAGAAAAAGCCGCCTGATCATGGAAGTCCCCCGGGAGCGGCCCGGATCCGGGTCGCGATTGCCAGCCTACGCCCGCGCGCGATTCCCGGCAATTCGGTAGACGCAGGATTGCCGCAGATTTTGGCGGCTCCGTGACCGAGGACGGCTTCTGACCAAAAATATTTTCGCGCCCGGTGTCGTTTCCGGCCCACCCCGTCGCCAGCCGCAAAGAAGCGCCTCCGCGCAACGCGCCATACGCGCGCCCTCGCACATCGCAAGGAGTGAGTATCCATGAATTACGTCGGCACCTCGGGCAACGACAGCTTCCTCGGCACCAGCGGCGCCGACACGTTCGACATGACCCAGGGCGGCGACGACGTCGTCGCCGGTGGCGACGGCGCGGATGTGTTCAGCTTCGGCGCGGCCTATACCGCCGCCGACGAGGTCGATGGTGGCGCGGGCGACGACATCATCAAGCTCAACGGCGATTATTCCGGCGCCAACGCGCTCCACTTCACCGGCAACAGCTTCTTCAATGTCGAGGAACTCAGCTTGGCGGGCGGCCACAGCTATACGATGACCCTGAACGACGGCAATCTCGGCTCGGGCCAGATCCTGCGCATCGTGGGCGCGTCGCTGGGCGCGGCGGACTCGCTCAACGTCAATGGCGGCGCGGAGACGGACGGACGGCTCTACATCACCGGCGGCGCCGGCGACGATGTGCTGAGCGGCGGCGGCGGGGCGGACATCATCAATGCCGGTGCAGGCGATGATTCCATCAGCTCTTCGGACGGCCACGACCACATCAATCTGGGCGACGGCAACGACTTTATGACTTACTCCGGCAACAAGCTCACCGCGCCGGTGAAGATCGATGGGGGTGCGGGCAACGACTCGCTCACCATCATCGGCGACTATTCCGCCGGGTTGCGCCTCAGCGACACCACCATCACCAATATCGAGAACCTCTCTTTCGCAGGCGGCGTCGCCCATTTCGTGATGGCGGACGGCAACCTCGCCGCGGGCCAGACCATGGTGGTGAGCGCGATAAACTCCACCCAACTCATCTTCGACGCCACGGCGGAGAAGGACGCAACCTCGTCCTACAACGTCACCGGCAGCGCCGGAAACGACAGCATCGCGCTCGGCGCGGGCAACGACGCCATCTTCGGCAGCGCGGGCGCGGACCGCATGAGCGCGGGCAGCGGCACCAATGTCTTCGTCATGAATGGCTTCTTCAACGGCGCCGACCGGCTCGCCGGCGGCGCGGGTTTCGACCGGGTGGATTTGAACGGCGACTACCACACCGCCGTCCATATGGGCTCCGCCAGCCTCACCGCCATCGACGATATGGATTTCGCGGCCGGCAATACCTATTCGCTGGTCGAGAACGACGCCAATGTCGCGTCCGGCGCGCGCCTCATGATCGACGCCAGCGACCTTGCCAGCACCGACACGGTGACCTTCAACGGTGCGGCCGAAACCAACGGCGCCTTCGACTTCACGGGTGGCCGCGCCGACAACAACAGTTTCACCGGCGGCGCGGGCAGCGATACCTTCGCCATGAACGATGGCGGCAGCAATTTGCAAGGCGGCGTGGACCTGCTGAAGGGCGGTGCGGGCAACGACACGTTCAATGTCAGCGGCACCTTCTCCGTCCACGATCAGATCGACGGCGGCACAGGCAGCGACACGCTGACGCTGACGGTGCCGACGGACACGCCCTACCATTTCACCGCCACGACGCTCACCAATGTCGAAACTATCGTGCTCAAGAGCACGGCCGACACCGGCATCATCACCAACGACGCCAATGTGGCGGCCGGCCAGACGCTCACCATGGACGGCTCGGCGCTGAACGGCGCGGTGGCCGGCGTGACGGAGCATTACAGCTTCGACGGCGCCGCGGAAACCGACGGCCGCTTCGTGCTGATCGGCGGCGCGGGTAACGACTCGCTGGAAGGCGGCGCGGGCAATGACCGCATCACGGGCGGCGCCGGTGCCGACGACATCCAGGGCCGCGGCGGCATGAACGTGTTCGTCTACAACGCGGTCGGCGACTCCAACGGCAGCTTCCACGACACCATCACGGGCGCGGACATGCTGAACGACAGCTTCGACCTGCAAGTCTCGGTCACCGCGATCGACGCGGCCGTCACCACCGGCGCGCTGAGCGCGGCGAGCTTCGACAGCAATCTGGCGACAGACCTGGGCTCACTGGGCGCGCACCATGCCGTGGTCTTCACGGCCTCGAGCGGCGACCTGGCCGGGCACACCTATCTGGTGATCGATGCCAACGGGCAGGCCGGCTACCAAGGCAGCCAGGACATGGTGATCGAGCTGGTCTCGACCCACCATCTGGCCAATCTGGCCGTCACGAACTTCATCTAGAACGCATCCCGGACGGCGGCATGGCGAGATTTCTTTTTCGTCATGTCGCCAGCCGACAAATCTGTCGCTTTAGACCAAGAAGCCGCGCCCGGGTTGTTCTATCCAGAACGCACCAATTGCATTCGGAGACAGGCTTATGACGATCAAGGGAACTGCTGGCGACGACATCCTGACCGGCACAGCGGCCGCGGACAGCTTCAACATGGCCCAGGGCGGCGACGACACCGTGAGCGGGTTGGGCGGCAATGACGTCTTCCTGTATGGCGCCACCTTCAACGCCGCCGACCACATCGACGGCGGCGACGGCATCGATACGCTGGATCTGGACGGCGATTACTCGACGGACACCGTCTTCGAGCCCAACACCCTCGTCAATGTCGAGAAGATCACCCTCTCGGCCGGGCACGATTATTATCTGCAGATGAACGACGCCACGGTCGCGGCCGGACAGAACCTTCAGGTCAATGCCAGTGCGCTCGGCGCGGGCAACACGCTCACCTTTTTCGGAAATTCGGAAACCGACGGCTCGCTCACCGTCACCGGCGGCGCGGGCGACGACAACATCTCGGGCGGCAAGTTCCACAACGACCTCTATGGCGGTGCGGGCGACGACACCATCTATGTCAACGGCGGCGTGAACACAGTGGAGGGCGGAGACGGCAACGACACCATCCGCATCGAAGGCGCCTTCTCCTCGACCAGCAAGTTCGACGGCGGCGCGGGCTCCAACCAGATCTTCTTCGACGGCAACGATCCCAATGTGCAGATCCTGGGCCGCAATTCGGCGATCAACATCGCCGATATCGGACTCGGTGGCGGCAGCTACAAGCTTTCGCTGGGCAACGGCATCGTGGCGGCGAACCATCTGCTGGCGATCTACGGCAACGGCTTGACCTCCACCGAAACCGCCAGCATCAGCGCCGTGCATCTGACCGCGGGCAATGTCTACCTGCAGGGCGGCGCGGGCACCGACAAGCTGGTCGGCGGCGACGGCAATGACGGCTTCGAGGGCCGCGGCGGCCACGACGTGCTCACCGGCGGCCCGGGCGCCAACAGTTTCTACTACGGCCCCGCAAGCGACTCGACGAGCATCACCTTCGACCGCATCACCGATTTCAACGCCTCGGTGGACCACATCTTTTTCGGCAGCGGCGTCAACGCCATCGACACGGCCGTGAACGGCGGCACGGTGACGGGTTCGAAATTCGACGCCCAACTCACAAGCATCCTCGATGCCTCGCATCTTGCGGCTCACGACGCGGTATTGTTCACGCCGTCCGTGGGCTATCTCGCGGGGCATACCTTGCTCGTGGTCGATGCGAACGGAACGCCCGGCTACCAGGCGAGCGCGGACTATGTGGTCGACATCACCGGCATGACCGGAACGCTCACCATGTCCAGCTTCTGAGGCCTCAGCGCTTGATGCGTTAACGCCGGGGCGACACGCGGCGCAATTCCGTCGGCGAGGCGCCATAGCGCCGGCGGAAGGCGCGGTTGAAATGCGAGATGTCGCCGAAGCCGGCGTCGTAAGCGAGGTCGCTGACGCTGCGCCGGCAAAGCGGATCGATCAGCTCGCCATGCACGCGCGACAGCCGCTCGTCCTGCAGATAGGACGAGAAGGTGCGGCCCTCGCTCTCGAACAGGCGCTGTATCTGGCGCGGCGACAGCCGGTGATGCGCCGCCGCGTCGGCCACCGATAGACCGTGGCGATTCAGATTGTCGGCGACGTAAGTTTTGATGGCGTTGAGCCGCGCGGCTTTCAGGCCCTTCTCCGCCACCTCCATCTGGTCGCGCGTGGGATTGAGCACCAGCGCCAGCAGATCATAGACGTGCTTCACGACCAGATTGCGCAGGTCGGGCGTCGCCAGCGCCTGGTTGTCCTCCAGCACGCGGAAGTACGACGTCAGCAGATGCAGCGCCTCGTTGCTGCGCGGGATGGGGCGCGCGACGCGATCGTAGAGGCTGGGCACCATCGTCGCCAAAGCCTTGTGCGGAAAGCGCGCGAACATCACCCGCCCGCGCGTCGGCCGGGCATAGATGCCGTCTTCAGAACAGGCGAGCAGATAGGCTTCGCCCTCGTCGAGCGTCAGTTCGCGGCCGCGCTGGACGGCGTCCAGATTGCCGTCGAGATTGATGGCGAGCGCGAAATCGTCGTTGTCGTCCTTGACGATGGAGCGGCCGCGCTTGTTGATCGAGGCGCCGAAGATGCCCTCGCCGAAGCGCAATCCGTTCAGCAGCCTGAGGCGCGCATGGGCGCGGAACGGCGCATCGATGCGCGATTCCACATTCAGCCGCAGCAGCTTGCGCGACAGGATCTGCTCCCAGGCTTCCCGGCGATCGCGTTCCGCATAGCGATCCGACGAAAAGCGCAGGAGCCGAAAATCATTCGGCGGCCCGTCCATCACATCCAACCCACCGGCGCAACCTACTGGGCAGAGCCGGTCCCTTACGCGCGTCCCCGCTTCATGCGAGGTCACCCAGAAGGGTTACGCGAACTTCACGCGGACGATCAAGCGCGCGATGTCGTTTTTGGCCTAGTGGGGTGCGAAAAGCCTTAAGGACGGGTTTTGTTCGCTTTACTCGGCGGGGACGGCTGCCGCTCCGCTGCGCACTTTGCGTATGACGGCGGCACGCATGCTCACATATTGGATGGCGAACAGCGTGAGCGGCGCGGCGGTCGGGACGAAAGCGGTGAAGGTGATCCAGGCCTGCTGCGGCATCCGTAGCGCGAAGTAGAGATTGGCACCCGCCAGCGCGAAATAGAGCGCGGACCAAGCATAGCCCCAGGCGACCATGAAGCCTTCCGAAAGATGGCCCTTCGCAACCTCCGGTATATAACGCAGCTGCCAGCCGCGCTGGAGCATCACGCAAGCGATGGCGAAGCCCGCGATGCTCGGCTTTATCTCCATGAAGCGCCCGTCTTGTGTGTAGATCGTGGCGCCACCCAGCACGATGACGAGGATGAAGCTCGCCCACTGCATCAGCGCGAAATTCTTTCCGCGCAATTTGTACCAAAGGAACTGCGCGAAGCCGGATGCGATGCCGACAGACGTCGCCAGCACGACATTGTGGGTGAACTCGATCACCACAATGAAGATGATGGTGGAGAGGAAATCGGCGGCGATGGGCCGGAAGGTCTTGAGCAGATTCAACATGACGCGATGTCCTCAGATTTCGCTCGCCGGAGCCCAATTGCCGTGGAAGCCGAATGGCACGCGACGCGGCAACCGCGCTGCACCCACCGGGCCCTTGGCGACGTTCTTCGCGTCGAGCACCACGAAATCGCTCACGTCTTCCCGCGCGCGATAGGCGGTGGCGATCAGCCAGCCATCGCCCTCTTCGGCACTGCGCGGCACGAAGACAGGCTCGCCCGGCGCATCGCCATCGGCGAAGGCGTGGATTTCGCGCTTGCCCGTCGCCCAATCCATATGCCCGATAGCGTTGAAGCCCATGCCGCCATCACCCTTCGTGTTGGCCGCGTAATAGCCATGGCGATAGGAAAGCCCCGCGCGGCGCTCATCCAGCCGCGGGAATTCGCAATCGACGTCGTCGACATATTCGCGCTTGATGCTGTTGGTCTTGCCGGAGAGATCGAAGGTCCACAGCGCCAGCCGGGCCTGGGTTTTCTTGCCGGGCGAACCGTCCGCGTTCGGGAACAGTGGCGCGGTCTCGTATTGCGCGACATGGGCATAAAGCTTGTCGCCATCGTCCCACATGTTCATGGGGTGGAAGACGTAGCAGGGATCGGTCTCGAACCAGCGGATCGTGTCGATGCTGGCGTCGCGGCGCATGACGGCGATGTGCGAGCCTTTCTCCGGCTCCCACGCGAAAGCCGGGCCGCCGCTCATCACGCGCGGCAGGCTGCCGGTCAGCGGCAAGACCGGGAAGGCCACGTAGTTCTTCGTCACCAAGAAGTCGTGAATCATGCTGGAGAACGGCGCCTTGAACAGGTCGAGCCGGGTCACCTTGCCCGTCTTGTCCGCCACGCCATAGGCAACGTTGTCGCCGAAGAAGCCTTCGCCCGCGCCATAGGCGAAGAACACCATCTCGCCCGTTTCCGGATCGAGCTTGGGATGCGCGGTGAAGCGGTTCGCCTTGCCCGCGTAATCGACATAGCCGCGCGAATCCAGATTGCGCGGGTCCAGCGCGAAAGGCTGGTGTCCCTCTTCCAGCGCCAGCAGCTTGCCACCATGCCAGACGATGTTGGTGTTGGCGACGCCGCTGTCCTTGCCGATGACGGACGGATCGCTGGTCATCGGATTGCCGAACGTTCCGTAGAGCGCGTGGCCGGCCTTGTTCTCCAGCTCCCATTTCGGGGTGCGGACATAGCGGTTGCGGTAGGAGACCTTGCCGTTATCCACGAAGAAGCCATGGATCATGCCGTCGCCCGCGAACCAGTGGTGATGCGCGTCGCGCGGCTCGAATTGCGGGTTGGGTCCGTTGCGATAGTACGCGCCGGCGAGATCCTTCGGGATCTCGCCCGTGATGGGCAGATCGGCGAAATCGTCCTCGCTGCGGACGGGCGCGAAATTGCCCGTGAGATATGGGTTGATCTTGGCTGGCGCGTTCATGGCAGGACCTTCCGAGAAATATACGTTGTAAATTTATGGCGTAAGCGATAGGGTTTCAAGAGCCGCATCGAATTTTTTTGGAACCCCATGCCCCGGGCCCTCTCCGCCACCGATGTCGAGGATTTCCGCGACCGCCTCTGCGACGCGGCGACGAAGATCTTCGCGGAAAAAGGCCTTTCCGGCTTCACCATGCGGGAGCTGGCCTCCGCCATCGGCGTCAGCGCCATGACCCCCTACCGCTACTTCAAGGACAAGGAAGACATCCTGGCCGCCGTCCGCGCCCGGGCCTTCGACAGCTTCGCGGACGTCATGGAGGCGGCTTTCGCATCCGTCTCCACCGACCCCATCGCCAAGGCCAACGCGGCGGGCGAAGCCTATATCCGCTTCGCCTTCGAGAACCCGCAATCCTATCATCTCATGTTCGAGGTCAATCAGGCCGAGGACGGCGCCTACCCCGACCTCACCCGCGCCGCCGACCGCGCCAAGGCCACCCTCACCCAGCACATCCATCCGCTGGTGGAGAGAGGCCTGCTGCACGGCGACCCCGAACTGCTGGGCTATGTCTTCTGGGCCGCGCTCCACGGCGTGGTCAGCCTAAAGCTCGCGGACAAACTGGAGCCGCCGAAGTACGGTTTCGAGAACGTGCGCGATGAGCTGTTCCGCGCGCTGACCTTCGGCCTCGCCAACCAGACTAGCCAATAAAATTCCGCAGCAGCGTGTTGTAGGCCACAGGCGCCTCGCTCATCAGCAGATGCGAGCAGCCGGGCATCACGGCAAGGCGGGCGCCGGGGATGGCGTCGCGCATCGTCTCGTGGCAGTCGCGCGCGATCTCGTCGAATTCACCGGTGACGATGAGCGTCGGCATGTCGAACGACGCAAGCCGCGCGCGGCGGTCCCAGTTCTTGAGATTGCCGGTGATCGTGATGCCGCCACCCGCCATGATCGACACGCAAGGCGACTGCATGGCGTTGGCTATCGAAGCCTCAAGCTCCGGCGGCTTGGGATCGGCACGGCACTGATGCAGGTCGGAAAACGCGTTCGCCAGCGTGGTATATTCCGGCGAGCCGTAATCGCGCCCGCGTTCCAACGTCACCAACCGCTCGCCACCGGGCATTTTCGACATCAGGCCGAAGATGCCGTCATTGGCCTGGCGCGCACTCGCCAGCGCATTGGAGAGGATCAGCCGCTCCACGCCCAACCGCTTGCGCGACGCGAGATACTCGATCGCCAATATGCCGCCCCAGGAATGACCGTAGAGCACGATGCGCGGCAACTTCAGCGCCTCGCGCAATACTTCGAGCCGGGTGGCGAATTGCTCGATGGTGTAGAGCTGCGGTTCTTCCGGCGCGTCGGAGCGGCCGCATCCAAGCTGGTCGTAGAAGATGATCTCGCGGCCCTGCGCCAGCGAACCCAGCGGCAGCAGATAATCGTGCCCCATGCCGGGGCCGCCATGCAGCAGGACCAGCGGCGGCTTCGGCCCGTCGCCCAGCCTGCGCCACCACACTTTGCCACCGGGCACGGAGAGCATGCCCGAGCGATCGGGAATCGTCGCCGCTTTCGCGGCCAATGGCACGAGTGGAATTGCGGCAAGCATCGTGCGCCGCGACAGCGCGTGCAACAGGTTCGTCATTCCCGGCAACCCGAAACGATTTCTGTGCGGCAAGCCCCGCGCGGCCTGTCGTGGTGCGAGTGTGTCTGCTGAATCATAACAAAAAGCAAAGAGAATGAGATTCAACGCGCGACAAAGCCATCCACGATCGTCTGGGCGTCGCGCTGAATCTGCTGCAAATGCTCGATGCTGCGAAAACTTTCCGCATAGATCTTGTAGACGTCCTCGGTTCCGGACGGGCGCGCGGCGAACCAGCCGTTTTGGGCCGTGACTTTAATCCCGCCGATCGGCGCGTTGTTGCCGGGCGCGTTGACGAGCCTGGTCTTGATCGGCTCGCCGCCCAGTTCCGTCGCCGTGACGCGATCCGGCGTGAGACTCTTGAATGCGGTCTTCTGTTCCGGCGTGGCCGGAGCGTCGATGCGTCCGTAGAACGAGGTGCCGAGATCCCTGGTGGCGCCGGCGTAGATCTCGCTGGGGTCCCTGCCCAGGCGGGCGGTCATTTCCGCGGCGAGCAGGCCCATGATCGGGCCGTCCTTGTCCGTCGTCCAGACCGAGCCGTCGCGGCGGAGATACGAAGCGCCGGCGCTCTCCTCGCCGCCAAAGCCGAGCGAGCCGTCGATCAGGCCCGCGCTGAACCATTTGAAGCCGACGGGCACCTCCACCAGCTTGCGGCCGATCTTGTTCGCCACACGGTCGATCATCGCGCTGCTGACGGCCGTCTTGCCGATGGCGCTGTCCTTGCGCCAGCCCTCGCGGCTGCCAAAGAGATAGAAGATCGACGCGGCGAGATAGTGGTTGGGGTTCATCAGCCCACTGGATGGGCAGACAATGCCGTGGCGGTCCGCATCGGTGTCGTTGGCGAAAGCGATGTCGAATTTTTCGCGCAAGCCGACCAGCCGCTCCATCGCATAGGGCGAAGAGCAGTCCATCCGGATCTTGCCGTCCCAGTCGACGGTCATGAAGCGGAACGTCGGATCGACGGCGTCGCTCACCACGGTCGCCGCGATTTTGTAACGTTCGATCAGCGGAGCCCAGTAATGCACCGCCGCGCCGCCCAGCGGATCTATGCCGATGCGCACGCCCGCGGACCGGATCGCGTCCATGTCCACGACATTGGCGAGATCCGCAACATAAGGCGTGATGTAATCATAGGCGTGGACGCACGGCGTTTTGCGCGCGCGCTCCAGCGGGACGCGCTTCACACCCGCGAGCTTGCCGGCGAGAAAGTCGTTCGCCGTTTTCTCGATCCAGCCGGTGATGTCCACATCGGCCGGACCGCCATTGGCCGGATTGTATTTGAAACCACCGTCGCCGGGCGGATTATGCGACGGCGAGATCACGACGCCGTCGGCAAGCCCCGTCTGACGGCCTTTGTTATGCGTGAGGATCGCATGCGAGATCACGGGCGTCGGCGTGTAGCCGTCCGTGATCATGGTCTCCACGCCATTGGCGGCGAACACTTCCAGCGCGCTGGCGAAAGCAGGTTCGGAAAGCGCGTGCGTGTCCTTGCCGATGAACAGCGGCCCATTCCATCCGGCGCGCGCGCGATACAGGCAGATCGCCTGCGCGATCGCCAGGATATGCGCCTCGTTGAACGCGGTGTCGAAGGCAGAGCCGCGATGGCCGGAAGTGCCGAAAGCGACGCGCTGCGCCGGTATCGCGGGATCGGGCGTTCGCGAATAATAGGCCGTCACCAGCGCCGGAACATCGACGAGCAAGGAAAGCGGCGCGGGCTTGCCGGCAAGCGGACTGATCCTGGCGCTCATACTGTCTCCACGCATCCCGCTCGCACTGACGGGTTTTGCCGCCGTCCGCCAGCGGAATCAACGCCAGTTCCGGGGAATGCAGCGGTCCGGCGGAGCTGAGCGCGGGCGGTATCCGCGAAATCCGTCAATCGAGCCCATCCATCGGGCTCGATTCGAAACCACCAACCGCTTCGGCGGGTTGGTGGTGGGCGCGACAGGGATCGAACCTGTGACCCCTACCATGTCAAGGTAGTGCTCTCCCGCTGAGCTACGCGCCCGCCTGACGGGGCGGCTTCTATAGCGCCCCGGATCGCCGGGAACAAGCGATAGTCTGAAGAGCGATCCGGCCCTTTAAGCCGCGATCATCCGTTCCACTTCGGCCACGATTTCGCGCAGGTGGAAGGGCTTGGAGAGCACCTTGGCCTGTTTGGGGGCCTGGGACGAGGGGTGGAGCGCCACGGCGGCGAAGCCGGTGATGAACATGATCTTGAGCGCCTGGTCCATTTCGGCGGCGCGCTTGGCGAGCTCGATCCCGTCCATGCCGGGCATGACGATGTCGGTCAGCAGCAGGTCGAAGCGGAAGCCCTTCAGGCATTCGAACGCTTCGGTGCCGTCGCCGAAATGGGTGACGTCGTGGCCGGCCTTGGCCAGCGCCGCCGCCAGGAACCGGCGCAACGATTCGTCGTCTTCCGCCAGAAGGATCTGCGCCATGCCCGCAACTCACACTCGCCCGAACGACCTTAACCGTATAACCCGCAACGCGTAAACGCCGGTTAACGGAATGCGGCGCTGCGAACCTTGCCGGGGCCCGTCCCGGGTGCTCCACTTCCGTCCATGAATACCGGCGACGACCTGACCGATCTCACTGCCCAGCCTTTCCGGCTCACGCTGCCGGAGGTGCCGCGCGTGCCGTTCGTCTTCGCCTCGCCCCATTCCGGGCGCTGCTACCCGGCCAGTTTCGTGGCGCAAAGCCGCCTCGGGCCGCTCAGCCTGCGCCGTTCGGAAGACGCCTTTGTCGACGAGTTGTTCGCCGTGGTGGTCGAGCTGGGCGCGCCGCTCATCGCCGCCCGCTTTCCCCGCGCCTATCTGGACGTCAACCGCTCCCCCGCCGAGCTCGACGCCGCCATGTTCGAGGGCCGGCTTCCCGGCGCGCTCGACACCGCGAGCCCCCGGGTGAATGCCGGCCTCGGCGTCATCCCCCGCGTGGTGCGCGACGGGGCGGAAATCTACCGCGACAAGCTCGCCGCACGCGAGGCAGAGGAGCGCCTGTCGCGGCTCTACCGCCCCTATCATGCGGCACTGACGCGGCTGGTGGAGCAGACACATGCGCAATTCGGCGCGGCGGTGCTGATCGATTGCCACTCCATGCCGTCGGCCGCCGTGGTGCCGGACATTGTGCTGGGCGACCGCTACGGCATGGCCGCCTCGCCGCTGCTGATGCGCTACGCTGAGCGCATCTTTGAATCGCGCGGCTTCAGCGTGGCGCGCAATGCGCCTTATGCCGGCGGATACACCACGCATGTCCATGGCCGCCCGTTGCGCGGCGTCCATGCGCTGCAGATCGAGATCAACCGCGCGCTTTATCTGGACGAAGAGCGCATCGAGAAAAGTCCGCGCTTCGAGGCTTTGCGCATGCGCATCGCGGATTGCCTGATGGAGCTCGTGGCGCTGGACCGGATGCTGCTTCGAGCACCCGGCCTGCGCGATTTCCCGTTTGCCGCGGAGTAGGTTTGCTTTCGGATTTTTTGGGATCCCATCCAAACTCACCACCGTCATCGCCGGGCTTGTCCCGGCGACCCATTAACGCGGTCTCGGCCAATTGATCTCAGACCGCGGGTATGGATGGCCGGGACAAGCCCGGCCATGACGATTGGGAGGAATGCAGAATTTGAAACGATTTCGGCAAATCCATCAGCAAGACGGATTCGACCACTCTTTCTCTTCGACTTCCGCGAGCACGATGCGGATGTAGACGTAGCCCAGCACGTGGCGGAACTGGCGGCGGCAGACCTTGCCCTTGTAGACCTCGCGCTCGCCCATGCGGCTTCTCGGAATCTCGACATAATCGCCCACGGCGGGGATCACGCCGAAGCCGTGTTCGTCGCCGAGCACCATGTCGTTGATGCCGCCGATTTCCTCGGTCTGGGTCGAGCCCTTGGGCAGGAAGACGTAGTCGATCTCGTACTTCACGGTCGCAATCCTCTTCGCGAAACTGGCTGCATGGTTGAAGCGCGTCACGCGCGGCGTCAACCCAAAGCTTTGTGTTGCTTAGCGCATTCCAAAAAAAAGGCCGCCCGGGTGAGGGCGGCCTAAGTTCAGGGAGGAAACGCCCAGGAAGGGCATGCGCGGGGCTACCGCGCTGCAACAATATGCACGGCACTTTGCTGCGACGCAAGAAAGAATTTGACCTTCTGACAAAAATTCAGCGCCATTAATCTTACAAAATCAATGGCTTGATCAGAATTTGGGCGATCCGCCGACTTTTTGTGCGCTGCAGTGTCTGATTCATAAAACCATTATCGCGATGCAACAAAGCATTCGCCTTGATAGCGCAAACAGAGGTCAGCCCGGATCCGACTGATTCGTAAAGGAGTACCGCCGGATGGCCGAGACAGCCCACAAGGCTTCTGCCCCGACCGCCTGGTCTGGAGAACCCCACGCTTTGCTGCGCGAGGCACTCCGCCGCGAACCGACACTGCGGCATCGTGGCCATTCGCATACGGGGGCCCCGGAGCCCCGCAAGGCCATCCGCAATCACCGCACCATCTTCATCTCCGACACCCACCTGGGCACGCGCGGCTGCAAGGCCGAGATGCTGGCGGACTTCCTGGCCTCCAACAACTGCCAGACGCTCTATCTCGTCGGCGACATCGTGGACGGCTGGCGGCTGAAGCACAGATGGTTCTGGCCCGAGGCGCACAACCGCGTGCTGTCCGAGATCCTGCACAAGGCGGACACCGGCACCCGCGTCGTCTTCGTGCCCGGCAATCACGACGAAGTCTTCCGCGCCTATTGCGGCCGCAACTTCGCCGGCATCGAGATTCAATACGAAGCGATCCACGAAACCGCCGACGGCAAGCGCCTCTTGGTGCTGCATGGCGACCGCTTCGACAGCGTCATCGCTTACGCCAAGTGGCTCGCCCATCTGGGCGACTGGGCCTACTCGCTCGCGCTCGAACTGAACGAGTGGTGGGGCCTGGCGCGGCGCGGACTTGGGCTTGGGTACTGGTCGCTTTCGGCCTGGCTGAAGCAAAAGGTGAAGAATGCAGTCGATTACATCTGCCGCTTCGAGGAAACCGTGGCCGACCACGTCCGCGAGCTCGGCCTCGACGGCGCCGTGTGCGGCCATATTCATCACGCTCAGATTAGAGAGATCGGCGGCGTCCTCTACTACAATGACGGCGACTGGGTTGAAAGCTGCACCGCCCTTGTCGAAGATGCGCGCGGAAGGTTGGAGATTCTCTCCTGGGCCGCGCCAAACCGTGAATCCATCCCCGTCACAGACATCGCCGGAGCCGGAATCGTCGCTGGGGCCCAACCAGCCTGAGGCGATCCTTTTCCGCGTGCTGCTCGTCACCGATGCCTGGCACCCCCAGGTCAACGGCGTCGTGCGCACGCTGGAGATGCTGGCGCGCGACCTCGAGGCCATGGGCCACTCCGTCGCCTATGCGACGCCCGAAGGCCGCTGGACAATGCCGATGCCGACCTATCCGGAAATCCGGCTGTCGATGTTCCCGCGCCGCAGCCTGGAAAAGATGATCGCGGAGTTCAAACCCAACGCCATCCACATCGCTACCGAAGGCCCGCTGGGGCTCAGCGCGCGCGCCATCTGCGTGAAGCGCGACATCCCGTTCACGACCTCCTTCCACACGCGCTTCCCCGAATATGTGAAAGCGCGCCTTCCCTTCATTCCCCTCTCCTGGACTTACGGCTTCCTGCGCTGGTTCCACGGCAAGGCGAAGACGATGATGGTCGCCACGCCGTCGCTGATGGCGGAGATGGAAGGCCACGGCTTCACCAATTGCGCCATCTGGTCGCGCGGCGTGGACGTCGAAGCCTTCCGCCCGATCGAAGGCGCGAAGATGCCGTTTGAAGGCCCCATCTGGCTCTATGTCGGCCGCATCGCGGTTGAGAAGAACCTCGATGCGTTCCTGAAGCTCGACCTGCCCGGCACCAAAGTGCTGATCGGCGACGGCCCCGCCCGCGCCGAACTCGCGCAGAAATATCCGGCTGCGAAATTCCTGGGTGCCAAGAGCGGCGACGATCTCGCCACCCATTACGCCGCCAGCGACGTGTTCGTGTTCCCCAGCCTCACCGACACGTTCGGCCTGGTGGTGCTGGAAGCTTTGGCGTCCGGCGTCCCCGTCGCCGCCTATCCGGTGCAAGGCCCGCTCGACGTGATCGGCGACGCGCCGGTCGGCGTGCTCGACACCGACCTCAAATCCGCCTGCGAACGCGCGCTGAAAATCCCCCGCGCCGACTGCCGCGCCTTCGCGCTGACCCGCTCCTGGCGCGCCTGCACCGAACAATTCGTCGCGAATTTGCCGTTGCCGTGAATTTTGCGGGCCGTTTTGGACGCAACTCGCGCGTCCATCGGGAAGCGGTTTTTTGAATTGGCGTTCGGACAGAGTCCGAGTCCCCATCACGAGACTGTTTTTTCGATAATGTGAATCTGTTTGCGCCGCGCGGGCGCTACAGATTGTGGTTCAGGACGTGGTGAGCCATTTGATTTCACCTTTTGAGAGTTACGACGCACACCGCACCGCCCCACCCTCACTGTCATCCCCGGCGAGCATCGCGCGTGAAACGCGCGATGCTCGCCGGGGATGACAGCGGAATGCAAAACGGCCCGCTTTTGGCGGACCGTCCGGATACAATTCGGGAGATGCATTCAACTTAGCGGTGCAGCGTCACGCTGTCAAGCACTTCTAGGAAATTGTTGCGCAATAATATTACAGGTTGTGCAGAGCGCAAATCACGTGCTCCCTCGCCCCCGCAGGGGGAGAGGGCCAGGGTGAGGGGGTCTCGACGCGAACTGCGATGCCGGAGGATGCGGCACCACCCCCTCATCCCGGCCTTCTCCCCCGAAGGGGGAGAAGGGGAAGTTTGGGGAGTTGGTTCAGACCGTCACCACCACCGCGCCGTTGCCCCGGCGTTGTTTCAGGTATTCGAAGGCGTGACGCGCATCCGCGAAGGAAAACTTGGCGGCGATGCGCGGCATGATCTTTTTCTCCGCGGCCCACAGCACGGCCTCGGCCAGCGCCACGCGGGCGCGGGCCGGGTGCGACTGCACGGCCAGGGGCGTGTTGGCCGACAGGAGCTGCAGGTCGCGGGCGTAGAAGACGCCGATGGGGGCTTGCGGGATGCGCCCCGCCGCGAAGCCGGCCGTGATGATGCGGCCGCCGATGGCGGCACCCGCCAATGCCGCGACGAAGGCATCGCCGCCGACGGGATCGAAGATCACATCCGCGCCTTTGCCGCCGGTCAGTTCCTTGGCTCGGTCGCCTATCGATTCGCTGGCGCCGTCGATGAGGAAATCCGCGCCCTGCTCGCCCGCCAACGCCGCACGCGCCTCGCCGGCCGCCACCGCGATCACTTTGGCCCCAAGCTGCTTGGCCACCTGCACGGCCGCGAGACCCGCCTGCCCGCCCGCGCCCGTCACCACCACCGTCTCGCCCGCCACGAGGCCAGCTTTGTCGCGCAGCGCCATGATGGCGCCGGCGCAGGCGAGCGGCAGGCTGGCGGCTTCGGCATCCTCCAATCCCTCAGGGATCGGCACGCAGAGTTCGGCCGGCGCGGCCACCACCTCCGCCAGCCCGCCCCAAGGCATGAAGGCCACGACCCGCTGGCCTTTCTTGAGGCCTTTGACGCCGGCCAGTACCGTGCCCGCCACCTCTAGCCCCGGCGTGAAGGGCAGTGACGGCTTGGGCGTCCGTTCGCCCTGGAGCGCCGCCAGATCGGCCAGATGCAGCCCCACGGCGCGGACGGTGATGAGCACCTGCCCCTCCGCCGCTTTGGGCTCAGGCGTCTCCTCCACGGCCAGCAACTCCAACCCCGCCAGCCGGTGCGCCCTGTATGCCTTCATTGTGAACCTCTTCATTGGGTCGCGCGATCTGACCCGAACCGCTTCACACTTCGGGGGATCGCGCTCCCGAGGGCGCGAACCTGCCGCGCCATCGCCGCTGGCGCAACGGGCTGGCCGTGATAGGTTCCCGGCCCGCGAAATCCCCCGGTCTTGCCATGCCGTTCCGCCTCAAATCCCTCACGCTGCCGGAGTGGCTGTTCCTGGCGGTGGTGACTCTGGGCTGGGGCGT
Source organism: Rhizomicrobium sp. (assembly GCA_036489435.1). Taxonomy (GTDB): domain Bacteria; phylum Pseudomonadota; class Alphaproteobacteria; order Micropepsales; family Micropepsaceae; genus Rhizomicrobium. Next base: position 228,035 of record DASXFU010000038.1, on the reverse strand, counting down.
GTTCGTCATCTGCCTCGGCAAGGACCTGTCGTGGGACTTCCGCAATTACCATTGGTACATCCCCTACGCCTTCCTGAACGGGCGCATGGGGATCGACATCTCCGTCGCGCATCAGGCGACCTTCTACAATCCCTCGCTCGACATCCCCTTCTATTGGCTGGCGACACACACGCCCTCATGGTTCGCGCTCGGCGTGCTGGGCATGGCGCAGGGGCTGAATTCCGTGCCGCTCTATCTGATGGGACGCGGCTTGTTGCGCGTGCCGCACACGAAGCTCGCGGCCGGTGTGCTGACGCTTCTCTGCATGACGGGCGGACTGACGCTCTCGCTCTCCGGCACCACCTATTACGACCCGGTGATGAGCGTCTTCATCCTGTCGGCGCTGGCGCTGATCCTGCTGAATCGCGACGCGCTGCGCGACGCGAGCATCTTGCGCGGCATGGTGATCGCGGGCGTCGCGGGATTGCTGGTCGGGATTCCCGTCGGGTTGAAATTGCCGGAAGCACCATTCGCCTTGGGCTTGGCGGCGACATTGGCGTTGCTGCCCGGCACCTGGAAGCATCGCGGTTCGCGCGTGATCGCGGCGGGGATCGGCGGATTGATCGGCGTGCTGCTCGTGGCGGGATACTGGTATGGGGAGATGTACCACCTCACCGGCAATCCGCTGTTTCCCTACTTCAACCAGTATTTCCATTCGCCGCTGGGACTGCCCGCGTCCTATCGCGACACGCGCTTCCTGCCGCATGACCTCTATCACGCGCTGATCCTGCCCTTGCTGTTCTCGATGGATTGGCATGTGGCCGACGATCTGCCCTTCCAGGACATCCGCGTGGGACTCGCCTATGTGCTCGTCATCGTGACGGTGCCGATCTGGCTGATCCGCAAGCAATCGCGCGAACCGTTGATGCCGCCGGATGTGGTGCTGGCGCTGTTCGGATTCGCCGCCGTCTCCTACATCGCCTGGATCTCGATCTTCGCGATCTATCGCTACATCATCCTGCTGGAGATCTTGGGCCCGATCCTCATCTTCGCCGCGGTGGCGATGTGGCCCATCTCGGCGCGGGCGCGGATCATCACCGCGTCGATCCTGCTGCTGCTTTGCGCAGGCCTCACCCGCACCGGCATCCTGACGCGCGCGCCCCTGGGCGACCCTTATGTCCAGGCGATCATCCCACCCATCATCGATCCCGACCACGCCATGGTGCTGATGACGGGCAACGCGCCGATGGGCTTCCTCGCCCCGTCGCTGCCGCCCCAAGTGCCGATCATCCGCATCGACGGCTGGATGATCCAGCCCAAGGACGGCTCCAGGCTGACCGCCCGGGCGAAAGCCCGGGTGGGGGCGTTCAAGGGCGATCTTTATGTGATCTTCGATGCTTACGAGGTGGCGCGCGGGATCGACGCGCTGGCCGATTACGGCCTCGCGCTCGACGACAAGGCCTGCGGGGATATAGAAACGAATCTCACGGGCGACTACCGCTTCTGCCCGGTGACGCGGAAACCCAATCAGAGCCCCACCCCATGACAGACGGCAACGCGCGCATCGCCATACTCATCCCCTGTTACAATGAGGAAGCCGCGATCGGCAAAACGGTGCACGATTTCCGCGCCGCCTTCCCCGTGGCCGACATCTATGTCTACGACAACAATTCCAAGGACCAGACCAGCGCCCGCGCCCGCGAAGCTGGCGCCATCGTGCGGCTGGAGCCGCGCCAGGGCAAAGGCAATGTCGTGCGCCGCATGTTCGCCGACATCGAGGCCGACGTATACGTGCTGGTGGACGGCGACGACACCTATGACGCCTTCGCCGGCCCGGCCATCGTCAAGCGGCTGATCGACGACGGGCTCGACATCATCACCGGCAACCGCGTCCACACCGACCAGGCTGCCTATCGCCCCGGTCACGTGCTGGGCAACAAGCTCTTGACCGGCCTCACCGCGCTGATGTTCGACGTGCACCTGCCGGACATGCTGTCGGGCTACCGCTTCATGTCGCGGCGTTTCGTGAAGTCGTTCCCCTTTACCGCGGAAGGCTTCGGCATCGAGACGGAGATGACGGTGCATTCCGTGCGCATGCTGATGCCGATGTCGGAAGTCGACACGCATTACAAGGAGCGCCCGCCCGGATCGGTCTCCAAGCTCTCCACCTACAAGGACGGCTTCAAGATCCTCTTCACCATCGCGGGCCTGGTGCGCGAGGAGCGGCCGCTGATCTTCTTCGGCGCGCTGTTCGCGCTCTTCGCGCTCGCTTCGCTGCTGCTGGGAATGCCGGTGGTGCTGCATTACTGGCATTATCACGACGTGCCGCGCCTGCCGACGGCGGTGCTTTCGGCCGTGCTGATGCTGGTCGCGTTCCTCGCGCTCGCCAGTGGATTGATCCTCGACACCGTGACGCGCGGGCGCTGGGAAGCCAAGCGCATGCGCTATCTGGCGATCCCCGGGCCGCACGATCTCAAGCTGCCGTGAAGCTCCTCGACACAATCCGGCATTCGCGCTTCCTGCACTTCGCGGTGGTGGGCACGGCGGGGTTCATGGTCAACGAGGTGGTGCTGTTCCTCGCTTTGAACGTGCTGCATCTGGGGCGCTACGGTGCGCCGGCCGTCTCGTTCCTTTGCACAGTCACCTTCACCTGGGCTGGCAACCGCTTCCTCACCTTCAAGCAGCATGCCCGCCAGGGCTGGGGCATGCTGGGCGAATGGGCGGAGTACGTCGTCTCCAACAGCGTAGGACTGGTGGTGAATTACGGCATCTACAGCGCCGTGGTGACGTTCGCGCCCGCGCCGTTCAACAGCCCCTATCTGGCACTGGCGCTGGGCACCATCACGGGGCTGGCTTTCAATTTCACGCTGGCCAGCCGCGTCGTCTACCGCTCAGAGAAGCCGCTTTAGCTCGTCCACGATGGCAGCGCCGCCCGGCGCGTCGATGTCCACGCGCGTCGTCTCGGTGAGCCGCGCCATCGTCATGTAGAAGCCGCAGGTGAGGATGATCTCCACGATCTCCTGCGCCGGGAAATGCACTTTCGCGGTTTCGACATTCGCCTCGCTCGCCTTCACATTGCGGATGACATCGACGGCGAGCGCGATGCACGCCTTCTCTTTCGCGCTGAACACCGCGGCATCGAAACTGCCCCCCTCCAGCGCATCGATCTGTTCCTGTTTGCAGCCCGCATTCAGCGCGATGGGCACATGCTGCACCCATTCATAGGTGCCGCCCTCGACGCGCGCGACCGTCAGGATCACCAGCTCGCGCAAATCCGCGCCCAGCTCTTGGCGCGAGAGGATATTGCCGCCGAAGCGCATGCCGGAGACGAAGCACGCCGGCGCATTCGCCCACATGCGGAAGATGTTGAGCTTGCGCGGCAAGCCATCGAACGCCGCCTTGGCCTTTTCGGGAAGCGCATCTGTATCGGCATAGGGAATGAGCGGCATGGTGGTCCTCGCTTATTGCAGAATGGGATCGACGGTAACCGATTTGACGATGGCGAACAGCTTCGTTCCCGCGACGAGCCCAAGCCTGTCGCGCGAGGATTTGGTGATGCGCGAGACGAGCTTCACCTGGCCGCAGAGAAGCTGCACATCCGCTGCGTTGCCGCGCACCGACACGTTCGTGACAGTCGCGGGCAGCACATTGTTGGCGCTGATGGCGCGCGGTTCCTCCAGCGCCAGCATGATGTCCTCCGCCCGCAGCCGCACGCGCAGCGCCGTGCCCACCGGCCGCTCCAGCCGCGCCACGAACAATTCGCCGCCGTCAAAGCCGAGCGTGGTGAGGCCGTCGTCGCGCTGCGCCGTCACCGTGGCGCGGAACACGGCACCTGCCGGCGGTGCCCCCAGCACATCGGCGAATTCCAGATCGGGCAGCAGATCGAACACGCGGCCTTTGGCTGCGACACGGCCGTCTTTCAGCAGGATGAGATCATCCGCCAGCCGTGTCACCTCATCGAGCGAATGGGTGACATAGATCATCGGCACTTCGTCGCGCAGGCGTTCGAGATAAGGCAGGATCTCCGCCTTGCGCGCGGCATCCAGCGCAGCCAGCGGCTCGTCCAGCAGCAGCAATTGCGGCGAGGCCAGCAACGCACGCCCCAGCGCCACGCGGCTTTTCTCGCCGCCGGAAAGTTTGGCCGGACGCCGCGTCAGCAGAGCTTCGAGGCCCAGCAGAGCGAGCACATGATCAAATTCGGCTTGCGAGGCCTTCTGCGCCGCGCGCCGCCAGCCGAAGCGCAGATTGTTTTCGACGCTCATATGCGGGAAGAGCCGCGCGTCCTGGAACACGGTCGCCGTGCGGCGCAGGCGCGGTGGAACGAACGTGCCAGTCGCCGTGTCCAGCAGCACGCGGCCGTCCACCACGACGCGGCCCTGCTTGGGGCGGAAGATGCCCGCGATGGCACTGACCACCGTCGTCTTGCCGGAGCCGGACGGTCCGAACAAAGCGGTGATGCCGACGCGCTCGACCTTGAATGCCGCATCGAGCGTGAAGCCTTTGAAATCGTGGCGGACCGCGACCTCGATCATCGTCCGATCAGCCTGCGCGTGCGCCGGTCGGCCAGTTCGGCGAGCGTCACGCCCACCAGCGCCAGCGCGATGGACATGAGCGACAACCGCGCCGCTTCTGCCTCGCCGCCGGGCGACTGGATCGCGCTGTAGATGGCGAGCGGCAAGGTGCGCGTCTCGCCCGGAATGTTGGACACGAACGTTATAATGGCGCCGAACTCGCCGAGGCTGGCCGCGAAGGCCGTGATCAATCCGGCGACGATGCCGGGTAGCGCCAGCGGCAGTGTGAGATTGACGAAGCGGTCGAACGCGCCAGCGCCCAAGGTCTCCGCTGCTTGCCCCAAGCCGCCATCGATCGCTTCCAGCGCCAGGCGGATGGCGCGCAGTTGAAATGGAAAGGTGATGAGGCCCGCTGCGAGCGCGGCGCCTTTCCAGGAAAATACGAACTGGATGCCGAGATGATCGTTCAGCCAGCCGCCCAGCGGCGCGCGCGTGCCGAGCACCACCAGCAGCAGATAACCGATCACCACCGGCGGCAGCACCAGCGGCAGATGCAGCACGCCGTCGATCAGCGCCTTGCCGGGGAAGCTGCGCCGGGCCAGCAACAGCGCCGCCGCCAGCGCGAAAGGCAGCGCGCAACTCACCGCCACCAGCGACACTTGCAGGCTGAGCAGCAGCGCCTGGGCTTCGTCGGGAGTCAGCATTGTGGCGGCCGTTTCATGAGAGTTCCTTATACCAAGGTGGCGCGCGGGCGACACTGGATGGTTAAGCGCGCGATGTGGTGCTGCTCGCCTTGACCCGTTTGCTCCAGCCGCTACCGTTCAAGGCAGGGGCAGTGGGGACGATCATGCGGATATCCGCGTTAGCGGCTTTTGCCGTGCTATGGGCTGCTTCCGCGGCCGCCCAAGCGCCGATTGCGGCACCAGCGCCTACGCCGCTTCCCGCCAAGCCTCCCACCGTCGTTCCGTCACAAATCCCCGCGAAGCCGATGGCCACCGCGCCGGTTCCCGTGGGGCCGCAAGCCATGACGGTGAGCCCCGCCAGCCTTTATATCGTTCGCTACGACCACTGGACCGACGCGGACGAGCGCAGCTATGGCGAGTTCGTCACGGCCATCGGCGACTCCGGCTGTCACACGGTGAACACCTGCCTGCACATTCCGGGCAATCCGTTCCGCGCCAGCGATCCGCCGGGCATCGTTTTCCATTCCGACTGCGCGGACCTGCCTTATGTGCTGCGCGCCTATTTCGCGTGGAAGCGCGGACTGCCTTTTTCTTACGAGAAAGCCGTGGAGCCGCGCGGCCACACACGCGATATCCGTTACACACCCAACGGCAACGAAGTGGTGGAGCGCCGGGACATCCTGACGGGATCGATCTCCGGCTACGAACTGCTGGACGAAGTGCGCGACGATATCTCGTCGGCCAGCTACCGCATCCATCCAGAGCGCGAGGATCCGCGCGAGCCCGATCTCTATTCGCCGGCGATCAACGCCAAATCCATCCATCCGGGCACGATGGTCTACGATCCGAACGGCCATGTCGCCACCGTCTACAGAATCGATTCCGACGGGCGGGTGAATTACATCGACGCGCATCCCGACAATTCGGTGACGCGCGGCTTCTATGACGAACGCTTCGTGCGCTCCCGCCCCGGCATGGGCGCGGGCTTCAAGAACTGGCGGCCGCTGCGGCTTGTGGGCGCGACGCGGCGGAGCGACGGCGTGCTGCTGGGCGGCCACATGGTGCTAACCGCCAACAAGGACATTCCGGACTATTCCGTGGTGCAGTTCTACGGCACCGGCGCGCGGCCCGAGGATGACGGCGACTGGGGCGTTGGCTCCTTCATGCTGGGCAAGGAGTATCTCGCTTATTACGACTGGGTGCGGGCGGAGCTCGCCGGCGGCAAGCTGGAATTCGATCCGGTGAAGGAAGTCCACGACATGGTGGATTCCAACTGCAACGACCTGCATTACCGCTACGACGCGGTGGTGCTGGCGCTGCAGGCGGGCTTGCAGAACCACTCCGAACCGGAGCGGCTGCCCGCCAACATCTACGGCACCGAGGGCGACTGGGAGGATTTCTCCACGCCCTCGCGCGATGCGCGCCTGAAAACCGCCTTCAAGGAATTGCGCGAGCAGACCGAGCGCTTCGTGAAGATGTATGAGACCAGCGACACCAAGCTCGTCTACAAGGGCCACGATCTCGTCGGCGACCTCATCGCCGTTTACGACCGCGAGGCCGCCGCCTGCCATCTCACCTACCAGCGCACCGACAATTCGCCCGTGACGCTCGGTTACGACGACATGCGCAAGCGGCTGTTCCTGATGTCGTTCGATCCCTATCAATGTGTCGAGCGCCGCTGGGGCGCCACCGATCCGCGCGAACTCGCCACCTGCCACGACGGCTTCGACAAGCAGGCCTGGTACGCGGCCGAACAGAACCTGCGCAACCAGCTCGACCGCGCCTATGACGCCAAGATGGACTTCACCCGCGAAGAACTCCGCGATCCCGGCCCCGGCAAAGGCGTCGCGAACCCGCCGGACATCGACGTGCGGACCTATCTGGAGAGCGTCCGCGGCGCGCAGCCGAAGACCGCGGTGAAAGCGCCTTAGGGGTTTGCCGAAGGCGGGTTTTCACGCAGAGGCGCAGAGCCGCAGAGGAGAAGTGCGTGTGGAGATGGCGCAGCGCGTTTTGCTATGCTCTCACTTCTCCCACCTTTTCACTCAGGCACCCCAACGTCGTCATGGCCCGCTTCATGCGGGCCATCCAATTTTCTTTTGAGAAAGGAAAATGGGTGGCCCGGACAAGCCGGGCCATGACGAATTTGAAGATTGGAGTGAGGTCAGAGCGCAAAACTCACTCCTCTGCGGCTCTGCGGCTCTGCGTGACTCAATCCCGGCCCCCCACAAACAAAAAAGCCGCCGGATCGCTCCGGCGGCTTTGTTCGTTGCGAGCCGCAGCTCAGTGCTGGGTGCTGGCGTAGAGGGACCAGAGGCCGGCGATGAGGGTGCCGTTGGCATCCGTCTTCGGCACCTTGTTGAAGGCGGAGATCGCAGCGTCCTTCTTGCCGGCGCCAGAGAGCGCAAGGCCGAGGCGGATCTGCGCGTTGGCCGGGTCTGCCGTGCCCTTGGCGATGCCGTTCTGGACGGCGGTCACGGCGTCGGCGTAGCGCGCGAAGCCCCAATATTCCTCACCCAGCTTCACATCGGCGTCGCCGGACTTCGAGGCGTCGGCCGCCTTCTGCATGGCGGGGAATGCGGCGCTGTCCTTCGCGGCCTGGGCTTTGGCGAGGCCAAGCAGGCGCACGGCGCGATCATCGGACAACGTCTTGGTGTCGAGGCCCTTCTGCACGATGTTGGCGGCTTCCTGCGGCGAGCCGGCCTGGAGCGCGAGCTCGGCGGCGGTCGTGTAGTCGTCCTTGTTGCGCATGTTGCCGGTCAGGAAGCGCAGGCGCAGCAGGTCGAGCGTCTGGTGATCCTTCAAGCCGTGCGCGTTCTCGGCCGAGGTGAGCACGTTGTTCCAGTATTTCGTGTTGCCGCCGCGGATGAGCTGCTGCAGGACGGTGCGGTAGGTGTCGCCGTCGCCGGACTTGAAGGCGGCGCTGAGGCGCAGCTCCTGCGCCTGCGAGCTCGACATGTCGCGCGTCTCGCGGATCGTGGCCGCGTAATCGCCCATGAGGTAGTAAGCTTGGGCCACCACGAGCTGGTCGTTGCCGGAGAGACCGCCGCCCTTGCGCAGGCAATCGGCATCCGCGATGGCGTCGCGATAGCGCCCGGCGCTGTAGTCGTTGGCGAATTTGGTGCGGCAGGCGGTGGCGCCGCCGCCCTGGCCGGTCTTGGCCGAGACATATTCCTTGGTCTGCGAGATCGCCTGCTGCTCGGCCGGCGTCAGGCTGCCGGCGCTTTCGGCTTCATGCACCTTGGCGAGCGCCTCGGCGCCGTGGCCGGCATTGGCCGCCGCGATCGCGGCCTTGAGCGGATTGCCCACGGCCGGGCGGACTGCCGCTTCGGCGGCCTGCGGGACAAGAACAGCGGTGGCCGTGAAGGCCGTGCCGCCGAGGAGGAACGCCATAGCTGCGGCGCGCAGGAAACCGGTCTTCATGGGCATACAGTCCTCAATCACAATCGCAGATCGAGGCAATGCGGTCTCGCCGCACGCCCCACGCCCGCGGTCGTCCCTCACTTATTGAACATAATTCTCGGTGCCGACGATGCCAATCTTGGTGACATGGCGGCGCTGCGCATTGGCCATCACTTTCGCGACAGTGTCGTACTTCGCGAGGCGGTTGGCCGTGATGTGGATCTCATCCTGGTCGGCCGGATCCTTCTGGCCGACATTGTAGAGATAGGCATCCAGCGTGGCGCCATCGACATTCGTGTTGTCCCAGCTCACCGAGCCGTCGAAGTCCACGTTGATGATATGCGTCGGCGGCGGATTCGGCGGCGGCTTCTGATGCGTGTTGGGCATATCCAGCTTCACGGCATGGGTCTGGATCGGAAGCGTGATGATCAGCATGACGAGGAGAACGAGCATGACGTCGATGAGCGGCGTCGTGTTCATCTCCACCATGACCTCCCCCTCGCCGGAGGCATTGCCCATATTCATGGCCATAATCAGATACCCTTTTTGGTCCTTACGGGCCTATTGGTCGTTATGCGGCTCGAGAAGGAAGCCGACCTTCGGGATACTCGCCCGCTGGCAGTCATAGACGATGATGCCGATGTCCTTGAACGGAACGCTCACATCGCCGCGGATGTGGACTTCGGGCAATTCGCGGCCCGCCGCATTGGCGCGGAGCACGGCGTCTTCCATCTTGCGGATCAGCTCGTTGTTGTCGGCGACGGGCTGATTGTTCCAATAGACGTTTTCGTTCCGGTCGACGGCGATCACGATGTTTTCCGGCTTCGTCGTCGTCGCGATGTTCTTCGCGTTCGGAAGCTGGAGCGGCACCGTCTTCACGATCACCGGAATGGTGATCAGGAAGATGATGAGGAGCACGAGCATCACGTCCACCAACGGAGTGGTGTTGATGGACGTGTTCAGGTCCGCATCCGCGCCGTCCGGAGAGGAGACATTCATGGCCATGAAGCGTTACTCCGCGTGTTGCCGGCCAGCCTACTTGCCCTTCGTGACAAGGTAGGTCTGCAGGTCGGACGCGAAGCTCCTGAGCTTCTCGTTGATGACCTTGTTGCGGCGGACGAGCACGTTGTAGAGCAGCACGGCCGGCACGGCGACGCCAAGGCCGAGCGCGGTCATGATGAGCGCTTCGCCCACCGGACCGGCCACCTTGTCGATCGACGCCTGACCCGCCACGCCGATGGCGATGAGCGCGTTCAGGATGCCCCAGACGGTGCCGAACAGACCGACGAACGGCGCGGTCGAACCCACCGAAGCGAGGAAGGCGATGCCGCCCTGAAGGCGCGCATTGATCTCTTCCAGCTGGCGGTTGAGCGCCATGGCGATCCAGTCGTTGAGGTTCACGATGCCCGAGCCCTGGCCGGAGGAGGCGCGTACGCCGCTTTCGGCAACGGTGCGGAACACGCTGTTCTTGGCGAGCTTGTCGATGCCCTCATTGAGGTTGTTCGACGACCAGAAGCGCTTCTCGACCTGGCTGGCCTGGCCGAGCACGCGGGACTGTTCCCAGTACTTCATGAAGAAGATGTACCAGGTGCCGATCGACATGATGGCAAGGATGATCATGACGCCGCGCGCCACCCAGTCAGGCTTGCCGCCCTGGCCGGCCCAAAGCTGGGCAAGGCCGTACGGGTTGGCCTGCTCGGCCGCGGGCTTGGCAGCCGGTGCGGGAGCGGGAGCGGGCGTGGCGGCGGCCGGCGGCGGAGCTGCGGCGGGTGCCGCATCCGGTGCGCCCGGCGTCGCCGGGGCCGACGTCGTGGACGGCGCTGCGCCGCCCGTCTGGGCAACGGCCTGAACGGCGGTCAAGCCGGACAGGACAAAGATGGCGGCTGCGATCGCCAATTGCTTCCGAATCATATCTTTTCACTCCAGATCTTAAGGTCCACGACGGGAACAGGCCCCGTCACTCAGTGAGCGTCTTTCAGGTTGAATTTGATCGCGACGAGTGTCGACGCGGCCGACGGCTGTCCATTCTGCGTAGGCGGTTCCCAGCGCCAATGGGCCTTGACCCATTCGATGGCAGCCTGGTCGAGCGTATCCACGCCGCTTGAGGTCTGTATCACGGCATCGGTCACGTCACCCTCGGTGTTGATCGTCACCCGGAGAGTCACCGTGCCCTGCTGGCTCAAGCGCTGCGCCAGAAGCGGATAAGGCGGAATGGTGTGCGTGCGGCCGATCGCCTTCAGCTGCGTCGCGGCAGGCGGAGCCGGCGGCGGCGGCGCGACAGGCTTGGTCGTCGTCGTCGTGATGCTGTTCGTGTTCGTCGAAGCGACCTGGACGTCGATGTCCGGCGGCGGAACGAAAGGCGGCGGCGGCTTCACCATCTCCGGCGGAGGCGGCGGCGGCACCTTGTTCTGCTCAGGCGGCTTTTCCTTGATGACCTCGGTGTTGAGGACATCCGGCGGTTTCTTGAAGAACTGCGAAGCGAGTCCGGTCGCGAGCGCCCAGATGAGAAGAACGTGAAGAGCGCCCACGATGATGACGCTCATGAAGCGTCTCGGGGTCGCCTGGGCAGGGCCTATGGCCCTCAAGTCGTGTTCTGGCTGGTCCATGGCTTAAGCACACCACAAAATTCGGAACCCGACGCATTGGCGCCGGGCCCGGATGAATTCGACCGGGATCACGCGTCCCCCTTCCCCCACACCGCGGGCGCGGCGCTTACTCTTGTACATTCCATACATCGTACCCACCGTTTTACGCTCGGTCTAGCTTTTCAAATGGTAAACGCGAAACCGTCGTCCTGGAAAGCGGGCCTTTTTCGTCACACACGCTTTTGTGCGCAGGGCGGCGACATTTGCCGCGCTGCGGAAGCGCATATGTCTTTGAAGAACCGTGTCTTCCCCTCACTTGGCCCCCACTCCGCCTGATTTTTCATCACCGCGGAAATAGGAGTGGAGAATCGATACCGGTCCTTCGGCAAGCCGGAGAATGCGGCGAATCGTTCCATCTACTCCCTCCCCAGGGTCATCGAACGCCAGGCACAAAAACAATTTGTCACGCTCTCGTGGCGAAAAGACGGCGAATCGCGGCCGCGCATTGACCGCCATCCCGCCGCACCGTTAGCGTTCAAACAAGCGTGAGGTTCCCGCAAGGGATCAGGGAACGCGGTTCAAAGCCGTGGCTGCCCCCGCAACTGTGACCGGTGAGCGGTCGTCCGAATTGCCACTGAGGCCTCCAAAAGCCTTGGGAAGGCGGACGACAGCGATGACCCGGGAGCCAGGAAACCTGCCTCGCGCTGTCGTCCTGTTTCCGGCCGGGGTGCGCCGGGGACTGCGGGGGAAACCGTCGCGGCGACTAGGGGAGTCGTCGTTGCGGGGTTTTTCCTATGACTATCCGTCAGCAGAATTGCGCCGTGCGCCGGCTCCTGGACCACGAACCAGGAGAACCTCATGCGTATGTTTCTTGTCTCGGCCGCTTTGGCCTCAACCGCTTTAGCCACTTTGATGGGCGCATCGGCCGCATCCGCCGATAGCATCAGCGAAAACGTCGTCGTCACCGCAACGCGCACCGACCAGCCCGCGCTCGTCACGGGCGAATCGATCTCGGTCATTCCGGATAGCGAGCTGAAGACACTTCAGATCGTTCCGTTGACCGACGCGCTGGCACTGACGCCGGGCCTCACCGTCAATCGCACCGGCCCGATCGGCCAGCCCGCGACGATCAGCATCCGCGGCGCGGAAACCGGCCAGACACTCGTGCTGATCGATGGCGTGCGCATCAACGATCCCAGCGCCACCGACGAAGGCGCGATCCTGGGCGATGTGCTGGTCAACAATATCAGCCGCGTGGAAGTGCTGCGCGGTCCACAATCCACGCTTTACGGCAGTGACGCCATCGGCGGTGTCGTCAATATCATCACACAGCGCGGCGGCGCCGAGCCCTTCGCGCTCAACGCGTCGGCGGAAGGCGGCTCGCTCGACACCTATCATGTGGCAGCCGGCGCCAACGGCACGGTGGACGGCGTGGAATATGGCGCGGGAGCCAATTTCTACCACACCAACGGCGTCTCCGCGGCCGATGCGCGCAACGGCAATCCCGAGACCGACGGCTATACCAATCTCGGCCTCTCCGGAAACGTGCGCATTCCGCTGGGCTCGTGGGCAAACCTCGACCTGCGCGGCTATTACACCCGCGCACGCGACGATTTCGACGACAATTCCGGCTTCGTGCCGCCGTATCTGGCGGCGGATTCCTTCGCCTACAACACCAACCGGCTGGCCGCGGGTTACGCCGGGCTGAATTTCGACGTCTTCAACGGCATGCTGAAGAACCGCGTGGCCGTGATCGCGACGGACAGCAATCGCGAGTTCTACGATTCCTATTACGACTTCGGCGTCCATATGAAAGACGACCAGGACAAGGGCAGCGGGTTGCGCTTCGAATATCAAGGCATCGCGGATCTCTCGCCCGACGATCAGCTCACCTTCGGCGCGGAAAGCCAGCGGCTCAACTTCACCAGCGACGTGTTCGGTTTCTTCGGCAGCCACGCTGATGGACATGCCACGATCAACAGCCTCTACGCGCAATATCAGAAGACGCTGTTCGACACCGTGACGCTCACGGGTGGCGTGCGTTACGATCACAATTCGCAGTTCGGCTCGCGCACTTCGGTGAAGCTGGCCGGCGCGTGGAAGGTCACCGACACCACGACCTTGCACGCCAATTACGGCGATGGCTTCAAGGCGCCGAGCCTGTATGAGCAGTTCTCCCAGTACAACGATCCCGACGGTCCGCTGCATCCGGAAACCGCGCGCGGTTGGGAAGTGGGCGGCGACCAGGCGTTCTGGGACGGCCGCATGCATGCCACGCTCGCCTGGTTCGAGCGCAATACCCGCAACCTGATCGACTTCGAGAGCTGTTTCGCGGTCGTGCTGCCCCCGGAATGCACGGGTGCCACGCTCGCCGCCGGCGGCTTCTACTTCAATGTCGGCAAGAGCCGCGCCCGCGGTTTGGAAGCGGGCCTTTCGATGCAGTTCACCGACACGCTGAGTGGCCAGCTGAACTACACCAACATGACCTCCGTGAACACGACGCCGGGCGATCCGCTGGACGGCTTCGCGCTGACGCGCCGGCCGCACATCCAGGACAGCGCCATGCTGACCTGGACGCCGTGGACGGCCTGGTCCTTCAGCGCGAGCGTGCTGCATGTGGGCAGCCGCGTCGACCAGTACGACACCAGCACCGCGCCGCCCACGGTGTTCGTCGACAAGGCCTACACACTCGCCAATCTGTATGGGAGCTGGGCGATCAACAGCCAGTTCAGTCTCTATGGCCGCGTGGAGAATCTGTTCGGCCAACGTTACGAACCCGAGCTCGGCTACGGCGCGACGGGGCGGACGTTCTTCGTGGGCGTGCGGGTGACGGAGTAAGAGAGAGCGCCCACTCGCAAGCTCTCGCTTGCACGCACTCCGCTGTCATCCCCGGCGAACGCCGCGCGTTTCACGCGCGGCGTGAGGTAAAGGGGAACCAGGTGGATCGGCTGAGACGGTGATGCAGCAGGACATGCCCGATGCGATCCGTACCGTTCGTGACGTTCCACCTGGTTCCCCTTTACCTCGCATCGCGCTTCGCGCGCGATGCTCGCCGGGGATGACAGTTGGGGTTGTTGAGAGAAAGTGGGAAGCTTCTAAGCCTGCTTCCTCAGCACCGCCGCACCGCGCTCGGGCACCAGGTTCGCGCGATAGACGCCGCGTTCGCCATCCGCGGTCCAGCCAAGACCCGCATGCTCCTTCGTGCCGACCAGCAGATACCCGTCAGGCGCGAGCGTCGCGCGCATCTTGTCCAGAACCTCCGCCCGCGTGTGGGCGTCGAAATACATCAGCACGTTGCGGCAGAAGATGGCGTCGATCTCGCCCAGCCAGCCGAAATGGTCGAGCAAGTTGAAACGCCGGAACGACACCATGCGGCGCAACCGCTCGGAGACGCGCCAATAGGCGCCGTCCTGCACGAAATTGTCGACCAGTCGCTGCACCGGAAGCCCGCGCTGCGCTTCATAGTGCGAGTAGAGGCCCTCGCGGGCGCGCGCGATTGCGCCGGCGCTGAGATCGGTGGCGATGAGTTCGATCTTCCAGCCATCCTCCGCGAGCCCCATCTCGTCCAGCAGCATGGCCAGCGAATAGGCTTCTTGCCCTGTCGAGGCCGCGGCGCACCAGATGCGCAACCGCTTCTTCAGCGCACGGCCTGCGCACAACTCCGGCACGATGCGCGTGCGCACATCGTCGAACACCGCGCGGTCGCGGAAGAAGGACGACTCGTTCGTCGTCATCGCCTCGGTGATCGCCTCGGCCAGTTCCTCCGGCGGATAAGGCAGCTCCGCCAGCATGGCGGCGCAGTTGCGATAGCCGAAGCGATCCGCGACCGGCGCGAGCTTGCTGTCGATCAGCCGCATCTTGTCGGCCCCGATGATAAGCCCGGAGCGGCGATGCAACAGGTCGGCGAGCGGCGCGAGCGGGAACATCGCGTTACGCGAAGCCGATCCGCGCCAGCTTGGCCTTCAGGATCTCGCGGTCATAGGGCTTGACCATGTATTCGTTGGCGCCCGCGCCCATCGCCTCGCTGATATGGCCGACATCGTTCTCCGTGGTGCAAAACACCACGATCGGCCGCGTGCCGCCCTGCTCGCGGCGCAAGCTGCGCAGGAATTCCACGCCGCTCATCGCCGGCATCTGCCAGTCGAGCAGGATGAGCTCCGGCATGCGCATGCGGCAGGCATCGAGCGCGGAAGCGCCGTCTTCGGCCTCGTCGGTTTCGAAATCCATCGATTCCAGGATCTTGCACGCGACCTTGCGGATCACGCGGCTGTCGTCGACCACCAGGCAATGTTTCACGGGAACCGTCCTCAATCGCGGAAGAGAGCGATGTTAGGCGTCCGTGGTAAACGCAACCTGAAGAGGCGCGAAAAACTCTTAACCCGGCTTCGACACCTTACGGGCGGCAATCTAACCGGCGACGAACTGCACCTGGTTCTCGCCCGGGGTCAGCGTCAACCCGGCATTGACGCCGCGCGCGAGGCGATGCGTCAGGAAGGCCTGCACGCTACGCCCGTCCAACGGCACGGACTGCTCGCCGCGCATCGCCTTCTCCACTTCCTCCAGCACGCGCGCGCCCTGACCTGTGGCGCGGATGGTGAAACCCGGCGCGTCGGGCGCATGCGAGGTCTCGACCACCACCTTGCCGCCGCGCGGCAGACTGTCGGTCGCCAGAAGCGTGGTGTTCATCAGCAGCTTCGCCCAATCCTTGGGCCAGTTCACATGGGCGGCGTTCCATTCGATCTGCACCTTGCTGCCCTGGGTCAGGCCCTTGGCGATGCGGCCGACTTCATTGAGGTCCAGCTCCGCACCGGCGGAACCCGCGGCACCAAACGCGATGCGGGCGAATTGCAGCCGCGCCGCCGCCTGCTCGGCCGAGGAGGCGACCAGCTTCAGCGCATCGGCCCGCATGGTGGCGTCACGCTCGTCTTCCAGCACTTCCAACCCGTTGACCACCGCGCCCACAGGGCTCACAAGGTCGTGGCACACGCGCGACACCATCAGGGCCGCGAAATCGAGGTCGGTCATGTCTGTCGCCCGGTCTGTCATGGTATCTCGATCCTTACTTCGCCCCGCCCCGCTTAAGGAATGCTTAAGATGCTCTCCGCCTTCGCGCAATCGCTGGCGCTGATCGCCGCCCGCGCCGGCGACATCCTGCTTCGCCACTATGCCCAAGCCACCATCGACACGCGGCAAAAGGCGGACCACTCCCCCGTCACCGCCGCCGACGAGGAGGCCGAAACGTTCATCCTGGCGGAACTCGCGAAGCTGGAGCCGGGCGTGGCCGTCATCGCGGAAGAAGAAGCCGCCGCTGGGCGCATCCAGACGATCGGCGCGCGCTTCTTCCTGGTCGATCCACTGGACGGCACCAAGGAGTTCATCAACCGCAACGGCGAGTTCACCGTCAACATCGCCGAGATCGAAAACGGCAAACCCATCCGCGGCGTCGTCTACGCCCCCGCGAAGGAGCGCCTCTTCGTCGGCGAGACTCCGGGCGGCGCTGTCGAGATCGCATTGGCTCCCAACGCAACGCCCGACTTCGCGCTCGCCCGCCCCATCCATGTGCGCACGGCACCGGCGGACGGCATGATCGCCGTCGCCAGCCGCAGCCACCGCGACAGCAAGACCGACGAGTACCTCGCCCATTACCGCGTGAAGGATTTCGTCACTGCCGGCTCGTCGCTGAAGTTCTGCCTCGTGGCGGCAGGTGAAGCCGACATCTATCCCCGCCACGGCCGCACCATGGAGTGGGACACCGCCGCCGGCCACGCCGTACTGCTGGCCGCGGGCGGGACGATGACAACGCTCGACGGCAAGCCGTTCCTCTACGGCAAGACGGAGGACAAATTCGCCAACCCCTTCTTCGTCGCGAAGGGGATCGGAAGCTAAGTTCAGCCTCTCCGCCAAATTTTCTCCAACAAAATCATCGCTTTATTCGAACCTCCAGAAATCGAGGAGGGGGGTGGGTATCTTTATATCCGCCTCCCAATCCTCTTCCGTCGACACCATAGGCCGGCAGGAACAAATATAGAACACTAAATCCCCGGTCGCAACATCTGACAGATTGTCACCACCTGCAACGCATACGGGCGGGTTATAGAAGCGCGAAGGGGATTCCATGGCCGATTCCAACGCCACGCTAGCGAGCGCCGTCCGCACAGGCCTGATCGGCCTCGTGTCGCTCGCCGCGCTCGCGATGATCTACAGCATCACGGATTGGCTCGATTCCACGGCCACGCCATATGTGCACACCATCATCACCGGTGCGATTGCACTCGCGCTTCTGGGCGTAGGTTGGCTTGCGACCCGGGAATGGAAAAAATTTCGCGCACGACAAGCCAGACAATCAGTCCCAAAAGCGAAAGGCGACCGCCTCAGCATCGTGGTGGCAGCCCTGCGAAACGACGAACAAGGCGAATACGCCGAGCGCATCGTTCTCTCGCTTCGCGAACAGTTGGGGTCACGTGTCGAGGTCCTTCCCGTCTCCGAAATCGTTGAATCGGGTAAGCGCGGTAACGATGAGGAGCGCAAACTCGACGCGCGCAAAGCTGGGCAAGATCTTCTCGAGCGAACGGGTTGTGACGTTCTCATTTGGGGAGCGGCACTGCGCGCGGACCGAATTCTCGACCTGAATTTCCTGGCGCGTGAAACATCGAGCAGCCAGAACACGCAATCGTACCTTCTGAACCAGGCCCTGCGCCTGCCTCTCGAATTTGGGCAAGATCTCGGCACGGCGTTAGCAGCTGTTGCAGCAAGCGCGGCGTCCGCAGTTGTTGACGAGAGGCGTTATCTCGTTCCAGTTCTCCTCCCCATCGCGTCGAGGCTTCATCATCTAGTAGAAACGCCTCCCTCTTCGCTTCATGGAAATAGCCTTGCGGAAATATTCCATGCATATGCGCTGGCAAATCTCACTATTGGCGATCAGACCGGCGAAGTCGAATTTCTGAGTCGCGCGATCTACGCCCTTCGAGAAGCTGAGAGGATCTGGGATCCTGAGCACGCGCCGCTTCAGTGGGCTACGGTGCAGAATAACCTAGGTAACGCGCTAGCAACACTGGGTAGACGCGAAACCGGAATAGCGCGGCTGGAGCAAGCTGCTACGGCATATCGCGCGGCATTAACGGTGTGTACGCGGGAGCACACATTGCTCCACTGGGCCGGAGTGCAGAACAATCTAGGAAATGCGCTCTGGGCTATTGGGGAGCGTGAACAAGGAACGGCGCGTCTAGAAGAGGCCGCTGCAGTCTATCGAGAGGTTCTGAACGAATTTACCCAAGCGCATATGCCGGTCGATAGAGCCATGACGTTGAACAATTTGGGAAGCGCTCTTGCTGTCATCGGCACACGCGAAGCCGGCACGATCAGGCTAGAGGAAGCGGTGGCCGTATATCACGAGGCTCTCACGGGGAATACGCGGGAGCTGGCGCCGCTTCTTTGGGCATCGGTGCAAAACAACATGGGTAACGCTCTGCGAAATCTTGGCAAGCGCAACAACAATAGCACGCAACTAAAAGAAGCCGTTAGCGCCTTTCATGACGCCCTTCAAGAACGCACGCCCGAGCAAGTGCCTATAGATTGGGCCATAACACAGAACAATTTAGGGAACGTGCTTGTTAATCTCAGCGAGCATGAAAGCGGCACTGCACGATTGGAGCAAGCGATAATCGCATATTCGGCAGCTTTGGTTGAATTCAGAAAATCTGCGGCGACCTTTTATATCGGCGTAGCAAGCCAGAATCTTTCCGAAGCCGAAGCCGCCCTCGCCACCCGCCGCGCCGAGCAGCAATAGCTACTTCGTCACCGTGTAGCCGAACGTGCCGATGCTCGACGCGTACGGGCCCGTGCAGGCTATCGCGGTGAAGCTGTCGTGGCTGGCAGTCAGTGTGATAGGGCCGGAATAAACGTAGCCGCCGGCGCAGGAGATGGGGACGGCAGCGCCCATCCAGGCCCAGTGGATCGAGGTGGCGTTGGGCGAGGAGAGCGTGGCTGTCACGCCCAGACGATAGGTGCCGGGTGTGGGGCTCGCTTGCGGCTGGTTCGGGAACGAGACGGTGTAGTTGTAGCTGTAATTCGCCACCGGCGAGGCGAGGCCGAGGCGGCAGCCGACGGCTTGCAGGATGGTGGGCGCGCCCGCTGGAATCGCAATGGGCGCGGTGTAGTGCGTGCCCACCGTGCAAGTGGGGATCGAGCCGTCCAGCGTGTAGAGGATCGAACTCGAGAGCGCCGACGCCAAGGTCACGTTCGTGACAGTCGCGTAGGTGCCGGAGCCGGGGAAGGCGGCGGGCGGTTTCGGGCCCACATTGTGGGCGCGGTAGAAGGAGACGTTGGCGGCGCCTTGCGTGCCCATCTCGTTGTAGCCGGTTTGCGTGTAGTGGATGGCGTTGCTCATCAAGGTGCGCCACCAGAAATCGTAAGCGTTACGGAACACGACATAGGTGTAGGGGTCGCTCTGCCCCACATCTTCCTGCGCCTCGCGGATGGCATGATAGCCCGCGTCGCTCGCGCCCACCTGCGTGCCGGTCTTGAAGAGATAGAACGGCATGGTGGCGCCATAATGCGCGCGATAGGCGGCCAGCATCGCCTTCAGCGCGTCCTCATAGCCTTGCGCCGTCACACCCGCCTTGTTGGAATTGAGCGCCTCGCTGTCGGTTTCGCCCTGGCTCCAGAGCACGCCCTTGAAGGCGGGCGTATAGCCGGCGCTGGTCAGCGCGTTCATCGCGCGGTCCAGCTCGATCATGGAATCGGTGAGCAGCGTTCCGCCCGCCGCCCAATTGCCGAAGCCTGCATCCGCGCTCGCCTGCTGCGCCGTCGATGCGAAGGCGAACGGCACCAGCACGACGCGGCGGTTGTTGAGCGTGTAATACACGTTGCCGAAAGCGGGCCAGGCGCTGCCGGTATGCGCGCCACCGACGGGATCGTTGCCGGTGGTGAGCACATTGTTGAAATACTGAAACACGTCGCCGTTCGTGACCGTCGGGGCTTGCGTGGAATCGCCTTCGCCCAGCGCGTTGCTCTGGCCCGCGATGAGGAACACATCCACCGGCCCGCTGGCGGCAAGTACGGGGGATGCTGTGAGCAGTGCAATCAGGCCAATAAGAGCAAGTGAAAGCCGCATGGAACCCCCGCTGGGCCGAACAAGCGGAGGTTTAACCGGTTCGCGCGCGCAAGGCGAGACCGCCAATCGGGGCAGAATGTCAGGGATAGGTGATGGTGTAGTCGAACACTTGCGGCGGCGTGCCATAGGGGCCGTTGCAGGCGACGACCGTCAGGTTGTGATGGCTCTGGCTGAGCGCGATGGGTCCCGTATAGGCGGTGCCGCCCTCGCAATTGAGCGCGATGGCGGGGCCCGTCCAGTAATAGCGCAGATAGGTCGCGTTGGGCGAAGAGAAGGCCGCTTTCATGCCCAGCGTATAGGTGCCGGGTGGCGGGGAGGCCTGCAGCGGAGAGGGGAACGAGACGGTGTAGTTGTAGGCGTAGTTGGCCACGGGCGAAGCGAGACCGGCGCGGCAGCCGATGGCTTGCAGGAGTGTTGGCGCGCCCGTCGGGATGACGAAGGAACCGGTGTAGTGCGTGCCGGTTGTGCAAGTGGGTGTCGAACCGTCCAGCGTGTAGAGGATCGAGGTCGCAAGCGCGGAGGCCAAGGTCACGTTCGTGACAGTCGCGTAGGTGCCGGAGCCGGGAAAGGCCCCGGGCGGTTTGGGGCCCACATTGTGCTGGCGGTAAAACGAGATGTTGGCGGCGCTTTGCGCGCCCATCTCGTTATAGGCGGCCTGGGTGTAGTGCACGTCACTGGACATCATCAGCCGCCACCAGAAATCGTAAGCATTGCGGAACACGACATACGTGTTGGGATCGCTCTGCCCCACATCCTCCTGCGCCTCGCGCACGGCGTGATAGCCCGCGTCGCTCGCGCCGACCTGCGTACCGGTCCTGAAGATGTAGAACGGCATCGTGCCGCCGAAACGCGCCCGATAGGACGCGATCATGCGTTTCAGCGCGGCTTCGTAATTCGCTGCCGAAACGTTGGGCTTGCCCTGGTTCATCGCGAGCCCATCCGCCTCGCCCTGCACCCACAACACGCCCTTGAAGGCGGGCGTGTAGCCGGCCTTGATGAGCGCGGTCATCGCGATGTCCACCTCGGTCATGGAATCCGCGAGCAGTGTGCTGCCGGTGTCCCAGTTTCCGGCGCCCACATCCGCTGCCGCTTCCTGCGCGGTGCTGCCGAAGGCGAACGGCACGAACAGAACCCGGCGATTGTTGATCGCGTAATAGGCGTTGCCGAACGCAGGCCAGGCGCTGCCGCTCGACGCACCGCCGACGGGATCGCTGCCGGGCTCGATCTGGTTGTGGAAGAACTGCAGCACCGTGCCGGGTGCGACGGGTGGGGCTTGCGCCGCGTTGCCCTCGCCCAGCGCATTGCTCTGGCCGGAGATGAGGAACACATCCACGGGGCCGTTCGCGGCGTGCGCGAACGCCGTCACGGCTACCAAAAAGCAAAGCGCCAACCCCAGCGCCGGCAATGGGCGTTTCATCGCTCTTCCCCTGGTGGATTTTTGTGCCAGGGTGGCGGCGCGCTCAAGCGTTAAAAGCGTTGTAGGTAAAGGAAAATAGGGGCCCCACTGTCACCTTTGTGACAGCGCCGGGCGCGCGTTTCTGCTAGCGACCCGCTCTTTTCACCAGGTCTTGGCGATGATGGTGTAGCCGAAACTTGCAACGGAGGATGTGTAGGCGCCGTTGCAGGCGACGGCGCGCAGGCTTTCGTGGCTGGGGCTCAGGGGAATGGGTTTGCCGTCATACACGGTGCCGGCGGCGCAGTTCGGCGTGATGCCGCTCGTGGTCCAGGCCCAGCGGATCGAGGTGGCGTTGGAAGAGGTGAGCGTCACGCTGGTGTTCGCAGGATAGGAAGCGGGCTTTGGCGTCGCCTGCGGCATATTCGGGAAGTTGGCGCTGTAATTGTAGGTGAAGTTCGCGACCGGCGAGGCAAGCGTGCCGCGACACCCCACCGCCTGCAGGATTGTCGGCGTGGCGGCGGCGATGGCGATCGCGCGGGTGTAATGCACGCTCTTGCCGCAATCCGGCGTCGAGCCGTCCAGCGTGTAGACGATCAACGACGAGCCGGCCGCGGCCAGCGTCACGTTCGTGACGGAGTTGTAGACGCCGGTGCCGGGGCTGGCCGTGGGCGGCTTGGGCGAAACGGGATGCGAGCGGAAGAATGAGACGTTGTTCCCGCCGCCCATGCCCATCTCGTTATAGCCGGCTTGCGTGTAATGGACGTCGGTCTTCATCAGCAAACGCCACCAGAAATCATAGGCGCCGCGAAACACCACGAAAGCGTAGGGATCGGATTGCCCCACATCTTCCTGCGCCGCGCGGACGGCGGCGAAGCCCGTATCGGGAAGGCCCACTTCCGTGCCCGTCTTGAAGAGGAAGAACGCCATGGTGCTGCCGAAATGCGCGCGATAGGTGGCGATCATCCTCTTCAACGCGGTTTCGTAACCCGCCTGCGAGACGCCCTTCATGGCATTGTTGATCGCCTCGCCATCGCGCTCGCCCTGCACCCACAGCACGCCCTTGAAGACCGGCGCGTAGCCTGCCTTCGCGGCCGCCGCCATCGCGACGTCCACTTCGGTCATCGAGTCCGCGAGCAATGGGCTGTTCACATCCCAATTGCCCGCGCCGGAATCGGCAGCGGCTTCCTGCGCCGTACTGCCGACAGCACAGGGCACGAACAGGATCCGCCGCCCCGTCGCCGTGTGATAGGCGATGCCGAAGGCCGGCCACGCGCTGCCGGTGGAGGCGCCGCCGACGGGATCGTTCGCGATGCGGATCTTGTTGCTGTAAAATTCGAGCACCCAGTCGGCCGGCACCTGCGGCGAGGCAGAGGCATCGCCCGCGCCTTTCGCATTGCTCTGGCCCGCGACAAGGAACACGTCCACCGGCCCGGCCGCGGCGAGCGCGGGCGGTGACGCGAGCAGCGCCACGAAACCGATAAGAGCCAATGAAAGCCGCATGGAATCCCCGGGGAGCCGAACGGGCGGAGACTTAGCGGGTTCTCACCCGCAAGGCGAGGCCGCGCCTGTTAATGCGCGTCCATCAATGCGTGACGGTGTAGCTGAACGTTTGCGGCGCCGAGCCGTAAGGGCCGTTGCAGGCGACGACCGTCAGGGCGTGGTGGCTCAGAGTGAGGGGGATGGGGGCGGTGTAGGGAAAACCGCCCAGGCAATTGAGCGGCGCGCCGGTCCAGTTGTAGTGCAGATAAGTCGCGTCGGGCGAGGCGAAGGCGGCTGCCACGCCCAGCGGATAGGTACCGGGCGGCGGCGTTGCCTGCGGCGGGCTCGGGAACGAGACGGAGTAATTGTAAGTGTAATTGGCCACCGGCGAGCCGATGCCGTTACGGCAACCCACCGCCTGAAGAATCGTGGGTCTGGCGGCGAGGATGACGACGGGCCTGGCGAAACGCTGGCTCGCGGCGCAATCGGGCGTGGAACCGTCCAGCGTGTAAGCGATCCAGGCCGAGCCCGCGGAGGAGAGTGTCACGTTGGTGACGCCGCCATAGACGCCGGTGCCGGGCAGCGCCCTGGGCGTCTTCGGGGCCACGGCATGGGCGCGGTAAAACGAGACGGTGGCGGCACCGTCCGCGCCCATCTCATTATAGGCGGGTTGGGTGTAGTGCACATTGGTGGACATCATCAGGCGCCACCAGAAATCATAGGCATTTCGGAATACGACATAGGTGTAGGGATCGCTTTGTCCCGCATCCTCCTGCGCATCGCGCACCGCGTGGTAACCCAGGTCACTCGCGCCCACTTCCGTGCCCGTCCTGAAAAGGTAGAACGGCATGGTGGCGCCGAAATGGGCGCGATAGGTGGCGATCATGCGTTTCAGCGCGGCTTCGTAATTCGCAGCGGAGACGTTGGGCCTGGCCAGATTGATGGCTTGCGCGTCATCCTCGCCCTGCACCCACAGCACGCCTTTGAAGGCGGGCACGTCGCCTGCTTTGGCGAGCGCCGTCATCGCGATGTCCACTTCCAGCATGGAATCGGACAGCAGCGTGCTGCCGGTATCCCAGTTTCCACCGCCGGTGTCGGCGCTCGCTTCCTGCGCGGTCTTGCCAACCGCGAACGGCACGAACAGCACGCGACGCTTGTTGACCGCGTAATAGGCATTGCCGAAAGCAGGCCAGGCGCTGCCGATGGACGCGCCAACGGGATCGCTGCCGGGTTTGATCTGCCCCTGGTAGAACTGCAGCACCGTGCCCGGCACGATGGCCGGGGACTGCGCGGCATTGCCCTCACCCAGCGCATTGCTCTGGCCCACGATGAGGAACACGTCCACCGGTGTGTCGGCGTGCGCCGGCGCGAGCGCGAAAAGGCAGAGCGCCAACACCGCAAATATATGTTTCATCAAAGTTCCCCCGGCGAAACTCTGTAGCACGGAAGGGTCGCGCTCAACCGCTTCAAAAAAAGCCAGTGCATCGAGCAGGAGCCGTCGCGCGTGGCGGCGGGAATTTCAGCGGTCGTAATCGTGGCGGCTGGAATAGAAGACCAGCGCCATCAACCCGCCGCCCACCAATATGGTGAAGATCACGCCCATCGTCATGAAGATCCAGCCCGCGGTGGAAACCTGGGTGTGAACCGAGTTCCAGGCATGGACGGCATAGACGATGGCCGCGATCAAAAGCCCCACCAGCACGACCAGCGTCAGCCAGCCCCAGGCTCCCAATTTCGAGGAACCGGCACCGGTGCGCGGCGCTTTGGGATTGTCGCTCATGACAGACAAGATAGGACGCGACGGGGAGGAAAACCATGCGGTGGCTTGCGGCGATCTTCGCGCCGCAAAAGCCCTCGCAAGCCCTCAGGCCGCTTTCACATGCAGCAAGGTGCCGTCGCAGCCGATGACCTGCAGCGCATCGCCCTTGCGGGGCGAGCTGCCGTCCTCGGCGAGCGCGTTCCAGCGGCTGTCGTCGACGCGCACGGCGCCGCGCGTGCCCTGGAAATCGTCCAGCGCCACCACGCGGCGGCCCATATATTGCTGGCTGCGTTCATTGAGCGTGGGATGGCTCGTGGGATCCACGCGGCCGAGGCGCGAGCGCTTCCAAAGAATGGTGGCGCCCACCGCGATGATCGCGAAGAGGAACAGCGACAGGCTGCCATTGATGCCGGGGATGACGAATTTCAGTCCGCCCACCAGCAGCGCGGCGATGCCGGGCCACAGGAGATATTGCGTGGTCGACGCGATCTCGAGCGCGAGCAACAGCGCGCCCAGCACCAGCCAGTACCAGTACGGCATGACGGAGAAATAGGCGTTCAGCGCTTGCATGATTGTGTCCTCACGTTCCGGGTCTTCAGGTTCCGGCTGGGCGGCCGGGGCCAGCCGGTGGCACCGCCGTACCGGCGGCGGCGCGGGCGGCGGGAGCGGCCGCGATGCGCGGGCCCGTCTGCTGCATCACGGCGTCCTTCGTCATCTCCGCGATGCCGGCGATCGAGCCGAGAAGCCCTGCCGATTCCATCGGCAGGATGACGAATTTCTGGTTGGGCCCGCTCGCGAGCTGCGAGAAGGCGTCGATATATTTCTGGCCGAGGAAGTAGTTCAGCGCATTCACATTGCCGGCCTCGATGGAGTCCGACACCATCTGCGTGGCCTTGGCTTCGGCCTGCGCCGAACGCTCGCGCGCCTCGGCGTCGCGGAAGGCGGCTTCCTTGCGGCCCTCTGCCTGCAGGATCGCGGATTGCTTGGCGCCTTCCGCGCGCAGGATCGCGCCCTGCTTCTCGCCATCGGCCTGGGTGACTTCGGCGCGGCGATAACGCTCGGCCTTCATCTGCCGCGCCATGGCCTCGGTGATGTCGGCCGGCGGCGACAGGTCCTTGATCTCGATGCGGGTGACCTTCACGCCCCACGGGCCCGTCGCGGCATCGACCACGGAGAGCAGGCGCTGGTTGATCTCGTCGCGCTTGGAGAGCACTTCGTCGAGATCCAGCGCGCCGATCACGGTACGCGCATTGGTGAGGCAGAGATTGGTGATGCCGGCCTGGAGGTTCGCGACCTCGTAAGCGGCCTTGGCGGTGTCGACCACCTGGTAGAACGCGATGGCGTCGGCGGTGACGGTGGCGTTGTCGCGCGTGATCACCACCTGGCTCGGCACCGGCAGCACTTCCTCCATCACCGACAGCTTGCGGCCGATGCGGTCGAAGAACGGCACGATGATCGTGAGTCCGGGCTTGATCACCTTGGTGAAGCGGCCGAAGCGCTCCACCGTCCATTCGCGGCCCTGCGGCACAACCTTCACACCCGCGAAGATGACCATCAGTGCCAGGAAAGCGATCGCCAGCGCGGTCGCCAAAGCCGGTTCCACCATGAATTCCTCCCAATCCGCCCGTTATGATTCGGGCGGCCTTCATGCGGAAAATAAGTACTCCAAGCCGCAGTGCCAGTCTTGAAATTCACGTGCCGGCCACTTTGTAATTTTATTGCGCGACCATGATTGGCGGACACGCAAAGGCCGCAATACATTCCGATAGAATCAATCCGCCCCCAGGAGATTCGCTCATGATGTTTGCGCGCGTTCTGCCAGCCTTGGCCCTCAGCCTCGCCTTCACCGTTCCGGTCTTCGCCCAGGACGCGCAGGACAATCCCCCGCCGCCGCCGCCACAAGATCAGGCGCCGCCGCAGGACCAGCCGCAGGACCGGTCGCTCGACCAGACCTTCACCCAGAACGAGGTGGTGCAGGCAGCGTCCGGTTTCTTCGGCACGACCACGGAAGCCGTGGCCAAGGCGGTGCAGAAAGTGTTCTCCGACCAAGGCCTGCCCGACGCCTATATCAAGGGCGACGAGGGTTCGGGCGCCGTGGTGGTGGGGCTGCGCTACGGATCGGGCTGGCTGATCCGCAAGGGCTATCCGCCTCTCAAAGTGTGGTGGCAGGGCCCGACGGTGGGCTTCGATCTCGGCGGCAACGCGTCGAAATTCTTCGCGCTGATCTACAATCTGCGCGACGACGATCGCCTGTTCCAGAAATTCCCGGGCGTGGAAGGCACCTACTACTTCATCGCCGGTATCGGCATAAACTACATGCGCTCCAACCACATCACCATCGCGCCGATGCGCACCGGCGTCGGCCTGCGCGCCGGCATCAACGCGGGCTACATCACCTTCACGCGGGAAGAGACGATCAATCCATTCTAGGTGGGCCGCTCCGGGCTGCCGCTCTAAGAAGCGGACGTCACGGCCTTCTCATCCCCCGTGCCCACCGTTCCGGCGGGCGCGGGGAGATAGAGCAGCAGTGCTGCCGCGACATAGGTCGACGAGAATGTGCCGACCACGATGCCGAACAGGATCGCGGCGGTGAAATCGAACAGCGCATCACCACCCCAGATCAATAGCGGCAGGATCGAGATGGCGGTGGCCGCACTCGTCAGGATCGTCCGCGTCAGCATCTGGTTGGTGGAGAGGTTGATCAGCTCGGCCAGCGGCATGCGCTTGTATTTGCGCCGGTTCTCGCGGATCCGGTCGAACACCACGACGGTATCGTTGATCGAATAGCCCGCGAGCGTCAGCAGCGCCGCCACGCTCGTCAGCGTGAAATCGAGATGGAAGACGGAGAACAATCCCGCCGTCACGAACACGTCGTGGCCGGTGGCGACGGCGGCGCCGATGCCGTACTGCCATTCGAACCGGAACGCCACGTAGATGGCGATGAGGAAAATGGCGATGAGCGTGGCCTTCACGCCGTCCGAGAACAGCTCCTGGCTGACCTTGGGGCCGACCGTGTCGTTGCTGCGCAGATGGAATGTCGGGCCCAGCGCCTGGGTGATGAGGGGCACGATGGCGTTGTTGGAGCCGGACGCGTTCGGGGGAATGCGGATCTGGATGCAGGAATTGGCCGGCGTGTCGCATTGACCGCCGCCCAGCCCGCCGCCCACCGCCTGCAACGTCTTGTCGGCGAGGCCAAGCTTGTCCAGCGAGGCGCGGATCGTGCTGGTCGTGTTTTCCGTGATGGTCTGGGTGGACTTGTATTCGAGCTGGTTGCCGCCGGTGAAATCGATGCCCAGGTTGAAGCCATGCCAGACCAGCGAGACGATGGAGATGAGGAGCAAAAGCCCGTCGATCGCGAACGCCCAATAGCGCACGCCGACGAAGTCGATCTTGGTATCCTCGGGCAGGAAGCGGAGCAGCGCCATGGTTTTCCGGTCTTTTTAGCGGGGGCACACATACAAGCTGACGGCCAGAGGGGCAAGTTTGGCGGAAAACCGCCCGTCCTTCAAAACCCGCCCTCCCTCAAGGGGAGGGCGGGTTTGGGTGATCAAACTAAAGCATCCGCCGGCCCATCAGGCCGATGACGGCGCCTACCCCCAACACGAAAGCTTGGAGGGACGCGTCGAAAAACCTGGCCTGCAATGGCGACGCGTCGAACGGCCCCCAAAACGCGAGCGCGCCAGCAGCCGCGCCACTCAGCAGGGTAATCGCCAAAACGGAGAAGAAGACAAGATCGAACCGGTCGGACATCGAAGCCTCTCATATCCAGGTTCGGCCGGAGTGAGAGGCGTTCCACAGAGCGAGGAACACCCTCCGGCTCCGAGCCGGAAAGTTGTTCCTCGACAGGTACCGTCCATCCTGATCGAGAAGGCCACGCACAAAAGAAACCAAGTTCTCAGAGACGGTCCCGTGCAGGTCCATGACCTGTACGGATACAGCGGACGCTCTCAGCGGCCTGCTGCCCAACCAAATTACGCCCGCGGCATTTGACCGTCAAGAATTGGCTACGCCCCCTTCTTCACCATCACCGGCACGCTGCACACGTCGAGGTTGGCGAGCGGCGGGCGGTGGTAAAACTCGGGCGCGGGGTGGCGGCGTTTGTCCTTCACTTCGGCGAAAGAAGGAGACTCCGTGCGCAGGACCTGGAAGCTGGGACGATCCTTGGTGGGGACGTCGGACGCCACGCGCATGCGGATGATGGCGTCGCGTTTACCGGCGTCCGCGATCACACCGGAATCCACGTCGGGGTCGCCGCGTTCCAGCTTTTGCAGATACTGCATCCCCTCCAGCACGCGGCCGAAGGCGGTGAGGTTGCGGTCCAGCCGGCGCGGCGCCTCGCCGATGACGATGTAGAATTCGGTGGTGGCCGTGTCGTCGGCATTGTCGCGGGCGAAGGCGAAGGTGCCGGGGCAATGCAGGATCCACATGCGGCCGTCTTTCGAGTCGCGGCCCACGGGGAAGCCGTCGACATGTCCAACCTCGGGCGCGAAGAGATCGGGATTGCCGAGCGCGGTGAAGGTGACGTCCGGCCCGATGGCGGCGTCGAACTCCGCCTTCAGCTTCGGCCATTTCTTTTCCAGCGCGGCATCGGCCTTGTCCTGCGCTTCTTTCGTGGAAGCCGTGCCTTCGCCAATGCCGCCTTGCGCCACGAAACCATCAATGACGCGATAGAAGCTCTGGCCGTCGTAGAAATGCGCGCGGATCAGGGCGCGCAGCCGCGCCACATGCTTGGGCGCGAAAGCGGGCGCCAGCTCCACGGCGATCTCGCCATATTTGGTGTCGATCAACACAAGGTTATCGGGATTAACCGTGCGCCACGCTTCCGGCGGCGGGCCGGATGGTGTCGCTGCGGAATCCGCGGCCATTGCCCCGGACAAAACGGGTCCTGCGACAAACGCACACGCGATAGCCAGAATTCGTAACGGCTTCATGGTTGTTCTCCCGCTCGTCATTGACAATAAGTCATCCCATGTCCGCCGATGCAGAAATTTTCGCAAGCCAGGAAGAAGACAGCCGGGGTTACGAGGGCGGCAAAGGCTCGCCCGCCGCGCTGTGGACCCTGCTGTCGGTGATGTTCATCAACCTGCTCGGCTTCGGCATCGTCGTGCCGCTTCTGCCCTTCTACGGCAAATCCTTCAACGCGCCGCCCTGGCAGATCGCGGCGGTGTTCTCGGCTTACGCCATCGGCGCGTTCTTCGGCGAGCCCTTCTGGGGCCGGCTGTCGGACCGCATCGGCCGCAAGCCAATCCTGGTCAGCACGGTGACGGGCAACTGCCTGTGCTATCTCGCCATGGCCTTCGCGCCCAACGTGTATTTCGCCTTCTTCGCCCGCATCCTGGGTGGATTGATGAGCGGCAACGGCTCGGTCATCCAGGGCTATATCGCCGACGTGACGCCGCCAGACGAACGCTCCGGCAAGATGTCCCTCCTGGGCGCGGCCTACAATGTCGGCTTCATCGTGGGTCCGGCGCTGGGCGGTCTGCTCGCCCATCCGGAAGCCGGACATACGGGTTTCCGCATTCCGCTCTTCATCTGCGCCGGGCTGTCGGCCATCTGCGCGATCTGCATCGCGAGCTTCGTGCAGGAGAGCCGCGTGCGCAGCGAGCGCTTCTCCCACCAGCCGAGCCGCTGGGCCGTGTTGGGCAATGCCTTCACGCATCCCGCCATTGGGCGGCTGATGCTGGTGACATTCCTGGCCGGCTGCGCCTTCACCGGAATCGAATCCATCTTCGGGTTGTGGACGCAAGCGCGCTTCGACTGGGGACCGCGCCAAGTGGGCAGCGCCTTCGCCGTGGTGGGCGTGGTGGCCGCGATCTGCCAGATCTGGCTGACGGGGCGGTTGTCGAAACGTTACGGCGAGGCGCGCATGCTGGCGATCGGCATGGCGGTGACGGCGACCTTCACCGCGCTGCAGCCCTTCTCGCTCGGCGCCATCACCATCGTGACCTATCTGGCGATCACAGCCTTCGGACAATCGGTGGCCTGGCCCAACGTGTCCGCGCTGATCTCCCGCAACGTCGATTGGGAGCATCAGGGACAGTATCTCGGCCTCAACAATGCGACAGGCGCGCTGTCGCGCGTCGTCGGCCCCTCCATCGCGGGGCTGTTGTTCTCGAATGTCAGCGTCAATACACCGTTCTTCTTCGCGGGCGCGCTGACAGTGCCCGCCATCTTCTTCGCGCTGGCCTCGCGGCGGCGGCGCGTACCGCGCGTCAAGTCGCCCACTGCGTCTTGAGCGCGTCAGCGCCCGCGGGAAACATGCTGCAATCGACATAGCCGTTCTTGTCGCCCGGCGCGCCCGGAATCTTCTTGGCGTTCGAGCCCTGTCCGTCGCCAGTAAATTGCCACAGCCAATAATCATTCCAGGTCTTCGGCCATGTGGGTTTGTCGTTGTAATTGGCGAGCCAGAGCTTGTGCGAACCCAGCACCGGATCGATCGTGTCACCCAGATCGTCGTTCAGCATGCCACCGCCATAGAGCACGGGCTTGCGCTGCAACTTGGCGCCGAGCTTGAGGAGAAATTCCCTCGCCTGATCGAGCGACATCGTATCGTCCGTTCCGTCAGCGAGCTTCGTTTTCTCGAAATCGAGCGCGATGAGCGTGCCGTCCAGCGCGGAGAGGGGATTGGGCGCGGGATTGATGACGGACAGGAAATTCGCGATCTGCGCATCCACGTTCGCCGCCGTGCCCCAGTGATAGGCACCCCACAAAAGCCCCGCGGCCTTCGCCTGGGCTTTGCGCGCCGTATAGAGCGAGTCCTTCCCGGTTGCGCCGGTCGAGGCTTTGTGGATGACACCCACGATCCCCGACGCCGCGACGGCCGCGAAATCGGTGACGCTATCGTCGTGATTCATGTCGATGACAAGCGGCGTGATCATGTGTTCCTCCGGAATACTTCAAAATATCGGGCGATTGACAATCAAGACGCGCAACGACAACACTAATGGCGAAAGCTTTCAAGCAAGCTTCGCTTTTATTTCGGGGCCGAACTTTACTTCGGGGGATAGATTCATGCATTTGACCATCATGCGCAGCGACAGCGAGTCCGGCCCGACCGGCACGTTCGGCGGCCTTTCGATCGACGGCGCGCATTTCTGCGCCACTTGCGAGCAGCCCTGGAACAACAACATGCCGGATCATTCCTGCATTCCGGTGGGCGAGTATCAGCTCCTGCCCTACACCTCGCCCAAGCATGGCGAGACCGTGGTGTTCCACAATCCCGCGCTCGGCATCTACGGCACGCCCGAGATGATCCCGGCGGGCGAGACAGGCCGCAGCCTGTGTGAAATCCACAGCGCCAACTGGCCGGATCAGCTCGAAGGCTGCCTCGCGCTGGGCGAGGTCGTCACCGACATTCCGCCGGGCGGCAAAGGCGTCACCAACAGCAAGGCGACAGTGGCGGCCCTCGTCGCCAAATGGGGCGACCGCAAGGGCCTGACCGCGACGGTCACCGGCGGGCCCTGACCGCGCGTCTGACGTCTCTTCAGATGAAGCTCGCCGTCGTCAGATGGGTGAGATGGCCTGCGCCGGTGATGTCGACCACGAAATCGCCGGCCTGATAACCCGCGACGCCGTTCTCTTCCACGATCAGGAAGAGATGGCCGACGAAATCGCCGGACGACGGCGTGAACAGGATCGCGCTATGGGCGCCGAGCACGGTGGGACCGAGCGCGGATGTCAGGTCAGTATCGAAGAGCGGCTTGCGCAGTATGCCGCTTGTCACTTCCGCATCGACGGCTGTGACGGTGAACCACAGATCGAACTTGTCGAGCGAGAAATCGAAACCGGTGATGGTGTCGAAGCCGCTGCCCGCACCCTGGCCGTTGGCCGAGCCGAGCGAATCCGATTGGCCGGTATAGACGAAGATGTCGTGTCCGCCGCCGCCATTGAGAAGGTCCGCGCCCGGGCCGCCCTGGATGTGATCGTCGCCCGCGCCGCCGGTCAGCGTGTCGTTACCATGGCCACCTTGAAGCAGGAATTTGCCGTCGGTCTCGGCCGAACCGTTGAAGACGACCGTATTGGCGGTTGCCAGCGCCGTGCCGTCGATGGTGAGCGCCTTGCCGGCCGCGACGTTCTGGTCGACGGTGGTGATGTTGTAATTGAAGCCGGCGCCAAGCTCGATCTTGCCGATATTGACGAAGCTGGCCGCCGTCGTCACCAGCGGATGGGTGGCGTAGTCGCCAGCGAGGCTGATGACGTCGCTGCCGCCGCCGCCATTGACCTGGTCTTGCGCGGTGAAAGCGGTCTTGAATACGAAGAGATCGTTGCCGGCGCCGCCATTCGCGATGTCATTACCACCGGCATAGAGATCGAAGATGTCGTTGCCCGCGCCGCCGGTAACGACGTCCGCGCCGCTGCCGCCCACGAGGGTGAAACGGCCATCTGTTTCCTGCGAGCCGTTGAAGGTGAGTTCGATACCGGACGTGCTGGCCAGCGACTGCCCGTTGATCTTGAGCGAAGTGCCCGCGGCCACGACGGCGTCCGTGGTGGTGATGTTGTAGCGGAAGCCGACGCCCAGATTGATGATCTCGACATTGGCGAGATTGGATCCGATGGTGATGGGCGTGGTGGCATAATCGCCGGTGAGGTCGAGCTGGTCGATGCCGGCGCCGCCGTCGATCGACGCGGACGCTGAGTAATTGCCCAGGAATTTGACCGTGTCGTTCCCATCGCCGCCGGACATGGTGTCGGGCGCGCCCTTCGCGGCGTGGGTCATGTCGAACAGGTCCTTGCCGGCGCCACCGACGAAATTGTCGCCGTTCTCATCGCCGGTGGTGGCGTCGTGACCGACGAAGGTGTCGTTGCCGCCAAACAGGTCCGCGTTATACCCAGCGACGTCGGCGTTCTGGAACAGGCCCCACAGCGTGGTGAAGGCGATGCTGAAATCGGTGAAGTTGTTCTCGATGACGCCGTTCACCTCGGTCGCGATCTGGGTGACCGTACCGGTCGTGGGCAATCCCGACGTACCGAAGTTGCCGAAGCCGGTGCCGATCAGAACGACCGACAGGCCATTGCCGGCCGAGAGCACGATCTTGGTCGCGCTGTGCGAACTGACCGTCGCTTCCGCCACCTTCTGCATGGTCTGCTGGCTGATATCGTTGCCGGCGCCGCCCATCGTCCAGGTCGTGACCGTGGTCATGAATGCCCCCGCTGAAATGCCCAACTGAATGGGCGCATTCTAGCGCAAATCCGCAACAGTATGAAGGCAGCTGACCATCGGGCGGGCCACCCGCGCCGCGTGCATAGCTTGGAATTGTTGACCTGCGCGCGTCCCGCCCCACATGCTGAACGCAATCTTTGGGGGCAAGACGCGTATGAACCGTTTCTGGTCGATCTGGCCGATCCGTCTGGTGGTGTTCTTCCTCGTCACCATGCTGGCCTACGGGTTGTGCGGCTCCGCGCGCTTCATCCTCAAGGACCACGGCTACGATTTCCCGCGCGATCCCATGGCGCTCGCCACCGCAGCCGCCGCGATCTTCTTCACGCTCTCTTCCTACTGGCTGCTGGTGCGCCTGACCGAACGGCGCAAGGCAACCGAGCTCGAGGGCATGCTGCCGTACTTCATCAAGGGCGCCCTGGTGGGCCTCGCGCTGTTCGCCGCCGTCTATGGCGCGTTGTTCGCGCTGCATGTGGCGACCTTCAAAGGCTTCGGCTCGACTGCGGACCTCGCCCCCGCGCTGGCCCTGTCGGTCATGTCGGGCATCTGCGAGGAGATCATCTTCCGCGGCGCGCTGTTCCGCATCGTCGAGGACGCGGCGGGCTCGCTGGTGGCGCTGATCGTGTCCGGCGCGGTGTTCGGGCTGCTGCATGCGGGCAACCCCGGCGCCACGGTGGTCAGCACCGTGGCCATCATGCTGGAGGCCGGCATCCTGCTCGCCGCGGCCTATATGCTGACCCGCTCGCTGTGGTTTCCCATCGGCCTGCATTTCGCGTGGAACTTCAGCGAGGGCGGTATCTTCGGCGCGCAGGTTTCCGGCAACCCGATGAAGGGCCTGCTCGACACGCCCATCTCCGGCCCGCCCTTGCTGAGCGGCGGCGGCTTCGGACCAGAAGCCTCGGTGGTGGCCGTTGGCGTCTGTGTCACTTTGGCGCTCGCGATGCTCATCCTCGCCATCCGCCGCGGGCAATGGAAGCCGATGCATTTCTCCTGGCGCGCATAAGCACGCCAGCCTTCTGCCAAGGATTACGGTTCTCTTTCCCGTGTCTCTTGCCTAGATTTCGCTCATATGGGCGGATCGGCAACATTGGCAGGAGGGGAGGCTTTCGCGAAGGCCCATGCGGCGCTACTCGGCCAGCCCGGCTATCAGTTCGCCATGACGGAGTACAAGCCGCAACCGCAGGCGGCCTGGATACGGGAATTGACGCAATTCCTGCAGGACCACTGGCCCGCCATCCGCATCGGATTCTGGATCGTGGCGGGCGTGATCATCCTCGCCGTCTTCACCGTGCTGGTGCGCACCTACTGGCCCGCCATCTCGCAATGGCGCTTCCGGCGCAAGCCAAAGCACGAGGCGACGGCAGCAACAGCGGCAGAAGCCTGGCGCCCGACCGAAGCGCAGGCGCGCAGGCTGCTGGAGGACTCCGACGCGCTGGCGGCGCAAGGTCTCTATTCCGAAGCCGTGCACCTGATCCTGCTGCGCTCCATCGAGGACATCCAGGAGCGGCGCCCCAAACTGGTGCGCCCCACCTTCACCAGCCGCGAGATCGGCATGCTACAGGCGCTGCCCGAGCAGGCGCGCGCCGCTTTCTCCGGGATCACGCGCGTGGTGGAGCGCGGGCTATTCGCCGGCGCCAGCATCGGGCCCGACGATTTCGCCCGCTGCCGCGAGGACTACCGCGCCTTCGCCCTTGAGCCCGTATGGAGAGGCGCGCATTGAGCCCGCCTCCCTCCATGCGCGCCATCATCGCGCCCAAACTCGCCATCGGGCTCGCCATTGTGAGCGCGCTGTCGCTGCTCGCCTTCTTCGTGCTCAGCGCCTTCGCGCCGGACCTGCGCAACGACAGTTCGGGCACCGCCAACGCGCTGTCGAAATCCGCCATCGGCTTCGCGGGCCTGCGCTTTCTGGTCGACAACACGCAAGACCAGCCGATGCGATTGAACCGCAACGCGCATGTGGGCTGGATGGGCCTGCTGGTGCTGACGCCCGAGATCTATTCCGCGGCGGCGGATGTCGACAAGCTTTCCCATAACGGCATCCGGCTCATCGTGTTGCCGAAATGGATTGCAGCACGCGACCCGCTGCATCCGGGCTGGGTGACGAAGGCGGGTACGTATCCTGGGCAGACCATCGCGCTGCCGCTGGCCGACCTCCTCAAGGACATCACCATCACGCAGGGCGACGGCGAGGGCCCGGCGCGGTTCAAGGCGGTGAATGAGATTCACGCCAATGCCGTGCCCACCAAACCGGTCATCATCGACAGGATCCAGACCATCTCCGGCAAAAAGCTCGATCCCGATATCGTCGACGGCGCAGACCACATCGTGCTGGCCCATATCAGCGGCACGACGATTTTCATCCTCGCCGAGCCGGACCTGCTCAACAATCAGGGCCTGCACGATGGCGAGACGGCGCGCGCGGGCCTCAACCTGATCAACGCGCTGCAATACAAAATGCCCGCCATGATCGATGTGTCGCTGAACGGTTTCCGCTCCTCGCCCGATCTGGTGCGCACCGTGTTCACGCCGCCTTTCCTGGGCGCCACGCTTTGCGCGCTGTTGGCGGCGGCGCTGATCGCCTTCCATGCCATGAGCCGTTTCGGCTCGCCCAAACTGCCCGACCGCGTCTTCGCATTCGGCAAGCGCGCGCTGGCCGACAACACCGCCGCCGTCATCCGCATCATGCGCCGCGAGCCGCGCATGGCGCCGCGCTATGCGCAGACGACGCTCAACCTCGTCACCACCCAGCTCGGCGTGCCGCCACAGCGCGCCGCCGATCCGGAGTGGGTCAGCACCGTCGAGCGGCGCGGCGTGGCGGCGGGCGAACCGGGTTTCGCGCAATTGCGTTTGGAAGCCAATAACGTCGAAGACACGGCCGAGCTGGTCCGCGTCGCACGAAAACTGTTCCGATGGAGACGGGGGATTTTGCATGAACGTGGCTGAATTGAAGGCGCTGGCGGACAGCATCCGCGCGCAGGTCGCCAAGGCCGTTGTGGGCCAGTCCGATACCGTCGAGCTGATGCTGGTGGCGCTGTTCTGCGGCGGGCACATTTTGCTGGAAGGCCCGCCCGGCACGGCGAAGACCTTGCTGGCGCAATGCTTCGCGGCGAGCCTCGATCTGCAGTTCGGCCGCATCCAGTTCACGCCGGACCTGTTGCCGGGTGACATCGTGGGCACCAACCAGTTCAACTTCCAGACCTCCAGCTTCACGGTCAATCCCGGACCGATCTTCTGCGAACTGCTGCTGGCCGACGAGATCAACCGCACACCGCCCAAGACGCAAGCGGCCCTGCTCGAAGCCATGCAGGAGCGCCGCGTCACGCTCGACGGCAAGACGCATCCACTCGCCGACCGCTTCATGGTGATCGCCACGGAGAACCCTATCGAGCAGCAGGGCACCTATCCGCTCCCGGAAGCCCAGCTCGACCGTTTCCTCTTCAAGCACACGCTCTCTTATCCGAGCGAAGCGGAAGAAGTGGCGCTGGTGACGGCGCAAGGCGCATCGGTGCGCATGCCCGATCCCGCGGCGCTGGGCATCACGCCCGTCACCAACAAGGCGATCCTCACCGAATGCGTGGCCACGGTGGCGACCGCCCATCTGGCCGAGCCGGTGGTGCAGTACATTGTGAGCCTGATCCGCGCCACGCGTGCCTCGCCCGACCTGTCGCATGGCGCAAGCCCGAGGAGCGGCGCGATGCTGGCGGCGGCAGCGCGAGCGCATGCCGCGCTCGACGGGCGCGACTATGTGATCCCCGACGACGTGAAGGCGCTGGTGCTGCCTGCGCTGCGCCACCGCGTGGTGCTCTCGCCCGCCGCCGAGATCGACGGGCGGCAGGCCGACGACATCATCCGCGCCATCGCCGACACCGTCGAGGCGCCCCGCTAGAATGTATCCCACGCGGCGCATGATCATCGTGGCGCTGGCGGGCGTTCCGCTGGCCCTGGCAGGAGGGATGGTGTCGCCATCCTTCTGGCTGATTGGCGTGGCCTGGGTGATCTTCTCCGTCTGCCTGTTCCTGCTCGACTTCGCCTTCGCCGCCGGACCACGCAGCTTGCAATTCGCGCTGCAGGCGCCGGTGACATTGGGCGTGGCCGGGAAAGCCGATGCATCGTTGCACATGTCCTTCGCCCGCACGGCGCCGTCGCGCGTCGAACTGGCGGTGGACTCCGGCAACCGCGTTGATGTCGTGCCAGAGCGGCAAACTTGCGCCGTGGACGGCAGAACGGCGGACGCTGCCTTCACGCTGGTGCCCAGGCGGCGCGGCGAGGAACAGATCTCCAATCTCTGGGCGCGCTGGCAGGGACCGCTCGGCCTGTGCTGGCGCCAGCGGGTGGAGGCCATAGGCCGCAAGATCTTCGTCATCCCCAATATCGCGACGGTGAAGGACGAAGCGGTGCGCCTGTTCCAGCGCGAGACCGGACGCTTCGGCGTGCGCGCGCAATTGCGCAGCGGCGAAGGCTCGGAGTTCTCGTCGCTGCGCGAATTCCAGACCGGCATGGACCGGCGGATGATCGACTGGAAACAATCCGCCCGCCACAACACGCCGCTGGTGCGCGAATTCCAGGCGGAGGAAAATCTCCAGATCGTCTTCGCGCTGGATAGCGGGCGGCAGATGTGCGAGCCGCTGCTCGGCCAGCCCCGCATCGACCGCGCCATCCAAGCCATGCTGCTGCTGGCCTATGTGGCGCTGCGGCTGGGCGACCGCGTGGGCGTTTTCGCTTTCGACGAGAAACCGGTGATCGCCAGCGGCACGGTGGCGGGGCCGAATGCCTTCGCGGTGCTCCAGCGCGTCGCGGCGCAGATCGATTACTCCACCGCCGAGACCAACTTCACCTACGGGCTGACGCAGCTTTCCGCCACGCTCCAGCATCGCGCCATCGTGGTCGTTTTCACCGACTTCTCCGACACGATCAGCGCCGAACTGATGATCGAGAACGTCAAGCGCCTGATCGCCAGCCACCAGGTGCTCTTCATCGCCTTCCGCGACGAGGAGCTGGAGGCCATGGCGCGCGCCGAACCCAACGAGCCGGCCGACGTCTCCCGCGCCATTCTCGCCGATGCCATGCTGCGCGAGCGCGGCGCCGTGACGGCGCGGCTGAAACGGCTGGGCGTCGACGTGATCGATGCGCCGGCGGATCATATCGGCATGAAGCTGCTGCAGGCCTATCTCGCCGTCAAACAGGGGCGCGGCTAGATGGAGGCGCCCGATCTCAAAAGCCACCGCTTCCGTGCCGAGCGCGAAGCCGACTGGCAGCGCCTCGAAACGCTGCTCACTTTGTTCGAGCGCGGCCGCTCTTCGCGGTTGAGCGACGACGACGTGGTGGCGATCCCCGTGCTCTATCGTTCGGCCTTGTCCTCGCTGTCGGCGGCGCGCGCGGTGTCGCTGGACCAGAACCTCATCGCCTATCTGGAGACCTTGTGCACGCGGGCCTATTTCTGCGTCTACGGCACGCGCTCCACCATCCGCGAGCGGTTCGCGCGGTTCTTCACGCAGGACTGGCGCGCCGCCGTGCAGATGTTGTGGCGCGAGACGATCCTTGCCGCCGCGCTGGGCCTTGTGGGCGCCGTTGTCGGCTTCGTGCTGGTGATGACGAGTTCGGACTGGTTCTACGCCTTCATCTCCGAAGGCATGGCGGAGGGCCGCGATCCCGGCGCCTCCGCCAAATTCCTGAGAGAATCGCTCCACGACAATCATGGCGCGCAGGGCCTCACCGTCTTCGCGGGCTTCCTGTTCACCCACAACGCCCAGGTCGCGATGATGGCCTTCGCGCTGGGCTTCGCCTGCGGCTTGCCAACCGCCTATCTCCTGCTCACCAACGGGCTGATGCTGGGCGCGCTGTGGGCGGTTTATGCGCAGCACGGACTGGCGGTGGATTTCGGCGGCTGGATCCTGATCCACGGCTTCACCGAACTTTTCGCCATCACGCTGGCGGGTGCGGCGGGATTCCGCATCGGCTGGGCGCTCGCTTTCCCGGGCGAGAAAACCAGGCTCGACGCGCTGACCGCGGCGGGCAGGCTGGCCGCCATCGTGATGGTGGGCGTCGTTCTCATGCTGGCGGTGGCGGGGCTGCTCGAAGGCTATGCGCGCCAGCTCATCTCCGACACGGTGATCCGCTATTCGGTCTCCGGCGCGACAGCGCTCATCTGGCTGTCTTTCTTCTACGCCCGCGACCGCAGGCTCACGGAGCCGGAGCCCACGCAGGCAGCGCCATGAGCGCCGCGGCGAAGGCCCAGGCGCGCAATTCGCCCACGCGCATGCAGCGCGCGCTGGTGACGCCGGAAGGCGTGGACCTCAAAGTGATGCTGGCCGATGCGAGCCAGCGCGCCTCGGCCTTCTTCCTCGATGTCTTTTTCATCGTGGTGTTCCTGGTCGCGCTGACCCTTGTGTGCGTGGCGGGCGACTCGCTGGTGGGCTCCGACGTGCTCGGCGAAGTCGTCATGGCGCTGTGGCTGCTGGGCTTTTTCGTGCTGCGCGTCTTCTACTTCACCGCCTGGGAAATGACGCCGCGCGGCGCCACGCCGGGCAAGCGCATCCTGGGCATCCGCGTCGCCACGCGCGACGGCGGCGCGCTCACCGCCGACGCCATCTTCGCGCGCAACGCCATGCGCGAGCTCGAGATCTTCCTGCCGCTCTCTTTCCTGGCCAGCCAGGCGCAGGTGGTGGATGCGTGGATCTCCATCATCGCCATCGTGTGGTGCGGAATCTTCGCGCTGTTCCCGCTTCTGAACAAAGACCGCTTGCGCATCGGCGACCTCATCGCCGGCACCTGGGTGGTGCGCACGCCCAAGCGCAAGCTGGAAGCCGATGTCGCGGCGTCCAGCCCGCAGGATGCGGGCCTCGTCTTCACGCAGGCGGCGCTCGATGCCTACGGCATCCACGAACTTTCGGTGCTGGAAGACGTGTTGCGCCGCAGGAGTCCCGAGACGATGAAAGCGGTGGCGCTTCGCATCCGCGCCAAGATCGGCATGGCCGACGACGCCACGCCCGACGGCGAATTCCTCTCCGCCTATTACACCGCGCTCAGGCGCCGGCTCGAAACCAAGCTCCTGTTCGGCCGGCGCAAGAAAGACAAGTTCGATAAAAGTTAGCCTTTATCGTTGGTCGCGCGATCTGACGCGAACCGCTGCACACTTCGCGGGATCGCGCTCCTATTCGAACACCGAAGCCAGCTGCTCCGAGCCCACGCCTTCCTTGCCGCTGCGCAACTCGTAATAGATGCAGGCCACTCCGGTGGAGGAGACGACGGTGAACGCGGCCTTGACCAGCGTGCTGGCCGCGAAACTGAGAATGGATGTCATCCCCAGATCGCCGGCCAGGAAAGTAAAGCCGAAAATCGCTAGGAGTATGGAGTATATGATCGCGGCGCCCACGGCATAGATGACGATCAGTCCGAGGATCGCCCAGCGATGGCCCTTTGTGAGCCGGGCGCTGCGGCCGAAGCTTGCGAAGATGCCGGTGTTTTCCACGACCTTCGCGGGAACGACCACCGACCACATCACCAGCAGCATGACAACCGGCACGATATAAACCACGAAGCTTATGCCGATCAGCCAAAGCAGGCGCAGGAAAATGCCCGGGAGCACCAGCACCACATAGGACACGATGAAGACGAGGACCATCAGGAGCGCGATGGCGAAGAGCGGGAACAGGAAGCGCAGGCCCGTCATCAGCAGGTCGCCCAGCGAGGCGCGGCCGCCATTGAGGTCCATGATCGTGCCGTGGGTCAGCGCGCCCTGCAGTACGAAATTGAAACCGTAGCTGACGATCCAGCCGCCAAGGATCAAAAGCCCATATTCGGGCGAGAGCACGCCGGTACGCACACCCGGCAACACCGCCTGCGTCATCAAAGCGCTCATGAGGATGTAGGGAAGCAGCGCCACGATCGCCAGAACGAAGAAACTCACGAAGTTGCGGCCGATGACGGCAAACGTCCGGCTCGCCACGCGGCCGATGTCGAAGGAAAAATCGCTTGTGGCAATGGCCATGAAAATCCCCACGGGAAATCCGCGACGGCTCGCGAATCCTGAAATTACGGTAATCCTAGGTGGGAAGGAATGCCAAAGATTCAGGGATTTTCCGGCGCGGGCTTCCCGAGGAGCGACAGCGCAAAGCCGATCACGGTCAACGCCAGGATGGCGAGGATGACGGCCGAGCCGACATCGTGCTCGCCTGTTTCCGTGACGGGACGCAGCATCACCATCGCCTTGCCGCCCAGCTGCTGGAACAGCAGCAGCAGATACATGAAAGGGATCATCGCGCGGTAGCGGATCAGCACCGTGGCGCCCAGGAACGCCACCAGCAATTGCGACAGCCCCAACAGCGCGAACAGCCCGATCACGGCTTGCGCGCCCCCGGGATCGAAGCTGCCGATGGGAATGCCGTCGGCCGAAATGGCCACCATGCGGGTGTTGAGGATGGAGTTCGTCCCGATCACCAGCTTCAGCAGGACGATGGGAACGAGAATCCAGATCGCGAGCCAATGGCCGCGAGCGCGGTTGTCGATCAGTTTGGGAAATATCCGGGTCAGCATGACTATCCTCAAGGAACGGGTTGCAGGCGCCGTGGCGGAACACGCACGCGGATCAGCCAGTAGATCATGGCGCACAGCACCACGATTTCCGGCAGGAACAGGACCGGCGAGCCATGCAGGAAGAGCGGCATCACCTTCTGCTGGCCGAGGAAAAAATTGGCGCAGGCGAACAGAAGCGCTGCGCACATCCGCCACAAATGCCGGGCGATGCGTGCCGCGCCCCGCACGCCGCCTTGACGGATCACCTTGATGTCCAGGATGGCGATCGAAGCGGCGAAGCCCGCGAAAGCGAAATAGGGTAGCGACGGCACGCCTTCCAGCTTGCCTGCCATCTGCGCCTGCACGCCGAAGACGAAGAGCGAGGCTGCCGCGCCCAACGGCACCAGCACGCCGGTCTTCTCGAACAACCCGATGCTGCCTTCCTCGCGCCGCACCGTCACCCAGGCGGTCGCGACGAAATAGAACGCGAGGATGGCCACGATGGTGGTGGCGCGCTGTGGGATCGCGATGGCGAGCGCCGCTCCCATCGCGGCCATGGTCAGAATGGCGATGACGAACACCGTGCCGAAGGCGCGATGCGCCCGCCGGCCCTTGCGCGACAAGAGCGCCGCGAAGCCCGACAGGATGCCAAGGCTTCCCGCCGCGATATGCACGATGAGTATCATTCCGCAGCCACCATCGGCGCGGTGCTGCCGCGTGCATACCACTTCGTCAGCCGCACGCGGACGAGCCAGAAGAGCAGCAGGGCGATGATCGCGATCTCCGGCACGAAGAGCAGCGGCGAGCCCTGGATGAATTTCGGCATCACCGGCTGCTGTCCCAGGAAGAAGGACCCGGCCGCGATGAACAGCGCAGCGCTCAATCGCCACAGATGCCGCGCGATGCGTTGCGCGCCGGAGATTCCGCCGCGCAGGATCACCTTCAGGTCGGTTGTTGCCGCCAGCGCCACCAGCAACCCGATCACATAGAAAGCCTGCGGCGGCGAATCGTCGAGCGTGTGCGACGGGGTCGCCATCGCCATGCGCCAGAGCTCGAAATCCGTGGCCGCGATGGCCAGCGCGAAAGCGAACGCAGTCTTCTCGAACACACCAATGCGCCCTTCCTGCCGCCGCACCGTGATCCAGCCCGTCAGCACCAGATAGAAGGTGAAAGCTCCCGCCATGGCGGAGACGCGGTCCGGAAAGAACGGCGCCACCACCGCCCCGATGCCAGACATCACCAGCATGGAGACAAAGAACACAGTCCCCGCCGCGCGATGCAGCCGCTCGCCCTTGCGCGACAACAGCGCGACGGTGCCCGAGATGATCCCGCCAGTGCCGCCCGCGATATGCGCCACCAGCACCGTCTCCGCCGCGGCGCGCACCAGCAACGGGGCATCCGGGCTTATGGGAAGGATCGGCATCGTTCTGACTCCTCAAGAGGCGGCCTCCGGGACGAGTGCTTGTCCCCCAGCCTGGCCATCCTTAGGTTCAGATAGAGATCACCGGTCCATCGCCCCATGACGCCAGGCGTCAAAAACATGACCGCAGGTAACAAACGGCCCCGAGTCATGGCTGAGCTGACGGTCGCGGCCGGGCTGGCGCGTGGGCTGCTGGAATTCGCCGTCTCGAAGGGGGCGAGCGCGGCAGAACTCGCCGTCCGCTCCGGCATCGATCCGAAGGACCTGGCCGACCAGGACACCCGCATCCCCTTCGCCAAATACGTGGCGCTGATGCGGGCGGGCAAGACGCTGTCGGGCGATCCAGCGCTGGCGCTGCACTATGGCGAGACCAACGACCTCGCCAACATCTCGGTCGTGGGCCTGATCGGCAATGCCTCCGAAACCATGCCGGAGGCGCTGGCGCAGTTGAACCGCTACGGCCGCTTGGTCGTCGAGTTCGACGGTGGGCCGGACCGCTTCAAGGTCGCGCCCACACGCGGCGGCATCTGGCTGATCGACACGCGCCAGAATCCGGACGATTTCTTCGAACTCACCGAATCCACCTTCGCCCGCATGATCTGCGGCCCGCGCCAGTTCGGCGTGACGAACCTGGCCAAGGCGGTGCACGTCACGCATACGCCTCCCGCCTATGCCGCGGAATACGAACGCGTCTATCGCGCGCCGGTGACGTTCGGGAGTGACTGGAACGCCATCCAGCTCGACGAAGCGGGAATGAACCACCGCA
This sequence comes from Rhizomicrobium sp., assembly GCA_036489435.1. Lineage (GTDB taxonomy): Bacteria > Pseudomonadota > Alphaproteobacteria > Micropepsales > Micropepsaceae > Rhizomicrobium. Next base: position 183,278 of record DASXFU010000038.1, on the reverse strand, counting down.
TCCAGCTCCAGCCGCGCTATGCTTTCGGCATATTGAGCGAGCATGCCGACGCGCTGCTCAAGAATTTGGAGAGCTCGAAGACGACGCGCGGCAGAGTCGAAAGCTTGTTGATGCCCGTGCTCCACACCGGCACGGCCAGCATGGAGCTGATCGCTGGCAAGATGGCGGTGAGCCGCCAGACCTTGTTCCGCCGGTTGAAAGAGGAAGGCGTGACCTTCGAGAAGGTGCTGGACGATCTGCGCCGCCGCCTGGCGCTGGATTATCTGAGCGGCAAGAAAGTCTCGGTGAACCAGACGGCCTATCTCGTCGGCTTCTCCGATCCCGCCGCCTTCAGTCGCGCCTTCAAGCGCTGGACGGGAACAAGCCCTCGCGCCTCGCGACAGGCCGGATGATGGCCAGTCTCGCCGCCGGCTTCGCACGCGCCCTGATGGAGCTGGCCGTATCGAAAGGCGCCGACGCGGCGACGCTTGCCGCGCGCTCCGGGATCGATCCGCAAATGTTGCAGGACCAGGACAACCGCGTGCCTTTCGCGAATTTCGTGGCGCTGATGCGGGCCGGGAAGGAACTGAGCGGCGATCCCGCGCTGGCGCTGCATTTCGGCGAGGCCTATGCGATGGACGAACTCTCCATCGTGGGCCTGATCGGCATGGCGTCGGAAACCATGGCCGACGCGTTCCTCCAGCTCAACCGCTTCGCCAAGCTGATCGTGGAGATCGACGGCGCCGGTGATCGCCTTCTGCTGTTACGCGATGGCGACAAGCTCTGGATCGTCGACACGCGCGGGAACTCCAACGACTTCCCCGAGATGACCGAATCCAGTTTCGCCCGCATGGTCTGCACCGCGCGCCGCTTTGGCCAGAGCGGGATCATAAAGGCCATCCACGTCACCCATTCCGCCCCTGCCTGGCGCGCGGAATATGACCGCATCTTCCAGATGCCGGTGGTGTTCGATAGCGATCGCAACGCACTCCTCACCGACGACAGCTGGCTCACGCTGAAGCCCGATCCCGCGCCGTCGTCGCGCTACGTATTCGGAATCCTGAGCGAGCGCGCCGAGGCGCTGCTCAAAAGTCTCGAAGCGTCCCAAACCACGCGCGGCAAGGCCGAGGGCCTGCTGATCCCGCTGCTGCATCGTGGCGATGCGAACATGGACGAGATCGCCTCCCGCCTCGGCCTCAGCCGGCAGACCCTGTTCCGCAAGTTGAAAGCGGAAGACACCAGCTTCGAGAAAGTGCTGGACGAATTGCGCCACCGGCTGGCGCTGCACTATCTGGGCGGCAAGAAGGTCTCAGTGAACGAGACGGCCTATCTCGTCGGCTTCTCCGACCCCGCCGCCTTCTCCCGCGCTTTCAAACGCTGGACCGGCGAGAGCCCGCGCGAGCGCCTTAAGACGCGAGCGCCGTGACGATCCAGACGGCCGCGTTCAGCGCGACCTGGCCATCAACGATCTTCGCTTCCAAAGCTGCGCGAAGCCGGCGCTCGGCCGCTTCGCGCAGTTCGGTATTCTCTCTGATGATTTTGCCGAGCGGTCCCGCCTTCAGCAGCACTGTCGCCATAGCGCCCAGCCCCCCGCTCGAAACAGGACGGTCATAGGGCTGGATGTCGACCTGTATAAAACCAGCCTCGTTCAGGACCGCGCGTGTAAATTTCGGATCCTCGAAGCGGAACGGCGTCCGGTCCGCGCGATCTTCCAATCCGGCGGCGCGAAGCGGCAGGATGTCGAGCTCGTTGTCTTCCAGCGCACGCCAACAGACGAACGCCAACCGGCCGGACGGCTTCATCAGCTGGTGGAAATTGGAGAACGCGGCAACGGGGTCCGCGAACGCCATCACACCGAAGCGCGAGAAGAACCCGTCGACACACTTCTCCGGAAGAGATAGCCGTGCCGCATCGCATTCGATGAACCGCGCTTGCCGCAAGCCTTCTGCCCGTGCCCGCGCGCGTTCCAGTAGAAGCGGCGCGATGTCGACGCCGATGACTTGCCCCTCCGGCCCAACCCGCTCCGCAAGCTGCAGCACGGTCTGCCCGGCGCCGCAGCCGATATCGACGATCACCTCCGACGGCCTCGGCGCGAGCGCGTCGATGGCACGCTGGCCCAGAGGCGAAAGCTGCAGGTCCAGCAGCGCGCCGACATCGAGCCAGGCCTGTGCCGCGAGCGTTCGGGTTTGGTCCGGCATGGATCAACGCTTCGTGTGGAGGAACACGTCCTCGATCTTCTTGCCGAACAGCCCGGCGATCTCGAACGCCAGCGGAAGGCTCGGATCGTAACGCTCTTTTTCGATGGCGTTGATGGATTCGCGCGAGACATCGAGCCGCCGCGCCAGCTCGGCCTGTGTCCAATCCCGTTCCGCGCGCAGGACCTTCAGGAGGTTTTTCATCGGTCAGCTGTCGCGACGGCGGAGCCAGAACCGCGCACCGATGGTACCGATCACACCAAAGATCGTGGGCAGCAGATAGCCGATCGTGAAAATACGCACGGGCGGCGCGCTTACGGTTGCGAGATGCCCCAGCCCACCCATCGCAATGAAGAAGAAGACCGGCGCGGACGCGGCAATTCCCATCCAGCCGCCCCAGAAGGATGCCGAGATCTCGCGCTGGCGCTTGAACTCATCCTGCGCGAAATGCGCCCGCACCGTGAAGAACATGGCCCAACCCATCGCCAGTGCTACGATGAGCGTCCCCGCGATGATGCGCGCCATGTCGGGCGGGGCACCGTGGGCACGGCCAACCGCCAGGAACGTCGAGAGCGCGATCCCGAGGCCGCCGATGATCGCCAATGCCATAAACAACGCGAATTTCTGATTGCGAGCCATATGAAGCCTCCATCACTTAATGTGATGTTTGCTTCACATCCGCCCGGATGTCAACAGGCGGCTTTTCAGCTTCGGCCCTCGGCCAGTGCCTTCGCGAAGGCAGGCCTGGCTTTCAGTTCGTTGAAGTAGCGCAGCGTCTCGGGGTGGCGGGCGTCGAGCAGTTTCAGCATCCGCGCCGACCAGAGCGTGAAGCCCATCATGATGTCGGCGCCGGTCAAATCATCGCCCACCAGGAACGAACGCCCCGTGATCGCCGCTTCCACGGAATCGAGCACGCGATCGGCGCCCTGTTGCGCGCGCGCGATCATGTCCGCGTATTTCTCCGCTTCACTCCCATACACGGCCAGGCCGACATACTGGTTGATGGGCACCGCAGCACTCGCTTCCGAATAATGAAACCAATAGAGATACGCGGCCCGTTCCGGGCTGCCGATCGCGGGCTGCAAGCGCCCATTCCCGAATTTCTCCAGCACATATTGAACGACGGCGCCGGACTCCGAGAGCATCGTGTCCCCGTCGTAGAGCACGGGATAACGGCCGGACGGCGTGTCTTGTCCGGCGCCGGGCGCCGCGCGATCGAACTGGCGCGAAATACAGGCGGAGCATCGGGCCTTCACCGTTCGAGTGGCGCCAGCTTCCCTACGCTCCCGCGCGGAGCCCCGCAACGATCGCTTTTGCCCCTCGCGGAGATTGTCAGCGCGGCCACAAGCGCGCAGTCTGTGGGCATGAAATTTATCCCGTTCCTGGTAGCTGCGCTGCTCTTGCCGGCCATTGTTGCGAGCGCCGGTGCATCGCCCCCTGCGCCGCAAGTGGGCGACACCTACGAAATCACCTTGACCAGGGATTCCGCGCAGCAGGACGGCAATGGATCATCGGGAAGCTCGCACGACAACGATGCGATCATCGAAAAGGTGATCGGCCTCAGGGCGGACGGCCTGGAGCTGGAATACGATCTGCCGAAGGAGGTACCGGCGGAGGAGAGAGCCGACTATTGGCAGCTTCCCGCGCGGATTTTCAAGCCGTTCGGCGGACCCGCGCAATTGCTCAACGGCCCCGACCTGGAAGCCCGTCTCGACGGCTGGCTGAAGGTTGCTCAATGGACCCGCGCCGTCTGCGGGCACTGGATTTTCACCTGGAATGCCTTTCGCATCGAGTGCGATCCGCTGTCGGTGATCAAAACGGTCGAACAGTTCGATCTCGGAGGCGCCGGCCTTCGCGACGGCGCTTCCTATCAGGACCGCGACGCGCTCAGCGCCGGAATAGTGGCAAGGAAAGCAGCCGGACCGGATGGCGCGACCTTCACGGTAGAGATGCCTCTCAATCCCGAAGTGGTTCGCCATGGCCGCGCCGAAGCCGACGTCGTCGCTGGTGATATCCTGAAGAAGCCGGTGCCCCTCGATGCAGCGCTTCTTGAGTGGGCGAAGAAGACCATTTCCGGGACGATCACGGTCGAATTCGAAACGGATTCCGTTGGGAACGTGCGCCGCCGAACGAAGGTCATAAAGCTGACGATCAAAGAGCCGGACGGCAAATCCGAGACAAACGTCACCACAGAGACGCTGGAACGGCACCTCATTTCACGACACGACTGATCGGATTTTCTCCACGCCGGCTGCATCGCAGTGGCCTGCCATCCGAAGCCTTGGCGAAGGGTGGCGCTCCCACGGGGAATCGAACCCCGGTTTCAGCCTTGAGAGGGCCGCGTCCTAACCGCTAGACGATGGGAGCCAGCGGGGAGGGGCTTATAGCCGCCACGCGGCAAGCCGATCAAGAGAGCTGGAAAACCACGGCGATCCGCCTTGCGGCCTCGGCGGGCGGCATGCCCCCCGTGTCGATCTCCAGCTCCGAGGGGATGGGCGGGAAGTCGAACGCACCCTCCTGGCGCAGGCGGGCCAGCAGGTCCGGCGCGGTCAATTTGCCCGTTCCTTGGCGGGAGGCGGCGCCGATCCGGCGCGCCTGCTCCGCTTCGGAGACGGTCAGCGAAACGAAGCGAACCTTGCCACCCGCCGCTTCCACGGCCTTCACGGCGCGGGCGACGAAGGCGGGATGCACCGTGCGTTCCGGCGCGAAGGTGAAGATCAGCGAGGTGCCCGCGCTGGCGGCTTCGGAAAAGACGGAGAGCCAGAATTCCTCGCGCAGCGCCACGAACGGCGCGCTGCCGAAATCGAATGCGGCCAGCAGCGCGTCCACCACCAGGTGATTGTGGAACAGCCGGATGCCCGTGAGCGCCGAAAGTTCGCGCGCCACTGTGAGCTTGCCGCTGGCGGCCGGGCCGTGGAGGAAGATCAGCTGCATGACAGTGCGATTGTGTCCCACGAACCGCCCTTTGGAACATAGGCCGCGAGCGAGTAGCCGCTGTGCATATCGAGCGCGGCGATCAGCCAAAGGAAACCGTCCTCGAACGCCTGATCATGCACACTCGGAACGGCGCGGCCGTCGGGGTGGGAGTGGTAGCAGCCGATGATCTGGCGGCCCGTTCCGCGCAAGCGCCGCCGCAGGGCCATGTGCTCGGCGGGATCGAGGAGGAAACGGTCCGGCTCATACGCGAGATTGCGCGTGGGATGGAGAGCCGTGATTTCGAACGCCCCGTCCTCGCGCACGCCCTCGATCAGCCCGCAGCACTCGCGCGGGAAAGCGGCCCGCGCCTCTGCCACGATCTGGTCGCGCAGGGCGGGGCGCACTATTTCTGCGGCCGGATGCGGACGATCAGCTTGCCGTCATCCGCGTCGAAGACATCGACTTCCTGGCCTTGGGGCGTCTGCACCACCATATAAAGGCGGCCGGTGGGCGTGGTCTGGACCGAGAGGATGTGCGATCCAACCGGCAGGAAATAATCGGCCGAGCTGTGCTCGCTGGGGTCGTGGCCGTTCAGCCGGGCGACGAAGCCCCAGACCAGCACCGCGAAGGCCAGCATGATCAGCGCGCCAAGAGTGATGACGATGGTCTTCATGACGCGGTAGTTTGGCGCCGCTTTCGGATCGTCATTGGCGGGCAGAGTGTCGGACAAGGGTAATTCCTCCGTGGACGGATCGTTACGCGCGGATGTGGGAGACGAGGCGGCGGGCCAGCGGCTCGACCGCCTTTTGGCGTCTAAGCTGCCCCAATTGTCGCGCTCCCGGCTGCAGGGCCTGATCGCGCAAGGCGCCGTCAGCCGCGGGGGCGCGACCATAAAAGACCCCAATACCAGGGTCAAACCGGGAGAAACCTACGATATCGCGGTGCCGGAAGCGGTCTCCGCCAAGCCCCAGGGCCAGGATATCCCGCTCGACATCGTCTATGAGGACAAGGACGTCATCGTGCTCGACAAACCGGCCGGCCTCGTCGTCCACCCCGCCGCCGGAAACCCGGACGGCACCCTCGTCAACGCGCTGATCGCCCATTGCGGGCAGTCATTACAGGGCATCGGCGGCGAAGCGCGGCCGGGCATCGTCCACCGGCTGGACAAGGACACCTCCGGCCTCCTCGTCGCCGCCAAGAATGAGCGGGCCATGACGAGCTTGGGCAAGCAGTTCGCCGCGCATGCCATCGAGCGCGCTTACTACGCCGTGGTCTGGGGTGCGCCGCGCGTGGCCGAAGGGATGGTCGAAGGCCTGATCGGCCGCAATCCCTTCGACCGCAAGCGCATGACGGTGCTTAGGAGTGGCGGCAAGGAAGCCCGCACCCGCTACCGCGTGATCGAACGCTTTGGACCCGCGCACCGGCCCTTCGCCTCACTGATCGAATGCCGGCTGGAGACGGGGCGGACGCATCAGATTCGTGTCCATCTCACCCATCTGGGCCACCCGCTGATCGGCGACCCGACCTATGGCCGGGCCCGCGCCGTGCCCCGCCCCAAGACCGGGGCGGAAGCGGCGGCTTATGAGGCCGCGGCCGAATTCCCTCGCCAGGCCCTGCATGCCTGGCTGCTGGGCTTCTTCCACCCCAGCGAGCAGAAGACCATGCGCTTCGAAAGGGCTTGGCCGGAGGATTTCGCCAATCTGGTCAATGCCTTGCGCGGACTCAACCTGACATGAACGAAACTTGAATCCCGCTTGATATTTCCTACATATGACATCGAGCTCCGGCTTCCATGAGGCGAAATCCGTTCACCGATTGGCAGCGCCGGACGTTTTGAAGGGTGACCGCCCTCCGCTTGGGACCTCTACAAGGGGACGGTCAAATGGGGTCGAAAAATGAGCAGCCGTGGTTTGCCAGCCCTCCAGGGTGAGGGCGGACTGTCGAAATACCTCACCGAAATCCGGAAGTTTCCGCTTCTGGAGCCGGAGGAGGAGTACATGTTCGCCAAGGCCTGGCGCGAGCATGAAGACCCCGAATCCGCCCGCCGCCTCGTCACCTCGCATCTGCGCCTCGTCGCCAAGATCGCCATGGGCTATCGCGGCTACGGCCTGCCGCTGGCCGAAGTGGTGGCCGAGGGCAATGTAGGCCTCATGCAGGCCGTGAAGCGCTTCGAGCCGGACAAGGGCTTCCGCCTGGCGACCTACGCCATGTGGTGGATCCGCGCCTCCATCCAGGAATACATCCTGCGCTCGTGGTCCCTCGTGAAGATGGGCACCACCGCCGCGCAGAAGAAGCTGTTCTTCAACCTGCGCAAGGCCAAGACGAAGATCTCCGCCATCGAGGAAGGCGATCTGACGCCTGAGCATACGAAAGAGATTGCCCGCCAGCTCGCCGTGCCGGAGCAGGAAGTCACCAACATGAACCGGCGCCTCACCGCGCCGGACTCGTCCCTCAACGCGCCACTGCGCTCGGATTCCGAATCCGAATGGCAGGACTGGCTGGCCGACGACACGCTGGACCAGGAAACCCGCCTCGCCGAACGCGAGGAGCAGGGCGAACGCCACGATCTCCTCACCTCGGCGCTCAGCGAGCTGACCGAACGCGAGCGCGACATCATCGAGGCGCGCCGCTTGCGCGACGATCCCGCCACGCTGGAAGACCTGTCGCAGAAGTACAATGTCAGTCGCGAACGCGTCCGCCAGATCGAGGTCCGCGCTTTCGAGAAGCTGCAGGCCGCGATGAAGCGCGCGCTGGGCGACAAACGCGCGCAGCTCGTCCACCAGCCGGCGGCGTAACGCTTATGCGCTGCATACCTTCCCGTTGAGGGACAGGTATGCGCGCAAGCCTGTTCTCAGCCGCCCACTCCGCGATATGAATCTCCCTCTCGCAGGGAGTGACGCGCGATGAATCTCAAGCTCTGGCAGATCGACGCCTTCGCCAACAAGCCGCTGGAGGGCAATCCCGCGGCGGTAGTGCCGCTCGACAAATTCCTCGACGCGTCGCTGATGCAGAAGATCGCCAATGAGAACAATTTGGCCGAGACCGCCTATGTCGTGAAGACGGGCGCGGGCCGTTACGACCTGCGCTGGTTCACGCCGGAGAGCGAGGTCGATCTTTGCGGACACGCCACGCTCGCCAGCGCCTGGCTGGTGTTCGACACGCTGGAGCCGGACGCGAAGTCCGTCGCCTTCGAAACGCGTTCCGGCACGTTGACGGTAGAGCGCGGCCGCGACGGCAAACACATCATGTCACTGCCCTCCGATCCGATCGTGCCCTTTGCCGCGACGGACGCCTTCGCGCGCGAGATCGGCGAAGCACTCGGCACCACGGAGCCGGATGAACTCTTCCGCGGCCGCTATATCGTGGCCGTGTGGAAAGACGCCGCCGCCGTGCGCGGCATTCCGGGCCCCGGCAACATCGCGTCCCTCCTGCGGCCGTATGAGATCTGGGGCTGCATCGCCACCGCACCCGGCGATGCGGGCTACGATTTCGTCTCGCGCTTCTTCGCGCCGGAAAAAGGCGTACCCGAAGACCCCGTCACCGGCTCGGCGCATTGCGCACTGACACCCTTCTGGTCGCAACGCCTCGGCAAGAAGGAACTGAAAGCACGGCAAGTGAGCCCACGCGGCGGCGATCTGACCTGCTCGCTCAACGGCGACCGTACAGTCCTGTCGGGACCGTGCGCGCTCTACATGCGTGGAGAGATTTCAATCTAACATTCACCTCCCCCTTGCGGGGAGGTCGAAACGCGAAGCGTTTCGGGTGGGGGTAGTCGCACGCGCAGAGTCCCCCACCCGTAAAATGCGTTCCGCATTTTACGACCTCCCCGCAAGGCGGAGGTCGAGGTTGCTCTAGTTTCCGCCGTCGCCGTATTTGGCGGCGAGCGACAGGACCCAGCCGTCCTTGCCGGTCCAGCGGACGTCGTCGATCAGCCATTTGCCGCCCTGCTTCTCGAAATAGAAGATGGCGGTTTGCGGCTTGCCGAAATTGTCCATCGTCACGGTGACGACCTGGCGGTCGGCACGCAAGTCGTCCGGGCGGGCTTTGGCGGCGACTTTGGTGATCTTGCCGTCCTGACCGTTGATCCAGAAATCGACATCCAGCCGTCCCACTTCGCCCTTGGCGTCGGCCGTGTCGCCGGCGATGAGGCCCGCAAGCCTGGGCGTGAGAAGGCTGTTGGGCGGATCGAACTCCACGTTCTTCTGAATGTGGGCGTAAACGTCGAGGATGATGGCTTTGGGTGAACTCGCGTCGGCGGCGAGCGCCGGCGTGGCGATGAAGGCGCAAAGGAGCGCGGCGAAAAAGAGACGCATGATGTTTCCCCCCCGGATAACTCCGCGCGAGTATGGCGCAAAAGGGGGCGCGCGGCCTAGTCCGTATCGTCTTCGTCGTCGAAGCTTTCGCCGAAGGCTTCGAGGCCTTCCGCAAGGTAGTCGCCCAAGAGCGGCAGGCCCAGCAGATATTGCGCGGTGCGTTTGGCGTGCTCCGTGCGGGCGGTGTCGAGCGCGTCTTGCCACTCGTCGAGGTCGTAGGTCCCGCGGCCGAGCCAGGCGAGCGCCACGAGGTTCATTTGCTCTTCCTCGTCCAACCCCTTGTTGATGAAGGTGACAAGCTCCTGTCGCACCGCATCGGTCTCTGGCTTGTCTTCCAGCACATCGGCCATGCCGTCATCGGACGCATTGGAGCCTTCGTCCGGATCGGAATCGCCTTCCTTCACGTCGTACTGGCGTGCCTTGATGATGATGAAGCGCACCTTCTCCGCGGCGATGCCGAGTTCGGGCGTGGAGTCTTCGGTGTCTTCAAGCGACATGGTTGAGATTCCGTTCTTCGACACAACGATAACGCGACGCACGGAGCGCGAGTTCCAACACAGCTTTCGTGATTGACGCGCCACGCGCGAATCCGTAAAAGACCCGTGGGCCACGCTCCCCCAACGGAGTGCGTTCATTCTGAAAGGAATGACAGATGATGACGAGTCATCCGGCTGTGCGTCCCGCACGGCCTTTTTTTTCGTCCGGACCTTGTGCCAAACGGCCGGGTTGGACGCCTGACGCGCTCAACGGCGCCCTGTTGGGGCGTTCGCACCGCTCCAAGCCGGGCAAAGCCAAGCTGAAAGAGGCGATCGACCGCACCCGCGCGATACTCGGCATTCCCGAGGGTTATCGCGTCGGCATCGTTCCCGCGTCGGACACCGGCGCGATGGAAATGGCGATGTGGTCGCTGCTGGGGCCGCTGCCCGTGGATTGTTTCGCCTGGGAAAGCTTCGGCGAGGATTGGGTGACGGATACCGTCAAGCAATTGAAGCTGAAGGCCGAAGTGCGCAAGGCGGCTTACGGCGAATTGCCAAAGCTCGAAACCGCGAAGGCCCATGATTCCATCTTCACCTGGAACGGCACCACGTCCGGCGTACGCGTGCCGAACGCGGATTGGATCGCGCACGATCGCGAAGGCGTCACCATCTGCGACGCGACGAGCGCGGCCTTCGCGATGGATCTGCCGTGGGACAAGCTCGATGTCGTCACCTTCTCCTGGCAGAAGGTGCTGGGCGGTGAGGCGGCGCATGGCATGCTGGTGCTGTCGCCCAACGCGGTGAAGCGGCTGGAATCCTATTCGCCGCCCTGGCCGCTGCCCAAGATCTTCCGTCTCACCAAGGGCGGCAAGCTCAACGAAGCGATCTTCGAGGGCGAGACGATCAACACGCCCTCCATGCTGGCGCTGGAGGATTATCTCGACACCTTGAAATGGGCCGAAGGCATTGGCGGATTGAAGGGCCTCATCGGCCGCGTGCAATCCAACTATGGCGCCTTGGCGCGCTGGGTGAAGGAAACCGCCTGGATCGATTTCCTGGCGGAAGACGAGAGCTACCGCTCGCCCACCAGCGTCTGCCTCAAGATCACCGATCCTGCCTTCACCGCGCTCGACGAAGAAGCGCGCCATGGGTTGGTGAAGAAGCTCACCGGGCTGTTGGAGAAAGAAGGCGTGGCGCTCGACACCGCGGGGCATCGCAATGCGCCACCGGGCCTGCGCATCTGGTGCGGCGCCACGGTGGAACGCGCCGATATCGAAGCGCTGGGCCCCTGGCTCGAATGGGCCTGGAACGCAGTCAAAGGCTGAGCGCCCATGACGACCGGGAATCCGCTGGAAGAAAGCCTCATCGCCGCGCGGGACGATGTTCTCGCGCGACCGGCTTTCTATCGCCGGCTGATGGAGTCGGTCCTGTTCCTTCCGGGCGATTGCGGCCGCGAGGGCGAGCTTGTGGAAGCACAGCGGGGCGACACGCTCAATATCGGACTGATCCATCACAATGGACGCGATTATCATCCGGTGTTTTCCTCCCTGGAACGGCTGAAGGAGTTTCGCGAGTCGCGCGCCGTCTCGATGAAGGGTCACGATCTCTTCCGCTGCACGCCGGGCGTGGAATTCCTGCTCAATCCCAACACTGATTGCGGCAAGCGGCTCACGGCGCCGGAGCTGGCCTTCTGGCTCGATCCTTCCGCGCGGGCCGAGCGGCGCATGAAAGCCTCCGAAGCGTTGATCGCTCCGCCCAGCGTGTTTCCCACGCAATTGGCCGAGGCGCTCTCGGTGCTCTTCCGCGCCCGCGCCAACATCCAGTCGGCCTATCTGATGCAGGTCGCGTTCTCCAACCGGAACGAACCGTCCCATCCGCTGATCGGCGTGGAAGCATCCGGCAATTGGGCGAAGATCTGCGCCGAAGTGAGCGAGATCGCCGGCGCCATCCTGCCCGAGCTCATCATCGACGTGGTCCCGGTGGACCGCCACGATCCGGCCGATCCGATTTCCTTAGCCATGCTCCAGGCCGCGCCGTTCTACACGCGCGGGCAAACCACCACGTAGAGACCCGCCATGGAATTCATCCCCGAAAACCCGCTGGAAGAAGCCCTCGTCGCAATGGCGGCCGATCCTTCAACACAGGCGGTATTCGACCGGCTATTGCTGGAGTCGCCGCTGCACGTCATCGGCCAGAACGCCGAGGGCGATGTTGGCGGCGAGTCCGAACCGCTGAAGGATGGCGCGCAGATCCGCCTGATTGCGCTGCGCCGTGGCGAGGAACAGATCATCCCCGTCTTCTCCTCGCCCGCGCGGCTCGCCACGTTCTTCGAGAACGCGACCAAATCGGCGGAGATACGGCGCTACATCACCATGCCGGGCCGCTCGCTGTTCCAGATGGCGGGTGGCGCGCCCTTCCTGCTCAACCCCGGCTTCCCTTACGGGCTGGCCCTGCCCGCTGCCGCCATTGCGCGGCTGCTGCAGCAGGAGACGCCATGAGTTTCGTGCCGCAAAACGCGCTGGAAGAAACACTGGTGCATGCCACCACCGATGCGGCGGCGCGGCCGGAATTCTACCGGTTGCTGCTGGAATCCGAGTTGCTGGTGCTGGGTAAGATCGATGGTGAGATGCCGCAGGGTGGGCGCGCGACATTGGAAGCAGGGCGCCAAGTGCAGCTTGCCTCCATCACTTACAAGGATCGCAACTGGATCCCGCTGTTCTCTTCGCTCGACCGGCTGCGCACTTACCTGAAGACACAGGATTCCTACATCGCGCTCAACGGCCGCGCGCTGTTCGAGATGGCGACGGGTGCGGCCTTCCTCCTCAATCCCGCTTCCGATTACGGCAAGGAGCTTTTGCCGGAAGAGATCGCGAGCCTGCTGAACCCGGGCACGCCTCAGCGCATCACGGTCGACAAGCCGACCCAAGTGTTGATCGGCCAGCCCGCTGTCTATCCGCAAGCACTCGTCGATGCACTCAGGGCGATGTTCGCGACGCATCCCGAAGTGGCCGCGGCGTTTCTGGTGCAGATTGGATTTCCGGACCGCCCGCCGCATCCGCTGATCGGCGTGGAGACGGCAAGTGGTTGGGACGCGCTCTCCCCCGAAATCGGCCGCATCGCTATCGCCACCATGCCCGGCACGATCGTCGATGCCATGGCCCTCGACCGCGCGGTATCCGGCGACGGGGTCACGCGCGCGCTGCTCAACACTACGCCCTTCTACACACGCAAGACCAATTAAGGACCGCACATCATGGCCGCCCCCAAAGTCCTCATCGCCGACAAGCTGTCGCCTGCCGCCGTCGCTATCTTCAAGGAGCGCGGCGTCGAGGCCGATGTGAAGACGGGCCTCTCCAAGGAAGAACTGCTCGCCATCGTCGATCAGTATGACGGCATCGCCATCCGCTCGGCGACCAAGATCACGGCCGAGGTGATCAAGGCCGCGACGAGGCTGAAAGTCGTTGGCCGCGCCGGCATCGGCGTCGACAATGTCGAGATCCCCGCCGCCACCGCCGCCGGCGTCATCGTGATGAACACGCCTTTCGGCAATTCCATCACCACCGCCGAACACGCCATCGCGCTGATGATGGCGCTCGCGCGCGAGCTTCCCGCCGCCAATGCTTCCACCCATGCCGGCAAGTGGGAGAAGAACCGCTTCATGGGAAGCGAGCTCTACGGCAAGACGCTCGGCCTGATCGGTGCGGGCAATATCGGCTCCATCGTGGCCGACCGCGCGCGCGGGCTGAAGATGAAGGTCGTGGCTTTCGATCCCTATCTCTCGCCGGAACGCGCCGCCGATCTCGGCATCGAGAAAGTGGATCTGAACGATCTGCTGGCGCGCGCCGATTTCATCACGCTGCACACGCCGCTCACCAACGACACGCGCAATATCATCTCCGCCGACGCCATCAACAAGATGAAGAAGGGCGCGCGCCTCATCAATTGCGCGCGCGGCGGTCTCGTGGATGAAGCGGCACTGAAGGCGGCGCTCGATTCCGGACATCTGGCCGGTGCGGCGCTGGACGTGTTCGAGGAAGAGCCCGCCAAGGCCAACGTGCTTTTCGGCAATGAGAAAGTGGTGGCGACGCCGCATCTGGGCGCCTCCACGTCGGAAGCGCAGGAGAATGTGGCACTTCAGGTGGCGGAGCAGATTTCGGATTACCTGCTTACCGGCGCTATTACCAACGCGCTCAACATGCCTTCCATCAGCGCGCAAGAAGCACAGAAAGTGAAACCCTGGATCGCGCTGGCCGAGAAGCTGGGCCTGTTCGCGGGGCAGCTTGTGGAAGCCTCCATGCAATCGGTGGAGATCGTCTATGAAGGCTCGGCCGCCGAGTTGAACCAGCGCGCTCTGACGCAGGCAGCGCTCTCCGGCCTGCTCCGGCCCGCGCTCGCCCACGTCAACATGGTCAACGCACCCATCATCGCCAAGGAACGCGGCATCAAGGTGAGTGAAACGCGCCGCCCGCGCCAGGGCGCCTATGAGGGTTACATCAAGATCACCGTGGTGCTGGAGGGCGGTTCGACGCGGCGCGTGGCCGGCACCGTGTTCTCCGACGGGCGGCCACGCCTCATCCAGGTCAAGGACATCAACCTCGACGCGGAGTTCGCGCCGCACATGCTCTATGTGATCAACGAGGACAAGCCGGGCTTCATCGGCAAGCTCGGCACGCTGCTGGGGGACTCGAAGGTCAACATCGCGTCCTTCGCGCTGGGCCGCACGGCGCCGGGCGAGGACGCGATCTGCCTCGTCGAGATCGATGGCGGGCTGGATGAAAAAACCCTCACGGGAATCCGCAAGCTGCCGCTGGTAAAAATGGCCAGCTCATTGGCGTTCTGAACCATGTCGCTGCTCACCTCTCTCGTTTTCGCGGTCGCCGCCGCCAACGCACCTCCAGCGGATGTCGAAGTCTGCATGCAGGCCGCGGCGGCGGCCACGCACTCCACCGCCAACGATTCGGATCGCGACGGCTGTGTCTGCACCGTGCAGCAACTGCACAAGTTCCTGGCGCCGGCGGATTACGCGTTGCATGAGCGAATGGAAGCGATCATCGCCAGCGGCGCCGACGAAGTGAGCTTCAACAAGCAGCTCTCCGACATCATGAAGCGACGCGGCATGACCCAGATCGACGCCGACGCCTTCCTGAGCCGCTCCCGCTCCGCCGAGCAGCAGGCCGGCGCCGCTTGCAACACATCCCCTCTACTATAGGGGGCTTGCAATCCATCCCGGCCGGGCCCACCTCAGGAAGACATCCGGCGGGGGGTAGCCATGCTCCATATCGCGAACATCTCGGCACTTTGGGCCTGGCCGGAAGGGGCCATTTATCTGCCTTGGGACGCCTGGGTCTTGAGCTGGACCGCGGCAGCGCTGTGGACTGCCCGGACGGTGAAGCGCCCGGCCCTATCGGCGAATGAGATCGTCTACCGCATTTTTGCCTTTGGCGGCTTCGGCATCCTCCTCTTCTTCCAGTCCCAGAATTCCGACGATTTCCGTGCTGGGCTGCACACCCACAATCCGCTGGTCCAACGCTACTGGGCGCTGCCGGTGGATGTGGGCTGGGCGATGGTGGCCCTATGCGCGTTCGGTTTCCTCTTCGCCTGGTGGGCGCGCATTCATCTGGGGCGGCTATGGTCTGGCCGCATCACCCGCAAGGAGGGCCACAAGGTGATCGACACCGGGCCCTACGCGCTGGTGCGCCATCCCATCTATACCGGCATCATCATCGCAGCCGTGGCGACTGCCGCGGAGAAAGCCTCGCCGCTCGCCATGATCGGCGCGCTGATGCTCTATATCGGCTACTGGATGAAGGCGCGGCTGGAAGAACGCTTCCTGCGCGAAGAGCTGGGCCCCAACGCCTATGACGCCTATCGCAACCGCGTGCCGATGCTGATCCCCTTCGGCCCGAAGAATTTCTGATGCCGCACGATCCGGTCACCTATTTCACGACACTGCCTGCGGGGCCCGCACTCTATTGGCTGTGGGGCGTGTGGTACGCGTCCTGGCTGATCTCGCTGTTCTGGGCGGGCAAGCCATCGGCGCGCGTGGCGCCCAGCGCGCATATTCTCAACCAGCTTGCGACCATCGCGGGTGTGTTGTTGCTGTTCCTGCTGCCCGCGACGCGCGTTGCGCCACATCCGCTGTGGCAGGTGAGCGAAAACACGGGCTGGATTCTGTTCGGGCTGACCGCGCTCTGCTTCCTCTTCGCCTGGTGGGCGCGTCTCACCATGGGACGGTTGTGGTCGGGCATGGTCTCGCGGCTGGCGGACCACCGCATCGTCGACACCGGCCCCTTCGCCATCGTGCGCCACCCGATCTACACCGCGGTCATCATCGCCGGTTTCCTCCTCGCCGCCGAAGTTGGAACTGCCGAAGCGCTCGCCGGTGCCACATGCCTCCTCCTCGGTTTCTGGCTGAAAGCCCGGATCGAAGAGGATTTCCTGCGCCGGGAACTGGGCCCCGAGCCCTATGACGCCTATCGCCGCAGGGTGCCGATGCTCATCCCATTCGGGCCAAAAAACGCCTGACTTTCGCTGCGTATTCGGTCTATTAATGGTCACCGTGCCCCGGCGGATTCGCCTGAGGCGAACCAATTATCCGGGTACGGAATAATGAGCAATGTGGCCGTGATCGGCGCCCAATGGGGCGACGAGGGCAAAGGCAAGATCGTGGACTGGCTTTGCGCCCGCGCCGATGTGGTCGTGCGCTTCCAGGGCGGCCACAATGCGGGCCACACGCTCGTCATCGACGGCGTCACCTACAAGCTGAGCCTCTTGCCCTCCGGCGTCGTGCGCCAGAACAAGCTCGCCATCATCGGCAACGGCGTGGTCGTCGACCCCTGGGCCTTCCTGAGCGAGATCGAGAAGATAAAAGCGCAAGGCGTGGCCGTGACGCCGGACAATCTGCTGCTCGCCGAAAACGCCGTGCTCATCCTGCCGCTGCACCGCGAACTCGACGTGGCGCGCGAGACTTCCAACTCCGTTCAGGCGTTGGGCACCACCAAGCGCGGCATCGGTCCCGCCTACGAAGACAAGGTCGGCCGCCGCGCGCTGCGCGTCATCGATCTGAAGGATTTCGCCGGTCTCCCCGCCAAGGTGGATCGCCTGCTCGCGCATCACAATGCTTTACGGCGCGGCAACAATCTCGACGAGATCGACGGCGATAAACTCATTGCCGAACTGAGGGAAATTGCACCGAAGGTTCTGCCCTATGCAGGCTGCGCATGGCGGCGGCTCGACCAGCTGCGCCGCGAGGGCAAGCGCGTGTTGTTCGAAGGCGCGCAGGCCGTGCTGCTCGACATCGATCACGGCACCTATCCTTACGTCACCTCCTCCAACACGGTGGCGGGACAGGCCGCGGCCGGCGCCGGCGTGGGCCCGCGCGACATCGGTTATGTGTTGGGCATCGTGAAAGCCTACACCACGCGCGTCGGCGAGGGCCCGTTCCCCACCGAACTGAAAGACGAGATCGGCGAGAGGCTCGGCAGCCGCGGCGCGGAATTCGGCACCGTGACGGGACGCAAGCGCCGCTGCGGCTGGTTTGACTCCGTGCTGGTGAAGCAGACGGTGATCACCGGTGGCGTCGACGGCATCGCGCTCACCAAGCTGGACGTGCTGGACGGTTTCGACGAGATCAAGCTTTGCACCGGCTACAATCTCGATGGCCGCGAGATCGATTTCCTCCCCGCCGATGCCGGCGAGCAGGCGCGCTGCATTCCCATCTACGAGACCATCGAAGGCTGGCAGGATTCCACCCGCGGAGCCCGCAGCTGGGCGGACCTCCCTGCCCAAGCCGTGAAATATGTCCGCCGTGTCGAAGAACTCATCGGCGCACCGGTCGCCCTGCTCTCCACCAGCCCCGAACGCGAAGACACCATCCTGGTCCGCGACCCGTTTGTGGACCGGTAGGCCCTTGCGCAGTGGCGTGTAAACCCGGCACCCTTGGGGCGACAGACATCCAAGGGGACTTCCATGATCAAAACCCGTTTCACTGAAATGTTCGGCGTCGACGCGCCGATCACTTGCGGCGGCATGACCCGTGTGGGCAAGGCGGAGCTGATCGCGGCTGTCGCCAATGCCGGCGCGCTCGGCTTCATCACGGCGCATTCCGCGGGCAAGCCGGAAGACCTCGCCAAAGAGGTGAAGCGCTGCCAAGAGATGACGAACAAGCCCTTCGGCGTGAACCTCACCATCCTGCCCTCGATCACGCCGATCCCTTACGACGAATATCGCGAGGCGATCATCGAGAGCGGCGTCAAGATCGTGGAGACGGCGGGCAACAATCCGCAGCCGCATCTGCCGCGCTTCAAGGAAGCGGGCGTGAAGGTCATCCACAAATGCACCAGCGTGCGCCATGCGGTGAAGGCGCAGAGCATCGGCGTCGATTGCGTGTCGATCGATGGGCTGGAATGCGCGGGGCACCCGGGCGAGGACGATGTCGGCGGATTGATCCTGTTCCCCGCGACCGCCGACAAGCTCACCATCCCGATCATCGCGTCCGGCGGCATGGCGGATGCGCGCGGGCTTGTGGCGGCGCTCGCGCTGGGTTGCGACGGCGTCAACATGGGCACGCGTTTCATGGCGACGGTGGAAGCGCCGATCCATGAGAATGTGAAGAAGCAGATCGTGGACAACGACGAGCGCGGCACCAACCTCATCTTCCGCACCCTGCACAACACCGCGCGCGTGGCGAAGAATGCGATCAGCGACCAGGTCGTCGCCATCGAGCGGCGCGGCGACGCGAAGTTCGAGGACGTGAAAGACCTTGTGGCCGGCGTGCGCGGCGCGGACGTGCTCAACATGGGCGAGATGGACGCGGGCATCTGGTCCGCCGGCCAGACCCAAGGCCTGATCCACGACATCCCCACCTGCAAAGAATTGGTGGCGCGCATCGTGAGCGAAGCCGAAGCCATCATCCGCAACCGGCTGGACAAGGTTCTGGTGGCGTAGCGCTACCGGAAGAAATTGAGCGGCCCGTGGCCGCGGCCCAATCCGGGCGCGGTCTCTATCGCGTTCTGCACGAACTCCCGTGCACGGCCCGTGGCTAGCGGCAGAGATAAACCCTGTGCCAAGCCGCAGGCGATCGCGGTGGAGAGGGTGCAACCGGTGCCGTGGGTGTGTTTCGTTTTCAGGCGGGGGAAGGCGTAGATCTCGACGCCGCCTTTCCAGACCAGAACGTCATCGACGGTGGAGCGCGTGGCGTGGCCGCCTTTAATGAGCGCGGCGGTGGCACCCATCGCCGTCAGTTTGCGGCCCGCGCGCTCGGCATCGTGGCGGCGCGTGCCGCGTTCGCCGGTGAGCGATTCGGCTTCGGGAAGATTGGGCGTGACGAGCGTCGCCAGCGGGATGAGGCGCGAGGTCAACGCCTTTACGGCATTGGCGGCCAGCAAGCGATGGCCGCTGGTGGAGAGCATCACCGGATCGAGCACGACGGGGATTTTGCGCGCCGCCTTCTCCAGCGCGTCGGCCACGGCGTTCACGGTGGCGGCGGAGTGGAGCATGCCGATCTTGATGGCGTCCGCGCCGATGTCGGCGAGCGAGACGGCGATCTGTTCCTGCACGAGTTTCGCCGGCACCGAATGGATCGCGCCGACACGGCGCGTGTCCTGCACCGTCACAGCCGTGACCGCCGTCATGGCGTAAACGCCGAAAGCCGAGGCCGTCTTGATATCGGCTTGCATCCCCGCGCCGCCGCTGGAATCCGATCCGGCGATGATCAGAAGGCGCGCAGGACTCAAGCCGCCGCGTCCTGGATGGCGGCGACGATCTCGCGCACCACTTCGCGCACTTCGCGTTCGTTCTCGCCTTCCGCCATCACGCGGATGACGGGCTCGGTGCCGGATTTGCGCACCAGCACGCGGCCCTTGCCGTTGAGTTTGGCCGAGCCCGCGTCGATCAGCGATTTGACCTTCGCGTCTTCCAGCGGCTGGCCGCCGGCACGGAAACGGACGTTTTCGAGGACCTGCGGCAACGGTTCATAGAGATGCGCGGCCTTGCTCGCCGGCTGGCCTTCCTGCGCCAGCACCGCCAGCACTTGCAGCGCCGCGATCAGCCCGTCGCCCGTGGTGGAGAAATCCGACAGGATGATGTGCCCGGATTGCTCGCCGCCGACATTGAAGCCGCCGGCGTTCATCTGCTCCAGCACATAGCGGTCGCCAACCTGCGAGCGCGCCAGCTTGAGGTCCAGCGTCTGCAGGTAACGGTCGAGCCCGGCATTGGACATCACGGTGCCGACGATGCCGCCGCCCTTGAGGATGCCGCTTTTCGACCAGGAACGCGCGATCAACGCGAGAATCTGGTCGCCGTCGATGATGCGGCCGCGCTCGTCCGCCATCACCACGCGGTCGGCGTCGCCGTCGAGCGCGATGCCGAAATCGGCGCGCATCTCGCGCACCTTCGCGCTCATCGCGGCCGGCTGTGTCGAGCCGCAATCCAGATTGATGTTGAAACCGTCCGGCGTGGTGCCGATGGCGAAGACTTCCGCGCCCAGTTCCCACAACACCGCCGGCGCCACTTTATAGGCGGCCCCATTGGCGCAATCGATCACCACGCGCATGCCGTCCAGGCGCAAATTCTTCGGGAAGGTGCGCTTGGCGAATTCGATGTAGCGCGCTTGGCTGTCGTCGATGCGCTTGGCGCGGCCGATCTTGTCGGCCTGTGCGAGACCGGTCTCGAGGCCGCCATTCATCATGGCCTCGATCTCCATCTCCCGCTCGTCGGAGAGCTTGCAGCCGTCGGGACCGAAGAACTTGATGCCGTTGTCGTGAAACTGGTTGTGCGAGGCGGAGATCATCACGCCGAGATCGGCGCGCAGCGAACGCGTCAGCATGGCGACGGCCGGCGTCGGCAGCGGGCCGAACTGGAACACGTCCATGCCCACGGCGGTGAAGCCCGCGACCAGCGCGTTCTCGATCATGTAGCCGGAGAGACGCGTATCCTTGCCGATCACCACGCGATGGACGTGCTCGCCCCGGGTGAAGATGCGCCCCGCGGCCATGCCCGCCTTCATGGCGATCTCCGGCGTCATGGGAAAGGAATTGGCGCGTCCGCGAATGCCGTCGGTTCCGAACAGCTTCCGGCTCATGCTGGTAGTCCCCTAAAAGCTTGCCCCCAAAGGGCATTATAGCAGAAGGGCGGCCGCTTTCGCCCCCGGCTGAGCGGCATGGTAAAGCGTCCTACGCCCCGGGGGACGGCCCGGCAAGCGCTTTCCACACGGCGAGTGCGTCTTTAAGGCGTCCCGGCTCGTGGGTGCGGATATGATCCGCCCCCTGATTACCGGCGAAAATCTCGGCCGCCAGCGTGGCCGCGCCCGCCTCGCTCGGGTCGCTCCGGCCCACCAAGTTGCGCAGGAAAGACTTGCGCGACACCGAAACCAGGAGCGGCAGGGCGAAGTAACTTTTGAGGTCTTTCAGACGCTTCAGCGCAGTCAGCGAGGTTTCCGGGTTGGAGCCCAGGAAGAAGCCCATGCCGGGGTCCAGGATCAGCCGCTCCCGCATCACCCCGGCAGAGGTCAACGCCGCGATGCGGGCCTCGAAGAAGCGGATGATCCGGTCAAATATCTCGTCAGGCGACACGTTCACCCGCGTGGCGCGGCCGCCCTGCTGCACCGAATGCATCACGATCAGCGTAGCTCGCGATCTGGCGAGAGCGGGGTAGAGGCTCGCGTCCGGAAACCCCTGAATGTCGTTCAGATAGTCCACGCCCCGATCCAGCGCCCAGCGCTGCACGTCGGGCTGGAAGCTGTCGATGGAGAGCTTGACGCTCTCCGCTTGCATCGTGGCCACGACAGGTGCGAGACGGGCGATCTCCACATCGGGTGTGACGGGCGCGGCGTCGGGGTTGGAGGAGGCCGCGCCAAGGTCGAGGACATCCGCGCCATCCGCCGCGAGCTTGCGCGCTTGCGCGAGCGCCGCATCGGGGGCGAGATATTTCCCGCCGTCGGAAAAGGAATCCGACGTGATGTTGAGTATGCCGAACAGGCTCATGCCGCGATCGCCGCCACGCTGGATTCCAAAGTCGCGAGCCAATCCCATTCGTCTTGCGTCGTATATGCCCAGTCCTTGCATTCCGTGCGCCATTTGCGCAGCGCCTCGCGCGCGGCCGCACCGTCGCCTTCGGCCAGGGTGACGGCCGTGAGTGCGCGCCAATAGGCGGGCAGACGGCGCGACTGCCACGATGTTGCCTGCGACAGGAAGCGGCGCGCCGCGGCCGGCTGGTTGTCGAGCCACGCGAACAGGAAGGCCTGCTCGATATGCACAGGCTCATCTGCATGATCGGCGATGCGGCGCAGCACGGCGCGGGCTTGCGGGATCTCGCCGCGATCCAGATGCCAGGCATAGACATAGAGCGGTCCATGCGCATCGCCGCGCCAGATGGAATCCGCTTCCACTGACCGCACAAGCGCGGTGTCCCAATCGCGCGGACGCTTGCCGTCCACCATCTGCGCCAGCAACCGCAACAGCCTGCCGCGCGCGGCGAAATCGCGGGCGAAGAGATCGGCCAGGATATGCATCCCATCCGATCCGCCTTGCGGGACCAGATTGAACAATCCCGCCACCAGCGACACGCCGGCGACGCCCAGAAACATCCCGTAGGCCGTGGAGTCCTTCGCTGCCGCGAACCCGGCCCACGCCGCCAGCGCGGCCAGCAGGAAGTTCGCGCCCGGCCCGCCGAAGCTGACCGCTATCCAGGCGAAACGCTCTCCGCCCTTCTCCGGCGGCACCGCCAGCACGGCGCCCGAGGCGCGCGGGAAGGCCGGCGCACCGGCGCTGAACCGCAAGGGAGAGAACCGCAGCGACAATCCGCCGAGTGTCAGGATCGGCACGCGCCAGCCGAACGCCAGCGCCATCGAGAGATGGCCGAGCTCATGGATCAGGACCAGGAACGGCGCGGAGAACAGGAAGAACACCACCGCCAGCCCCTTGGCGATGGGCTTGGGATAATGATCGGCATTCCACATGGCGAAGCTGAGGGCAGCGGCAACCGCCAAGATCGCGAAGGCCGCCAAAACGAGGCGCGCGACGGAAGACGGTTTCGCCGGCATCGTCACGCCGCCTCGCAAGCAATCCGGCGCCTTACCGTCTTAGCGCCCGTCGTCTTAGCGCCCGGGCTGCGGTTCCGGGATGGCCGGGCCGATGCGGCGGCCGGCGGCCGGAACGCTCGGGCCCGGGCCGCGCTGGGGCTCCGGTTCGTCATAAGGCTTGCGCACGGGCTGGATGCCCTTGAGCAGCGCGATGATCTCGTCACCCGTCAGCGTTTCATATTCGAGCAGGCCGAGCGCGATGATATGGAGATCCTTCACATGGTCCGTGAGGATCTGCTTCGCGCGGCCGTAGCACTGGTCGATGATGCGGCGGATTTCCGCATCGATCTTCTGCGCGGTGGCTTCGGAGATGTTCTGGGTGCGCGAAACGCTGTGGCCCAGGAACACTTCTTCCTGGTTCTCGGTGTACTGGATCGGGCCCAGCTCATCGGAGAGGCCGTAGCGCGTGACCATGGCGCGCGCCATGCGCGTCGCATACTGGATGTCGGACGAGGCGCCGGTGGTGACGTGGTCGTAGCCGAAGATCAATTCCTCGGCGACGCGGCCGCCGAAGGCGACGCAGATGTCGGCCAGAATCTTCTGGCGGTCGATGGAGACCTGGTCGCGTTCCGGTAGGCGCATGACCATGCCGAGCGCGTGACCGCGCGGGATGATCGTCGCCTTGTGGATGGGATCGGAACCGGCGACGCTCAGCGCCACGAGGGCGTGGCCGCCTTCGTGATAGGCCGTGTTCTTCTTCTCCTCCTCGCTCATCGCGAGGGAGCGGCGCTCGGCGCCCATCATCACTTTGTCCTTGGCGTCTTCCAGCTCGCTCATCGTGACGACGCGCTTGCCGCGGCGAGCGGCCAGCAAAGCCGCCTCGTTGACGAGGTTGGCGAGATCGGCGCCGGAGAAACCCGGCGTGCCGCGCGCGATGGTGCGGGGGTCAACATCCTGCGCCAGCGGGACCTTGCGCATGTGCACGCGCAGGATCTTTTCGCGGCCGGCGAGGTCGGGATTGGGAACGACGATCTGGCGGTCGAAGCGGCCCGGACGCAGCAGCGCGGGGTCGAGCACGTCGGGGCGGTTGGTGGCGGCGATGAGGATGACGCCCTCATTCGCCTCGAAGCCGTCCATCTCGACGAGGAGCTGGTTCAAGGTCTGCTCGCGCTCGTCATTGCCGCCGCCGAGGCCGGCGCCACGATGGCGGCCGACCGCGTCGATTTCATCGACGAACACGATGCACGGCGCATTCTTCTTCGCCTGCTCGAACATGTCGCGCACGCGGCTGGCGCCGACGCCCACGAACATCTCGACGAAGTCGGAACCCGAGATCGTGAAGAACGGCACGTTGGCCTCGCCGGCGATGGCGCGGGCGAGCAACGTCTTGCCGGTGCCAGGCGGGCCCACGAGCAGCACGCCCTTGGGGATGCGCCCGCCGAGGCGCTGGAATTTCTGCGGATCCTTCAGGAAGTCGACGATCTCCTTGAGGTCGTCCTTGGCTTCATCGACGCCCGCGACGTCCTCGAACGTCACGCGGCCGGTGCGCTCGGTGAGGAGCTTGGCGCGCGATTTGCCGAAGCCCATCGCCTTGCCGCCGCCCGACTGCATCTGGCGGATGAAGAAGAACCACGCCGCGATGATCAGGAGGATGGGGAACCAGTTGATGAAGATGGCGAGCAGGCTGAACGTGCCGTCGTCCGGCGTCGCGAAATTGGTATCGACATTGCGCGCCACGAGATTGGCGTAGAGCTGGTTGTCGCCAACCGGGATATTGGTGGTGAACTGCTTGCCGTTGCGCTCTTCGCCGGTGACGACGGAGACGTTGCCGACGCTCTTGATGTTGACCTTCTTGATCTGGCCGGAGGTGACCGCGGCGTTCAGCTCCGTATAGGTCATGGGCGTGACGGCGGGGCTCTTGGTGCCGCCCTGCACGACGTTGAACAGGAACACGAGCAGCGCCGCGAGGACGATCCACAGAAACAGGTTGCGAAGGTTGTTCACGGCCGTCCTTTCAAGCGAAGGCTGGGTCCCTTACATAGGAACAAACATACCGGGTTGCCAGCCAGCAAAACGTTAAGAAATTTGAGGCGGCGCGGCAATCGCCATCTACAAAGTCCGTAAATCCACAATTCCGGGCGGTTAATCCGGAACCTGGCCCTCTTTGGCCGAAATGCGCACCCGTTCTCGCACGATTGTGAGCGTGCCGGGACCGAAGATTGCGTCACGCTTCGCGGGTTTTCCGATACGGCAGCCGTGCAGCGTCCGCGCCGCGCCGCCGCCCTGCAGAATTGCCGCATAAAGCCGCTCCAGCCGCTCGAATCGTGGCCGATAGGCATGGCCGGAAATCCTGCCCAGGATGTGGGCCAGCGCCCGGAGCGCGATCTCCCGCGGCGCTTCGGCCAGTGCTGCGCCATCCACCAGTGCCCGGGACGCCTCGAACCGGCAAGCCTTGCTTAACCAGAGTTCGACATCGCGCTCCAGCGCCGCGCGCGCGCGGCCCAGATGCGAGGCCGCGGCGGCCAATCGTTCCGGCGTCAGCCCCAATTCTGCAAGTTCCGGCGCCGCCCGGCGCATCTTCACCCGGGCAAAGCGGGGATCGCCGTTCATCGGGTCCTCCAGCCAGCCCTGACCGCGCGACTCTAGATAGCTGCGCAGCTCGGCGCGCCGCATCGCCAGCAACGGCCGCACCAGCTTCAGATTATCGAAGCCCGGAAATGGCGACGGCGAGCGCATCGCGGACAAGCCGTCGAGCCCACTGCCCCGCGCCAGCCGGAGCAGGAAGGTCTCGGCCTGGTCCTCCAGCGTGTGGGCGACATAGAGAAAGCCGAGTCCATGCTTGCGGCACCACGTGCCCATCAAGCTGTAGCGCGCCTCGCGCGCCGCGGCCTCGACGTCGCCATCGGGCTTGTCGCCCCTCCACACCAGCACATGGCTTTCGAGACCGGCTTCTCGCGCCCAGCGCGCAGCCTGCTTCGCGTCTTTCGACGAGCCTTCGCGCAGGCGGTGATCGACGATCAGCACGACGGGCGCCACGCGCTTTTGCGCTTTCGCCCAATCGGCGAGGAGATGCATCAGCGCGAGCGAGTCTCCGCCGCCCGACACCGCGACGGCGCCGGGCCAGAGCCCGGCGTCCATCGTGGCGTCGAACGCCTCACTTGCCGCAGAGCGCTTTGTGCTCGGTGACGGCTTTGGTGGCGATGGCTTTGCTGGCGTTGGGGTATTTCGTCGGGATCGCGCCAAGGATGGTGCAACCTTCCTTCTTCTGGTTCATCGCGAGAAGCGACTCGCCCAGCTTGAGCATGGAATCCGGCGCGCGCGAAGAGGCGGGGTATTTCTTGATCCCCTCCGCCAAGGTGCGCGACGCGTTGGCAAAATCCTTCTGCACGAATTGTATGTCGCCCGCCCAGAACAATGCCTGCGGCGCCAGCGGATCGTCAGGATGCTTGTCGGCGAAGGCACGGAAGAGCGTGAAGGCCTGGTCGTACTGCGTCTTGGCCATCAGGCTCATCGCCTTGTCGTAGTCCGGATGCGGTACGGGCTGCGGCGTGGCGCCCATCTGCGCCGCCGGCGGATTCGCCGTCGCGTCGGGCAGCGGCAGCGCGGTGTTGGACGGGATCGTGCCCAAGACGCCCGGTCCCGGCGCCAAATGCTGCGGCGGACCGCTGGCCGGCGCACCGGATTGCGAGAAGCTCTGCGGCACCGGATTGGGCATCGGCCCGGAATTGCCGGACGGAGCAGCGGTACAGGGCAGTGCGTCGCCGCCGCCCGCATCGCCAGCGGAAGCACCAAGCTGCTGCGCCGCGATGGTGCAGAGCTTGTAGTCGAAATCCTTCTGCATCCGATCGATGCGCTCGTTGAGGATCTGGATGCGATGCTCGAGCTGCTCGTTCTGGCCGGTGGCCCCGCGCAGCGAGTTCTCCAGATCGTTGACCCGCTGGTTCAGCGTCGCGATGGCCTGATCCTGGTTCTGCTCATGCTGCAAGCGCGCGGCCTTCTCGTCATCGCTCTCGCCGAACAAGGCCGCGAGCTGCATGGGATGACGCGGCTGTTCCTGCGCGGACGCATGCGCCATCACGCTGAGACCGGCCGCGACCAAGGGAATCATCGCGCGCATGCGCATGGGAGTGTCCTTTTGAATTAAATAACCACCTCCCCCTTGAGGGGAGGTCGAAAAAGCGAAGCTTTTTCGGGTGGGGGGCTAGCGCCGAACCCCTCCCCGAAATTTGCTACGCAAATTGTCGGCCCTCCCTCAAGGGGAGGGCGGTTTCTTCTACGACGAAGCGCCGGCGCTCACCACCGTCACGCCGCGGCGGTTCTGGCTCCAGCAATCCTCGTTCGATTCCGTGCAGGTCGGGCGCTCCTTGCCGTAGGAGATCGTTTCGACACGGCCGGCGGAAACGCCGAGGCTGACCAGATATTCCTTCACCGCATTGGCGCGGCGCGCGCCCAGCGCGAGGTTGTATTCCTCCGTGCCGCGCTCATCGGAATGGCCTTCGACGCTGACGCGCACGGCCGGATATTTCGCGAGCCACGCCGCCTGGCGCTGCAGCAACCCGCGATCGTCGTCGCGGATGGAATATTTGTCGTAATCGAAATGCACCGTGTCGCCGACGTTCACGCGCAGATCTTCCGCGCTGCCCGGTATGACGTTCGATTGCGTGACGGCGCCGCTGCCGCTGTTGTTCATCGCGGCCGGCGGTGGCGTTTCCGCCGTGGCCTGCGGCTTGGAGGTGCATGCGGCCAAGGCTGCCACGGAGACGATCGCGGCCACCTTGAAGCCAGTGGAGAATTTCATCATCGAAGCCCTACTCCCGATTCCGGTACCCTTTGGTGCGCAAGGGTCCGCTATCCATCCGTGCGCGCACCGCCTTGTGAACGTTCGATTTCCCGAAAAGTCCCCCGTCTCTTAGGGAATTTAACTTTAGTTACCCACCCTCACTGTATCAAGGGCGACCATGCCGGATCGGACGCATTGCCCGGCGACATGACACGTCTTTCATTTCGGCCCGTGATATCGACCGACCAGATCTGGCTGCCGCGGCCGCCTTGCGCGCTGCGGGTGAACATCAAGACGCGGCCGTTGGGCGCCCAGGTGGGGCCTTCATCTTCCCAGCCGTCGGTGATGATGCGCTCGCCCGAACCATCGGGATGCATCACGCCGATGTCGAAGCGCCCACCGCCCTGCTTGGTGAAAGCAATCAGATCGCCGCGCGGCGACCACACCGGCGTGCCGTTCTTGCCGCCGCCGAAGGAGACGCGGTGCTGGTTGGAGCCGTCCGCATTCATCACATAAATCTGCTGGCTGCCGCCCCGATCGGACTCAAACGTGATTTGCCTGCCGTCCGGCGAGAAGCTGGGCGAGGTGTCGATCGCCGGATCCGTCGTCAGGCGCTGATAGGCCCGCGTGCGCAAGTCCATCACATAGATGTCCGAGTTGCCGCCCTGCTCCAGGGTCATCACCACCTTGTTGCCGTCGGGCGAGAAGCGGGGCGAGAAGGTCATGTTGGGGAAATTGCCCAGCATCTCCTGCCGCCCGCTCTCCAGGTCGAACAGATAGACGCGCGGGCGGTCGCCCACATAGGACATGTAGGCGATCATCTGCGCGGTGGGATTGAAGCGCGGCGTCAGCACCAGATAGGAGCCATTGGTGAGGAACTGCGGATTGGCGCCGTCCTCATCCATGATGGCCAGCCGCTTCTTGCGCGCGATGGCCGGGCCCGTCTCCGAGATGAAGACGATGCGGGTGTCGAAATACCCTTCCTCGCCGGTGATGCGCTTGTAGATCGCGTCCGACACGAGATGCGCGACGCGGCGCCAATTCTCCGGCGTGGTGAAGTACTGAAGACCCAGCATCTGGGTCTGGCCGTAGATGTCCCAAAGCCGGAAATCGACGCGCAGCCGCCCATCCGGCTGGGCCACCACTTGCCCGGTTACCAGCGCCTGGGCGTTGATCACTTTCCAGTTGGCATAGTTGGGCGCGACGTTGATGTCCTTCACCACCTCGATGAAGGATTTGGAATCCAGCGGCTTGAAGAAGCCAGAGCGCTCCAGATCGGCGCGGACGACGCCCGCGATCTGCGCGCCGGAGGGGTTGCCCAGGAAATCCGGAATGGCGATGGGCATCGGCTGGGTGTTGCCCTGCGTGACATCGACGCGAAGCTGCGCGGAAGCCGGTGCTGCGAAAAGGCTCACCAAAGCCAGGATTGCCAGTGCGAATGCTCTCATTCTTCTACTCCAGTTATTGATCACCGGGCCCGCGCGGGTCGAAATGGAACGGCTTGATCTCCTGCCAGTCTTTGTAACGCTCGGGCGGCAGTTTGTAAGGCGCGCATTGCAGGATCGCGGTCCTGGCCGCGCGCGCCGCGGCGTAAGTGTACGGGTTGCTGTTCGCGCGCGCCTGGGATTCTGGCGTCAATTGTGGCGGACGTGCGACCGTTCCGTCCGGATTGAGAAACAAATCGAAGTCCACGATCATATCGGACATCTTGGGCGCGCCCGCCGGCTGGTTCCAGCAGGGCTGGATCAGGCTTTGCAGCCGGGACACCAAGTCCTGGTTCGCCTTGTTCCTGTCGCCGATCCCCGGCGTGTTGCGATCGCCAACTGTCGCATCCTTCGGAGCCGAGGTGGACGCAGGCTGCTTGTTCAGCAGGCTTGAGAGAACATCGTCCGCCGTCTCGGCCTTGGGCTTAGGCTTAGTCGGCGTCTTCGGCGGCGGTGGCGTGGGTTTCGCCTGTTGCGACGGCGCGGCTTCGGGCGGCGGCGCGGTTTCTTCATGCGCCGCGAGTGGCGTGGGGCGTGGCGTCGGCGCGGGAACATCCTGCTGCTGCGGCTGGATCACAGGTGCGGGCGGCGCTTTGGGGATTTTCTTCACCTTCGGCGCGACATTGGTCTTGTCGTTCAAGGTCACCAGATCGACGGGAACCGTGGGCGTCGCGTCCACTGGCGTCAGATCGAGCTTCTGCGCGAAGGTGATGAACAGCGCGCCGATGACGATGGCGTGCAGCAGGAACGAGCCGATCCAGCCGAAGGGCGATATCCCTTCGCTGGCCTCGCTGAAGAGCGAAAGCCTAATCCTTTCGTTCGCGATGCTTTTCGACATCGGTGACGAGTCCGATATGGGTGAAACCGGCGGCGCTGATGATTCCCATGACCTGCATGACGCGGCCGTAATCGACCGAGGCGTCGCCGCGCACGAAGATGCGCTGGTCGTAGCCATTGGCCGAGATGGCCTGCAGCTTCGACACCAGATCGTCTTCCGCGATGGGCGCGTTCTGCAGATAGATGCGGCCATCGCCTTTGATGGTGACGGAGAGCGGCTCGCGATCCTGGCCCAGCGCTTGCGCCTTGGTCTTGGGCAGATCCACCGGCACGCCGACGGTGAGGAAGGTGGCTGTCGCCATGAACACGACGAGCAGCACCAGCATCACGTCCACGAAGGGCGTGACGTTGATCTCGGCCATGGGGCGAATGCGCCCCCGCCGTCCGCCGCCCTCGCGCTTCATATGCGCAACCATCAGCGCGCCTTCTCATCGAGCTGGCGCGACAGGATGGCGGAGAATTCGTCCGCGAAGCCTTCCAGACGACCCGAATAGCGCGAGATGTCGTTGACGAACTTGTTGTAGAAAATCACTGCCGGGATCGCCGCCAGCAAGCCCATCGCGGTGGCGAACAAGGCTTCCGTCATGCCCGGGCCGACAGCCGCGAGCGTTGCGTCATGGCGCAGCGAGATGGCGGAGAAGGCGTTCATGATACCCCACACCGTGCCGAACAGGCCAACGAACGGCGCGGTGGCGCCGACGGTGGCCAGGAACCCAAGCTGGTTTTCGATGCTCATGATTTCGCGCAGGATCGTCACGTTCATCGCCTTGTCGATGCGGTCCTTGATTCCAGCCAGCAGCGCCTCGCGCGGCGGCGCGCCACCCTCGAAGGCGCGGCGCCATTCGCGCAGCGCCGAGGTGAAGACCGCCGTCATCGGATTGTCCGTGCGCTGGGCGAATTGCTGATAGAGCTCGTCCAGCGACAGGCCGGACCAGAACACCTTCTCGAACTTCTCCGCGCGGCGCCGCAACGTGCCCAGCACGAGCCATTTGTTGATGATGATCACCCAGGACCACAGCGAAGCCAGCAACAGCAGCCCGATCACGATCTTCACCACCAGATCGGCATGCTCGACCATACCGATGATGGAGAGCCCGCCCTCTTCCGGCGTGGTCGTTCCACCCGTCTGCGTTACGTCCACGCCCGTGGTCGGCGCGGCGGATGGCGCGGGCAGGTCCTGCGATTGCGCGGACGGGCCGCCGACGGGGGCGGCATGCGGTGTGCTCTGGGCTGCCGCCGGTCCCGCCAGGGCAAAGAAAATGGCCAAGGCCGCGGCAGCACGCGAGACGCTCATCGAGAAAGTCCTTCCGGCGAAACCGTTTCTAGCCATCCCATCATGGCCGAATTGGGGCGGCAAAGGTTAAGTGACTGTTTCGTAAAGGAAAGGCGCGAGCTTGTCGCGCATGTCCTGCGGGATGCGGCGCGGCTTGCCCGACAGCGTGATGATGCAGGCCTCCACGCGCCCCTTGGTGAGCAGATTGCCGCCCAGATAGACATCCTGATGCGCCTCCATCCGCGCGCCGGTGAGGCCGGTCAGCCGCGTATGGACCTCGATCAGGTCATCGACACGGGCAGGGCGCAGATATTCCAGCTCCACCTTGCGCAAGGTCCAGGCGGTGGGCTCCGGCTGTTCGAGCTGCGCCAGCCGCGTGATGCCGGCGATGCGGAAGAACTCCGAACGGCCGCGCTCCATATAAGCCAGATAGTTCGCATGATAGACGACGCCGGAAAGATCGGTGTCCGCGTAATAGATGCGCACCGGCAGGATATGCACCTTGCCCTCGAAGCGCCCCGCCGTCATTTCGGACATGACTTGTCCCTGTCCTTCGAGCAATCGGGCGTGGCCGGCGCGGGCAGGACATTGACGGTGAAGACGCCGCTGTCCTCGGTCTTTGGCTTGGGTTTCGGATCGGCGGAGACGGTATTCATCGCCTTCATCACCAATCCGCCGAAACTGCCCCAGATGATCAGCGTCGCCGACATCAGGATGAAAGCGCCGACAATGGCGAGGATGCGGATCTTCCAGGTGCTCATGCGTCGTCTCCCCCGCCGAACAGGGCGATCTGCGCCGGATCGCGCGGCGGCATGGTGAGGCCGAGATGCGCATAGGCCGCGCCCGCCAGCATCCGCCCGCGTGGTGTGCGCTGCACGAAACCCTGCTGCAGCAGATAGGGTTCCACGATCTCCTCGATCGCGTCGCGCGCCTCGCCCAAGGCCGCCGCGATGGTCTCGATGCCGACGGGACCACCGGCATAGTTCTCCGCGATCAGGGCAAGATAACGCCGGTCGAAGGCATCGAGCCCGCGCTTGTCCACTTCCAGCCGCGTCAATGCCGCATCCGCGATCTTCGCATCCACCCGGCCATGCGCGGCAACAGATGCAAAATCCCGCACGCGTTTCAGCAGCCGCCCCGCGATACGCGGCGTACCGCGCGCGCGGCCCGCGACCTCGCGCGCACCGTCTTCGGTGAGATCGAGCCCCAGCACACGCGCACCGCGCTCCACGATGGAGACGAGCTCATCCGCCGAATAGAAATTGAGCCGCACCGGAATGCCGAAGCGGTCGCGCAGCGGCGTGGTGATCAGGCCCGACCGCGTGGTGGCGCCGACCAAGGTGAACGGCTTCAACTCGATCTTGATCGAGCGCGCCGAGACACCCTCGCCGATCATCAGGTCGAGCTCAAAGTCCTCCATCGCGGGATAGAGGATCTCCTCCACCGCCGGATTGAGGCGATGGATCTCATCGATGAAGAGCACGTCGTGCTCCTCGAGATTGGTGAGGATGGTGGCAAGATCGCCCGCCTTCGCCAGCACTGGCCCCGAGGTCGAGCGGAAATTCACGCCCAGCTCCCGCGCCACGATCTGCGCAAGTGTCGTCTTGCCAAGCCCTGGCGGCCCCGAAAACAGCACATGGTCCAGCGCCTCACCCCGCTCCTTCGCGGCCTTGATGAAGATCGCCAGATTCTCCCGCGCCTGCTTCTGCCCGACAAACTCCGCCAGCGTCCGCGGCCGCAGCGACATCTCCAGCCCATCGTCATCGCCCCGTTCAGGCGCGACGAGCCGGTCGATCTCGGGTTTGGTTTTGGGGGCGGGCATCGGATGTTATCGTTTCTTTCTATCTACAAACATTCGCCTACCTCTTTAGCCCAGAAGCGCTTTCAATTCAGCATCCAGCGCGCGGGAGTCCTTTGCCGATAGCCGGCCAATGCGGCGCAAGATACGCGCAGCATCGACAGTCGCGATCTTGGCTGGCCGCACCAGCGATGGCGCCGGCAAACCTGCCGTTTTCAGATCGCTGACCGTGACATCGCAATCCCAAGCGCGATTGCCGGCGCTCGTCACCATCACCAGCCAGGTCAGGCCGTATTTCCGCGTCAGCTCCGGTTTGCTGATCACAATCGCGGGGCGACGCTTTTCCGCGAGCCGGTCCGCGTAGGGAAACGGCACGATAACGACATCGAATGTCGAATAGACGCTAGAGGGACTTGTAGGCGCGCTCATCAGCCTCGCTCGCCCATTCCGTGAAAGTCGCGAAAGGATCGTCGCCTTCGGCCTCGGCCTTTTCCAGCAGCACACCTTTCGGCGTCATGCGGTAGCACAATCGGTCGCCCGGCTTGAGCCCGAGCCGGTTGCGCACTTCCCGCGGGATCACGGTTTGCGCCTTGGTGGTGAGCTTGGAATAAGTCGCGGCCATGACGTTCTCATTTCTTACAGTAAGAAGTAAGACGAATTGCCTCTTTCGTCAAGTCACCGTCCCATCGCCCGCAAGCTTTCGCGGATCAGTATGTCGGCCGGCGCCTCGCCGAACTCCCTTGCGGCGCGGGCGACGGCTTCGGCGGCTTGGCCCTGAGAGTAGCCGAGCTTGACGAGGGCGGCCACCGCGTCGGCTTCGGGGCCGCGCGGGGCGAGCGCAACTGCGAGCGTCTCGTCGCCACCGCGCAGCATCAGCGACGGCGCCTTGTCCTTCAGTTCCGTCACGATGCGCAGCGCCAGTTTGGGACCAACGCCCTGGGCGCGGCCGATGGCGGCTTTGTCGGCCAGCGCGATGGCGCGGTGCAGGTCGCGCGCGGTGAGGGCGGAGAGCACGTTCAGCGCCACCCGCGCGCCGACATTCTGCACCGTCTGCAGCAGGCGGAACCATTCGCGTTCCTCCACCGCCAGGAAACCGTAGAGCCGGATCGCGTCTTCGCTCACCTTCATCTCGATCATCAGCGAGACGGTCGCGCCCACGGCCAGCCGCGACAAGGTGGAAGACGGGCATTGCACCAGATAGCCGACGCCGCCGACGTCGAGGATCGCGTGATCCTCCGCGAGGCTGTCCACCAATCCCGTCAGCTTGCCGATCATGCGAGCGCCGCCGCGATCCTGGCCCGCGTGGTCGCGTAATGCGCATGCGCGATGGCGCAGGCCAGCGCATCGGCCGCATCGGCCTGATCGACACGCGCGGTGGGCAGGAGGCGGCGGATCATCGCCTGGATCTGTCCCTTGTCCGCATGGCCGGCGCCAACGACGGACTTCTTGATGTGGTTCGGCGCGTATTCCGCGATGTCGAGTCCCGCTTGCGCCGCCGCCAGCAACGCCACCGCGCGCGCGTGGCCCAGCTTCAGCGCCGCCGACGGATCCTTGGCGACGAAGGCCTGTTCCACCGCGATGGAGGCGGGCCTCAGATCGGCGATCACATCCACGAGCTGGCTGTGCAACACCATCAATCTGAGGCCCAGCGCCGTCTTCGCATCGCTGGTGAGGACGCCATGCGCCACATGGATCAGCCGCGTGCCGGTCACATCGATCACGCCCCAGCCCATGCGGGCCAGGCCGGGATCGAGGCCGAGGATGCGGATCGTGGTCATCGTTCGCCGTCAGAGAATCGCGCGCGCCAGTGTCGGAGATTGGGCGGTCTGTACGCAAGACGTTCTCGATAGCGGATGAGCCTTCACCCTTCGAGCTTCGCCATCAGCGTGTCGCTGAGCTCGTAGTTGCCGTAGACCGTCTGCACGTCGTCATGGTCATCCAGCACATCGAGCAGCTTGATGAGCGTCTCGCCCTGGTCGTCGTTTATCAGGTTGGTGGATTTGGGGCGCCATTCGATCTTGGCGGATTCGGGCTGGCCGAGCTTGGCTTCCAGCGCATCGCGCACCGTGCCGTAGCTCTCCAAACCAACCACGAATTCGTGGCCCTCGTCACTCGACGCGCATTCATCCGCGCCCGCCTCGATGGCCAGTTCCAGCATCGCGTCGTCCGAGCCCTTGTCCTTCGCGTAGACGATCACGCCGACGCGGTCGAACATGAAGGTCACCGAATTCGGCTCGCCCATCGCGCCGCCGAATTTGGAGAAGCTCGAGCGGATGTCGCTGCCGGTGCGGTTGCGGTTGTCGGTCTGGGTTTCCACGATGAGCGCCACGCCGCCGGGGCCATAGCCCTCATAGCGCACCTCTTCGATGTTCTCCGCGCCGGCGCCGGTCGCCTTGTCGATGGCGCGCTGGATATTCTCCTTGGGCACCGATTGCTGCTTGGCGGCGATGATCGCCGCGCGCAGGCGGGCATTGTGCGCCGGGTCGGGGACGCCCTGCCTGGCGGAGACCATGATTTCCCGCGACAGCTTGGAGAACAGCTTGGAGCGCACCTTATCGACGCGCCCCTTGCGGTGCATGATGTTCTTGAACTGGGAATGACCGGCCATGGCGCGATTATCTCTGAAAGCGGGCCGTGAGATAGCCGGGCCGCCTTGATCCTTTCAAGGGCCACGAAGTGCCGCCGTGCGCGGGCGACCATCCCGGCGCGGACGATTAACGCCATGGCCTTGGCGATCATGGCCCGGATTTCGGCCCGCTCCGCCAGCTTCGGGGCGGTATAAAGGCCATGGCGGACGGCATTGCGGTTGCCTTTTGGCGCACCACGGCCACGCCTAGTGGGTGTGGACGGGCCCGCCACCACTATTTGTTTTCCGGAAAATGAGGGGGGAGGGGGTCCCTCGCCCGCTTCCATCCTCTCCGCCATGCCCATTTCCGGTTCCTATCCAAGGTTGCTGATTGCATCCTAGATGATTCGGAACTAAAGGGGAACATATCCTCCTTGCCGAATAGGGCCAAATCCGGTAGGTTACATGTAACCGAGGACGAGTTCATGCCGCAACGCACAGCAGCAAGCAAAGTCCAGCGCCACCGGGAAAATCTGCGGCTGAAGGGGCTCAGGCCTTTCCAAATCTGGGTGCCGGACACCAATGCGCCCACCTTTGCGAAGGAAGCGCACCGGCAATCCCTCGCGGTTGCGCGCGCGCCTGACACTGCCGCCGATCAGGACTTTATCGAGAGCATTTCGGAATGGCCGCCGATGTGAAACGCGGCGACGTCTGGACGGTATCGGGCTCCGGCGATTACGACGGCAAGACTCGTCCGGCGGTCATCGTTCAGGACGACAATTTCGATGGAACGGAATCCATCACACTCTGTGTTTTCACCAGCGACGCGACTGACGCGCCGCTCTTCCGCCTGCCGATAGAACCGAACGCCACAAACGGCCTTCGCCTCACAAGCCGGCTGATGGTGGACAAGATCACCACGGTTTCAAAGAAACGGCTCGGCGAACGCATCGGCCGCCTGGCGGACGAAGACATGGTCCGCCTCAACCGCGCGATGATGGTCTTTCTGGGGATCACCACCGCCCGGGAGAAACGCTAATGGCGCTCGTTCAATACCGCACATCGTACCGCCGGTATTCCCGCGCATCCGAAATAGCGTGGTCGGCCTTGATGAGAGCGTCGCGCGTTGCGTCGCGCAGGCAGCTGGCGCCCTGGATCTGATAGACCGGATAGGCTTCCGCCAGTTCGTGGCAGATGTCGCGGGCCTCGTCGCGGACGCGGTAGCGCAGGTCGCGCGCGCCTTCATAAGTGGTGAGGTCGAGGTCGTCATAGGCGACGGCGCGCGACAGCGAGATTTTCTCCGGCAGTCCATCGCGGCCGCCGGGTTCGACGTGCACGCGCGGCGCGTAGACGGTGATGCCTTCGGTGGTGTCCTGCGCCATCACGGGTGCCGCGGACAGCATCATGCCGCAAACAAGCGCGGCGGAAGCGAATAACGAACGATACAGCATGGTCGGCTCCTCTCGGGTTCGGGTGCGAATGGGTTCAGTACCGGCGGGCGGCGTCGATGGCGTTGTCGGCCTGCGCCATGGCGTCGGAGACGGCGGTCTCGTAGCAGGGCGGGCTGTCCTCAGTGGCGATCGGATGCGTCACGTCGAGCTGACGGCAGAGCGTGCGGGCGGTGGCGCGGATGCGCTCTTGCAGGATGCGAACATCGGCATCGCTGCGCAGATCCAGATCGTCGAACCGCACCGCGCGGGACAGCGCCACATCCTCGATCGGCGCGCCGTTGATGGAACTGTGCTCGGCGTGGTGGCGGTCGGCGTAGACTTCCACTTCCTCGGTATTGCCTTGGTAGGAGACGTCGCGGTTATAATAACCGCTGTCTTGGGCCATCGCGGATGTGGTGGCGAGCAGAGCGCTTGCGAACGCCACGGGGGCCATCAGGGATAAACAAATGCGCATGATGCAACTCCTCGCGTCATGCCCCGGCGACTTTGTCTTAACGACTGCTGCACCAAGGCGTTCCGTTATGCGCCCACCGGAGCGGCGGCAGCCGGAACTTCGGCGTGTTTCTGGCTGCCATGATATTTGGCCCAGACCTTGGTGAACTCCGCGCCCAAGAGGAAAATCTCGCTGGAATAATAGACCCAGAGCAGCAGCAGGATGAGGCTGCCCGCGCGGCCGTAACTGGCGGCGACATGGCCTTGGCCGAGATACAGCCCGATGGCAAATTGGCCGAGCTGGAACAGCAGCGCCGTGCCCACCGCGCCCACGCCCACATCGCGCCACTCCAGATCGAGATCGGGCAGCACTTTGTAGATCGCGGCGAACAGCACGGCGGTGAGCACGAAACCGATGACGAAGGCGAGCGCGCGCGCCGCCATCTCGCCCAGCGGCAACACATATTCCACGCGCGTGCCCAGCGCATCGAGCGCCGCGGTGCAGAGCGTCGAGCCCACCAGCACGAAGCCCAGGGCCAGGACCAGCAGCAGGCTCACCGCGCGGTCACGCGCGATGCGCCGCCAGATGGAGCGGCGCGGCACCGGAGTCGCCTTCCAGATGGCGTTGAGCGCGGATTGCATCTCGCCGAACAGGCCGGAGGCCGCGACCACCAGCACCACGGCGCTCAGCACATTCACCCAGATGCCTTGCGAGAGATCGAAGGAATTGCGGATGGCGGCGTGCACCAGCCGGTCGCCGTCGGGGCCGGCCACATGCTGCAGCTCATGGGCGAGTGCGCCGGTGGCCGCGTCCTGTCCGAAAACGAGACCGCTGAGGAGTGCCGTAATGTAGAGGACGGGCGCGAGCGCGGTGACGGCATAAAACGCGATGGCCGCGCCGCGCGTCAGCGCTTCATCCGCCGCGAAGGCTTCGCAGCCTTCCAGGAACAGCTTCCAGACATGCGTGATTTTCCCCATACGCAGGAAAGCACATGGCGCGGACGAAAGTTCCCGCGCTCAGGCAAATGCATAGGCATCCATGCGCAGGGAGCCGAAGGTGACGCTCCTGTGCAGGCGCGTGGCGGTTAGGTTATTCACGTTCTTGGCCGCGCCGTAAGCGGCGAACAGCGGCATCAGATGTTCTTCCGTCGGGTGGGCGCGGGCGGCGTCGGGCGCCAGGCGGCGGTAATCCGCGAGGTCGCTTTCGCGGCGCTCCACCAGCGCATTGTGCATCCACTCCGCGAAACCGGCGGACCATGTGGGCTCGGCAGCGCCGGAGCCATGCCAGTCGAGCTGGCGCAGATTGTGGACGAAGCCGCCGGAGCCGATCACCAGCACACCTTCATCGCGCAGCGGCGCCAGCGCGCGGCCGAGCGCGATGTGATGCGCGGGATCGCGGCGGCTTTGCACCGAGAGCTGGAGCGTGGGGATGTCCGCATCCGGATACATCAGCATCAGCGGCACCCAGGCGCCGTGATCGAGGCCGCGCTCGCTATCCATCGCGGTGGTGAATCCGTTTTGCGCCAGAAGCGATTGCGCGGCGCGGGCCAGCTCCGGCGCGCCGGGGGCATCGTAACGCACGCGATAGAGCTGTTCGGGGAAGCCGTGGAAATCGTGGAGGGTGGTGTTGCTGGTCACGACGTTGATGTCCGGCCCATTGGTGTCCCAATGGGCGGAGAGGCAGAGGATGGCGCGCGGCCGTTCCACCTGCCCACCCAGCCCACGCAGGAAATCCCGCGCGGGCACGTCGTCGAACGGCAAGGTCGGCGCGCCATGCGAGACGAAGAGGGACGGAAGTGTCATGGTCAAACCGGAGCCATCAGACTGGTGAAGGATTGCGTTCGAAGAACTGGCGCTGGTGCCAATAGGGATAGACCGGCGTCACAGCGCTGGCGTCGTCGAGCGTCTTCACCTGCGCGGGCGTGAGATTCCAGCCGATGGCGCCGAGATTGTCGCGCAGCTGCTCTTCGTTGCGCGCGCCGATCACCACGGTGGAGACGGTGGGGCGTTGCAGCAGCCAGTTGAGCGCGATCTGCGGCACGGTCTTGCCGGTTTCCTCCGCCACCGCGTCCAGCGCATCGACGACCTTGTAGAGATACTCGTTATCGACCGGCGGGCCATATTGCGCGGTGTCGTGCAGGCGGCTCACCTCCGGCAGCTTGGCGCCGCGGCGGATCTTGCCGGTGAGGCGGCCCCAGCCGAGCGGCGACCACACCACCGCGCCCACGCCTTCCTCGAGACCGAGCGGCATCAGCTCCCACTCATAATCGCGGCCGATCAGCGAGTAATAGGTCTGGTTGGCGACGTAACGCGCGAAGCCGTGTTTCTCCGAAACGCCGAGCGCCTTCATCAAATGCCAGCCGGAGAAATTGGAGACGCCGATATAGCCGATCTTGCCCTGGTGGATCAGCGTGGTCAGCGTATCCAGCACTTCCTCATGCGGCGTCTTCGCGTCGAAGCCGTGGAGCTGGAAGAGATCGATGTGATCGGTGCCCAGACGCTTCAGCGCGCCTTCCACCGCGCGCGTCAGGTGGTAGCGCGAGGAGCCCACATTGTTCGGCTCCTGGCCGGCGCGGAAGGTGGCCTTGGTGGAGATCAGCAGCTTGTCGCGGCGGGTTTTGATGGCCTCGCCCAGCACGCTTTCGGAGCCGCCGCCAGAATAGATATCGGCGGTGTCGAACATGGTAAGCCCGGCCTCAAGGCAGATATCGACCAGCCGCGTCGCCTCCTTCACGTCCGTGTTGCCCCAGGACGCGAGCATGCCTTTTGTACCGAACGTTCCGGCGCCCAGGCTGAGCACCGGAACGGTGAGGCCGGAACGTCCCAATTGCCGGTATTCCATTGTGATTTCCTCATGATGATGGTGGCGAGTGATGGCGGTTGCTGAGAACATCGTGCCGCGCCGCGTGGCTTTCAACCGCGCTGTGAGTGCGGTCTTGCGATAGCGCGCACGGTTGCGCACAGTGTAGCCGGCCTTCGGGGGGGCTTTGAGAATGGGGCAGTTCGTTTTGCGGCCGCGCGTCATCGCGGCGGCAGTGTTGTTCGCAGGATTCCTCGCATCCGCGATCGTCAACTGGCCGGGGCATCTGGAATTCGACGGCGTGATGCAGCTTTTGGAAGGCCGCACCGGCCTTTATTCCAACTGGCATCCGCCCATCATGTCCTGGCTGCTGGGCCTGTCGGATGCGCTGACGCACGGCGCGGGACTTTTCGTGCTGTTCGATACGGCGATGGCGTTCGGCGCGATGCTGGCGATCCTGTGGCTGGCGCCGAAACCCGGATGGCTCGCGGCGGCGGCGGCGGTTGTGGTCATCGCGCTACCGCAACTCTTCCTGTTCCAGGCCATCGTCTGGAAAGATTTGCTCTTCGCCGATGCCTGCGTCGCGGGCTTCGTCTGCCTCGCGCAAGCGGCCGTGCGCTGGGAGCAGCCGCGCGCGCGCTTCGCGTGGCTTGGTGGTGGCGTCCTGTTCGTGACACTGGCGGTGCTGGCGCGCCAGAACGGCTTCGTCATCCTGCCCTGCGCGGCTTTAGCCCTGGGCCTGGCAGCACCACGCCACCGCCCTGCCACCGCTGCCGCGTTCTTCGTCGCTTGCATCGGCCTCGCGCTGGGCGCCAATGCATTGCTGCAATTGCGCGCGACCGACGCGCTGGGCGCGACAGAACAATTCGAAGACCTCGAACTCTACGACATCGCCGGCATGATGAAGCGCGATCCTTCCGTCTCGCTCCCCATCCTCGACAAGGAGGCGCCTGCCCTCGCCAGGATCATGCACGCGAAAGGCCCCGCGCTTTACACGCCCGCCGGCCACGATGCGCTGTCCGACGAGTCCGGCATGGGCGAGTTCATCATCCCCGCGCTGGATGCGGTGAAGCGCCAATGGCGCGCGCTGGTCTGGGCGCATCCGCTGGATTACGTCGCCGTGCGGTCGGCGGATTTCGCCTGGCTCTTCACCTCCACGCATCCCGACGAATGCATGACCTACATCGCCGGCGTCGACGGCCCTGACGAGCAGATGCACCAACTGGGCCTCGTCAAGCGCTTCGACGACCGCGACACGTTCCTGGACGACAATTACGCGGGCCCCCTTATCGAAACGCCCGCGCTATCGCATCCGTTCTTCGCGGTGGTGGGATTGGTTTGCCTGATCCTGCTGCTGCGCCGCCGCCGCCCCGCCGACCTCGCGATGGCGGGCCTGCTCGTCTCGACGATGCTCTACACGGCGAGCTATTTCGTCATCGCGCTGGCCTGCGAGTACCGCTACCTCTTCGTGATCGACCTCAGCACGATAGCGGCGGCGTTCTATCTCGCGATGGACATCTTGCGAACGCGCGCCCAACAGCGGACGCAAGCTCAATAGTCGTGCTAGCCATGACTCGACCAACTCGTCGGTTCGATGTCGACCTTCAACGCGCCGCCGTTCGAATGCTTGCGATCGCGCATAGCGAGTGCTAGCGTCTAGTCTAATGTAAGTATTTGCTGCCATATATTTATTTTAGAGAGGAATAATGGGGGACCCGAATACTGGAATACCAGAACAGCGACGTTGGCGGCAATTCGCGGAAACGATC
Organism: Rhizomicrobium sp.; assembly: GCA_036489435.1. Classification (GTDB taxonomy): domain Bacteria; phylum Pseudomonadota; class Alphaproteobacteria; order Micropepsales; family Micropepsaceae; genus Rhizomicrobium. The sequence goes on along the minus strand of DASXFU010000038.1, from coordinate 141,191 downwards.
AATCCCGGTCCACGGCATTTAGTCATTTTACTCCTGGTCTTGGCATCGTCATGGTGGATTCTGTCGCAAGCCGTTCCGTCACCCCGCAACTATGGCTGGATCGCACTGGAGACCGTTGTGTTTCCGGTCTTGCTGCTATTGGGGATGGTTAGCGCGGGCTATAGAGGCCGCATGGACGATAACGTTCTTTCTCGAATGTCCACGGTCGACGAGCGCGCATTGAAGTTTATCTACAACGCATCGGACAACCTCGAAAATGCGCCCGTGGTAAATTGCCGGGGCGATCTTTTCGTTCTTGTGATCAGCTCTGTTCTGGGTATCTACATAATTGGCTATATTTTCGTGCTCGTTCAGCTCGGATCCGCTTCTGCCGGAGCATATAAAACGGAACTTGCGGCACTCATCGATTCTCATCTGGATAAAGTTCACTTTGCAGCAGCGATCGCCGCGTTGGAGGAGGTTTCGCTCAAGGATTACATATTGCAGGCGATTTCGATCTTGATCACATGCGCCGCGATATTTTCGCTGTCCTTCGCGAGCGCGCAATATGCCGGCTACATTCGACTGATTTCATTGTTGGACGTCCTCTGCGTCGCCCTCGTGGACTCTCCTTCCGAGAAAAGTTCCGAATACTTTGCCACCATCACGGCAGCCGACATAAACAAGCTCCGAAGAGCCACCTTCAAGCTGGAGACATTGCACGAACCCCCAGGAAATATATTCGTCATGATCGGCATTACCGGCACATTTTTGGGTCTCGCCATCGGGTTGGCCACACTGCCCCTTATCGACATGATCAACGCGCACGATACGACAAAGAGCCTGACGCTCGGTCTACCGTTCGTGCGGAGCATGGGCCTCGCGCTGGGGGTAAGTACGACGGGTGTGATTTCGGCCATCGCTGCGCACTGGTTGCGAGCCTATGCGGGCCCGGCGGCGACAACAGAGGAGCTGTTGTCGCGATCGAAGGAGCTGGTTCAACTCAAGACCGCCACTCCGACGAAAACGCCGGAAGCAGCCATCATACCCCCGCAGGGCGCGATAGATATTCCGGGTCCGATCCATGTCGGAGCGTAAAAGATTCAACGTATGGATCGCGTATTCAGATCTTTTTTCGAACCTGGCTGTATTCTTGTTTATTTCCGCGTTCGGCATGCTCGCTGCAATCGGCTCGAGCAATATGCCTGGCACACCCAGTCCACCACCTTCGCAACCCGGATGTGTAAAGAGCCTTTCCGACTTCGACGGCTCGATGCTGGGCAAAAGCGGCCCAAACTTTCCCAGCGAATTCAGTCCCGGCCCGCCGGGAGCGCCTTCGCAGCCGATCAAGATGCGCTGCGCAACGCTTTATACGATGCCGAACTATCAATTCAGGAACCGGAAATTCGATATCGCATCTTTCTTGAACGAAAGGAAAAGCAAGAAAGTTGGCGGAAAAACTTCTGTGCGAGAACGGCAAGACGCGCTTCTGCATCAGATGTGCGAGCAACTTTGGGGCGCAGTCGCACGAGAAGCAATGGTGAACAGGAATGGCCAGATAATTTTGGTCGGCACCGATACAGCTGATTCGGCCCCCGTTTGCAGCAACCGGGCGGAAACCCTGGCGCCAGAACAGAAGAAAATACTCCATGACTTCTCCCCACGCGCGCGTCAACAGATTTTCGACTGCCAAAAGCACATCTACGACGATGAAAAAAAATTGAAGCTGCCGGAAGAGTGCACCAAATTCCGAGGCGAGCACCGCGACTGTTACGGAAGCGACGCCACTCGAGACACAAAAGAGTGCTCGGACCTCTTCGACTATTTGGAAGAAGCTCAGCTGGAACAAACCAGTTGCCTTAAGGCTTTTGCGGCTCAACGCGCAGAGAGTTTATACGACTATTGCAGAGACTCCGCGCTCAACCCCACCATGCAGTTCACATCCATTTGGTCCAAATGGCCGAACACGGGTCGCGGCTGCGTACATGATAACGACCGGAATTACGGGGTGCTGCGCAGAATGTGGGACCGGGAAGTCCAACCTCGGGGCGCCCCCCCCAAAGACGATGCTCCCATAGTACGAGATTCCATTTATGTTTCGATTGAGTTCGATGCGCAGCCCTCCGATCGAAGCTGCGCGCAAAGATAGATCACGCGCAAACAAGCGCCGGCACACTCTGCTTGAGACGCCCACCCACGCGCACGGGATCGATGCGGGTGGCGAGGCCCTTGGGGCCGATCTCGACGAAGACGCCGCACAAGGTCGCTGGCCCCGTCGCGGGCGCGTAGCGCTGGCTGTTGAGCTTGCGGGTGAAGCGCTGCAGCGGCTCGAACTTGTCCATGCCGATGACGGAGTCGTAATCGGCGCAGGCGCCGGCGTCCGTCTGGTACGCCGTGCCGCCGGGCAATATCTGCGCGTCGGCGGTGGGGATGTGCTGATGCGTGCCGACCACCAGACTGGCGCGGCCGTCGCAGAAATGGCCCATCGCCATTTTCTCGCTCGTCGCCTCCGCATGCATGTCGACCACCACGACGTCGGCGCCGACGCCCAGCGCGCACGCTTCCAGCTCCGCATCGACGGCGGCGAAGGGATTGTCCTGCGGCTCCATGAAGACGCGGCCCATGGGATTGATCACCAGCACCTGCGAGCCGTTGCGCGCCTGGTAGAGATTGGCGCCCTTGCCCGGCGTGCCCTTGGGCAGGTTGCAGGGACGAAGGATGCGGTCCTCGTCGCCGATATAGGAGAGGATCTCCTTCTGGTCGTTCCAGTGATTGCCGGTGGTGATGCAATCCACGCCCTGCGCGAAGAACTCGTTGGCGATGGCGCGCGTGATGCCGAAGCCGCCGGCCGCGTTCTCGCCGTTGACGATGATGAAATCGAGCTTCAGCGCTTCGCGCAGGCGCGGTAGCTCCGCCTCGATCACTTCGCGGCCGGGCCTTCCGATGACGTCGCCAATGAACAGGATGCGCATGGCGCTGGTCTTAGCGGCATGCCTATTTGGGGGCAACCCGCCAGTGATCGTTGGCCTTGATCATCAGATCGCAGGCGAACGGGTTTGCCGGGCTGTCGAAGCCGCCCACCCAGCGCACCGGCCAGCGCCCGTCGCAGGACGCCTCCCGGCAGATGCAGGCCAATCCCCATGCTTGCTCGCTTTTCCGCAAAGGCGCGCCCGCGATGACGAACAGCGTGAAGGGGTTGCTGGCGTCAGGATCCCGCCAGCTTTCGGCCTCGGCCAGCATGGCCTTGCGTTCATCGTCCGGCGGCGTAACGAGCGCGCCGGAATCATAGCCTGAGACAATCCCGTCCAGCACCGATTTGCGCGAAAAGACTCTGAGCACGCGCGCGTCGAGCAGAACGCTGGCGCGGTCGGTGCAGACCATCACGATGTTGGGGTGCTTCTTCTTCTGCGACGCCTCATAGCTCAGCAGGCAGGTGGGATCGAACGTCGCCTCCAGCTCAACCGTCGCGAAACGGAAGGCTTCCTCCACCAGGGTGGCGGTGATGCGCCCCGCCCGGTCATCGCTGTAGCCGGAGAATCCCAGGCCCATGCATTGCGCGGTTCCGGCTTTCGCCTCCGCCGGGCAAAGCGCGCAAACGAGCGAGACGCAATTGTCGACCTCGCCGATGATCCTTACGGTTTTCTGCGCATAGCGATCCGGATCGCGCACCAGCTGCGCGAAGGTGACTGCGACCGGCTCCAACGCGGCGGCTTGCGAAGCGCCCAACATCGCCAGCGCGAATTGCGCCAGGCAAAGCCTTTCCAGGACGCCGCGGAGGGATAGACTGCGCATGCGATCTTTTAACACGAGGCGCGCGGGGTGCAGAAATTGCTGGTGCAACTGGCGGTGCAGACGGCGGTCACCATCGCGGTGATGGGCACGTTCCTGTTCGCAGGCGCGGGCACCTGGCGCTGGATGCAGGCCTGGATATTCCTCGCGCTCTTCGCCGCGGGCAGCGTGTTAGCCGGCGCGTTCCTCCTGTTGCGCGATCCGGGATTGCTGGCGTCGCGGCTCGGCGGCCCGGTGCAGAAGGGCCAGCCGCTGTGGGATAGGCTTTTCCTGCTCTGCACCGTGATCGGCTGGTGTCTCTGGCTCGCGCTGATGGCGGCGGATTCGCAGCGCTGGCACTTCTCGCATGTGCCGGTGTGGCTGGAGGTGGCGGGCGCGGTATCGATCGCGGCCGGGTTCCTCGCCGTCATTCCGGTCTTCGCCGCCAACAGCTTCGCCTCGCCCACGGTGCATGTGCAGAGCGGCCAACGGGTGATCGACACGGGACCTTACGCGATCGTGCGCCATCCCATGTATGCGGGCGCATTGCTCCATTTCATCGGCATCCCTTTGCTGTTGGGATCGGCTTACGGCCTCATCGGCACGGCGCTCATCACGCTCGCCATGGCGCGGCGCGCGGTGGGCGAGGAACGCACGTTACAGCGCGAACTCGCGGGCTACAGCGATTACATGCAGCGCGTGCGCTGGCGGCTCATCCCGGGCGTTTGGTGAAACGGCGCACACCCTCTTCCGTCACCACCGCGTCGAGCGGATGGTCGTGCGGTTCGTGCGGCAGCAGCGGCACTTCCTGGCCCGCATAGGCGACGCCGATACGAAACGCTTTCAGGTCCGGCAGCACGCGATCGTAATAGCCGCCGCCATAGCCCAGGCGATGGCCGGATGCGTCGAAAGCGAGCAGCGGCACCAGCACCAGATTGGGCGCGAGCACCTCCGCCTCCGCGCGCGGCTCCGCAATGCCGTGAGGGTTGTCGATGAGCACGTCGCCTTCGTTCCAGCGGCGGAACGAGAGTGTTCCGCATTCGATGCGCGGCAAGGCGAGCACGGCGCCACGCGCCTCCAGCGCCCGCATCAGCGCGCGCGGATCGGCTTCGTCGCGGATCGGCCAATACCCGGCGACGACGCCGGACGGCAATTGTGCCGCGAACGACGCGCTCCGTTGCGCATGGTCCGGGTTGCCGCGCGCCAGCACCGACCGGCGCGCACGGGCCTGTTTTCGTAACTGGATCTTGAGGTCAGCCGTCACTTACTGCCGCACGCCCGTCCACCGGCCCTCGATATCGGGATAATGGCGATCAGGCGGCGGATGGTAGTTGACGGTGGCGGTGAAGCGGTCGCCGCTCGCGTCGAGGCGGATGTTCGCCCGGCTTGTTCCCGGGTTGCGGCCCGCATCGCTCCAGCGGATGGCAAGCAGGTTGCGATTGGCCGCGCCGATCGTGATCGGCCTGTCGAAGACCTGCCCGCTGATCTTGCCGCCGGCGTCCGTGATGACCACGGTGAAGGTGCTCTCGCGATCGTCGGTGACGCGCCAGCTGCCCGCGAATTTCGCCCCGGCATCCTGGGCCTGCGCCGCGGTTGCGAAAGCGGCCAGCAACGCCGCGGACAGAAGAGCTTTGCGCATGGCGTTCCCTGCCCATTGTGATGAAGGTGGACGGTACCGCCATCGCCGTTGGAATTGGATCCTCACGGGCCTGCAGTTGCAGGTGGGCGCCATGTGACCCGGACCACGGTCCAGGCCAGGGACAGCTCCCGGTGAGTACCATTAAGGCCCCTGGGTATCGCTTTCCTGACGCGCGGGGCAGTGACCGTCCGTCCCTAAGGTAGGCTTCGCGCGGGCAAACGGCAACCGTGCGTGCGGCGACGTTTGAGTATCAATCATCCCAATCCGTCGTGGCCGGGCTTGTACCGGCCATCCATAACCACGGTGCTGGGCGTGAAAGCAGATGGCGAAATCTTTCTGAATCGATCAAACACCGCGTGTATGGATGGCCGGGACAAGCCCGGCCATGACGATTTTTGGGGAATGGTGCGAGAGCGTGGCGAAAATTTAAGCCGCCAGCTTGCCCGCGATGGCTTCGATGCGCGCGGCCGCGTCTTCGAGCACGCGCACGGCGCTGTCTTCGGCCTTGGCGAGTTTGTCGCTCACTTCGCCATGGGCGTCGGCCAGCTCGGCCGCCTTTTTGGCGTGGGCGTCAAGACGCGCGCGGGCGTCGAACAGTTCGTCGGTGATCAACACGGCGGCCATCAGCAGGAGACGCTGGTCGCCCACCTGGCCCACGCTGCCCAAAAGCTCGCGCACCTTGGAATCGACATGGGCGGCGAGTTCTTTCAGGTGCTCTTCCTCGCCCTCATCGCAGGCGATGGTGTAGGCGCGGCTGTTCACCATGACGTTTACGAGCGGCATACCAGTCTCCTAACGCGCCAGCGCCTGGCGGATTTCACTGATGGCGCCGTCAAGGCGGCCTTCCACGTCTTCGGTGAGGCCGGCCAGCGAGCGGGTCTCGTCTTCCAGATCGGCGATGCGGGCGAGCAGGCGCTCGCGCTCGGCCGACAGCCGTGCGATCTCGGCCCCATCCCGGGCGTTCTGCTGGAGGGCGCGGTCGCGGGCCTCCACAAGGGAGGGTACGGAGGCCTCCAGCGCCGCGAGCGCCGCAGCCAGGCGTTGAGCCGTTTGGTCGAGCTCTGTCATGCACGAATCCCGGCGACAAATCGCCCGGACCATAGGCTTTGCAGGGAAATTGGGTCAACGCCGGACGTTACCGCCCTTGACGCATCGGCCTCACGCTCGCTAAGGCCAAGGCCCCGCCGGAAAGGCCGAACAACGCATGAACACGGCTTCGCCTGAACTCGACATCCGCCGCCTCGCCAACGCGATCCGCGGTCTCTCCATCGACGCCGTGGAAGCCGCGAAATCCGGCCATCCCGGACTTCCCCTCGGCATGGCGGACGCCGCCAGCGTGCTGTTCGCGAAGTTCCTCAAATACGATCCCACCGATCCGGCGTGGCCCGACCGCGACCGCTTCGTGCTCTCCGCCGGCCACGGATCGATGCTGCTTTATTCACTGCTTTATCTCACCGGCTATCCGGGGATGACGCTGGACGACATCAAGAGCTTCCGGAAACTGGGCTCGCCTTGCGCCGGCCACCCCGAGCACGGCCACGCGCCGGGTATCGAGACCACCACCGGACCGCTCGGCCAGGGCATCGCCAATGCGGTGGGCATGGCGCTGGCGGAACGCCACCTGAACGCGCGCTTCGGTGACGATCTGGTCAATCACAAAACCTATGTCATCGCCAGCGACGGCGACCTGATGGAAGGCATTTCCCACGAAGCCATCGGGCTTGCGGGGCATCTGGCGCTCGGCAATCTCATTGTCCTCTATGACGACAACAACATCACCATCGACGGCGCACGGTCGCTATCGGACACCGGCATCCCCGACATGCGCTTCAAAGCGGCGGGCTGGAAAGTTTTGGATTGTGACGGCAACAACCCGGCCGAAGTCGAACGCGCGCTGAACGACGCGCAGAATTCCGACCGCCCGGTGATGATCAACTGCCGCACCATCATCGGCTTCGGCATGCCGACCCGCGCCGGAACGCAGAAGGCGCATAGCGACGCGCCCGGCGCTGAGGAAGTGGCGGGCACAAAGAAGGCGCTCGGCATTCCCGATGCCGCTTTCACGCTGGAAGACGGTGTGCTCGATGCGTGGCGCAAGATCGGCACGCGCAGCGCTGCCGCGCATGCACAGTGGAAAGCGCGTCACGCCAAATCCTCGCTCGCGAAGGAATTCGACGACACGCTGGCTGGTCACATGCCAACCTCGCTGCACGACGCGCTCGGCGCGTTCAAGAAGAAGGCGATTGCCGAGAAGCCCAGCATTGCCACGCGCAAGGCGTCGGAAGGCGTGCTCGAAGTCGTCAACGGCGAAACCAAGCTCACCATTGGTGGCTCGGCGGACCTGACGCCGTCGAACAACACCAAGACCAAGGACTTGGGCGACATCCAACCCGGCACCTATGGCGGGCGTTACGTGCGCTACGGCATCCGCGAGCACGGCATGGTCGCGGCCATGAACGGCATGGCGCTGCATGGCGGCGTGATCCCCTATGGCGGCACGTTCCTGATCTTCTCGGACTACTGCAAACCGGCGATCCGGCTTTCGGCGCTGATGAAGCAACGCGTGATCTATGTCTTCACGCATGACTCCATCGGCGTGGGCGAGGACGGGCCGACGCACCAGCCCGTCGAGCAGCTTGCCGGCCTGCGCGCCATTCCGGGCCTGCTTGTGATGCGCCCCGCTGATCCCATCGAGACGGCGGAGTGCTGGGAGATCGCGCTCAACCGCCATGACGGGCCGACGCTGCTGGCGCTCACCCGCCAGAATCTTGCGACGCTGCGCACAGAGGCGACGGATAAGAACCTCTCCGCACACGGCGCATATGAGATTGCTGCGGCGGACGACGCGAAGGTGACGTTCCTCGCCACCGGTTCGGAAGTCGAGATGGCGTTTGCGGCGCGCGATATCCTGGCGAAAGAGGGCATCGCTTCGCGCGTCGTCTCCATGCCGTGCTGGGACTTGTTCGAGCAACAGGACGAAACATATCGTGACGCCATCCTCGGCAAACACACGGTAAGAGTGGGCATTGAAGCGGCGGTGCGGCTGGGCTGGGACCGTTACATCGGCGAAAACGGCGCCTTTGTCGGCATGCACAGCTTCGGCGCCAGCGCGCCCTATAAGGACGTGTACAAACATTTCGGCATCACAGCCGAAGCCGCCGCCGACGCGGCGAGGAACGCATTGAAGGGGAAGTAGAATGGCACTTCGGGTAGCGATCAACGGTTTCGGCCGCATCGGGCGTCTCGTCCTGCGCGCCATCGTGGAAAGCAAGCGCAGCGACATCGTGGTCGTCGGCGTCAACGATCTCGGTCCCGTCGAGACCAACGCGCATCTTCTGCGCTATGACAGCGTGCATGGCCGCTTCCCCGGCAAGGTCGAAGTGGACGGCGAGCACATGATCGTGGACGGCCACAAGATCAAGGTCACCGCGATCAAGAACCCCGCCGAGCTGCCGCATAAAAATCTGGGCGTCGATATCGCCTTCGAATGCACCGGCATCTTCACCGCGCGCGACAAAGCCGCGGCCCATCTCACCGCCGGCGCCAAGCGCGTCCTCGTCTCCGCCCCCGCCGACGGCGCCGACCTCACCGTCGTCTATGGCGTGAACCACCATGCGCTGACGAAGGACCACATCGTCGTCTCCAACGCATCCTGCACGACGAACTGCCTGGTGCCCGTCGCCAAGGTGCTGCACGACACGGTCGGCATCGAGAAGGGGATGATGACGACCATCCACTCCTATACCAACGACCAGCCCTCGCTGGATCAGATGCACAAGGACCTCTATCGCGGCCGTGCCGCCGCGCTATCGATGATCCCGACTTCGACGGGCGCCGCCAAGGCCGTTGGCCTGGTCATGCCGGAACTGAAAGGCAAGCTGGACGGCATCTCCGTCCGCGTGCCGACGCCGAATGTGTCGCTGGTGGACCTGAAGGTCGTCACCAAGCGCGCCACCAGCGTGCAGGAGATCAACGACGCGATGATCAAGGCCGCGAGCGAAGGTCCGCTCAAGGGCATCCTCGCCATCGTGCACGACAAGCTCGTCAGCCACGACTTCAACCACGACCCGCATTCGTCCAGCTTCGCGCTCGACCAGACCAAGGTGATGGAGGGCAACCTCGCCTCCATCATGACCTGGTACGACAACGAATGGGGCTTCTCCAACCGCATGGCCGACACAGCGGTCGCGATGGGCAAGCTTCTGTAAGTAAGTGGAATCACACAGAGACACAGAGACACAGAGGAAAAGGTTTGTTGGAAATCGTAGCCGCTTCGGAACTTTGCCGGCGCGCTTTGCGCGCCAGGAAACCAAGTCGCGATGTTGGTAATTTCCAAGAACTCCGTGTCTCTGTGTGAAAATCCTTTTGGACTTTAACCCATGCCCAATTTCCGCACCCTCGACGACCTGGACGTGAAGGGCAAACGCGTCCTCGTCCGTGCCGATCTCAATGTTCCGATGAAGGACGGCAAGGTCACCGATAGCTCGCGCATCGACCGGCAGGCGCCGACGATCCAGGAGCTGTCCGACAAAGGCGCGAAGGTGATCGTGCTTTCGCATTTCGAGCGGCCGAAGGGAAAGCGCGTGCCGAGCATGTCGCTCGCGCCCATCGCGCCGGTGTTGTCGAAGGCACTGGGCAGGCCGGTGGAGTTCGCGGATGATTGCGTGGGGCCGGATGCCGAAAGCGCGGTGGCGAAGCTGCGCGACGGCGACGTCCTGCTGCTCGAAAACACCCGCTTCCATGCGGGCGAGGAAGCCAATGATCCGGATTTCACCAGAGAGATCGCCAGGCTCGGCGATCTCTTCGTCAACGATGCCTTCTCCGCCGCGCACCGCGCGCATGCGACGACCGCCGGTCTCGCTTATCTGCTGCCCTCCGCCGCCGGGCGCTCCATGCAGGCCGAGCTAGAGCATCTCGACAAGGCCTTGGGCAATCCCGAGCGCCCCGTGATGGCGGTGGTCGGCGGCGCCAAGGTCTCCACCAAGATCGAGCTGCTGGAGAACCTTCTCAGCAAGGTCGATATGCTGGTCATCGGCGGCGCCATGGCCAACACCTTCTTCGCCGCCGAACATCGCGAGATCGGCAAGTCGCTCTACGAGAAAGACCAGCTCGAAACCGCGTTGCGCATCGTGCACAAGGCGACGGAGACCGGCTGCGTGCTGCTGCTGCCCACCGACGTGGTCGCCGCGAAGGAATTCAAGGCGCATGCCGAGCATCGCACGGTGGAGATCGGCCATGTCCATCAGGACGAGATGATCCTGGATGTCGGCCCCGCCTCCATCAAGGAATTCGAGAACCGCCTCGCCACCACCAAGACCGTCGTCTGGAACGGCCCGTTCGGCGCCTTCGAGATGGCCCCGTTCGACCGCGCCACCGTCGCCGCCGCGAAGGCCGTCGCCAAGGCGACGAAAGCCGGTGCGTTGATCTCGGTCGCGGGCGGAGGCGACACGGTGGCCGCGCTCAATCACGCCGGAGTCGCCGGAGACTTCACTTATGTCTCCACCGCGGGCGGCGCATTTCTGGAATGGCTTGAAGGAAAAACACTACCGGGCGTCGAAGCCCTGGAACACTCGAAGGGGAAGTGAAATGAACGTCGAAGAGCTCAACAAAATCGCGCGCAAGATGACCGCCAAGGGCAAGGGTATCCTGGCGGCGGATGAATCCACCGGCACCATCCAGAAGCGCTTCGACAAGATCGGCGTCACCAACACGGAAGAGAACCGCCGTGACTATCGCGAGATGATGTTCCGCGCCGAGGCCGGCATGAAGCATGTCTCCGGCGTCATCCTGTTCGACGAGACCATCCGCCAGAAGGCGAAAGACGGCACGCCGCTGGTGAAGATCATCGAAGCGGCGGGCGCGGTTCCCGGCATCAAGGTCGACAAGGGCACGCATCCGCTTCCCGCCTCGCCCGGCGACACCATCACCGAAGGCCTCGACGGGTTGCGCGAGCGCCTCGTGGAGTATCACAAGCTCGGCGCGCGTTTCGCGAAATGGCGCGCGACTTACGATCCCACGGGCGGCAAGCCCAGCTACAATTCCATCCACGCCAATGCGCATGCGCTGGCGCGTTACGCCGCGCTCTGCCAGGAGAACGGCATCGTCCCCATCGTCGAGCCGGAAGTGCTGATGGATGGCGACAACTCCATCGAGACCTGCGAGGCCGTGACCCAGTGGGTGCTGAAGGAAGTGTTCCAGGAGCTCTACGCCGCCAACGTCGCGCTGGAAGGCATGGTGTTGAAGCCCAACATGGTGATCAGCGGCATGAAGGCGCCAAGCCGCGCGGGCGTGGACGAAGTGGCCGAGCGCACCGTGAAGATCCTGAAGCGCTGCGTCCCCGCCGCCGTGCCGGGCATCGCGTTCCTCTCCGGCGGACAATCCGACGAGGAAGCCACCGCGCATCTGAACGCCATGCACGTCTTCGACGCGAACCTGCCCTGGGCGCTCACCTTCTCCTATGGCCGCGCGCTGCAAGCCGCCCCGCAGAAGGCCTGGAGCGGCAAGGCCGACAACGTCGCCGCCGCGCAAGCCGCCTTCGCCCACCGCGCCAAGATGAACGGCCTCGCCGCCACCGGCCAATGGAAGAAAGACATGGAGAAAGCGGCCTGAGCACCTGCCGCCTCTACCTCATCACGCCGCCGCGCTTCGAGATCCCCGTCTTCGCGGAAGAGTTGAAGCGCGCGCTGGATGCGGGCGATGTCGCCTCGCTGCAATTGCGGATGAAGGAGGCGACGGACAATGAGATCCTGCGCGCCGGCGAAGCCCTGATGCGCATCGCGCAGAAGCGCGACGTGGCGTTTCTCGTCAACGACCGGCCAGATCTCGCCCGCATCCTGCGCGCCGACGGCGTGCATGTCGGCCAGGAGGACACGCCTTGCGCCGAGGCCCGCGAGATCGTGGGCAAGGATGCCATCGTGGGCGTCACCTGCCACGACTCCCGCGACCTCGCTTTCGAGGCGGGCGAAGCGGGCGCGGATTACGTGGCCTTCGGCGCCTTCTTCCCGACCGAAACGAAAGACGCCAAGACGCACGCCGAACTCGAGCTGCTGCAATGGTGGGCGGAGACGATGACCGTCCCCGTCGTCGCCATCGGCGGCATTACGGTCGAGAACGCGGCACCGCTCATCAAGGCCGGCTCCGATTTCCTCGCCGTCTCCGCCGGCGTATGGAATCACCCGGACGGCCCGGCCGCCGCCGTGAAAGCCTTCAACGCGCTGTTCTGACTTTCCTCCCCCATTTACAGGGGAGGAAAGTGAGTCAGCCCCGCGCTATTGCGCCCGGGTGCCGGAACCGGCGCTGGTCTTGCGCGAATAGGTCGTCGACAGACCGATCCAGCATCCGGTCTTCATCCCCAGCTGAAAGCCCTTGGTCGACGGCGTGTAGAGATATTCCTGGCAGTTCATCTCCGACGAGCCGAGCTGCGCGGCGTAGTCGTAAACGATCTCGGACGTGTTGACCGTCTTGTAGACGATCACATGCGCCACCGGACTGGTGAGATTGTATTTCGCCTTCACCGCCAGCCAACCCGCCTGGAGATCGGCGGTGATGGCATGGTTGTCGAAAGGGGCCACGCCGAACCAGCTGCCCAGCGTCATGGTGCCCTGATTCATCAGGTGGCGGTTGAAGAACACGCGCTTCTTGCCGGTGCCGTCGATCAGCATGAAGTCGTCGAAGGCGTTGACGTCCTGCTGGAAGGTGCGGTGGTCCATCTCGGCGGCGAGATTGAGCAGCATCGGCGTGCCGGCGAGCGGCTGAAGGTTCGACGTCGAGAAGAACTGCGTCAGCGAGAAGCCCGATTGGGCGTTGGCGGCGCCCGACACCAGGGCAAACGCTGTGGCGGCGGCGGCGATCAGTTTGAATTTCATGGTTCCCTCCCAAGAACGATGGCCAAGTTCGATGGCTCACAAACACTTGCATTAGATTGCCAAGACTGCGCCTTTTCAAGCAATCAGGCGTGGAAATCCGCAAAACCGGGAGAAACGAAATATTCGAGGGGCTTAGCCGAACACGCGTTTGAAGATCGTATCGACGTGCTTCAGGTGGTAGCCCAGGTCGAACAGGCTTTCGAGTTGCTTGGCCGGTAATGCCTTCGCCACATCCGCATCGGCCTTGAGCAGTGAGAGCAGATCGCCCTCGCCGTTCCAGGCGCGCATGGCGTTGCGCTGCACCATGCGATAGGCCTCCTCGCGGCCGACACCGGCTTGCGTCAACGCGAGCAGAACGCGCTGGCTGTGCACCAGGCCACGCGTGCGGTCGAGGTTTTCCTGCATGCGGGCGGGATAGACGAGCAGCTTGTCGACGACGCCGGTGGCGCGGGCGAGCGCGAAATCCAGCGTGATGGTCGCGTCCGGGCCGATATAGCGCTCGACGGAGGAATGCGAGATGTCCCGTTCGTGCCACAGCGCCACGTTCTCGAAGGCGGGCATGGCGTAGGAGCGCACCATGCGGGCGAGGCCGGTGATGTTCTCCGTGAGAATCGGATTGCGCTTGTGCGGCATGGCGGAAGAGCCCTTCTGGCCTTCCGAGAAGAACTCTTCCGCTTCCAGCACTTCGGTGCGCTGCAGGTGACGGATCTCAGTCGCCAACCGCTCCAGCGAGGAGGCGACGACGGCCAGCGCCGCGAAGAACGCGGCATGCCGGTCGCGCGGGATCACCTGGGTGGAGACGGGCTCGACCGTGAGGTTCATCGCCTTGGCGACATGCTCCTCCACGCGCGGATCGATATTGGCGAAACTGCCGATGGCGCCGGAGATGGCGCAAGTGGCGATCTCTTCGCGCGCCGTGACAAGGCGGGCGCGGGCGCGGGTGAACTCGGCATAATAGGTCGCGAGCTTGACGCCGAAGGTGGTGGGCTCGGCATGGATGCCGTGGCTACGGCCGATGGTGGGCGTGTCCTTGAACTCATAGGCGCGGCGCTTGAGGGCCGCGAGCAGCGCATCGGTGTCGGCGATCAGGATGTCGGCGGCGCGTGCGAGCTGCACAGAGAGGCAGGTGTCCAGCACATCCGACGAGGTCATGCCCTGGTGGACGAAGCGCGCCTCCGGACCCACGATTTCGGAGAGATGGGTGAGGAAGGCGATGACGTCGTGCTTCACCTCGCGCTCGATGGCGTCGATGCGGTCTATGTCGAATGTGGCATTGCGCCCCTCGGCCCAGACTTTCTGGGCCGCCGCTTTCGGGATCACGCCCAGTTCCGCCAGCGCGTCGGCGGCATGCGCCTCGATCTCGAACCAGATGCGGAATTTCGTCTCCGGCGACCAGATCGCCGTCATCTCAGGCCGTGCGTAGCGGGGGATCAATCGCTCAAGCTCCTAGTCCACCCAGAGCGAGGTATTTGATTTCGAGGTAATCCTCAATGCCGTATTTTGACCCTTCGCGGCCGATGCCCGATTCCTTCATGCCACCGAAAGGCGCCACTTCCGTGGAAATGATGCCTTCGTTGATGCCCACGATGCCGTATTCCAGCGATTCCGCCACCCGCATCACCCGGCCGACGTCGCGGGCGTAGAAATAGGCGGCGAGGCCATAGCGCGTGTCATTGGCCATCGCGATGGCCTCGGCATCGGTCTTGAAGCGGAACAGCGTGGCGACGGGGCCGAAAATCTCCTCCTGGGCGATCTCCATCGCGGGCGTCACCTCCGTGACCAAAGTCGGCTGGAAGAAGGAACCGCCCAGCGCGTCACGCTTGCCGCCGGTCTTCACTTGCGCGCCCTTGGCGGTCGCGTCCGCGAGCAGGCGCTCGACCTTCTCCACCGCGTCCATCGTGATCAGCGGGCCTTGCGTCACGCCGTCATCAAAGCCGTTGCCGAGTTTGAGCCTGGCGATGCGCGCGGCGAGCTTCTCGGCGAAGGCGTCGTAGACGCTATCCTGCACCAGGATGCGGTTGGCGCAGACGCAGGTCTGACCCATGTTGCGGAACTTGGACAGCATCGCGCCGTCGGCAGCGGCATCCAGGTCCGCATCGTCGAATACGATGAAGGGCGCGTTGCCGCCCAGCTCCAGCGACACTTTCTTCACGGTGCCCGCGCATTGCTTCATCAGCAATTTCCCCACCACGGTCGAGCCGGTGAAGGAGAATTTTCCGACCAGCGGATTCTGCGTCAGCTCCAGACCTACATCTTTCGGGTTGCTGGTGGTGACGATGTTGAGCACCCCCTTGGGCAAGCCCGCGCGCGCGCCCAGCTCGGCCATGGCCAGCGCGGAGAGCGGCGTTTCCTCCGCCGGTTTCACGACAATGGTGCAGCCGGCGGCGATGGCGGGCGCCACCTTGCGGGCGATCATGGCGTTGGGAAAATTCCACGGCGTGATGGCGGCGACCACGCCCACCGGCTGTTTCAAGACGATGAGCCTGCGCCCCGCCTGGTTCGTCGGGATCACGTCGCCGTAGATACGCTTGCCCTCTTCGGCGAACCATTCGATGAAGCTGGCGCCATAAGCGATCTCGCCGCGCGTCTCCGCCAGCGGCTTGCCCTGCTCCGCCGTCATCAATCGCGCGAGGTCTTCCTGGTTCGCCATCAACAGGTTGAACCATTTGCGCATGACGGAGGCGCGCTCCTTCGCCGTCTTCGCCTTCCACAACACGAAAGCGGCAGCGGCCGCCTCGATGGCGCGGCGCGTGTCGGCGGCCGTGAGATCGGCGACCTCGGCCAATGTCTCGCCCGTCGCGGGATTGTTCACGGCGAAGCGCGCGGAGGTGGCGAGCCACGCGCCATCCACGAACGCGTCGCGTTTCAGAAGGGTTTCGTCTGTGAGCTTGAGCATGAAAATACCTGAAGGGTCACTGTTATAATCATAACCGTCATGGCCGGGCTTGTCCCGGCCACCCATATTCCAGAGTCTAGACGGATGGACTCTGGAATATGGATGGCCGCCACAAGGGCGGCCATGACGGTTGTACAAAAAGTTAGGTTTTGGCGGCCGATGCTTCGAAAAGCGCACGGGTTTGCGGCTCTTTCTGCGACCGCATCAGGTCGGTCAAAGTGCCGCGCTCGATGACGCGGCCTTTGTCGAGGACCAGCGCGTCCTCGCACAGTGCCTGCGCCACGGCCACGTCACTGGTGACGACGAGGAAGGCCGGGCCTTCCTGGGCGCGGAAATTCTTGAGCAGGTCGCGCATCACCGATTGGGCGAAGGCGTCGAGGCCGCGCAAGGGTTCGTCGATCACCGCCAGCAGCGGCTTGGCCACTATGGCGCGCGCCACCTGAAGGCGGCGCTTGTCGAAGGCCGAGAGTTCCGCAACCGGGCGGTCGCCGGGCAAGGCCGCGAGGCCCACGCGCTTCAAAGCAGCGTCGCGATAGGTGGCGATGAGATCGCGCGGCAGGCTGAGATGCGCGCGCAAGGGTTCGGACACCGTGTCCCACAAGGTCATGCGCGGATCGAGAAGATCATCCGCCCCCGCGATCATGGCGACGCGGCGGCGCAGCTTGAGCAGCATCTTCTCCGACAGGATGCCGACATCCACCGCATCCAGCACCACGCGCCCTCCGCGCGGACGCTCCATGCCGAGCAGCAGCCGCAACAGCGCGCGGCGGCCCGAACCGTCCTCGCCCAGCAGCGCCAGCGACGCGCCACGGCGCAACTCGAAGGTCAGCCCCTCGCCGCCGCGGCCGAGGCCGAACACCTGCAGTACCGGCTGGCCGCGGCCGGATACGCGCACGGTGCTTTGCGTGTTGGCCGTCATCGCCTTGAAGAAGGTCTGCGAATAGGCGTGGCTCTGCGCATCGGACAACGCTGCGATGGGCGCTTCCTCGACAACTTTGCCGTGGCGCATGACGAGCACGCGGCCGCCAAGCCAGGCCGCCACCTCGGTATCCATCGCGGCATAGAGCAGCGCGAAGCCCAGCCGTTCCTGCTCCGCTTTCAGCGCGCGCACCAGGAGGCGCGCCTGCGTCGGCGCGAGACCTGTCAGCGCATGATCGGCGAGCAGCAGTTTCGGCTTCTGCGCGAAAGCGGCGGCGAACAGGCCCCAGGCGAGGATTTCGCGCGGCAAGCTTCCAGCCGGGCGCGTGAAGGCAGACAAAGGCGGCGCGCCCGGCAAGCGTTGCAGGCTGGCGGCGAATTCCTCCCGCGCTTCGCTCCGCGCGATGCCCAGCCGGCGCGCGATGATGCGGGAGAGTTGCGAGACGGCGGAGAAATAGGGGCTCAAAGGCTGTGTGATGGCGCCGGGGAGATAGACGGCTTGCGGCAAGGTGCGCGCGATCTTGGCGGCGCGCAGCGGCTCGGCCTCGTCCACCTTTACAGTGCCGGCAACGACGTCTTCCGCGCCACCGGCCAGGATGCGCAGCACCTCATCCTTGCCGCAGCCGGCCTCTCCCAGCAGCACGACGGTTTCCTTCTCCGCCAAGGTCAGCGCGAAATGATCCAGCGTCGTGCGGCCCTCGCGATCCACCGTCAGGTCTTGCAGGACGAAACTGCTCATGGCTGTTCGCCTTCGTCGAGCGAGGCGGCGAGCCTTGCGCAGAAGATGAACAGCATCAGCACCAAAGCCGGGAACGCCGCCGTCCACCAGGCGTCGAAATAGGATTCACGGGCGGAGGCGATCATCAGGCCCAGATCGCGGCGCGGTGGCGAGGCGCCGAAGCCGAAGAAGCTGACGGTGGCGAGCGTGATCGTCACGGCCGCCAGCGACCGCGCGGCCAGCGAGAGGAAATTGTCGCGGATTTCATAGACGAGGTCGCGGCGCAGAAGCGTCGCCATCGGAATGCCCGTCGTGCGGGCGAATTCGGCATGGCGCGAACCGGCCAGCGCGCGCGCACGGTCGAAGGAGCGCAGGAAAGCGAGAGGCGCGGCAGCGAGCCCCGCCGCCTCCGGCGCGAAATCGCGGCCTGTGAGACCGATCAAAAGAATGGCGAGGAAGAGCGGCGGCAACGCGCCCAGCACGCCTGCCATCCAGCGAAGCAGCACGCCAGCACGCAGGGGAAAGCGCACCGCCAGGAAACCCAGCACGCCACCGGCGGCGATCGTCACCAGCATGGCGATGGCGGCGTGGCCCACGGTGACGGAGAGCGCGTGCAGCACCTCGCTCGCCACGTCGCGGCCGAAGAGATCGGTGCCGAAGGGAAAGCGCGCGGAGGGCGCGGTGAGCGCGTCGCCCACATGCTGCGCATCGGCGGGCTGGCGCGCCAGCACATTGTTCAGCCCCACCACCACGGCCACGATGCCGAGACCGGTGAAGCCCACCGCGCGCAGGATGGCCCGTAGCGACGGCGCTTTGCGGTGGGTGATGCCGATGGCGCTCATGCTTGGCCCAACGCACGGGCGGCGAGCGTGCCGAGGAAGCTTGCGGTGAGCGTCAGCGCGGCGAATACGAACAGAACCAATCCAGCCACGTTCCAATCCGCCAGCGCCACCGAATGGATGAACAGTGTCGCCGCGCCCGGCCAATCGAACACCCATTCCGCCACGGCGGTGGCCGCGAAGAGCGACAGCGCCACTTCACCGAGGCCCGCGAACAATCCCGCCACCACGCGCGGCGCCAGATACAGCCAGTCGATCTCGAAACTGCTTAAGCCCATCAGCCGCAAGCCGTCGCGATAGGGTTCGCGCACCGCGTCTTTCGCGGCGCGGCGCACGGCGAGCTGGATGGCGGCGGACCCGGCCGCACCCACCACCAGCGCCGGAAGCCCGAAGGCGGGCGCGGCGCGCAAGGCGCTCGGGAAATCCAATTGCGCGAGAGACGGCCAGAAGGAGAGACCCATCCTGGCCGTCACATCCCAGCCGAAATGATGCGCGATCCAGAGCAGCAGCAAACCGGCGCAGAACACGGGTGCGGCCGCGACCAACTGGATCAGCGGCGCGCCGGCGCGCAAGGCGCGGCCCCAGCTCAACAGCAGGCCGAGCGGAACGCCCAGCAGCAGCGCGATCAGCGCACCGCCGCCGAGGAGTTCCAGGGTCGCGGGCAGGCGTTTGGCGAGTTCGGTGGCGGCGGGGGCTCCCGTCATGGCGCTGGCGCCAAAATTCAGATGCAGGAGTGCCATGAGGCGGACCAGCGCGCCGGCCAGCACGCCGCCTGTCCCCAAACCGGAAACAATCGCCGCCAGCAGCACCGCGCCCAGGAGGCCGGCGGCGTACCGCCCGGTCTCCCGAAGCCCAAACCGCACCATAAGGAACCCCAAATCCGCTCTGAAACGCTCTTATAGCAAGGCCCGCGCCAGCAATCAGGCTTAAAGCAGCCCCAGCGCCTTGAAGCTGGCGAGGCCGCCGCGGCCGACCACGATGTGGTCATGGACCGCGATGCGCAGATGCTTGGCGGCCTGGGTGACCTCCAAGGTCATCTCGATATCGGCGCGGCTGGGCGACGGATCGCCGCTCGGGTGGTTGTGCACCAGGATGATGGCCGAGGCCGACAGCTCCAGCGCCCGCTTGACGATCTCGCGCGGATAGACGGGCGTGTGGTCCACCGTGCCCTCGCCCTGCACTTCGTCGGCGATGAGCTGGTTCTTGCGGTCCAGGAACAGCACGCGGAAGGATTCCTGCGGCGCCCGGGCCATCGACGCGGTCAGATAATCCATCAATGCCGGCCAGGAGCTGAGCGCCGGACGCCCCATCACCTTGGCCCTGGCGAGGCGCAAAGCCGCGGCCTCCACGATCTTCAGATGCAGCGCCACGCTTTCGCCGACGCCGGGGACATCCAGGATACGCTCGCGGGGTGCGGCGATGGCTTCCGCGAAGCCACCGAAATGGGCGATCAGCGCCTTGGCCAGCGGCTTCACGTCGCGCCTGGGGATGGCCGAGAACAGCACGAGCTCCATCAGCTCATATTCCGGCATGGCATCCGGCCCGCCATCGAGGAAGCGCGTGCGCAACCGCTGGCGGTGCTCGACATAATGCGGCGCGGGCTCGAACGCGCGCGCGATGTCATGCGCCGCGACGTGTCCCTCAATCGGGGCTTCGTCGTCCGCGGACTTAAGCAGTTTGGGCTTTGGCGGGGCGGGCATTACCCCGATGTATCATTCTTCGCCGCCGCCGCCGAGGGACTTGAGCAGGCCCATCACCCGGCGCCGGACCAGAGGGTCTTCCACCGCCAGATAGGCGCGCACCAGTTCCTGGCCCTCGGCCGTGGCGACGAAGCCCGCGACCTTTCCGGCATCGCCCTGGGCATCCCCCGCCGGCTGGCCGGAGAGCGCGTCGACGCCCTCGAAGAAATAATCCAGCGGCACCGCGAACATCTGCGCCACGCGCAGAAGGAACGTGGTGGAGACGCGGTTGGTGCCGCCCTCGTATTTCTGGACCTGCTGATAGGTCACGCCGAGTTTCTCGGCCAGTTTCTGCTGGCTGATCCCGGAGGATTTGCGCAGCACACACAGTTTGCGGCCGACATGAGCGTCGATCCAGGTCGTCGGTTTTTTGGGCATGGGTTTTACTAACTACCAGTGGCTTGTTGCGAGGGGTTGACGGCCGCGCGCAGAAGCGAAGCATCGTATATCCGCTTCCACTCTTTCTGCGGCGCGACGAAATGGTCGAAGAACCACGGCATGCGCTGCCGGTCGAAGGCGTATTCCTTCAGGAAGTCGATCGTGGCGCGTACGGCGGGTTTGGTTCCGGTTTCACGCTCGAAGCAGAGGAAGACCGGCGCGTGAAAGTGCATGTCTGGCAGGACGGGGATCAGCCTGGGCTCGACCACCGGAAGATAGGTGGGGAGCAGGCCGACGACGGTGCCGCGCTTGATCGCCTCACACAGCACCACGCTCGAATTCGTCGCCACCACGGCGTCCTGGTCGAGGCCGGCCCAATTGGCGAGCGAGCCCTTCTCTGTAAGCCGGAACGTGGAATCGGCGACGCGATGGTGGCGCAGATCCTGAAGGCTTTTGGGCATGCCGAAATTCAGCACGTATTCCGACGAGGCGAAGAGCATGAAATGCAGCGTCGCCACGCGCACCGCGACGCGACTGTCCGCCATCGGATGGGTGTAGTGGATCTGGACGTCGAAAGGCGGCGTCTGGTTGTTGCCGAGATCCTGGCCGGTGAATAGGCGCAGCGTGATGGCGGGATTGCGCTCGAGCAGCGGCGCCAGATAGGGCGGCATCCAGTAGGAGCCGAGCCCATCGCCCATGATGAGCTTGCATTCGCCGTCCACCCGCTCGACGGATTCGCGCACGCTTTCGACCGCCCGCGCCAGCATGAGCTCCGCGCCCTTGGCGTGATTGAGAAGGCGCACGCCTTCATCGGTGAGGGCAGCGCCACGCGCGCTGCGATCGAAGAGCCTGGCGCCCAGCGCCTGTTCGAGCCGCGTCACGCGCCGTGAAACCGCCGATTGGGTGAGATGTAATTCCGCCGCCGCGCGCGTGTAGCTGCCTTCGCGGGCGATCGCCGTGAAAACGCGAAAGTCGTCCCAGTCCAGGGAACGCGGACTCAGGGGCCCCTCCATTTGCGCATGCCCCGATGAAATCTTGGCTATTTTTTCTCTGTCCACCACGGGATCAACCTAACGCACGGTTTTCAGTGAGCAGAACGCGCCGACGGAAAAACGAATCATGGTGGAGCCATAAAAGGATGCTGCAGACAGACGCAAATGCCCATACGGCTGGCACCGCGAAAGCGGGCCTCGGAAATGGCGACAGCACCGGGCGGAAAATTTCCGTGCGGATGCTCGCACCGGACGAAATCGACCGGATCATGGAATTGACGTCGCGGCACCCCGAGCTCTCCATTGCTGAGGAGGACGTTATCCGGTGTGTGCAAACGCACAACCCCAATTCGCTTTGGGGCGTATATTGCAATAACGGCGGGCAATCTGATGAAGAAACGCTCGATGGTTATTATGCGTTTTTGCTTCTTAACAAGCAGGGTGATGCGGCTTTGCGGAACCGCACACTCGATCGCAAGCATCCGCCGCTGGATTATCTCGCAAAGCCCGGCGAACGCCCGCATAGCGTGTATATCTGGGTGATGGTCGTCAAGGGCCTCAGCGCCACGGCGACGCCCGTCGTGATCCGCGAGCTGGGCAAAATCTGCGCAGGCGTTCCACTCCTGGCCAGCGCCGCCACGCAAGGCGGCCTCAACCTGATGCGCCGCCAGGGCTTCCATCCGCTGACGCCCACGGACGATACGATCGGCGGGCTCAGCGTTTTCGGCCATTTCGACACGGTTCGCGTGCGTCCGCTGCGCGCGCACAGGATGGAATCGCGCTTCAAGGTTCAGATCGCGCGCACCTCCGAAGACATCGAGCGCGCCTTCGCCATCCGCGCCGCCGTGTTCATGATGGAGCAGAACTGTCCCTATGATGAGGAATTCGACGGAAACGATCGCAGCGCGACCCACGTCCTCGGTTATGTGGATGGGGAACCCGCCGCGACTTTGCGCATCCGCTACTTCGCGGACTTCGTGAAGATCGAGCGGCTGGCCGTGCTGCCCCGCTTCCGCCGCACCCTGATCGCCAAGGAAGTGGTCACCACCGGAATCGATTTCTGCCGCCGCAAGGGCTATCGCCGGATGTACGGCCACGCCCAGAAGCGGCTGGTGCATTTCTGGTCGCGCTTCGGTTTCAAGCCGATGGACAAGAACTACGCGCTGATCTTCTCCGACCACGAATATGTCGAGATCGCCGGTGATCTCGTGCCGCATGCCGATCCCATCACGATCCACAGCGATCCCTACCTGTTCCTCCGCCCCGAGGGCCAATGGGACACGCGCGGCATTCTCGAACGCTCGGCCACGCGCCCCGCGACCAACCCCCATTAGGACGCGATCATGCAAACGATCAAGAACGATATGGAACGCTTCAGCCTTCTTCTCAACGCGGATTTGAAACTGGTCGAGGCCATCGCGGCGATGAACCGCGCGGGCCTGACGCGCGAGATCGCGCGCGTCGAGGCGCTCCGCGAGGTAATCGCCCGCAGGCTTCAGGCGATACAGGACGATTCCTATTCCGCGGTGGCGCGCGGCCGTGCCCGGGCCTGATGCACGGGGCGATCCAGCCATGTGGACAGCATCTTGCGCCAGCTCTTCTGCGGCGTGATGAATTCGTCCGCGAACCAGGGCATCTTTTGGGGCACGAAAACACGCGTTTTCAGATATTCGATCGTTGCCCGCACAGCCGGTTTCGTGGCGCTGTCGCGCTCGAAGCAGAGATAGACGGGAGCCGCGAAATGGACTTCCGGCAACACGGGAACCAGGCCGGAAAATATCGCGGACGTGAATGTCGGCACGAGCGCGATGGCGGTTCCCGCGCGCATGGCTTCGCCCAGCAGAATGTTGGAATTGGTCATGAAGATCGAATTCTTGTTGAGGTTCGCCCATGCCGTGAGCGCGCCGCGCGCCGCAACATCGCTGACGGAGTCCGCCAACCTGTGATCGCGCAGATCGTCCAGTTTCCTGGGCGTGCCGAAATTCTCGATATAGGCTGGCGACGCGTGGAGGATGAAATGCAGCGTCGCCACGCGGACGGCGACGCTCTGTAGCGACAGAGGCTGGGAATACCAGATCTGAATGTCGAAGGGCGGCGTTTGCTCCTTGCCGAATTCCTGGCTCGTGAAAAGCCTGAGATTGACCGACGGGTAGCGCTTGAAGAACCCCGGCAGGAAGGCGGGCATCCAGTAAGAGCCCAGGCCGTCCCCCACGATCAGGTTGCAATCGCCGTCAACCCGCCTTGTCGCGCTTTCCGTCGCGGCAGCCGCGCGGCTGAGGGAGTGTTCCGCTGCGCTCGAATAGCCCAACACCCGCCGCCCCTCCGCGGTCAGGCGAGGCATACCCTTGCCGCGATCGAATAGCC
Organism: Rhizomicrobium sp.; assembly: GCA_036489435.1. GTDB lineage: Bacteria > Pseudomonadota > Alphaproteobacteria > Micropepsales > Micropepsaceae > Rhizomicrobium. The sequence continues at coordinate 117,096 of DASXFU010000038.1, read as the reverse complement.
GGGCGCCCAGCGACTCTTCCAGCCGCTTGATCCTTCTGCTGACGGTCGGTTCGGTGAGCTCCAGTTCCCTGGCGGCACGGGTGAAACTGCCTGCGCGAACAACGGCGGCGAAGACGCGGAAATCGTCCCAATCCAGATGTTCCAAACCGCCGCCCAAAATTACGCCACCCCAAAATTGCGTACGCCCCGATACAGGAATGAACACTTCTGCGGCGATGCTGGTTTGCTCAAAGTCTTGGCCTGTTCAAATCAAACCCACACTACACCTCAGGTCAAGCGGACATCCTCGTGCGAGTATTGCCCTATCGCCCGGCTCTCCAGTCATGCCCCCAGTCATGACCAGCGAACCGGACAGTCTTCATCCCAGGCTCGAATCCCTTCTGGCGTACTGGTTCGTCAAAAGCGCCGGGCGGAAGATGCCGTCGCGCGCGGGCATGCCGCTCAAGGATTGGGAGCGCTGGCACCGCAACCTCGCGCTGTTCGAGGTTGTGCAATATGGCGCCTTGCGGCTCTACGAATGCCGGCTGAGTGCTGCGGATCTGTTCGAGCGCTTCGGCTGCGAGGCGACGGGACTTTCGGTGGATGCGCTGAAGCCCTCCATCCGCTTCGAGCTCAGGGCCGATCTGGAGGCCGCCTTCCTGCGCAAGGCGCCCGTCTTCGCGCGGCGGCGGCTGTGGAGCGGAACTTCCCTGCTGATCTTTTGCGACCTGGTGCTGCCTTTGTCGGAGAAGGGCGAGACCGTGGATTCGCTGCTCTTCGCGAGCTATCCGGCCACGGAATAAATCTGCAACGCCAGCACCGCCAAATTCTGGGCCAAATTCTGGGCGAAATTCTGTCTCGCGCCGCGATAAACCTCGCACGGCAAATCACGCCCCAGTATCGACAAAGTCTTGGTGCATTCCACGTTGGCCGGATGTCTTCACAAGGTTAAACCCCATGCAGTCCGCACAGCCGCTGGCAAGCGAATTATCGCCCGGCGCACCCGATCTCCATCCGGAACTCGAATCTCTTCTGGCCTATTGGTTCGTCAAACGCGCCGCGCGTACCATGCCGGCGCGCAGCGAGATGCCGCCGGGCGAGTGGGAACGCTGGCATCGCAACCTCGCTCTGTTCGGTGTGATCCAGTACGGCGCGCTGCGCGTATATGAGTGTCGTATGGCGTCGCCAGCTCTCGCCGCGCGGTTGGGCGGCGACGTCACGGGCCTTTCGCTGGACGAGATGGATGCGGACGTGCGCACCAGCCTGCGCGTCAATTTCGAAAGCGCGTGGGAAAAGCGCGCGCCGGTTCTGGGCAGGACACGGATGATGGTGGGCGCGGAGGCCGTGACCTATAGCGATCTCATCCTACCGCTCTCCGACAATGGACGCAGCGCGGACTTGATCCTGTTGGGGAGTTACCCGGTCGTCTAGAAATTACCCCGTCTAGAAATTATACGGCGGCTTGTCCCAGCCCTTGGGCGAGGCGGTGAATATCTCCACGCCATTCTCCGTCACGCCCACGCTGTGCTCGAACTGGGCGGAGAGCGAACGGTCGCGCGTCACCGCGGTCCAGCCGTCGTTCAGGATCTTCACGCCATAACCGCCCAGATTGATCATCGGCTCGATGGTGAAGAACATGCCGGGCTTGAGGCCGAGGCCGTAACCGGGCCTGCCGTAATGCACGATGTTGGGCAGCGCGTGGAACACCTTGCCCAGGCCATGGCCGCAGAAATCGCGCACCACCGCGCAATGTTCCTCACCTTCGGCATAGGACTGGATGGCGTGGCCGATGTCGCCCGTGGTGGCGCCGGGCTTCACCACCGCGATGCCGCGCATCATGGATTCGTAGGTGATGTCGACGAGTCGCGCGGCTTTGCGCTTCACGTCGCCGACGAGATACATCCGGCTCGTATCGCCGTGCCAGCCGTCCACGATCACCGTCACGTCGATATTGACGATGTCGCCGTCGCGCAGCGGCTTGTCGTTGGGAATGCCGTGGCAGACGACGTGGTTGATGGACGTGCAGAGCGTGTGGCGATAGCCGCGATAGCCGAGACACGCGGGAACCGCGCCGTTGGCCGTGGTGTAGTCGAAGGCGATCTTGTCGAGATGATCGGTGGTGACGCCGGGCTTCACTTCCGGGACCATCAGGTCCAGCACCTCGGCCGCGAGACGGCCTGCCTTGCGCATGCCGGCAAAGCCGTCCGGGCCGTTCAGCGGAACGCCGAGATTGGCTTTGCGCACGGCCTCGAAATTGGCACTGGCATCGGACATGGACGACATGGCTGGGATATAGTCTCTAGCGTCAGTTTCTCAACCAATCCTTACATATCGGTCCGCCAAACGCGAGATCAGTCGCTGACGCCGACATGGTGGCGGTAGACCATTTCCCAGCCTTTCCACCCGTTGAACAACAGCAGCAGCACCGCCGCCAGCGCCAGTCCCCAATAGGCGTGCGATCCGGCTTCATCGCCCGCGCGATAACGCAGATAGAGGTCCACCAGCGAAATCAGCGACATCAGCGCGTTGCCGCCGAAATGCCACCAGGCGGCGGAGAGGGCGCGGATTTTCGGCTCCAGCACGAAATCGAGGAAGCCGGCCGTGGCGGCCAGCAGCGACATGGCGACACCCGCCGTCAGCAGCCAGAATGCGCCGCGCGCCCAGAACGGATCGCCGGTTCCGGAATAGGCGAAATCGGCGGCGAGCGTGCCCACGTAAAAGGCGATCACGAAGGGCACCAGCATCACATGGATGGGATGGCCCGCGATCTGGATGGTCGAGCGGGGATTGGCTTTCAGGTTCATCGGCGGTCTCCTCGCGGAAACAACGCCCGCCTCGCCCGCGCTGTTCCGCCCTGCTAAGAAGCGGCCATGTCGAACGCCATCACCGCCGCCGTGCTCGTCATCGGGGATGAGATCCTGTCCGGCCGCACCCAGGACACCAACACCGCCCATATCGCGCGCGTGCTGGGAACCCTGGGCATCGACCTTTCCGAAGCCCGCGTGGTGCCCGATGTGCAGGACGAGATCGTGGCCGCGCTCAATGCGCTGCGCGCCCGTTATACCTATGTTTTCACCACCGGTGGGATCGGCCCCACGCATGACGACATCACGGCGGACGCCATCGCGGCTGCGTTCGGCGTGGACATCCACCACCATCCCGAGGCCATGGCGATGTTGGCCGCGCGCTACCAGCCGGGCGAGTTCAACGAGATGCGCCAGCGCATGGCCCGCATCCCCGATGGCGCGGCGCTGATCAAAAACAGCGTCTCCACCGCGCCGGGATTCCACATCGGCAATGTCTATGTGATGGCGGGCGTGCCCATGATCATGCGGGCGATGCTGGAGGAGGTGGCGCCCACCCTCACCCGCGGCGCCATCGTCCATTCCGCGACCGTGGAGGGTAAAATCCCGGAGGGACGGATTGCCGCAGCCCTGGCCGCCATCCAGAAGGAGCACCCCGAAACCGCCATCGGCTCCTACCCCTTTTACCGGGAGGATGGTGCAGGCGCACAATTTGTTGTGCGGGCGCGAGATGCAGTGGCCGCCGAGGCCGCTGCCCAGGCCATTGAATCTGCCATTAAAAATGCGGGAATCCAGCCTTTGCGGATCGCAAAGTCTGCCTAAAAGGCAGCCTGGAACGGATAACCGCCTGTTTGGCAAGCGAAAAGATTAGGTGACAATTAGCACACCCTTGGCTAGCCTGACCTCGGGTAATGGGACATGCCGTCATGGCATGTGGGGGACCGGGCTGAACCCAAAATAAAAAGCGCTGTTCTGCCGACCCGGGGAACTTTCGGGCGGCTCCGGTTAGTCAAGGAGCGACAATGACTACGAAGCGGATTTTGGCGGCAATCGCAGGTGGCGTTCTTGTAGCCGTGGCCGGGGTGGCTATGGCCGCGAATTTCACCCACAGCTCCCGTACCGACTTCAATTCTCCCGGAAAACATCGCTTCTATGTCTGGTGCGCGGGCGGCACCGATTACATGGCCACCGCCGGCGGCGCCAGCGCCGAAGACGCCCAGATGCGCCTCTACAACGCCACCAAATCCCACGGCCGCTCCGCTTGCTGGCCGGTTTGGCAGGGCTTGGTTTCGAACTGAGTGCGCCGCAGTCTCGAATAGGGACCGCTTTGGATTTGAAGCACCTACAAAAAGACCGTCATGGCCGGGCTTGTCCCGGCCATCCATAAACGCGGTCTCGCGTTATAAGATAATGACGGTCGGTGCTTTTTACTTTTTCCACTGAGGGTATGGGTGGCCGGGACAAGCCCGGCCATGACGTTGAGGGGATTACTTCTCCAGACCCAACTGCTTGGCTTCAGCATCCAACGCGGCCTCTGCCGCGCCGTTGGCTTTGAGCGCCGCGCGGGCATCGGCCAACGCGGCTTTCGCCTTCGCCGCATCGCCCAGCACCACATAAGAACGCACCAAGCGCTGCCAGCCTTCGGCGTCGTTGGGCTGGTCCTTTAACCGTGCCGCCAATCCCGCCACCATCGCTGTGGGATCGGGGCGCGCGCCGCCACCTTCCAATGTCAGCATCGCAATGCGATCGACCAGCACCTGATGCAGCGGTGCGTTCGCGGGCGTGTCGGCGAGCAGGCTCTGCCACAGCATCAGCGCGCGGGCGCTGTCATGACGGCTGGCATAAGCGAGGCCGAGATAAAGCCGCGACGGCGCGTCATGCGGATCGCGCCGCAGCGCTTCGCCGAACGCCTCCTCAGCCTCGGGCGTGACAGTACCCTGCGCCATCACCAGCGCCATGCCGACGCGTGACAGGAGGAAGGCTTCGTCGGCGGGACGCGCCACGGTCAGCGCGCGGCGGAAAGCGGCGGCCGCGTCCTGCCCGTCATTGATCGTCATGTAGCCGAGGCCCAGCATGCGCCACGCCGTCTCGTCACCGGGATGGGCGCGCGCGTTCTCGACGAGGCGGGCGATCTGTCCCTTCCAGTCATTCTGCGCCGGGCCTTTGAGCGCGCGCACCGCCAGCTCCGGCGCGCCCAGCACCAGATACAAGCCGATGCCGACGCCCACGATGATCGCGGCGACGGAGCTTGCGAGAATCCATCCCGCGCGCCCGCCACCCAATAGCGGCCGGATGGCGAACGCCACCGCCGCGAGCGCCAGGACTGCGAAAATCACAACCGTGATAACCATGCGCGAAAGCCCCTAGCATGGGGCCGCATCGAATGCGACGCTGGGTGCGACAGAGGAACCCCATGATCCCCTTCTCCGGAAATCCGCTCGACCGCGCGAGCGAGAAGCGCCCTGACTCCGACTGGGTGGCGGCGCAACGCCGCGCCCCGGATTCGCTGATCCTGCCGATGTGGCGGCTGCAGCCCTTCCTGCTTGGTGCGGATCGCGGACCGCTGGAAGCCGGTTTCCTGCGCCCCGGCCTGTGCGAGAGCCTCGCCGCACCCGACGCGCCCTGTGTATTGCTGGGTCTCGATGACGGCCACGCCGTCTTCGCGCTCGACATCAGCGCCGCGCGCGACCCCGCCAATGAAGGACCGCTGGCAGGCCTCGGCCAATTCCGCGAGATGCGCGCCGCCGCGATGAGCGGCACGCTCAGCGAACGCGACATCGCGCTTTGCGGCCAAGCCAAGGCGATGATCGACTGGAACCAGCGCCACGGTTTCTGCGCCAATTGCGGCACGCGCACGTCGATGATGGATGCGGGCTACCGGCGCCATTGCGACACCTGCAAAGCCGATCACTTCCCGCGCACCGATCCCGTTGTCATCATGCTGGCGACGCATGGCGATGCCTGCCTTGTCGGCCGCGGCAAGCAATTCCCGCCGGGCATGTTCTCCGCGCTGGCCGGTTTCATCGAACCCGGCGAGACCATCGAGGAAGCCGTGCGCCGCGAATTGAAAGAAGAGGCCGGCGTGAATGCCGGAGAGGTCACCTACTTCGCCACCCAGCCCTGGCCGTTCCCGTCATCGCTCATGGTCGGCTGCTTCGCGCAAACCGCCTCGCGCGACATCACCGTCGACATGAACGAACTCGCCGAGGCGCGCTGGCTGGAACGTTCGACACTCCAAGCCCTCATCGCGGGCGAAAAGGTCGACGGTCTGTGGATCCCACCCCGCATCGCCATCGCGCGGCATCTGCTCGAAGCGTTCGCCAAACAATAGCCGCCCCCTCAAGGGGAGGGTGGAACTAATCCTTCGTCACGTCGAACGACAGATCCGGCTTGCCGGATTGGTGGATGACGATATGCGCCGTCTTGTCGCCCGCGCGGGTAAGAGTGGCGTTGCCGCCGGGAAAATGGAAACTGAACGTGCCGGGCGCCTCATCCGTGCGGCCGCCATCCATATAGATGCCGTGATAGTAGAAGCCGCCGATCTCATCGTTGACGATGATGATCTGCACGCCGTCGCCGCTCTTGCCCCAATTGCCGGCCCAGGTGCCGTCCCAGTTCTCGCCGGCAAACGCCGCGCTCGCGAAACCCAGCAGGGCGGCGATAAGCAGAAACTTTTTCATCCTGTTTCTCCCCACTCAAATTGATGGTCTCTAAATCGACGGCATGTCCTTGCGAAACGGATGCGCCGGATAGACGCCCAGCACGTTCAGTTTGCTGCAGAAGAATTGCAACTCCTCCAGCGCCAAACGCACATTGCGTTCCTCGGGATGACCTTCGATGTCGGCGTAGAACTGCGTGGCGTTGAACGAGCCGCCGAGCTGGTAGCTTTCCAGCTTCGTCATGTTGACGCCGTTGGTGGCGAAGCCGCCGAGGCCTTTGTAGAGCGCGGCCGGAACGTTCCTCACGCGGAAGACGAAGCTGGTGATGACGGGCGTGCCGTCATGCGGCGCGTCATCCGGCTCGCGCGCCATGATGAGGAAGCGCGTCATGTTGTGCGCCTCGTCCTCGACATCGGCTTTCAGGATTTCGAGGCCGTAGATCTCGCCCGCAAGCGCGGAGGCGATCGCGGCCACTTTCGGATCGCCCAGCTCGGCCACATGCCGCGCCGAGCCCGCCGTGTCGTGCCAGTTGTGCGCTTTCAGTTTGCGCTCGCGGATGATGCGCAGGCATTGGCCGAGCGCGGGCCCTTGGCTGTAGACCTCCGTCACCTCATCCAGCTTGGCGCCGGGGATGCCCAGCAACTGGTGGCGGATGCGCAGGAAATGCTCGCCCACGATATAGAGGCCGGATTCCGGCAGCAGGTGATGGATGTCCGCGATACGGCCGTGCAGCGAATTCTCCACCGGGATGATGCAGAGATCGGTGTCGCCGTCGCGCACCGCCGCCACCGCGTCCTCGAACGTAGGCCGCGGGACGTATTGCAGATGGGACAGCGCCTCGCGCGCGGCGAGATTGGCATAGGCGCCGGGCTCGCCCTGGAAAGAGACGCGCGTGGCATTCGCGATGAGTGTGGATTGGGTCATGGTGTGGTGGACAACAATTTGCGGGCCTTTTCGAGATCTTCCGGCGTATCGACGCTGAGCGGCACGCCATCGACGCGCGCCACCGCGATGGTGAGCCCCGCTTCCAGCGCGCGCAACTGCTCCAGCTTCTCGCGCTTCTCGAGCGTGGAGGCCGGCAGCGACACGAAGCGCGCCAGTGCCGCGCGCGTATAGGCGTAGATGCCGATATGGTGAAAAAGCGGGCCGTCATTCGCCGGCACGCGGGCGCGGCTGAAATAGAGCGCGCGGCCGCGCCGCCCGGTGATGTCCCAGGCAACCACGGGCTTCACGACGCTGGGATTGTCGAAATCCGCCGGGTCATCGATCTCGGCGGCGAGGGTCGCGATATCGCAACCGGTCGCCGCGAGCACCTCGACCACGGCGCGGATGTCGGCGGGATCGAGTGCGGGCAGATCGCCCTGCAGGTTCACCACCACCTGATGGGCGGCCTTCGGATCGGTCTTCTCCAGCGCCTGGAAGATGCGGTCGGAGCCGGAAGGCAGCTCCGGATCGGTCAGCACGGCCACGCCGCCGGCCGATTCGATTGCCACAGCGATCTCCGCTTCCGCCACGGCCACCACCACCGGACCCACGCCGGCGGCCACCGCCTGGCGCCAGACGCGCACGATCATGGGCACGCCTGCGATATCCGCCAGCGGTTTTCCGGGCAATCGGCTGGACGCCATCCGCGCCGGAATGACGACGATCGGGTTCATGCACGCTCCAACTTATGCGACGCTTCGCCGCAATGACGCTCAAAGGCTGCCGGGTAATGTCGCCCCGAACTACGACCAGAATCGTGGGGGGTGCCGAACCGCCCCCTTTTCCCGCCTGAGAACCACCGGAGCCAGACCTTATGGATTCCTTTGAATGGAACAAGATCATCGGTGGTGTGCTGGGCACGCTGTTGTTCGTGGTGATTCTGAAGATCGGCTCCGAGGCGCTGTTCGACGTACCGCCGCCGGCCAAGCCCGCCTACATCGTGGCGGGCGTCGAGGAGACGAGCTCGACCAGCGGCGCGCCGGCTGAAGAAGCGCTGCCCGATTGGGGCACCGTGCTGCCCAAGGCCGACCTTGCCGCCGGCAAGACGGTCTCCGGCCGCTGCGAGCAGTGCCACGACTTCACCAAGGGCGGGCCGGACAAGATCGGCCCCAATCTCTATGGCGTGGTCGGCCGTCCGCGCGCCAGCAAGGCGAGCTTCTCCTATTCCAGCGCCATGCTGTCGAGCCACGATGTGTGGGATTACGACCGGCTGTTCCGCTACCTGAAATCGCCGCAGTCGGTGGTGCCCGGCACGAAGATGACCTTCGCCGGCCTGCGCAGCGCGGACGACCGCGTGAACCTCATCGCCTATCTGCGCACGCTGTCGGACTCGCCGCTGGCGATCCCCGCGCCGAAGCCCGCCGCCGCTGCTCCCGCCGCACCCGCCAAGGGCACCGCGCCTGCGGCAACGCCCGCGACGACAACTCCGTCGAACACCACCAAAGGCACGGCCACCGGTAGCGGCACCACGACGCCTGCCGGCCAACCCGCGACTCCTCCGGCCACACCGGCGACGGGCGTGTCGAACCCGCCGAAGAAATAAGAAGGTTTCGCCCTCAGCCGCCGAGATGCGGCGAGGGCGGAGCTGTTTCACGCAGAGCCGCAGAGACGCGGAGGAGCCGCGTTTGCTGCTGCCGTTCGCGCTCCAATCCCAACACCGTCATGGCCGGCTTGTCCCGGCCACCCATTCACTCCCTGCAAAAGGTGAGGCAATGGGTGGCCGCCACAAGGCGGCCATGACGGTGTTGGGATTGGGAGCTTAAAACTCATTGCTTCCCACCTGCTCTCCGCGCCTCTGCGGCTCTGCGTGAATCAACTCCACTCTCTCAGCCATTCCCCTGCATCCCGGCTTGCACTGAACCCACAAACCGGCGAGCGTGCACTCATGACCACGCTCCTGCTTGTCGTTCCGATCAACTGGTCGCCGCTCTGGACGACGCCGCTCTCCGAGATCGCGCCGGAGTTGAAGCTCGCCGTTGACGGACGCGACGCTTACGACAAAGCCGATATCGATTACGTGCTGAGCTTCCGCCCCGCGCCGGGATTCCTCGCGAGCCTGCCGAACCTGAAAGCGGTGTTCTCGCTGGGCGCGGGTGTCGATGGATTCCTCGCCGACAAGGATTACCCCAAGCACGTGCCGCTGGTGCGCTTCGTGGATCACACGCTGTCGCGCGAGATGGCGCAGTATGTGGTGATGCATGTGTTGATGCAGCACCGCCAGCAACGTTTCTTCGACCAGGCGCAGAAGGACGCGAAATGGCGCCAGACCATTCCGCCGCGCCGCACGGAAGATACGCGCGTCGGCATATTGGGCCTGGGCGAAATCGGCATGCTGGCCGCAAGCCATCTGCGCGATCTGGATTTCCAGATGCTGGGCTGGAGCCGCACGAAGAAATCGGCGGACGACATCAAGAGCTACGCCGGCGCGGAGGAACTCGACAGTTTCCTCGCCAACGCCGACATCCTCGTCTGCCTGCTGCCGCTGACGCCCGACACGCGCCACATCCTGAACAAGACGACGTTCGCGAAGCTTCCGGCCGGTGCTTACGTCATCAACGTGGCGCGCGGCGGACATCTGGTTGAGCCTGACCTGATCGCGGCGCTGGATTCGGGCCATCTCTCCGGCGCCGTACTCGATGTCTTCGAGACGGAGCCGCTGCCGGAAGACAGCCCCTTGTGGAAACATCCCAAGATCATCGCGACGCCACATGTCGCCGCCATCTCCGACCCGCGCGTCGCCGCGAAGTACGTCCACGACCGCATCGTGAAATATGAGCGCGGCGAAAAGCTCGACAACACAGTCGATTTCGCGCGGGGATATTGAAGTCCACCTTCCCGAAAAATACTTCGGATTTTGTCGGCCCTCCCTCAAGGGGAGGGCGGAAACTTCGCCTTCAGCATCGCATAGAGCGCCCGCGCGGTGTTGGCTTCCGCGCCTTTGCGGCGGCCGGGTTTGGGGCGGTCGATCCAGGCGGGGATGTCGAGGTGGATCCAGCTCTTCGTCTTGGTCACGAAGCGGTTGAGGAAGAGCGCCGCGGTAATCGCGCCGGCCAATCCGTAATCCGGCGAGTTGTTGAGATCGGCGATGGGGCTGCCAATCGCGGATTCGTAGCCGCGCCACAGAGGCAGCCGCCAGACATTATCGCCGGTCTCGGTTCCGGCGCGCGAAAGATCGGCGGCGAGCGTTTCGTCGTCGGTGAAAAACGGCGGCAATTCGAAGCCTGTGGCGGCGCGCGCGGCGCCGGTGAGCGTGGCGATATCGATCAGTAGTTCGGGCGTTTCCTCATCGGCCTCGGCCAGCGCATCGGCCAGCACCAACCGGCCTTCGGCATCGGTGTTGCCGATCTCCACCGTCAAGCCTTTGCGGCTGGGCAACACGTCACCGGGGCGATAGGCGTTGCCGGACACGGAGTTCTCCACCGCCGGGATCATCACGCGCAGCCGCACGTCGAGCTTCGCGTCCATGATCATATGCGCCAGCCCCAGCACAGTGGCCGCGCCGCCCATATCCTTCTTCATCGTCAGCATGCCCGACGAATTCTTCAGATCGAGCCCGCCCGTGTCGAAGCACACGCCCTTGCCAACCAAGGTCACCTTCGGCGCGCCAACGCGGCCCCAGACCATGTCGATCAGGCGCGGCGCGCGCGTCGAGGCGCGGCCCACCGTGTGGATTAGCGGATAGTTCTTCTTCAGCAGGTCTTCGCCAATCACGAACGTGATCTTCGCGCCATGCGCCTTGGCAAGATCGCGCGCGGCGGCGGCCAACTCCTCAGGCCCCATGTCGTTGGACGGTGTGTTGATGAGATCGCGGGCGAGGAAGACGCCGGCAGCGATGCGCGTCGCCTCATCGCCATCCGCGCCTGTGGGCAGGACGAGCTTCGGGAATTTGCGGCTGTTCTTCTTGTACCGGGCGAAAGAGTAGGTGCCGAGCACCCAGGCCAGTGCCGCCGTCACGCCGCCGAAGCCTTCGGCCACGCTGCCCAGCGCATAGGTGCCGGGCGGCAGGCTCTCGGAGAATTGCGCCAGCGCCAGGGAATCGCCGCCCTTGCCCAAGCCCAGCACGGCCGAGGCCAACCCGCCGCTGGCGTTGGGGATGAGCACCATCTCGCCGTCTTTCGCGGCAAAGCCCGCGCTTTCCAGCCATTGCGCCTCGCGTTTGGAGCGGCTTGCGCGCCATTTCTTGAGGTCGGTGGCCTTCACCGCGTGCAAGCTGACCGCGCCCTTTGCGCTCCGGACAAGGCTCTCATGCATGGCGTGGCCTTTGATTGAAACCGGCGCGACTTTAGGAATCACGGGAGCCAATCACAATGGGAGACCGCATGGCGCGCTACACATTGATCCTCGGCACCAAGGACTGGTCGAGCTGGAGCTTGAGGCCCTATGTTGCCCTGCGCGCGACGGGTGCTGAGTTCGAGGAGATCGTGGTGCGGCTGCGGCGCGAGGATTCGCCGGAGCGGCTGCGCGCATTCTCGCCCTCCACCAAGGTGCCGGTCCTGAAGATCGAGGAGAACGGCCAGACCACCACCGTGTGGGACAGCCTCGCCATCTGCGAGACCCTGGCCGAGCGCCATCCCGACGCGAAGCTGTGGCCGGACAATGCCCTCACCCGCGCGGTGGCGCGGTCCTACGCCGCCGAGATGCATTCGGGCTTCGCCGCCATCCGCAATCAACTGTCGATGGATTTCGTCCGCCGCCTGCAAACACCCGATCTCGATGACACCGCCAAATCCGATATCGCGCGCATCATCGCGGCCTGGAGCGAGGTGCTGGAGAAACACGGTGGGGATTTCCTGTTCGGCCGTTTCTCCATTGCCGATGCGATGTACGCCCCCGTCGTCTCGCGGTTCACGACTTACGGCATCGATGTGCCGCCGGTCGTGAAGCGTTACATCGACACAATGTTCGCGCTGCCCGCGATGCGGGATTGGGCAGCGGCCTCGCAAAAGGAAGTGGATGCGGGAGAAGCCTAATGGGCTTCCTTGTAAAATTTCGCGGCACCGGGATGCAGCGGCGCGGGTAGGCCTGTCGTGGCCGTATCCAGGCGGATCATCCGCGCGCGGGGATGGCTGGCGTTCAGCGCGTCACGGTTGGCGGGATTGAAGAGCGCGCGCGTCACGTCATGGACGACGTCGTCCGGCACCGCGTCGTTGACGATCAGAACCGCATGCACGGCCACCGTGTCCACCGCGGGCATTCCGGGATAGGTGCCGGCGGGGATGGTCGCGGCCGCGAGGCTGGGATTGGCGGCGATCAGCTTGTTGCGTTCCGCGCCGCCGATGGGCAGCAGCACCGCTTTGTGTATGGAGATCAGCCCCTCAACCAAGGTCACCGGCGCGCCGCCAGTGAAGAAGAAGGCGTCGATCTTGCCGGAGGCGAGATCGGAGGCCGCCGCATCGGCCGGCTCGTGCACGGCCTTCATCTGCTTCTCCGACAGATGCCAGGCGGAGAGCACGGCCCGCGCCGTCACGATCGTTCCGGAATTCACTTCTCCGATGGCGACGCGCTTGCCGCGCAATCCGGCGACCGACGTGATGTGCGACGACACCGCTGCCACCAGATGCACTTCCTCGGGGAACAGTGTGGCGATGACGCGGATATGGGTCTGCTTGTTCTTGAAGGCGGCCTTGCCGGCCACCGCATCGGCCACGGCGTCGGATTGGGCCAGCGCCGCGTCGACATAATGGCTGTTGACGTCAATCACATTGGCGATGGTGCCAGGGCTGGTGCGGGCCGAGGCGATGAGGCCGGCCGGCCCGCAGACACCCGGCACGTCGCAGCGGAAGACGCCGGGGGGATGGCTGACGATGCCGGCTATGGCGCCGCCGATGGGGAAATAGGTGCCGCCGGACGGCCCGGTGTCGATGACGAAAGCAGAACGCTGCGGCGCGGTGGAGGCGGGGCCGACCAACGCCGCCGCCAGCAGGGCCAGACCCGCCAGCAACACGGCGCAGGAAAACGCGGCGACTCGCTGCCTCATGGTTCACAATAGAACGATTTCATTGCGACAAGATTTGGACGATGGCCCGGGAACTCCAGCTTTATCGGCCTCTTACGATCATACTTAAGGGTTTGTTGAGGGCTACCGCGCCATTCTCGCCCCCAGAATTGCGACGGAGACCGTCCATGAAAAACCTTCTCGCCGGAACGGCCGTGATGGCGCTTTGCGCGCTGTGGACGCCCGCGCTGCACGCCGAAGACAGCGCTCCCGCACAAGCCAAAGCCGCGATCCCCGGCGATGTGAACGGTGAAGTCGCCCGCGCCGAGACCTTGCGCAAGGCCGGGCAATTCCCGGAAGCCGCTTCCATCCTCGCGCAGCTCATGATGGTCGCGCCTGACAATGCCAGCGTCGTCGGCGCCTACGGCAAGGTGATGGCCGAGGAGAAGCGACCCGACGATGCGGTGGCCTTCCTGAAGCGCGCCGTGGAGCTCTCGCCCGACGACTGGACGTTCTATTCCGCGCTGGGCGTGGCCTATGACGAGAGCAACGATTCCAAGAACGCGGCCACCGCCTATCAGCACGCATTGGCGCTGCGCCCGGGCGAGCCCACCGTGCTCAACAATTACGGCATGTCGCGCCTGTTGGCTGGCGACTACCAGGGTGCGCAGACGATGTTCGCGCAGACGCAAGGCTCCAGCGATGCGCGCGTCATGGCCAACAACGCGATGTTCGCCGAGATCATGGCCAGCCGCGCGCCCAAGGCGGCCGCCATGTTGGCGCCCGCGCCAACCCGGGTCGCTCCGGTGAAAGTGACCACCGCGATGCTGCCCGCGCCGCATCCGGTGCAGATGGCGCCGCAGACGACTGCCGCCACCGCGGCCCCGCACAGCATGGTGGCAACCAACAATCCGCAGGTGATGATGCAGGCCGTTCCCAAGGATCCGCTGGCCGGCCCGGTGAAGCCGAAGGTCGCTCCTCACAAGGCCATGGCCGCGAAGAAGCCCGCCACCGAAGCGCCCCCGCTGCGCACGGCCGCGGATTCGCACTAAATCAAAACACGCACCTCCCCCTTGTGGGGAGGTCGATAAAATCTGCGAACGAAGTGAGCTGATTTTTCGGGTGGGGGGCCGTGCCAGATGGCGCTACGGCCCCCCACCCGAAAACGCTTTGCGTTTTCGACCTCCCCACAAGGGGGAGGTGCGTTCTCGTTCAATGATGCATCGTGCTCATCACGCGCATCACGGCCGGCCCCAGGATCACGACGAAGAGACAGGGCAGGAAGAACAGGATCATCGGCACGGTGAGCTTGGCGGGCAACGCAGCCGCCTTCTTCTCCGCTTCCTGCATGCGCATCTCGCGGTTTTCCTGCGCGGTGACGCGCAACGCCTGGCCGAGCGGCGTACCGTATTTCTCGGCCTGATTGAGGGCAGCAGCCACCGCTTTCACGCCGGAATGGCCGGTGCGTTTGGCGAGGTTCTCGAAAGCCTGGCGGCGTTCGGGCAGGTAGGACAATTCCGCGGTCGTGAGGCCCAGCTCCTCGGCCAGCTCCACCGACGACTGGCCGATCTCCGACGCCACGCGCGTGAAGGCGGATTCGATCGACATGCCGGATTCCACGCAGATCAGCATCAGGTCGAGGCCGTCGGGGAAAGAGCGCATGATGGATTGCTGGCGCTTCTGGATGCGGTTGGAGACGAACACGTCTGGCAGGTAGTAGCCGAAGATGGCCGCGCCCAGCGCCACCAGGAACTTCATGGTGCTGGACCAGGTGAAATGCGTGATCAGGAACAGATAGATCAGCGCCACTGCGAAAACGATGAAGGGCATCACGAAGCGGAAGAACATCAGCGCGATCAGCGGCGCCTGGCCGCGATAGCCGGCTTGCGAGAGCTTCTCCTTCATCCCGCCGGATTCCATCATGTTGGAGAGCTTGAGGCGCTCCACCGTGGACTTCATGTAGCTGATGGGCTCGCTGCGCAGCGTGCCGCGCTGCTTGAGGCTGGCGTGATGACGCGCGCGCAATTCCTCGCGCCGCTCCGCGACCGCTTTCATGCGGCTGCCGAGCTTGTTGCGCTCGAGCAGTGGCAGGCCCAGCGTCACCACCATGGCGAACACGAACACGGCCGCAATGGCAGTCAGGATGAATTCCTTGTCGAACAGGACGTTGAGGAAACCGATGTCCAGAGCGCCGCCCATCTGATCCTCAGTGCTTGAAATCGATCATCTTCTTCATCACGAAGATGCCGGTTGCCATCCAGATCGCGCAGCCGAGCAGCATCAGGTTTCCCATCCGCTCCTTGAACAGCGCCTCGATATAGGTGGGCGTCGAAAGCCAGACGAGCGTGGCCACGCCCGGCGGCAGGGAGCCGATGATCATCGCCGAGGCCTTGGCTTCCGACGACATCGCCTTGATCTTGCCGATGAGGCGCTTGCGATCGCGCAGCACGCCCGACAGGTTCGACAGCGCTTCGGAAAGATTGCCGCCCGATTTCTGCTGGATGGTCATGACGATGCCGAAGAAGCTGACTTCGGCCGTCGGCATGCTCTCATACATGCGCTTCAGGCCTTGCTCGAGCGAGATGCCGACTTTCAGCCCCTCGACCAGCTTGTTGAATTCGGTGCCCACCGGATCGGCCATTTCCTTGGCGATCAGTTTCAGCGCCTCGTTGGTCGGCAGGCCGGATTTCACGCTGCGCACGATGGCGTCGATGGCGTTGGCGAATTCGTTGGTGAAGGCTTTCAGCCGGCGCTTCCTGAGGAAGTTCAACACCCAGCGCGGCAAGCCGCCGCCGACCACGAGGCCGGCCGCCGCCGTCACAACCAGCGACTGATGCGTCAACTGACAGCCCGCGACGGCCACGAGACCCACGATGAGGCAGATGATCCAGAAGGTGCGCGCCTCGATGGAAAGCCCGGCCTGCTCCAGGCGCCGGCGCATGGTGGGCTTCTGCTTGGTCGCCGCCTGCTGCTTTTCCAGATCCTTGAGCAGCGACTGCACGCTCTTGCGGCGTTGCGCATTGGTGTCGAGGCCCGAGCCCGCACGGCCCGTGGCCGCGCTGCCGGCCGCGGGGCGAGCGACGGAAGCGAGGCGCTTCTTGGATGCTTCACCGCCGCCCCCCACGAACGCGAAAGCCGCGCCACCGGCTGCCAGCATGAAGAAAACCGCGGCGATGATGAAGGTGGTGTTCATGGCCTATTCCTGCAACGCGTCTAGGGCTTCGGCCAATTCGCGGTCCATGCCGAAATAGCGCGCGCGCTCCCAGAACGCCGGACGCACGATGCCGGTGCCCAGGTGGCGGCCCTTGAGGCGGCCCGTTTCGTCCTCGCCCTCGATCTCATAGGTCATCAGGTCCTGCGTGATGACGACGTCGCCTTCACTGCCCACCACTTCGGTGATGCGCGTGATGCGGCGGGAGCCGTCGCGCATGCGCTCGGCCTGGATGATGACGTCGATGGAGGCCACGATCATCTCGCGGATGGTCTTCATGGGCAGCGCGAAGCCGCCCATCGTGATCATCGATTCCAGACGGCTCATCGCCTCGCGTGGGGAGTTGGCGTGGAGCGTACCCATCGAGCCGTCATGGCCGGTGTTCATCGCCTGCAACAGGTCGAACGCTTCCGGTCCGCGCACCTCGCCCACGATGATGCGTTCGGGACGCATACGCAGACAGTTGCGGACGAGATCGCGCATGGTGATCTGGCCGGAGCCTTCGAGATTGGGCGGCCGTGTTTCCAGCCGCACCACATGGGGCTGCTGGAGCTGCAATTCCGCCGCGTCCTCGCAGGTGATGACGCGCTCGTCGGTGTCGATATAGGCGGTCATGCAGTTGAGCAGCGTCGTCTTGCCCGAACCGGTACCGCCGGAGATGAGCACGTTACAACGCGCCCGCCCGATGACGCCCAACACGCGCATGCCGGCATTGGAGATCGAGCCGAAGCGCGTGAGGTCTTCGAGGGTGAGCTTGTCCTTGCGGAACTTACGAATGGTGAGGGTGGGACCGTCCAGCGCCAAGGGCGGTGCGATCACGTTGACGCGGGAACCGTCCAGCAAGCGCGCGTCGCAGATCGGCGAGGATTCGTCGACGCGGCGGCCCACCTGGCTCACGATGCGCTGGCAGATGTTCATCAACTGCGCGTTGTCGCGGAAGCGGATGGGCGTGAGCTGCACCTTGCCGGCAACTTCGATGAAGACGCGGTTGGCGCCATTGACCATGATGTCGGCGATGTCGTCGCGGGCCAGCAGCGGCTCCAGCGGGCCGTAGCCCAAGACGTCGTTGCAGATGTCCTGGAGCAGATGTTCCTGCTCGGCGATGGACATCACCACCGCCTTGATGGAGATGATCTCGTTGACGATGTCGCGGATTTCCTCGCGTGCCGATTCCGGATCGAGCTGGGCCAACTGGGCCAGATCGATCGTATCGATCAGCGCGTTGAAGATCGTCGTCTTGATCGCGTAGTAGTCTTCGGAGCGGGTATCCGCCAGCGGTTTGGGCTGGTTCTTGGCATTGGCGACCGGCGCCTGCGATTTGAGCGCGGGCGGCGAAGCAGGTGCTGCCGCAGGCACGGCTCCATCCACCACCGGCGGCGGTGGCGCAGACGCGCGCGGCGGTGCACTGGGCGCAGTGCGCGGCGCTGTTTCCTGGGCGGATCGCTTACCGAACATCTATCAAGCCCGCTTCTTTCCCTTCAGGAACGACAGGAAGGGCAACACGCTTTTCTCGTCCGCCACCGGAACACGGCCCGTCAGCGTCTCGGCCATGCGCATCACGGCTTCGGAGACCGCCGCGCGCGGCTGCACTTCGTAGAGCATCTGGCCGTTGTTGTTCGCGGCGCCGAACAACGCCGGATCGAACGGCAGGGACAGCGCGACCGGCAGGCCCACCGTCTCGCCGAAATCCTTCACAGGGATTTCCGGGCGCTTGGGCATGCCCACCTGGTTCAGCACCAGCTTGGGCGCGGAATCGTTGGGACGCGCCTGCTTCAGCATGTCCGCCATGCCTTTGGCGTTGCGCAAAGAAGCCAGATCCGGCGTCGCCACGATGACGATGTCATCGGCGGCCAGTAGCGTCTGCTTCACCCAGGGCGCCCAGAGATGGGGGATGTCCACGATCACGCAGGGCGTCATCTGGCGCACGGCGTCGATCACGGCCTCATAGGCGTTGGGTTCCGCGTCGAAATCGCGGTCGATGGTGGCGGGCGCGGTGAAGAGCGACAGATGCTCGCCGCATTTCAGCAGCAGGCGCTCCAGGAGAACATCGTCGAGGCGCTCCGGCGCGCTGAGCGCATCGGCCACGCCCTGGCCCGTCTCTTCGTTGAAATCGAGACCGGCGGTGCCGAAAGCGAGATCGAGATCGACGATGGCCGTGTTCACCTTGATCTGCTCGGCGATGCACCAGCCCACATTGTGCGCGATGGTGGAGGAGCCCACGCCGCCACGGGCGCCGACAAACGCCACGACGCGGCCGATCGGCGAGGCATCGGGATTGAGATAGAGGCCCGAGATGACCTCGATCAGGTGCAGCGGATTGAGGGGGGCCACCATGTATTCGCTGACGCCCCGGCGCATCAATTCGCGATAGAGCTCCACGTCGTTGACGCGGCCCACGATGACGACCTTGGTGGAGGGATCGCAGACTTCGGCGAGGCGGTCGATCTCCTCGACTGCGGCCTTGCCCTGCAACCGCGTCTCCACGATCAACAGGTTCGGCGCGACGCTACCGGCATGATGATCGACAGCCGCCTGCAATCCGCCCAACTGCACGGTGACATGCGCTTTCGCCAAGCGCCTGTCCGACGCCGCGCGCTGCAAGGCAGCCCCCGTATCGGGGAATTCGCAGAAGGCCTGGATCGAGATGCGCGGCACCGGGCGCTCGTGGGGGGCAGCACCAAAGGCCTCGTTGTCGGGAGCTTGAAGGTTCGCCATGGGTTTTGCCTATTTGCCGCTGCCGACGTCCGAATTGGCGCCGGATTGCTCGTTGGCCTTATCCTGCTTGTTCTTGTCGGCCTGGGTGATGTCACCCTTTTCGTATTTGCCCATCACGGTGGCGCGGCGGTTGGCGTCGACCGGTCCCATGCCGCGCGGCTCCACGAGATCGCGCGGATCGGCGACCTGGGCCGCGATGTTGTGCTGCGTCGAGCAGCCGAGATTGGGCATCGGCAGGTTGGACGACGTGTCGCCCATGTTCACGGACCAGTCCACGCAATCGTCGACATGGGCGGAATAGCTGATGTAGCTGAGATCGACGCTGGCGCCGTCATGCTGGCCGACCAGAATGCGCGAGCGCGGCACGCCCATCTCGGCCAGATGTTCGCCGAACCAGGTGATGGTGTCGCGCGAATTGGGTCCATCCGGCACCGAAACGCTGATCGAGCCGTTGCCGTGTTCCAGATAATCCGCGACGAAAGCGTTGACGCGGCTTTCGTCCTGCGGGGCGAGGCCCGACGCCGTGCCCATGAAGGCGACGGAGACGTTGCGCACGCTGGGCTCGACGACGATAGGATGGTTGGCCGATCCGTCCGCCACAAGCCCGGTGCCGTCATTCGAAGGCGCGGCACAGCTTCCCGCGAGCAGCACCGCCGCCAGCGAGGCGAACTGGAAAAAGTTTTTCGTGGTCTTGTTACCGAGCATGGCCAGTCTCCTCATTCCACGATGAAGCCGAGATTCTTTTCGCCGCCCGCCGCGGCAACAGCCTTCGGCGCCTTTTTGTAAACGGCGTTGAGGCGGCCCAGCAGAATGGTCTCGACGTCGGCGGCCGGCTGGAAGCCGTCCGTCGGCAAGGCGATCTTCTTCTCGGTCGTCGGATTGACGAGATAGGCGCTGACCATCACGACCAGCTCCGTCTCGTTGTTCTGGAAGTCGCGGCTACGGAACAGCGCGCCCAGCACCGGCATGTCCTTGAGGCCGGGGAAGGCATCGAGTTCCTGCTTGGTGGTGTGCTGCATCAAACCGGCGATGGCGAAGGAGCCGCCGGAGGGGAGCTCAACCGTCGTTTCCGCGCGGCGCACGTTCAGCGCCGGAATGGTGAGGCCCTGTGTCGTGATCACGTTGCCGCTCGTGTCCGTCGTCTGTGTGCCCTGCTGCAGGTACGAACCCTCGTTGGTGAGCTCGCTCACCTCGGTGGAGATCTGCAGCGAGATGCGGTTCTCCGACAGCACCACCGGCGTGAAGGAAAGGCCCACGCCGAACTGCTTGAAGATCACCGTGACGTTGCCGTACTGGTCGCGCGACGCGGGAACGGGGAATTCGCCGCCCGCCAGGAACTTCGCCGTTTCACCCGACACAGCCGTCATGTCTGGTTCGGCCAGCGTATGAACGAGGCCCGCGGTTTCCAGCGCCTGGAAGGTGCCCGAGATGTTGTTGGGGCCGACGGTGCAGAGGCTGCCCGACAGTGGATTGGTGCCCTGCTGGCAGACCTGGCCGACCTGGCCGCCCGACAGGCTGGACAGCGCGCGGCCGACGAGACCAAACGGGTTCTGGGTGGAAAGCGCGATCGGAACGCCCTGGCTGACGAGCGCGCTCGAAAGATTGACGCCCAGCTGCTTGGCGATGGTGCGCGACACTTCCGCCACGCGGACCTTCAGCATCACCTGATCGTGCGCCTGGATCTTGAGCATGTTGACGACTTTGGCCGGATCGCCCGCGAAGCGCGCCGCGAGGTCTTGCGCCAGTTGCGAATCCTTGGCGTTGGCGACGGTTCCCGTCAGCACGATATTGTCGTTGAGGGCCGCGACCCTCACCGAGCCGTCGGCGATGTCGTTGTGGATCATGGTGCCCAGATCGGCCACGTCGCGCTCGACGCGGATGTCGACCGAGAGGATCTGATGACCGGCGGCGTCGAAGAAGAAGGCGTTGGTCTGGCCGATCTTCTGGGCCAGCAGGAAGATGCGCCGCGGCGTGCGCACCACGGCGTCCACGATCTCCGGATTGGAGACGAGCACGTCGCGCGCGTCGGTATCGAGCTGGACGATGGCCGCCTTGTCTAGAGCGAGCGTGATGCGCTGGCTGGCCGGCGCGCCGGAGCGCGTCGCCACCGTGATGATGCGCGAATTGTTTTCCGTGGGAGGCGCGACCGCATGGCGCGCGCATGCCGGCGTTGCCAGCGCCAGCGTAGCGAGCAGGAGGGTTGCGAGAATGGGCTTTTTCATCGGCCCCTACTCCTTCTGATCGCCATGGGCGTAGCCGTAACGAATGATCGTCACGTCGCCGGATTGCTGGGCTTGGCGGTCAACGGCTTGCGCGTTGCCGTCGATGAGCGGGCGCAGGAGCAGCGACAGCGTGCCGGAGGCTTGCGCCTTCTCCACGCTCACCGCTTCCAGGGGCGACAGCTCGAGCGTCGCGGTCTTCGCGAGCACGACCTTCTGGTCCTTGTCTTCCTTGAACGTCTGGTCGACGGCCAAGACGCGCACATTGCTGAGCACCGTCTTGGCGCGGAAGCTGTGCTGCTGGTTGCCGTTCTGCTGCGTGACGAGAACGTCGACGCGGTCGTTGGGCAGGATGAAGCCGCCGGCGCCCGTTTCCGTCGTGATCGAGACGGAGACTGCGCGCATGCCGGGCTGCAGGGTCGCGGCCATGAAGCCGGCGCTGTCGGAATGCACGATCTTCGTCGCGGTGAGCGGCTCACCGGCCACGACGGGCGCGCGCACCACGGCGCCCTGCACCACGTCGGCGAGATTGGGTGTCTGGTCCTGGGTGATGAACGAGTTGTCCACCGCGCTCTTGGGCCACGCCTGCCAATGCACGGAGTTCACCGTGAGCGGAGTCCCCGGCTGCATGGTGTTCGAGGCCACCAGCACTTCGGCGGTGGAGGGCTTTGGCGGCGGCAGCGCCGCGTGGACCGCCGGCGTCCCGCCGCCCAGCATGGACCGGACGAGAAGGGCGACGATACAGGCGGCGGCGACCGCGCCTCCAACCACAAGCGCACGCTGAGTGTTCATGGGACCGGCTCCTTTGGCCGCAATCCGACCACAGAACTCTTTAGAAAGTGCTTAACGAGATGCTGTGGCGATCTCAGAGTTAACCGCCGGTTGCCAGGCGGAATAAGTCTGTATACGGAAGGATCACCAGCGCGCCCAGCGCGAGCGCGATGCCGTAGGGGATTCCCTCGCGGTCGTCGTGTAGCCGCGCGATCCAGCCCTGTGCCGCAAAAGCGCGCGGCAGCGGCATTTTCCGCATCATCAGCAGCGACAGTGTGAGCCCGCCGCCGAACACCGATGCGATCAAGGCGAAGCGCGGCAGGTCGTCCAGCCCCAGCATGAGCGCCGTGGCCGCGAACAGCTTCGCATCGCCGCCGCCGACATAACCGAGCGCGAAAAGCGTGAAGCCTGCGATCAGCCCGATGAAGCCGGCCAACAGATGCCCACCAAAAATCGCGGGCGTCATGTGACCCGCGAAGATCAGCAGCGCGAAACTCGCGATCAGCGCCAGGGGAATGAAATTGGGGATGGTGAAGCTCGCCGCGTCCCACGAGGCTGCCGCGACCAAGAGGCCGGGCAACAGGACCAGCACAACGAATTCAGCGAGCATGGGCATCCTCACAAGTGCGAACGGCCGCCCCCAGTGGAGCGGCCGCCGCGACAGATCCGCTTCGAGCAGATCGCCCGCGGTGAATTACTTCACCGCGCCGGCGACCGTGCTGAAGGTTCCCTTCAGGTTCGTACCGACGAGCTGTACCGCCGCGATAATCACGACAGCAATGCCCGCGGCGATCAGGCCGTATTCGATGGCCGTGGCGCCCGATTCATCGCGCACGAAACGAGAAACAAGATTCTTCATGATAACCTCCGCTTGATTGACACCCTAGGACGTCCGGCGCTGCCGTTTTCAGTTGCGGCCATTGCGAGGACAACGTCGTGAAGCTTACGCGCGGTCCCTTAATGCGGGTTTAAATGGAGGTGGCGTCGACTCCGGCATTCTGTGCCGCGACGATACGAAAACGGCCCGTTCGGACGCATTGCGCCGTTAATTTTGACCGCTTGTTTACCAACGCCCGCAATTCGCCACACTTGCTCCCGGAACTTCATGGAACTCGCTTGCAAGTTTTCGAACGCATCGCATTTGGCGAAACGGCGAGGAAGCAGAACCCATGCCGCTTAAAGCTTCCTTTACGCGGCCTCGCCTATTCTGCCGGAAGCTTCGCGAAAGGATCGCTTACATGCGCCGCGCCATCATCTCCGCCCTGCTGCTCACGGCTTGCGCCGCTCCGGCTTTCGCGGCCAATCTGACCGTTCCGATGGATGAAGTGCGGCTGGTCACCTTCAAGCAGCCGGTGGGCACCGTGTTCATGGGCAATCCCGCGATCGCGGACGTGAACATGATCGATTCCCGCCACGCCTTCGTGCTGGGCAAGACTTTCGGCGTCACCAACATGATCGCGCTGGGCACCGACGGCCGCCAGGTCGCCAACGACCAGGTCACCATCTATGGCCGCGTCGCGGGACAGGTCACGCTCAATCGTGGCGCGAACCAGTACAATTTCAGCTGCACGCGCGCCCATTGCGAGACACAGCCGGTGCCGGGCGACGAGAAGAACTTCGTCGAGAGCACCAACTCCGCCATCAACAGCCACGAAGACCTGGGCACCAAAGCCGCCAACGCCGGCAGCGGCAGCTCCGGCGGCGCGCAGTAAAAGTTCGCTTACACCGCCACCCAAATCAAATAACGTCATGGCCGGGCTCGCGCGGCTTTGCCGCGCATTTGTCGTTTGGCGTGCGAAGCACGCGGGCCGGCCACCCATTAACACCGTGTTGGCAGCGCCGGGAAGAACGCTGCCCGCTTCGTGCTTCCCTGCGAAATCGAGGGAATGGGTGGCCGGGACAAGCCCGGCCATGACGATGTATTTTGATGTCTGAAGCAACCCCTACTGCGCCACGCGCAACTGCGTGATCTGCGTCGCAATGGTGTTGAAGGCCGTCACGATCGCGCCCGAGGTCGTCAGGTCGAAATAGTGATCGGTATCGGTGGCGCAGTTCTGTAGCACGGTGGAGTTGCCCTGCGTGCCGTTCAGATCCACGAACACGGCGTAGATGGTGTAGCCCGCGGCCTTGGCGTTGGTGCAGAGCGTGGCCATGCGGCCGTCGACCTGCGTCGACTGGTCGGAGCCGTCGCCATACCAGCGGTCCTGCGTGTTCAGGCCGTCGGACAGGATGATGATGACCTGTGAGGTGTTGGCGGGGAGCGCGCCCGGATCGAGCGGATCGCCCGACGTCTGCGCCTGCCAGCCCCAGGCCAGGCCGATCGGCTGGTTGGTCGAGCCGCTGGCGCTCATATTGTTGATGGCGGCTTGCAGATTGGTCCAGTTGTCGGTGAGCGGCGTCAGCGTGCTGGGCGGACAATACGGATTGTTCTCCGACGGGAAGTTGGTCGATGTGCTGCCGGGCGCCGTGTTGTTGACGTCGTAGTCCTGCGTGCGGTCTTCCATGCAACCGCCCCAGGTCGAATGGGCGTTGACGATCCAGGTGTGTGTGTAGGGCGCGGCGCCCGTCTTCGTCACGGTCGTGACGACGTTCGTGGTCACCACGGTCTGGGTGTAGGTACAGGTTGTCGTGCTGTGCCTGGTTGAACAGCTTTGCGTGCCGTTGGAGGTGCTCGAGGACGACGAGTTGTTGGTCGTGGTGCTGTTGCCCGTGTAGCCGGCTGTCGTGGCCGTCGTCGTGTTGTTCGTCGTCGAGCCGGTGGAGCTCGACGTCTGCGTGCAGCTCGGCGTTCCCCCGTTTACGGTCGTGCAGGTGGATTTGACGGTGGTGGGCGTCGATTGCGTCAGCGTCGTGGTCAGCGTCTGCGTCGGCGTCGAGTTGTAGCAGCCATTATAGTAGTGACCGCCGTGACCGGCGTTGTAGTTGCCGTTGTCCTGGCCCGGGCAGATGTAGCCCGCATACGAGCCGCTCGACGGAATGGAGCTGGTCGTGGAGGAGCCATTGGTGGGACCAGTAGTGCAGGAATAGCCATAGGGGCTGCGGTTCGTGCTGTAGGGACAGGACGAGCCCGGGCCGATGCTGGTGGACGGCGTCGAACTGGGCGGAGCGGCTTCCCAATCGGTCCAGTCGACCCAGCCCGCGCTGACATAAGAGGTTCCAAGATTGACGTCCTTGCTGAAGGGGATGATCGCCACTTCCACGTCGCCCGCGTTCGCGGCCACGCCTTGCAGGGTGGTCAGCAGATTGATGGAGGCGGTTTTCAGCGCGCTGATCTTGCTGGTGCCGGTCGAGTCCGTCTCCGTCATCGAGCCGGTGTTGTCGAGCACCAGCGACACCCACAATTTCGTCTGGCCCCACACGACCTGCGAGGTGTAGCCCACGCTCATCGTCCTGATGCCGACGACGTTCATCAGAGTGGTGGGCATCTGCACGCTCGTGGTGAGCGTCACCTGCTGCGTGCCGACCGTGATGGCGACCGAGGCCGGCGTGCCGAAGGACGAATCCGCCGTGTAGTTGGCGTTGAAATATTGCTGGGCCAGCGTCTGCATCTGTGCATTGGTAAGGCCGGTGGAAGCGCCGACGGCGAGGCCGGCCGCGTCCAGCGCTTCGGCCAGACGCGCGCGCACGACCATGGCGCGGCCGAGATCGAGGCCAGCGCCGGCGGCGACAGTGATGGGCACCAGGGACAAGGCCCAGATCATCGCCACGTTGCCGCGCTTGCCACGGGCGAATTCGCCCAGGCATTTCAGCGTCGCATGCCAAATCCTTCCAAACATCCCGGCCCGGCTTTCCTGTAGCCGCGCATCATCCGGCAAAGATCCTGAAAAAACGTTTCCAAACTGCGGCCCTGGTTATTGAATCCTTACCGCCGCCGGTCATGGCTAAAATTCCGTATACGGAACTGTGCCAGTGCGGCACGGAAGTTACCGGCCAACCGGCGCGCTTAAGGATTTGTTCGCCATGCCCACCGCGTTTGCTTCGCGGAAAGCTTTGCGCGCGTAAGATGGCGCGTTCAGCATGGATTGTCCGGGCATGCGCATGAGAGAGGCGATCAGGGAGTTCCTGCGCGGCACGCGCGGCCGCTCCGGCTCGACCGCGATCGAGTTCGCGTTCATCGCGCCCGTGCTGTTCCTCTTCCTCTTCGGCACGATCGAAACCGGCGTGATCTATTTCGCCGGCACCGCCCTGCAGAACGCGACCGACGATGCCGCGCGGCAGGTGCGCACCGGCCAGGCGTCCGCTTTCACCTCGAGCCAGTTCAAGACCCAGATCTGCAGCGAGATGACGGGCTTCATCTCATCCGCGACCTGCACAGCGAACCTGCAGGTCGATGTGCGCCAGTACAGCAGCTTCTCGACCGCGTCCTATCCGACCGTGACCAATACCGACGGCAGCCTCAACACCAGCTCGATGTCCTATCCGGGTTCGCTCACGCCCTGCCAGGTGGTGCTGGTGCGCGCCTTCTATCCCTGGAATATCATGACGCCTTTGATGGCGCCGCTGCTGCAGACGAGCCCCAACGGGCAATATCTGTTGACGGCCGCCGCCGCCTTCCGCAGCGAACCTTACACAACGTCCGCCACATGCTGAAAAAACTCGCACGCTTTCGCAAAAACAAAAGCGGCGTCGCCGCGGTGGAGTTCGGCCTGATCGCGCCGGTGATGGCGACGATGCTGCTCGGCACCATCGAGGTCTGCAACGCGCTGCAGTGCAAGCAGAAGGTGACGAGCATCGCTTCCAGCGTGGCCGATCTCGTGGCGCAGACGAAATCGGTCTCCGGCACCGACATCACCAACATCTTCTCGGCGGCCAACGCGCTCGTCTATCCGTTCTCGTCCACCAATTCGTCCATCGTGGTGTCGTCCGTCCTGAGCGACGGCAACGGCAACGGCACGGTCGCCTGGAGCAAGGCGCAGAACGGCACCCCGCTCGCCACCAACTCGGCCGTGGTCGTGCCGACGGGCCTGATGTCGGCCAGCACCTGCGCCCGGGGCGCGTGCAGCGTGATCCTGGCGCAGGTGAGCTATGCCTACAGCTCGCCGCTCGGCAAGATCATCGTCGGCACCAATAACATGACGGATTATTTCTACGCGCGCCCGCGCAAATCCGCGACGGTCACCTATTCAGGCTCTTAAGAGCTCGGGATCGCGCACGCGCATCAAGCCTTCCTGCGCCACGGACGCTACCAGTTTTCCGTTCTGATAGATGAGCCCGCGATTGAAGCCGCGCGCGCCGGATGCGCTGGGCGAATCCTGCACATAGAGCAGCCAGTCCTGCGCGTTGAACGGACGGTGGAACCACATGGCGTGGTCGATGCTGGCCATCTGGATCTTGTCCTCGAACCAGCCGATGCCGTGTGGCAAGAGCGAGGTGTCGAGCAGCGTCATGTCCGACGCATAAGCCAGCACGCATTGATTGAGCGCGATCTCATCCGGCAGTGGCCCGGTGGCGCGCACCCACACCGCCTGATGCGGCGGGCGCTTCTGCGGCGCGAAGACATCGTTGCGGTCGACCGAGCGCAATTCGATGGGGCGCGGCCTGAGAAAGTGCTCGCGATATTCCGCCGGCACTTTGTCGGCCATGGCGCGGCGAAAATCGTCTTCGCTGGGAAGGTCATCCGGCCCCGGCACGACGGGCGGATCGATCTGATGCTCCAGCCCAGGCTCCACGATCTGGAACGAGACCGACATGTGGAAGATCTGCTTGCCGTGCTGGATGGCGACCACGCGCCTGGAACTGAAGCTCGATCCGTCGCGGCTCCTGTCCACCTCGTAAAGGATCGGGACACGCGGATCGCCGGCGATGAGGAAGTAGGCGTGCAGCGAATGGCACACCCGCGCGTCCACCGTACGCCCGGCGGCAACCAGGGCCTGCCCCAGCACCTGCCCGCCGAAGACGCGCTGCGAGCGGTCTTTCGGCGAGACGCCGCGGAAAATGTTTTCCTCGATCTTCTCCAGATCGAGCAGCGCGATCAGTTCGTCAACGGGGGTCGGATCAGCCATGTTTTTCCTTAGTCGAGCCTAGGGGTTCCGCGCAAGGTTCCGAACCTGAAGCCGTTTTTGGAATCCTGCGTAATTCCTTCGCGGGGGATTCGCCGAACTGTCGTACTTTCGTCTTAGACAGGACCCTCCTCACACGGAAGGTCCTCATGGCAAATCTGCTTCTGGAGCGCGCCGCGCACACCAAGCCCGTCTCCACCAAGCGGGGCGCGCTGGAGCGCCTCTTCACCCTGATGTTCAAGGGTTTCGTCTACAACCAGATCTGGGAGGACCCCGATGTGGACATGGAAGCGCTGGCGCTGGAGCCGCGTCACCGGATCGTCACCATCGCGTCCGGCGGCTGCAACATCCTGAACTATCTGGCCGCGGATCCGGCGAAGATCATCGCCGTCGATCTCAACCAGAACCATGTGGCGCTGTCGCGGCTGAAGCTGGCCGCCATCGCCAACCTGCCGACCTATGAGCAGTTCTTCCGCTTCTTCGGCAACGCCAACGACAAGGCCAACCGCTCTTTGTTCGACGCGCAACTGAGCCGGCATCTCGACAGCGAGACACGGCTTTATTGGGACAAGCACCGCCCGCTGCGCGGCCGCCGCATCGACATGTTCGCGAGCGATCTCTATCGCCACGGTCTGCTCGGCCGCTTCATCGGCATCCTGCATGTCGTGGCCAAGCTGCATGGCAAGCGGCTGGACGGCATCGTCAGTTCCAAGAACCAGGCCGAGCAGCGCGTCCATTTCGAAAACTCCATCGCGCCGCTGTTCGAATACAAAAGCGTGAAATTCCTCTCCAAATCGCCGGTTTCGCTCTACGCATTGGGCATTCCGCCGGCGCAATATGACGAGCTGACCGCCGAGGGAAATCCCATCGACGTGCTGCGCGCCCGCGTGGAAAAGCTCGCTTGCGACTTCCCGGTCGATGACAATTACTTCGCCTGGCAGGCCTTCACCCGCGGCTACGACCAGGAAAACCGCAAGGCCATCCCCGCCTATCTGCGCCGCGACGTCTATGACGTCATCCGCACACGGACGGACCGGGTGGAGATTCACCACGCCTCGCTCACCGACTTCCTGAAGACGCAGGAGCCGGGATCGGTCGACCGCTTCGTGCTGCTCGACGCGCAGGACTGGATGACGCCCGAGATGATCAATGCGCTGTGGCGCGAGATCGACCGCGCGGCCTCCAAGGACGCCCGCGTGATCTTCCGCACGGCCGGACCGCATTCGCCGCTGCCGCGCAAGCTCGCGCCGGAGTTGCTGGCGCCGTGGGATTACCGCGAAAAGGAGAGCCTGGCGTTCCATGCGCAGGATCGCGCCTCTATCTATGGCGGCTTCCACCTTTATGTCCGGCGGCTGCCGTGCTGAGCGACTCCCACCACGCGCTGATGGACAAGGTCTATCGCCGCCAGCGGCATCTGTATGATTTTACGCGTAAATTTTACCTTTTTGGGCGGGACTCGCTGATCCGGGACCTTAACCTTGCGCCCGGCGAGCGGGTGGCGGAGATCGGTTGCGGCACCGCCCGCAACCTGATCGCCATGGCCAGGCGCTATCCCAAAGCCCAACTCTTCGGGCTCGATGCCTCGGCCGAAATGCTGAAAACCGCAGGCGCCGCCGTGGAGCGGGCGGGTTATTCCGATCGCATCCGCCTGGCGAAAGGCCTGGCGGAGGGCCTGAGTCCGGCCCTGTTTGGAGAGGCAGCCGGCTTCGACCGCGTCATCTTCTCCTATAGCCTTTCGATGATTCCGGATTGGAAACAGGCACTTAACGCCGGAGAAGCGGCGCTGGCGCCGGGTGGACGGATCGAAATTGTCGATTTTGGCGATTTCGCCGGCCTGCCCCGTCCGGTCGCCGGGCTTTTGCGCGGCTGGCTGGCGCTCTTCCATGTCGAACCGCGCACGGAAATCCTTAAGACGCTGGAATCGTCAAGAGAATCGGCAAACGGCAAAAAGTCAGGCGACGCGGGGGTTTTGCGAATCTTTCCGGGGCGCTATGCTTTTCTCTGGCAGGGCGCGGCCCGATGACTGTGAGTTGGCCTCTGAGTTCCGCCAATCGCATGTTGCAGTGGGGTCACAGGCAGGGTGGAAAGCCGTAATCCAACGTGTTTACAGGCCCTCTATCATAGACATCACGCCTCCACTTCCGCCAAAATATCCTCTATAGAGGTTTGGCATCCCAGACGTCTCGGTGGGGGGGTCCCTGCCCGTCGGTACATCAAACGAGGGTAAACAATGAAAATTCGCATGATCGCCCTGGCGGGCGTTGCAGCAATCGCTCTGTCGGCCCCCGCGGCCGCGAGCGATGCGACCGGCTGGTATCTCGGACTGGGTGCAGGCTGGGATCATCTCGGACAAGTTAAAGAGCTCTACATTCCGGGTCCGCACGTCATTAAGCAGGACACCGATGACTCCGCGCTGGTCGTGGGCTCGGTGGGCTATCGCTTTGCCGATCGCCTGCGTTTGGAAGCGGAAATCGGCTGGGACCGTCACGACGCCAAGGGCGACGCGATGGGCGGCGGCGTTCCGGCTGACACGGCCAATGGCGGCCGCGTGACGATCGAGTCGGCCCTGTTCAATGCCGCCTATGACGTCCCGCTGACCAAGCATTGGGACTTCGAGCTCGGCGCCGGCTTCGGCGTTGGCAAGGCCGACGCGAACATGGACGCCACCACTCCGGCGCCCTTCACGGTCACCACGGTCGACGGCAAGCACGCCGGCTATATGTGGCAGTTCATGACCGGCTTCGCCTACTCGGTGAACGACAATCTCGACGTCACCCTGGAATACCGCTACCGCAGCCTGTCTGTGAACAAGGCTTATGGCACGGGCTTCGTCGGCTTCATCCCGACGGTCAAGGAACTCAACGAGCAGGCTGTGATGCTTGGCTTCCGTTGGTACATGGACCATCCGGCGCCGCCGCCGCCGCCTCCCCCGCCGCCCCCGCCGCCGCCGCCGCCGCCGGCTCCCAAGCCCGTGACGACGTATATCGTGTTCTTCGACTTCAACAAGTCGAACCTCACGGCTGAGGCGCAGTCGGTCGTTTCCGAAGCCGTGAAGACGGCCAAGGCCAACGGCATGGTCAAGGTGATGGTCACCGGCCACACCGACACCGTCGGCTCGGACAGCTACAACATGGGTCTCTCGGTCCGCCGTGCGCAGGCCGTGAAGGATGCCATGGTTGCCCAGGGCATGGGTGGGGACACGATCTCCATCGAAGGCAAGGGCTTCCACGATCCGCTCGTTCCGACGGGTCCGGGCGTCCGCGAGCCGCAGAACCGCCGCGCGGTCATCGACCTCGGCATGTAAGCGGTCCGTCAGGACCTCAAGATCAAGGGCGGGCCTCACGGTCCGCCCTTTTTCTTTGTGGTGGGCGGCAAAGCGGTGGTGACCTTTGAGGCGTGTCGCGATAGCGCCGTGAATGGCCACAGCGGAGTGGACGGCGAAGGCCGCACAGGTTTCTCGCGGAGCCGGGGAGGTTCGCCGGTGTCCCGCAGTTATGTTTCAGACTCATCACTTCGCGTCGGCATGCCTGCGTCGGCGCCCGCTTGCTACGTGGACAAGCACCAAGCCACCGAGTGGCGACATCGCTCCGCTCTCTCCCCATTTGGCATGGCCCCCCGCGCGGCATTGCCGCGCAGTCAGGAATTGGCGTGCGGAGCACGTCGGAACGACAACCGATCCTCATCGCAAGACGGTGTGGGGTCCTAGGAGAAGCTTGCCGAAGCGGAATGGATGAAGCTTAGAACTCGCTACTGCTCACCCGCGTCCTGCGCGACTCCGCGTGAATCATCGGTCTTCCGAACCGCTCCACCGCTGGGAGATGACGCACAAGGCCGACGCCCAAAAAACAAAAAGGCCGGGTTGCCCCGGCCTTCGTGTTCAGGTCCGCAAAACTGGCTCAGTGACCGAAGATGCCGGAGAGCCAACTGCCGGACTTCTTGTCGTCGTCCTTCTTGTCTCCATCGGGCGCGGGCTGGGGCGCGGCGGCGGGTGGCGGCGGAGGCGGCGGAGTTACCGCGGCGGGTGCCGGCGCCACCATCGGCGCCGGGGTGGTCATGGCCATAAGGCGGTAGGGATTGGGTCTGGGCACCATCACCTCGGCCGGCGCACCGGCCAAACCGCCCGCCACGCGGATCTCGCAGGAATTGACCGGGCTCGCTTCCGTCACCGGGATGCCGGCCACGAAATCGGCCAGCCTGGGCTTGGCCGGAGCCAGCGCCGCCTCGAACACCGTGCTGGCCGTGTGGCAGTAGGTGGTGTTGTCGTGGATCGAGTTGATCGAGGAGTCGTTCGCCAAGCGGGTCTTGAAGGCATGGTACTGGGCCTCGCCCGTGCCGGCGCCGAACATCCGCTTGAACATGCGCTCCAGCCGCGCGTCGGAGGCGCGCAATTCCGGGCCGAAACCCACCTGGAACTGATTGAAATTGGTGATCTGGTCGCAGGTGAGCGCCGCCACCATCAGCTGCTGCTGGATGGCGGCTGCCTGGATGGCCGAAACCTCATCGGCCGTAGCGCATTTCGGCGCCGCTTTGGCCAGCGCCGAGCTCGCCAGCATCACGGCGGCAAGCGCCATCAACCCGGTTCTGGACTTCCGCCCCATCGACTTGTCCTGTTTTGTCTGCTGCAAGCAACAGCTTAGCATCCCAAAATGGTGTCTGGCGAATCCTTCGCGGCACCCTCCTTAAGAAGTTCCGAGGCCTAACAATGAGCAAGCCCATCACCCCCGAACTGGCCCCCGAAATCGACCTGTCCGGCGAGGCCGTGCATTGGGACCAGGCCATGTCCTACACGGACTATCTCGGGCTGACCGACCTCCTCAAATGCCAGAAGCCGCTGACAAGCGAGCATGACGAGACGCTCTTCATCGTCATCCACCAGGCGAGCGAGCTCTGGATCAAGCTCTGCCTGCATGAGATCGCGGGCGCCATCCGCCAGATCCGCGCCGACGATCTCGGCCTCGCCTTCAAGATGATGGCGCGTGTCGCGCGCGTGCAGGCGAACCTGATCCAGTCCTGGGAAATCCTCTCCACCATGACGCCGTTCGATTATGCGAGCTTCCGCTCGGCGCTGGGCCAGTCGTCGGGCTTCCAGTCTTTCCAATACCGCATGCTGGAATTCCGGCTGGGCAACAAGAACCGCAAGATGGCGCGCGTCTTCGACGCCAATCCCGAGATCGCGGCCGTCGTGAAAACAGCGCTCGACGAACCCAGCATCTATGACGAAGCACTGGCGCTTCTCGCGCGGCGCGGCTTTCCGGTGCCGGAGGAGAAACTGCATCGCGATTTCGGCGAGGCCTATGTGAGCGACCCGCGCGTCACCGAGGCATGGCGGCAAGTCTATCGCGATGTCGAGACGCATTGGGACGTCTACGAGCTCGCTGAGAAACTCGTCGACCTCGAATACCGCTTCCATCTCTGGCGCTACAGCCACATGAAGACAGTCGAACGCATCATCGGCTCCAAACCCGGAACCGGTGGAACATCTGGCGTGTCGTATCTCAACAAGGCGCTATCGCTGCGCTTCTATCCCGAGCTCTGGGATGTGAGGACGGAGATTTAGGCAAGCAATGTTGGTTTTCACGCAGAGACGCAGAGCCGCAGAGGAGGCGAGTACGCTGCTGTAATCTTGCTCCCATCCCAACATCGTCATGGCCGCCCTTGTGGCGGCCACGCATTATCTAACCTCTTGCAGTGAGTGAATGGGTGGCCGGGACAAGCCCGGCCACGACGAATGGGGGGTGATGGAGCTTGTAACGCGTCGCTTTCCACCTGCTCTCTCCTCTGCGGCTCTGCGGCTCTGCGTGATTCATTAACTCCATCTTTTCTGCATCTCCGCACGCGCCGCGTGTGGCCTCCACTTCCTTAAAAACTCGACACCCAACAGTTGTTGCAATGCGGGAAACCTTTGTCGCGACAACCCGTTAAAGATCACACGGGCCGTTGGGGAGGGCGGTCGCGTGCGAGCGAGTGGAGAGGCGTAAATGAACATCAAGACCATATTACTGGCCGGCGCTACGGCGCTTGCATTGATAGGACCGGCCCAGGCCGGCGAGGGTTGGTATCTCGGGCTCGGCGCGGGCTGGGACACGGCCTACAGCACACAAGTCACCGGCGCAGGCCTCGATGGTAAAATCCGCAGCCGCGGCACGCCCATCGTCGAAGCATCCGGCGGCTACAAATTCGGCGACTTTCGCCTGGAAGTGGAGACCGCCTGGGACCGCCACGTCATCGACAATTTCCGCGAAGGCGGCGTGACGACCGGCGTCACCGACGGCCATCTCGAGATGCGTTCGGCGATGGTGAATGGCATCTACGACATTCCCATCCTGCCGCGCCTGAAGCTGTCGGTGGGCGCGGGCGCCGGTGCCGGCACCGACCCCATGAAATTCACCGATCCCGCGCTCGGCATCACCGCGTCCAACGGCGACCGCACGCGCTTCATGTGGCAGGGCATCGGCGGGCTGACCTACAACGTCAACCCCAATCTCGACCTCTTCGTCGACTATCGCTATCGCAGCCAGGTTGGCGGCAACGATACGTCCGTGCTCGCGAGCAGTGTCCGCACGCACAATGTCAACGAGCAGGCGGTGATCGCGGGCTTCCGCTGGTATCCGGGCGCGCATGAAGAGCGCGTCGCGTATCAGCCGCCGCCGGAGCCGCCAATGCCGCCGGCGCCTCCGCCACCACCACCCGCGCCGCCACCGGCCGTGAAGACCTTCATCGTCTTCTTCGATTTCTACAAATCGTACCTGACGCCGGAAGCCGTCAACGTGGTGAGCGAAGCCGTGAAGGAAGCCAAGACCAGCGGCGCGGTGCGCGTGCTCGTCACCGGCCATACCGACACGGTGGGTTCGGACGCCTACAACCAGGCGCTCTCAGAGCGCCGCGCCCAATCGGTGAAGGACCAGATGGTCTCCGACGGATTGGACAACAACGTCATCTCGATCCAGGGCAAGAGCTTCCACGATCCGCTTGTCCAGACCGGCCCCGGCGTGCGCGAGCCGCAGAACCGCCGCGCCGTGATCGACCTCGGCGGCTGAGCCTCCAACAGCCAATACGGAAAGGGCGGGCTCTCTGGCCCGCCTTTTTTGTTTCTGTATGGTGGCCGGATGAGGTTCGCCCTTGTTCTCCTGGTCTTGGCCGCGTCCGCCGCAACAGCGGCCGAGGATGCACCCAAACCGCGCCCGGCCTGCAGCATACTCGACAGGCCGGGAGCTTTGTTCGCGACCGGAAGCGAACAACCGGGACAGGAATTCGGCACCGTGGCCGAGACCATCGTGCGTACCGCCCGCTATTGCCGCATGGGGGGCGTGACGGTGACGCTCGACGATAGCGATGCCGATCTCGCGCACAGGCGCGCGCAGGCTCTGGTCGCGATACTGGGCCGCTATCACTGGCCCGAAGACCGCGTCGCGATCGTCTATGTGCGAAAACGCGCGCTGATGTCGATCGCCGAGTTCGGCTTCCGAGATCCAGATCCCGGCTGGAGGCCGCCGATGGAAAATCCTCCGCGGGCGTGCGCGCAAGGCGTCTGCCGGACCGCGCCATGGCCACCGGCGCGGCTTTATCTCAGTGCCCCCGGATACCTTGGACCCCATGCCGGAATGGTGTTCTTCACGCTCGGCAGCGCCCATCCGGACGCCGACGGGCAAAGCGTCGTCGTGGAAGACGCACGGACAATGAAGAGCGACAATTACCGAACCATCCTGCTGGTTGGAAACGCCGACGCTTCGGAGCCGGACACAATGACGCTGTCGCGCGAGCGGGCCGAGGCAGTGCGCACGACGCTGATCAGCCAAGGTGTCGCAGCCGACTCGATTTCGGTGCGGGCGAACGGCGCGGATACGCCGCTGGTCGCGCCGGGCACGAAGGATTTCGACCCGCGCTTCAATGCCCGCGTCACCGTTGAATTGGGGGATTGAACCATGGGCGCGCTGTCGCATATCAAAGTGCTGGATCTGAGCCGTGTGCTGGCGGGGCCGTGGGCGACGCAGATCCTGGGCGATCTGGGCGCCGAAGTGATCAAGATCGAGAAGCCCGGCGATGGCGACGAGACGCGGCAATTCGGGCCGCCTTTCCTGACCCGCGAAGACGGCAGCCGCGGCGACGCCATCTATTTCCTCACTGCCAACCGCAGCAAGAAATCCGTGGCGATCGATTTCGCCAAGTCCGAAGGCGCGGCGCTGGTGCGCAGCCTGTCGCGCCGCGCCCATGTGGTGCTGGAGAATTTCAAGACCGGCGCGCTCGCCCGTTACGGCCTGGATTACGCGTCACTCGCGGCCAATAACCCCGCGCTCATCTATTGCTCGCTCACCGGCTTCGGCCATGACGGGCCGTACAAGGATAAAGCCGGCTACGATTACCTCATCCAGGGCATGGCCGGATTGATGAGCATCACCGGCCAACCGGACGGCGCGCCGGGCGCCGAGCCGATGAAAGTGGGCGTGGCGGTCTCCGACCTCATCACCGGGCTCTATACCGCCAACGCCATCCAGGCGGCGCTGATCCATCAGGCGCGCACGGGCGAAGGCCAATCCATCGACATGGCGCTGTTCGATTGCCAGGTGGCCGGCCTCGCCAACCAGGCGATGAACTATCTGGCCGGCGGCATGACACCGACGCGGCTGGGCAATGCGCATCCCAACATCGTGCCCTATCAGGTCTTCGCCACGGCGGATGGTTTTCTCATCCTCGCCATCGCCAATGACGGCCAGTTCCGGCGCTTCTGCGGGGCGTCGGGTTTGGAGCATCTGGCGACCGACTCCCGCTTCGCCACCAATGCCGAGCGCGTGGGCCATCGCGAGCTGGTGGTCGCGATCTTGAAGCCGATTCTGGCGACACGTTCGACCGCTGCCTGGATCGCGGCGTTGGAGGCGGCGAATGTACCCTGCGGGCCGATCAACCGCGTCGACCAGGTGTTCGAGGAGCCGCAGGCGATCGCGCGCGGGCTGACGGTCTCGATGGCGCATAAAGAAGCAGGCCCAATCGATCTGGTGGCGAGCCCGTTGCGGCTGGAGAAGACACCGCCGGATTATCGCAGCGCGCCGCCAACCCTGGGCCAGCACACCGAAGAGGTGCTGCGCGAGCTGGGCCTGGAGCCCACCGAAATCGCGCGGCTGGCGGAAGACGGCGTTATCGGGCTTTAACCGTCTCTGCCCTGCTCAGCAGCCCAATTGGTGTCGCGCGCGCGCCGCAGCATGAATCTGTCCTCTCAAAGACACGCACAGCAAGCAACGAAGCCGCAGGCTTTTACGTTGATGCTGTGTAATGAGGAGAGGACACATGCGTGCCGCAATCCTGGCAAGCATTTTGGCATTGGCCGCGACGGGGGTGAGCGCGAAGCCGCCCACGGTCGCGCCCGATGGGCCGTCGTTCTCCCTGAAACTGCCATCCGAGTCCCGCTTCTATGCCCGCAGCGCGCGCCAATCCGACACCTTCGCTCCCGACAGCACAGCGGCCGCGCAGCCCGGCGGGGTCTCGCTCGGCTTCGTCCAGGCGGAGGCCGTGCGCGACGACCGGCCGGGCAAGCACCGCTCGGTCATGCAATACCGGCTGAACGGCGTGCAGGTCATGGGCGGCGCGGTGGGCGGCAGCCTGGATGGACGCGGCGCGGTGGTCACTTTGCACTGGCCCGGGCAGTAAGCCGGATTCCACACAAAACACGCCTCTTTTTTGTCACGACCTGTTGTGATTATGTGCGCGGCCCTGCCCAATGCGGGCGGGCAAGGACAAGGAATTCGCGTCATGTCGTACAAGGTCGCCGTGGTCGGCGCGACCGGCAATGTGGGCCGGGAAATGCTGGGCATTCTGCACGAGCGCCAGTTTCCGTACAGCGAAGTGGTGGCGCTGGCCTCCTCCCGCTCCGTCGGCACCAGCGTCTCTTTCGGCGACGGCACGCTGAAGCTGAAGGCGCTCGAGCATTACGACTTCACCGGCACCGACATCTGCCTGATGAGCGCGGGCGGCGCCGTCTCCAAGGTGTGGTCGCCCAAGATCGCGGCACAGGGCGCCATCGTGATCGACAATTCCTCGCAATGGCGCATGGACCGCGATGTGCCGCTGGTCGTGCCCGAGGTGAACGCCGACGCGTTGAACGAAATCAAGAAGGGCATCATCGCCAACCCGAACTGCTCGACCGCGCAGCTCGTGGTGGCGCTGAAGCCGCTGCATGACGAAGCCATCATCAAGCGCTGCATCGTCTCGACCTATCAATCGGTCTCCGGCGCCGGCAAGGAGGGCATGGACGAGCTCTTCACCCAGACGCGCGCGGTGTTCGTGACCGATCCCATCGTGCCCAAGAAATTCCCCACGCGCATCGCCTTCAACGTCATCCCCCATGGCGGCGATTTCCTCGACTCCGGCTACACCACCGAGGAATTCAAGATCATGGTCGAGACGCAGAAGATCCTCGATCCGAACATCCTTGTCACCGCAACCTGCGTGCGCGTGCCGGTGTTCATCGGCCATTCGGAATCGGTGAACCTCGAATTCGAGAAGCCCATCACCGCGGCCCGCGCCCGCGCCATCCTGCGCGAGGCGCCGGGCGTGCTCGTCGTCGACAAGCATGAGGACCACGGCTACGTCACGCCGGTGGATGCCGCTGGCGAGGACGCCACCTATGTCAGCCGCATCCGCAAGGACCCCACGGTCGACAACGGTCTTTCCCTCTGGGTCGTGTCGGACAATCTGCGCAAAGGCGCGGCGTTGAACGCCGTCCAGATCGCCGAATGCCTGATTAACCGTAAGATTCTCAAAAAGGCCGCCTGATCAAAGTTCCACCTCCCCCTTGCGGGAGGTCGTAAAATGCGGAACGCATTTTACGGGTGGGGGACTGTGCGTGCGGCTCCCCCACCCGATAAAATCTTCTCGCTTCGCTCGCCGATTTTATCGACCTCCCCGCAAGGGGGAGGTAAAGTACCCCTTGGTTGGGGGAAGCCATGTCGCCGGGGGAATTCACCGCACTCGTCACGCGTCTCGGCGCGGCCGCCACGGCCGGCGACGGCAAGGCGTTTGCCGCCTGCTTCACGCCGGATGGCGTCTATAACGACTATATCTACGGCGCGCATACGGGGCGCGAGTCCATCGCGGACATGCTGGAGAACCTCTTCCACCGCGACGCGACGGATTATCACTGGCAATTCCTCGATCCCGTCACCGACGGCAAGACCGGCTATGCCCGTTCGCTGTCGCGCTTCGTCTCCACCATCGAACAGTTCAAGGGCAACCGCATCGTCATCGATGGCATCAGCCGCTTCGTGCTGAAGGACGGATTGATCGGCGAGTATTTCGAGAGCGTGAATGGCGGTGTGGCGATGACACAGCTTGGCGTGTCGCCGGAGCGCATGGCCAAGGTGTTGCGCCGCTGGAGCGATCGTCTGCTCGCCGATCCGGAAGTGGCCGAATATATCGAAGGCTTTCGCATATGATGCGCGCGCTGTCTCTTCTGCTGATCGTGCTGATGCTCTCTGCCTGCGCGGGCGAGCGGCCGAAGGATGCGGTGTGTCCGGCCCTCACCACCGGACAGGCGGTGCCGGGCTTCGATGCCGCCATCACCGCCATGATGGCCGCCAAGTTCAACTTGCCCAAGGGACAACCGCGCGACCATGTCGCCATCCTGCTGCTCTCCGGCGGCGGCGGCTGGGGCGCATACGGCGCGGGCTTCCTCTCCGGCTGGTCCAATCGCACCGGCGACATGCCCCGCCCGCGTTTCGACGTCGTGACCGGCGTTTCCACCGGCGCGATCATGGCGCCCTTCGCGCTGTTGGGCGCCGACCACGATCCGCTGTTGGAGCAGAGCTATCGCGGCGTTTCCAGCGACGATCTGTTCTCCAACCGCTCTGTCTTCACGCTGCCCTGGTGGAATTCGCTGCGTACGGCAGGCGATCTGGAGCACAAACTGAAATCCGCGCTGGACGACCGCGTGCTGACAGCGCTGGGCGCCGCCGCGAAGGACGGCCGCAGCGCCTGGGTCGGCGCCGTCAATTTCGACACCGGCGAGTTCAGCGAGTTCGACCTCACCGCCTTCGCCGGCACCCTAAAGCCGGAAGCGGCGCGCAAGGCCATCGTCAAGCGCATCATGGCGGCCTCGGCCATCCCGGTTTACCTGCCGCCCAAATTCATCGGCGGCTGCATGTATATGGACGGCGGCGTGCGCGAGAACCTGTTCATCGCCCAGATCGCGCAGGCCATCGAACGCTCCATCGGAAGCTGGCGGGCGCTGGGCGAGGCGGATGTCGACATCTATGCCGTGATCAACGGCCCGGTGAAGCCGCTGCGCCTCCTGACCGACAACAACCTCATCGCCATCGGCGCGCGCGGCTTCGACCTCGGCGCCGACCAGATCCAGCTCGCCTCCCTGCGCGAGGTCTATGATTTCGCCCAGAAGAACGGCTTCATGCTGCATTGGACCAGCGCCGATGACGTGGTGACCGAGCCGGGACACCCCACGCTGGGCCACCCCACGCCGGGGCGCTGCACGCCGCCCGCCAACGTCAATGACGGGTTCGACGGCGCTTTCACCGGCTGCCTGTTCGATGCGGGGCGCCGCAAGGCGATGAGCGATCCCGCCCCTTGGCGAACGGATCGGCCCTAGGCTAGTTCTGTTCCAGCACCATTCCGGAGATGCCCATGGCCGCGATCAGACCGCGCCGTTCCGTCCTCTACATGCCCGGCTCCAACGCAAGGGCGATGGAGAAGGCGCAATCGCTCCCCGCCGACGCCGTGATCCTCGACCTGGAAGACGCGGTCGCGCCCGACGCCAAGGAGATGGCGCGCGCGCAAGTTTGCGAGGTGGTGAAGGCCAAGCGCTTCGGCAAGCGCGAGGTCGTTATCCGCGTCAACGGACTTTCGACGGCGTGGGGCGCCGCCGATTTGGCCGCAGCAGCGCTGGCACAGCCGGATGCGATCCTGCTGCCCAAGGTCTCCACCCCCCGCGACCTGGCCGAGGCGGAGGAGCATCTCTCCGGCACCAAAGGGGCCGAGACCGCGCTCTGGGCGATGATGGAAACGCCGCTCGCCATTTTGAACGCGGGCGCCATCGCCAGCCATGGATTTAATCAGGGTGGGCACCTGGCGTGCCTCGTGATGGGCACCAACGACCTCATCAAGGAATTCCGCGGCCGCCATACGCTGGACCGCCAGAATCTCTCCGCCGCGCTCGGCCTTTCCGTCGCTGCCGCGCGCGCTTACGGCCTCGCCGTGATCGATGGCGTCTATAACGACATCGCCGATGCGGAGGGTTTCGCCGCCGCCTGCCAGCAGGCGCGCGCCTATGGCTTCGACGGCAAGACGTTGATCCATCCGAGCCAACTCGGCCCCTGCAACGACATCTTCGCACCCTCGGCGGAGGAAGTGGCCGCCGCGCGCAAGATCATCGCGGCCTTCGAGTTGCCGGAGAACAAGGGCAAAGGCGCCATCGCGCTGGACGGCAAGATGGTCGAGCGCATGCATGCCGAGATCGCGCGCCAGACCGTGGCGCTGGCCGATGCGATTGCGGCGCTCGCATGAGCCCCAGCATGAAGACGAACCCCGGTCATTTCTTCGAGGATTTCTGGCTGGGCCAGTCACTGGCCCACGCCCCACCGCGCACACTGACGGTCGGCGATGCGGCGCTTTACCAGGCGCTGTACGGTTCGCGCTTTGGGCTGCAAACGAGCGAGGAATTCGCCCAGCTGCATGGCTACCCGCGTTCGCCGCTGGACGATCTGCTCGTCTTCCACACCGTGTTCGGCAAAAGCGTGCCAGACATCTCGCTCAACGCCGTCGCCAATCTTGGCTACGCGGAAGGGCGTTTCTTCAAACCCGTCTATCCAGGCGCTTCGCTCGCGGCCACATCCGAGGTGATCGGGCTGAAGGAGAATTCGAACCGTCAGACCGGCGTCGTCTATGTCCGCACCATAGGCTCGAACGCGGCCGGCGAGACGATTCTCTCCTATGTCCGCTGGGTGATGGTGAAGAAACGCAATCCCGAAGCGGCGGTCAGCGAAGCCGTCATACCGAAACTTTCCGAAGCCGTCGCGGCGGAGGCACTTGTCGCGCATCCGCTGGAGCGCCTCGTATTCAGCAGCACGCCTCTTTGGGATGCGTACGAGATCGGCGAGAAGATCGACCATGTCGATGGCGTCACCGTCGAAGAAGCCGAACACATGATGGCGACGCGGCTCTATCAGAACACCGCGCGCGTCCATTTCAACCAGTTCGCGGGGGCGCAGGGGCGCTTCGGGCGGCGGCTGATCTATGGCGGACATGTCATCAGCCTTGCGCGCGCGCTGTCGTTCAACGGGCTCGCCAATGCGTTCTCGCTTCTCGCCATCAATAGCGGACGGCACATCGCGCCGCTCTTCGCGGGCGATACGGTGTTCGCATGGTCGGAAGTGCTGGACAAAGCGGAGCTCGCCGGCGGCGCCGGTGCGCTGCGCCTGCGCCTCACCGCGACCAAGAACCTGCCCTGCGCGGAATTCCCGGCAGCCGACAATCCCAACACCATCCTCGAATTCGACTATTGGGCCGCGATGCCCCGGCGCGTGTAGATGTCGCCGCTGGAGCGTTACAAAGCGCTGGTCAAATCCGGCGCGCTCAAGCCCGACAAGGCGCAGGACGCAGCCATCCGCAAGCTGCAAACGCTGGCCGACGCACTCGCCCGCTACCGGCCCGGCCGCTCCTTCCTGTTCGGGCAGCGCAAGGCGCCGCGCGGGCTGTATCTCTGGGGCGACGTCGGGCGCGGCAAGTCGCTGCTGATGGATCTGTTCTTCGAGACCGTGCGGGTCACCAACAAGACCCGCATCCACTTCAACGCCTTCATGACGGACATCCACGCCCGCATCCATGCCGAGCGGACGAACCATGACGACCCGATTCCGCCCGTGGCGCGCGCCATCGCCACGACGCTCATCTGCTTCGACGAATTCCAGGTGACGGATGTGGCGGATGCCATGATCCTGGGCCGGTTGTTCCGCGAGCTTTTCGCGCTGGGCACCGTGGTGGTGGCGACCTCCAACACGCCGCCCGGCCGGCTCTATGAAGGCGGCCTGAACCGGCAGCTCTTCCTGCCTTTCATCGCCATGCTGGAAGAGAATCTTGAAGCCATCGCGCTAAACGGCGCGGTCGATTACCGCCTGGCGCGGATGAGCGGGCTCGACATCTACATCACGCCGCTCGGCCCCGAGGCCG
Organism: Rhizomicrobium sp.; assembly: GCA_036489435.1. Taxonomy (GTDB): domain Bacteria; phylum Pseudomonadota; class Alphaproteobacteria; order Micropepsales; family Micropepsaceae; genus Rhizomicrobium. Next base: position 73,655 of record DASXFU010000038.1, on the reverse strand, counting down.
ATGCGCGGATGGACGCGGCCTGGAAACGGCTGACCGACACCGCGCGCGGCGAGCCGCAATCCCTCACCGTGTTCGGCCGCACCCTACGCGTGCCGCAGGCGGCGCGCGGTGTGGCGCGGTTCTCGTTCGACGATCTCTGCCGCCAGCCGCTGGCCGCCGCCGATTACCTGGCCATCGCGCGGCACTACCACACGCTCTTGATAGACCGCATTCCGCGCATGGATTCCGACCTGCGCAACGAGGCGCGGCGCTTCACTCTTCTGATCGACACGCTCTATGATGAGGGCGTGAAACTCATCTGCTCCGCCGATGCCGCGCCCGACGCGCTCTATGCCAGTGGCGATGGCGCGGACGCGTTCCGCCGCACCGCCTCGCGCCTGATGGAAATGCGCAGCGAGGAGTACCTGAAGCGCGGCCATGGCGTGCATGGAGCCGGCGCATGAGCGACGTCATTGGCATGGCGGCGATCATCTTCGCGGCGCTTCTGATCTACCGCTTCCGCGCCCGCATCACCGGCGCGCTGGACCGTTTCGACGACCGCATGACCGCGCGCCGCCGCGAGGAAATGGCCGACCGCCTCGACCAGCTTGCGCATTACAAGCACACGCTGCGGCTGGCCGAAGAGCAGGTCGAGACCGTCGAGGCCATCACCGTGCCCGACGAACGCACCGCGCAACCGGTAACGCGCTATCTCTTCGAAGGCGAGCAATTCGCCACGCGCGAAGAGGCGGATGAAGCCCGCACCGGGAAAATCCGCGCCATCGCGCGCGGGTTCTATCAGGACCTTCCGCGCGCGCTGACTGAGAGAAGAAAAGGCAAGCTCAACTGATGAAACCCTCCCCTTGAGGGAGGGGGGTTTATGCCGCTTCGCCCTTCAGCAGCCTCGGCAGCTTGCCGACGTCGCCGCCGGCGTGGCGCATGAGGAAGCGGCGGAGCGGGCCGATGCTGTCGACCAAACCGATGCCCAGATCGCGCGCGGCGCGCAACGGCGCGATGTCGTTCGAAAACAACCGGTTCAGCGCATCCGTCGAGGCGGCAAGGGTCAGCGAGTCGAAGCGCCGCCAGCGTTCGTAGCGCGCGAGCGTATCCCCGCCGCCGATATCGAGGCCGAGGCGCGCGGCGTCCAGTGCGCATTCGGCCAAGGCGGCGGCGTCCTTGAAGCCGAGGTTCAGGCCCTGCCCCGCGATAGGATGTATGCCATGCGCGGAATCGCCGGCCAGGGCGAAACGCGGACGGGCGAAGCTGCGCGCGAGATGGAATTTCAGCGGATAGGACCAGCGCGGGCCCACCGCATGCGCTTCACCCAGATGCGCGCCGAAGCGTTTGGCGATCTCCGCGTCGAAGCCCGCATCGTCCAGCGCCATCATCGCGGGCGCGAGCGTGTCACGTTCGGTCCATACCAAAGATGAGCGATTAATTTTATTTTGGCCTACCGCTTCGCTACTTGAGGCCGGGAGCATCGGCAGGATCGCGAACGGGCCTGACGGCAGGAAGTGCTCATAGGCCACGCCGTTGTGCGGGCGCTCATGCTCCACCGTCGCCACGATGCCGGTTTGTGGATAGGACCAGGCGATGGTCTTGATGCCCATCTCCTCGCGCATCGGCGACTCTCGCCCATCCGCCGCCACGGCGAGACGCGCGGTGACCACGTCGCCATTCGAGAGCTTCGCCACGATACGCCCCGGCTCCGGCGACAGCGCGGTGAGCGCGGCGGGTGAGATCAGCGTGATCGAATCCGACTTCTCCACCGCTGCGAAGAGCGCGGCACGGATGTAACGGTTCTCGGCGATGCGGCCCATCGGCTCGCCGATCTCGGCCGAGTCGAAATGCAGCGAGAAGGGCGATGGCGTGCCGCCCAGGCTCGCATCGGTGACCAGGATGTCGTGGATGGGCTGGGCGTCCAAACTCACGCCCAAGGTCTCCAGCATCCGCACGGAGGAATAGGAGAGCGCGCTCACACGCCCGTCGAACTTGGCATCCAGGGCGGCCGCGGCCGGGATCGGATCGGCGACGATGACCGTCAGCCCGCCTTGCGCCAGCGCCAGCGCCAAGGTGAGCCCCACCATGCCGCCGCCGCCGATCAGCACATCGGTTTGTCTGTCCATCAGGCCCTATCCACACCGGCTATTCGTTTTTGCGTTTTTTGCGTTTTCGCGCATCCCCCCCTCCCCCTGGGGCGACAGCGGACAAGAGCACGAATAGCGCACCCCTACCCTATGGCAAATGAGTCCCTGTTTTCACCCTGCCCAATGCCGATGCGATTTCAGCAGATTGCACAAAAAATAGGCGACCTCGTCCAAGCCCGAAAATCCCGGAAATATAAAATATCAAGCCGGATCAGTATCTTGCCACAATACTGCACCAATGCTGCATCGCGGCACGGTTCTTGAGATGTGCGACCGGGGCTAAACGAAGGGCAGTCGATGAAACTGATCACCGCGATCATCAAACCATTCAAGCTGGACGAGGTGCGTGAGGCGCTTTCGGCGCTGGGCGCGCAGGGCATGACCGTCACCGAGGTCAAGGGTTTCGGCCGCCAGAAGGGCCACACCGAAATCTATCGCGGCGCGGAATACGCCGTGAACTTCCTGCCCAAGATCAAGATCGAAGTCGCCGTGAAAGCGGAGATGGCCGCCGCCGTGATCGAAGCGATCACGTCGAAGGCCAAGACCGGTCAGGTGGGCGACGGGAAGATCTTCGTCACGCCGCTGGAGCAGGTCGTGCGTATCCGCACCGGCGAGACGGACGGCGAAGCGCTCTAGGGCGCGTTGGGAATTTTGGGCAATTGCGAAATGTCGCATCAGGGGAGCAGAGAATGACGATCACCAAACACAAACGTACGGCGCTGGCGGGTCTTGGGGGCCTTGCGGCGGCGCTGTTGCTGGCGACGCCGGCACTGGCCGCGAAGGCGCCACCGCCAGATCCGCTCAATTCCGGCGACACCGCCTGGATGATCACCTCCAGCGCACTGGTGCTGTTGATGACCATTCCGGGCCTGGCGCTCTTCTATGCCGGCATGGTGCGCAAGAAGAACATCCTGGCCACCGCGGCGCAGAGCTTCGGCGCCACCTGCATCATCACCGTCTTGTGGATGGTCGTGGGCTACTCCGTCGCCTTCACCACCAATGCGAACTCGCAGGCCAACCAGTTCATCGGCAGCTTCAACTATTTGATGCTGGGTCCGATGGGCCTGAAATCGGTGAGCACGCTGGCGGGCACCATTCCTGAGTCCGTCTACATGTTCTTCCAGATGACCTTCGCGATCATCACGCCCGCGCTCATCGCGGGCGCCATCGCGGACCGCATGAAATTTTCCGCCTTCATGTGGTTCATGAGCCTGTGGCTGCTGCTCGTCTATTGCCCCATCGCCCATTGGGTCTGGGGCGGCGGCTGGCTGGGCACCATGGGCGCGCTCGATTATGCCGGCGGCACCGTCGTGCATCTGAACGCCGGCACCGCGGGCCTCGTCGCCTGCCTCATGCTGGGCAAGCGCACGGGTCTCGGCACCGAGAACATGGCGCCGCACAACCTGCTCTTCGCGCTGATCGGCGCGTCGCTGCTCTGGGTCGGCTGGTTCGGCTTCAACGCGGGCTCCGCGGTGACGGCGGGCTACAATGCCGGCATGGCGGCCGCGGCGACGCAGATCGCCACGGCAGGCGCCTCGCTCGCCTGGATGTTCGCCGAATGGCTGATCTCCAAGAAGCCGAGCGTACTGGGCATGATCTCGGGCGCGGTGGCGGGGCTTGTCGCCATCACACCGGCCTCGGGTTACGTCAATCCGACAGGCGCGCTGATCATCGGTCTGGCGGCCGGCGTGGTCTGCTACTTCTCGTCGGTCTGGGTGAAGAAGTGGCTGGGCTATGACGACGCGCTCGACACCTGGGGCGTGCACGGCGTGGGCGGCGCACTGGGCGCCCTGATGACGGGCATGTTCGCGTCGAACGCGATCAACTCCGGCGCCAAGGGCTGGCTGATCGACGGCAATGCCGGCCAGATGCTGATCCAGTTCTACGATGTGGCCGCGGTGTTCGTGTATTGCGGCATCGCCACCTTCATCATCCTAAAGCTGATCGACATCTTCATCGGGCTGCGCGTCTCCAAGGACGTGGAGATCGAAGGACTCGACATCAACCTGCACGGCGAAACCGTGCACGGCTGATCCAGGGCCGATACGCCAAAAAGAAGGGGCGCTCCGCAAGGGGCGCCCCTTTTGTTTTGGCGAAGCCGCACCGCGACAGCGCGACACGAAGATCAGTTGGGCCTGTAAGCCGTGCAGGGGGTCAGGACACCGGCGATGAAGATGGTGCCGGTGCAGACAGAGGTGGAGCTGGCCGGAGCCGGGCTTGTGTTGGGCACGATGATGGCAATCTTTACCGGCAAAGTACTCACCGTAGCATCGAAGTCGAAGGTCGAGTTCGTGCCGTCATTCCCCATCGCGGTGATCGGGCCAGTTATTTGCTCGTTTTGACTAACGATCTGGTTGACCTGATCGATGGTACTGGCAGGCGCAAATTTGATCTGCATATCTATCTCCCGAAATTGGTCTTACTTGAAAGCCGCGAGTTTCGTTTCGACGTCAGACATCGCAGTCTCCTGGGTCGCGGCGCAACCCTGCACCCGCTGGCCGATGGCGGTGATCACGGCGCCGCGCTCGACCTCGAATGCCGTTCCGGCCGGATGCGAGACCGAGAATGCGTCCGCGATGCTGTTGAGCTTGGTCTGATCGGCGGGAGCCTGCAATTTACGAACCTGTGCCGTCGCGGCGGCGAGGCGCGGCAGGATCGTCGGCGAAACCACCACCGCGCAATAAGCGGCGTTCTGGGTATCCGTCAGCGAATCCTTCGCCTGCTGGGCGGTGTTGTTGGCCGTCTTCGTGAGATCGGAGATCGCCTTGTAGATATTGCCAGCCGCCTCATAGGCGTTAAGGTCGGGAACCGCCTCCGAGAGACCATAGCTCTTTCCCGTGGTGTCGCCCGACTCGTGATCGACGATGTTCTTGAGCGCCGCGGCGCGATTGGCTTCCATGATCGAAATGATCGCGGGCAAGGTCTGTTCGTAGAAGATATCCTTGTCGATCGCGGAGCCTGTGCCGCTCACCACGGTCGCGCCTTCCGACAGGAGCTTGCTGGTCTCCTTCTTGGCCAGCGCCGCGCCGCCCGAAAGCGTCAGCGAAAGAATGTCGGTCGTGAGGTTCGCGGTGACGGCGTCGGCTTGCAGTCTGCGCTTGAAATCCCGGTAATTCACATCGATCGCCGCGATGCATTCCGCGATGACCAGATTGCGTTTCGTCACGTCCGCCGCAACGGCTTTTCCCGAACTATCGGCACTGAAGCCGTAATAGGACGTCATCTGATCCGATGACGGACAGACGAGAACAGTGCTGAGGTCCTTGGTGGTTGGATCCACCTTCACGGGATCGGGCATGCCGGTGATCGCGGCGCAGCCCGACAATAGAGAAGCCGTGATCGCCATGCCGGCAGACAAAGCGGATTTTCGCAGAGTGTACATGGTTGAGGCCCCCCAACGGCCTTGAGATCATAATAGAATTGGAAAAATACCCAAGCGAGGTTGATACGGTGCAAAGACCTTGTCAAATGCCAGCCAAGTAATCCCCAATGAAGATTGCGCGACGCCGGAACTGGCAACGCCCGTGGCGCGGGCGCGAATCTGTGGATAGATTGCGCGTTGCATCCTGAGCGCGTGGCAGATCGTGTTTCCCGGAAAACTTGCGCAATTGCCCACCAGCCCTTTCACGCGGCTTGCCGATCTGCTGGCGGAGGAGAAACCCGGGGCGCCGGTGACCAATCTCTCCGTCGGCGATCCGCGCGGCACGGTGCCGGACTTCGTGACGGAGGCGCTGAACCGCCACGCCCACCAGTTCGGCGAATATCCCGCCATCAACGGCACCGAGGATTGGCGCGAGGCGGCCGCCGCCTGGCTGACGCGGCGTTTCGCACTGCCGGCGGGTCTCATCGATCCCGACAAGCATGTGCTGCCACTCAACGGCACGCGCGAGGGCTTGTTCCTGGCGCCCTACGTCGTCGTGCCGGAAACGAAGGCGGGCGCACGCCCCGCCATCCTGCTGCCCAATCCGTTCTACCAATGCTACGCGGCGGCGATATTGGCCTCAGGCGCGGAGCCCATCTTCGTGGCGACGGGCGCGGATTTCCTGCCCGACTATGCCTCGCTGCCGAAGGCCACGCTGGAGCGCACCGTCGCCGCTTACATTTGCTCGCCCTCCAACCCCGAAGGCGCCGCGGCCGACGAGGCCTATTGGCGCAAACTGTTCGCGCTGGCGGATGCCTATGACTTCACCGTCTTCGCGGACGAGTGCTATGCGGACATCTATCTGGACCGCCAACCGATGGGGGCGCTCACCGCGCGGCACAAGCAAAGCGGCGGCGTCACGCGGCTCCTCACCTTCCACTCGCTGTCGAAACGGTCCTGCCTGCCGGGGCTGCGCTCCGGAATCGTGGCGGGGGATGCGGCGCTGCTCGCCATCTTCCGCCAGTTCCGCAACTACGCGGCACCGCAAGTGCCCATGCCGATCCTGGCGGCGAGCGCGGCGGCCTGGCGCGACGAGGACCATGTCGCGCGCAACCGCGAGACCTATGCCGAGCGCTTCCGCGCCGCGAGGCAGATCCTGGGCAACCGCATCCGACTGCCGGATGGCGGCTTCTTCCTCTGGATGGATGTGGGCTGTGGGGTGGAGACGACCCTGAAGCTTTGGCGCCAGGCGGGTATCCGCGTGTTGCCGGGCGCCTATATGGGGCGCGAGACGGAGCCGGGGAAAAGCCAGTCAAACCCTGGGTTTTCCTTCATCCGGGTGGCGCTCGTTAGTGATTTGTCAACCATTCGGACGGCACTTCAGAGGGTTGGCGAAATCCTGAGCGAAGGGGCCTGACATGAGCACCGGCGTCTACCAGCCGCGATCGCGCCGCGCGCAGTTGGCCGAGACGTTCGACGACGCCAAGCGTAGCCTCGCCCGCCTCTTCCGCGAGGCGAGCTTGCGGGGCGCCGGCGCGCTGCTGCTGGGCGTATCGCTCGCCGGGTTCGCCTCGCTGCTCTCCTACGATCCGGCCGATTCCAGCCTGAACAACGCGACCGATGCGGCGCATGCCCACAATCTGCTGGGCGGCTTCGGCGCGGCTGCCAGCGACCTGCTCTATCAGGGCTTCGGCCTCGCCGCCTTCGCCTTCCTTGCGTCACCCGCCATCTGGGGTGCGCGCGCCGTGTTCGGGAAGCATCTGCGCCACGGCTTGCCGCGGCTGATGGCCTGGTTCCTGGGCACGATCTGCACCGCCGCCGGACTCGGCGTGCTGCCCACGCTGCTGAACGTGCCTGGCGGCGGCATGATCGGCATCACCGTCACCAATCTCTCCGCCCATATCGGCCAGGTTTACGGACAGGCCTGGATTGGAACGTTCGTGCCGGTGCTGATGCTGGCCATCGGCCTGCCACTCGCTTTCCTTGCCACCGGCCTGACGCCGCAGGCCCTGCTGCGCGGCGTGGCCGGAATTCCCGCCGCGTTTCTCTCCATCGGCCAACTGCTGCGCACACCGGACCGCCCGCGCAGCTATGACGAGCCGGATGACGAAAGCTACGACGCCGACGACGAAGATGAAGGCGAAGACGCTTATGGCCTCAACGTTGCGCCCGAGCCTGTCGCCGCGCCCCCGCGCGAGGGCTCCAGCCGCGTGCGGCGCGAGGAGCAGCGCAAAGCCGCCCAAGCCGCCAAGGCCAAGACCACCGCCGCCGCCGCGCGCCAGCCCGGTCTCGCCTTTGCGTCCGGCGAATACGAACTGCCGTCTCTCTCGTTGCTGGCAGAGCCAGTGCGCCTGCATGACGCCACCGCGCTGTCCGACGAGGCGCTGGAAGAGAACGCCCGCATGCTGGAAGCGGTGCTGGGCGATTTCGGCATCAAGGGCCGCATCACCGCTGTGCGCCCCGGCCCCGTCGTCACGCTGTATGAGTTCGAACCGGCGGCCGGCGTCAAATCCTCCCGCGTCATCTCGCTGTCCGACGACGTCGCCCGCTCGATGAGCGCCATCGCGGCGCGCATCGCCGTGATCGCGGGGCGCAACGTCATCGGCATCGAATTGCCGAACCAGAACCGCGAGACGGTCTATCTGCGCGAACTTCTCTCCGCTCCCGAATTCGAGAAGGCGCGCGCGCCGTTGACGCTCGCGCTGGGCAAGACCATCGGCGGCGAGCCGGTGATGGCCGACCTCGCCAAGATGCCGCATTTGCTCATCGCGGGCACCACGGGCTCGGGCAAATCCGTCGGCCTCAACACCATGATCCTGTCGCTGCTCTACCGCATGGCGCCGGAACATTGCCGGATGATCCTGATCGATCCGAAGATGCTGGAACTGTCGGTCTACGATGGGATCCCGCATCTGCTCTCGCCCGTCGTCACCGATCCGCGCAAGGCCGTCGTCGCGCTGAAATGGGCGGTGCGCGAGATGGAGGAGCGCTATCGCAAGATGTCCAAGCTGGGCGTGCGCGGCGTGGAGGCGTTCAACGAACGCGTGCGCAAGGCCAAGGACAAGGGCGAGACGCTGAAACGAACCGTACAGACCGGCTTCGACCGCGAGACCGGCAAGCCGATCTATGAAGACGAGCTGCTCGAGCTCGAGCCCATGCCCTATATCGTGCTGGTCGTGGACGAAGTGGCCGACCTGATGATGGTCTCCGGCAAGGAGATCGAGGGCGCGGTGCAACGGCTGGCGCAGATGGCGCGCGCCGCCGGCATCCATCTCATCGCCGCCACACAGCGCCCGTCGGTCGACGTCATCACCGGCACCATCAAGGCGAACTTTCCCACCCGCATCTCCTTCCAGGTGACGAGCAAGATCGACAGCCGCACCATCCTGGGCGAACAGGGCGCCGAGCAGCTGCTGGGCCAAGGCGACATGCTCTACATGATGGCCGGCGGGCGCATCCGGCGCATCCACGGACCGTTCGTGACGGACCACGAAGTGGAAGACGTGGTGCGCGCGCTGAAGGCGCAAGGCCGGCCCGAATATCTCGACGCGGTGACCGAGGAGCCGGACGACGAGGGCGAGGATCCGTTCGCGTCTTTCGGCGGTGGCGGCAACGGCGATTCCGGCGACGCGCTCTACGACAAGGCGCTCGCCATCGTGGCGCGCGAACGCAAGGCGACGGTCAGCTACATCCAGCGGCGTCTGGAGATCGGCTACAACCGCTCCGCCCGCCTGATCGAACGCATGGAAGACGAAGGCGTCATCTCCAAACCCAACCACAAGGGCGTGCGCGAAGTGCTTCTGCCGGAGGGGCGGGAGTAACGCCGCTGCGTTGAGGCGGCAGCCTCTTTGGCGTATCCTCCACGCAAGCGGGGGGCGCCATGCCAGCACGATTCTTTCTATGCGCTACAGTGGCGCTTTCGTTGTGCGCATCTCCGGCGTTCGCGGCGCGGCACAATTTCGTCAATCTGGATCTGACCTGGCAAACGCCGGTTACTCCGCAACCGCACCATCTCCCCTGGGCCGCCTCGCTGGTGGACGCCGACAGTGCCGTGCGCACGGGCGACAGGATCAATTTCGACATGCTCGAGCTGCAAAGGTCCTTGCTTGAGCGGGATGGCCGCGGCATCTCGGGCGGCCATATGCAATGGCGTATCGACCACTATCAGGTCTCCTGCGGCTGGCGCACGATCCGCAAATTGCCGAACAGACCGGCGGATTTCGACGTCACTGTGGCCGGCCGCCCGGCATATGCCGATCCCTTCAATCAACAAGAGAACTTCCTGAACCCCGATTCCGCTTTCGCATCCTTCACGGACAAACTGTGCGCCGGTCTTCCGCTCGCGGCAGCACGCGGCGCGCCGGGCGTGGAGGCCGCGGTCGCAGCCTGGAAGGACAACCTTCAGCCGGGCGGCGTCGTCAATGTGATCGCCTTGGGGAGCAAGCCCGGCATACCGGAGTGGATGCCGGGCAAGACCTATCGCTTCGAACCCATCCAGACCGAAGCCGCCACGGGAGACCGGCTCTTTCTCGATCACGCGAACCTGACACGCGACAGCGAAACCGTGACGGGTTTCGAGTTGGCCATATTGGGCCCCGAAGCCCAGCGCCATAGCTGGCAGATGATCGAGATGGTGGCGCTGCGCCGCGTGCGCTACGACTGTGCTGGGCGCTCGCTCACCGTTCTGGCGCAAGGCTATTGGGATCGCTTCGGCACGTTCTTCGAGAAAAGCGAAATCGCCTCCGTGCCGCGCGGCGCCCAGCAATCGCCCACTATCGCCGCCGATATCGCGGCCGCTTGCGAACGCAATCCACAAGTCCCCGCGCAGTCCTTCCCGTCCGTGATGGAGGCCTGGGCGTTCGCGCGCACGCAATGGCCGGCCGCTACGGAACCCGCATGGGCCGCTTGCGTATGGAATCATTTTCCCGGCGACGAACGGGCGCATTTGCTGGAGCATCCGCCGTCCAATTTCAAATTCCTGACCAAGGACGAGTTGGCGGCGCTCAAGACCTGCGGCGACGCGGACATGAGTCCTTGGCGCTCTGGCTTCCTTTTTTCCGCCTATGCAGAGCAGCGCGCGATGCTCCCGACGCTGACGCAGGACACTGTCAACGAAACGCGCATCCAGTCTCTCTGGCAGGAAATTCCCTGGCTCGATCGCCAGCGTTATGTGCGGGGTGTGAAGACTTATGGATCGAATGACCCGCAATTCCAAAACAATCTCGTCGCCGCCCTGCTCGACAAGCTCGGCGTGCCGCGCTCCCACGACAGCACACGCCAGGCCTTGAGCCGCTACCTGCAAGCCGAAGCGACACTGGAGACCAACTAGAATTCCTTCAGCAGCCGGTCGATGTAATCCAGTTCGCGTTTCGGGCGGCCCTGCTCGGCCGCGCGCTTGCGCAGCTCCTGCAAAATCGAGCGCGCGCGTTCGAGGGTGGATTTGTCGGGGACTTTGCCGCCGGCGTTATCGTTCGTGCCGCGGCCGAGCGGGTCCTGGTCCTGCGCTTCGCGGCCCTGTTGCTGCTGCTGTTCGGCCATGAGCTGGTTGGCGAGATCGCCCACGCCCTTGCGCATGTCTTCCAGCGCCTGCTTCTGGGACTGGCTCGCGTCGCCCAAAGCGTCGCCGCCGAGCTTGTTTTGCGCATCGCCCATTTCGTGGCCGGCTTGCCCTAGCGAATCCGGGGTCTTGCCCTTCTGCGATTTCAGCGCCTTCAGCACTTTGTCGAGATCGTCCTTCAGCTTGCCCTGCTGGTCGGCGAGGCCCTTGCTGCCGCCATCCTTGGGATCGCCGGTGCCTTGCTGCTGGCGATACGTCTTGTCCATCAATTCGCGCTGGCGGCCGAGCAGGTCGCTGAGGCCCTGGATCGCGTCCGACAGCGCCTTGTCGTTGCCGGCGAAGCCGCCGCTGCCCGCGCCGCCCTGCTGCATGTGCAGGTTCTCAAGCAGGCTTTGCAGCATCGACAGCATCTGGTTCGCCGCCTGGCGCGAGCCGGATTTTGCCGCGTCTTCCAGCGCCTTCAGCAGTTTGTCGAGATCCTGCGGGCTGACATTCATCGCCTGGCCCTGCTGGCCGGGCTGACCGGGCTTGGCGTTCTGCGCCATCATGCGCAGATATTTCTCCATCGCCTGGCGATAGCGCTCCATCAACTGGTCGATCACATCCTGCGGCGCGCCTTGCGCCAGCGCCTGCGACAGCAATTGCTGGATGCGGCGCAATTCTTCCTGCGCGGTGGCGAGGCCGGCCTGGTCGAGCGACAAGGCCGTCTGCCACAACAGGTCTTCGACGCGCGCCATGTCGGCGGGCGTCTTCACCGAGGTCAGCGCTTTGAAAATCGCGCGTTGCGACAGCCACGCCGCGTTCTGGTCCTTGTAGAAAATCTGCGGCGCGATGGAGAGTGCGTCCAGCATCTCTTCCACCTTGCCGCGCGCACCCGGCGCATCCATCGCCAATATCTGCCGCTGCTCCACCAGCGCGCGCGCCAGCGGATTGGTGAAGATGCGCGCGGGGAGATGGAAGGCGGCGGGCTTCGACAGCGCCGTCTGTCCGGCGCCGTCTTTCGCTTCCAGCGTGATCGTCACGTCGAGGCCCGCATAGGGATTCTCGGTGAGGTCGCGATAAAGCGTTTCGTTGATCGTTTTGCCGGGCGCGGATAGCGGCAGGTCCACCGCCAGCATCTTGCCGGGCTTGCCGACAGGACGGATCAGCGCGCGCACGCCGACCACGCCGTAATCGTCGCCGCCGGTGAAGGCGAATTTCACCGCGTCATGCTCGGTGCGGCTGGGCGGTTGCGCGAAAGCGATGGCGGGCGGCAGGTCGGGGATCGCCTGCAGGCGCCAATCGCCGAGCGTGCGGCCATCGACGCGCACGCGCACAAGGCCGGTGCTCGCGATGCGATAGCGCGCGGCGTATTCCTTATGCGCACCGGTGAAAGACGGACGGTCGGATGGCGCGGGGTCGAGCGCGAAATGCGGCTTGGCGGAGGCCTCGTGCACGCGCACTTCGAGCACGGAGCCTGCAGGCACCGCGATCTCCCGCGTCTCGTCACGCGGCAGATAGAGCGGCGCCATGCCGGTGTAGGCGGGCGGATCGATCCAGGCGTCGATGCCGGCGGTGGACGCGCCCATGGCCGCATCCGGCGCCAGCGCGGCCACAATGCGATGCCCCCAATCGCGGCCTGCGAAGACGACGCCACCGATGATGAGGAGCAACAGCACGAAGCGCAGACCGTGGTGGTCGCGCGCTTGCAATCCCGGGCGCGGTAACGCCACACGCAGGTTCGCGATGCGGCTCAGCAATTGCGTGAGATGCAGCCGCCACAGCGCCTCGGCCTGCGCGTCGCCGACGCCCGCAGACAATGTGTCGCCCGCTTCGGTGATGGGTCTGTGCGCGAGATGGCTGTCGCGCTCCACGCGGCGCGCGCCCTGCAGCCAGCTCGGCCAGCGAAGCCCATGGAAATTCTCCATCACGACGAAAGCGATGGCCGCGAGCACGGCCGCCTGCACCAACCCATGCAGCGCGGCCGGGATGCGCGCGATCAATCCGAACAGCGCGGCTGCGAGATAAAGCCCCGCGATGGCCAGGGCCGGCCATAGCGCGGGCCAGACCCGTTCCCAGGCCAAGGCCACGCGCGCCAAGGCGACGTGTCGCTCAGCGGAGCCAGGGCGGGAGGGTATCGCGTCGGATGTGGTCGTCATCGCTCAGTTTCGGCCGCACCACGCTCCAGCGCTCGCCCTTGGCGAGCACTTCCGGTGCGGGTGTGCGCGCATTGTAAGCCGAAGACATCACCGCGCCATAGGCACCTGCGGATAGTATCGCCACCAGATCGCCGCTTTCGAGTGGCGGCAGGGGGCAATCGCGGGCGAAAATGTCCGCGCTTTCGCAGACGGGACCGACCACGTCGTAGCGGCGCATGGGGGCGTCGCTTTTGTTAACGGCCACGATTTCGTGATGGGCGTCGTAGAGCGCGGGGCGGATCAGGTCGTTCATCCCGGCATCCAAGATCAGGAACGTCCGTGCCTCGCCCTCTTTGGCATAGATCACCCGGGCCACCAGCACGCCCGCATCCGCCGCGATGGCCCGGCCCGGCTCCAGGATGAGGGCGAGGTCGAGACCCTCCGTCGCCCGGCGCGCGATGGCGGCATAGGTGGCGAGGTCCGGCGGCGGATCGCCCGGCCGGTAGGAGACGCCGAGCCCGCCGCCCAGGTCTGCTCGCGAGATGGCATGGCCGTCCGCCCGTAACTGTTTGATCAGCTCGACGACTTTGGCGAAGGCCGCCTCGAACGGCGCCAGCGCCGTGATCTGGCTGCCGATATGGACGTCGACGCCCACGTCGGCGATGCCGGGCATGGCAGCGGCCGTGCGATAGGCCTCTCGCGCGCGGCTCCAGGGGACGCCGAATTTCGCTTCCGCCGTGCCGGTGGTGATCTTGGCGTGGGTCTTCGCATCGACATCCGGATTGACGCGGAAGGCGATGGGCGCGCGCGTGCCGAGCGACACGGCCACGTCGTTCAGCGCCGCCAGCTCGGGCTCGCTCTCGACATTGAACTGATGGATGCCGGCTTGGAGCGCCAACCTCATTTCCGGCTTCGTCTTGCCCACGCCGGAGAAGACGATGCGCGCGGCCGGAATCCCCGCCGCCAGCGCGCGCTTGAGTTCACCGCCGGAGACGACATCGGCGCCCGCACCCAGATCGCCCAGCGTCTTCAGCACCGCGATATTGCCGTTCGCCTTGACCGAGAAGGCGATCAGCGCGCCCGGCGGAAAGGCATCGGCGAAAGCACGGTAACGCGTTTCGAGCGCCGTCGCGGAATAGCAATAGAACGGCGTGCCAACTTCGTCAGCCAGCGCGGTCAGGTCGACAGCGTCCGCGCAGAGGCGGCCACCCTGATATTGGAAAGCGCTCATTCGGCGATGGGATGCGGCGGGCGCGAGGGATCCTTCTCACCCTTCGGCGTGTGATCGCCATTGGGCAGGTCGAGAATGCTCTTGGTGCCGCAAGCGGCCATGCCAAGCGTCAACGACAGGATCAGGAACAGCCGCAGGATCATTTCAGCCTCTCCCGCCAGGATTGGACTTGCGCGCGCACCCGCACCGGCGCGGTGCCGCCCAGACTGTCGCGCGAATCCACCGACGCGTCGAGGGAAAGAACCGCGTAGATGTCGTTCGTGATGCCCGGCTCGGCGGCCTGCATCTCGGCGAGCGGCAGCTTGTCGAGCGCCACGCCCAATGTCTCCGCCCGCTTCACCAGCGCGCCGGAAATATGATGCGCCTCGCGGAACGGCTTGCCCAGCACGCGCACCAGCCAGTCGGCCAGATCGGTCGCGGTGGGATAGCCCGCTTCCGCCGCGCGGCGCATCGCGGCCGGTTGCGGCGCGAGATCGGCGATCATGCCCGCCATCGCGGCCAGCGACAGATCGAGCGCGTCGGCGGCGGAGAACACCGCTTCCTTGTCTTCCTGCAAGTCCTTGGCATAAGCGAGCGCCAGGCCTTTCATCACGCTGGTCAGCGCCACGAAGGAGCCGAGGATGCGGCCGCCCTTGGCGCGCACCAACTCCGCTGCATCGGGATTGCGCTTCTGCGGCATGATCGAGGAGCCGGTGGTGAAAGCATCCGACAGCCGCACGAAACCGAAGGCAGGCGACGCCCACAGCACGATCTCCTCCGCCAGCCGCGACAAGTGCGTGGCAGTGATGCTGGCGGCGGCGAGAAACTCCAGCGCGAAATCGCGACTCGCCACCGCATCCAGCGAATTGCGCATGGGCCGGTCGAAGCCCAGCGCCTTGGCCGTCATGTCGCGGTCGATGGGGAAGGATGTGCCGGCGAGTGCCGCCGCACCCAGCGGCGACTCGTTCATCCGCGCCCGCGCATCGGCGAAGCGCGAGCGGTCGCGTTCGAACATCTCGACATAGGCCAAACAGTGATGCCCGAAGGTGACGGGTTGCGCCGGTTGCATATGGGTGAAGCCCGGCATGATGGTGCCCGCGTGTTTCTCCGCCTGATCGACCAGCGCGCGCTGGGCGGCAATCAGGCCCTGCTGCGCCCGCTCGCAGGCCTCACGTACCCAGAGGCGGAAATCCGTCGCCACCTGGTCGTTGCGCGAGCGCGCGGTGTGGAGACGGCCCGAAGCCGGCCCGATCAGCTCGGACAGCTGGGCCTCAATGTTGAGATGGATGTCTTCGTATTCGCGGCGGAAGGGGAAGCGGCCGGCGGCGATTTCGGCCTCGATCTGCGCCAAGCCCTTCAGGATGGCGGCGGCGTCCGCCTCGGCCACGATGCCCTGTTTGGCCAGCATTTGGACATGGGCCCTGGAACCGGCTAGATCGTGCCCCGCCAGGCGCTTGTCGAAATCGATGGAGACGTTGATCTCCTCCATGATCGCGGCGGGGCCCTGGCCGAAACGTCCGCCCCACATCTTGTTGGTCTCGACCATGCCTCGCTCGAAAATCTGGATCGTCGCGGTGTCCGCCCTGGTGGTGTTGGGCGCCGCTGTTGCCCTCGTTCTATATGGGATGGGAGGGGCACAGGCAAAGCCGCCAGCCGCCCTCGCCACCCTGGCCTTCGACCCCGCGCCCAAGCCGATCCCCGAAGTCGCCTTCGCCGACGAGACCGGCGCGCGCCACACGCTGGAGGCCTTCAAGGGCCGGTACGTGCTGCTCAATCTTTGGGCGACCTGGTGCGCGCCCTGCGTGAAGGAGCTGCCGGCCCTGTCGCGGCTGCAGGCCTCGCTGCCGCAGGCCAAGTTCGCGGTGGTGACGGTGAATGTGGGCCGCGGCACCGCGGCGGACACGGCCACCTTCCTGAAGACGCACGACGCCGCGAACCTGCCCGTCTACATGGACTCCAACGCGGCTCTCTTGCGCACGTTCGGCGAGGGCGGGTTGCCCATGAGCATCCTGATCGACCCGCAAGGGCGAGAAGTGGCGCGTGCCGCCGACCCCGCCGATTGGGACAACGCCGACGCCATCGCCTATTTCAAGAAACTCACCGCGTCCTGATTTTCTGGTCCCAGCCGCCGAGCGCCAGCGCGACCGCGCGGCAGGCATCGCGCAATTCGTCGGCCTGTTTGGGGTTGGCCATGGCGCGCGCCACCACCATGCCGCCGACGCACAAAGCCGCTATCGCCTGCGCGTTGGCGCGGCGGCGCTTGCCGCGCGCGCCATGCGCCAGCATCTCAACCATCGCCGCGAACACACCCTCGAAAGCGCGCCGCGCCGCCACGCCGTTGCGCGCGGCGTCCGACGGCAGCGCCACCAGCGGACAGGAATTCTCCACATCCTCGAAATGTCCGCGCGAGAGATAGGCGCGCACGATCTGTGGCCCGAGCTCACCCGTGGGATCGATGTCCACGCCGTCCCAACGATGTTTCCAGCCGGGATCGGTGAAGAAGCAGGCCATCACCTCGGTGTAGAGATCGCTCTTGCTCTTGAAGTAGCTGTAGAAGCCGCCATGCGTCAGCCCCGCGCCCGCCATGATCTGGGCGATGGAAACGTTGTCGAAGCCGCGCTTGTTGAACAGACGCCGCGCGCTGTCCACGATCTTCTCTCTCAAGGCGGCGCGGTGGCCTGCGGGATACGGCATCGAACCCTCGTTTCATCGGCACTGCAAATTGCGCCGCCCCAGAATATTATGTTGAACATATTTTGATAACCGCGATCCTACCGCCTCGAAAGAAGGGGGAACACGTCATGCTCAATCGCAGACATCTCGCAAGCGCCGGCGCCATGCTGGCTTGTCTCGGACCCGCGGGCGCGAGCCGCGCCGCGGAAATCACCGCCGCGAGCGCGTCCATTCACGAGGAGACGAGTTTCGCCGCGCCGCCCGCGCGGGTTTATGCCGTTCTCACCACGGCGGCGCTGTTCGAGAAGCTGGTGGACGCCAGCGCGGCGAAGAAATCCGGCGCGCTCAGCACGGCGCCGGTGGCGATCGACGCCAGACCCGGCGGGGCGTTCTCGCTCTTCGGCGGCTATATCAGCGGCTTCGATCTGGAGCTGGTGCCGGATACGCGCCTCGTCCAGGCCTGGCGCACCGCGATCTGGGCGCCCGGGGCTTACTCCATCGTCAGCTTCAAACTTG
Source organism: Rhizomicrobium sp. (assembly GCA_036489435.1). Classification (GTDB taxonomy): domain Bacteria; phylum Pseudomonadota; class Alphaproteobacteria; order Micropepsales; family Micropepsaceae; genus Rhizomicrobium. The sequence goes on along the minus strand of DASXFU010000038.1, from coordinate 56,095 downwards.
CGGCCAGCCCGGCGGGAACAGCGCTGTCGCTCGACCAGAAAGGTTTTCCGGACGACCAGGCCAGCCATCTCGCGGCGGGCTGGCACATCAATTATTTCGAGCCGCTCGCGAAAGTGCTGGCCGCGTCGTAATCCGCCCAGAGCGCGCGGCAATCCACGACGGATTTCGTCAGCATGGCGCGGTCGATGGCCATGACGGTGAGGCCGGCCTCCATCGAGTCCTGCGGCGTGACGGGGAAGGGCTTGCCGTCCTGCAACGTGGCGAGCAGGTCGCGCGCCATCGCCTGGTCGGCGCCGTTGTGGTTGTCGTCCGTCCGCTCGCTCCATTCGCGGCGATGCGGCTTGCCTTGCGCCATCGAACGGCGCCACAGCAGCTTGTTGCGCACCAGATCGGCCAGCAAGGTGCCTTCGGTGCCCGCGATGTACCAGCGCCGCTCCTGCAGGCTCACATGCGTGTTGGAGTGGAAGGAGAGCTGGATACCGTTGGCATATTCCACCAGCGCGGTCTGATGGTCGGTCACATCCATGTCGGAGTGGAACGCATCGTTCGCAGCGCCCCAGCCGGCGTCGCGCAACGCGTAAGCGGGTGAACCGTCTTCATAGGCTTGCGGACGATCCGTGCGGCCTTCGTGGAAGATGCGACGGCCGCCGAAGCTCGCGACATAAGCGGGGCGCGCGCGCGTCAGCCGGTTGAAGATATCGAAATCGTGGCAGACCTTGTCGAGGAAATAGGAGCCGCCCCATTCCTGCTTGCGCCGCCAGTTGCGCGCGAGATAGCCGCCATGCTCGGGATGGAGATGCTCGGTCGCGTCCAGCGACACGATCTCGCCCAGATCGCCCGCATCCGCGCGCGCGATCACCTCGCGCACGATGGGCATGGAGCGCATCACGAGGCCTATGTAGAGCGGCGGCACATCCGCATGCGACAAATGCCGCGCCAGTGCGAACGTCTCCGCTTCGGTGCGCACGATGGGCTTCTCGCAGAAGATCGGAAATCCCGCCGCGAACGCCGCCATCAGATGCTCGAGATGCAGATGATTGGGCGACCCGATCATCACCAGATCGAACGGTCCGTCGTTCAGTAGCGCTTCGGCGTCCGCGTAAGCCTTCCCCGCCGCAATCCCGTGCTCCTGGAGAATGGAGAGACCAACCGGCGACGGATCGCTATACCCCGCGACCTCCATCTGCCAGCCGACCTCCTGCATCGCCGCCACCACATGCGCGATCCGCTGCCCGAGCCCGATGATTCCGATGCGTCTTTTCATGGCCGCTCCTTTCGCAAGAGGTCCGCGCGCATCGTCGGGTCGGCTTCCGGGTTGGCGGAGCGGTTGCCGGCGGAGGCGAGCGGTTCGTACAAGCGCAGCAGGCTCACGAAAGCGGCGATCAGCGCGAAGCCTGTCGCCATCAAGAGCGACACCACTGTCGCTGAGTGCGGCAGGCGGGCGAACAAGAGCGCCACGATGGCGGCGCCGGTTGTCTGGCCCAACAGGCGCGCGGTGCCCAGCATGCCGCTGGCGCCGCCGCTTCTCTCCTTCGGCGCGGAGCCGATCATGGCGCGGTTGTTGGGGGACTGGAACAGCCCGAAGCCCGCGCCCGCCAGCGCCATGCGCCAGATGATGTCGAGCGCCGACGGATCGGACGGCAGGAAGGCCAACGACAACAGCCCCGCCGCGAAGACGCCGAGGCCGATGCCGCCCAATATGCCCGCCGGATAACGGTCCGCTAGTCGGCCCGCGATGGGCGCGGCGATTCCGATGGCGATGGGCCAGGGCGTGAGGAACAGGCCCGTCTCGACCGCCGAATAATGGAATTCGTTCTGCAGCAGGAATGGCAGCGAGACCATCGCCAGCATCTGCGCCGCGAAGGAGCTGACCGACGTGCCGACCGACAGCGTGAAGATCGGGATGCGCAGCAGATCGACCGGCAACAGCGGCACGGCGCTCGCGAGCTGGCGCTTCACCAGCAACCATCCGAGACCGACCGTGACGCCGATCTCCAGCAGGAAGAACGGGAACGGCTCGCCATGGCCCAGCGCGTCGATGCTGCCGATCAGCGCGCCGAACGTAAGCGCGCTCAGCACCGCGCTGCGGATATCAAAGGCATGCTTGCCCAGCGGATTGTACGGCAACGCGCGCAGACCCAGCAGCAGCGCCGCAATGCCGATGGGCACGTTCACCGCGAACAGCCATGGCCAGTTGCCGATGGACAGAATGCCGGCCGCGATGGTCGGCCCCAGCGCCGCCGACACCGCCACGACCACGGCGTTGATGCCGATGCCGCGCCCCAGCATCGCCTGCGGATAGATGAAGCGCACCAGCGCGATATTGACGCTCATGATCGCGGCGGCGCCAAAGCCCTGGATCACCCGCGCCGCGGTGAGCTCGATCAAGGTGCTCGAAAACGCGCAAGCCAGCGACGCCAGCGTGAAGAGCGCGAGCCCCATCAGATAGATGCGCCGGTAGCCGATGATGTCGCCCAGCGCCGAAAGCGGCAGGAGCGAAATGGTGATGGCGAGCTGGTAGCCGTTGACGATCCAGATCGAAAAGGCCGGATCGGTGTGAAGGTCCTGCGCGATGGTGGGCAGCGCGACATTGGCGATGGCGGAATCGATCACCGCCATAGTGATGCCGAGCCCGATGGTGGCTATGGCCCAATAGCGGCGCGGAATGGGAAGGCCGTCGGTTTCTGTCATGGTCGCATATCATCGCATTTGCCTAGGCAAAGCGAGAACGCGCGGAATGAAATATCGGTTGTCATCCCCGGCCGAGCGAAGCGAGGGGAAGGGGACCCAGGTAGTTCGTCACGAAAGGTAACGGAGCTTCATCGAGATATGTTGCACGACCGTCCGTGCCCAACCACCTGGTTCCCCTTCCCTCACATCGCGCGTTTCACGCGCGACGCTCGCCGGGGATGACACCGATTGGACCGTGCGACGCGTTTATCTGGTCGGCACCGGGACTTCGCCGCGGTAGTCGTAGAAGCCGCGGCCGGTTTTCTTGCCGAGCCAGCCGGCCTCGACATACTTCACCAGAAGCGGGCACGGACGGTATTTGGAATCCGCGAGGCCTTCGTAGAGGACCTGCATCACCGACAAACAGGTGTCGAGGCCGATGAAATCGGCGAGTTGCAGCGGGCCCATCGGATGGTTGGCGCCGAGGCGCATGGCGGTGTCGATGGCGTCTACGTTACCGACGCCTTCATACAGCGTGTAGACGGCCTCGTTGATCATCGGCAGCAGGATGCGGTTGACGATGAAGGCGGGGAAGTCTTCGGCATAGGCGGCCGTCTTGCCGACCTTCTTCACGATCTCGAGCGCGGCCTGGAAGGTCTGGTCGTCGGTGGCGATGCCGCGGATGACTTCCACCAGTTGCATCATCGGCACCGGGTTCATGAAATGCAGCCCGATGAAATGCTCCGGCCGGTCGGTCGAGGCGGCAAGCCGCGTGATCGAGATGGACGACGTGTTGCTCGCCACCATCGTGCTCTTGGGGATGCGCGGGCAGAGATCCTGGAAGATCTTGCGCTTGACGCTCTCGTCTTCCGTCGCCGCCTCGATGACGAGTTCGCGGTCGGCCATGTCGTCGAGATTGTGCGACTCATGGATGCGGCCGATGGCGCCAGCGATCACATCGTCGGCGATCAACCCGCGCGCCGCCTGGCGGTGCATGTTCTTCTCGATCTGGCCGATGGCCTTCTTCACGGCCTCGCCGTTGATGTCCTCGAGAATGACATCCACTCCGGCCAGCGACAGCACATGGGCAATGCCCGCGCCCATCTGTCCCGCGCCGATCACGCCGATCCGTTCGATACTCATTCACTCGCTCCTTGCGGACTCTTTTGTTGCCGCGCAGCCTGACGCGAACCGCTACACACTTCGCGGGGCTGCGCTTTAGTATCCCAGCCGCGTTAGTTCCTGTTCCATCTCCGGTACCGCCTTGAAGAGATCGGCCACGAGGCCGAAATCGGCGACCTGGAAGATGGGGGCTTCCTCGTCCTTGTTGATGGCGGCGATGATCTTGGAATCCTTCATCCCGGCCAGATGCTGGATCGCGCCCGAAATGCCGACCGCGATGTAAAGCTCCGGCGCCACGACCTTGCCGGTCTGGCCCACCTGGTAGTCGTTGGGTACGAAGCCCGCATCCACCGCCGCGCGCGAGGCGCCGACGGCTGCGTGCAGCTTGTCGGCGATCTTGTCGAGCATGTGGAAGTTGTCGCCGGACTGCATGCCGCGCCCGCCCGAGATCACGATCTTCGCGGAAGTGAGTTCGGGCCGCTCGGACTTAGATAGTTCCTCGCTCACGAATTTCGAGATGCCGGTATCGCCCGGGCCGCTCACTTTCTCGAGTGCCGCCGAGCCCGCGCCTTCGGCCGGCTTGAACGCCGTGGTGCGCACGGTGATGACCTTCTTGCCCGACGGCGCCTGCACGGTGGCGATGGCGTTGCCGGCATAGATCGGCCGCTCGAACGTATCGGCGCTGACGACCTTCAGGATTTCGGAGATCTGCGGCACGTCCAGCTTGGCGGCCACGCGCGGCATGTAATTCTTGCCGCTGGTGGTGGCCGGGGCGAGCAGCGCGTCGTAGCTACCGGCCAACGAGACGATCAGCGCCTCCATCGGCTCGGCCAGCATCTTGGCGTAAGCCGCGTCGTCGGCCACGAGGATTTTCTCGACACCGGCGAGCTTGGACGCGGCCTCGGCCACGCCATCCACGCCCGATCCCGCGACCAGCACATGCACAGGCGTCGAAACTTGGGCCGCGGCGGCCACGGTCTTGGCGGTGGAGTCTTTCAGATTTTTGCCGTCATGTTCGGCGATCACCAGCGAAGCCATCAGAACGCTCCCGCTTCTTTGAGCTTGTCGACGAGTTCGGCGGCGGTTTTGACCTTGATGCCGGCCACACGCTTGGGCGGCTCGGTGACCTTGAGCACCTTGAGCCGGGGCGTGACGTCCACGCCGTAATCGGCGGGCGTCTTCTCGTCGATGGGCTTCTTCTTGGCCTTCATGATGTTGGGAAGAGACGCATAGCGCGGCTCGTTGAGGCGAAGGTCGGTGGTCATCACCGCCGGAAGCTTCACCTCGACGGTCTGAAGGCCGCCATCGATTTCGCGTTCGATGTCGGCCTTCCCGTCGCCCATGTCCAATTTGTGCGCGAAGGTCGCTTGCGGCCAGCCAAGCAGCGCCGCGAGCATCTGGCCCGTCTGGTTGCTGTCGTCGTCGATCGCCTGCTTGCCGGTGATGACGAGACCGGGCTGCTCCGCCTCGCAGATCGCTTTCAGGATCTTGGCGACGGCCAGCGGTTCCACGTCACCATCCACCTTCACCAGGATGCCGCGATCGGCGCCCATGGCGAGCGCAGTGCGGATGGTTTCGCTCGCCTGTTGCGGACCGATGGACACGGCGATGATCTCCGTCGCCTTGCCCTTCTCCTTCAGGCGGATCGCTTCCTCGACGCCGATTTCGTCGAAGGGGTTCATGGACATTTTGACGTTGGCGAGATCGACGCCGCTCTGGTCCGCCTTCACGCGGGCCTTCACGTTGTAGTCGATCACCCGTTTGACGGGGACGATGACCTTCATGCTGTTCGAGTGCCTTTTAGAAAGGCGGCGTTTTATCCCCGTCCGCGCGACTTGCGCTCCGGGGCCCCTCTGGCCGCTCTTTGTGCGGCGCAAAAACTAGGTCCGGGCCGGACCCTCTGTCAACGAAGCTTCTTGGCGCTGGGCGGGGCTTTTATCGCGGCGGTTAACCCGGGAATTTTGTGTTGCAATGCGGTATCGGTCCCAACCTGCGACGTTCCGCCGCAGGTAAGTAGCACCGCGCGTCCGCGGCGGGCGTCCGCGCATCGGCGCAAGGAGAGTTGATTCACGCAGAGGCGCAGAGCCGCAGAGGAGTCGCGTTTGCTGCTGCCGTCTTCGCCCCTCTTCCAATCGTCATGGCCGCCCTTGGCCCGTAGCGACAGCGTACGGGCGCCACCCATTGCCTCACCTCTTGCAGGGAGGGAATGGGTGGCCGGGACAAGCCCGGCCATGACGAACTGTTAGAGGGACGCACACTCCTCTGCGGCTCTGCGCCTCTGCGTGAATCAACGCGGCTTGCGCCGCATCTCCGCCGCTGCGCGTGAGTCGCTACTTCAACGTCCCGAGATAGGCGACGAGGTCGGCGCGTTGTCCGGGATCGGAGAGTCCGGAGAAGGCCATACGGTTGCCGGGGACCATGACGGCGGGGCCCGCAATCCATTTGTCGAGATTGGCCGGTGTCCACACGATGCCCGACGCCTTCAACGCGGCGGAATAGGCGAAGTCCGGTTGCGTGCCTGCTTTGCGGCCGGTGATGGCCCAGAGGTTGGGACCGATGCGCGCGGGCGCGCCCTTGGTGTTGGAGTGGCAGATGGCGCAGCGCGCGAAAACTTGCTGACCGCTGACGGCATTGCCGGCAGATTGCGCCGCGCTTGCACCCAACAACACAGTCAACGACACGGCGGCGAAAACGCGAAACGACATGACGGTCCCCCTATTTGCGCGAAGTATAAGCCGAGTTCCCGTTACGCGACTATCTGGCCGGTGCGCCCGACTTCGCGGTCTCGATGGCAGCGCGGAAGGCGACGGGGTTGGCGATGTTGGGGATTTCGATGGCGTCCACGCCGGTACCTTCGATGCGCAGCTTGCCGTAGCCGAGGCGCTGGCCCCAGAAGCTCTGCTCCACCCGCACGCCCTCGATATTGGGCAGCGCCACTTCGTTGGTCTTGAGCGTGAACCAGCCCGTCTTCTCCACGAAGCGGTGCGTCGTCACGCCGATCTCGGTGGTGGAGCGGCGGATCATCATCTGCACGAAGATGACGATGCCGATGATGCACCAGAACAGCAGGATCAGCGCCAGCCATGCCTTCAGCGTGTACGACCAATGGAAATGCGCCTTGGCGACAAGCGTCTCGCCCTGGCCGAGCGACTGTTCGATATAGCTGGACATGAAAACCCTCTCGCTGCTCCGGACTCTATATAGCGAGGGACGAAGACAATTACTGCCCCGCGAAATGCAATTCCATGTGGCGGGCAGCAGCCGGAGGACTTGAGAGGCGCGCGAGGAAGCTGGTCGCCTGTCCCGGCGCCAGCGTGGCCACATTGGCCGCGAAGCTCTTGCGCAGCACGACATGGCGGGCGTTGTCGATCAGCCGCACCTCGATGGGGGGCACGCTCACCCGGCGGGCGGTGAGATTGACCAGCTTGCCGGTGATGGCGAGGACGGACTGACCGTCCTCCGTCTGCTGGCTGTGGGTGACATCGGCGAAACCGATGCCGTAAGGATTCACCTTCATGCCCAGCGCCGCATAGACGGAGGCCGTGCGCGGCCAGGCCTGCGCCACGGCCTGCCGGAACGTGACGGCCGAGACACCGATCACCAGCACGAGACCAACCAGCACGACCCAGCCGAAAGCGGCGAGCACGCTGCCGCCACGGCTCGTCGCCGGACGTGGAGGACGGGCGGTCGCTGCGGGAACAACGGGTGCGGCCACTGGCTCGTGACATTCGGGCTCTTCGACCACCACAGGCGGCGCCACGAAGGCCGCGCGGCGCGGCGGCGGCGCGGGCTCGACTTGTGGCTCGGGCCGGATTTGCTGTTCCGGCGGCGGGGCCACGAAAACGGGTTGCAGCGCGGCGGGCGGCGGCGCTTCGGCCACCGCTGCGTCCTGGTGCCAGCTATGGCTGCATTTCGCGCAGCGCACCGTACGACCCGCGGGCGGGAATTTCGCCGCGTCCACCTTGTATTGGGTGGCGCATTGCGGGCAGGTCAGGATCATGGCGTCGAGCTTGCACGAAACATCGGCAAAAATGACTTAACGCCACCGTCTGCGCAAGTTTTGTCGGCACTGGAACGGCACGGAATTCGTGTTACTCCTCGTCGCATGCTTCGTTTCGAAAATGTCGGCATGCGCTATGGGCCCGGTCCCGAAGTGCTCCGCGATGTGACGTTCCGGCTGGAGGCGGGATCCTTCTCCTTCCTCACCGGCCCGTCCGGCGCGGGCAAGACGACGCTATTGAAGCTGATGTACCTGGCCGAACCGCCCAGCCGCGGCCTCATCACCCTGTTCGGCGAGGAGTTGGCCACCCTCAAGCGCAAGGGGTTCCCGGCGCTGAGGCGGCGGATCGGCGTGGTGTTCCAGGATTTCCGCCTGCTCGACCACCTCTCCGCCTTCGACAATGTCTCCCTGCCGCTGCGCCTGGCCGGCCGGCGCCCCGACGAGTACGAGCGCGACGTCGAGGAACTCCTCACCTGGGTGGGGCTGGGCGAGCGCATGCAGGCCAAGCCGCCGACGCTTTCGGGCGGCGAGCAGCAGCGCGTCGCCATCGCCCGTGCCGTGGTGGCGAGGCCGGACCTGCTGCTGGCCGACGAGCCCACCGGCAATGTCGATCCCGATATCGGCGAGCGCCTGATCCGCCTCTTCGGCGAGCTCAATCGCCTGGGCACCACCGTGCTCATAGCCACCCATGACCGCACGCTGATCGAACGCAGCAAGGCGCGCGAGATGCGCCTGGTCGACGGCCGCCTCGTGGAACTGCGGAGCGGGCGCACATGAGCATCGGCCGAATTCTACCGCGTGAAGACGGCGCCGCTCCGCTCGACATCGTGATCGGCATCATGGCGTTCCTGGCGGCGCTGGCCTTGGGCGCCTCGCTGATCGCGGACCGCGCGGCGGAAGGCTGGCGCACGGGATTGGCGGGACACCTCACCGTGCAGATATTGCCGCCTGCGACCGGCGCACCGGGCCCCGCGCTCGATCGCGAAGTGGCCGCGGCGCTTTCTGTGCTGCGCGAGACGTCGGGCATCGCGCACGCCGAACCGATCTCGCAGGCCGACACGGAAAAACTCGTGGAGCCCTGGCTCGGCAAAGGCGCGCTGGTGGACGACCTGCCGTTGCCGCGTTTGATCGATGCCGAGATCGTTCCGGGCGCGGTCGTCGATACGAAAGATTTGTCGCGGCGCCTGGTAGACGCCGCACCCGACTCCCAGCTCGACGATCACGCGCACTGGATCGGGCGGCTGAAAGATTTGTCGAACGCGTTGATCTGGTCGGCTTACGCGATCCTCGCGCTGATCGCCGTGGCGACAGCGGCGACGGTGGCCTTCGCGACACGCGCGGGCCTGCAGGCGCATCACGACATCGTCACGCTCCTGCACCAGATGGGCGCCCAATCCGGCTTCATTGCGCGCGCTTTCGAGCGGCACTATTTCTTCTCGGTATTGGGCGCGGCGTTTGCGGGCGCAAGCCTGGCCGCGATTTTGTTTCTCGTCGCACGCGGCCTGGAATTCGCAGGCGTCGAAGCGGTGCCGTTTTTGCCACCGCTCGCGCTGCAACCGCTGGAGTTGCTGTGGCTGGCGGCGGTGCCGCTCGTCTCGAGCTTGATCGCACTCGCCACCGCGCGCATCTCGGTGCTGGCGGCGCTGCGGAGCAACTACTGAAGAAAATTGATTCACACAGAGACACAGAGCCACAGAGGAAAAGAAGGAAGTTGATTCACGCGGCGGCGCGGGGGGTGCAGGTGTCGAATGGCTTGCGAAGCGCATTCTCTCTCAATTCTTCATGGCCGCCCTGTGGCGGCCACCCATAACCTCCGTCTTGCAGTGAGGGTATGGGTAGCCGGGACGGGCCCGGCCATGACGATTGGAGGTGGTGGAGTTTGAAACTCGCTATCTATCACCTGTAACTCCGCGTCTCCGCGTGAATCCCCTTTCTTTTCCTCTGTGTCTCTGTGGCTCTGTGTGCAAAATCTTGTTACCTCGCCACAATCTCAACCATTTCTGGGTTAGACTCCGGGTCATGCGGATATTCCTCACCACCATCGGGGTCGTCCTCGCGTTGTATCTGGCGGGCTTCGTGCTGTTCGCGGCGAACCTGCCGGAGACGCCGGCCAGTGTCGGAAAGCCGGACGCCATCGTGGCGCTCACCGGCGGCGGCGCGCGGCTCGACGCGGCGGTGGCGCTGTTCGAGCGCGGCATCGGCAAGCGGCTCTTGATCTCCGGCGTTTCGCCCACCACCACCAAGAAAGAAATCAAGGCGCTGGCCCACGGCGGCGCGCGGTTCGATTGCTGCGCCGATCTGGGCTTCGAGGCGGCCGACACCGCCGGCAATGCGGACGAGACGGCGAACTGGGCGCGCGCGCATCACTACCACTCGCTGGTGATCGTGACGGCCACCTATCACATGCCGCGCAGCCTCTCCGAATTCCGCGCGCGGATGCCGGGCGTGGCGCTCAAACCCTATCCGGTCGAGCCCGAGGGGATCGATCTCAAGGAATGGTGGCGCGACCCGCGCGCGCTACGCGTGCTGCAGGGCGAATATGTGAAATATCTGGCGAGCATGACCATCACCCATGTCATGCCGTCTTCCACGCCGCCTCTTGACCACGGCCAGCCAAGCAGCAAACCTCACCGCGCGTCCTGACGCCGGTTTTTGCAAAAAGCGCGATGGTCCTTTTCCGCTCGACCCTGTTCTTCGTGTATTTCATCGTCGTCTCGGTGATCATCCATATCTGCGCCCTGCCGCTGCTTCTGGTACCGCGCAAAGCGATGGTCTGGGCGTCGCGCAACTGGTCGCGCGCGGTGCTGTGGGGGCTGAAGCATATCGCGGGGCTGGGGCTGGAGGTGCGCGGGCCCGTGCCCGGCTCCGGCGTGCTGATCGCCGCCAAGCATATGAGCATGTGGGATACCGTCGCGCTCTATCTGATCGTCTACGATCCCGCCGCGGTGCTGAAACGCGAGCTGACCTATGTGCCGTTCTACGGCTGGTACATCTGGAAAGCCGGCGTCATCGCCATCGACCGCGGTGGCCACGCCTCGGCCTTGCGCAAGATGGCGGCCAAGGCGCGCGAGGTGATGGCTGAGGGCCGCTCCGTCCTCATCTTCCCCGAAGGCACGCGGCAGCAGCCTGGTGCTGCGCCCGCCTACAAGTCCGGCGTCGCCGCGCTCTACGGACAGGCGGGGGCGCCTTGCGTACCGGTGGCGCTGAACTCGGGGCTGTTCTGGAGCGGCTTTCTCGGCTTCTTCAAAAAGCCCGGCACTGTGGTGGTGGAATTTCTCGAGCCCATCCCGCCCGGCCTCAAGCGGCAGGAATTCATGGCGACGCTCGAGAACCGCATCGAGACCGCCACCGCCAAACTTGTGCAGGAAGGGCGTAAGTCACTGGCAGAAAAGGGATTATCTTGAGGCTCTCGATCTGGAACATTCGACGAACATAGCCTATATTGGAGTCAGGAAGCTTCAACCGAGCGATGCTACGATAGGCCGATGAGCGATATTGCCCGCCAGATCTGGGACATGAAGTACCGGCTGAAACAGCCGGACGGCACGCCCGTGGATGCCGACATCGCCGACAGCTTCGCCCGCGTCGCGCTCGCCGCTGCCCAGGCCGAGAAACCCGGGCAGCGCGCCACCCAGGCGCTGGAATTCGCCCAAGCCCTCGCCGGCCACAAATTCCTCCCCGCCGGGCGCATTCTGGCCGGTGCCGGAACGGGGCGTTCCGTGACGCTGTTCAACTGCTTCGTGATGGGCACCGTCGCGGATTCGATGTCCGGCATCTTCGGCGCGTTGCGCGAGGCGGCGCTGACGCTGCAGCAGGGCGGCGGCATCGGCTACGATTTCTCGACGCTCCGCCCCAAGGGCGCGCTGGTCGCGGGCGTGGGCGCGGACGCCTCCGGCCCCGTCTCCTTCATGGATGTGTGGGACGCGATGTGCCGCACCATCATGAGCGCCGGCTCGCGGCGCGGCGCCATGATGGCGACCATGGCCTGCGACCACCCCGACATCGAGGCCTTCATCGACGCCAAGCGCACGCCCGGCCGCTTGTCGATGTTCAATCTCTCCGTCCTCGCCAGCGACGCCTTCATGACGGCGGTCCATAACGACGCGCCGTGGGACCTGAAATTCGACGGAAAAATCTACCGCACCGTGCAGGCCCGCGACTTGTGGGACCGCATCATGCACGCCACCTACGACTACGCCGAACCCGGCGTGATCTTCATCGACCGTATCAACGAACAGAACAATCTGTCGTATTGCGAGACAATCCGCGCGACGAATCCGTGCCTCACCGCGGATAGCTGGATCGCGACCGGCGAGGGCCCGCGGCAGATTTCCGAGCTCATCGGCAAACCCTTTACAGCCATCGCCGAGGGACAGGTCTGGCCGAGCGATCCGCGCGGCTTTTTTCCGCAGGGCGAGAAGCCCGTCGTGGAATTGCGTACGCAAGAGGGCCTTCGCCTGCGGCTGACCGCCAATCATCGCTTGCGCAAAATTGTACGCCGTACGCGCTGGTCCAATGCATGGGAATGGGTTGAAGCGGGTTCGCTCATGTCGGGTGACGAAGTGCTGATCCACGATCATCGCGCCGCGCCGGCATGGGGCAACCCCGCCGATGCCGAACGGGATGACGCGGAAGGCTATCTGCTCGGCCTTCTGATCGGAGACGGCGTCGTGAAAGCGGACACGGCGATCCTGTCCGTGTGGCCGGGAGCGCGCGTCGTCAACGGTGACGAGGAGCGGCCGGGCACGCGCGGTATCATGCGCGCCGCCAGGGACGCCATCGGATTCTTCCCCCACCGCGCGGACTTCAAGGGCTGGATGGAAGTGCGCGGACGCGGCGAGTGGCGGCTGAAATCCGCCGCGTTGAAGACGCTCGCCACAGAGCATGGCCTCGCTCCCCGCGCCAAAACGATCACGCCTGAAATGGAGTGCCGCTCGCGCGCCTTCCACGCGGCGCTGCTGCGCGGATTGTTCGACACCGACGGCAGCGTGCAGGGCACTCAAGACAAAGGCGTCAGCCTGCGGCTGGCGCAGAGCGATCTCGGCTTGCTGGAAGCGGCGCAGCGCATGCTGCTGCGGCTGGGCATCGCGAGCGTGCTCTATCGCGAACGGCGCGGTGCCGGGATGCGGCCGCTGCCGGACGGCCGCGGCGGAAAGACGCTCTATGCCATCAAGGCGCAGCATGAGCTGGTGATTGCCGGTGACAATCTCGCGATTTTCGCCGGGCACATCGGCTTTCGTGACACGGCGAAGTCCGTCCGCCTGACGGCGGCGCTCGGCGGTTACAAGCGCAATCTCAACCGCGAACCGTTCGTTGCCACGGTGGAGGCGATCGCACCCGCCGGAACCGCCGAAGTCTTCGACGCCGCGATTCCAGGATTGAACGCCTTCGACGCCAACGGCTTCTGGTCGCACAATTGTGGTGAGCAACCACTCCCGCCTTATGGCGCGTGTCTGTTGGGCTCGGTCAATCTGGCGAAGCTGGTGAAGCATCCGTTTGAGGATGATGCGGCGCTGGATGAAGACGAGCTGGCGCGGTTGACGCGGACGGCCATTCGCTTTCTCGACGATGTGATCGATGTGTCGCGCTTTCCGCTGGAGGAGCAGCGGGCGGAGGCGTTTGCCAAGCGGCGGATCGGATTGGGCGTGACGGGATTGGCGGATGCGTTGATCTTCTGCCGCTCGCGCTATGGCTCGGCGGAAAGCCTTGCGCTGATCGAGCGTTGGCTCACCGTGCTGTCGCAAGCGGCGTATGCGCAATCGGTGGAACTGGCGAAGGAGAAGGGTGCGTTTCCGCTCTTCGACCGCGAAGAGTTTTTGGCGCGGCCGTTTGTGCAGCGCTTGCCGCAAGCGATCCGCGACGGGATCGCGGAGCATGGCATACGCAACGGACTACTTACCTCCATCGCGCCGACGGGCACGATCTCGCTCTTCGCGGGGAATGTGTCGAGCGGTATCGAGCCGGTCTTCGCCTATGCGTATTCCCGCAAGGTGCTGCAGCCGGATGGCACGCGCACCGAAGAGCAGGTGAGCGATTATGCCTGGCGCGCGTTCCGGGCGCGCTTCGGCGGAGAGACCAGCCTGCCGGACTATTTCGTCAATGCGCAGACGCTTTCGCCGGAGGATCATCTGGCGGTGCAGGCGGCGGCGCAGAAGCACATCGACAGCTCGATCTCCAAGACCATCAATGTGCCGCGCGGCATTTCCTTCACGGCGTTCAAGGATGTGTATCTTCACGCCTATGAGACGGGCTGCAAAGGCTGCACGACCTATCGCCCCAATGATGTGACGGGATCGGTGCTTGAGGTTGGGCTCGAAGCGGCGCCGGAAAAGCCGGCTGTCACGGTCGTTACACGCGACGAGGAGCCGGACCTGCCGCCGTCCGAGACGCGTTCCGGCGGCGTGGTCTATATGACCCGCCCGCTGGACCGGCCGGAAGTGTTGCTGGGCCAGACTTACAAAGTGAAATGGGCCGATTCCGATCACGCTTTCTACATCACCATCAACGACATCGAGAAAGACGGCCGCAGGCGCCCCTTCGAGATCTTCATCAACTCCAAGAACATGGCGGCCTATGCCTGGACGCTCGCGCTGACGCGGATGATCTCCGCCGTGTTCCGCCGCGGCGGCGATGTCTCTTTCGTGGTCGATGAGTTGAAGGCCGTGTTCGATCCGCGCGGCGGGCAATGGATGGGCGGGCATTACGTGCCCTCGCTTCTGGCCGCCATCGGCGAGGTGATCGAGCGCCACATGGTCGCCACCGGCTTCATGGCGCCGCGCGAAGCGGTGCTACCGCCGGACGCGACGCGCGCCGTGGCGGTGGGCGAGGACGCGCCGGGGCGGACCTGCCCGCGCTGCGGCTCTCCCAGCCTGATCCAGCTCGAGGGCTGCGACTCTTGCGTCTCCTGCGGATTCTCCCGCTGCGGGTAAGCTCTCTCCGGCCAAATCGGATCACATCATGCGATTCTCCCACCGCGCCTTTCTCTATGGACCGTTCGCGCTGCTCGTGATCCTGGCGCTGAGTGTGATGGTCTATTGGTGGTTCGCGGCGCGCGCCGTGGACGGCTTCCTCGCGGAGAGCAACGGGCAGGCCGTGGCGCCCGGCGTGACGTTGAAGTTCGCGGGCAAGCACATCCAGGGCTTTCCCTTCCGCATCGACGCCATGCTCGACGATGTGGAGCTCGATGTGCAGACGAGCCAGGGCCCGGCCTCCTGGCATAGCCAGCATTTCGTCATGCATGCGCTGACCTATGGCCCTTCGCAGGCGATCTACGAAGCGGCCGGCGTGCAGACGCTGCGCTGGACGGGGCTCGACGGACAGAAACATGTCTGGAGCTTCACGCCCGGACTGCTGCGCGCAAGTTCGTTCACCCAGGCGACCGGCCCCACAGCAGGGTTGGCGCGATTCGACCTCGACGTCATCGCCATCCGCTCGCCGGAGCTGAATGCGGACCGTTTCCAGTTCCACATCCGCCGCAATCCCACACATGACGGCTTCGATATCGCGGTGAGTGGACAGAACATCCATCTGGCGCCGCTGCTGCAATCCGGCTTCGGCGACACGATCAGCGTGCTCTCGGTGGATGCCTCCGCCGCGCCCGCGACGCCCTTGGCTTCGCTGTTTGCGGGCAAGGGCGACTGGCGCGCGAGTTTGGAGAATTGGCGGACGCATAACGGCGCGCTGAAGCTCAATGCGTTGCAGGTGAACTGGAACACGCTGAAGGCGAACGCCAGCGGGCAACTCTCGCTCGACGCGCAGCATCGCCCGACGGGCACGGTGGATGTGAACCTCGATGGCGTGCAGTCACTGGCGGGGGGGCTCGCGAAAATCGGCCTGCCGGAGGGCAGCGACAACGGATTGGCGCCGGCGCTGATGGCCATGGCGCAGGCGAGCAACGCGCAGATCCAGATGTCGGCCGGGATCGGCTTCAAGGACGGCGTGATTTCCGTCGGCGCGATGCCGGCGGGCGTCGCGCGGCCACTTTACTAACCCAGCAGCGTACGGAACTTGTCGATCGCGGTTTCCCAGAACCAGACGACGTAAGCGAGGTTCTCTTCCGAACCGCCGACCAGCACGGACTCCGTGGCCAGAAACAGCTTGTCCCCATCCACCACCGTCAACCGCGCGAACATCGCGGTTTCGTTCCAGGCATTGACGGGCGCCAAGCCCAGCTTCACGCCTTGGACCACCAGGAAGAGATGCAGCACGCCGAATTTCGTCATGCCGGTCAGCTTTCCCGGCAGCGCGCCGATCTTCCAGCCGGCTTTCGACAGCGCGAGGATGGGACTTCCGTCACTCGTCTGCGAACGCTCCACGCCATAGCCGAGCTTGGCGAACAGGGCGGCAAGCTGCTCGATGGTCCAGCCGTCGCGACTGCCGCGATCGAGCGCGACAGCGCCTTGCTGCGGAGCGGACGGCTCGCGCGCGAAACGGCTGCTGTCGTGGAGAAGCGCGCGGCTTTCGGCGAGGCCGGGCTGCAGCGCGTTATACGCCGTGGCGAACAGTCCGGAGCGGCTGAGCGTCAACGCTTCGATCCGCGCGCTCAATAGCGACGCGGCCTGGCGCTTGCGGTGGTCACGCGAGAACAGGCGGGTGAAGAGCCCGGCATCGGCCACATCCTCAGGCGAGACGCGCGCATAGCCGGTCTGCGCCAGCTTGCCCTGAAGCCGCGTGATCTCCGCATTGAGCTTGCCCACGCGATGCGAAAACATGACCGTCCCCACGCAATCCTGCCTGGGATCAAAGCAGAGCGGGCGCGGCCTCTCAAGGCGCGTGCCGAGTCTTGCTTACTGACTGTGGGCCGACTGTGTGAACCAAGTCACTTGTCGTGCGCGCGGCCAAAGTCGGGGGCGGCGGTATCCTGCCCCGCATCCACGATGGAACGGCGGATGGCGCGGGTGCGGGTGAAGAGGTTGAACAGCGCATCGCCGTCGCCCCAGCGGATGGCGCGCTGCAGGGCGGCCAAGTCCTCGTTGAAGCGGCCCAGCATCTCCAACACCGCCTCGCGATTGTTGAGGAACACGTCGCGCCACATGGTGGGATCGGAGGCGGCGATGCGGGTGAAATCGCGGAAACCGCCCGCGGAATATTTGATCACTTCGCTTTCGGTGACGGTTTCGAGATCCGCCGCCGTGCCCACGATGTTGTAGGCGATGAGATGGGGCACGTGGCTGGTGATGGCGAGCACCAGATCGTGGTGGCGCGGCTCCATCACATCGACATGACTGCCGAGGCCGCGCCAGAAATTGGCGGTGGCCTCGATGGCGGACGCATTCGTTCCGGGCGGCGGTGTGAGGATGCACCAGCGGCCATCGAACAATTCCGCGAAGCCGGCCTCGGGGCCGGACCGTTCCGTGCCGGAGATGGGATGGGCCGGAACCAGATGCACGCCTTCCGGCAGATGCGGCGCCACATCGCGCAGCACCGTCATCTTGACCGAGCCCGTATCGCTGACGATGGCGCCCTGTTTCAGATGCGGCGCCATCTCTTGCGCGATCGCGCCGAAGGCGCCGACGGGGGCGGCCAGGATCACGAGGTCCGCGCCGCGCACGGCATCGGCTAGTGATGTGTGCAGCGAATCCGCGAAACCGAGTTTTTCCGCGCGGGCGATCTGGTCCGCATCCGGCGTGTAGCCCGCGATGTGGTCCGCGAGCTTGCCGCGACGGGCAGCGCGCGCGATGGAGGAGCCGATCAGGCCGATGCCCACCAAGGTCAATTTGGCGATGGGGGCTGACATGATCTTAGCGCTTCATGAAATCCGCCAGCGCGGCCGCCACCTTGCGGTTGGCTTCCTCGCTGGAGATGGTGAGGCGCAGGCAATTGGGCAATCCATAGGCGCCGACGGGACGCAGGATCAATCCGCGCGCGTTCAGGAAATCGTCCGCCGCTTTCATCGTGTGCGGCGGCGTTTGCGAAAAATGGATCAGCACGAAATTGCCCGCGCTATCGTCCACCCGCAAACCGGTTTTGCGGATTTCCGCCGTCAGCCAGTCGCGCCACTTTTCGTTGTGGTCCATCGACCGGGCGACATGGGCGCGATCCTTCAGCGCCGCCGCCGCCGCGCGCTGCGCGGGGATCGAGACATTGAACGGACCGCGCACGCGGTTCAGCACGTCCACCACGCTGGCCGGGCAGAACGCCCAGCCGACGCGCAGGCCGGCCAGGCCATAGATCTTCGAGAAGGTGCGCGTCATCACGACATTGTCGAACTGCGTCACCATCTCGATGCCGCTGTCGTAATCGTTGCGGCGGACATATTCGGCATAGGCCGCGTCGATCACCAACAGGGCGCTCGATGGAAGCCCCGCATGCAACCGGCGCAATTCCTCGCCCGTCAGATAGGAGCCGGTCGGATTGTTCGGATTGGCGACATAGACGAGGCGCGTCCTGGGCGTGACATGCGCCAGCATGGCGTCGACATCGGTGCGGAAGTTCGTTTCCGGCACGATCACGGGCGTGGCGCTGTTGGCGAGGGCGGCGATCCGATAGACCAAAAAGCCGTGTTCGCTGAACAGCACCTCGTCGCCCGGGCGCAGATAGGCGCCGGCCAGCATGGTGAGCAGTTCGTCCGAGCCGTTGCCGCAGACGATGCGGTCGGCCGAAAGCCCATGCACCTCGGCGATGGCCTCGCGCAGGATCTTGGCGCTGCCCTCGGGGTAGATCTCCAGCGAGCCGTGCGCGGATTGGAAGGCGGCCATGGCCTCGAGGCTCGGCCCCAGCGCGGATTCGTTGGAGGAAAGCTTGTAGACCGGCGGCGGAACGCCGGGCGCATGCGCGCGGCCGCCCACATAGGGAGCGATATCCAGCACGCCGGGTTTTGGTGTCAGGCTCATGCCCCGGTTCTAAGGCAAGCCCGGCGGCAAATGCAAAGTGCGTTGACAGGGGGGTTAAGCGGCCCTAGCAACCCTCGCCCCTTTGCCCAATTCTGGTGGACTTGCACGCATGCCCGAAGCCACGACACCGATCTTCCCAAGGCCGCTTGCCATGCCGCAGGCCGACCAGGGTCATGCCATGCGCTTCGACGAGCCCTTGAAGCTCGACAGCGGCCGCACGCTTCCCGGCTTCACCATCGCTTACGCAACCTATGGCACGCTGAATGCCACGCGCTCCAACGCCGTCCTCATCTGCCATGCGCTGACAGGCGACCAGTTCGTCATCGGCACCAACCCGATGACCGGCAAGCCCGGCTGGTGGGAGACCATGGTCGGCCCCGGCAAGCCGATCGACACCGAACGCTTCTTCGTCATCTGCACCAATGTGCTGTCCGGCTGCATGGGATCGAGCGGGCCCGCATCCATCGACCCCGCCACCGGCCAGGCCCATGGCCTCGCCTTCCCCATGGTGACCGTCGCCGACATGGTGCGCGCGCAAGCCCGCCTGATCGAGGCGCTGGGTATCGAGACGCTCGCCTGCGTCACGGGCGGATCGATGGGCGGCATGCAGGTGCTGGAATGGATGGCGAAGTTTCCACAGCGCGTCGGCCGGGCGCTGCCCATCGCCACCGCGGCGCATCACACCGCCCAGAACATCGCGCTGCACGAGATCGGCCGCCAGGCGATCATGGGCGATCCGGATTGGCGCAACGGCGATTATCTCAAGGCCGGCGTGAAACCATCACGCGGGCTTTCCACCGCACGCATGATCGGCCATGTTTCGTATCTGTCGGAAGCAGCGCTGGGGCGGAAGTTCGGACGCGCGGTGTGCAGCAACGCCCGCGCCTCGTTTGGCTTCGAGCAGGAATTCGAGGTCGAGAGCTATCTGCATTATCAGGGCGCCAGCTTCGTGGAGCGCTTCGATGCGAATGCCTATCTCTACATCACCCGCGCCATGGATTATTTCGAACTCGATTCCATGACTGCTTTCAAGGATCTGAAAGCCCGCGTGCAGGGCGTCTCCTTCACCAGCGACTGGCTGTTCCCGACGGCGGAGAACCGGCGCATTTGCGAAGGCCTGAAGGCTTCAGGCGTGGATGCAAACTTGCGCGAGATCGACACCGATCGCGGCCATGACGCCTTCCTGCTCGAAGAGCCGGAATTGTTCGACCTGGTGCGGGATTTCCTGAAATGATTTCCTCTCCCGCGCGGAACGCGGGAGAGGAAACGCATGATGGAACTCAGCTCTTGTTGCTGAGCAGATCGAGTGCGTGCTGGTAGTGGGCGAC
Source organism: Rhizomicrobium sp. (assembly GCA_036489435.1). Lineage (GTDB taxonomy): Bacteria > Pseudomonadota > Alphaproteobacteria > Micropepsales > Micropepsaceae > Rhizomicrobium. Next base: position 36,143 of record DASXFU010000038.1, on the reverse strand, counting down.
GCCGCGGGCATAGAACTGATTGCCGCAGAAGTCGCGGCCCAGGCTCTGTTCCTTCTTCGCTTCGTCGATATTGGCGGACGAGGCGTTGGCATCCATCGCCGTGCGAACGGACGACGCCATCTGCGAGCAGCCGCCCATATTCGCGGCGACGGTGGTGGTTTGGGCAGTGGCGGCGCCGATCATCAGGCCCGACGCCACGACGGCAAGCGCCGCCAGTTTCAGATTACGCATGAGAACTCCTCCGAGATGTTTTTGCTCCACGCGAAGGGGCGCGCGGATGCAAGGTAGGTAGTGCGCGTGTTGCGTTGTGGAAGTGGCAAGACTGCGGCAAACAGATTTCGGTTTTGCAATATCGTATGACGAATGCGTGAGGTGCCTGAAACACGGGCTAAACAGCGACTGCGCGCATCGCGCATGGCTGCCATGAGTCTCGCTCAAGCATGCTCAAATTGTCGTGCGGGCGACGATATGATGAATCGACAATGACGCTTATGACGATGACGCTGGCGTCACGCTTTTATCGCGGCGAGTCGCGCGCGCGCGCGTTCACCTTTCGCCGGTGGAACCACCGCGTAAAGCGATTTCGTCGCATCGACGAGATGCACACCAGCGAGCGCGGGCCACAATCGTCCGCCCACGCGTTCCCAGCCGGCACCACTTCCGATCATGCGGCGCGAGCGTAGCGGCGGCAGGTGCAATCCCGTCTCCCAACGCTCCGCCGTGAACAGGCCCTGGCGCAGCAGATGATCGAGCTGGCTGCGCGTGAAGGGACTGCCTTGCGCGAAGGGCGAGCGCTCGACCTGCGCCCACAGGCTGGTGCGGTTCGGCGCTACCAGGAGAAGTCGTCCGCCCGGCGCGAGCACCCGCCAGATCTGGCGCAGGAACAGACGCGCCGATTCCGCCGTCTCCAACCCGTGGATCACCAGGATGCGGTCGAACATCGCGTCCGGGAAAGGCAGCGCCTCTTCCTCGCACAGTGCCGCCAGCGGCTGACCGTCCGGCCAGGCGATCGCGCCGTGCTGGGCGGGCATGACGGCGATGGCGCGCTCGGCCTCGCCCAGCAGGGGCCGCAGATAGGGAACCGCGAAGCCGTAGCCCAGCACCCGCAGGCCGCGGACGTCGGGCCACACCAGGCGCAGCTGCTTCAGCAGCAGCCGGCGGGTGACTTGCCCCATCGGCTCCTCATAGAAGGATGCAAGGCCTTCGGCGTCGAACAGCATGTGCTTGCGTAAACCGGTCAGCGGCGGGGTTCAATGTCGGTGACGCGGTTGCTAGCATCGCAGCCGCACAAGGAGCCATCCATGGCTGAAATCCAGATCGTCCCCTGCCTGTCGGACAATTATGCCTATCTGATCCGCGAGGGCGAGCTTTGCGCCGTGGTCGATCCTTCCGAGCCCGATCCAGTGCGCAAGGCGCTGCAGGCCAGGGGCTGGAAGCTCACCCACATCCTCAACACCCACCACCATTTCGACCACACCGGCGGAAACCTGCCGCTGAAGGAAGAATACGGCGCCGAGGTGGTGGGGCCCGAGAAGGACCGCGCCCGCATTCCCGGCATCGACACCGGCGTCGGCGAGGACGCGCCCTGGCAATGGGGCGGGCATACCGTCACCATTCTCGAAATCCCCGCGCATACCAGCGGGCATATCGCCTTCGTGCTCGACAACGCGGCCTTCACCGGCGACACGCTCTTCGCCATGGGCTGCGGGCGGCTGTTCGAAGGCACGCCGCAGATGATGTGGACCAGCCTCTCCAAGCTGATGCGCCTGCCCGATGCCACGCGCATCTTTTGCGGCCACGAATACACGCAGAACAACGGCCGCTTCGCGCTCAGCGTGGAGCGCGGCAATGCCGATCTGAAGGCACGCATGGTGGCGGTGGACGCGGCGCGGAAAGACGCGCGGCCCACCATTCCCTCCAATCTCGGCCTGGAAAAGCGCACCAACCCGTTCCTGCGGCCGGATTCCGCGGAAATCCGCCGCACACTGAGCATGGAGGGCGCCTCCGATGTCGAAGTGTTCGGCGAATTACGCCGCCGCAAGGATTCGTTCTGAGCCGCGTAAGTCCTTGTAAGGCCAGAGTGAACAGACATCTCGTCCAAACGCACTTTTTCGTGTAGTCTGTTTGTCAAAATCGAGAGCGCGGGCCGTTACACCCGCGAGAGGGGATACATGCGACGTATGCTTTTGCTGGCTACGGCCAGCCTGTCTTTTCTTGCGCCCGAAGCTCATGCGCAGCAGGCGCCTCAACAACCCGCCAGCGTGAAGCCGGCCCAGAGCCTCGCCATAGAAACCGTCGTCGTCACGGCGCGCCGCCGGTCGGAGAACCTGGAGAAGACCCCCGTCGCCGCCACCGTGCTCAATGGCGAGATGATACGGCTGAAGAACATCAATACGGCGATGGACCTGCAGACCCACACGCCGTCGCTCACCGTCTCCGCCAGCCTCGGCTCGCGTGACGACAATGTTTTCACCATCCGCGGCCAGAGCCAGCCTTTCGGTGGCGCCGATCCGGGCGTGCAGACCTACTTCAACGACGTGCCGTTCAATTCCGCCGGACCCGGCAATGAATACGACATGGACAGCGTCCAGGTGTACCGCGGACCGCAGGGCACCTATTACGGCCGCAACACCACGGGCGGCGCGGTGCTGTTCGAACCCAAGCGGCCGGACGATGAGTTCGGCGGTTATGTCGACGCCTCCGCCGGCGACTATGCGATGTGGGACCTGAAAGGCGCCGTCAACGTGCCGCTCGACGACACGCTTTCCGTGCGCGTGGCCGGCGATTTCGGCCAGCGCAGCGGCTACACCAAGGACACCATCTTCGACGCCACCGGAACGCCCACGGGCCGCGAGACGCTGGACAACCAGAACTACAATGCCTTCCGCATCGGGCTGAACTGGAAGCCCACGTCCAACTTCCAGAACTACGCCGTGTTCGATTTCTATCGCGACCACAACAACGGCACGGGCGCCGAGCTCACCTCCGTCAGCCCCAACACGATCAACGGTTTGGCGCAGCAGGAAGGCCTCAATTGCGCCGCCATGCCGGCCAACCCCACTTGCGCCGCGCTCGGCGCGTTCGAGGCGGAGATGCAAGGCGCGCTGGCGCTTCAGAAGAGCCTCGGCCCACGCCAGACGACGTCGAGCATTCCGCTGTTCTTCCGCCGCGATTCCTGGGGCTTCACCGACATCACGACATTCGATGTCGCGACACATCTGCATCTGGAAAACATCTTCGGATTCCGCAGCGACAAAGAGCAGCCGTCCTTCGACTATGACGGTTCGCTGCTCCCGATCCTGGCCATCTCCAATCCGCGCACCTGGGAATCCAACGGCTTGCAGGTGACGGACGAATTCCAGGTGAAGGGCGAGACCAGCGACAATGCGCTAAACTGGATCGTGGGCTTCTATCACGAGCTCGATCATCCCGGCGGCTATTCGGAGGTGGAGCGCGACACCTTCGGCGGCGCGCAGCCCATCTTCTCGCCCTTCTTCGGCTTCGGCAGCACGGAAGTGGATTCGCTCGCCAATGGCGGCACATCCAACGCCGTCTATGCCAGCGGCACCTATGACGCCTCATCGATGCTGCATGGTTTAAGCTTCACGGCCGGCGGCCGTTACACGTGGGACCACAAGGTGGCCACCTCGCGTACCTGCATCTCGCAGGACATCACCATGCCCTGCCCCTCGCCGCTTCCGGGGCCGAGCCTGCAACAGGCCGCGAACTTCCGCGCGCCGTCGTGGAACCTGACCGCGCAGGACCAGGTGACGGACGACACGATGGTCTATGCCGATTACCGGCGCGGCTATAAGAGCGGCGGCTTCAATTCGGGGGCGGGTTTCGCCACCGATTTCGAGGAATTCAAGCCGGAATATCTGACCGACGTGGAATTGGGCACCAAGAACAACTGGACCATCCTGGGCGTTCCCGGCCGCACCAATTTCGACGTCTATTACGGCTGGTACAGCGACATCCAGAAGAACGACCTCGTCGCCGTCATCGCGCCGCCCGTGATCGAGCCGGTGGCGCTCACCTTCAACGCCGCGCGCGCCACGGTGAAAGGGTTGGAGTTCGAATCCACCTTCATTCCGAACGAGAACTTCCAGGTGGACGTGTTCTACTCCTACACGGATGCGACCTATAACAAGTTCATCCTGCCGACCGAGATCTTCGTGGCCGGCGCCACGCAGACGCCGATAGGCCCGCTCGACCACAGCGGCAACCCCTTCGCCTACACGCCGAAGAACAAGTTCGGCATCACGCCGCGCTTCCACATCCCGATTTCGGACTCGTGGGGCCAGCCTTATCTAAGCGCCACCTACTATTGGCAGGACAAGGTGTGGTTCAGCGATCTTTCCGACCTGGAGCCGGACGCCTCGCAGAAGGCCTACAGCCTGATCGATGCGCGCCTCGACTGGGACAATTTCCTCGGCCATCCCTTCGACCTGTCGGCTTTCGTCACGAACCTGACGAACAAGACCTACAAGCAGGGCGCCGACGCACTGCTGCACTTGACCGGCACCTCGGCCTCCATCTACGGCCCGCCGCGCATGTGGAGCGTAGAACTCCGCTACCGCTTCGGCGCGGACGGGAATTGAGGGAACGGTTTGGCGCGCCAATGCATCGGTTGGTGCGCCAAACCCTCAACCGTCATGGCCGGCCAAATGCCGGCCATCCATACCCGCGGTCTCAGCCAAATGATCGCAAACCGCAGGTATGGGTGGCCGGCACGGGGCCGGCCATGACGATGAATTTTGATTTGTAAGAAGTAAGACCCCTAGTCCGGCGACTTCTTGTCGTCGTCTTTCTTCTTGTCGTCGTCGTCCTTGGAGCCTTGGCCGGTCACGGTATCCGCGACGCCGCCCACGACGTCGGCTGTGACGTCCACCGTGGTGGTGACGACCTTGGTGGCGGCGCCCACGATGGCGCCCGCCACGCAGCCGGAAAGCGAAAAGCCCAGCAATATCAGGACCGCGGCTGTCTGAACGGCGCGCATGGGGAACTCCTTCGACCAACCCGCGCAACCTTAACAGGCACGTGGTTGAGAAGATATTGCCGGATCGGTCATACTGCCTCCGGGCACCGGGGGAAATATCCAATGACAAACATCACGCCGATCGAGCTGCACATCGCGGGCATGAGCACGGAACTTTCCATGCTGGTGCTGGCGGTGGTGCTGGGCATGCTGCAGCTTCTGGTCGCGGCCCGCATGGGCAACAGCCAGCGCGGCCTCAAATGGAATGTCGGCCCGCGCGACGAGGCGGCGGCCAAGCCGGTGAGCAAGGTGGCGGGACGGCTGGAACGCGCCTCGCGCAATTTCCTTGAGACCTTCCCCTTCTTCGCCACCGTCGTGATCGTGGCCGCGCTGATCGGGCGGCACAATTGGGCGACGGTGTGGGGCAGCGAGGTCTATCTCGCGGGCCGGCTCATCTATGTGCCGCTTTATGGCTTCGGCGTTCCGGGCCTGCGCACCATCGTGTGGATCATCGCGACGCTGGGCATCCTGCTGATCGCGGCCGCGCTCATCTGGCCGAATATTTAAGCGGCAAACTCACCCGCGATCGCCGAGAACTGCAGCACGGCCGCGGCCAGCACGAAGACGTGCCAGATCACCTTGTGATAAGGGATGCGCTCGATCAGATAGAAGGCGACGCCCGCGCAATAGACCATGCCGCCGCCGATGAGCAACCAGAAATCCGCGGTCGACACATGCTCCGCGAGCGGGTGGATCACCGTTACGATCATCCAGCCCATGATGATGTAGAACGCCACGCTGGCGAGTTCGAAGCGGCGCGGATAGAGCATCTTCAGCGCGACGCCGATGGTGGCGCAGACCCAGATGGCGGTGAGGATCACCGGGCCCCAGGTTCCACCCAACCGATGCGCGGCAAAGGGCGTGTAAGTGGCGGCGATCATGATGAAGATGGCCGAATGGTCGAAGCGGCGCAGGATATCCCGCACGCGCCCATCCGGCGCCAGATTGTAGGCGGCCGACGCGGTCAGCATCGCGAACAGACCCGCGCAGTAGACCGAGACGCTCACCACCACGGACATTCCGGTGACATGGAACAGCAGCCACAACCCCGCATTGATGGCGAAGAGCACACCCAGCACATGGATCACCGCGTCGGCGCGATATTCCGGCAGCGAATAAATCCGTTCGGCTTTCTCGGCGAGGGTCATGACGCGCTTATACGATAGAAGCGCGCAAAATGCCTCACCGCCCTTTGCCGCAAGCCTTAAGGCTAGTTCACGCTTGCGTGCAGGCCGCAGCCGGGATGCGCGGCCCATGCATGGCCAGACGGTATTGGCGCAAGAGCCCGCGCTCGCCATTCTCTCGCCGGGAACGGGAGAAACCACCATGCGCGCAGCAATTCTGGGTTTGATCGGCAGCCTCGCGCTCGGTGGCGTGGCACTCGCGGCCGATGCACCCGTGCAGGTCATCATCGTGGGCACCTTCCACATGAGCAATCCCGGCCATGACCTGCACAACACGCAGGTCGACGACGTGCTGCAGCCCAAGCCGCAGGCCCAGATCGAAGCGGTGGCCGAGGGCCTCGCCCGCTTCCATCCCACCCTCATCGCCACCGAATGGGACCCCGGCACGGCCGAGCCGCGCTACGAGGCCTATCTCAAAGGCACGCTGCCCCCTTCGCGCAACGAAGTGGTGCAGCTGGGATTCCGACTGGCGAAACTCTCCGGTCTCACGACCGTGCGCGGTATCGATGTCGATGGCGAGTTCCCGTTCGAGCCCGTTCAAAACTACGCCAAGGCGCACGGCCAATCCGCGCTGCTCGACGAACAAAGCGCTGCGGTCGAGACGATGGTGCAAACCGTCAGCGCGATGATCCGCGATCAAGGCATCAGCACGGCCTTGCGCTACCTGAATTCGCCGGATGAGATCGCGCATGGCAACGATTTCTACCGCACCGCCCTCAAGATCGGCGGCGGCACCACGCAGCCCGGCGCCGATCTGGAGACCGCCTGGTACAGCCGCAATTTCCGCATCTGCGCCAATCTCATCCAGCTCACCCATCCCGGCGACCGCGTGGTGGTGTTCTACGGTTCCGGCCACGCGCTGTTGCTGCGCCAATGCGTGCAGGAAACGCCAGGCTTCAAACTGGTCGAGGCGAACGACTACCTGCCGCAATAACGCGGCCCGGGAGGGCCCGCCTAGGCGCAATTTCAGGTTGTAAAATGCCTCTGGTGTCGTAAACTGTAGGCGACGGGAGGCTCCCATGGTCATCACGGGCACGGCCGGCGACGACGACCTCATCGGAACATCGGGAGACGACATTTTCGATCTTCAGCAGGGCGGCGACGATGTCGTTCGTGGGCTGGGAGGCAATGACGTCTTCAAATTCGGCGCGGCATTCACCGCCGCCGACCACGTCGATGGCGGGCCGGGAGACGACATCATCCGGCTGAACGGCGATTATTCCACGGGCTTGACGCTGGCGGCGGGAACAATCACCGCGGTCGAGCAGATCCAGCTGGGCGCCGGCCACGACTATGCGCTCGCCACCAGCGGAGCCAATGTCGCTGCCGGAGCGACGCTCGCGGTCAGCGCCGCGGCGCTCGCGGCCGGCAACGCGCTCACCTTCGATGGCTCGGCGGAGACGAACGGGCGTTTCCGTCTCATCGGCGGCGCGGGCGACGACGTGCTGACAGGCGGCACGGGCGCCGATGTCTTCGACCTCACCAAGGGCGGCAGCGATGCCGTCCACGGCGGCGCGGGCGACGATATCGTGCGGGCGGGCGCCGCGTTCGACGCGACCGATCGCATCGACGGTGGGTCGGGCGTCGACACGCTCCGGCTGGCGGGTGACTATTCCGCAGGGCTGACCTTCGGGGCGGACACGATCGCGAACATCGCACGCATCCAGCTGGCCGCGGGCTTCGGCTATAGTTTGACGGAGAACGGCGGCAATCTCACAGCCGGCCGGACGCTGACGGTTGACGGCGCCAGCCTTACCGATCCCCTCCTCTTCGACGGCTCCGCGGAAACGGATGGGACGTTCGCGCTGATCGGCGGCGCGGGCGACGACGTGCTCACGGGTGGCGCGGGCAACGACACGTTCGATCTCTCCAGAGCCGGCCGCGACACCGTCGACGGCGGCGCCGGCAACGACATCATCCACCTCAAGGAGGGCTTCGATCCGGCCGACATCATCAATGGCGGGGCGGGCAACGACACCGTGGTCGTCGCGCAATCCGACACGGCCATCGCCGATTTCCCGGCCATGACGAGCGTGGAAAAGGTCATCATCGAACCGACCAGCACGGCGCTCGATTTCACCTTGGGCAACGGCATCGTGGCGCCGGGACAGCTGCTGGAATTGCGGGGTTCCTCCGCGTCGTCGGGCCTGAATTTCAGCGCGGACGGGTTCGACGGCCCTCTCAAGGCCGTCAGTTCGCTCTTCGTGGAAGCCAGTTTCGCGGGCAACATGACGAACGCGGACATCCTTCAGTCCAGATTCGTGCTCCTCAGTCTGTCCGGCGATTATCCCGATCTCGTGTTCAATCCCGAAACGCGCGGGCTGTTCCAGATAACCCTGTCCGGCGAGCACGTCTATCACCTCACCGAGAACGACAACAACGTCGCGCCCGGTTCGGAGCTCACCGTTCTCAACCCCCTCGGAAATGCACTCTATTTCGACGGCTCGGCGGAAACGAGCGGGAGGTTCGTGCTGCATGGCGGGTCCGACAACAACACGCTGATTGGCGGCGGCGGCAACGACGCCCTGTTCAACGGCAACGGTGTATCCGGCACCAACGTTGCAATAGGCAATGGCGGCAACGACACGCTCACCGTCGATCTCACCAATGGTGTTGGATTTCCGATTCGGGATGAATTCGACGGCGGCAGCGGCAACGACACGCTCGTCCTTGTCGTGGCGACGCCCAATACGGGCTTCACGCTCACTCTTAGCCTGGAGCCGGAGAACATGACGAGCGTGGAAAACCTCGTCCTGTCCGGCGCTACCCACCTCGTGGTCGTGTTGGAGGATGCGGACGTATCCGCGGGGCAGACGTTGCACGTGTCCGATGCCGATGCGCCCCTGTACTTCGAGAATTTCGCCGAGACCGACGGCCATTACGACGTCGTCGATCACCAGACCAGGAACACGATCGTGGGCGGCGATCTTTCCGATACCATCACGGTCGGCGCGGACAGCGTCGTGCGGGGCGGCGGCGGCGCGGACCTCATCAGGGCGGGCCATCGCGCCACGCTATCCTACGACGCGCCCTCGGATTCGACCGGCGCCGCCCACGACACGATCGAGCGCTTCGTGGCGGACAACGACGTTTTTCAGTTCTGGCACACGACAGTCCAGGGCTATGATGGCAGCTTCACCAACACACTCGACCCCACCAATCTCGACGCTTCCCTCGCCGCCGCGGCCGACGCCGATGGGTTGAAGGCGAGCCACGCCATCGTCATCGCGGCCGATGCGAACAGCCAAGGTCTGGCGGGTCATCTGTTCCTGATCGTCGATGCCAACAATGACGGACACTACACCGCCGGCTCCGACTACCTGATCGACATCACGGGCGCGCTCGACATGGCGTCCTTCGGCCTCCACAATTTCGGTTGAGGACGAAACGGGCGATTTCGGCCGACGGGATTTCGTCTAATCTGGTGTCATGCCTGATTCCACGATCGAGACGCTTTTCGCCACGCGGATTTATCGCGCCAAACTCCTGCGCGCGGCCCGCCTCAATGCCGACCTCGAACAAGCGAGCCTCCTCATTGCGCGCGAAGACAAAGCCGGTCTGCGCTGGGCGAAGGAACATGGCTACCGCGGCTACACCTCCTACGCCTCGCTCAACGACCTGCCCATCCGCGCACCAGCATTCGCGGAGCTTGTGAAGCTTCTCGACGGTCACGTCCGCGCCTTCGCCCGCGCGCTGGATTACGACCTTGCCGGCCGCAAGCTGAAACTGGACTCGCTGTGGATCAACGTGATGGACAAAGGCGGCGTGCACGCGGCCCACATCCATCCGCATTCCGCCATCAGCGGTACCTATTATGTGGCCGTGCCCCAGGGCGCCTCCGCCATCCGCTTCGAGGATCCGCGTCTCGCCATGATGATGAGCGCGCCGCCCAAGCGCGAGAAAGCCGCCCGCGCCAACCGCCAATTCGTCACGATCGTTCCGGAGCCCGGCACCGTCCTGCTCTGGGAAAGCTTCCTGCGCCACGACGTGCCGCAAAATGCCGCCAAGGGCGCGCGCATCAGCGTGAGCTTCAATTACGTGCTCGGTTAGAACTCGCCGAGCAGGATCGCGGCTTCTTTCCAATCGTCGACGATCCGCTCGACCTGCGCATCCGCCAGCCGCACGCGCGACTGTTCGTCCATGTGCCCGCCCCCCATGAAACCCCAGACGCGCATGCCGGCGGCGTGGCCCGCGCGCACGCCGTTCACGCTGTCTTCGATCACGAGACACTCCGCCGGCGCCACGCTCAGCGCGTCCGCCGCGTGCAGGAACAGGTCTGGTGCGGGCTTGGCATGCGCCACGTGCTCTGCCGAATAGATGTGCGGCGCGAAACGATCCCACAGACCGGTGAGCTTCAATTTGTATTCCAGCGCCTGGGTGGTGGACGAACTGGCGACGGCTTTCAGCACCCGCACCGCATCCACCGCCTGGGCCGCGCCCGGCACCGCGGCCAATTGGTCCGAGGCTTCCGCGTAACGCGCCTTCATCCGCGGCCTGATCTCGCCCGTCAGCGAGTGGCCGAGGCGGGTGAGCGCATCTTCCTCCAGCGCCGCATGGAAAGCCTTGTCGCTCATGCCCATGAAGCGGGCCTTGAAGTCATGCCGGTCGTAGACGAGGCCCATCTCGGCCAGCACCGCCAGCTCGACCTCGTGATAAACAGCCTCGCTGTCCACCAGCACACCGTCGCAATCGAAAATCACTGCTTTGATCATGGCTTGTTTGCCGTTCCGGTTGTCTTCAATATCGTCATGGCCGGGCTTGTCCCGGCCATCCATATGCCAGAGTGTCGACGGAAAGACTCTGGAAAATGGGTGGCCGGGACAAGCCCGGCCATGACGGGTTAAGAAAATCATGGAAGAAGACGATTTGCCGCCGCGCCAGACGCCGCCGCATGAAGAGACGGCGGCGGGCGATTTCGGCCGCTTGGTGGGCACGCTTGTCTGGGTCGCGCTGTTCGTGGGGCTGGCGGGCGCCATCGCCTATATCGCCATCCACTGGATGGGCTGAAAACAAAACGCAGAGGGGAAACGATGTCGAACTATCCGATGGAATTGCAGTCGCTGTTCTGCGCGATCGCGCTGGGCCTGGTGCAGCTCCTGCTCGCGACCATGGCGAGCGTCGGCGGCCGTGGCATGCCCTGGGGCACGGGCCCGCGCGACGAAGGCTGGCCGCCGCTCAAGAACAAATACGCGGCAAGGCTGGAACGCGCCTACAAGAATTTCGTCGAGACCTTCCCCTTCTTCGCCGCCGCCGTGCTGCTGGCCCACGCGCTGGACAAGAGCACGCACAACTCCGTGCTGGGCGCGCAGATCTATCTCTGGGCGCGGGTCGCTTATGTGCCCGCCTATGTGATCGCGATCCCGCTGCTGCGTACGCTGATCTGGACAGCCTCGATTGTCGGCATCGTCATGGTATTGTCGGCGGTGTGGCCCGGATAACGGCCAAGTAAGGGAGAAAATTCCATGATGCGTTGGATAGTGGGCGCGACGGCCGCGTTGATGATCGCCGCAAGCAGCGGCGCGGCGCAAGCCGAAGACGCGCGCATCGAAACCTCGCTCGGCAATATCATCGTCGAGCTCGACCGCGCGCATGCGCCCGTCACGGTCGCGAATTTCGAAGCCTATGCGAAAGAGGGCCACTTCGACGGCACCTGCGTCTATCGCGTGGTGCCCAGCTTCGTGATCCAGATGGGCAGCTACGACGCCGACGGCAACATGCACCCGCTCCACGCCCCCATCGCGCTGGAAAGCGCCAACGGCGTGAAGAACTTGCGCGGCACCCTGTCGATGGCCCGCAGCGAAGACCCCAACAGCGCGACGGGCGAGTTCTTCATCAACCTCTCCGACAACGCCGACCTCGACCCCACGGCAGGCGCCGCCCCCAACGCCACCGGCTACGCCGTCTTCGGCCATGTGATCAGCGGCATGGATGTGGTGGACCGGATCGCCGCCTCGGTGCTCAACGGCCGCAAAGGCCCGTTCCCGGATAACGCGCCCGCGTTTCCGGTGGTGATCAGCAAGGTGACGATCGAGCCGTAAAGGCATAACACCTTGTTTTCCATGGAAATTCGCCGGAAGGTTGTTTTCGGCAAAACCGCTACCCCTCCCCCCTCTCGTCCAAACCGCGCCCTCCACCACGAGGGGAAACCGGTACCCGGACATTTCGGCCCGCCGTTTACCGGTGAGAACATATAGCGAACAATTGGATGGAATTCAAGCCGCCTTGAGCGCGGCGAAGATCTGCGCCAGCGCCTCGCGGCTATCCTCGACCAGCAGCATCGCCTCGCCGGCGACGAACGCCAACGCGTCGACCTCTTCGTTGTGCGGCTGCTCCGCCATCAGGATCGCGCGCAGGAAATGCTCCGCATGACGCAACGGCTCCTCCATCGCGAGCGCCGGCTCCGACACCGCCGCCCGCAACGCCTCAAGCTGGCGCTCCGCCCGCCGCGCACGCTTCCCCGACCGCCCATTCGCCATGGGAAGCCTCCTGTGATAGGAATTAGACCATCTAACACCGAGACTACCACGAGGATCGGAAGTGGTCAATAGACTACCACACGGTATCCAGCTTACCGGCGGCCAGATCCGCGCCGCGCGCGCTTTTTTGCGCTGGACGGCAGACGATCTGGCAAAAGCTGCCAACGTCGGAGTTATGACCGTACGACGGGCAGAACGTGTCGATGATGTACCGAACATGCTCGTCAACAATATGCGAGCTATTCAGACTGCTCTCGAAAAAGCGGGAATTGAGTTCACGAACGAAAATGCGCCGGGCGTTAGATGTCGAAAACAACGAAGGCCATACAGTAGCAAATAAAGCCGGGACGCCATTGTGGATAGAAACGACAAGATACTCTTTGGTGCACTCTGCGCGATGCTTGTAGCGGCGGTTTTGCTCGCATTCGCACCAAACACTCTCTCAACTGACTCGGTTGCCGCGCGTATCTGGTCCTTAGCCAGTTCGACGCCGTTTATCGCATTGATCAGCACCTTCGTAGCGGCATTCGCTGGCACCTGGGGAGCGCAATTGCTGGCAGAACGAAACACAACACGGAGAGAATTGCTTCGGGAAATTCGCGCGGTCAATGCTGCAATTGCGTTGGCGTTTAATATCTCCAACACTTTCATCACAACTAAAAAACAGCAAGTCAGAGACTTAGTCATCACCTACGAGACGCAAAACTCCGCTCGAAAAGTCCATCATCAGAATATTGCGGCCGGATTGCTGCCACCCGGAGCTCCGTTCCAGTATAGTGTCGTTCTTCAAACGCTCCTTCCGCCTTTCTCGCCGATTGAAGAACTCCGCAGGCTATTGGAAGAGAAAATATCGACGGATCTAAATCCGCTGATCCTGCTTACACCGCTCATACAAAGCATCGCAGGTCTCGCCGATAGCTTTGGGCAGCGAAATCAGTTCATCGAAGAATTTAGGATGCTACCTCTCAATAGCGATGCCATAAAAGCCGCACTCTACTTTGGACTAGAATCGAGTATTGGACATATCGATGACCGATATCCCAACTTAATAGATGCAATAAGCAAGCAGACGGATGATTGCATCGCGTTTAGCATTTTACTCGCACGCGCGCTTATCAAGCACGGCAAGCGATTGGGAGCTAAATATGGCGCGGACGCCCCTAGGATCGCAGAACCTAACCTATCGAAAGCCGGAGATTTGGTGCCTGACTTAGCTCTTTACGCCGCTTGGCCCCAGTAGCATCCATCGAGTTTGAACTCTCCAGCCTCACTCCGCCGCCGCGCGCGTCAGTGCGCCGGCGTCGCGGAGTTGCATGTAGAGATTGATGGCGTCCATGTCGTAGCCGTTGGGCCAGGTCGGCACGCCGGATTCCACGAAGACGCGGGCGAAGTAGTCCGGCGACTTCAGTGGCTCGACCATCGGGCCGGTGCGGGAGAGAATGTCGGAGAAGTCGCGCACGCCTTCGCTGCCGTCCGAGAACAGAACCCAGAGCTTGTGCGGCGCTATCGCGCGCACCTTGAGGACGTCCACCATCGGGAATTCAACCTTGGCCATCGGGACCCGCGATCCTTTCCAGCGGCTCGTGCACCAATCCACGACGCCAATTTTCCGCCAATTCGGCCTGCCGCGCCAGTGCCCATTCGCGAATCATCCGCCGGGCGGTTGGTGGCAAGCGGCCCGAAATGATCTCGCCGTCTGTGATGCGGATCAGGGCTTTGGCCCGGCCATATCGTGCATGGAAATGCGGCGGGTTGTGGTCATCCCAATACATGGAGACGGCGATTCCGTAGAAATAGGCGACTGTCGGCATTCAAATCTCCGCTGCCGTTCCGCAATAGGAAAGGCTGTTCCGGCGGAGAGCCTGCCCCTGTAACGGGACGGTTGTCGAGTATGTCCTACCCCACGCGGTTATCCCACTCGGGCCGGGTGCTTCTTGATGAAGGCGTCGAGTTTTTGGGGGAGTTGGCTCACGTTGTATTCGCGGTCCCAGGCCTGGGTGGCTTCGGTGAGGATTTTTTCGCGCAGCTCCGGCGGCAGAGCGGGCCACGCGGCGAGGACGCCGGCGCCGAGGCGGCGGACGAAGCATTCTTCCTCGGAGGGGTATTTGAACTGCTTCTTTTGCTGCGGCATGGGCGGGGCTTTCGAAGGGCCTTGTTGTTGTGCGGGGTCGGCCCCCTACCCGAAAAATCCTCGCGCTCTTGCGCGATGATTTTATCGACCTCCCCACAAGGGGGAGGTGCAGAAAACAGAAACGCGCGCTCACACGATCGCCGCGCGGCGTAACGGTCGTTACTTGGCCTTGCGGCGGGCGTAGCGCGCGTCTCTCGCGGCTTTCTGGTCGGCGAGGAGCTGCGTGATCTTGGCGCGTTCGGCGAGGGCGGCTTCTTCGCGGGCGATCTTGTCGGCGTTTTCGGCCAGCACGCGGGCGGCTTCGGCGGCGGCGCGTTCTTCGCGTTCGCGCTGCAGGCGCGCGTCCTTCTCGGCCTTGCGCTGGGCGAGGCGTTCATCGCGCGCGGCGGAGATGGCGGCGCGTTCCTTCGCGCGGTCCCCGGCGCCGGCCTTGGCGGCTTCGGCCTTGGCGCGGACCTTTTCGAGCAGTTCCTGGCGCGCCTTGGCGGCGGTGGCGAGGCGGTCGGAGAAATTCGAGTCTTTCAACGTCTTCATAGGCAGTTTTTCGTCCTGGTTGGTTGGGGAGGAGTCTCGCGGAGAGGCCCCCTCATCCCGGCCTTCTCCCCCTGTGGGGGAGAAGGGGATTGCGTTTTAGTTGTCGAGGAAGCTGCGCAGTTTGCGCGAGCGTGACGGGTGCTTGAGCTTGCGCAAGGCCTTGGCTTCGATCTGGCGGATACGTTCGCGCGTCACGCTGAACTGCTGGCCGACCTCTTCCAAAGTGTGATCGGTGTTCATGCCGATGCCGAAGCGCATGCGCAGCACGCGTTCCTCGCGCGGGGTGAGCGTCGCCAGCACGCGCGTGGTGGTCTCGCGCAAATTGGCCTGGATCGCGGCGTCGATCGGCAGGATGGCGTTCTTGTCCTCGATGAAGTCGCCGAGATGGCTGTCTTCCTCGTCGCCGATGGGCGTTTCGAGGGAGATCGGCTCCTTGGCGATCTTGAGGACCTTGCGCACCTTCTCCAGCGGCATGGCGAGGCGTTCGGCCAGCTCTTCCGGCGTGGGCTCGCGGCCGATCTCGTGCAGCATCTGGCGCGAGGTGCGCACCAGCTTGTTGATCGTCTCGATCATGTGCACCGGGATACGGATGGTGCGCGCCTGGTCGGCGATGGAACGGGTGATCGCCTGGCGAATCCACCACGTCGCGTAAGTCGAGAATTTGTAGCCACGGCGGTATTCGAATTTGTCGACGGCCTTCATCAAACCGATATTGCCTTCCTGGATCAGGTCCAGGAACTGCAGGCCGCGATTGGTATATTTCTTGGCGATGGAGATCACGAGGCGAAGATTGGCCTCGATCATCTCCTTCTTCGCCACGCCGGATTCGCGCTCGCCCTTTTGCACCGTCTGCACGATGCGGCGGAATTCGGTGATGGACTGGCGCATCTCCTGCGCGAGAGTCTGGATCTCGTCGCGATGCTGCTTCACGCGGTCGCGCTCGTCGGCGACGAAATCGCGCCAGCCATTGCGCGTCAGGCGGCCAACACGGCGCGCCCAATTGGGATCGAGCTCGTTGTTGAAATGCTCCCGCAGGAAATCCCCGCGGTCCACGCCATGCGCTTCGGCCAAACGCAGCAAGCGGCCTTCGAGGCTGACGAGACGGCGGTTGATGCCGTACATCTGGTCGACAAGCGCTTCGATGCGGTTGTTGTTCAGCTTCAGGCTCTTCACGAGATCCATGGTCTCGTTGCGCAGCTTCTTGAAGCGGCGCTCCTGGCTGGTCGACAATTCGTCGGCGCCGAGCGCGGCCTCGACGCTCGCATCCTGCAAGCGGCCGAGCTTCTTGTAGAGGTTCGCGATCTGGTCGAGTGTTTCCAGAACCTGCGGCTTCAGTGCGGCTTCCATGGCGGAGAGCGGCAGGTTGCCTTCGTCCTCGTCGCCCTCGTCGCCGGCGGCATCGGCCGCGGCGGCGGCTTCCGCCGGATCGACTTCCTCACCATCGGCACGCGGCGCGGGTGCGGGGCGCGGCGGCGGCTCGGGGCGCTTGTATTCCGGCTTGGGCAAGGCCTGGCCGTTCACCACGGACGTGCCGTTGATGGCGGCGACGATAGAGGCGGGCTGCTGCAGCGGCTTGCCGTCCGGGCCAACCGGCGGCGGCACGTTGGGCTGGCCATCCGGACCCGCGCCATACATGGCTTCGAGGTCGATGATGTCGCGCAGCAGGACCTTGCCGTCGTTCAGCTCGTCGCGCCATACGGTGAGCGCTTCGAAAGTCAGCGGGCTTTCGCACAAGGCGCCGATCATCAGTTCGCGGCCGGCCTCGATGCGCTTGGCGATGGCGATTTCGCCCTCGCGGGAGAGCAGCTCGACCGAACCCATCTCGCGCAGATACATGCGCACCGGATCGTCGGTGCGGTCGTAAGTCTCTTTCTCGGAATCGACGGTGGCGACGGCCTTGCCGGTCGCGGTGGCGGGAACGCCGCCTTCGCTTTCGGCGCCTTCTTCCTGCTCCTCGCTCTCGATGACATTGATGCCCATCTCGTTGAGCATCGACATCGTGTCCTCGATCTGCTCGGAGGACACTTTCTCGGAGGGGAGGACCTTGTTCAGTTCGTCATAGGTGACGTAGCCGCGCGTCTTGGCGCGGGTGATCATCTTGCGCACGCCGACATCGGACATGTCGAGCAGCGGGCTGTCCGCATCGCCCGGCGGCTGTTCGCCCTCGCCTGGCTTGGCGCCCGGCTTGGCGGGCTTCACGCCCGGCTTGGGCATGACCTTGCCGTTGGCGGCCTTCATCGCCTCGGGCTGGCCCGGCTTCTTCACCGCGGCGGCGGGAGCGGTGGCAGCCTTTGCCTCCACCTTCCCCTTCGCGGGCGGCGTGGCGGGCTTCAGCTGGAGCTTCACCGGTTTCACCGGCGGCTCGGCCTTTTTGGGGGTGGTCTTTACGGCAGCCGCCTTTGCATTGGCGGGCTTGGCCGCGGGCTTCTTTGCTGCCTTCGCAGGAGCTGCCTTAACCGGGGTCTTGGGCTTGGTCTTCAATTTGGTCGCCACGCGCGTCATACATCCGTTCGAGTAGCCGGCACCGCCGACAGAGTGTTCCTACCTATAGCTGAGAGGAGACGTTCAGCTTTCGTTCGAGCGGATGGAGAGGGCCTCGGCCCAACTTTCCTCCGTTGCCTCGGACTTGAAACGCTCCATGGCCTTTCGCCTTTCCGGTTCCAGCTCGGAAATATCCCTGAGCTGCCGGGCGGCGCCGAGCCACCTTGCTTCCACATCCTCCTCGATGTCCGCCGGAGTGGCTTCGCCGGAGGCCGTCCGCGCTTTCAGGCGCAGGGCGAGCTCGGCCATGCCATGACGGACAAGATGGTTCTCCAGCCCCTGGTTTTCAAGCCGAAAGCCGGATGCGGCGAGGTTTAGGAGTTCGTGACGGAACCTGTCAAGCGAAGGGTCCAGGAAGGCCAGTTCCGCCAGAACTTCGCCCTGCGCGGCCGCGATCTCCGGATGGTGAAAGAGGATGGCGCAAAGCTCGACCTCCTTCAGCCGCCGGGCACCCGAGCGGCCGGACCGGGCGAGCAGGCTGTTCTTCACCTCGGAGGAGACGGCTTCGACCGGGCCCGCGTTCTCGCGGAACCCGCCGCCCCCCCGGCGGCCGCCTTCGAACCGGCGGGGCTGCTGCTGATAGGGGGTGCGCTCGGCCGGCTTGCGGCGTTTGAAGGCCTCGAAGACCTTTTCGTCGAAGTCGCGGCGGTAGTAGTCGGCGATCTTGGCGTCCTTGATGTCGCGCACGATGTCGCCCAGCGCCCGTTCGAGACCGGCGCGGCGTTCGGGGGTTGAGAAATCCCTGCCCTCTGTCTCCACCCGCCACAGCACCTTGGCGAGCGGCTCGGCCGCCTCCAGCAATTTGCGCATTGCGCCGGGGCCTTCGCGGCGGATCAGGCTGTCGGGATCCTCGCCGGTGGGCAGGAAGGCAAAGCGCAGCGAGAAGCCCGGCGCCAGCATGGGCAGCGCCAGCCGCGCCGCACGCTGGGCCGCGCGCAAGCCCGCCTCATCGCCGTCGAAGGCCAGGATCGGCTCGGGCGCAGTGCGCCACAACAACTGGAGCTGGTTCTCGGTCAGCGCGGTGCCGAGCGGAGCGACGGCATGGTCGAAGCCCGCGCGCACCAGCGCGATCACATCCATATAGCCCTCGGCCAGGATGATGGTGCCGCTCTTGAGCGCCGCGGGCCGCGCGGTGAAGAAATTGTAGAGCAGGTGGCCCTTGGAGAAGAGCGTGGTCTCGCCGGTGTTGATGTATTTGGGCTTGGCGTCTGGCGAAAGCCCGCGGCCACCGAACGCGATCACACGGCCGCGTGGATCGGTAATGGGAAACATCAGCCGGTCGAAGAAGAAATCTCGCGCTGGGCGATCATCTTCTTGCGGCTTTACAAGGCCGGCCGCCACCATATCTTCCAGCGGGATGTTCTTCGCGTAGAGATGATCCTTCAGCACGCCGCTGGTCTTGGGTGCGAAGCCCAGCCGGAATTGTTTCGCCGCCGCATCGTTGAGCCCACGTGACGCGAGATAGTCCCGCGCTTCGCGCCCACCGCTTGCGCGCAATTGTTCCTCGAAGAATACGGCCGCCGCTTCCACCACGTCATAGAGCGACTTTTTCTTCTCTTCGCGGGCTTCGTCTTCCGGCGACCATTTGGGAAGCTCGACACCGGCCTCGCCCGCCAGCCGCTCGACGGCTTCGGGGAAAGTCAGGCCCTCGGTCTCGATCAGCCATTTGAAGGCATCGCCGCCCGCGCCGCAGCCGAAGCATTTGTAGGCGCGGCGCTCGTTCTCCACCTTGAAGCTGGCGGACTTCTCCTTGTGGAAGGGGCAGCAGCCCCACATCACCCGCCCCTTGCGGGTGAGCTTCACCCGCCGCCCCACGAGCTGGACGAGGTCTGTCCGTCTCAGGACTTCATCGAGAAGGTTGGGGCCAAAGCGCATGGGCTCAATGTAAGCGTTCTTCGAGCCTATTGGGCGGGGCAGCGGTGGAATTTCTGTGACTTTCCCGGCTTTCCCAGTACTCGGCGCTTCCCGAGGCGCTTCTTGCAATAAAGCCGTAGAAGAGGGACGATAATATTCTCATTTGTTAAATGTCTGAGGGCAAAAATGGACGCGATGGAAGAGGCCTTCCAAGGGCTTTGGAAGGAAATTCAGAAGAAGGGCAATTTCTGGACTTATGGCCATGCCATGGATACCGCCCTCGACTACCTCGCGTATCGCGGCAAGGCCTATGCGACGTCTTACGGACCCGCCGCCACCGATATCATCAAGCCGGGCCATATGACCGGCGAGGCCTGGTATGACGACGACGGCTGGTGGAATGTGGCCGCGCTCAAGGCCTACGTCCTGGCGCCGCAACTGGGCTGGGAGAAGCAGCAGCAGGCCTTCCTCGATTTCTGCCTCGCCAAATGGGAGCGCTTCAACAAATACGCCCCCGAGATCTGGACCAAGCCCTTTTGCCAATCCGGCACGGCGCCTTATTCGGGCCTTGCGCCCAAATATCCGGGCGGCGTGTGGAACACCGGCTGGCAGGTGCCCGGACACACTTTACCGCCTGGCCAGGAATTCTGGGGGAGTTCCAGGACCAGGCCGTGGTCTGAATCCGGAGACAGGCTGGGCGGCTTCCAGAACACGGTGACAAACGGATTGCGCTTCGTCACGGGGCAGCGCTTCTACATGCACAAGATCCCGGCGGAGACCTACACCAAGGATCAGCGCGGTTTCTTCCTCTACTGGTTCTCGGACCCGCACGAGCCGCTCCTGAACCGCAGCGACTCCACCGATCACGGGAGAAATCCGGCAACCGGACAACCCCGGCGGCATCCGGCCAAAGGCGCGGTGGTGCGCGAGCGCGTCGGCCAATATGCCGATCCGTCCGTGGAAGTGGTGGGCTACGATCCCGATATGGCCTGGGCGGGCGACCAGGGCATCCTGCTGGGCGCCTGCATCGATTTCGTCACGAACAATCCAGACATCCCACCCACAAGCATCTTCCTCACCACCGCAAAGGACATCATCGCGGGCGTGACCAGCTATCTGGTTGACGACAAGGGCATCCTGCAACACTGGCCCATGGGCAGCTCTGCGCCGGGCGGGGACGACAAGGACTATGTCACCGGAACCGGCGCGTTCATGCGCTACCTGCTCTATGCCTACAACAACAACGCCGACATAAAGGCGATGTTCGCGCCCGGCTCCGACTATGCACAGTTCGTCAAGATCAACGCGAATTACGAGGATACAAACTATCCTTCCGACACCGATCCCATCACGCCTTACGTGAACCGGCTCGCCCGCCTTCTCGCCGGCGCTGTCATCCTGGGTACCGGCTGAGGCGCCAAGCACGGCACGGTGCAGCGCCCGCAAACGCCCCATCGGCAAGCCACTCCAGGGAGCCCGGCATGAGAAAGCCGCGGTTGGAATCGCCGCGCTTCACTTCGGCGCGCTGAGCAATTCCTTGGTGGTGCCACTGGCCTTGGCGAAATCCATCTGGCCGGCATAGCGCTCTTTCAGCGCCGCCATCACCTTGCCCATGTCCTTCATCGAGGCAGCACCCACTTCCGCGATCACCGACTGGATGGCAGAGCGCGCTTCGTCCGCGTCCATCTGCTTGGGCATGAAGGCGCGAATGATGGCGACCTCTTCTTCCTCCGCCTGGGCGAGTTCGGGACGGTTGCCGGTGCGAAAGGCGGTCGCGGATTCCTCGCGCTGCTTGATCATCTTGGCGAGGAGGCCCAGCACATCGTCGTCGGAGATGCCTTCGCGATTGGTTTCGGTGCGCGCGGCGATGTCCTTGTCCTTCAGGGCGGCAAGGACCATGCGCAGGGTGGAGACGCGGCGATTGTCCTTCGCCTTCATCGCCTCTTTCAGCTGTTCGTTGAACTGCTCGCGCAAAGCCATGGCATTCTCCATCTTTCGGTCTCATTCTTAGGCAACAGTGCACGCGACCACAATGTGGGGGTGGGGGTGCGTGGAAGTGCGGTCTTGGGACCCGATTCACGAGGTGATCGCAAATGATCGCCACCGTCGTGCTTGCCGCTTCCGTCATTTTCGCGACTCCCCTGGCGCCGCCAGGCAATGAGGCCGACGCGGCGAAGGCCTATGCGGATGCCAGACGCGCGGTTGATCTGCACTCGGACGGTTTCTTCCTAGACGCCACGCCGGAAGGCCATGACGCGCTGGAGCGGCGCTGGGTCACCGGCGCGGACTGGGTTTCCGCCGTGCTCAACGCCCATCCGGAGCTGGATGCGGGCGAGCTCGCCACCATGCTCCTCAATGGCGACAGCAAGCTGCAGGCCGAGCCGTTGGATGCGGACAGCTGGCTCGTCGGCATGGGCGATGGCGGCTTCGGCTCCTTCGCGGTGGTGAAGCGCATCGACGGCAGGTTCCGCCCGGTCTGGCAGGCCTGGCACGACGGCGCGGAGAGCGCTCGCTTCCCCAGCCTCGCCCCCTGGGCCATCGACGCCGCGCGCAAGGAATGCCGCGACGTGGAGACCAGCCATTGCGGCCCGATCTACGGCCGCACCTTCCTGCTGCCCGCCGATGCGAGCGGACATGCGCGCTTCTATGTCGAGGCGACCTATACGAAAGACGCAGGCGGCACCCTGGGCGGACAGACCAGCATCTGGAGCTGGGATGGCGAGACCGCCACGCCGCTCTTGGTGAGCGACTATTCCGTCGCGCTCGATCAAACGCTGGGCACGCATTTCGACGGCGCCGTGTTGCGGATCCGCCAAAAGCAGGACTTCAAGACCTTCTTCGCCTGCGATTCCTGCGCGGGGCGGCAGGTGGAGCAGGCCGTGAAGATCGCACCCGACGGACTGCACGATCTCGGCCACTACAGCGTGACGCCGGAGCTGGACGTCATCGACGCCGCCTTCGACCGCCTGCATCGCGGCCAGCCCATCGAAGGCCTCGCCAGTCCGCAGGCCGTCAAAGCGATGGAAAGCATCCTGCGCGACACCTCCGAGCCGGGCGAGAACGCGCGGAACTTCACCCTCGGCATGCTCACCTCCAGCGGGCTGCGCAAGGCAGGGGCGGACACCGAACTCTGCTTCCAGGCCGATACCACCGGCGCCTTCATCTTCACTCTCAAATATCAAGCAGGGGGGCCCCAGACGGAGCGCCTCGTGATCGTCCGGGTGCGGCCGGATCCGGGCCAGAACGGTATGCATTGCAAGGGTTTCCGCGAATGATGTGTGCGGCGGTGGAGCGCGCTTGACCCATTTGGCTTGACCGGGGGCGGCGCGGTTCCTATTTTCCGCCAAATCCGAGGCACCCCATGACCGACGCTCCTTCCGCCACCGCCGCACGACCGGCGGCCAGCTTTTCGCGCACGAAAACCGCAAAATTGGTGCTGGCGGATGGCACGATCTTCACCGGCAGCGGCTTCGGCGCCGCGGGCGAGGCGGTGGGCGAAGTCTGCTTCAACACCGCCATGACGGGCTACCAAGAGATCCTCACCGATCCTTCTTATGCCGGCCAGATCGTGGCCTTCACCTTTCCCCATATCGGCATCGTCGGCACCAACAGCGAAGACATCGAATCGCTCACCCCCGTGGTGCGCGGGCTGATCGTGCGGGTGGACGCGGAGCATCCCTCCAACTGGCGGGCACTGTCCCAACTCGACCGCTGGCTCAAATCGCACAACATTCCCGCCATCGCGGGCATCGACACGCGCGCGCTCACCAACCGCATCCGCGAACAGGGCATGCCGCACGGCGTGGTGGCGCATGCGCCGGACGGCACGTTCGATACAGACGCGCTCACGAAATCCGCGAAGGAGTTTCCGGGGCTCGTCGGCCTCGATCTCGCGAAGGACGTCACCTGCCGCCAAAGTTTCACCTGGCGCGAGACGCCATGGGCATTGGGCAACGGTTACGGTGAGCAGGAGCAGCCGACCTGGCGCGCGGTGGTGATCGACTACGGCGTCAAGCGCAACATCCTGCGCCAGCTGGCCGGGCATGGCGCGGAGATCACCGTGCTGCCCGCGCAGGCCACCTTTGAAGATGTGATGCGGCATGCGCCGCATGGCGTGCTGCTCTCCAACGGTCCCGGCGATCCGGCGGCGACGGGCGAGTATGCGATCCCCACCATCCGTTCGCTGGTCGATAGCGGCGTGCCGGTATTCGGCATCTGCCTCGGTCATCAGATGCTGGGTCTGGCGCTGGGCGGCACCACGCGGAAGATGGCGCAGGGCCATCATGGCGCGAACCATCCGGTGAAAGACCTCGAGACCGGCAAGGTCGAGATCGTCTCGATGAATCACGGCTTCACGGTGGATGCGGGGACATTGCCCAACGGCGTGAAGGAAACACACGTCTCGCTCTTCGACGGCACCAATTGCGGCCTGCGCCTGGACGGCGCGCCGGTCTTCAGCGTGCAATACCACCCTGAAGCCTCACCCGGCCCGATGGACTCACACTACCTCTTCGGCCGCTTCGCCGACGCGGCGAAGTCGCGGGCGTAGGCCATCCCTGAAAATTTCTACTTAGCCTTCTTATGGTTTGCCTTAGGCGATCGCAGGCAACTGGCGTCGGCCCCATTGTGCGGTCCAACCTCCTTAAACATGAAGGTCAGAGTAGCAAGAGGATTCCGAGGATCATTTGTGGCAACGAGTTCATTGCAAAACTCAGTGCGGTGCCGCGGAGTGTCTGGCAAAATATCGTCGTAATCACACCAACCCCAAAAGAATACCTTCTTCTTCCCCTCGTATACAGCTACGCAATCATCAATCGACAGCATTGCCGCCGTTCCAGTTTTTGTACCGGACGGCAAAACCAAACTGGCTGGCGCATCTGCAGGCTCGACGCCTTCGGGATAATCGAAATCAGCCGGTAGGCTATCGAGGCGCACTTCACTATTGAACCCCTGACGAAACCCCGTCGCAGCAGTCTTTCCTTGGTTGGCCCATACGATGTTGAAAATCCACTTTTCAACGACTTGAGTACCCGGTGGGATATATGGCAACGCCTCGAATCTGTCAGTGGCAATAAATGCCCTTTCCGCAATCAGCAAGAAATCTGCAGATCCTTTGGCAGAATCGGCGGATAATTTAGCAGCGTTAGCTGCTGTACGTGTGACCCACCAGAGCGCAACAGTAGAAACCGCCAACGTTGCGTTGAAGAAAGCCGTCCAGAATTCAGGAATCGGCCAGAACCCGCTCTCGTTATATACGGCCCCCAAACCATCGCTTGGAGAAAAAAACACCACAGCTAGCCCGATTAAGATGACTATAGAAATGCCAAATACGGCGGCCAGTAATTCCGTGCGCTCATCTAACTTTTTCCATTGAAGCATTCTGGATATCCATTCGCAGAAATAGTGCGTTTAGCCATATATAGCATACTTATCAGCGAAGGTGCTTGCGCACGACGAGCTTTAGCGCCGACCACACTTCGTCCACCGCGCAGACTTTCACGTCGACGAGATCGCCTTTGAAGGCGTATGTGCGGATGGTGTCTTCCGTCACGTCGGTGGGGATTTTCGCGGATTTCTTGTACCAGCTCACCCAGACGGCGCCGTTGATGTCCATCGCCTTGCGGGCCTTGGGCAGGTCGCGCGCCAGCTCCGCTTCCGACGTGACGAAGAGATGCACGATGGGCACGCCCGTCTTGCGCGCGGAAATCATGGCACCGCCGGGAAGAGGTCCCAGAATCTTCGCGTAATCCTTAGGCGCATTGATCGCGAGCACGGCATCGCCCGGCTGGATACCCAACTTCTTCGGCAACGGCGTTCCCGAATAACCGGCCATGCTTACGCTTTCAGCCGCCAGGGCGGGAAGCGGCGGTTCTCGCCCGCATGGTAAAGGCAAAGCTTCACGCCCGCGGGATCGGTGAGCCACGCCTCGCGCCATAGCCAGCTTTGATCGGTGGGATCGCTGTCGAACGCGATACCGGACTCTTTCAGCGCGGCCACGCGCGCGTCGAGATCGTTGCATTCGAAATAGATGCTGGGGCCGTTGCTTACGGGCGCATCGCTGATGTGCAGCGAGAATGTGCCCACCTCATCGCCCATTTCGCCGTCGCCCACTTCGAAACGGGCGTAGTGATCGGCTTTCACGATCAAGGTGAAACCGAGCGCGCGGTAGAACGCGATCGAGGCGTCGAGATCGATCGCGGGCGCGGTCACTTGATTGAGGCGCACTCCAGTTTCCAATCCAAAATCGCCACCCATTTTCTATCACGAAAAAGAAAATGGGTCCCCCGGACCGCGCCAAGGGCGCGGCCGGAGGATGACGCTAGCGGTTGTCGAGTTGAGCGCCCACGCAGGTGAGGCCGAACCGCGTGATGCGGTAGGGCCGGCCGCCTTGCGAGCCGATCAGCCCGCGCCGCTTCAGGCGCTTGAACAGGCCGAGCGAGCAATCGGTCAGGCGGTAGCCGTCACGGTTGTAGCAATCCACCGCCACGATGCGGCCGTCTTCACGGATGTGTTTGATATGGCCGCCCTGCGCCAGCACGTGCAGGACGCGTTGCTCCAGTTTCGAGATGTTCACGGAAATTGACTTTCATCGCACTGAACTCCGCACGATGAGCAGCACGCGGCAAACGCCACGCGCGCCAAAGCGCGTCACCAGGCCCGAAAACGGGCGTTCAGCGGATGGAGGCAATCTCTAACATGATCCCTGTGGGGGATGGATTTGACGGGCGGGAATTTACTGATGGAGCGCTGGGACGTCAACGAAGCCACTACCGCTTCAGCTCGATCACGTCGAAGGTGGATTCCTGCAAGGGATAGGGCATCTCGATGCGGGCGCGGCCGTTGCCGATGGCGGAGAGCACGCCGATCTGGTCGTCGGGCGTGGCCGGCGCGCCGACGGAGGCACCGTTGCCGGAGTAGTTGTGCGGCTTCTCGGGGCCGACCGACGAAGCACCGAGATAGATGAAGGTGCCGTCGTTGTTCGGATAGAGCCAGCCTTGCGTGCGCTGCGAACCGGTGAGTTTCTGGAAATAGAGATGGCCGCCGCGATCCGAAATCCGGCAGTTGAACCAGGCATAGACGACCGACGGCGTGATGCCGCCGAGCTTCAAGGTGCGGCAACGCCACGAACCCGCGAGCGCGCCTTCGGAGGTGGGCATTGGTGCCGGATCGAGCGCGCCGTGGATCGCGCCCATGTCTGGGCCGGCGGCGGCTTCGCCCATCGCCTTGGCTTTGGATTCCTCAAGCTTGGAGATGCGGTCCTGGTCGAACGCGCTGGCGGTTTCGCGCCAGCCGGCTTGGGCGGCAGTCGCGGAGAGCGCGAGCGCGCCTGCGATGAGAAGCAATCTGCGCATCTGTCCCCTACCCCTCTTCGCCCTCGCCGATTTTCATGTAGTCCGCCAACTCCGCCGAAGACGGAACGCTGGTGATGTTGAAACCGGCATCGACGTAATGAATCTCCGCCGTCACGGCTTGCGACATGTCGCTCAAGAGATAGAGCGCGGCATTGCCGACGTGATCGAGCTCGATGGTCTTGCGCAAGGGGCTGTGATGTTTCGTCCAGCGATAGACCGAGCGGGACTCGCCGATCACGGATCCGGCTAGCGTGCGCATCGGACCGGCCGAGATGGCGTTGACGCGGATGCCATCCTTGCCGAGATCGGCGGCGAGGTATTTCACGCTGGCTTCGAGGCCGGCCTTCGCCACGCCCATCACATTGTAGTTTGGCGTGATGCGGCTGGAGCCCAAATAGGTGAGTGTGAGTAGCGAGCCGCCCGGCTTCATCAAAGCCATGGCGCGCTGCGCCACCGCCGTGAAGGAATAGCAGGAGATCGACATCGACTGCAGGAAGTTCTTGCGCGAGGTGTTGACGTAACGCCCCTTCAACTCGTCGCGGTCGGAGAACGCCACCGCATGCACCACGAAATCGATGGTGTCCCAGGTGCGGCGCAGTGTGTTGAAGACGGCATCGAGCTGGGCGTCATCCTCCACGTCACAGGGCATCATGATGTCGGAGCCCGTCTGCGCGGCGAGCGGCTTCAACCGCTTCAGCTGCGCATCGCCCTGATAGGTGTAGGCCACCTCGCCGCCCTGGGCATGAACGGCACGCGCGATACCCCAGGCGATGGAGTGGTTGTTGGCCACGCCCATCACCAGTCCACGCTTGCCTTGCATCAGCCCTGGCATCAACCCGGGTTTCAAATCCGACATGAATCCGTCTCGAACTGGGACACAGCGACTGCGCCCGAAATCAAACCTGCAAACTCCGTGACAGCTTTAAGCATCGGCACGCTGGAAAACCAGCGTTGCGTTCGTCCCGCCGAAGCCGAAGGAGTTGGACAGCGCCCGCTCGATCTTCGCATTGTCGACCCGGCTGCGCACGATGGGGGCGTCCGCCACGTCGGGATCGATCTCCTCTATATTGGCGCTTTCGGCGATGAAACCGTTGTTCATCTGCAGGATGGAGTAGATTGCCTCCTGCGCGCCTGTGGCGCCCAGCGAGTGGCCGGTGAGCGATTTGGTCGAGTTGATCGGCGGAATCCGGCTGCCGAACACCTCGCGCAACGCCTTGATCTCGGTCACGTCGCCCACCGGCGTCGAGGTGCCATGGGCATTTATGTAATCTATGTCACCTTTCACGGTGGCGAGCGCCTGGCGCATGCAGCGCACGGCGCCCTCGCCGGACGGGGCGACCATGTCGTGGCCGTCCGAGGTCGCGCCATAGCCGACGAGCTCGGCCAAAATCTTCGCGCCGCGGGCCTTGGCGTGCTCCATCTCCTCCAGCACCACCACCGCGCCGCCGCCGGCGATGACGAAGCCGTCGCGGTTCTTGTCGAACGCGCGGGAGGCTTTGGCGGGCGTCGCGTTGTACTTGGTGGACATCGCGCCCATGGCGTCGAACAGGCAGGAAAGCGACCAGTCCAGCTCCTCCGCGCCGCCGGCGAACATCACGTCCTGCTTGCCGAACTGGATCATCTCGGCCGCGTTGCCGATGCAATGCGCCGATGTCGCGCAAGCCGAGGAGATCGAATAGTTCACGCCCTTGATCTTGAACCAGGTGGAGAGCACGGCCGAGCAAGTAGACGACATGGCCTTGGGCACCGCGAAAGGCCCGATGCGCTTGGGGCTCTTGTTCTCGCGCGTGATGTCCACCGCCTGCACAATGTTGCGCACCGAAGGGCCGCCCGAACCCACGATCAAGCCCGTGCGCTCGTTGACGATGTCTTTCTCCTCGAGCCCGGATTCCTGCAGCGCCTGCTGCATGGCGATGAAGGCATAGGCCGCCGTGTCGCCCATGAAGCGCTTGGCGCGGCGGTCGATCATGGAATCCATGTCGATCTCGGGCCTGCCATGGACCTGGCTCTTGAAGCCCATCTCGGCCTGCGGCTCGGCGAAGGTGATGCCGGACCTGGCCTCGCGCATGCTTGCGATGACTTCCTGCGTGGTGTTCCCGATGGGCGACACGATGCCCATGCCCGTGACGGCGACCCGCCTCATGGCTTTTCTCCCGATCTGTCGAATGCAACGCGCAAAAGTCTAAGCCGGCACCGGGGCCTGGCCCTCCGTGAAGAGGCCGACCTTCAGGTCCTTGGCCTCATAAATCACCTTGCCGTCCACTTTCATCACGCCATCGGCCACGCCCATGATGAGCCGGCGCATGATCACGCGCTTGAAGTCGATGGCGTAGGATACGAGCTTGTTGGTCGGCAGCACCATGCCGGAGAATTTCACTTCGCCCACGCCCAGCGCCCGGCCCTTGCCGGGGCCGCCCATCCAGCCCAGGAAGAAGCCCACGAGCTGCCACATGGCGTCCAACCCCAGACAGCCCGGCATGACCGGGTCGCCTTGGAAATGGCATTGGAAGAACCAGAGGTCTGGGCGGATGTCGAACTCGGCCTCGATCGAGCCTTTGTCGGCGCTGCCGCCTTTTTCCAGGATCTTGGTGATGCGATCGAACATCAGCATGGGGGGAAGCGGCAAACGGGCGTTCCCCTCGCCGAAAAGTTCTCCACGGCCGCAGGCGAGCAGGGCCTGCAGGTCGAAGCTCGATTGGCGTCCCAACATCCCTGATCCTTTTTTACCGAACTCCGCGGTGCCGCATTTTTTTAGAAGCGTTCTAACCGGGGATCGGCTACATTGCAGCAACGACAAACTTGGCCCCGCGGCGTTCCTGACGCAAGGCCTGAAGAAAAGTGTGTGCTTCGCGTATGACGAGCAAGAAAACATCAAAAGTGGCGGAAGAAGCAGCCACGCGCCTCAAGGAAGCGGGCCTGCGCCCCACGCGGCAGCGAATTGCCTTGGCCGGACTGCTGTTTCGCCATGGCGACCGGCACCTGACCGCCGAATCGCTGCATGAGGAAGCGGGCCGCGCCGGCCATGGCTTGTCGCTCGCCACCGTTTACAACACGCTAAACCAGTTCACCGAAGTGGGCCTGCTGCGCCAGGTCGCCATCGACGGCACCCGCTCCTACTTCGACACCAACACCGGCGACCACCAGCATTTCTATTGCGAGGATGACGGCACGCTGATCGACATTCCCGGCGAGATCATCGCGGTCGCCGGCGTTCCCACCCCGCCCAAGGGCATGGCGGTGGATCGTGTCGACGTCGTGGTGCGAGTGCGCAAGCAGTAGCTGCGATTGCTGCGAGTCATTCTCACAGTTTAGAACTATTCTAAACTGTTGACAGCGGGCCCCGGGGCGGGCCATGTTTGGGGCAGCAACAAGGAGACTCCTATGTCGGAACTCAAGAACAGCAAGACCGCCCAGAACCTCAAGGACGCCTTCGCCGGCGAAAGCCAGGCCAACCGCCGCTATCTCTATTTCGCGCAGAAGGCCGACGTCGAAGGCTATAACGATGTCTCCGCCGTGTTCCGCTCCACCGCGGAAGGCGAGACCGGCCACGCTCACGGCCATCTCGAATATCTCGAAGCCGTCGGCGACCCGGCGACCGGCGAGCCGATCGGCGCCACCGACCTGAACCTCAAGGCCTCCATCGCGGGCGAGACCCACGAATACACCGACATGTATCCCGGCATGGCGAAGACCGCGCGCAGCGAAGGCTTCGACGAGATCGCCGACTGGTTCGAGACGCTGGCCAAGGCCGAGAAAAGCCACGCCGGCCGCTTCCAGAAGGCCCTGGATACGCTGGGCAAGTAACAACAACGGCGTTTGGCGCATCGCGAATGGCGAGCAGGGGATGCCCTGCTCGCTAGACGCTCTTCGCTACCCGCACTGAAAGCAATCATGGCCCAAGAAGGCAGCCTCCAAGCCCCGACACGTCATCCGATCGACTGGCAGGATCCGGATTTCACGGATGCGGCCAAGCTCGATGCCGAGATGCGGCGGGTGTTCGACATCTGCCATGGCTGCCGGCGCTGCTTCAATCTGTGCGACTCCTTCCCGCGCCTGTTCGATCTGGTCGATGCGAGCCCGGATGAAGTGCATGGCGTGAAGAGCGAGGATTTCTCGAAGGTCACCGAGGCCTGCACACTGTGCGACATGTGCTTCATGACGAAGTGCCCCTATGTGCCGCCGCACGAATTCAATCTCGACTTCCCCCATCTGATGCTGCGCCACCGCGTCGCCGAGGCGAAAGCGGGCAAGACGGATTTCACTGCGCGGCAACTGGCCGAGATGGACCGCAACGGCAAGATGGCCGTGCCGCTGTCGCCATTGGTCAACTGGGCGTCGGATGAACACAACAAGCTGACGCGGCCGGTGATGGAGGCTGTCACGGGTATCGACCGTACCGCACCGCTGCCGAAATTCGCGTCTCAGACGTTCATGCGGCAGGACAAGAAGACGCCCGGCACAGTAAATGCGTCGGCGCCTGCTTACGGCAAGCGCAAGGCCGCGATCTTCGCCACCTGTTTCGTCAACTACAACAAGCCCGACACCGGCATGGCCGCGCGCGCCGTGCTCAACCATCTGGGCGTGGAGACGAGGGCTGCCTATCCCGGCTGCTGCGGCATGCCGTTTCTCGAACAAGCCGAAATGGAAAAGGTGGCGGCACAGGCCCGCAAAGTCTCCGCCGATCTCGTCAAGCTGATCGACGAGGGCTACGACATCGTCGCGCCGACGGCCTCTTGCGGCCTGATGCTGAAATTCGAATGGGCGCTGATCGTGCCCGACGACGAGAACGTCAAGCGCGTTGCCAAATCCACCTTCGACATCGACGAATATGTCGTGGACATTTCAAAGAAGTATGGCCTGCCCGAAGGCATCACCCCGCTCGCCGAGGGCGTGACGGTGCATCTCGCCTGCCATGCGCGCGCGCAGAACATGGGCCCCAAGGCGGCGGAGATGCTGCGCCTCATTCCCAACACGCCAGTGGACGTGATCGAGCGCTGCTCCGGCCATGGCGGCACCTTCGGCGTGGTGAAAGAGACGCGGCAATCCGCGATCAAGACCGGCAGGCCCGTCTTCCGCACGGCGGCACAGCAGGCGCGCGGACACATCGCCTCGGATTGCCCACTGGCGGCGCAGCACATCGTGCACAACGTGAAGCAGCTGAACGACAAGGACGGAAAGCCGACCGCCGCGAAAGAACCGGAGCATCCGATTCAGATCTTCGCCCGCGCCTATGGCTTATTGGAGAAGACATGATGACGGCAGCGGAACGGCGCATCACGCCGCAGGACATTCTTCCCTACAAGACCTATGCGGAAAGCCGCGCTGACCGACGCCGCGCATTGCTGCCGGCGAAGAAGACGCGCCGGCTGGAAGTCGGCCCTTTCGCCACCTTCCATTTCGAGAATTACGAGACCATGTGGCTGCAGGTGCAGGAGATGCTGCACATCGAGAAAGGCGGCGACGACCAGCTCGGCGGCGAACTCGAAGCCTACAATCCGCTGATCCCGCAAGGCCACGAACTCATCGCCACGCTGCTCCTGGAAATCGAAGACGCCGTGCAGCGCGACAAGATCCTGCGCACGCTCGGCGGAATCGAGGAAACCATCGCGATCTCCCTGGACGGCGAAACCATCAAAGGCGCGCCCACGGAATATGAAGACCGCACCACGCCGGACGGCAAAACCTCCTCCGTCCACTGGATCCGCTTCCGCTTCACGCCCGAACAGGTCGCGAAGTTCAAGAGCGATGCTGGCAAAGCGGTGCTGGAAATCACCCATCCCAATTACGGCCACATGGCAGTGATCCCATCGGCGACGCGCGAAGAGCTGGCGAAGGATTTCGCTTAAGCCGCGACAGCCGCGCCGCGCAGCAGCGCCCGCCAATCGGGCTCGGCGTTGTAATGGCCGAAGCCCATGACGAAGCGGGGCACGCCGTCGTCACCCGCGAGCGGTGTGAAGAGCAATTCGCTGGTGAGGAAATCCTTGGCCAGCACGCGGCCCACGAAACGCAGCGGCCTGGCGGTCTTCAGCACCAGATCGCAGCTCGCCGTCCAGCGCGCCACGGCGCGGGGCGATGCGCCTTCCTCAAGGAACTGGCCCGTGCGTTCGCCCAATATCTGCGCCACATAGGTGCCGACGAGACGCCAGCGATAGCGCGAGGGATCGCACTCCACGCGCTCTTTCAGCGCGACCTTGGGGAGGAACGGTTTGAGCGCGCGCGCCGTCATGTCGCCGCGCGTGGGAACAGCGCGGCCGGCCGCCTTCTCTGTCCACAGCGCCAGGAATTCCGCGAAATCAGCGCGGCTGAACGCGAGGGCGGGGTCGCAAAGCTGCTCCCAGCCTTCCCGTTCGGAAAGTTCGTTGAATGTGGCGCAATCCATACCGCGAGATTGCGGGCATGATGGTCAATGGCGCGTTAAACACCGCGGCACGCGATGGTTGTAACTTTGGTTACGACAACCGTATGGGCAGCAATTTCTCCAATTCCGCGATGGCCTGCGGACCGCTTTCCACCTTGATGGTCGCCATGCCCATCGCGCGCGCGGGCTTCAGGTTTACGCCGAGATCGTCGAGATAGATGCAGGCGGCCGACGCGACACGCAGCGTCTCGCACATCATCTCGTAGATGCGCGGATCGGGTTTGCGGATGCCGGTCTTCGCGGATTCGATCACGTGATCGAACAGCGCCATCACTTCCTTCGCGTATAACGAGCGGCCTTCGGTCGATCCCATCTGGTTCGACGGCACATTGTTGGTGATGCAGCCGGTTTTGTATTTCGTCTTGACGCGACGCAGGGCTTCGATCATCTCGGGGCGAAAATCGCCGGACAGTAATCCGATGATATCCTTGCCCGGCACGTAGTGACCGAGCACCAGCGCCTCGTCGGCGAAGGCTTTGTCGAAACCGTCAAGATCGAGTTCGGCACGCTCAAACCGCGCCCAGGCGTTGGTCAAATGGTTCTGGCTGTTAATCTTGCGGATCAGATCGATTGGCAGATCGTTCTCGCGCTCATATCGCGCGAACGCTTCAAAAGGCGACGTGGTGAAGACGCCGCCAAAATCCCAAATCACCGCTTCGAACATTGCCGGCCCGTCAAGACATAGTGCTTGCGGAGATCAAGCAGCCGCGTCCTAATCGGTCAAGGGAGAACGTCCATGAGCGAGCGCGTCATACACACGCCGCCGGAATCGACGGGCAAGGCGAAAGCGGGTTCGCGACTCGCGGGCCGCCGCGTTCTTATTTTGGGCGGTGGCCAGATGGATATCGGCGAGGCCGATACGCCCATCGGCAACGGACGCGCGATGAGCGTGTTGTTCGCGCGCGAAGGCGCGGTAGTTGCCATAGCGGATCGGGACGCCAAGAGCGCGCAAGCGACCGCCGATCTCATAGCGAAGGAAGACGGCACAGGATTCGCCATCACAGCTGACGCAACGAATGAATCCGACATTGTGCGCATGCTCGAGGAAGCGAGTTCGAAACTGGGCGGATTGGACGGACTGGCACTGAACGTCGGCATTGGCGCGGGCGGCGCGTGGCTCGACGGCACGACCGCCGAAAGCTGGGACAAAGTTTTCACGATCAATCTGCGCTCGCACATGCTGACGGTGAAACACGCGCTGCCAAAACTCGCCGATGGATCGTCCATCGTTTTCGTTTCATCCATCGCCGGCATGACAGCAGGCAGCCGTCTGCCGGCGTATGATGCGTCGAAGGCTGGATTGTTCGGTTTGTGCCGTCACGTGGCGTTCGAAGGTGCGCGTCGCTGGATCCGCGCGAACGTCGTTGCACCGGGATTGATGGATACTTCTATCGGACGGCTCGCCACACGCGGACGTCCAAATCGCACGGCCACGAACGTGCCGCTCAATCGCCAAGGCACGGGATGGGAAACGGCGTATGCCGCGTTGTTCCTTCTCTCCGAAGAAAGCGCATACATCACGGGCCAGACGCTCGCCGTGGATGGAGGATTGACCGGACTATGAGCATGACGTTTCCCAAAGCGCGTTACGAGGCGGGTGTTCAAGGTTTCGGCAATGGCTCGTTTGCTTATCTGCAACCGGATGGCGGATGGGGTTTGTCGAACTCCGGTCTTGTGACCAGCGATGGCGAGGCGCTGCTCATCGACACGATGTTCGATTACGCGCACACGCGCGCGATGCTGGAAAGTTTCAAGCGCACGAGCGATGCGAAGATCCACACGCTGTTCAACACGCACCACAATGGCGACCACTGCTATGGGAATGTACTCGTCGAAGGCGCGGAGATCATCGCCACCGAAGGCGCAAAAAAAGCGATGGGTCATGAAACACCCGCCGGTCTCGCCGGATTGATGAAAATCGCGGGCGACATGGGCCTCACCGGAGAATATTTCCTGCATTGCTTCGGGCGTTATCAGTTCGAAGGCATCGACGCGAAATTGCCAGACACGACCTTCACCGGCCACGCCGCGAAAGTCGTGGGCAGCAAAACCGTCGAACTCATCGAAGTCGGACCGGCACACACCGGCGGCGATGCCATCGCTTTTGTGCCCGCTGACAAAACCGTCTTCACCGGCGACATTCTTTTTATCGAAGGTCATCCGATCATCTGGGCAGGTCCGGTCGGCAATTGGATTTCGGCCTGCGAAGAGATCGAAGCGATGGACGCCGATGTGATCGTGCCGGGGCACGGTCCCGTCACCGACAAGCGCGGCGTTGCGCGCGTGCGCGATTATCTCACCTATATCCGCGATGAAGCGAAGAAGCGCTACGATTCCGGCATGGACGCGCTGGAAGCGGCGCGCGATATCTCCTTCGCCGACTTTGCCAATTGGGGCGACAGCGAACGTATTGCCGTTAACACCGCCGCGCTCTATCGCGAGTTCGGCGCAAAAGACGTGCCGTCGGACGCGGCGACGCTGTTCGGCTGGATGGCACAAATCTGGAACGACAAAAGGAAATAACCGTGACACTCATCGTCTATGAACATCCGCTCTCGCCGTATGCGCAGAAGGTCAAAATCTCGCTCGACGAAAAAGGCATCGCCTACGAAGCG